>NZ_LDPO01000014.1 GCF_001021505.1 Mycolicibacter heraklionensis
GTGTCGGCAAGACGCGGCAGCGAGACCCGGAACGTGCACCCCTGACCCGGCGGAGAGCTGACGGTCACGGAGCCGTGGTGCGCCCGGGTCAGCGAGTCAACGATCGACAGCCCCAATCCGGTGCCACGGCTGGCCCTTCTGAGCCGGCACACAATCCACTAGCCTGACGGCGTGGACTACGCCGCAGCACTGCTCGATGAGACGCGCGCGTTCGGGGAGCTGATCCGCACCGGGAATCCCGAGTTGGCGGTCCCCACCTGCCCGGAGTGGAACCTCACTCAACTGTTTCGGCACTTCGGGCGCGGAAACCGTTGGGCCGCACAGATCATCGCCGACCGTATGGACAGCCCGCTGGATCCGCGCGATGTCATCGACGGCAAGCCGCCCGCCGAGCCGGACGCAGCCATCGAGTGGCTGCACGACGGGGCTCAGCGGGTGTTGGATGCGGTCGCGCAGAGTGGGCCGGACACGCCGGCGTGGACGTTCATGGGACCTCGTCCGGCCTCGTGGTGGGTGCGCCGCCGGTTGCACGAGGCGACCGTGCACCGCGCGGATGCCGTGCTGGCGCTCGGCGGTGACTTCAGCCTGTCACCGGAGTTGGCCGCCGACGGGATCAGTGAGTTGCTGGACCTGATTCCCGCACTCGTAGCGCGCAACGGACACGCATTGCCGCTGGCCGACGGCCACAGCGTGCACCTGCATGCCACCGACGATGGCCTCGGCTCGGCAGGGGAGTGGACCATCAGCCGTCCGGCCGGTGCCGACACGGTGAGCTGGTCACATGAGCACGGCAAAGGCTCAGTGGCCCTGCGCGGTTCGGCCCGCGACCTGTTGCTGGCGGTGATGCGCCGCGTGCCGGTGGCCGACACCGATATCGCGGTCTTCGGCGATGCCGCGGTGTGGCAGAACTGGGTCGACCACACCGCCTTCTGATCGGGCGGTAGTTTTGGCGACCATGAGCACATCGGAGATCGCAACGGTCCTCGCCTGGCACGACGCCCTGGCTGCCGGTGATCTGGACACCCTGGAACAGCTGTCCAGCGACGATATCGAGGTGGCTGACGCCGACGGGGCGGGGCAGGGCCATCAGGCCTTGCGGCGGTGGGCCGCGTCGGTAGCGGTGAGCGGCGGACTCGGCCGGATGTATGTGCACGACGGCGTGGTGGTGGCCGAACTGGCCCCCGCGGAACCGGGGGCAGCAGCCCAGGCGGTCGCCTTCCGGGTGGTGCACGACCGCGTCACCGCGGTATTCCGCCACGACGATCTGGACGACGCCTTGGCCTCCACGGACCTCACCGAAGCCGATCGGGTCGACTAGCACGCGATCGCCGCGGTTAGGCTAAGCGGCATGCGCGGGATCATCCTGGCCGGTGGCTCCGGTACCCGCCTGCATCCGATCACCATGGGCGTCAGCAAGCAGCTGCTGCCGGTCTACGACAAGCCGCTGGTCTACTACCCGCTATGCACCCTGATGCTGGCGGGTATCCGGGACATCCAGGTGATCACCACCGGCCATGACGCGCCCGCCTTCCAGCGACTGCTGGGCGACGGCGGCGCATTCGGGGTCGACATCAGCTACGCCATCCAGGAGCAGCCCGACGGACTGGCACGGGCGTTCGTGATCGGCGCCGACCACATCGGCACCGACTCTGTCGCCCTGGTGCTGGGGGACAACATCTTCTACGGTGCCGGCTTGGGAACCAGTCTGCGGCGACACCAGTTTCTTTCCGGCGCGGTCATTTTCGCGTACTGGATGGCGGACCCGTCGGCCTACGGTGTGGTCGAGTTCGACGTGAACGGGTCAGCGGTGTCGGTGGTGGAGAAGCCGACCGCGCCCAGGTCGCACTACGCGGTGCCCGGGCTGTATTTCTACGACAACGACGTCGTCGAGATCGCCAGGGGCTTAAAGCCTTCCGCGCGCGGCGAGTACGAGATCACCGACATCAACCAGACCTACCTCGACCAGGGCCGGCTGACGGTCGAGACGCTGGCCCGCGGCACCGCGTGGCTGGACACCGGGACTTTCGACTCGCTGCTGGACGCCGGCGATTACGTCCGCACCGTCGAGCGCCGTCAGGGCCTCAAGATCGGCGTGCCCGAAGAGGTGGCCTGGCGGATGGGGTTCATCGACGACGACGCACTCGCCGCTCGTGCCGCGGCGCTGTGCAAGTCCGGCTACGGCGACTACCTGATGGGGTTGTTGGATCGTCGGTGACGGGTGCTCACACCCGAACCGCGTCGGTCGCCCGTCGCAGCGACAGCTCGGCGTTTTCCCGGCTGTCGCCCATCCCCACGAACATGTCGACCGTCATCGGGCCGAGGATGTGGGTAAGGGCGCGGCCGTCCTGCTCGAAGGTGCCGACCAGTTCCAGGAGCACCACACCGTGGATCATGCTCCAGATTCGCCCGGCCAATTCGACGGTGTCGTCCTGGCGGATCCGGCCGGTGGCGATGATCCGCTCGACGGCGGCGACGAGTTGGTCGAAGGTCGCCGTCGCTACCGGCGTCTCGGGTACGTGGAATTTCTGCGGCGCGGCGAGCCCGAACATCAGCCGATAGCGCTGCGGGCTGGCCAACGCGAACTCCCGGTAGGCGTAGCCCATGGAGAAGAAGTCGGCCATCGGATCGTCCGTCCGGGGTGCGGATGCCAGCGCGGCGCCGAAACGCTCGAACGCTGCCGAAACGATCGCCTCCAGCAGCCCGTTCATCCCGCCGAAGTGGGTGTAGACGGCCATGGTGGAGGCTCCGATCTCGGCGGCGACTTTCCGAGCCTGCAATGCCTCGGGGCCTTCGCTGTCCAGCAGTCGGGTACCGGCCTCGATCAGCCGATCACGCGGATTCGAGCTCACCCTTGCCATGATGTCATAACAGTGTTATACATGTCCATAACGTTGTTATGGACAGGAGGCGTCCGATGACCAACCCCTACCTTCAGGGCGGATTCGCGCCGATCGCACAGGAGTACACCCTCACCGAGCTGACGGTGACCGGGACCATCCCGGACTACCTGGACGGGCGCTACCTGCGTAACGGGCCCAACCCGGTCGGCGAAATCGATCCCGCGTTCTATCACTGGTTCATCGGTGACGGCATGGTCCACGGACTGCGCCTGCGCGACGGCAAGGCCGAGTGGTACCGCAACCGCTACGTACGCGGCCCGCAGACCGCAGCCGCGCTCGGCGAGACGCCGCCACCCGGTCGGCATACCGGGCCGTCCGGGATCGGCGCCAACACCAACGTGATCGGCCACGCCGGGCGTACCCTCGCGCTGATCGAGGGTGGCATCTCCTGCTACGAGCTGACCGACGAGCTGGACACCGTCGGCACCTGCGACTTCGACGGCACGTTGTCGGGCGGATACACCGCGCACCCCAAACGTGACCCCGACACCGGTGAGCTGCATGCCGTTTCGTACGCGTTCAACCGTGGCAACAGCGTTCAGTACTCGGTGATCGGCACCGACGGCCGGGCACGGCGCACCGTTGACATCGAAGTCACCGGTTCGCCGATGATGCACGACTTCTCGCTCACCGAGAACCACGTCGTTTTCTATGATCTGCCGGTCACGTTCGATACCCGCCAAGTGGCCCAGGGTGCGGCGCCGCCCGGCCTGCGGCTACCGGTACGGCTGATCATGTCGGCGCTGATCGGACGGGTGCGCATCCCGGACCCGATTATGGCCCGGCTGCCGATGCCCAAGAGCAGCGTGCGCACCATGCCGTATCGGTGGAACCCGAAATACCCTGCGCGGGTGGGTGTCATGCCGCGTGACGGAGGAAACGACGACGTCCGGTGGTTCGAGGTAGAGCCCTGCTACGTGTTCCATCCGATGAATGCCTACGACGAGGGTGACACCGTCGTACTCGACGTGGTCCGGCATCCGAAGATGTTCGACACCGAGATGCGTGGCCCCGCCGAGGGGCTGCCCACGCTGGAACGGTGGACCGTCGACCTGGCCGACGGCAAGGTTCGCGAATCTCGGGTGGACGACCGTGGCCAGGAGTTCCCCCGGGTTGACGAACGACTGGTCGGCAAGCGGCACCGGTTCGGCTATTCGGTGAGTATCGGCAACGGTGTGGTGCCGGACGCGACCCTGCTCAAGCACGACCTTGTCGGCGGGTCGACAGCGACACGGTCTTTCGGTGATGGAAAACAGTTGGGTGAGTTCGTCTTCCATCCGACCACGGCGGACGCGGCCGAAGACGACGGCGTGTTGATGGGCTTCGTCTATGACAGCACGACCGACACCAGCGAGCTGGCGATCCTGGACGCGGCCACGTTGGAAGACCTCGCGGCCATCCACCTGCCGCACCGTGTTCCCGCCGGATTTCACGGCAACTGGGTGCCGACCGGGCAATAGGGGTGCGACATGACCACGGATTCTGCTGTACGAGTGGGTGATCCGGAGCGAGAGCGTACCGCCGACCAGCTCGGGCAGGCGTTCAGTCAGGGCTACCTGTCGATGGAGGAGTACGAGACCCGACTGGGCCGGGCATTTGCGGCGCAGACCGCCGGAGCGCTCCGTGAGCTGGCCGCCGACCTGCCTGTCGCGCAGATCAGCCGGCGAGACCCGCGTCGTCGTGCGCAGCGCAGCGCTGCCGCCCGGCGCGGCGTGCGGATTCACCTGGGCGCTTATCTGGCGGTGTCGGCGCTGATGGTCGGGATCTGGCTGGTGACCGCGGTGTCCGTGGGGCAGTGGTATTTCTGGCCGGTCTGGCCCATCCTCGGCTGGGGCATCGGCATTGTCGCGCACGCGATCCCGGTGGGGGCGTGTGCGAGCCGTCGAGTGGGAATATGGCGACGCGACACGCCGCTGTGACGTCGTGAGATTCCCTGTGGACGGGGAAGGCTCGCCGAAGGACTAGGGCCGGTAGCTGACCAGGAAGTTGCCCAGGCGCTCGATGGCGCTGGACAGGTCGCGGGCCCACGGCAGGGTGACGATGCGCAGGTGGTCCGGCGCCGGCCAGTTGAACCCGGTGCCCTGGGTGACCAGGATCTTCTCCTGCAGCAACAGGTCCAGCACCAGTTGCTCGTCGTTGTCGATCGGGTAGACCTCGGGGTCCAGCCGGGGGAACGCGTAGAGCGCACCTCGGGGCTTCACGCAGGAGACGCCCGGAATCTCGTTGAGCTTGCTCCAGGCGACGTCCCGCTGTTCGAGCAGCCGCCCACCCGGCAGCACCAGGTCGTCGATGCTCTGGTGGCCGCCCAACGCCACCTGAATGGCATGCTGGGCAGGCACATTCGGGCACAGCCGCATGTTGGCCAGCAGGTTGATGCCCTCCAGGAAGCTGGTCGCGTGCTCCTTGGGTCCGGTGATCGCCAGCCAGCCGGAGCGGTAGCCGGCCACCCGGTATGCCTTTGACAGGCCATTGAAGGTCAAACACAACAGATCCGGCGCCAGGGTGGCCAGGCTGGTGTGCTCGGCGTCGTCATAGAGGATCTTGTCGTAGATCTCGTCGGCGAGCAGCAACAGTTGGTGCTTGCGGGCCAATTCGGCGATCTGGCTGAGCACCTCGCGGCTGTAGACCGCCCCGGTCGGGTTGTTCGGGTTGATCACCACCAGCGCCTTGGTGCGTTCGGTGATCTTCGACTCCATGTCGGCGATGTCCGGCTGCCAGTCCTGGGTTTCGTCGCACAGATAGTGCACCGGAGTGCCACCGGCCAACGACGTCGACGCCGTCCACAGCGGGTAGTCCGGGGCCGGGATCAAGACCTGGTCGCCGTTGTCCAACAGTGCCTGCAACACCAGCGAGATCAGCTCGGATACGCCGTTACCGAGGTAGACGTCGTCGACGTCGAAGCGGGGGAAGCCCTCAACCAGTTCGTAGCGGGTGACCACCGCGCGGCGCGCCGGCAGGATGCCCTGGGAGTCCGAGTAGCCCTGCGCGTACGGCAGCGCCTGGATCATGTCCCGCATGATCACGTCGGGCGCGTCGAACCCGAACGGTGCCGGGTTGCCGATGTTGAGCTTGAGGATCCGGTGCCCCTCGGCCTCCATCCGGGCCGCCTGGGCGTGGATCGGACCGCGGATCTCGTACAGGACGTCCTGCAGCTTGGTCGACTGCGCGAACGTACGCTGCCGTGGCTGACTGCCGGTGGCAGGCCAGGGCATCTGATGCGGCAACGAATGAGCGGTCACGTCGACAATGGTCCCATAGCTGTCCAATCAAAATTTGCCCGAGAAACAAGTTGGGGCCGTATATGCACCTATACGGCCCCAACCTGTTATCTCAGCGTTTGCCCGGCGGCCGCGCTCCGCGCTGGATGCCCAGCCCCTTCACCGGCGGCTGTTCCTTGGGGGCCTCCGCTTTGGGGGCCTCGATCGGGGCAGCCTCCGCAGTCGCCTCGGGCTCGGTGGCGGTCGATGCCGGCTCAGCGGCCGTCGCCACCGTTTCCGCAGCTGCCGGGGCAGCAGGAGCGGCCTTCTTGGCGCCGGGCCGACGGGCGCCCGCGGCCATACCCAGACCCTTGACGGGTGCCGCCGGCGCCGCCGGTGCTGCGGGCGCCGCCGGTGCGGCGGGCTCGGCAGCGGTGGTCGCTTCCGGAGCCGCAGCCGCCGCCGGAGCTGCCTTCTTGGCGCCCGGGCGCTTGGCGCCGCCGGCGATCCCCAGCCCCTTGACCGGGGCTGCGGGTGCGGCCGGCGCGGCAGCGGGGGCCTCGGCGGCCGGAGCAGCGGCCGGGGCCGCCTTCTTGGCGCCCGGGCGCTTGGCGCCGCCGGCCATCCCCAGGCCCTTGACCGGGGCCGCGGCCTTGGCCTCGGCAGCCGGCTTCTCCACCGTCGCGGTGGCCACGGCAGCCGGTGCCGGTGCCTTCTCCTCGACCTTCTTCGGGCCGGCCTTGGCGGCGGCCTCGGCAGCGGTGCCCTTGGCCGGCAACGTCACCGTGGACATGTCCAGGGACTCCAGCAGCAGCTGGGCGATGTCACGCACGTCCACGCCGGAACGCCCGGAGGCTTCGATGCGGTCGTCGACGCCGTCGCTGACCATCACCCGGCAGAACGGGCAGCCGGTGGCGATGGTGGTGGCACCGGTGGCCAGCGCCTCGTCGACGCGGTCGTGGTTCACCCGCTTGCCGATGTGCTCTTCCATCCACATCCGGGCGCCGCCGGCGCCGCAGCAGAACGAGCGGTCCTTGTTTCGGGGCATCTCGACCAGGTTGGCTCCCGACGCCTCGACCAGCTCACGCGGCGGCTCGTAGACCTTGTTGTGGCGGCCCAGGAAGCACGGGTCGTGGTAGGTGACCTCCCGTGACACCGGAGCGACCGGAATCAGTCTCTTGTCCCGGACCAGTCGGTTGAGCACCTGGGTGTGGTGCAGGACGGTGTATTCGCTGCCCAGCTGCGGGTATTCGCGGGAGATCGTGTTGAAGCAGTGCGGGCAGCTGGCGATGATCTTGCGGTCGGGCCTGTCCAGGCCGTCGAACACCTCGTTGAGCATCTCGACGTTCTGCGAGGCCAACTGCTGGAACAGGAACTCGTTGCCGGCACGCCGGGCGGGGTCACCGGTGCAGGTCTCCCCGGTGCCCAGCACCAGGAATTTCACGCCGGCAGCGGCCAGCAGCTCGGCGGTCGCCTTGGTGGTCTTCTTGGCGCGGTCCTCATAGGCCCCAGCGCAGCCCACCCAGAACAGGTACTCGAACCCGTCGAAGCTGTCGACGTCCTGACCGTAGACCGGGATGTCGAAGTTGAGCTCGTCGATCCAGGCGGTGCGCTCCTTGGCGTTCTGCCCCCACGGGTTGCCCTTGTTCTCCAGGTTCTTGAACAGCACACCCAACTCGGAGGGGAACTCCGACTCCACCAGCACCTGGTAGCGGCGCATGTCGACGATGTGGTCGATGTGCTCGATGTCCACCGGGCACTGCTCGACGCAGGCGCCGCAGTTGGTGCACGACCACAGCACGTCGGGGTCGATCACGCCGCCTTCTTCGGCGGTGCCCACCAGCGGGCGGACGGCCTGCGCCGGGCCGGAGCCGCCGATGCGCTCGAAGCCCTTCTCCGGCACGTGGTGGCCGGGCAGCGGCTTGGCGTCGGCCAGGTCGACCTCACCGGTCGGCATCGGCTTGTCGCCAAGCAGGTAGGGGGCCTTGGCCATCCAGTGGTCGCGCAAGTCCATGATGACGAGCTTGGGGCTCAGCGGCTTGCCGGTGTTCCACGCGGGACACTGCGACTGGCAGCGGCCACACTCGGTACAGGTGGCGAAGTCGAGCATGCCCTTCCAGGTGAAGTCCTCGATCTTGCCGCGGCCGAACACCGCGTCTTCCGGCGGGTTGTCGAAGTCCAGGGGCTCGCCCTGGTACTCGATCGGCAGCAGCGGGCCCAGGGCGTTGGGCAGTCGCTTGAAGGTGACGTTGATCGGGGCCAAGAAGATGTGCAGGTGCTTGGAGTTCAGCACGATCAGCAGGAAGCCCAGCGCCACCGCAACGTGCAGCAGCAGCGCGGCGGTTTCGATGTTCTCGTTGACAGCGAGCCCCAGCGGCGCCATGAGCTTGCCCATGAGGTGCGACAGGTAGGCGCCCTTGCCGTAGGGCAGGGTGCCGGTGTTGACCGCGGCGCCGCGCAGCAGCAGGAAGGTCCAGACCACGTTGAGGATCATCACGAGGATCAGCCAGGCGCCGCCGTTGTGCGAGCCGTAGAACCGCGACGACCGGCCGTGCTCAGTCGGGTTACGCAGGACCCGGATGACCATGAACACGAAGATCGACAGGGTGACCGCGGTGATGAAGAAGTCCTGCATGAAGCCCAGGACGTCCCAGCGGCCGACGATCGGGATGGCGAAGTGCGGGTTGAACATCTGGCCGTAGGCCTCGATGTACACCGTGATCAGCACGAAGAACGCCCACATGGTGAAGAAGTGCGCGATCCCGGGGATGTTCCACTTCAGCAGCTTGGCCTGGCCGGCGACCTCACGGATCTGGGTCTCGATCCGGGACTTGATGTCGTTCGTCCGCTCGGCGCCGACCTTCTGACCGGACATGACCAGTCGGAAGAGCCAGAACACCCGGCGGGCGGCCAACATGCCAACAAGTGCTGTCATGGACAGGCCGACCACCAGCCTGATCAGCATCTGGGTATTTTCGGTCACGGAGAGCCTCTCCCATCCACAAGTTACCGATCAGTAACTTAGCTAGGGTTACTGACGGGTAACTTACGCCAATCTTGCGCAGCACCAGTTCAAGCCCTGCTCGGTGCTCGCCCATAGTGCCACTCCGAGGCCGTTCAGCGCGACAAAGGCTGGCCTAACTGTATCGGCCCGCGACTGTTCAGACGGGCTTTCGTGGTGGCTCGGGCCCTAGGGAAATCACAGTCCGGGCAGCGGTATGACGATCGCCGGCGGCCGTCGCGTAGGCGTGGCGGGGGCAGTGGTGGTGCTCGGTGCTGCGGTGGTGGTCGGCGGCTCGGTGGTGGTGGGCGGTTCGGTGGTCGCCGTGGTGCTTGGTGCCTCGGTGGTGGACGCGGGGGGCTCGGTTTCCGTCGCCGGCGGTGGATTTTCGTCGGTGGTGGCGTCGGCAGGGGGCTGCGCCGGGACGGGGGCCTCCTCCGCGGGGGCGGTGGTGGTGGATGTCACTGAGCTGGTCGCCGGCGCGGTCGGGATCGGTTCCTTGTTCACCAGCCGGACCATGCCCCACACCAGCAGCGCGATCAGGATTGCGGTCAGCACGCCCAGGAAAACCAGCGCGACTGGTCGCAGATACCACGGGGTCGGCGGCGGTTCGTTCCACTCGGGCTGGCGTCCGGTGGGCTCGCGGTACTCGCTGTAGTAGGCCGGCTCGCCATAGTTGCCGTTGTCGCCGTCGCCGTAGCCGGCCATCTGGGTCGGCTCGTTGTTCGGGTCGTCCGGCGATCGGTTCACACGGACCGAGGGTAGGGGCCGCGCCTGACGAAAACCCGCGACGACACTGGCCGAAACCCGTCAGCTGTCCAAACGCCGCCGCGCGACAAGCTCGACCACAGCTCGCCAGCCGAGCAGGAAGACGGCGGTGACCGTCGACGCCACCAGGATGAAACTCTTCGCCACGCCGGCCGAGGTCGCTTCGCGCAAAAGCATGCCGACCAGCACCGTCGAAATCCAGACCGTCACCCCGGTGGGCCAGAGCGCGGTGGGACTGCGCCAGGCGCGCGACACCAGCCAGCCCAGCGCGGTGCCGCTGAGAAACGGCCAGGCCGTGGTCGCCAAGCCGCTGAGCGTGATGCCCTCATCGTGGCTACGCCGGCCGAGGGCGCAGAAAATCAGAACGGCCACCACATCGATGCCGAGCCAGGCCGACCGCCGCGGTGGTTGCATGCGGCGAGAGTACCGGGCCGGTGGGCTACCGGTGCGGCGGCAGCGTGATCACCGTCGGCAGCTCCGGAACCTTGGGGATCGGCGGGATGGTGATCACCGACGGCAGATGCGGTCGGTGGCGGTGCGGCGGCTCGCTGGGTGCCGGTGCCTGCTGTGCCGGGGGCTGCTGCGGCGGGGCCTGTCGGGGCGGGGCCGCCGTCGGTGCGGTGGTGCTGGACGCACTCGATGAGCTGGTCGTGCTGCTGGTGCTGGCCGTGGTGCTGGTGGTGCTTGACGAGCTGGTCGCCGGGGTGGTGCTCCCGCCGCCGGGCCCGCGGCTGGTCAGCTGGATGATTCCCCAGATCACCAGCGCGAGCATCACCGCGATGAGGCCGAACCAGGCGATCAGCACCGACCGGCGGCGAAACCACGGAGTGGCCGACGACGCAGCGAAATCCACAACCTGCGGGTCGGTCGGCTCGTCGAAGGCGTTGTAGGCGGCGTATTGGGTCGGGGCGTTCCCGGGCTGGTAGCCGGGCTCTCCAGGGTTCCGCGCCGGGTTGGCGGGGCCGAACGGAGCCGGGGGCGGTCCGGGCGGTTGCGGGCCGCGATGGCCGTAGGGCACGGACCGAGTTTGGTCCTCGCCGGGTTTGCCGGAACCGTCTGAAGATCCGAAGCGCGCCATTTCACCGATCGTAACGGAAGGCGCTGACAGCCGACTTGGGCGAAAAATCAGAAGGTATCGACGTTGTCGATGCTGACGACCATGCCGTGGCCGGTGCGGTCATTGGTGAACCGCGTGCCGTTGATATCGGCGTTGATCGTCCATCCTTGCGCTTGGTAGGTCAGGTAGTCGATGGTGACGACCGGGATATCGCCCAGGTTGCCCACCACCCACTGCACGGTGCCGTCGGCACTGACACTGACACCGTTGGCGTGCTGGCCGTCTTTGAGCGGGGTGTTGGTGAACTGCGCCTCGCAGTCGACCTGTGGAGAGGAGATCTGACAGCGGGTTTGGCCGGACTTCGTCTCGATGAAGACGTAACCGTTGTCGTCGGGAGGCAGCGGGATGGCCTCGGCCGGCCGGTTCGGGACGGCCGACTTGGTCGGACTCGGCGGGCTCGGCGGTGCGGTGCTGGTGCGGGGCGGCCGGAACGACGGCTCCGGCGGCCCACCGCCCGGAGCTGCGGTCGGGTGGCCATCGACGGTGGTGCTACAGCCCGTCAGCAGCAGCGCGGCCGCCAGTGTCAGCTTTCCGGCCGTCCTGCGTTTCGCCTGGTCTGGTACCCGCACTCATTCCCCCGCTGCGCTGTGTTGCGGCCCAGCGTACGCACCCAGTGACATCAGTGGCTGTAGTGACGCGCGGTACGAGTTCGGTGCCCGACTTTTCGCAGTGGGCGCACGCCGAGTGGCAAGCCTGCGGTCAGGAAAAGTCGCGGAAGGCCAACGCCGCACCGGCGACGGCCGTCACCGCGGCGAGCGCATAACCCGCCACCGACCACCAGCCGGCGTGCAGGTAGGCGGTGACGGCCACGATGGCGATGGCGCAGAAGACCAGCACCATTCCATACAGCGGGGGTTTGGCTGCGTAACGATTGCGGGCCATGTGTTTCGGGCCTTCTACTCGTCCGGATCCGGCTGCACGGTCACAGTCGGAGTCTGCTCGGCGGGCGTTTCGGAAACCGCGGCCGCGGCCTGCACCCGCCCGCGCACCAGGTACCAGCCGACGATCAGTGCGGGCGTGCCGATGATCAGCACCCCCCACACGAACGGGCCGCTGCGGTGATCGAACAGCATCAGCACCAGCACACCGGCCAGGAACACCAAGGTCGCGTACCCGCTGTAGGGAGCCAGCGGCATTCGGAACGACGGTCGTCGCAGCACGCCGGCATTGGCCAGCCGGAGCAACCGCAGCTGGCAGGCCACGATCGTCGCCCACGCCGCCATCACCCCGACCGCGGCGATATTGAGCACGATCTCGAAGGCCTGCCCGGGGCGCAATGCGTTGAGCACGACGCCCAGCAGGCCGACTCCACTGGTCAGCAGGATGCCGCCGTAGGGCACGCCGTTCTTCGAAATCTTGGCGGTGAACGCCGGACCACTGCCATTGACCGCCATCGAGCGCAGGATCCGTCCGGTGGAGTACAGCCCGGCGTTGAGGCTGGAGAACGCGGCGGTCAGCACGACCAGGTTCATCAGGCTGCCGGCGCCGGTGAAACCGACTTTGGAGAAGAACGTGACGAACGGGCTCTGGTGCTCCTTGAAGGCGGTGTAGGGCAGCAGCAGCGCCAGCAGCACCACCGATCCCACGTAGAAGATCCCGATGCGGGCCACCACCGAGTTGATCGCGCGCGGCATGACCTTCTCGGGGTCCTGGGTTTCGCCGGCGGCGGTGCCGACCAGTTCGACCCCGGCGTAGGAGAACACCACCCCAGAGGTCACCAGCACCAGCGGGAGCAGCCCAGTCGGCAGGAACCCGCCGTTCTGGGACAGAAGGTGCAGGCCGGTTTCCTGGCCGTCGACCTGGTAGCGGCCGCCCAAGAAGATGGTCCCGACGACCAGGAACGTCAGCAGCGCGATGACCTTGATCAGCGCGGCCCAGAATTCCAGCTCACCGAAGAGCTTCACCGAGATCAGGTTCATCGACAGCACCGCCAGCAGGGCGATCAACGCCAGGGTCCACTGCGGGATCACCTCGAACAGGTGCCAATAGTGGAAGTAGCTGGCGATAGCCGTGGTATCGACGATGCCGGTCATCGACCAGTTCAGGAAGTACAGCCACCCGGTGACGTAGGCGGTCTTCTCCCCGAAGAATTCACGCGCGTACGAGACGAACGATCCCGACGACGGCCGGTGCAGCACCAGCTCGCCGAGCGCACGCAGGATAAGGAAGGCAAAGGCGCCACAGACCGCGTAGACGATGAACAGGCCCGGCCCGGCCGAGGCCAGCCGGCCGCCGGCGCCCAGGAACAGCCCGGTGCCGATGGCACCTCCGAGCGCAATCATCTGCAGCTGCCGGGGGGCCAGGTCCTTGTGGTAGCCCGCGTCCTCGCGGGCCAGCGCAGCCGGGGAAATCGGATGCGGGGCGGGGGAAAGTGACATCGCTGCGAGGGTAACGCACCGGGGTTGCTGGTCAGGACCAAAACCCATGGCGCTCGGGCCCTGCGGTTTCGCTACAGCGAGTTGAACCGGTTGCCGACGTCGTCGACGGTGTTCTCGAAGGCGAAGAACCCGATGATGCCCTGGTTGTAGAGATTTCCTGCGGTGTCTCGTTCCGCCGCGGCCTTAGTCCGACTGGACTAAGGCCGGTACTCTGGCTGGCGTGTCAACCGTGAACATCCATGACGCGAAGACACACCTGTCGAGCCTGCTGGCTCGGGTCGAGAACGGCGAGACGATCACGATTGCTCGGGCCGGCAAACCGGTCGCCGATCTGGTCCCGCACCCGCGCGTCGACATCGCCTTCGGGGTGGCCGCCGGACGACTCGGCTACGACGACGAACACTTCGACGACGTTGACCCGGCGATCAACGCCCTGTTCGGAACCGAATGACCGGTCTGCTGCTGGACACCCACGTGGTGCTGTGGCTGCTCGACGGCAGCCCCCGGCTGGGAGAGCGGGCACGAGAGCGGATCACTGCCGGCGAGGTCGTCTTCTTCTCGGGTGCGAGCGCCTGGGAGATGTCCATCAAGGCGAACCTCGGCAAGCTCGCCCTGCCCGCTGACCTGGACGACGCGATCGAACGGTCCGGATTGCGTGACCTGCCGGTCACCCGCCGTCATGCCCTGGCATCGGGCCACACCGTTCTGCCACACCGGGATCCGTTCGACGCGATCCTGGTCGCCCAGGCCACCGCGGAGCGGCTGACCCTGCTCACGGCCGACGAGAAGCTCCTCAGCGCCCTGCCCGACGCCGTCGACGCGACGCGCTGACGCGACCGATCTACCCAGCGACTGCGACCGCCGCCGCGGCGGCCAGATAGAGAATCTCCTCGGCGGTGCGTACCGGCAGTCGGGTCGTCATCGACTTGGGCGGATCAGGCATCCGGGCGGCGTAGATGTTGGCCGGGAACATCGCCAGCATCAACAGCAGCAGGCAGACCGCCGCGGCGACGCGGGTGGCGGGAAGCGACAGGCCCACGGCGCCCAGCAGCTCCAGTACGCCGGTGATGCTGACCAGCAGTCCCGGCGCCGGCAGTGCCGGGGGAACGATCGCGATCAGCTGGCTGCGCAGCGGTGGCGCGAAATGCGCCGCACCCGTGACGAAGAACATTGCTGCCAGGCCGACGGCGATCGCGCGAGCCCAGCTGTCCACGTAGTCGACGCCCAACCAGCCGACGAGCCGCGCGGCAAAGCTGCCCACCAACAGTGTGACCAGGGGAGCCATGACCACCTCCAGATCTAGACAGTGACAAGTTATGACGCCGAGCGTAAGACCGATATCTAGTCGCTGTCAAGATTGTCTTGTAGGGTGGCGCCATGGCCCGTTCGACCTACCACCATGGCGATCTGCGCGCCGTGATCCTGGCCGAAGCCGCGCGCCTGGTGGCCGAGCAGGGTGCCGACCGGGTATCGCTGCGCGAACTGGCCCGCGCGGCCGGAGTCTCGCATGCCGCCCCGGCGCATCACTTCACCGATCGGCGGGGGCTGTTCACCGCGCTGGCCACCGAGGGTTTTCAGCTGCTGAGTGCCGCGCTCACCGCAGCCCGGGGCCGGTTCGTCGACGCCGCTTTGGCCTATGTGCGGTTCGCGCTTGACCATCCGGGCCACTACGAGGTGATGTTCGACAAGTCGCTGCTGGATCCCTCCGCTGCCGAGCTGGTCGCCGCGGAAGCCGCTGCGGCAGCCGAACTTTCCCGTGGTGTGGCGACGCTTCAGGACGCGGCTGCGCGTGCCGATCCGGCCGGCGCCGAGCTGGCCGCCTGGTCGTTGGTGCACGGCTTTTCGACGCTGTGGCTCAATGACGCGGTAAACGCAGGCGTGAAAGCCGCCGATCCGATGGCCACGGTCGAGCGGATCGCGCGCCTGCTGTTCGACGGGTGACTACGGTTGCGGTTATGGCCGATCGACCCGCGCGAGTCACAGACGTGCATGAGGTCGCCGCGTCGATGCCCCACGTCACCAGAATCGAAGGGCCGAAAGGCAATCCGATCTACCAGGTGGGCGGCAAGTCGTTCGTGTTCTTCCGTACCCCGCGGCCCGACGCCAAGGATCCCGTCACGGGTGAACCCTATCCGGATGTCATCGTGATCTGGGTCGAGTCCGACGCCGACAAACAGGCCCTCATCCAAGACCCCACGACACCGTTTTTCACCACTGACCATTTCAACGGTCATCCGTCCGTTCTCGTCCGGGAGGCTGACCTGCACGCGATCAGCAACAGTGAACTGGCCGAGATAGTCCAGGACGCCTGGCTTTCTCGAGCTTCCAACAGACGGCGAGCGGCCTGGCTGGCTGCCCACGGCGCCGACGGTCCGGCCCGATGAGCAAGCGGATCGGCGTGGTCGGGGCCGGCATCGCCGGGCTGGCGACCGCGGTCGGGCTGCAGCGCCGCGGTCACGAGGTCACCGTCGTCGAACAACGGACCGACACCTCGTCGGGCGCTGGGATCAGCATCTGGCCCAATGCCCTGGCCGCCCTGGACCATCTCGGTCTCGGCGATGCGGTCCGCGCGGCGGGCGGCCGGATCACCGCCGGTGCGGCACGCTGGCACGACGGGTCGTGGCTGCGCCGCCCGGCTGCCGAACGGATGGTCCGAGCCCTTGGTGAACCGCTCGTGGTGGTGCAGCGCTCGGTACTGCGTGACATCCTGGCCGACGCGTTGGCGGCGGGCAGCCTCCACTACGGGCTCGCCGCCGTCGACGTGACGATGGCGGGAGACGTTGTCGCGCTGCGACTCTCGGACGGCTCGGTCCGGGCTTTCGATGCCGTCGTCGGCGCCGACGGCACCCATTCGGTTCTGGCCCGCCATCTCAACGGCCCGCTGCGGCGACGCTACGTCGGCTACACCGCGTGGCGAGGCGTCGCTGCCTATGCCCTGGATCCGGACCTGGCGGGGGAAACCATGGGGCCCGGAGTCGAAACCGGGCATGTGCCGATGGGGCCGGGCCTGACCTACTGGTTTGCCACCGAGCGGGTCGCCGAGGGGCAGCGAGCGCGCGAGGGGGAGCTGGCCTACCTGCGGGGTAAGTTCGCCGATTGGTGTGATCCCATCCCGAGCATTCTCGGTGCGACCTCGCACGCTGACGTGTTGCGCGACGACCTCTACGACCGCGGACCCGCTCGTCACTGGGCGCGCGGACCGATCGTGCTGGTCGGCGACGCGGCCCATCCCATGCGTCCGCATCTTGGGCAGGGCGGCTGCCAGGGCCTGGAAGACGCCGCGATCTTGGCCGAGTTCGTCGACCGGGCGCCCGACCTGCCCACCGCGTTCGCCCGGTTCGTCGCCTTCCGTCGGCCGCGGGTGGCACCGCTGGTTCGGGAGTCGGCGTGGTTCGGCAAGGCCGTCAACGTACGACCCGACTTCCTCAGCGCCGCCGTCAGCCGCGCCACCGGACTCATTCCGGAATCACTGCTGATGAGGCAGCTGGCAACCGTCGCCGCGCGGTCGGCGTTTGTGCTGCCGGCGGGCGCGAGCGATGCCGGCCGGAGCTGACCTGCGAGAGAATGATCTCCCAAGCGGCTACGCCATATAAACACCCTCAATCACACGGCCCGGTGGCGAGCCGTGCGATCCCCGGAACGAGATAGCGCGCGATGAACGCGCGCATACCCCCGTCGTCGTGCAGGGGAATGGGGCCACCGGGTGCGAGGATCAGCGACACACCCAGGCGCACGGTTGATTCCGCGACCATGGCCGCGTCCTCATCGCTCAGCGGTCCGCCTCCGCTGGAGCCCAGCCAGCCGGTCACTGAGTTCCGCATGAGCGCGATCGCACTCATCTCCTCGGTCGTGACCGTGCCCACAAACAAGTCGGGCTCCGTCTTCATCAGTTTCACGAAGAGAGGATGGTCGCGGATCTCTTTCACGGATGTGAAAATGGCTTCGGTGAGCCGGCTTTCGAGGTCCTGGGTGCCGATGAACGCAAGCCGGACCTTCTCGGCCGTCTGCTCCAAGACCCGTAGCAGAACGAGGTGCGCCAAGCGCTCCTTGCTTTCGAAGCGCCGGAAGACCGTTATCCGGCCCACTCTCGCCGCGCGGGCGATGTCGTCTATCGAGGTGCGCCGGACCCCGACCTCCTGGAAGCACGTCAGCGCCGCTTGAAGGATCCGCTCGCCCAGTTCGTCTGTGGACCCGTTCGGCACCAGCCCATGATAGGAGTCATGCGGGGTCGAGGACAACGCGCCCGCCGTGCTTTGGCACCAGCGAAACATTCATGCGCACTGGGGGTTCGACCGGTTTGGTCGCGACGCGGAAGCGGGCGTGGCGCAGGATTGTTCGCAGGATTACCCGGAGTTCGAACAGTGCGAAGGGTGCGCCCAGGCAGTAGCGACTACCGCCCCCGAAGGGGATCCACTCGGAGGCTTTGGGGCGAGTGCCGAGGAAGCGCTCAGGCAGGAACTTGTCCGGCTCGGGGTAGAGGTCCTCACGGCGGTGCACAGCGTAGGTGAACGGCATGATGATTCGACCGGGTTCCAGTTCCACTCCGTCGTCGAATGCGAACGGCTCGACGACGTAGCGCGCGTTGAACATCACCGGCGGATGCATCCGCAGCACTTCATAGATTGTGGCGTCGATCCACGCCGGATCGTCGCCTTGCGCGGACTCGGTCAGTGCCTCGAGCAGCTCGGGTACGCGGGTGATCTCGTTGCCGAGCCAGGACAGCGCTTGGCTTGTGGTCTCGTAGCCGGCGATCAGCAAACTTGCGACCTGTTCGCGCACCATGATGTCCGGCATCGGATTGCCGTCGTCGTCACGGACACCGAGCAAGATGCCCAATACGTCGTCACGCGCATCGTTGCCGGTGCGTCGGCGCTCGTCGATCTCCTCCTGCACCAGAGCCTCGACCGCCAACCGGGCGTTCGTGATCGAGTCGTAGTTTCCGGTCCACTTACCGCCGCGGACTGTGGCCCAAGCGGTTTGGATGGCAAGCCGTGTGGTGCGGATCGAGTCGAGCCACGCGATCGCCGCCTTGTGCACACGATGGGAGCGCTGCGGGTCGGTCACACCGAACATCACTTCGGCGACGATATCGAGCGCGACGGGGCCGGAGCGATCCCGGAAGCTGATCTCCTCACCCTTTGGCCACGTCGCAAGTGCTTTCTCGGTCAGGCGCACCATGGCTTCTTCGTAGGTCTTCAGCGCCTTGCCGTGGAAGGGCGGGCTGACATAGCGCCGGTTGGTGGTGTGCCGGCTGCCTTCCATGCTGATCAGGGTGTACTCGCCGAAGATCGCATGGTGTGGCACGAAGCGGTCCATCGCCGGTGTCAGCTGCAGCACCGAGTCGCTCGCTTTGAACACCTGTCTGACGTCGTCGGGATGTGTGACGCAGAACGCATCGACGGCGCCAGGCAGGTTGAACAGGAAACGGTCACCGAGTCGGGTCGTGCGGGCGAAGAACCGCTCGGGCGCAAGCCAGTACTCCGCGGCGTAGGCGATCGAAGAAACGCGCATCAGAACCCCGATTTCCAAACTAGATACGGTGATACTTAATCGATATTACAGTATCAGCCGATGTTGATGCGCGCGTGCGGGTTGCCTCATCGTTCCGGGTCTCCGCAGCTCGGGGTAGGGCCGGGAACAAACCCGGAACCCAGCCCGTTGACCACTTCGACAAGTTGAGTCAGAAGCACTCAAGTCTGGGTTGACAGCCAAGCCGCCCAAGGAGCATCCTTGAGCGCAGTCCGCTCAGACTAGGGATATCGTCTACCAGGGAGGAACCACAATGGCTCGTGCGGTCGGAATCGACCTCGGGACCACCAACTCGTGCGTCGCAGTGCTGGAGGGCGGCGACCCCGTCGTCGTAGCCAACTCGGAGGGCTCGCGCACCACCCCATCGGTCGTCGCGTTCGCCCGCAACGGCGAAGTGCTGGTCGGCCAGCCCGCCAAGAACCAGGCGGTCACCAACGTCGACCGCACCATCCGCTCGGTCAAGCGCCACATCGGCTCGGACTGGAAAGTCGAGATCGACGGCAAGGACTACACCGCGCAGGAGATCAGCGCCCGCGTGCTGATGAAGCTCAAGCGTGACGCGGAGGCCTACCTCGGCGAGGACATCACCGACGCGGTGATCACCGTGCCGGCCTACTTCAACGACGCCCAGCGGCAGGCCACCAAGGAAGCCGGCCAGATCGCCGGCCTGAACGTGCTGCGCATCGTCAACGAGCCGACCGCGGCCGCGCTGGCCTACGGCCTGGACAAGGGCCACAAGGAACAGACCATCCTGGTGTTCGACCTCGGTGGTGGCACCTTCGACGTCTCCCTGCTGGAGATCGGCGAGGGCGTGGTCGAGGTCCGGGCCACCTCCGGTGACAACCACCTCGGTGGCGACGACTGGGACGACCGTGTCGTCGACTGGCTGGTCGACAAGTTCAAGGGCACCTCGGGCATCGACCTGACCAAGGACAAGATGGCGATGCAGCGGCTGCGTGAGGCAGCCGAGAAGGCCAAGATCGAGCTGTCGAGCTCGCAGAGCACCTCCATCAACCTGCCCTACATCACCGTCGACGCCGACAAGAACCCGCTGTTCCTCGACGAGCAGCTGACTCGGTCGGAGTTCCAGAAGATCACCCAGGATCTGCTGGACCGCACCCGCAAGCCGTTCCAGTCGGTGATCAAGGACGCCGGTATCTCGGTGTCGGAGATCGACCACGTGGTGCTGGTGGGTGGTTCCACCCGGATGCCCGCGGTCACCGAGCTCGTCAAGGAGCTGACCGGTGGCCAGGAGCCCAACAAGGGCGTCAACCCGGACGAGGTCGTCGCGGTGGGCGCCGCGCTGCAGGCCGGTGTGCTCAAGGGTGAGGTGAAAGACGTTCTGCTGCTTGACGTCACCCCGCTGTCGCTTGGTATCGAGACCAAGGGCGGCGTGATGACCAAGCTGATCGAGCGCAACACCACCATCCCGACCAAGCGCAGCGAGACCTTCACCACCGCCGACGACAACCAGCCGTCGGTGCAGATCCAGGTCTTCCAGGGTGAGCGTGAGATCGCTTCGCACAACAAGCTGCTCGGCTCCTTCGAGCTGACCGGTATCCCGCCGGCCCCGCGCGGTGTCCCGCAGATCGAGGTCACCTTCGACATCGACGCCAACGGCATCGTGCACGTCACCGCCAAGGACAAGGGCACCGGCAAGGAGAACACGATCAAGATCCAGGAGGGCTCCGGCCTGTCCCAGGAGGAGATCGACCGGATGATCAAGGACGCCGAGGCGCACGCCGAGGAGGACCGCAAGCGTCGGGAAGAGGCCGACGTGCGCAACCAGGCCGAGTCGCTGGTCTACCAGACGGAGAAGTTCGTCAAGGAGCAGCGCGAGGCCGAAGGTGGCTCGAAGGTCCCCGAGGACACCCTCGCCAAGGTGGACGCCGCGATCGGCGACGCGAAGAAGGCGTTGGAGGGCACCGACATCGGCGCCATCAAGTCCGCGATGGAGAAGCTCGGCGTCGAGTCGCAAGCGCTGGGTCAGGCGATCTACGAGGCCACCCAGGCCGAGCAGGCCGCCAGTGAGGCCGGCGGCCCCTCCGGTGGCGATGACGACGTCGTGGACGCAGAGGTGGTCGACGACGGAGACACCAAGTGAGCGAAGAACATTCGCGCGAACCGTCTCCGGAGACCATCACCGTCACCGACAAGCGGCGCATCGACCCGGAAACCGGTGAGGTGCGGGAGGGTTCCTCCGGGCCGGCCCCTAGTGGGCCGGCACCGGAGGAGCCGGCCGCCGACGCCCAGGCCGACCAGGTCGCCGAGCTGACCGCCGACCTGCAGCGGGTACAGGCGGACTTCGCCAACTACCGCAAGCGGGCGCTGCGCGACCAGCAAGGTGTCGCAGACCGGGCCAAGGCCGCCGTGGTGACCGAACTGCTCGGGATCCTCGACGATCTGGACCGCGCCCGCAGCCACGGCGACCTGGAATCGGGTCCGCTGAAAGCGGTGGCGGACAAGCTGACCGGTGCGCTCACCGGGATGGGACTGTCGTCGTTCGGCGCCGAGGGCGACGAGTTCGACCCGTCGCTGCACGAGGCGGTCCAGCATGAGGGCGACGGGACCCACTCGGTGATCGGCACCGTCCTGCGCCAGGGCTACAAGCTCGGTGACCAGGTGCTGCGGCACGCGATGGTCGGGGTGGTCGACACCATCCCGGACGCCGAGGCCGACGAGGCGGTTGTCGGCGGCGACACTGCTGAAGAGAATTGACAGGTAAGGAGGTGACGCGGCGTGGCTCAGCGTGAATGGGTCGAAAAGGACTTCTACAAGGAGCTGGGCGTCTCCTCCGACGCCAGCGAGAAAGAGATCAAGAGCGCCTACCGCAAGTTGGCCTCCGAACTGCATCCGGACCGCAACCCGAACAACCCGGCGGCCGCGGACCGCTTCAAGGCGGTGTCCGAGGCCTACAGCGTGTTGTCCGATGAGGCCAAGCGCAAGGAGTACGACGAGACCCGGCGGTTGTTCGCCGGCGGCGGCTTCGGGCGGCGCTTCAACGGCGGCGGCGGGTTCGGCGGCGGAAACTTCGACCGGTTCTCCACCGGCGGCGACGGCACCGAATTCAACCTCAACGACCTGTTCGGCGCGGCCGGGCAGACCGGCGGGGCCAACATCGGTGACCTCTTCGGCGGCCTGTTCGGGCGCGGTGCGCAGCAGCGGCCCAGCCGGCCGCGTCGCGGCAACGACCTGGAGACCGACTCCGAGCTGAGCTTCCTGGAGGCCACCAAGGGCGTGGAGATGCCGCTGCGGCTGACCAGTGCTGCGCCGTGCACCAACTGTCACGGCAGCGGCGCCCGGCCGGGCACCAGTCCCCGGGTGTGCGTCTCCTGCAACGGCTCCGGGGTGATCAGCAGCAATCAGGGCGCCTTCGGGTTCTCGGAGCCGTGTACCGACTGCCGTGGCAGCGGGTCGATCATCGAGCACCCGTGTTCGGAGTGCAAGGGAACCGGACGGGCGGCCCGCACCCGCACCATCAATGTGCGGATTCCGCCGGGAGTCGAAGACGGCCAACGGATTCGGCTGGCCGGCCAGGGTGAGGCCGGTCTGCGCGGTGCACCCTCTGGTGACCTGTACGTGACGGTGCGAGTGCGCCCGGACAAGGTTTTCGGGCGTGACGGTGACGACCTGACGGTGACCATCCCGGTGAGCTTCTCCGAACTCGCCTTGGGCACCACGCTTTCGGTGCCGACGCTGGACGGCAAGGTCGGTGTGCGGGTGCCGAAGGGAACCGCCGACGGCCGGATTCTGCGGGTGCGCGGGCGCGGTGTGCCCAAGCGCGGCGGCGGCAGCGGCGACCTGCTGGTCACCGTCAAGGTCGCGGTCCCACCGAATCTGGAGGGTCCGGCGCAAGAGGCGCTCGAGGCGTACGCGGCAGCGGAGCAGGCCAGCGGGTTCGACCCGCGGGCCGGATGGGCGGGTAACCGCTCATGAGCAAATCGGACAACGCCCGCACCTTCCTGATCTCAGTCGCAGCCGAGCTGGCCGGGATGCATGCCCAGACGCTGCGGACCTATGACCGGATCGGTTTGGTCAGTCCGCAGCGCAGCTCCGGTGGCGGACGTCGCTACTCCGAACGAGACGTTGACATGCTGCGCGAGGTGCAGCGGCTTTCCCATGACGAGGGCGTCAACCTCGCGGGCATCAAGCGGATCATCGAGCTGACCAACCAGGTCGAGGCGCTGCAGTCGCGGGTCAAGGAGATGACGGCGGAGTTGGAGATGTTGCGCGCCAACCAGCGTCGCGAGATCGCGGTGGTGCCCAAGAGCACCGCCGTGGTGGTCTGGCAGCCGCGTCGCTAACCGTTTGTCTCGTTGACTCTGCGTCCACGGCTCGCTCCACTCGCACTTTTGCGCCGTAGGCGCAGAGTCAACCGACGTGGATCGAGAACTGGGCCACGCCGGGCTCACCGGGACGCGCCACCGGGTAGCCGCCTTGGCGCAGTGCGTCGGTGGGCGCGGCCATCGGCTCGAAGCAGACCACGTCTTCAGTGGCCGGCGCGTAGATCTGCGCCGCCGGATACCCCTGGTCGAAGCGCACCTCGATGCGTCGGCCGCCGCCGGAGAGTGCGAACACCGCTCCAGGCGCCACCTCGTCGAATCCGTGGTCGAACACCGTGTCGCCCAACAATTCTGTCGATGCCGGGTGAGGCTTCAGAGCGCCGGTCGGCAGACCGTGCGCGCCGACGATCCGGGACCGCATCGGCGGGGTCTCGATGAGCCAGTCCGTCCGGGGCACGCCGGGAAGCTGGAGGTAGGGGTGGAAGCCGAAGCACAGTGGCACCGCCGTGTCGCTGGTGGCGGTGACCGTGGTGCGCACCGTCAGGGTGCGGTCCGCGAGCGTGACCGCCAACTCCAGCCGGTGTGGGAACGGGAATGACGCCAGCAGGTCCGGCCGGGATCCGAAGTCGAGTTCCGCCGTCAACGCCGCCGTCGACCGCTCGCTCACACGCCAACCGGTATCGCCAGCCAGAGTGCCATGGATCGGGGCGCCGTATTCGTCGGCGTGCACCCCACCGATTCCCGGGGTGAGCGTTACCTCCGTCGCGTCTACCCGGTAGTCGTTGCCGCTCAAGCGATTCGCCCACGGGTAGAGCAGCGGGATGCCCATGGTCTTGTGCTCGGCAACATAGGCGGTCACGCCCCGGCGCTGGCCGAGCAGTTCTACGCCGTCGTCGCACAGCGACGTCCCGATCATGCCGGCGTTCGGAACGAACGTCGCCGTCAGCGGCGACGACGGATCGGACAGTACGCAGGCGTCGAGGTCAGTCACTTCTCACTCCGACAAGGGGTCGTGTTGAATACGTTGTGGCGGAGCGCCTTTGGCGACAAGCGCGGCGACCATGGCCCGCGTCATCTCCGGACCGCCGCAGACCAGAATCTGGCGATCACCCCAGCTGCCGTAGCGGCTGACCACATCCGGCAGTCGTCCGGTCTGCCGCAGATGCAAGCCCCGCGGCGGGGTGACATCGGGATAGTCGGCGGCCCAGTCCGGGTCGCGCGCATACTCCGACACCGGGGTCACCGACAGCCACGGGTTGTGCGCCGCGATCTGCCACAGGACGGGCAGGTCGTAAAGCTCGCAGGGATAGCGGCCACCGAAGAACAGGTGCACCCGCGGATTCACGGCCCACCGGGCCAGGTCCATGATGATCGCCCGTAGCGGCGCCAAGCCGGTACTGCCGGCCACCATCAGCACGTCACCGGCATCGCGATCGACATGCAGTCCGCCGTGCGGGCTGGACAGTCGCCACCGGTCACCGGGCCGGGTCTCGTTGACGATCGCGGTGCTGACCAGGCCGGCGGGGACCACGCGAACGTGAAATTCGATGGCGCCGGTGTCGTCGGCGGGCATGCTCGGGCTCAGGTAGCGCCATGACCGCGGGCACTGCGGCACCTCGACTTTGACGTACTGGCCCGGGTGATAGGGCAGCGGCTGATCCAGCTGGATCCGGACGACGGCGATATCGCGGGAGACCCGCAGGTGCTCGACGACGGTGCCGTCCCACCACGCCGGGCCCTCTTCGGCATCGGCCGCCCCGCCCATCACCCCGATGATCAGATTCAGCGCCTCGCGGGCGGCGTCGTCGACGGCCGCGGTCCACCGGTCGGCCAACTCATCGCGCAGGGCGGTGCGAAGCACTTGGCCCACGACGTTGTAATGGCGTTGCGTCACACCGTACTTGCGGTGATCGCGGCCCAATTGAGCCAAGAACGCCACGGGTTCCTGTGCCCGTTGGGCGATGAATTCGCCGAGCACCCAACTCATGGCGTGCGCAAACGCGGCCCGCTGCGCGGCGAGGTCGGCCGGGAAGAGATCACGGACCGACGGGTCGGTGCCGAACCAACGGGTGAAGAACTGAGCGACAACGCCGGAGCCGTCGGACGCCGCGGTAAACGCGTCATGCAGCACGCGCAGCGCGTCACGGTCGTCCAGGCCCACGGCCGCGATCTTAGTGCGGGTCGGCTGCGGCGCCGGCTATAGCGCGTGAATCCCGTTGTAGACCACCATCGCACCAATGAGGACCAGGATCACGGCGACCAGCGCGGCGTGCTGCTGCTCCATCCAGTCCTTGACCCGGTCCAGCGCCGGATCAAGCCGGTCGCTGGCGGCCAGGTAGCCCAGAATCGGGATCAGGACTGAGGATCCGGCGAGCACGACGAAGAATACGGCCGCCGGCCAACTGTCCGCCAGGCCCAGTCCAGCGCTGCCGATGGCCAGGCCGGCGGCCGCGCACATGAACGACACCTCCGGCCGGATGACGGCCAGCGCCGCGGCCGTCAGACCAGCGCGCCGCGGGGACATCGAGGTGAATGAGCGCATCCAGCGCGGCATCTCGCCGTGTCCGTGCCGGGTCGCCCACCGGTAGATGCCGAAGCCGATCAGCGCCGTGCCGACGACGATCCGCAACCACGACGCCCAGGTCGGCGGCGTCGTGTGCAAACCGCCCAGCAGGCCGGACACCGCGACGAAGGCGGCGGTGAGCGCCGCCAGGCCTAGTAGCCAACCGAGCAGGAAGGCCAGCCCGGTTTCCCGTGGGCGCGCGGTGTGCAGCACCAGCACGGCCGGGATGACGGTGATCGGGGAGAGCGCCACCACCAGCGCGAGCGGTATCAACGCGGTCCACACCGAAGCCAGGCTCGTCATAGCAGCACCGTATCGGACCGGGCGGCACCGGCCGGGCGCCACGAGCACAGCCCTTGCTGGATACCCGTACGGGGTATAGGTTTGCATTCGGTACTTACGGAAGGCGGACATGTCACCCACGTCAGAATGTCGCGACCGGCCCCGCGGGCTGAAGCTCTTCGGACGCCGATCCGGGGCAGTGGGAGTGGTTGCCGCGCTGACCTGCACGCTGGCCTGCTGCCTGCCGGCGGTTCTGGTGGCGCTTGGCGCCGGAGCCTCGGCCGCGGCCGGTGTCGGACACGCCGGGCACGGCACCGGTGGATCGCCGGGCTGGCTCGCCACTCTGCTCGACGCGCTGCACCGGATCAGTCCCGCCCTGCTGATCGTGTCGATCGTGCTCGTGGCGGTTGCGTTCGCGCTGCGGCGTGCCGCGGCTGTGTTGCCGGCATTGGTCGCCGGTGTGGTGCTCTACCTCAGCGTGCACGGCCAGACCGATCCCGCTGTCATGTACGCGGGAATGGCGCTGGGCTACGGCGCCTGGACCGCCCTGTATCTGTGGACGCGTCCGCGGCCCGGCGCCCGGTCGTGCGAGAAGTCAACTCTGTGACGGGCTTACCCCGCTCAGCTCGGCCCGCACCAGGCCGGCCGCGAACGCCACCAGTTCGGCACGGCTGACGTGTAGTCGGCCGTCGGCCCAGTCGAGAATCAGCGCAGTGAGCGCTCCAGCCAGCGCGCTGGCGCTCATGGCTCGCGCGGCGGTGACGGGAGGCGAATCGCTGTTGCCGGACGGCCCGACCAGCGAGCCCAGCAGGCCGGGCAGGACCTCGGCGCGGTGGTCGGCGAGCAGGCTGCTGGACTGCGGCTCGCGCAGCAGGATCCGCAGCCGACGGGGGTCCTCCTCGAAATAGGCTGCGGCACGGTCGAGTGCCACGGTGACCGGAGCCGCTTTGCCTGCGACACCGGCCATGCGGGCAAGCAGTTCGGCGTTGCACTGGTCGTACACGGCCAGGATCAGCTCGTCGGTATCGGCGAAGCTCTCATAGAAGTAGCGAAGGCTGAGCCCGGCGTCGCGGCACGCCGCCCGCATGGTGACGCCGGCGGTGCCCCCGGTGCCCAGCAGTTCCACCCCGGCCTGGATCAGCTGAGCCCGACGTGCCTGGGAGCGGGCATCGTGGGTCTGGCCGCGCCATACCCGCGGCGCCCTTTCGCCGCCCATGTGCACCTCCGAATCGTGGGAACGCTTGAGGATACGTTCACCCTGCTGCTTTCATGTGGGAATCGGGTGATTCCAGTTAGTCGGAAGGCGGGTGAGGGCGCCTCCCGGCTGCCCCGATTGGTCCAGGATGCGCGTCGCGCATTGCGTCTAGGCTGATCAAGTCGGGCGGAGTGGTCGCGGAAGAAACTGGTCAGACCTGAGCGGAACAGACTCAACCTTGACGGCGTTGAACATCACGACAAGCATTTTTGGCGGGTCCCCTCTAGGCCCGCTCTGACCCCGAATGGAGGTGTCGTGGACTCGTTCAACCCGACCACCAAGACGCAGGCAGCGCTGACCGCGGCTTTGCAGATGGCTACCGCCGCCGGCAACCCGGAAATCCGGCCCGCACATCTGCTGCAGGCCTTGCTGACACAGAATGACGGGATCGCCGCGCCGCTGCTGGAGGCGGTCGGTGTGAACCCGGCCACGATCCGAAACGAAGCGCAGCGCCTGATCGATCTGGCGCCGCAGGTCACCAGCTCCAACGCGCAACCGCAACTGTCCCGGGACTCGCTGGCTGCGATCACCGTCGCGCAGCAGCTGGCGACCGAACTCGACGACGAGTACGTCTCCACCGAGCACCTGATGGTGGGCCTGGCCACCGGCGACTCCGATGTCGCCAAGCTGCTGACCGGCCACGGCGCTTCCCCGCAGGCGTTGCGGGAAGCGTTCGTCAAGGTGCGCGGCAGCGCCCGGGTCACCAGTCCCGACCCGGAGGCCAGCTACCAGGCGTTGGAGAAGTACTCCACCGACCTGACCGCGCGGGCCCGCGAGGGCAAGCTGGACCCGGTGATCGGCCGTGACACCGAGATCCGCCGGGTGGTACAGGTTTTGAGCCGACGCACCAAGAACAACCCGGTGCTCATCGGTGAGCCCGGCGTCGGCAAGACCGCGATCGTCGAAGGCCTCGCCCAGCGCATCGTCGCCGGCGACGTCCCGGACAGCCTGCGCGACAAGACCGTCGTCAGCCTGGACATGGGCTCGATGGTCGCCGGCGCCAAGTACCGCGGCGAGTTCGAGGAACGCCTCAAGGCCGTCCTGGACGAGATCAAGGACTCCGCCGGGCAGATCATCACGTTCATCGACGAGCTGCACACCATCGTCGGCGCCGGTGCCACCGGCGAGGGCGCGATGGACGCCGGCAACATGATCAAGCCGATGCTCGCCCGTGGCGAGCTGCGTCTGGTCGGAGCCACCACGCTGGAGGAATACCGCAAGTACATCGAGAAGGACGCCGCCCTGGAGCGTCGTTTCCAGCAGGTCTACGTCGGCGAACCGTCCGCCGAGGACACCATCGGCATCCTGCGCGGACTCAAGGACCGCTACGAAGTGCACCACGGTGTGCGCATCACCGACTCGGCGCTGGTCGCCGCGGCCACCCTGTCCGACCGCTACATCACCGCAAGGTTCCTGCCGGACAAGGCGATTGACCTGGTCGACGAGGCCGCGTCGCGGCTGCGGATGGAGATCGACTCGCGGCCGGTGGAGATCGACGAGGTCGAGCGACTCGTGCGCCGGCTGGAAATCGAAGAGATGGCGCTGAGCAAAGAAGAGGATGCGGCATCCCAAGACCGGCTGGTCAAGCTGCGTGCCGAGCTGGCCGACCACAAGGAGAAGCTGGCGGAGCTCACGACCAGGTGGCAGAACGAGAAGAACGCCATCGACATCGTCCGCGAACTCAAGGAACAGCTGGAGACGCTGCGCGGCGAGTCCGACCGCGCCGAACGCGATGGTGACCTGGCCAAGGCCGCCGAGCTGCGCTACGGCCGCATTCCCGAGGTGGAGAAGAAGCTCGAGGAAGCGCTGCCCAACGCGCAGGCGCGCGAGGACGTCATGCTCAAGGAAGAGGTCGGCCCCGACGACATCGCCGACGTGGTGAGCGCCTGGACCGGCATCCCGGCCGGCCGGCTGCTGGAAGGCGAGACCGCCAAGCTGCTGCGGATGGAAGACGAACTCGGCAAGCGCGTCGTCGGACAGCGCAAGCCGGTGCAGGCGGTGTCGGATGCGGTGCGGCGCAGCCGGGCCGGGGTCGCCGACCCCAACCGGCCGACGGGCTCGTTCCTGTTCCTGGGCCCCACCGGCGTCGGCAAGACCGAGCTGGCCAAGGCGCTGGCCGACTTCCTGTTCGACGACGAACGGGCCATGGTCCGCATCGACATGAGCGAGTACGGCGAGAAGCACTCGGTGGCTCGCCTGGTCGGTGCGCCCCCCGGGTACATCGGCTACGACCAGGGCGGTCAGCTGACCGAGGCGGTTCGCCGCCGGCCCTACACGGTGGTGCTGTTCGACGAGGTCGAAAAGGCCCACCCGGACGTGTTCGACGTGCTGCTGCAGGTTCTCGACGAGGGCCGGCTCACCGACGGCCAGGGCCGCACGGTGGACTTCCGCAACACCATCTTGATCCTGACCTCCAACCTGGGATCCGGTGGCACCGAGGAGCAGGTGATGGCCGCGGTGCGGGCGGCGTTCAAGCCGGAGTTCATCAACCGGCTCGACGATGTGTTGATCTTCGAGGGCCTCAACCCCGAGGAACTGGTGCAGATCGTCGACATCCAGCTGCAGCAGTTGGATAAGCGGCTGGCCCAGCGGCGGCTGACCGTCGAGGTGTCGTTGGAGGCCAAGAAGTGGCTGGCCCAGCGCGGATTCGACCCGGTCTACGGGGCACGTCCTCTGCGCCGGCTGATCCAACAGGCCATCGGCGACCAGTTGGCCAAGATGCTGCTGGCCGGCGAGGTGCACGACGGCGACGTCGTGCCGGTCAACATCAGCGCGGACGGCGAGTCGCTGGTCCTGGGCTGAGATTCCCCTCACGGCACGGCCCCCCGGAGCAGTTCCGGGGGGCCGTGCCGTTGGCCGCGCTCCTTTGCGGATGCGGTGTGGAAGCCGATCAGTTAACCTACAAACCACTGAGAGAGACTGATATTTTCTCATATCGTCGTTAACTTAGGGGGTTCGTATGTCGCGTCGGCACAAGCGCCTGGTTGGTGCAGTCAGTGCCGTGGGGGCGCTCCTGACGCTGGGTACGGCTCCACTGGTCGCCGCGCCGGCTGCTCAGGCTGACTGGGACGACCTGTTCCAGCCCATCCTCGACGCGATCAGCTGGGTCGACCCGGGCGCCGCCGCCGACACTGACCCCGGTTCTGCGCTGGCCTCGTTGGACACCCTGTTCGACGGCTGGTACCAGGACCTCATTTACACCCCGCTCCACAGCATCGCGCCGTGGGCGTTCGGTGACAGCCTCCCCGGCAGCGCCGCTGCGTACGGTCCGGACACCCCGGTCGCCGACCTGCCGTCCAGCTTCACCGTCCCGATGGATGTCAATCTCACCACTCAACCGGTGATCAGCGTCTCGGTGGGCGGCGGCTCGTCGGTTGATGTCCTGGTCGACACCGGCGCGGCCGGTCTGGTCGTGCCGATCTGGAACATCAACCCCTTTGGTATCACCGGCCTGCCCACCGGCTTCAATATCGGTCAGTTCGGTGGTTCGCTGAACTACTTCTATGTAGAGCTGCCCACCACCGTGACCTTCACCGGTGTGGACGGGGACACCCTCACCGCCGACACCACTGTCGACGCCGTGCTGTTCGCGTTCCCGGCGGACTTCAACATCTTCGGCTCGTGGTCCATTGAGGACTATCTGGCCGGCTCCTCCACCGGGATCTTGGGGATCGGTCCGAACGCACTCGGGCCCACTCCCGACCACATTCCGACCGCCGACCTGCCGGGCACTCTGGGCAACGGCGTGCTGATCGACCAGGCCAACCGCCAGCTGATCTTCGGAGACAACCCGTACGAGGGTGGGACTGTGATCAGCGGGGCGCCGTGGTCCACCCTGTATGTGAGTATCGAGGGCTCGACACCTACGAGGGTGGACGCGGTCATCGACTCTGGTGGGGTCTTCGGCACCATGCCGTCATCGGCGCTGACGGGCTCGGGTGTCACGCCGGTCAACGGATCTCTGCCGACCGGCACCCACGTCCAGGTCTACACCCCCAGCGGGCACCTCCTGTACCAGTACACCGTCGGCTCCACCCCGTACTCGACGAACCCGCTTGACGGCGTTGTTCGCAGCCCGGTCGTGACCAGTGGCACCAGCATGAACACCGGCAACTGGCTGTTCGCCCAGGAACCGGTCTACATCAAGTACAGCCCCGGCGGTGGGCAGACGATTGTCGGGGGCACACTCATCGAACTGTGACGACGTAGCGGCCGGGAGCCAAGCAATTTTTGGCGGTTTCTTGGGTAAATCCCCTGGTGTTCTACGGCCTTGAGTGGGTTAGCTGACCGCGGTTGGTTACGGCTCATCGGGTGTCCGTGACTTCATGCGGGAGGTTACGGAGATGGCAGCTCGTCGACGCCGGGTAATTGGTGTCACCGCGGCGGTCGGGGCGTTTCTCGCGTGGGGAACTCCCGCGCCGACGGCTCGCGCTGACTTCGACGACCTGTTCCAGCCCATCATCGACGTCCTCAGCGCGGTCGATCCCGGTATTGCCGCCGACACGGACCCGGGTTCGGCGCTGGCCTCGCTGGACGGCCTCTTTGACGGCTGGTACCAGAGTCTGGTCTACACCCCGATCAATGACCTCGAGCAGTGGATCTTCGGTGGTGCCGCCGACGCGACCACGGCCGGCAGCGCCGTCGCGTCCAGCCCGGATGCCTCCATCCCGGACACATTCACCGTTCCGATGGAGGTCAATGCCGTCACCGAACCGGTGGTCAACGTGTCGGTGGGTGGCGGTGACGCGGCACCTGTCCTGGTGGACACCGGGGCGGCCGGGCTGGTCATGCCCATCTGGGACATCCCGTGGACCGGCATCACCGGCCTGCCCACCGGTTTCAACATCGGCCAGTTCGGCGGCTCGCTGGACTACTTCTATGTGGAGTTGCCCACCACGGTCACCTTCACCGACGCCGCCGGGGAGACCGTCACCGCCGACACCAGCGTCGACGCCGTGCTCTTCGCGTTCCCGGCAGACTTCAACATCTTCGGCCCGTGGTCCATCCAGGACTACCTGGGCCCGGCCAACGTCGTTGGCGTGCTGGGGATCGGGCCCAACGCGGTCGGGCCGACACCCGACAGCATCCCGACCGCTGATCTCCCGGGGGATCTCGGTAAGGGGGTGTTGATCGACCAGGCCAACAACCAACTGATCTTCGGTGCTGACCCGTTGGCCGGTGGAACCGCGGTCGACGGGGCACCATGGACCACACTTGACCTCAGCATCAACGGCTCGACGCCCCAGGCGGTATCCGCGGTGGTCGACTCGGGTGGTGTCTACGGCACCATGCCGTCGTCGGTGCTCAACGGTGTCGTGCCGGAGAGCAACGGCGGTCTACCGGACGGGACGGTCATCCAGGTCTACCAGCACGGCACCAACAACCTGCTGTACGAGTACACCGTGCACAACTTGAATGGGAACTTCAATTCCCCGACCGTGACTTCCGGCGACACCATGAACACCGGCAACATCCCATTCGCCCAGCAGCCGATCTACATCTCCTACACCACCGGGCAGACCATCTTCGGCGGCACCGCCCCGAATACCATCGACGCGTGACGTTGACCAGTCGGAATAGGGCTGATACACGGTTGTGACCGACGAGCGTTCTCGCTTCCGGGCCAACAACAGATACGCTAGGCGCAATGGTCCCGCTTTGGTTCACGCTGTCCGCGCTGTGCTTCGTCGGCGCGGGCGTATTGCTGTACGTGGACATCGACCAGCGACGCGGCCGCAGCCGGCGCCGTAAGTCCTGGGCCCGTTCGCACGGATTCGACTTCGAACCGGAATCCGCCGAGATCCTGCGCCGCTGGACCCGCGGCGTGATGTCGACGGTGGGCGAGGCGCCGGTGCGTAACGTCGTGCTCGGCCAGATCCGTGGCGAAGCCGTCTACATCTTCGACCTGGACGAAGTGGCGACGGTCATCGCCCTGCACCGCAAGGTCAGCACCAACGTCGTCGTCGACGTGCGGCTCAAGGGCCTCAAGGAGCCTCGGGAGAACGACATCTGGCTGCTCGGGGCGATCGGTCCCCGGATGGTGTACTCCACCAACCTCGACGCGGCGCGCCGGGCCTGCGACCGGCGGATGGTCACGTTCGCCCACACCGCCCCGGACTGCGCGGAAATCATGTGGAACGAGGCGAACTGGACCCTGGTGAGCATGCCCATCACCAGCACCCGCGCCCAGTGGGACGAGGGCCTGCGCAGCGTCCGCCAATTCAACGACCTGCTGCGGGTGCTGCCGCCGAGCCCGCGGCGCCAGCCCGCCGAAGCCGCTACCGCCGGAACGGGCCGTCGCAACGGCCAACCCAGCCGTCCGCTGGGCTCGTCGGGCGCTGCGGAGTCGCCGGACGACAGCGAGGCCGAGCAGCTTCCGTCGGCGCCGCGAGCGGCCGCGCCGGCACCCGGAAATGCCGGCTCGGCGGCTGAACCGCTGCCGCGCCGCCGGGCGAGCCGGGAGGGGTCCTCGGACGTGCTGCACGCCCCCGGCGGGCGAAACGGCCGGCAGACCGCGCACCACCAGCGCTGACATCCGACGACGGCTGACACCAGCGGCTTCGTTAGGCTGACGGGCATGTCCCGCCCCGTTGCCGTGGTCACCGGGCCCACCTCCGGGTTGGGCGCCGGCTATGCCCGCCGCTACGCCGCCGACGGATATGACCTGGTCCTGGTCTCCCGCGACGTCGAACGCCTGGAGGCGCTGGCAACCGAACTGCGCGGCAGCCACGGTGTTGCCGTCGAGGTGCTGCCCGCCGACCTGGCCACCGCCGACGGCCGCGCGCACGTAGCCGAGCGCCTGCGCGCCGGGGTGCGCGTGCTGGTCAACAACGCCGGGTTCGGCACATCCGGTGAGTTCTGGACCGCCGACCCCGCCCTGTTGCAGTCGCAACTCGACGTCAACGTCACCGCCGTGATGCAGCTGACCCGAGCCGCGCTGCCCGCAATGATCGAGGCGGGCGCCGGCACCGTCATCAACATTGCCAGCGTCGCCGGGCTGCTGTCCGGGCGCGGCTCGACCTACTCGGCGTCCAAGGCCTGGGTGGTGTCGTTCACCGAAGGACTGGCCGGCGGCCTGCACGGCACCGGCGTCGGCATCCACGTGGTCTGCCCGGGATATGTACACACCGAATTCCACGAGCGCGCCGGAATCGACATGGCCACCTTGCCGTCGTTCCTGTGGATGGAGGTCGACGACGTGGTCGCGGCAAGCCTGGCCGACGTCGCCCGCGGCGAGGTGGTCAGCGTTCCGGGCCTGCAGTACAAGGCATTGGTAGGCGTCAGCAGGATGATCCCGCGCGGGCTGTCGCGGACGCTGACCAACACGTTCGGGAGGGGCCGTGGCCGCACTTAACAAGGACGAACGCGATGAGCTCGCCGCGCTGGTGCGCAAGCTCTCGGTGGTGCACGGCCGTGTGACACTGTCGTCAGGGGCCGAAGCCGACTACTACGTCGACCTTCGCCGTTCCACGCTGCACCATCGCGCCGGCGCCCTGATCGGGCGGTTGGTCCGCGAACTCACCGACGACTGGGACTATGTCGCGGTGGGCGGCCTGACCCTGGGCGCGGATCCGGTGGCGACCGCCGTCATGCATGCTCCGGGGCGCCCGATCGACGCATTCGTGGTGCGCAAGTCGGTGAAAGCCCATGGCATGCAACGGCTTATCGAAGGGTTCGACGTCGCAGGCCAACCGGTTCTGGTGGTGGAGGACACCAGCACCACCGGTGGGTCGGCGCTGACCGCGGTGCGCGCGGTGCGTGAGGCCGGTGGGCAGGTCGTCGGAGTGGCCACCGTCGTCGACCGTGCCACCGGAGCGGCCGAGGCCATCGAGGCCGAGGGCGTGCCGTACCGCAGTGTGCTCGGACTGGCCGAGCTGGGCCTGGACTGAAGTCCCCGAGGACGGTTGTGCGGAGTCTGATCGCGCTGATATCGGCGTTGGCCGTCGCCTGTGCTGCGGCCTGTTCGGGCTCCGCCGCTACCGGCCCCTACGGTGCCCAGGGCACCCAGATCGGTTCGGCGCTCACCGTCCTGGGCTGGGAGATGACGCTGTCCAACCTGCGGTGGGAAGTTGATTACGCCCTGATCGACGTCAAGGCCCAAGTCGCCAACACCGACACGCCACACGCCGCGGCCGGCGATCTGCGGTTCGGGGTGTACGGCACCCCCGCGCACCCGATCGAGGCCACCGGCCTGGGTAGCTGCAAGGCACTGGGGGAGTTGACGCCGACGCCGCTGTCGGCCAAGGAGCCCGACCAGTTGAACGGGACCGTGTGCTTGGGCCCGCTCAAGGAGCGCAGCGCCGTGCGCGGGGTCTACGTCTACTCGCCCGCCGACCGGATCAAAGACACCACGGTGGCCTACGCCGCGGCATTCCCGGTGGGGCTGGCGCCGGTCAACCCGGGAGACACCGGCCTGGCGCTCACCGCCCAGGGGGTGGCGGCCTACCGGGCCGACGGCGTTCCGCTGGCGCCGACGGCCCTCGGAGACCCGAAAGCGTTCACCGGCGCCGGCTATATGGTGCTCAACCTGTCGGCCGACGCGGTGGCCGGGCAATACCGCGACGACGCGAAAGCGCGCGGCGGACCGCTGATGCTGATCGCCGGGCCGTCCACGCCGATGCCGGGGCTGGGCGCGGACTGCCTGGCGGCTGGGTCGTCGGTGCTGATCCTGCCGGAGGCATCGCTGAACTCGGTGCATGTGCCGACCTCGCTGTGCACGCATGGGGAGATCAACTCCGCACTGCTCTACCCCTCGGTGTCGGTGGTGGGCACGCACGCCGCCGTGTGGACCACCCCGTGACCGAGTCTTCGGACGATCCCGATTCATGCGGCGGTCCCAGCCTCGCCTCTCCTCCGTCGAGCCTCGCTGAACCGCCGGGCCCCACCGAGTGGTTCTCGTCGGCCAACGGCGTCGGACCCTGGCCGGGGCCACTGCCTACCGACTCCCGCTACGACCCGGAGCTGCTGCGCGAGGGTGACCGTCGCAACGTCGTCGACGCCTACCGCTACTGGACCCGCGAGGCGATCATCGCCGACATCGACCGCCGGCGGCATCGGCTGCACATCGCGATCGAGAACTTCGGCCACGACGCCAACATCGGCTCGGTGGTGCGCACCGCCAATGCGTTCGCCGTGCACACCGTGCACATCGTCGGGCGCCGGCGTTGGAATCGCCGCGGCGCCATGGTCACCGACCGCTACCAGCGGCTGCTGCATCACGAGACCGCCGCGGATCTCCTGGAGTTCGCCGCCCAGCAGGGACTCACCGTCGTCGCGGTGGACAACGTGGCCGGGGCGGTGCGCCTGGAGCAGACCGCGTTGCCCGTCGACTGCCTGCTGGTGTTCGGCAGCGAGGGACCCGGTATCAGCGACGAGGCTCGTGCCGGCGCGGACCTGACGGTGTCCATCGCCCAGTTCGGCTCGACCCGCAGCATCAATGTCGGGGTGGCCGCCGGGATCGTGATGCATGCCTGGATCGCGCAACACGGGGATCTCAGCCGCGCCTGGTGAGACCTTGTTGATACCCCGAGCCAGGCTCCATTCGGGGGCTGACCCAGGGTTTTCCAGCGAAATACAAGGGATTTCCCTGTATCGGGAAAGGTAAGCACTTCACTAGTTTTTTCCCAGTAGGCGCTCAGCATCGACTCATGGTCGTGGGGAGCGAGGCACGCTTTCTGGGGAGGTTTTCGCAATGGCCCAAGGTATTCGTCCGCTGACCACACTCGGCGTGACGTTGGCGAGCGCGAGCATGATCGCGGCCGGCCCGGGAGTGTTCTCGGAGCCACCGCAACTGACGACCCATGCCGTCACATCCATAGAACTGTTGGCCAGCCAGGACGAGATCTGGGATGCCCTCGGTTCGACCGACCTTGTCCAGGTGCTTCAGGCGTTTGGGCTTCCGCTGCTGATCGGCGGCAACTTCGACTTCGACTCTTTCGAGGGCGTCCAGCAATATGTCACCGCGGCCAGCGAATGGCTGAAGACCAACGGCGAACTCGTCGTCTCGTGGGGCAGCATGCTCGAACCGTGGATCTCGCCCATCGGGGTCTCGGGCGTCGACGACTGGCTGGGCAATGAGTACACGATGTTCAGCTCGATGCTGGACGCCGACTGGGATCCGGCGGCTTGGCTTGCGTCGGTCTACCCGGACCACCCGGATTACTTCTACGCCCCCATCGCCGACTTCGACCTCGGCTGGGTGTACTCGATGCTCGGCGCTCCAGAGGAGGCATTCGCGCCGCTCAACGAGCTGTTCGGCCTGGAGTCGAGCCTCGTCAGCGGCTACCTCAACGAATTCCTGTTCGCCCTGGTTGCGCCGGTCGGCATCGCCGCGCAGGTTCTGGCCGGCGATTTCGACCTGACCGACTCCACCCTGATGGACAGTCTGGTCACCGGATCCTGGGAAGAATTCACGCAGCCTGCGGTGGACTCGTTGAACGGCCAGATCCAGGACATTGTGGGCAGCCTGCAGGGCATGGACGGGACGGACTTCCTGCTGAGTCTGCTGAGCTTCTTAGGCTAAGCGGCAGCGGCCCAGTTCGGGGGCGATCGACGTCCTTCCCGCGGCGACACCGTCGCGGGAAGGACGTCCACCTCCCAGCTCACCCGATAGGGCAGGATCAACGGCTATGGATCTGCTCTGGGCGAATCGCGCCGAAAGCGCCGAGGCCGCCGTCACCACGAGACACCTCAAGTCGCTCTGGCACCTGCCGGGCACCCAGCTGGGCGTCGTCGCCTGGCCGCCGATCCGGCGCGCTCCGCACTGGCACTACTGGTGGCAGGCGCACCTGCTGGACTGCCTGGTCGACGCCCAGCTGCGTGACCCGCAACCCGAGCGGGTGACCCGGATCAAACGGCAGATCCGCACCCACCGGCTGCGCAACGTGGGTCGCTGGACCAACGCCTACTACGACGACATGGCCTGGCTGGCGCTCGCGATCCAACGCGCGGCCGGCGTCACCGGTATCGACCGGCACCGCGCCCTGGCCACCCTGACTCGTGAGCTGACCGACTCGTGGATGCCCGAAGCCGGCGGCGGCATTCCGTGGCGCAAGGACGAGCAGTTCACCGCCCCTTTCTTCAACGCCCCCGCCAACGGTCCGGCCGGGATCTTTCTGGCCCGCGAGCCCGGGTGGCTGGAGCGTGCCCAGCAGATGGGTGACTGGATCGACGCCACCCTGATCGACCCGGACACCGGCCTGGTGTTCGACGGCATCAGGGAGGGTTCGCTGGTGCGCGCTGAGTACACCTACTGCCAGGGCGTGGTGCTCGGGCTGGAGACCGAACTGGCGGCGCGCACCGGCGCGGAACGGCACTCCGCCCGCGTGCACCGGCTGGTGGCTGCGGTGAGCAAGCGGATGGCCCCGGGCGGGGTGATCAAGGGCGCCGGGGGTGGCGACGGCGGGCTGTTCGCCGGCATCACCGCCCGCTACCTGGCACTGGTCGCCACCGCGTTGCCGGGGGAGTCCGCCGCCGACGCCGAGGCACGCGACACCGCCGGCAAGCTGGTGCTGTCGTCGGCGAAGTCGGCGTGGGATTACCGGCAATCGGTGGACGGGCTGCCGTTGTTCGGGGCGTTCTGGGACCAGATCGCCGAGGTGCCCCGGGCCGACGGCGCGGTGGCCACCTCCATCGCTGGTGCGGTACGCGAATCCGAGATCCCCGAACGCGACCTGTCGGTGCAGCTGGGCGGCTGGATGCTGATGGAGGCCGCGCACAACGTCGCGGCCCGCGCGCCGGCTCGGTGACTCTGCGCTGAGGGCGCGGCCTACTCGGAGTTCTGCGCCGTGAGCGCAGAGTCAGTGTCGGCCGACGGAGTGCGGCGGCTGCGGTAGGCCTTCGCCGCGGCGATGAACGCCGGAATCATCGACACGAACAGGATCACCAGGATGATCTTTTCCAGGTTCTCGTGGACGAACGGCACGTTGCCCAGGAAGTAGCCCAGCGTGGTCACCCCGCCTCCCCAGAGCACACCGCCGACGATGTCGAACGCCAGATACACCGGGTAGCGCATGTAGGACACGCCGGCGACTGGGGGCACGAACGTCCGGACGAACGGCGCGAACCGGGCCAGGATGATCGCCCACGGCCCGTACTTCTCGAAGAAGGCGTGCGACTCGGTGACGTAGTGCTTCTTGAAGAAGCGGGAGTCTTCCTTCTTGAACAGCGCCGGGCCGATCCGTCGGCCGATGAAGTAGCCGCACTGATCGCCCAGCACCGCCACGACCGCCACTGCCGGCGCCAGTATCCAGATGTCGGGGGCCAGTCCCTTGGCGGCCAGCAGACCACCGGTGAACAGCAGTGATTCACCCGGCAGCAGCGGAAACAGCAGGCCGGTCTCGATGAAGACCACGACCAGGATGGCCGGCAGCACCGCGCCGTGGAAGATGCCCCCGGCGCCCAGCCAGTACATCGGGTCCAGTAGCTGCGGCATCGCGACCGCGGTGGTGCTCATGACGCACCAACATACCGGGGGCTGCGAGTGAAACCGTCCCTGCGATACTCGATGTCACTTTCGTTCAGCCAGGAGGAGAGAGTTCCATGCCCATCGCCACCCCCGAGGTCTACGCCGAGATGCTGGGCCGCGCCAAGGAGAACTCGTACGCGTTCCCGGCGATCAACTGCACGTCGTCGGAGACCATCAACGCGGCGATCAAGGGCTTCGCCGACGCCGGCAGCGACGGCATCATCCAGTTCTCCACCGGCGGCGCCGAATTCGGATCCGGGCTGGGTGTCAAGGACATGGTGACGGGTGCGGTGGCGCTGGCCGAGTTCACCCACGTGATCGCCGCCAAGTACCCGATCAACGTGGCACTGCACACCGACCACTGCCCGAAGGACAAGCTGGACGGGTTCGTGCGGCCGCTGCTGGCGATCTCGGCGGAACGGGTCAAGGCGGGCGAGAACCCACTGTTCCAGTCGCACATGTGGGACGGCTCGGCGGTGCCGATCGACGAGAACCTGACCATCGCCGAGGAGCTGCTGGCCAAGGCCGTGGCCGCGAAGATCATTCTCGAGGTGGAGATCGGCGTGGTGGGCGGTGAAGAGGACGGCGTGGAAGCCGAGATCAACGAAAAGCTCTACACCTCACCCGAAGACTTCGAGAAGACCGTCGCCGCCCTGGGTGCGGGTGACAAGGGCCAGTACCTGCTGGCCGCCACCTTCGGCAACGTGCACGGCGTCTACAAGCCGGGCAACGTCAAGCTGCGCCCCGACATCCTGGCGCAGGGCCAGAAGGTGGCGTCGGCCAAGCTCGGCCTCGCTGAGGGCTCCAAGCCGTTCGACTTCGTCTTCCACGGCGGCTCGGGTTCGCTGAAGTCCGAGATCGAGGAGGCGCTGCGCTACGGGGTGGTGAAGATGAACGTCGACACCGACACCCAGTACGCATTCACCCGTCCGATTGCCGCGCACATGTTCACCAACTACGACGGTGTCTTGAAGGTCGACGGCGAGGTCGGCAACAAGAAGACCTACGACCCGCGCAGCTACCTCAAGAAGGCCGAGGCCGCCATGACCGAGCGGGTCATCGAAGCCTGCAACGACCTCCACAGCGCCGGCAAGACCCTGGCCTGAGTCGTTGATGCGATGAAGGGGCGGGGCCTCCGCTCCTCGTGACGTTCCCGGCGGATGCTGGGGGTGTCACTACCAATCACGTGTTGGGAGGCCCCTAATGAGCGAGTATGCCGGAAAACAGTTCGTCGGGATTGACCGACCTGCATCGACAGCGTTCGGTGATCGTCCGTCAAACCGATACCGGGGAGCAGCTGTCGGCGATACGGATCGTCAACGATCCGGTGGCGTTGGCGTTGGAGATCGAGCGTGCCGGGCCGAATCCGGAGGTGGTGCTCGAAGCTACCTACGGCTGGTACTGGGCGGTCGATCTCCTGCAGGCCTCGGGTGCCAATGTTCATCTGGCGCATCCGTTAGGTGTCAAAGGGTTCCGGTACCGACGAGTCAAGAACGACGTGCGTGACGCGGGCGATCTGGCGGATCTGCTGCGGATGAACCGGTTACCGGAGGCCTGGATCGCCCCGCCGGCAACACGGGAATTGCGTGAACTGGTCCGCTACCGCGCGAAGCTGGTGGCCCTGCGATCGGGGCTTAAAGCACAGGTGCATGCGGTCTTGGCCAAGGCCGGGGTGTTGATCGTGGCAACGGATCTGTTCGGCACCGCTGCCCGCAAGCGCCTGGAACGCACCCCGCTATCTGGCGTGTATGCCCAGCGGGTGGCCTCACTGCTACGCCTGATCGACATCCTCGATATCGAGCAGGCCGCCCTGTCCGAGCGCATCGCCACAGAGTTGCAACACCACGCCGGTTACCGCGCGATCCAACAACTGCCGGGTGTGGGACCGGTCCTGGCGGCCGTGTTCGTGGCCGAGATCGGCGACGTGCACCGCTTCCCTGGCCCAGCGCAGCTGTGTTCGTGGGCTGGGCTGACACCGCGGCACTACGAGTCCGACACCGTGGTGCATCGCGGGCACATCACCAAGCAGGGATCCAGGCTGGTGCGCTGGGCGGCCGTCGAGGCGATCCAGCACAAGACCACGGCAAAGATCGGAGTCGACAAAGACCGGATCGCGGCCCGGCGCGGCAGGAATATCGCCAAAGTCGCCGCGGCCCGCAAGCTGCTCACCCTGGTCTTCTATGGCCTGCGCGACGGACATGTCCGGGCCCTGGCCAAGGACGCAGCGTGAGAAATCCGGGTGCGGTATGTGCGTGGTCGCCGCAGAGTCTGGCCTCCCCGCCTGGGGCATGGCCGTGGCGTTGATTGACCCCGCGTATCGCACGCCGCACCGCTCCATGCCCTGCCTGATGGCCTGGGCGAAGGGATGACCGGCAGCCCGGAACAACCCGGGCCCTGCCTATGCCTAATCCGGCATCACACTGGAGAGCCGCATCACCCACAACCGCAATACCGAGCTTGCCGTTCTCGGCTCTGCGCCGATTCTGCGCTGAAACGGGTCGCCGTCAAGACCGTTCGTCCTCGCTACGCTGCGGGCGCTGCGTCTTGACCCCACCCCTTATTCAGCGCTGCCCGCACATATCCCGAAACCGAACAAACCGCAGCACACCAACCCCTTGACCGGACCCCACCCCTTCAGGGATGACTCTGCGTCCACGGCGGGGAAGTTCGAGTAAGCCCCGCCGTAGGCGCAGAGTCAACGAACCTTGCTAGCTGCCGTGCGACTGGCAGATCTTCCACTGGTCGTCGCGGAACTGTAGGTCGAAGCTGCGAGTTGAGCGCACCCGCGGCTCGTAGGCCATGAAGGCGGTCACGTTGGCTTCGGCCTGACCGTCGTTGACGACGACCTCATCGATGCTGGCGACAACCGGGTACTGCTTGGCCGCCGCGATCCGCCGATAGGTGTCGTCCCAGGCCTTCTGGTCGTAGTTGACGTAGCGGTCGCGGATGTCGCCGCAGGTGAGGCTGCGCAATGCGGCCAGATCACCGTTCTGCATGGCGATGTCGAAGTTCTGGATCGTGGCACGCACATGTTCTTCCTGCGAGGCGGCCTGCCGAGTGTCGCGAGTCAGCCACAGCGTGCCCAGCACCGCGATCACCGCGAGCGCCAGAATGATCAGGATCACCGCCATCACCCAGCCCCAGCTGCGTGAGACGGTGGACGGCAGTTTGCCGCCGACCCGAGCCGGGATCTGTTGCGGTATCGCCTTTCCCGAGTCATCGCCTTGTTGGGCGATCAGTTCGGTGTCCGCGTCGCCCACCGACGGGATGACCTCGGTGTGCCCGGCGTCGAATCCGGGTGCGGTAAAGCGGCGTTCCGGTGATCCGTCGGGTCCGGGTTCCTTGGGCGTGGCCTCGGTGGTGATCACCTCGGTGACGGCGTCGGCTTCTGCCGGCGTCTCCGCCAGGACGGCCGTCGCGGTCTCGTCCTCGCCCGAGGTGACGGGCTGCGCCTCGGTGACCTGCTCGTCGCCGTCGGGCTGCTCGGTGGGAGCGGCGCCGCCTTCGGTCGGCTCGGTGTTGTCCGGTTCCGGTGGGTTCGGCATGAGTGGCTGATCCTCCAATGTCCGCCCGGCTGATTCGGATCGGCTGGCGCCAGTTTACTGAGCAAGGCGCCGGCCTGCTGGAGTGGCTGGCCATGGACGGCACGGCAGAATGAACGATGTGATTCACACCGGTGATCTCCTGCGCCCCGATCCGATCCTGCTGCCCGGCGACCCCGACGCCGAGGCCGGCCTGCGGGCCAACCAGGACCCCACGACTGTCGCGGCCGCACATCCGGCTGCCTCGGTGGCATGGGCGGCGCTGGCCGAAGCGGCATTGGCCGAGGACAAAGCGGTCACCGCCTACGCCTACGCGCGCACCGGTTACCACCGGGGCCTGGACCAGCTGCGCCGCAACGGGTGGAAGGGCTACGGCCCGGTGCCATACGCGCATGAGCCCAACCGTGGCTTCTTGCGGTGTGTGGCCGCGCTGGCGCGAGCCGCCGACACCATTGGGGAGACCGACGAGCAGGTGCGCTGTCTGGCTCTGCTCGACGACTGCGACCCCGGCGCGCGCTCTGCGCTGGGGTTGAGCTGACCCAGGGCGAGCCCTAAGTCATCAGCACCCGAGTGGGCAGCGACCACCCTGTCCGGCAGGTTCCACCTGCACGGTGGCGTGGGTCAGCCCGCGGGCGGCCAACACGGCCCGCGCGTCGGCCAGCACGCGGCCGGCGTCGGCGCTGGTGCCCAGGTGGGCGGTGGCCATGTCCTGGCCCGGAGCCAACGTCCAGACGTGCAGGTCATGCACGTCGGTGACGCCGTCGACGGCGGCGAGCGCCGCGCGGAGTTCGGCGACGTCGATGTGGCTCGGTGAGGCCTCCGACAGGATCCGCAGGGCCGCCCCGGCCAGCGCGAACGCGCGCGGCAGCACCCACAGCGCGACGAAGACCGCGACCACCACGTCGGCGTACGGCCATCCGGTGGTGATCGTGACCACACCGGCGATCAGCACGCCCACGCTGCCGACGGTGTCGGCGATCACCTCCATGTACGCGCCCCGGACCGCGAGACTCTCGGCAGAGTGGGACCGCAACAGCAAGGCGACGCCGATGTTGACGGTGATCCCGGCGACGGCGACCACGATCATCGGCACACCGGGCACGTCCGGCGCGGTGCCGATGCGGCGGATCGCCTCGGTGAGGATGAACGTCGCCACCCCGATCAGCAGCACGGCGTTGGCCACCGCGGTGAACACCTCGGCGCGGTGCCAGCCATAGGTGCGCGACGGTGAGGTGCTGCCGCGCCGGGCCAGCATCACCGCCACCACCCCCATGAACAGCGCGGCCAGGTCGGTCAGCAGATGGCCGGCATCGGCCAGCAGCGCCATCGAGTTGATGGTGATGGCGGTGGTCAGTTCGATGGCGAAGAACGCCGTCAGGATCGCGGCGCCGACGACCATCCGGGAAAGCCGGGTGTCGGTGTGACGGTGATCGTGACCGGCGCCCATGGGAGCTGAATATATGCGGACCGGTCCGCGCGGCGGCTTGGAACTTTAGAACCAGGCGCTCCAGAACTGCGTCAGGCTCAAACCCCACGACACCAGCAGGCGCGGCACGTCGAACAGGTCGAAGAACCACAACACCAGCGAGAAGAACTTGTGGTTCAGTGCGGGCGATGCCAGCAGCAGCATCAGCAGCACCAGCAGACCCCACTGCTGGAACGGCGCCACGGCGCGGCGGGTCGCCGGACTCAGGTGCGGCTCCAGTGCGCCGTAGCCGTCGAGCCCCGGTATCGGCAGCAGGTTCAGCACCACCGCGGTCAACTCCAGGAAGCCCAGGAACGCCACCCCGGACCAGAACACCGGGTGCGCGGGATCGTAGAGGGTTCGCGTGGCGCCCAGCAGCAGCACGGCCAGCACCAGGTTGGCCGCCGGACCCGCCAGGCTGACCAGGGTGCGTCGTCGTGGCGTCATGAACGACGTCTGCACGTAGACCGCCCCGCCCGGCAGCCCGATGCCGCCCAGCAGGATGAACAGCATCGGCAGCACCAGGGACAGCCCCGGATGGGTGTAGCGCAGTGGGTTGAGGGTCAGATAGCCGCGCATCTCCACCCCGTGGTCACCGAACCGCCAGGCGGTGTAGGCGTGGCCGAACTCGTGCAGGCACAGCGAGACGAGCCAGCCGGCGATCACGAACACGAACACCCCGGCGTAGGCGAGCGGCCGGATCTCTTCGCCTGCCCGCCAGGCCAGCGCGCCGCCCAGGGCAGTCAGGGCCACTAGTGCCAGGAAGACCGGGCTGGGCCGTACCGCCTGGCCGCGCAGGGGACGCACGTTCACGCCCGTGAACCTATCTGACAAGCAACCAGTCTTCGATGTGCCGATAAAAGGTGGACCGCTTCACCGTGCGGCTGCCGTAGCTGCCGTCGCGCACCACCAGTGCGCCGGTGGTGCCCAGCTGTGCCGCTCGACCCGTCACCCAGCGCCGTACCCGGCCGCGCCGGTCCGGGACACCGGCGCGCACACCCGGTGCGGTGGCGGTCGGCTCGATCAGCACGGCGGCCACATCCCCGTCGAAGAGGGTGGCGTCGTCGACGATTCCCTCGCCGTGCAGCACTGCGGCGCCGTCCACCGGCAGCCACCGGCCGACACCCACCAGGGCGGTGCCGGCGTCGTCGCGCACCAGCGGCACCGGGTGGGCGACGCCCCGCCGTGCCCGCCGCGCTGCCCGCCATCCGGCCGGCAGCCGGTAGGCCCCAGTGGCGGGCGTGCGCCGTCGCGGTGCGTAACCCACCTCGACATCGAGCCGGTCGGTGCGCATCAGCCGGGTTAATATCCGCGCCAGGTCCGCGTCGGCTCCTACCACCACCAACCGGCGGTAGCGGTCGATGGCGGCGTCCAAGGCGTTCAAGGCATCGGTGCCTCCCGCATCTTCGTCGACCTGAACCGTTGGCAGCCCGCGCAAGGGGCGCGGCAGCGGCCGTCCGGCAAACAGCAAGACGACGGTTTCAGGCGGCATCTTCAGGCTGTCCGTGCCGTTAGTGGCGTTCAACACGCTCCTTGTGAATCGCTTCAGATAGGCTCAGTCCCCGGCTGGACCACAGTAAGCCAAGACAGTTAGCGAGAAATCCATGCCGGCAATCGTCGTCATCGGCGCCCAATGGGGCGACGAGGGCAAAGGGAAAGCGACCGACCTACTCGGTGAACGAGTCCAGTGGGTGGTGCGCTACCAGGGCGGCAACAACGCCGGCCACACCGTGGTGCTGCCCACCGGGGAGAACTTCGCACTGCACCTGATCCCCTCCGGGATCCTGTCGCCGCACGTCACCAACGTCATCGGCAACGGTGTGGTGGTCGACCCGGGAGTGCTGCTCGAGGAGCTGGCCGGACTGGAACGCCGTGACGTCGACACCTCACGGCTGCTGATCTCCGCCGACGCGCACCTGCTGATGCCCTATCACGTCGCCATCGACAAGGTGACGGAGCGCTACATGGGCAGCAAGAAGATCGGCACCACCGGCCGCGGGATCGGCCCCTGCTACCAGGACAAGATCGCCCGAATCGGGATCCGGGTCGCCGATGTGCTCGACCACGAGTCGCTGGCCCAGAAGATCGAGGCCGCCCTGGACTTCAAGAACCAGGTGCTGGTCAAGATCTACAACCGCAAGGCGCTGGAGCCGCAGCAGGTTCTCGAAGACCTGCTGGAGCAGGCCGAGGGCTTCAAGCACCGCATCGCCGACACCAGCCTGCTGTTGGGCGCCGCGCTGGACCGCGGTGAGAACGTGCTGCTGGAAGGCTCGCAGGGCACCCTCCTCGACGTCGACCACGGCACCTACCCGTACGTGACGTCGAGCAACCCGACCGCGGGCGGTGCGGCCGTCGGCTCCGGTGTCGGACCGACCCGCATCACCACGGTGCTGGGCATCCTGAAGGCCTACACCACCCGGGTCGGCTCGGGTCCGTTCCCCACCGAACTGTTCGACGCCAACGGCGAATACCTGTCCAAAACCGGCGGTGAGGTCGGGGTGACCACCGGCCGCCGGCGCCGCTGCGGCTGGTTCGACGCGGTGATCGCCCGCTATGCCACCCGGGTCAACGGCATCACCGACTACTTCCTGACCAAGCTCGATGTGCTCTCCAGCCTGGAGACCGTGCCGGTCTGCGTCGGCTACACCGTCGACGGCAAACGCACCGACGAGCTGCCGATGACCCAGGAAGAATTCGCTCGTGCCGAGCCGGTCTACGAGGAACTGCCGGGTTGGTGGGAGGACATCTCCGGTGCCCGCACGTTCGAGGAGCTGCCCGCCAACGCCCGCGACTACGTGTCACGGCTCGAGGAGATCGCCGGCGCGCAGGTCTCGTGCATCGGGGTCGGCCCCGGGCGAGAGCAGACCATCGTGCGACGCGATGTGGTGAGGGGCGGCGCCGCGTGAGCGGTGGACAGTCCCCGGACGGCGCCGACGACACGGCCAGCGATCCCGACTACGCCAACCACGGTGGATTCCCCGACTACGCGCTCGTCGACCCGAGTCCGGGCTTCGCGCGGTTCGTCACCACCATGCGGCGCCTGCAGGACCTGTCAGTGTCGACCGACCCCGACGACGCCACCTGGGACGACGCCGCCGACCGCGTCGAAGCGCTGGTCGGTTTATTGGAGAAGTACCCGGCGCCGGCGGGAGTCGCCCCGGCCGGGCGGGCACCGTCGCTGCCGGGCATGGGCAGCCTGCTGATGCCGCCGTGGCGGATCAGCCGCTTCGAGCCCGACGGTGTCTCGATGGAGGGTTCGTTCAGCCGGTTCCATGTGGGCGGCAACAACGCGGTGCACGGCGGCGTGCTGCCGCTGCTGTTCGACTGGATGTTCGGGATGGTGGTGCACGCCGCGAACCGCCCGATCAGCCGGACGGCGTTCCTGCACGTCGACTACCGCAAAGTCACCCCGATCGACACCCCGCTGCTGGTGCACGGGCGGATCGACAAGGCCGAGGGGCGCAAGGCGTTCATCGGGGCCGAGCTCACCGACACCGATGGGACCGTGCTGGCCGAGGCGCAGGGGCTGATGGTGCGGCTGCTGCCGGGGCAGCCCTAGTCAGCTGCGCGCGGCCCCCGCAGCGTCATCGCCGCGAACAGGGCCAGAAACGACGCGGCCGGCACGGTGTTGGCGATGCTGTCGCGGACTCGGACATGCGCGCCGACCGCGAGAACGAAATACAACGTCAACGCCGCGGTGGTCAGCCGTGCCAGTCCCGGAAACCGGTGCACCGACAGCAGGCCGACCGCTGAAGCGGCTTTGACGATCGGCAGCACCGGCCTGACCTCTTGCGGGCATCCGACGGTGTCGAGCGCGGTGGTGATGAACGGCGCGGGGATGGCGCACAGCACCGCGTCGGCGGCTTGGAAGGCAGCCAGGCCCGTGTAGGTCTTCGGTGACGTCAGCACACTCATGGGACCGACTCTATTCGGATGGGCTAGAGCCGCCACCTAATCCAGGTTCAGGGTCGCCTCTTCCAGATCCAGCCGGTGCAGCACAGCGCGCAGCACCTGATCGTCGATCCGGCCGAGGTCGCGTTCATTGATCAGCGCCACCCGCTCGGCGGCCAGCATCTCCAGCCGGAGCCGGCGAAACGCCGCGGCGGCGGTCTCGTCGCTGTCGTCGTGGTCGGGGTCGAAGCGGCGCAGCCGTTCCCGGGCCGCGTTGCGCCGCCGGGTGTTCAAGCCGCGCAACGCGTCGGCGGCGCGTTCGCTGGCCGGTGACGGTTCCGTCGAGGCGAGCACTTCGTCCAGGCGCTCGGCCGCGGCCAGGGCCGCTTTGTCCTGCGCGGCGGCCGCGGCGATCGCATCGGCATGGTCCTGGTCGACGGGAACGCCCAGCCGGCGGATCACCCAGGGCAGCGTCAGCCCGTGCAGCAGCAGGGTGCCCACCACCACCACGAAGGTCAGGAACACCAGCTGCGGACGGCCCGGGAACGGTTGCCCGGACAGCGTCGTCAGTGGCACACCGAACGCGGCCGCCAGCGACACCACGCCACGCATGCCGGCCCAGGCCAGCACGAACACCTGGCCCGGGGTCGGTGCGGGTTCACGCTGCCGGACCTTCGCCGAGAGCATCCGGGGCCCGTAGGCGAACGTCACCACCCACACCGCCCGCACCACCAGCAGCGTCCCGAACACCGCCAGCGACGCAACGGTCAGGGTCGAGAAGCGCACCCCATGCAGGTTCTGCACCACCGCCGGCAGTTGCAGTCCGATCAGCAGAAACGCCAACGACTCCAGCACCAGTTGCACCGCGCGCCAGACGGCCTGGTCCTGCAGTCGGGTGGCGTAGTGGGCGCGGGTGAAGCGCTGTCCGAGGATCAATGCGGCAACCACCACCGCGAGCACCCCGGAGCCGTGGATCTCTTCGGCCGCCAGGTAGATGACGAACGGGGCCAGCAGACCGACCGCGCTCTCCACCACCGGGTCGGTCAGCCGGGCCCGGATCACCACGATCACGGCGCCGAACGCCACCCCGACCGCCACGCCGCCCACGGCGGCCAGCGCGAAGGTCAGCAGACCCATGCCCCAGCCGGTCGCCACACCGATGGCCGCGGCCAGCGCCACCTTGTAGACGGTCAGCGCCGTCGCGTCGTTGAGCAAACTCTCGCCGCCCAGCAGCGTCATGATCCGGCGCGGCAATCCGACGCGGCGACCGATGGCGGTCGCCGACACCGCATCCGGCGGCGCCACGATCGCGCCCAGCGTCAGCGCCGCGGCCAGGGTCAGCTCCGGCACGGTGTAGTAGGCGACCACGCCGACGGCGACCGTGGTGGCCAGCGGCAGCCCGACGGCCAGCAGGATGATGGGGCGCTTGTTGCGGCGCATGCTGATCACGGAGCTTTCCAACCCGGCCGACCACAGCAGCGGCGGCAGGATCACGAACAGCACCAGGTCTGGCCGCAGGACGATCTCCGGCACCGCGGGGATCAGCCCGACCAGCAGGCCGGTGATCACCAATACCAGCGGCGCGGACAGTTTGCGATGCCGCGCGATGGCCGCGACCAGCACCGCGGCCACCAGGGGACCCAACAGTGCGGCGTTCACCGTCGCTGCACCTCCGTCCGCTTTCACCCCTATCCTGGAGCAGCATGCAACATTTGCCGTGGCGCGGGGAGGGTGGGCGGTGAACGGCGAGGCGGGTGAGTTGGCGACCGAGCGGTTGCCCACCGACGGTCCCAGCCGTACCAGGGTCGCGTTGCTCGGGTCCGGTGATCTCAGTCGCGAGCTGGTGACGGCGCTGCAGCGCCTGGGCGCCGAGGTGATCGCCGTCGACCGCTACGCCGACTCCCCGTTGCACGGCGTTGTTGATCGCTCGGTGGTGGTGGACCTCGGCGACAACGACGAGCTGGCGGCGGCCATCAGATGGTTGCAGCCGAAATTCGTGGTGGTCGCCTCCGAGGTGGTGGCGACCGACGCGTTGACCGCCGCCGTCGACACCGGATTCACCGAATTGGTGCCCGGCATCCGCGGTGCCCGGTTGGCCGCCGACGCCGAGGGAATGCGGCGGCTGGCCTCCGACGACTTGGGACTGCCCACCGCGCCGTTCTGGTTTGCCGGCTCGGTCGAGGAACTGCGCGCGGTGGCCGAGCGGGCCGGCTACCCGATGTCGGTCAAACCGGTGGGCGGCTCGCTCGGCGAGGGCCGTTCGGTGATGGTCCGCGACAGCGACATCGAACCCGCCTGGCAGCGCGCGGTGGCCGCCAGCACCTCGGAGACGCCGCCGCGGGTGCTGGCCGAGACGGTGGTCGAGTTCGACAGCGAGGTCACCCTGCTGGCCGTCCACCGCGACGGTCCGGACGGGCCGGCGCTGGACTTCTGCGTACCGATCGGCCACCGCAGCGTCGAGGAGCCGAACGGCCAACTGACGGTGGAATTCTGGCAACCGCACCCGATGAGCCCGGTGGCGCTGGATGCGGCCAAGTCGATTGCCGCGCGGGTCGCCCGCGCTCTCGGTGGACGCGGCCTGTTCGGGGTGGATCTGCTGGTATACGGCGATGAGGTGTATTTCGCCGGGGTCAACGTGCGCCCGTACGACGCCACCCTGCTGACGTTGCGTACGCAGCGGCTTTCCGGTTTCGAGCTGCAGGCGCGGGGGATCCTCGGGCTGGCGACCGACACCATCATGGTCTCGCCCGGCGCCGCCCGGCTGATCTACTCGCGCCGCCGCGTCGGCACCGCGGCCGAGACCACGCCGGACAGTGTGGCGGTGGTCGCCGATGCACTCAGCGTGACCGAAAGTGATGTCGTGGTGTTCGGGCACCACGAGGGGCACCCCCGTCGGCGGCTGGGCTTGGCGCTGGCCACCGGGCCAGACATCACGGTCGCCCGCGACCGCGCGGCGCAGGTGGCGACCGTTCTGGGCAAGCTCTGGCCGTGACCCCCCGTGGCGTCAAACTGGTTCAGGTGCGAGACTTCCGCAGGTGAGCTACGCAGGAGATATCACACCCGAGCAGGCCTGGGCGATACTGCGCGATGACCCGGCGGCGACGCTCATCGACGTGCGCACCGACGCCGAATGGCGCTTCGTCGGGCTGCCTGACGTGTCCGGTCTGGGCCGCGACGTGGTCTGCATCGAGTGGGTTCACTCCGACGGGACCCCCAACCTGGACTTCTCCCGCGAACTGGCCGCGCGCGTCGGCAGCGGGCCTGCGATCTTCCTGTGCCGCTCGGGCAACCGCTCCATTGGGGCCGCCGAAGCCGGTACCGCGCTGGGATTGACCCCGTCCTACAACGTGTTGGACGGCTTCGAGGGCCAGCTTGACGAGCACGCTCACCGGGGTGGCACCGGCTGGCGAGCCGTCGGCCTGCCCTGGAAGCAGTCATGAGTCGGCCGGAACCGACCCGCTCCGTCCGCATCCCGAAACCGCTGCCGGACGGTGTCAGCGCGGCCACCATCGGGGTCCGAGGTGGTCTGCTGCGCACGCAGTTCGAGGAGACCGCCGAGGCGCTGTTCCTGAGCTCCGGATACGTCTACGAGTCCGCGGCCGCCGCGGAGCAGGCGTTCACCGGCGAGGTCGACCGGTTCGTCTACTCGCGCTACGGCAACCCGACGGTGTCGATGTTCGAGGAACGGCTGCGCCTGATCGAGGGGGCCCCGGCGGCGTTCGCCACCGCCAGCGGCATGGCGGCGGTGTTCGTGGCACTCGGCGCGCTGTTGAAAGCCGGCGACCGTCTGGTGGCCGCGCGCAGCCTGTTCGGGTCCTGCTTCGTGATCTGCAACGAGATCCTGCCCCGCTGGGGCGTGGAAACCGTCTTCGTCGACGGCGAGGACATGGCGCAGTGGGAGCAGGCGCTCTCGGTACCCACCAACGCGGTGTTCTTCGAGACACCGTCCAACCCGATGCAGTCACTGGTCGACATCGCCGCGGTCACCGAGCTGGCCCACGCTGCCGGCGCGAAAGTGGTGCTGGACAACGTGTTCGCGACCCCGCTGCTGCAGCAGGGTCTACCGCTCGGGGTGGATGTGGTGGTGTACTCCGGCACCAAGCACCTCGACGGGCAGGGCCGGGTCCTGGGCGGGGCGATCCTGGGCGACCGGGAATACATCGACGGCCCGGTACAGACCCTGATGCGGCACACCGGACCGGCGCTGAGTGCCTTCAACGCGTGGATCCTGCTGAAAGGCCTTGAAACACTGGCAATTCGGGTTGACTACGCAAACTCCGCAGCGCTGAAGATCGCGGAGTTCCTGGAGCGGCATCCGGCGGTGCGCTGGGTGCGCTACCCCTTCTTGGCGTCGCATCCGCAATACGATTTGGCCCGCCGGCAGATGTCCGGCGGCGGCACCGTCATCACCTTCGAGCTCGATGCACCCCAAAGTGCCGCCAAGCAGCGGGCATTCGAGCTGCTGGGCAAGCTGACGCTGATCGACATCTCCAACAACCTGGGCGACGCCAAGTCACTGATCACCCACCCGGCCACCACCACCCACCGGGCGATGGGACCCGACGGGCGTGCCGCGATCGGGCTCGGCGACGGGGTGGTGCGGATCTCCGTCGGGCTGGAGGGCACCGACGATCTGATCGCCGACCTGGATCAGGCACTGGGGTAAACAGACTCAGGGTGCCGGTGGTGCCGGCTGGTCGGGTGGTGCCGGCTGGCCAGGTGGTGGAGGTTGGTCGGGTGGCGCCGGTGCGTCTGGGGGAATCGCCCCTTCGCAGCCGCCGGGCGGTGGCGGAGCCGGCATGACGTTGTTACCGCTGTCGCCTACGCAGTCGTAGTTCCAGGTCGGACCCACCCAGCCGTTGCCGCCCATCCACTGGTGCCAGTACGACCCGTCGGGATAGTGCTCGCCGTCGCACACCCGCAGCCGCCCGAATCCCCATTGCCCACCGGGACACCAGTTCTGGGTCAAATCGGGCTTGTGCGGGTCCGACCGGTCGGCATAAGCCAGCGGTGTCGGTGCCATGATCGCGGTAATGCAACAGACCGCGACGCCCAGCGACGTCAGACCCATCTTCATTTCGGCGCACCCCTTCGACCCGGGATTCCCCTACGGGTGACGCTACTGAGTCGCGCTGCGGGTTGGCTGGGAGTCCGCTGGGAGTGATCCCCCTGGGGCTCAGTCGCTTTCGACGACGCCGGTGGCGTGCTGCGCCCGGTCCTCGTAGGCCTTGCGGGCCGCGGTGTCCAGCTGCAGGAACACGGTGTCGTTGTGCGTCTTCTTGTTCAGCCAGCGACGGCCCCGATCCGGCAGCAGGGTTGCCAGGATCGCCGCGCGACGCCCGAAACCGGGTACGGAAACCAGGGTCTTGGGCTTGTCGAGCACCTTGATGACCCCGGCGGCGATGTCTTCGGGCTCTACCGGCTTCTGTGCCGCCGACGGCGATGTGCCCGAGATCAATTCGGTGTTGGTGAAGGTCGGTAGCACGGCGGAGACCGACACGCCCTGCGGAGCGAACTCATCGGACATCGCGGTGCTCAGGCCGACGACGGCGAATTTCGTTCCGGCGTACAGCACTTGGCCCGGCACCGCCACGATCCCGGCCATCGAGGCGATGTTGATGATGTGGCCGCTGCGTCGCTTGACCATCTCGGGAAGCACCAGCTGGCAGCCGTTGAGCACGCCGTAGAAGTTGACCTCGGTCGCCGAGCGGATGGTCTCCGGCGTCTGGTCGAGGAACGGCCCGACTGGCATGACGCCGGCATTGTTGATCAGCACGTCGATGTGGCCTTCGCCGTCGGCGCGGGCCTTGTCCAAGAACATCGAGAACGATTCGCGGTCGGTGACGTCCAGCGGGTGGCCGGAGACCTGACCGCTCGAACTCAGCTGCTTGACCGCCTTGTCCAGAATGGCGACGTCACGGTCGCCGATGACGACCCGAGCGCCACGCGCCAGCAGGGCGGTGGCAGTGGCCAGCCCGATACCACGGGCGGCGCCGGTGATGGCGATGGTCTTACCGCGAATGTTGTCCACGACGACGAACTTAACAGGTGTCAAATTCGGTGTCGACGGTATGGGAAGGCTGCGCTCAGGCCCAGCGAGCCAGGAGCTCGCCGGCGTGCTTGCCCAGGGCGGCCTGGAATAGCGGTCCGAAGCTGATCCGAGCGATGCCGAGCGGACCGAACGAGGCAGGGTCGGCGGTATCGGGTGCGGCCAGGGCATTGACCGGTTTCGGCAGCGCGGACGCCAGGACGCGCAGGGTCGCTGCGTCATGGAAACCGACCGGGTAGAGCACGTCCGCTCCCGCGTGAGCGCATTCGGTCAGCCGGGCGATCGCGCGGTCGACGCGGTCGGTGTCGTCACCGTCCTTGCGAAGGAACAGGTCCGTGCGGGCGTTGATCACCAGATGCGGTCCTGCGGCGTCAGCGGCCGCCCGCAGCGCGGCCACATACTCGGCGTGCTCGGATGACGACCGCAGTCGCTTGCCTTCGCTGTGCACCGAGTCTTCGATGTTGCACCCGACCACCCCGGCATCCAGCAGGCCTTCGACCAGGCGGGCGGGCGACTCGGCGTAGCCGGACTCGATGTCGAGCGACACCGGCACATCGACGGCGGCGGTGATCTGGCGTGCCCGTTCCAGGACTTCGGCGAACGACATACCTTCGCCGTCGGTCTTGCCCATCGATTCGGCAACCGGCTTGCTGCCGATGGTCAGCGCGGCGAATCCGGCGCCCACGGCCAGCTTGGCCGACCACGCATCCCACACGGTTGGCAGGATCACCGGATTACCCGCTTGGTGCAGCGCCAGGAATGCCGCCGCCTGTTGCCCCAGAACCTCGCGACTCGTCATTTTCACAACCATGCCATGTGAGAATTCATCAGGGAAGCCCGGGTTTACCTTCCGGGGCCGTCGCCCCGTATCAGCGGAAGGCGCCGAGACCGGTGAACGCCTGACCGAGCACCAGTTGATGCATCTCGGGAGTGCCCTCGTAGGTCAGCACCGACTCCAGGTTGACCATGTGCCGAATCACCGGGTATTCCAGTGATATCCCGTTGCCTCCCAGAATGGTTCGTGCGGTGCGGCAGATCTCCAGTGCGGCGCGGGTGTTGTTGAGCTTGCCGAAGCTGACCTGCTCGGGCCGCAGCCCGGCGCTGTCTTTGAGCCGGCCCAGGTGCAGCGACAGCAGCTGCCCCTTGTGCAGTTCGAGGGCCATGTCGACGAGCTTGGCCTGGGTGAGCTGGAAACCGGCGATCGGCCTGCCGAACTGGGTGCGCTGCGTGGCGTAGTCGCGGGCCGCCTGCCAGGCCGAGCGGGCCGCACCCATTGCGCCCCAGATGATTCCGTAACGCGCCTCGGACAAACTGGCCAACGCGCCCTTGACGCCACGGGCCTTCGGCAGCATGGCCTCGGCCGGCAGACGCACGTCGTCGAGCACCAGTTCACTGGTGATCGACGCGCGCAGCGACAGCTTGTGGTGGATGGTGTTCGCGGTGAACCCCGGGGTGTTGGTGGGAACGATGAAACCGCGGACGCCGTCGTCGGTGGCCGCCCACACCACCGCGACGTCGGCGATGGAGCCATTGGTGATCCACATTTTCCGGCCATTAAGAACCCAATCGGATCCGTCACGCTTGGCCCGGGTGGTCATGGCGGCCGGATCGGAGCCGACGTCGGGCTCGGTCAGCCCGAAGCAGCCGATCAGTTCACCGGCGGCCATGCCCGGCAGCCACTGTTGCTTCTGCTCTTCGGAACCGTTGTTGTAGATCGAGTACATGGCCAGCGAGCCCTGCACCGACACCAGGGAGCGCAGGCCGGAGTCGGCGGCCTCCAACTCCACGCAGGCCAGTCCGTAATGCACCGCCGATGCCCCGCCGCAGCCGTAACCGTCCAGGTGCATGCCCAGCAGCCCGAGCTTGCCGAATTCCCGGGCCAGTTCGCGAGCCGGCAGGTCGCCGATCTCGAACCATTCGGCGATGTGCGGCATGACGTGTTCGACGCAGAACTTGGCGACGGTGTCGCGCAGCGCGATTTCGTCGTCGGAGAGCAGGGTGTCCAGGCTCAGCGGATCGATCGGGTCGAAGGGCGCGGTGCTGCCGGTTGCCATTCGTTCATCCTGCCACCCGGTGGGTGGCTTGGATCAGGTCAGCTTCCGCTGTCGGAACTCGCGCTGGGCGTCCCGGGCGCGCCCGGGGTTCCGTCGGCGCTGCCGTTGCCGCCGACGCCGCCGGCCTGACCAGCCGCGCCGTCCGCACCGCCGTTGGCGCCGTTGCCCCCGACGCCGCCGCTGCCGTCGCCGTTCGGGCCGACCTGTCCGCCGGTACCACCTGCGCCGCCCGCGCCCCCGGCACCGCCGGGACCGGTCTCGGTGGCGCCTGCGCCATTACCGCCGTTCCCGCCGGCACCGCCGTCGCCACCGTTGGCCGCCGCGGTGCCAGTGCCACCGGCGCCGCCATTGCCGCCGACGCCGCCGGCGCCTCCCGGCTGCGTGGTGGCGTCGGTCGCGTCGCCAGCCGGCGTGGTGTAGTCGGCGCCGCTGGTGCCGGCGTTGCCGCCCTGCCCGCCGTTGCCACCGGTACCGCCATCCAGCCCGATGCCGCCATTTCCGCCGGTCCCACCCTGCACGGTGGTGCTGCCTCCGCCGGTGCCGCCGTTGCCGCCAGTGCTGCCCGCACCGACGCCGGTACCACCTGTGCCTCCGGTGCCGCCGGCGACGCCGCCGGAAATGTAGTTGGTGCCGCTGCCCGCGGCGCCGTCCCCGCCGGTGCCGCCGGTGCCGCCGTTGACTCCGGTGCCACCGGTCCCACCCTGGCCACCGTTGGCCATACCGCCCGCTCCGCCTACGCCACCATCACCGCCGGTGCCGGCATTTCCGGCGCCACCGCCACCACCGCCACCGCCACCGGCGGCGCCGCCGCTGGGCGACGTGTCTGGGGTTCCGCCCAAGTTGTTGAAGTTGTTGAGCAGGCCGCCCAACCCGGTGCCGCCGACACCCCCGGCGCCGCCTTGGCCGGCGACCCCGCCACCGCTGGTGCCCCCGGCCCCGCCGGCACCGCCGGCACCACCGCTGCCGCTGAACGGGCTGCCGGCGCCGCCGCTTCCACCGCTACCGCCGTAGCCGGCCAACGCTCCTTCGGAGCCGTTGCCACCCGCACCGCCGACGCCGCCGACGCCGCCGTTGCCGCCGATCGGCGAGGCTATGGCACCGCCGCCGCCCGTTCCGCCATTGCCGGCAACGGCGTCAGTGCCGCTGGCGTTGCCGCCATTACCGCCTGCGCCGCCAGTGCCGGGCGTACCCGAGCCGCCCAGGAAGCCGCCGCCGCTGCCGTCGCCACCGTTGCCGCCGTCGCCTGCGAGACCGCCGGCGCCGCTGGCGATGCCCCCGGCCCCGCCGGCCCCGCCGTCGGCGCCACTGCCGCCGAAAATGCCGCTGGCGGAGGTCAGTGTGGATAGGGGATTTTCGGACAGCCCGGCGAGCTTGTCGAGCTGGGCCTGCAGTTCCTCAGTGGACTTCCCGCTGAGGAGCGCGAGCTGAGTGATGAACGCACCGAACTGATCGGGCGAGCTGATAAGGCCGCCCAGCGAACCGGCATTGCCGCCACCGCCGCCGGTACCGGCGATGCCGCCGGTTCCGGTGCTGGCGCCGCCCGTTCCGCCGGCACCGCCCGCACCGGCCTGGCCGCCGCTGAGCAGACTGCCTATCCCGCCCGCACCGCCGTCGCCGCCTGCACCGGCGACACTGTTGACACCGGAGACCGCGCCGCCGTCGCCACCGACTCCACCCGCGCCACCGGTGCTGCCGAAGATCGTCATAGCGATGCCGCCGAAGCCTCCGTCACCGCCCGCACCTGCGGTGCTACCGTCACCGCCCGCGTCGCCGCCCGCACCACCATTGCCGGCCGCCCCGCCATTGCCGCCGAAGATCGCAATGACGGAACCGCCGTGACCACCGGTGCCGCCGGCGCCGCCGGTGGTCAGGTCACCGTCGCTGGCTCCGCCGGCTCCGCCCGTGCCGCCGCTACCGCCGGTAAGGCCGAAGACGGAGGTGGCGCCGCCGCCCATTCCGCCATTTCCGCCGGCCCCCCCGGTGTCGCCGTCGCCGCCAGCGCCGCCCTGTCCGCCGGAGCTGCCGACGACCCCAGTCACCTGAGACGTCGAAAAGCCTCCGCTGCCTCCGCTTCCGCCGGCGCCACCGGTCAGCCCGCTACCACCGGCTCCGCCGTTTCCGCCTTCGCCGCCGATCTTGAACAGGTACGCGCCACTGTGCTTAACGCCGCTATCGGGGGCACCGCCGGCCACAGCCAGGGAACCGCCGTTGCCACCCAGGCCGCCGTTGCCGCCGGTGCCATCCGCCGCATCGCCCCCAGCTCCGCCGTTTCCGCCGACACCGCCGAAGGAGAACCACTTTCCGGCCGCGCCCCCGCCGTCGCCGCCGTCGCCACCGTTACCGCCGGCCAGGCCCGCGCCACCGTCGCCGCCCGCCCCGCCGATACCGATCAGGGTGCCGCTGGTGCCGCCGTCGCCGCCGTCGGCGCCATCGCCACCGATCCCGCCGGCGCCACCATTGCCGAAGAGCCCGGCCGCGCCGCCGTTGCCGCCGGCCAGGCCGGCCACATCGGAGTCATAGCCCGCGCCGCCGTCGCCGAACAGCCAGCCACCGCCGCCACCGTTGGGGTCGACGTCGGTGCCGTCGACACCGTTGCAGATCAGCCCGCACACGGAATCGGAAGCGAACAGCGGATTGATCAGGTCGCCGAACTGCTGCCCGAACGAGCTGGACATCCAGTCCTGCATACCGGCGTGCAGATCCAGGTAGATGCTCTGCGCGAAGTCATCGAGACTGACGGTCGAGAAGCTGAAGTCGGCCGCGCCCACACCGTCGAACCAGGTCGACAGATCCCCAAGGCCCAGGGCGTCGGGGTCGAACACCGCGGTGCCGACATCACCCGGGTTGAACCAGCTGGCCGGGTCCAACCAGTAGCTCGGGTCGAGCAGATCTTCCAGGTCGGCGCTCGCTGTCGGCGCGAATCCCAGGGGGCTCAACCCCAGGGCCAGCGCGGCGCCCGCTGCCAGAGTGCGGCGACGGTGCTGGGGTGCAACGGATTTGCGCTGGCGCGACATTAGGTGCCTCTCGGTGCAGCGGTCGCGGCCATAACGCCGAACCAGATTTAGGGGTCTCCGATGGGGAATTTACCGTAACTTAACAAAGCCTGCAGTCCACTGGATGTTCGCTGCGGATTGCCCCGAAGAAACCTGTGAGGTCACTGTCCGTCTGGTTCGCCGGAAAGCACCTCGCGGAGCTGGTACTTCACCACTTTCCCGGACTGTGTGCGGGGCAAGGCGTCGACGAACTCCAGCCGGATCGGCAGTTTGAACGCCGCAAGCTTGGCCCGGGCATGCTCGCGCAGCTCATCTAGCTCTAACGTCGCGCCCGGCCGCAGCACCACCACGGCCGTCACCGCCTCGCCCCACTTCTCGTGCGGGGTGCCCAGCACCGCCACTTCGGCGACGGCCGGATGCCCGTAGAGGACGTCTTCGACCTCGGCCGGGTAGACGTTCTCGCCACCGGAGATCACCATGTCCTTCACCCGGTCGAGCACCCAGACATAACCCTCGTCGTCGGCCTGCCCGATATCGCCGGTGTGAAACCAGCCCTCGGCGTCGATCACCGCCGCGGTGGCCTCCGGGTTCCGCCAGTAGCCGGCCATCACCTGCGGCCCGCGCACGCAGATCTCCCCGCGCACGCCGGCGGGCACCGGCCGGTTCTCGAGATCGACAAGCCGCACATCCGACAGTGGCAGCACCTGGTTGCCCGCGGCGCCGATCTTCACGCCGACCTCATCGGTGCGCAGCACCAAGGCCAGGGGGGCGGTCTCGGTGAGGCCGTAGCCCTGCGCGAAGGGGATGCCCCGCTCGGCGTAGCGGTGGATCAGCGGCTCGGGCACCGGCGCGCCACCGCAGACGAAGCTGCGCACGCTGGACAGGTCGGTGTCGGCGAATTCCGGCCGTTGGCTCATGAACAGGAACATCGCCGGCACCCCGAACATGGTGGTGATCCGCTCTTCGGCGATGAGTCGCAGCGCTTCGGCGGGATCGAAGGTGGGCATCAGCACGATCCGGCCGCCCTTCTGCAAGGTCAGCAGAGTGGTGACGTTGAGCCCGCCGATGTGAAACAACGGCGCGCAGACCAACGACACGTCGTTCTGGCTGGTGTCGAACGTCAGCAGGGCATTGATGTTGTTCCAGAACAGGTTTGCGTGGGTGAGCATGGCGCCCTTGGGATGCCCGGTGGTCCCGGAGGTGTACATGATCACCGCGATGTCGTCGGGCTCGGCGAATACCGGGGCGGTCAGTGGTGCCCGCCCGGCCAGCAGCTCGTCGAGCACCTCCCAGCCCGGGACCGGGGCCAGCGCAATCACCCGGCGCAGCCCGGCCTGCGCACGCACCGGATCGATCACCGTGGCGCGCTCAGCGTCGGCCACCAGGGTGTGCGCCTGCGCGTTGCCCAGGATGTAGCCGAGCTCGTCGGCGGTCAGTCGCCAGTTCAGCGGCACGAAAGAGGCGCCGATCCGTGCGGCGGCGAACAGCGTGACCAGAAAGTCCGGGTGGTTCAGGCCCGCGTAGCCGACCCGATCCCCGCGCTGCATGCCCCCGGCGGCCAGTTCGGCCGCCAGCCGGTCGATGCGATCCGCGAAATCTCGGTAGGTCCACGTGCTTTCGCCGTAGGTGATGGCCGGCAGGTTCGGCGTCGCCGCGGCCCGCCGAGAGATCCAGGAGCCGAGATCGATCGGGGGAACGTCCACCTCACGAACGCTAGCCCGCGGGCTCTCGGCGCAGGGGCGGTTCGCAGCACCAACACCGTGAGCACCGTTGACGCGATTTATCGATCGCGCTGATTTTTTTATCCAGAAGGTGATTGAACTTCAATAAAAGATAGGAGCCGCGGGGGCTTTTATGTGGATAGCTGAATCATTTGCCGTGTGTTCGGGCCGAGCCTTTGTGACGCCGGTCTCAATTATGGGCGTTACCAGGGAGAATGCTGTGTTCGTAGCTGTGGTGACGAGCGCGGTGACGGAAAGTGAACGGCCTTTGAACAATGTTATTCCGGGTCTTTTCGGCTCGCCGAATTGGGCGAGAAACGACTAAGTTCGGCCTCGCCCGAGCGGAGCGTCGCCGGGCCGTCTACTGAAGAAGGGCTTGGCGGATGAGTGGTCCCCGACGCGGCGGTTCGGGACGAGGACAGCGGGCGGCTGCCCGTGTGACGGCCACGATGGTGTCCGCGGGACTCTGCTTGCTCGTCGCACCGGCGGCGCACGCCGACCTCGACGACTTACTCGACACGGTGATCGGCGCGGCCAGCGCCGGCCCCGACCCAGTTGATGTGGTCGACATTCCTGCCGGCTCGGTGGATCTGGACGCCTCCGGCGTTCTTCAGGACCCGCTGGCACAGCTCGATCAGGTGTTGCATGGCGCACCCGGGCAACTCAGTCCGGAGCCGGCCACCGCGGGCACGCCCACCGAGGCCAACTCGGACAGTCCCTCCGACACCACCCCGGCTCCCGCGAACGGCGAGCATCAAACCGGAAACTCCGAAAACTCCAACAACTCCACCAGCTTCCCGAAGCTCAGCATGCCCAGCGGCGGCAATGGTGGCGGCGGCTCCGGCGGTGGCGGTAACGGCTCAGGTGCCCCGGGCGGCAATAACAACAAGACCAAGGCGAACACCAGCGCCACCAAGCCCGGTGCCGATCTGCCGAAAGCCGAGGGCGACGTCGTCCACTAGCGCCTGGGCTGCAGCGCTGCGCCGATCGATGGCAGGCTGAACCGGTGCCCGGTTCGATCTGCGACATCCTGCCGTCCGCGGCCGCGCTGCTGGGGGTTCCGGGCGCGATCGACACACTCGGTCTGCGTGAGCGCGTCGGGGACGTGCGGCGGGTGGTGGTGGTGCTGGTCGACGGGCTGGGCTATCAGTTGTTGCCGCAATTGACGCAGGATGCGCCTCTGCTGGCCTCGGTGCTGGCCGGCGCCACCGGCCAACTGAGCGAGCTGTCGTGCACCTTCCCCTCCACCACACCCACCAGCCTGGTCTCGCTGGGTACCGGCGTACTGCCGGGCGAGCACGGCGTGCTGGGCTTCACCGTCAATGTTCCCGGAACCGATGAGGTGCTCACGCACATCTTCTGGGCCGACGATCCGCCGCCGGCGGCCTGGCAGCCGGTGCCCACCTGGTTCGAGCGGCTGCGCGACGCCGGCGTGGGGGCCCGTGCCGTACTGCCGGAGATGTTCATCGGCAGTGGGCTGACCGAGTCCGCCTACCGAGGCGCGGAGTTCTGCCCGGTGGTCAAGGGCGAGCCCTATGCCCAGCGGGTCGTCACCGAGCTGGCTTCGCCGGGCCTGGTCTATGGCTACACCGCGGCACTCGACCACGCCGCGCACGTGTCGGGGATCGGTTCACCGCACTGGCACGCCGCCGCCGCCAAAGTCGATGCGCTGCTGCGGCATCTCCTCGAGGAACTGCCCCGCGACGCGGCCCTGGTAGTCACCGCGGACCACGGCGGGCTCAACGTGCCCGAGGAGGCTCGCATCGACCTGGACGCCGACCCGGCGCTGCGTGCCGGAATCCGGGTGGTCGCCGGCGAGCCGCGGGTGCGCTACCTGCACACCGAGCCCGGTGCCACGGCTGACGTGCTGGCGGCCTGGACGGAGCGGCTGGCCGGGCGGGCCGTGGTGCAGACCCGCGAACAGGCCATTGCCTCCGGGGTTTTCGGGCCGGTGCGCGAGGGCCACCTGGCACGCATCGGCGACATTGTCGTGACCTGTACCGGCGACACCGCCATCCTGGCGACCGAACACGAGCCGCCGCAGACGGTGCAGCTGGTCGGGTTCCACGGCGGGCTCACCCCGGCCGAGACGGCCATCCCGCTGATCGTCTTTCGCTGACTCTGCGTCCAGGGCGTACTCCACTCGAACTTTTCCGCCCTACGCGCAGAGTCATCGCCGGGAGCGTTACTCCTTGTCGCCGTACTCGTCGAACCAGTGCGCCAGCTTGCCGCGCCGGCTGACCGCCCGCAGGCGGCGTTCGGCCGACAGGCGGGTCTTGCTGGTGGTGACGATGAGCAGCTCGTCGCCGACGGTGATGCGGGTGTCGGGCTGGGGGACGAAGGTGTCGCCCTTGCGGATGATCAAGGTGATGACGCTCGGGTCGGGCAGGCGGAGTTCGAGCACTGAGACGTTGTGCAGCTTCGAACCCGGCTGCACGGTCATCGTCAGCAGCTCGGCCTCCAAGACGTCCAGCGGCGCCGCCTCCACCTGAATCTCGCGGGTGGTGTCCCGCGGGATCAGTCGCAGCCAGTGCGCGAAAAGGCCCAGGCTGGGACCCTGTACCACCGTGTAGACCACCACCAGGATGAACACGATGTTGAGCAGGCGGTAGCTGTCCGGTACGCCCTCGACGATCGGGAACGTCGCGAGCACGATCGGAACCGCGCCGCGCAGGCCGGCCCAGGACAGGAAGATCTGCTCTCGCCACGGCACCCGGAACCAGATCAGCGACGCCACCACCGACAGCGGCCGGCTCAACAGCAGCAGGACCGCTCCGATCAGCAGCGCCGGGACCAGCTCGCCGGACAACTGGCTGGGGCTCACCAACAGGCCCAGCAACACGAACAGACCGATCTGCGCCAGCCAGCCCAGGCCCTCGGCGAACGAGCGGATGGCCGCGCGGTGCGGCAGGCCGGAGTTGGCCAGCACCACACCCGACAGATACGCGGCGATGAATCCGCTGGCGTGCACCGAGGCCGCGGCGGCGAACGCCACCATCGCCAGCCCGAAGGTCGCCAGCGGGTACAGGCCGGACGCCGGCAGTGCCGCACGGCGCAGCATCATCGCTCCCAGCAGGCCGGCGATCAGGCCGATCGCCGAGCCGGCCGCCAGCTCGTAGACCACCCCGCCGATGGCGTGGACCGGGTTGATCACCAGCGGCGTGGTGCTCAGCATCAGCACCACGATGGCCGCCGGCGCGTCGTTGAAACCGGACTCGGCCTCCAACAGGCCGGCCACCCGCCGCGGCAGCGGCAGCACGCGCAGGATGGAGAACACCGCCGCGGCGTCGGTGGGCGAGACGATCGCGCCGAGCAGGAAGGCGAGTTGCCAGCTGATGCCCAGCAGCAGGTGCGCGGCCACCGCGATCACCGCCATGCTGACCCCAACGCCGACGGTGGCCAGTACGGCCGCCGGCGCCAGCAGCCGGCGGATGTTGGCGAAGCGGGTCGTCAAACCGCCTTCGACCAGGATCACCGCCAACGCGGTGGTGCCCAGGTCACTGGCCAGTTGCACGTCGGAGAAGTCCAGGCCGAGCCCGTCATTGCCGATCACCACCCCGACCAGCAGGAACAGCAATAGGCTGGGCAACCCGACCCGATCCGCCGCACGGGTGGCGATGATGCTTGCCAGCAGTACCAAGCCTCCGATCAACAGAGCCAGGTAGAGCTGTTCCAGGCTCATCTGATCCCCGTTCGGGCTGTTGGTGGCGGTCGGACCCGCCCGTGTGATTCGCTCAAAGTCAGCGGGTTCGTGTTATGTGTCAGTAAATCAGTAGCGCTGTCACGATCGTGTTACGCCCGGAGTGGCCGGGGCAGCCCGGGGATGAGGGGAGTCGCCATGCGCATCGGGATCGCCGGCGCCGGCGCGGTGGGGCGATCGGTCGCCCGAGAACTGATCGGCGACGGCCACCGGGTGCTGCTGATCGAGCGCAACCCGGCGCACTATCAGCCCCACACCGTCCCGGAAGCCGAGTGGCTGCTGGCCGACGCCTGCGAGCTGAGCGCGCTGCGGGAATGCGGCATCGAGATCTGCGATGTGGTGATCGCCGCCACCGGTGATGACAAGGCCAATTTGGCCACCGCGCTGCTGGCCAAGGCGGAGTTCGGGGTGGCCCGGGTGGTGGCCCGGGTCAACAACGCCCGCAACGAGTCGCTGTTCACCGAAGAGTGGGGGATCGACGTGGCGGTCTCCACCCCGCGGGCGATGGTCGCCGCGGTGGAGGGCGCTATCGACGTCGGCCACCTGGTGCCGTTGATGGGCTTGCGGCGCGGGCAGGCCAGCCTGACGAAACTGACCCTGCCCGACGACAACCCGTTGATCGGTAGGCAGGTCTGCGACATCGTGCTGCCCGAGGGCGCCGCGCTGGTCGCGGTGCAGCGGGGCGACCGGGTGATCCTGCCGCGGGCGACCGAGGCGCTGCAGGCCGGCGACGAGATGCTGTTCGCCGCGGCCAGCGGGCTGGACGACCAGGTCCGGGCGATGGTGCACGGTGCGCCCGCCGGCAGAAGGTTGTATTGACGCCGTGCCGCCGCGGTGGGGACCTGTGAATACGGCGCCGAACGAGCAGGATGACGCCGGGAGCTTGGCCAGCGGTGCCGGCGTCATCGCCACCGTGCTGGCGGCCGCACGCGCGGCGGCGGTGTCGCGGGGCCTGATCAACGACCCGTTCGCGGCGCCGTTGGTGCACAAGGTGGGCCTGGAGTTCTGCATCCGGGTCGCCGACGGTGACCTGGACATCAGTCGGCTCGGCAAAGACGGGGGGTTTCCTCGTTTTGCGGAGTTCTCAGCGGCACGAACCCACTTCTTTGACGCGTTTTTCACCGACGCCGCCCGCGGTGGCATCCGCCAGGCGGTGATGCTGGGTTCGGGGCTGGACACCCGCGCCTACCGGCTGTGGTGGCCACCCGACACCCTCGTCTACGAGGTCGACCACCCACACGTCGTCGACTTCAAGACCACCACCATGCGGGCCTGGGACGCCACGCCGAGCGTCAACCGTCGCGCGGTCGGCGTTGACCTACGCGGCGACTGGCCGGCGGCCCTGCGGCGGGTCGGTTTCGACGCCGCCGCGCCCACCGCTTGGGTGATCGAGGGCCTGCTGGTCTGGTATGTCCCCTCGGATGCGCAGAACCGCCTGCTCGACGGTGTCACCGAGCTCAGCGCCCCGGGCAGCCGACTCGCCGCCGATCACGCGGTGCCACCGAGCCGCCCGCAGGCGGTGCACCACGAGTCACTCGTCGAGCGGTGGCGCCGACGCGGCCTGAGTCTTACCGGACCCGGACCGTTCTATTCCGGAGAGCACACCGATGTCGTGCGGCATCTCACCGAAAGCGGCTGGGCCACAACTCAATCCGGTATCGCTGACCTGTTCGCGGCGGCGAGGTTGCCCGGGCTGTCCGACCGTGAGCTCGATGGTGCTCCGGCGGCCATCCGCTACGTCGCGGCCACCCGTATCTGACCAGGGGGCGTTAGCCCGCCATGAATTCGGCGTAGGCAGAAGCCAACTCGGGCGGCAGGCCGGTGGTTTGGCATTGCCGTTGGGTCTCACCGATGGGCGCCAGAATTCCGCGCAGCTCGTAGTACTCCTGGGGGTGAGCAGTGAAGTAGCTGCGCACATCAGCCGCGGCTTGCGGCCGCGGGGAGTTGATGGCCTGATTCACCACGGCGTTGGCGCCGGGGTGAGCGGCCAGGTACTGCTGTGCGGAACCGGTCACCGAGTTCACGGTGCTCGATACCCCGGCCGGACTGCAGTCCGGTGCCGCAGACGCCGAGGGGGCGGCGACCAGGGTGGCGGCGGTGGCGCACAGCAGTCCGACGCCGAGGCCGAATCTGCGAATCATGGTGAAGCCGTGGGCTTTCGACATGGATGTTTTCCTTCCGGGTGGTGAATGCAATTCCCGTCCGGAGCCCAAGGTACGCGCGGCCCGAGTGCACGCCCTGTGTCCTGGAGCACAGCCAGGGGTGCTCGTGGCAACCGTTCCTGCACTTGCCGCACGATTAAACGGCAAATGCTCCACAACTGCGGAGCGGTTCGGTAAGAGACGCTCTTAATCGCCGAGGTCGGCGCTTATCCGATCGTGACCTTAATGTTTGCTCGCACGGTCGATCGCGGCGTCAGCGGCTTCTTTGATCGGTCCGAGCCAGACGTCGCCGTGACCGGGTGCCAGGATCTCGGTCTCCAGCAGAGCCAGCGCACTGAGGCTGCGGAGACAGTCATCCTGGCTGTGGCTGAACAGCGCCGGCAGCAGCTGCGGCCCGGTATGGGCCAATACCGGGTGGCCGGTGATCAGCGCATCCCCGCTGGCCAGCACGCCGTCGACCAGATAGGAGCAGTGTCCGCGGGTATGGCCCGGAGTCGGGATGGCGACCGGCGAACCGGGCAGCCCCGCGGCGATCTCCCCGGTCAGCGGTTGCGCGGACGGGATGCCCTCACGGTTCAGGCCGCCGCTGCGCACCACGTGCGCGCTCCACAGTGCCCAGCTCGGCCGCCACAGCCGCGGAGCCAGCGCCAGCGGTGAAACCTGCTCCAGGTACTCGCGTTTGGCGTGGCCGACCTCGTCGGCATGGCAGTACACCGGAGTGCCGTGGGTCTTTGCCAGCCAGATCGCCGCACCGAAATGGTCGACGTGGGCATGGGTGAGCAATACCGCCCGCACGTCGGCCGGGCGATAGCCCAGGGCGCCCAGCGACGCCAACACGTCGGTGCGATCGCCGGGGTAGCCCGCGTCGATCAACATCACGCCGGTGTCATCGGTGACCAGCAGCCAATTGACGGCCTCGCCGCGGGCCAAATACACCCGCTCGGTCACCGGAACGAGCTCCACGAGCTTCTCACCCATGCCCGTGAGTTTAGAAAGGCGGCGGGAGAGTAGAAAAGGTGGAATGGCGGAACTAAAACTCGGGTACAAGGCATCGGCGGAGCAGTTCGGACCGCGGGAACTGGTGGAGCTCGGCGTCGCCGCCGAAGCGCACGGCATGGACAGCGCTACCGTCAGCGACCACTTCCAGCCCTGGCGCCACGAAGGCGGCCACGCCCCGTTCTCGCTGGCCTGGATGACCGCGGTCGGAGAGCGCACAAGCAAGATCGTGCTGGGCACCTCCGTGCTGACCCCGACGTTCCGGTACAACCCCGCCGTCGTCGCGCAGGCTTTCGCCACGATGAGCTGCCTGTATCCCCAGCGGATCTTTCTGGGCGTCGGCACCGGGGAGGCGTTGAACGAGATCGCCACCGGCTTCACCGGCGAGTGGCCCGAGTTCAAGGAGCGGTTCGGACGCCTGCGTGAGTCGGTGCGGCTGATGCGCGAACTGTGGCGTGGTGACCGGGTGGACTTTGACGGCGACTACTACAAGCTCAAGGGCGCCTCGATCTATGACGTCCCCGAGTCGGGAGTGCCGGTCTACATCGCGGCCGGCGGGCCGGCGGTGGCGAAGTACGCCGGGCGTGCCGGGGACGGCTTCATCTGCACTTCCGGCAAGGGCGAGGAGCTCTACACCGAGAAGCTGATGCCGGCGGTGTTGGAAGGTGCGGCCGCCGCGGAGCGAGACGCCGACGCGATCGACAAGATGATCGAGATCAAGATCTCCTACGACCCGGATCCCGACCTGGCGCTGAACAACACCCGATTCTGGGCGCCGCTGTCACTGACCGCCGAGCAGAAGCACTCCATCGACGACCCGATCGAGATGGAGAAGGCGGCCGACGCGCTGCCGATCGAGCAGATCGCCAAACGCTGGATCGTCGCGTCGGACCCGGACGAGGCGGTGGAGAAGGTCGGCGAGTACGTGAAGTGGGGCCTGAACCACCTGGTGTTCCATGCTCCGGGCCACGACCAGCGCCGTTTCCTGGAGCTGTTCAAGACCGACCTGGAGCCGCGGCTGCGCCGGCTGGGCTGATGGTGCGGCCTCGCAGGTGGTAACTCACGGACCAACAAGGAGCCCCTGATGCGGGTCGGCATCCCAGCCGAGGTCAAGAACAACGAGTTCCGGGTGGCCATCACACCTGCCGGTGTCTCGGAGCTGGTCCGCCGCGGGCACAGCGTCTTGGTGCAGGCCGGTGCCGGTGCGGGGTCGTCAATCAGTGATTTGGAGTTCAAATCCGCCGGCGCAGAGATCAGTTCAGGTGCGGAAAGCATCTGGGCCGAGGCCGATCTGGTGCTCAAGGTAAAAGAACCAATCGAGCACGAGTACCCGATGATGCGGTCGAACCAGGTCTTGTTCACCTATCTGCATCTGGCCGCGTCCCGGGCGTGCACCGCGGCGTTGCTCAATGCGGGCATCACATCAATCGCGTACGAGACCGTAAGCGCCGACGACGGTTCGCTGCCCTTGCTCGCGCCAATGAGCGAGGTGGCGGGCCGGCTGGCGGCACAGGTTGGCGCGTTCTACCTGATGACGCCGGCTGGGGGCCGCGGCGTCCTGATAGGCGGTGTGCCGGGCGCCCGTTCGGCTGAGGTCGTGGTGATCGGGGGCGGCACGGCAGGCTATAACGCAGCACGGGTCGCTGTCGGAATGGGTGCGGATGTGACCATCTTGGATGTTGACCTGAGGCGACTGCGGGAGCTGGATGCGACCTTCGACGGCCGCGTCCACACGCAGTATTCATCGGCATTGGACCTTGAGGCCGCAGTCGAGCGAGCCGATCTGGTTATCGGCGCGGTGCTGGTGCCTGGTGCCAGAGCGCCCAAGCTGATCTCCAATTCGGTTGTGGCGCAGATGAAACCGGGTGCGGTGGTCGTGGACATCTCCATCGATCAGGGCGGCTGCTTCGAGGATTCGCGACCGACCACGCACGACGACCCGACCTACACCGTGCACAACACGCTCTTCTACTGCGTGGCCAATATGCCCGGCGCGGTTCCGGGTACCTCGACATTCGCACTGACCAACGCCACCATGCCGTATGTGGTCCGGGTCGCCGACTCCGGATGGCGTGGGGCGTGTCAAGCCGATGTCGCGTTGGCGCGCGGACTCACCACTCATGATGGCGCGCTGTTGAATCAGCAGGTTGCCGACGCTCTGAGCCTGCCGTTCACCGAACCGGAGGCGGTCCTGGCGTAGCAGAACCGCGATGCTGCACCTGCAATCGCGTGAAGGCTCTCCATCGCAGCAACTATCAGAACGTGCTCATCGGCCGAACCGCGTTGGCCGTGTCGACCAGCCGGTAGCGATGCTCCTGGGTGGGCGCCAGCCGGGCCAGGGCACGCAGCGCCATCTCCACCCCGAGCCGCAGCCCGTGCTCGGTGAACGGGAATCCGAGGATGTGGTTCGTGCTCGCCTCGTGCTCGGTCAGCCAGTCCATGGCCGCGCCCAGGACCAGCGCCCGGATCTGCAATACCCGTGGTTCGGTGTCCGGCAGCGCCTCCACCCGGCGTGCGGCGTCCCGGATCTGGGCCTCGGTGATCTCGCTCGACGAACGTCCGGACAGCAGCGTCACCGCACTGGTCAACCGTGCGGTGGTGAAATGCCTTGAGGTAGCAGGCACTTCGTCAAGGGTGCGAACCGCTGCCGTCCGGTCGCCTTCTACCGAGAGGGCGCGGGCCAAACCGAAGGCGGCTGAGATCACGCTGTCGTCGGTACGCCACACCGACTCGTAGAAGCCGCGCTCGTCTTCTGTTCCGGCCAGCTCGGCGGTGGCGGCCAGGGCCATCTTCGGTGCCAGCTCGCCGGGGAACATGTCGAGCACCTCGGTGAAATCCTTACGGGCGGCCTCGTAGTCGCCGGTGAGCAGCTCGGCCACCCCGCGGAACCAGACCAGCCGCCATCGCCAACCCACCTGCTCGGCCAGCTCGTCGAGCTTGCTGGTGGCTTTGGTGACGTTGCCGAGATCCAGCAGTGCGCGCACCTCCATCAGCGGCAGTCCGATGGACTCCGACAGGTCGATGCCGTCGGATTCCAGCGAGCTGTTCCGCACGGCGCGCAGCGAATCCAGCGTCTGTACCGGCTCGCTGAGCTCCATGGACGACAACAGCGGGGCGGCGACGTCACCCGGGTCGATCAGCGGCACCTGCAGGGCGGTCACGATCTCCCGGGCCGTCAGGTTCTGGGAGTGCACGTGCCCGTCCAGGTAGACATCGGTGTGCGCGACCAGCAGGTGCTCACCGAACGTGGACCGTGACCGGGTGAACACCGTCGACAGCCCGGGCCGCGGTATCCCGGTGTCGCGCGCGACCACTTCGCGCAGCACACCCATCAGCTGCGCGGACATCTCCTCGGCGGAGGTGAACCGCCGGCGCGGGTCGGGATCGATGGCCCGGCGCAGGAGCCGGCGGTAGGAGTCGTACTTCTTCAGCACCGGGTCGTCGTCGGGCAGCCCCTCGACGTAGCGGCCATCACGGGTGCGCAGCTTCAGCGTCAACGCGGCCAGGGTCCGGCCCACGGTGTAGATGTCGGTGGCCACCGTCGGCCCGGTACGGACGATGTCGGGCGCCTGAAAACCGGGGGTGCCGTAGAGGTAGCCGAACGAGTTGATGCGTGCCACCGCGCCGAGGTCGATCAGCTTCAGCTGCTCCTCGGTCAGCACGATGTTCTCCGGCTTGAGGTCGTTGTAGACCAGGCCCAGCGAATGCAGATAACCCAGTGCGGGAAGGATTTCCAGCATGTAGGCGATAGCCTGTGCCACCGGCAGCCGGGTGCCGCGACGCTGTTTGAGCGACTGGCCGCCGACGTACTCCATCACGATGTAGCCGACCGGGTCGCCGTGGGAGTCCTGATGCTGGACGAAGTTGAAGATCTTCACGATCGACGGGTGGGTCACCTCGGCGAGGAACTGCCGCTCGGCCATCGCGATGGCCTGCGCCTCGGCGTCGCCGGAGTGCACCAGGCCCTTGAGCACCACCGGCCGCTCGTTGACGTTGTGGTCGACCGCCAGGTACACCCAGCCCAGGCCGCCGTGGGCCACGCAGCCCTTGATCTCATACTGCCCGGCCACCATGTCGCCCGGTTTCAGCTGCGGCAGAAAGGAATACGGGCTTCCACAGTGCGGGCACCAACCTTCCGAGGCGCCCTTGGCGTCCCCCGTGGAGCGGCCCACCGGCCGGCCGCAGTTCCAGCAGAATCGCTTGGACTCGGCCACTTCCGGGTCGTCCATGAGCGCGGCGAGGGGGTCGATCGGGGGAACCCGGGGGATCTCCACCAGTCCGCCGCCCAACCGCCGCCGCGGGGCGACGGTGCGCACCACCGTCGTGTCGTGGGATTCGGCCGAGCCTGGGGAGCTCGAACTCTCGCGGGGGCGGAAGATCGCCTGGGTCGACATCGGCCGGCGCACCGACGACGATTCGGCCAGCACGTCCGCCCGCTGGGTGGCCGGGCCGTCGTCTTCCAGCTCGGTTGCGGGCTGGTCCGGTGCGTCGTCGTCGCGGTCGGCCATCAGTCCGAATACCTCGGTGTCGGTGGCACCGGCGCCGGCCCCAGCACCGTCAACCACTTGCGGTACAAGGTGTTCCACGTGCCGTCGCGGCGGATGCGCTCCAGGGTTCCGTTGACGAAACGCACCAGCCCGGTGTTGTTCAGGTTGATCCCGATGCCGTAGGGCTCTTCGTCCATGCTCGGCCCGACGATGTGCAGATACGGGTCTTGGGCCATCAGCCCGGCCAGGATCGAGTCGTCGGTGCTCACGGCGTCGACCTGGCGCTGTTGCAGCGCCACCAGGCAGTCGGCCCAGTTCACCACCGAAACGATGATGGGCGCCGGTGAGATGTTGCGGATTCGCCGTAGTGAGGTGGTGCCCTGCGCCACGCAGACCCGTTTGCCGGAGAGGTCCGCGGCCTGGCGGATCGCGGAGTCCCGCGGCACCAGCAGCCGCTGATTGGCGACCAGATACACCGTCGAAAAGTTCACCAGCTCGCGGCGGCCGCAGGTGATGCTCATGGTCTTGACCACGATATCGACTTCGGACTTCTGCAACGCCGCGATCCGTTCGGCCGACGCCAGGATTCGGTATTCGACCTGCGACGGGGTGCCGAAGATGTCGCGGGCCACCTCCCCGGCGATGTCGACGTCGAAGCCGGTGATCTCACCGGTGATGGGGTCGCGGAAGCTGAACAGGTTGCTGCCGATGTCCAGGCCGACGATCAGCCGGCCGCGCTGGCGGATCTTGGCCACCGCCGCGTCGGCCTCGGCCTTGCTGCGGAACGGGCGCAGACTGGCGGTGGCGTCGCAGTCCTCGGTGCGCGGTTCGGGAGGCCGCGGCGCCTCGGGCGTCAGCTCCTCCATGCCGGCCGGGGTGGGCGGCGGCAGCGTCGGCATCGCGGTCGCCGTCACGAACTCGGTGCGGCCGCAGCCGGTCAGGCCGGACAGCACCACTGCCGCGCTCAGTGCGCACAGCAGCAGTCGAGGCCGACGGTGGTTCATCATCTGTACTCGTTCAGTCGAGGCCACAACCCGAGCGCGACCGCGATCGCGGCACCCATGCTGAGTACCGCGCCCCCTACCGGGGCCACCGACAGTACCCGGCGGGCGTTGAGGACATCGCCGCGCAGCTGATTGCGACTGTGCTGCAAGGCCTTGTCCAGGGCCGCGTCGAGCTGGTCGAACGCAGGAGTCGAGTCGTCGCCGCTGCCGCCCAGCGCTACCTGGGTGGCGGCCCGGTAATTGCCGACGCTGATATAGGCGTTCATCCGATCATTGGCCTGGCGCCACCGGGCCAGCAGCTGCCCGGCGTTGGCCAGGTCCGCCTTGTCCACGGCGTCGCCGCGGTCCAGGTAACCCTCCAGCTGCTGCTGCATGGTGTCGATGCGCTGGTAGAAGGTCTGCTTGCGGGTCTCCTCGTCACCGCGCCGGATCAGCGACAGGGTCTCGTCGGCACGCGCCTGCTGGGCGGTGATCGCCAGGTTGGTGATCGCCTTGAGCGATTCAGCGCCGGTGTCCTTGGCGTTGCGACTGCCCGCGGTGGAGATCACCAGCACCGTTCCGACCCAGATGACCATCAGCAGAATCGCCAGCCCGCCGGCGACCAGGCCGGGGTTGATCCGGCGCCGGGTGTGCCGGGCCAGCCAGCGGTGCGCGAACGCGCCGAACAGCACGGTGGTCGCCACCACCAGGATCACCGGGGCCGGCACCCGAGTCGATGCGGTGGTCTGAAGGTCCACGGTCGCCGAAGTGGCCTGGTAGAGGCGCTGGGCGTCGGGAAGGATGGTGTGCTGCATCAGCTCGGAGGCTTCCGACAGGTACGACGAGCCGACCGGATCTCCCGAGCGGTTATTGGTCCGGGCGGTCTCGATCAGCCCGGTGTAGACGGCGAGCTCGGCGTTGATTCGGCCCAGCAGCTGCAGCAGCGGCTCGTCGTCCAAACCGCCGGAGGCCCGGGTCACCGCCACCGCGGCGTCGGTGATGGCCTGTTCGTAGCGTTCCCGCACCGCCCGCGGTTCGCCCTGGGCGATGAACGCGGTGGCTGCGGCGGCGTCGGCGACCGACAGCGTGGTGTAGAGCTGCCCGGCGGCATAGGCCAGCGGCTCGGTGTGGTCGAGCACTGTGGTCAGGGTGTTCTGCCGGTTGTTGATCGCGGTGGCGGTGGCGAAGGCGCTGATGCCGCCGAGGGCGGCCAGGATGAGTCCGATGGCCAGAATTTTTCCGGGGGTGGTGGTGAAGAACCACCAGCGGGGTCGGGCCGGTTCGGTCGGCGACCGTAACCCCGCCGGCTCGGTTGACGGGTGCGCCAACTCAACGGTCACGTCTGTTCAGGCTCCATCCCTGTGGCTGCTCGCGGCACCAACGATAATAAAGGGATTCTAAGAGCGTGGGTGGTGTCTGCGCGGCCTCTCGGAGCGGTTGTTGTCGAAAACGTCGCGTGATCTCGCCAGAACCGAGACCTTGCCCGCCCCGATACGCTTCCAAGCGTGCGTGGTGACGGCGATGGGTGGGCGTTTTCCGATACCGGCGTCCGCTTCTGGGGCCGACACGGTGCGGCGGGCCTGCTACTGCGGGCACCCCGCCCCGATGGCTCCCGCACCGTACTGCTGCAGCATCGCGCCTGGTGGAGTCACCAGGGCGGCACGTGGGCGCTGCCCGGCGGTGCCCGCGACAGTCATGAGACCGCGGAAGAGGCTGCCATCCGCGAGGCGCAGGAGGAGGCCGGCCTGCCCGCCGATCGGATTGTCGTGCGCGCGGCCGTCGTGACCGCGTCGGCCAGCGGCACCACCTGGACCTACACCACCGTGGTCGCCGACGCCGACGAATTGCTTCCGGTGGTGCCCAATGGGGAGAGCACCGAACTGCGGTGGGTCTCCGAACACGAGGTTGCCGGGCTGCCCTTGCACCCGGGTTTCGCCGCCAGCTGGGACTTGCTGCGCGGGTATTGACCTGGGCGGTCACCCGGTCACCCCCCGCCCCGGCGAACGTGTACGCATTCCGAAAAATGCCCGGGCAAATCTCGCGCTCAGTGCACGTTCGGCGCGGTCAGGCTCAGAGCCCCGCCCGTAGCGCTGCCGCCGCGGCCTGCGGATCCTCGGCGGCGGTGATCGCCCGCACCACCACCACCCGGCGGGCACCGGCCGCCACCACCTGCGGCAACCGCTCGATGTCGATGCCGCCGATGGCGAACCACGGCTTGGGGTGGTGCTGGTCGGCGGCGAACCGCACCAGCTCCAGGCCCGGCGCAGATCGGCCCGGCTTGGTCGGGGTGGGCCAGCACGGCCCGGTGCAGAAGTAGTCGACCGGCTCGGCCAGGGCCGCGGCGACCTGGTCGCGGTCGTGGGCGGATCGGCCGATCAGCACCTCGGGCCCGATGACCTCGCGCGCCACCGGCAGCGGCAGATCGTCCTGGCCCAGGTGCAGCACGTCGGCGCCGGCGGCACGGGCGATGTCGGCGCGGTCATTGACCGCCAGCAGTGCCCCGTGCCGGCGCGCGGCGTCGGCCAGGATCTCGCACGCCGCCAATTCGCCGCGGGCTTCGAGTGGACCGAACCGCTGCTCGCCCGGCGAACCCTTGTCGCGCAGCTGGATGATGTCGACGCCACCGGCCAGGGCGGCGTCGGCGAACTCGGCCAGGTCACCGCGTTCCCGGCGGGCGTCGGTGCACAGGTAGAGCCGGGCATCAGCGAGTCGGGCGAGACGGTCAGAGCGTTTGTGCACACCGCGACGCTAGCGGCTAGCTTGGTGTGTTGACACGCGAGCAGGTGGAAGGGAGCAGCGCATGCCCGGACCCTCGCTCGGTTCGCTGGCCGTGATCGGCGGCGGCGTCATCGGGCTGTCGGTGGCGCGGCAGGCCGCCCGGGCCGGCTGGACGGTGCGAGTCCACCGCACCACCCAGTACGGCGCCTCCTGGGTGGCCGGCGGCATGCTGGCCCCGCACAGTGAGGGATGGCCGGGCGAGGACCGGCAACTGCGGCTCGGGTTGCGCTCGCTGGAGCTGTGGCACGACTTCCTCGACGGGCTGCCGGCCCAGGTCGTCACCGCGCGTGAATCGCTGGTGGTGGCCGCCGACCGGGCCGACGTCGCCGACCTGCGCACCGTCGCCGACTGGCTGTCCGCGCAGGGCCACCCGGTGGTCTGGGAGTCCGCCGCTCGCGACATCGAACCCCTGCTGGCCGGCAATGTGCGGCACGGATTCCGGGCCCCCACCGAACTGGCGGTCGACAACCGCGCGGTGGTCACCGCCCTGGTCGACGCCTGCGAGGAACTGGGTGTGCGTTGGGCCCCGCCGGTGGGTGATCTCGCCGAGGTGGCCGCCGACGACGCCGTGGTGATCGCCAACGGCATCGACGCCCCGGAGCTGTGGCCCGGCTTGCCGATCCGGCCGGTCAAGGGGGAGGTGCTGCGGCTGCGCTGGCGCAAGGGCTGCCTGCCGCCGCCGCAGCGGGTGATCCGCGCCCGGGTGCACGGCCGCGCGGTCTACCTGGTGCCGCGCCCCGACGGCGTGGTGGTGGGGGCCACCCAGTACGAGCACGGCCGGGACACCGCGCCGGCGGTCTCCGGGGTGCGGGACCTGCTCGACGACGCCTGCGCGCTGGTGCCGGCGCTGGGGGAGTACGAGCTGGCTGAATGCGCCGCGGGCCTGCGGCCGATGACACCGGACAATCTGCCGCTGGTGCACCGTCTCGACGAACGGACCTATGTCGCTGCCGGGCACGGTCGCAACGGGTTCCTGCTGGCGCCGTGGACCGCCGAACAGGTTGTGTCCGAACTACTTCCGGTTGGAGTACAGCAATGATCATCAATGTCAACCAGAAGCAGGTGGAAGTGGCCGAGGCGACTACGGTCGCGACGCTGCTGGCTTCGATGGGTTATCCCGACCGCGGCATCGCGGTGGCGGTCGACCACGCGGTGCTGCCGAAATCGCGTTGGACCACCGCGCTGGCCGACGGTGCCTGTCTCGATGTGGTGACGGCGGTGCAAGGTGGTTGATGACGCGAAGCTGACCATCGCCGGGCGGGAGTTCAGCTCCCGGCTCATCATGGGAACCGGTGGGGCGCAAAGCCTGACGGCACTCGAAGAGGCGTTGGTGGCATCCGGCACCGAGCTGACCACGGTCGCGATGCGCCGCGTCGACGCCGAAGGCGGAACCGGCATGCTGGATCTGCTGAGTCGGCTGGGAATCACGCCGCTGCCCAACACCGCCGGCTGCCGCAGCGCCGCCGAAGCGGTGCTGACCGCCCAGTTGGCGCGTGAGGCGCTCGGTACCGAATGGGTCAAGCTGGAGGTGATCGGCGACGAGCGCACCCTGCTGCCCGACGGCATCGAATTGGTGCGTGCCGCCGAACAACTGGTCGACGACGGGTTTGTGGTGCTGCCCTACACCAACGACGACCCGGTACTGGCGCGCCGGCTCGAGGACGTCGGATGCGCCGCCGTGATGCCGTTGGGCTCGCCGATCGGCACCGGGCTGGGCATCGCCAACCCGCACAGCATCGAGATGATCGTTGCGGCCGCCGGGGTGCCGGTGGTACTCGACGCCGGCATCGGCACCGCCAGCGATGCCGCGCTGGCCATGGAACTGGGATGCGATGCCGTGCTGCTGGCCACCGCGGTGACCCGGGCGGCCGACCCGCCGGCGATGGCCGCTGCCATGGCGGCCGCTGTCACCGCAGGATATCTGGCGCGGCGCGCCGGACGTATCCCGAAGCGGTTCTGGGCGCAGGCGTCGAGCCCCGCCCTGTGATGCCCGCCGAGTGTGGAAATCGCGACGCTTCGGCGGCGTGTCGCGTCGCCAGATTCACACTCGGCGGAAGTCGCCGGGTATGAATCGCTATGTCGCCCTGGGGAGTTCGATGGCGGCCGGCCCCGGAATCCGGCCACGTGTCGCGGGCGCGCCCCGGGCGTCGGGCCGCTCGGCGCACAACTACCCGCACCTGGTCGCCCACGCACTGAACCTCGAACTGGTCGACGTCACGTTCTCCGGTGCCACCACCGCCCATCTGCTGAGCGAACGCCAACACGGCGTGCCACCGCAGATCGAGACGCTCGACGGTTCGGAATCCCTGGTGACCATCACCATCGGCGGCAATGATGTCGGCTACGTGCCGCTGTTGGCGGCCGCGACGCTGCCGGGGGTCTTGCGGCGTCTGCCCGCCGTCGCCGGCCTGCTGGATCCCGGGCAGCGCGAGCAGGCACTGGGTGAGGTCGAAGCAGCGCTGCGGGCGGTCGGCGCCGCGGTGCGCAGTCGCGCACCGCGGGCCCGGGTGCTCTTCGTCGACTATCTGACCCTGCTGCCGCCCGCCGGGGTCCGGGCCGGGCGGTTGCCCGAGGACGTCGTGACGCTGGCCCGTCACGTCGCCGACGGGCTGGAGCGCCACACCGCCGCGGCGGCCGCAGCCACCGGCTGTGAGCTCGTCCGCGCCGCACAGGCCAGCCGGGAGCACCACCCGTGGTCGGCGCGGCCTTGGACGGTGGGCGCGGGCCTGCCGTTGCCGTGGCGGCCGTGGCCCTTTCACCCCAACGCCGCCGGTATGGCCGCGGTCGCCGAGTTGGTCGCCGTGCAGTGGGGCGGCCGGGCCTGACTTCGCGCCCGCCGTGCACCCACTAACGTGGGGGCGGTGGAGTACAAGTCGAAGTTAATCCCCGCCCTCGGCGTCGTGTTGGTCGGTGCGCTGTTCGGCGCCGGCTGCAGTCGCACCCCGGAAAGCACCGAGCAGGGAGCAGATCCCGCCGCGGCCGCTGAGTTCGCCAGCAGCCTGCGCGACAAGGTCACTGTCGACGCCATGATGGCCCACCTGCAGAAGCTGCAGGACATCGCCGACGCCCACAACGGCACTCGTGCCATCGGCACCCCGGGCTACGACGCCAGCGTCGAGTACGTGGCCAGCACCTTGCGCGAGCACGGCTTCGACGTCGAGACCCCGGAATTCACCGCCCGGGTGTTCAAGTCCGAACCGGGCTCGGTGCATCTGGGCGACAAGACCGTAGAGGCCCGTGCGCTGATGTACAGCGTCGGCACCCCGCCCGACGGTGTCACCGGCCCGCTGGTCGCAGCGCCGGCCGACGACAGCCCGGGCTGCAGCGCCGAGGACTACCAGGGGCTGACGGTCAAGGACGCCGTCGTACTGGTCGACCGCGGCACCTGCCCGTTCAAGGAGAAGATGGCTGTCGCCGTCGAGCTGGGTGCGGTGGCGATGGTGGTCGCCGACAGCGTCGACGAACCGAAGATGGGCGGCACCCTCGGCGAGCAGACCGAGGTCAAGGTTCCCGTGGTGAGCGTGACCAAGGCTGACGGCGCGATGCTGCGCGACGGGCACGGGGCGATGACGGTCAAGCTCGACGCGCACACCGACGACATCCCGTCCCGCAACGTGATCGCGCAGACCAAGAGTGGATCGACCGAGAACGTGGTCATGCTGGGAGCCCACCTGGACAGCGTTCCGGAGGGTCCGGGCATCAACGACAACGGCTCCGGTGTCGCCGCGGTGCTGGAAACCGCGTTGCAGTTGGGAGATTCGCCGCAGGTGCACAACGCCGTGCGATTCGGTTTCTGGGGCGCCGAGGAGCTCGGCCTGATCGGTTCGCGGAAGTACGTCGAGTCGCTCGACGTGGAACAACTCAAGAACATCGCGCTGTACCTGAACTTCGACATGCTGGGTTCGCCGAATCCGGGCTATTTCACCTACGACGGCGACCAGTCGCTGCCGGCGGACAAGCGGGGCCAGCCGGTGGTGCCGGAAGGTTCGGCCGGCATCGAGCGGACCATGGTCGCCTACCTCAAGTCCGCCGGCAAGGAGCCGCAGGACACCTCGTTCGACGGGCGATCCGACTACGACGGGTTCACCCAGGCCGGTATCCCGTCCGGCGGGTTGTTCTCCGGTGCGGAGGTGAAGAAGTCGCCCGAAGAGGCCAAACTGTGGGGCGGCGCCGCCGACGAGCCCTTCGACCCGAACTATCACCAAAAGGGCGACACCATCGAGAACATCGACCGCGACGAACTGGCCATCAACGGCGGCGGGGTGCCCTACTCCGTCGGGTTGTACGCCCAGGACATCAGCGGCCGCAACGGAGTTCCGGTGCGCGACGATCGCACCCGCCACGTCGTCACCCAGCCATGATCCGTCCGGCGGGAGCCCTGCTGGTCGCTGTTGGCGTGCTGGCAGGCTGCTCGCCGGAACCCGTCCAGCCGCCGCTGTCGAATCGGCTGGCCGGGCAGGTCACCGTTGCGGCCATGCTTGGGCACCTGCAGCGACTGCAGGAGATCGCCGACGCACACCAACGGAATCGGGCCGACGGCACGCCGGGTTTCGACGCCAGTGCCGACTACGTGGCCGACGCCCTGCGTGACAAGGGCTTCGAAGTGGCGACGCCGGAGCTCACCCGGTTGGACACCATCTCGGCCGGCAAGCCCACCCTGACCGTCGCCGGGAACGGATATCCGGTCGATCAGGCCTCGCTGCTGGTGCGTACTCCGGCCGGCGGGGTCAGCGGCCCGGTGATCCGCCCGACGCGGTCTTCGGGGTGCGCGGCGGCCGACTACCCGCCGAAAGTGCCCCGTGGCGGGATCGCGGTGGTCAGCGACGCCGGCTGCTCGGTGGTGGTCAAACAGAACGTGGCGGCCGAGCATGGAGCTGCCGCACTGGTCGTGGTGAGCCTGCCGAGCCGCAACGGAGCGCCCGCCGGACTGTTCCCGCCGGAGTACTACGACCAACTCACGATGCCGGTAGCCGTCGCCGGCCGCGACGGCGACAGCGCGCTGCGTCGCGCGACCGGGACGGTGCGGCTGGTCCTGGATGGCCACACCGTGAAGGTCACGTCCCGCAATGTCGTGGCGCAGACGAAAACCGGCTCGCAGAGCGACGTCGTGATGGTGGGCGCGCACCTCGACAGTGCGCCGGGCGGCCCGGGGATCAACGACAACGGTTCCGGGGTGGCCGCGGTGTTGGAGACCGCGCTGCAGCTGGGTCCGGAGCCGGCGGTGACCAACGCGGTCCGGTTTGCGTTCTGGGGCGCCGAGGAACAACAGCTCGGTGGTTCCAGCGACTACGTCTTCGGCCTCGACCGCGACCAGCTCAACGACATCGCGCTGTACCTGAACTTCGACATGCTCGCCTCCCCGAATCCCGGTTTCTTCACCTATGACGGAGACCAGTCCGCGCTGCCGAGCCGTGACATCAGCCCCGCCGACGTGCCGGTGGGATCGGCCGGTATCGAACGCACCCTGGCCGGCTACCTCAACCTGGTGGGCGTGCGGCCCGCAGACATGCCGCTGAGCAGTGACACCGACTACAGCCCGTTCGTAGTGGCCGGCGTGCCCGTTGGGGGCATCACCACCGGGGCCTCCCAACTCAAGACCACCGCCCAGGCCCGACTGTGGGGTGGAAAGCCCGGCGCGGCTTTCGACCCGAACTACCGCGGCCCCGGCGACACGGTCGAACAGATCAATCAGCACGCATTGGCGCTAACCGGCGCCGCGGTGGCCTTTGCGGTGGCAAACTATGCGCAGTCCATCGGCGGTCCCAACGGGGTCCCGGCCCGCGACAAGCGTCACCGGGCACCGCTGGGCCCGTAGTCCCGCACGGGGTGGGGCGTCGGTATACCGACGGGCTGGCTTTATATTGAGGCCGCTGTAGCCCGTTGACCCGGCTGTGTTAATAATGCTGTGCACGTGACAGAGCTGGCCTGATTTGATCGGGGGGGTGGGTGACCACGCTTGGTGCCACGAACGACCCTGGCGGACGCACTGGTGCCCGCATAAAGCGGCGCCCCAAGGACCGTAAGGCGCAGATTACGCGTGCTGCCGCCGAGACGTTCAGTGCACAGGGCTACCACGCGACCAGCATGGAAGCGATCGCTTCCAAGGTCGGGATCTCCGCGCCGGCGCTGTACCGGCACTACCCCAGCAAGTACGAGATGTTCTCGGTCGTCGTCGGCTCGCTCGGTCAGCAGCTGGTCGACTGCACTGCTTTCGTCGACGAGTTGTCCGATGCCGAGGTTCAAAGCGACGCGCCGGCGGTGTTGGAACAGGCCGTCGACGGGCTCATCACCTCATCGATCCTCAACCGCGAGGCCAGCGGGTTGTTCCGGTGGCAGGGCCGCTACCTGCAGCCTGAGGACCAGGCCAAGCTCATGACGCAGATGCACACGGTCGGTGCGCGCCTGAAACGGCCGATCAGCGTCATGCGTCCGGAACTCAACTCCTTGGAGCAGTGGACCCTGACGGTGGCTCTGGTCAGCGTCGCCGGCAGCATCATCGGACACCGGCTGCAGCTCCCCGACGATGAGATCAAGCCATTGCTCATCAGGGCGTCGCAGTCCGTGGTCGCCGCCCAACTGCCCCGAGCCGACGACATCGGGGTCAATCGGCCGTCGGTGTGGCGTATCTTCACGCCGGACGCCGGACCCTATGAGGCGCTGCTGCACTCGGCGGTCCTGTTGTTCGGCAAGCAGGGATATGCCGAGACCGGCGTCACCGAGATCGCGGACGCCGTCGGTGTCCCGGCATCCGGCGTCTACCGCTATTTCTCGAGCAAGAGCGACATCTTGACGACGGGGCTACAGCGTGCCGTGGACCGGATAGCCGGGGAGATGGCGGCTATCGCCGGTGTCTTCGCCGAACCGGACGAAGCGCTGCGCCGGTTGATCGAGGCATATGTGGCCACGGTGTTCGCCAACCCCGAGTTGGCGTCGGTCTATGACACCGAGCGGGTGAACCTGGCGCCGGCGGAGCGTGAACTGCTGCGCGATTCCGAGCGCGCGTTCATCGAAACCTGGGCCCGGCCGCTGATGGCGGTCAGGCCGGATCTGGACGCGATGCACGCGAAGTTCTTGGTGCATGCCTTGGCGGCATTGGTGGACGACTTGGGCCGGGTTGCCCGAGGCGGCGAGATCCCGGGCCAGGGGTTCCTGGCCGGAGGACCGGGTTACGCGCAGGCCTGCCTGCGCAAGCTGATGGAGTCCATCGTGTTCGCCGGGGTCGACGACAACTGAGGAGGCCGCCGAATCGCCCGGTTCATGAGGCGGTCCCAGCTTCGGCTCTCCTGCGTCGAGCCTCGCTGAATCGCCTGATCTATCAGGCGATTTCGTAGTCCTCCAGCGGAAAGCGCGAGCCGTCGCGCACCGCATTGCGCACCGTGGTGGGCCGCAGCAGGGTCGCTTCGCCGCTGGGGTTGTAGTAGTAGGACCGTGACGTCGTGCAGTCCCCGGCGTAGAACACCGTGTGGTCCAGCCTTTTGGTCATGGCGTCCAGGAACCGGGTGTTGGCGGCCTCGGTGACTTCGAACGTCGTCGCGTTGCGCTGCCGCACCTCGCCGAACAGCCGGCCCATGTGCCGCATCTGGTATTCCATGGTGTTGAAGAACGACAGGCCGGAGAACCCGTACGGGCTGGCCAGGCTCAGGAAGTTCGGGAAATGCGGTATCGACAGGCCCTGGTAGGCCTGGAACCGGGTCTCCCGCCACCACTTGCCCAGGTTGCGCCCGTCCCGCCCGACGATCTCGATCGCCGGGAAGTTTGCCTCCCACAGGTCATACCCAGTGGCCAGCACCAGAGTGTCGATGACGGTCTTGCGGCCGTCGACGGTGACGATGCCGTCCGGCTCGATCCGCTCGATGCCGGTGGTCTCCAGGTGCACATGCGGCTTGGTGAAGCTGCGGTAGTAGTCGTTGGACCAGCTGGGCCGCTTGCAGCCGATGTCGTAGGTCGGGGTCAGTTTGGCCCGCAGTTCTTTGTCGCGGATCTGGACGAACCGGTGGATCTTGCACGCGTCCATCCCGGCGATCGACAGCCGCCGGAACGCGGGATAGTTCAACACCGCGGTCACCGTCATGAACTCCAGCAGGTAGTCGCTGATGAAGCGCATGACCCGCTGGGTTAATGGGACCCGGGCGAACAGTTTCTGCAGCCACGCCGGGATCCGGAAGTCGATCTTGGGCGCCACCCAGATCGCGGTGCGCTGAAACACGGTCAGGTCCGCGACGGTCTTGGCCAGCTCCGGAATCAGCTGCACCGCGGTTGCGCCGGTGCCGATCTGCCCGACCCGACGTCCGGTGAAGTCGTAGTCGTGGTCCCAGGCGGCGGTGTGCACCACCTTCCCGGCGAAACTGTCGATCCCGGCGATGTCCGGGTTGCGCGGCTGGGACAGGAAACCGGTGGCGGTGATCAGGAACCGGGCGCTCAGCGTCTTGCCATCGGCCAGGGCCACCAGCCAGCGCTCGGCGTCCTCATCCCAGTGGGCGCCGGCGACCGTGGTGTTGAACCGCATGTGGCGGCGCACGTCGTACTTGTCGGCGACATGCTCGGCGTACTGCTTGATCTCCTCGCCGGGCGCGAACATCCGCGACCAGTACGGATTGGGCTCGAACCAGTACGCGTAGGTGGTCGACGGGATGTCGACAGCCAGGCCCGGGTAGCGGTTGACGTGCCACGTTCCGCCTAGATCCGCTTCCCGGTCGAGCAGCACGATGTCGTCATAGCCGAGCTTCTTCAGCTCGATGGCCGCGCCCATGCCGCCGAAGCCCGCACCCACGATGACGACGTCGAACTGCTCCATACTCATGAAAATTAAGGTACCTGACTCACCGGTAACCAGCGAAGCTCCTCGGCCCCCGGACGATGGGAGACAATGGGGCTTGCACGCTGTTCACGATTTCGAGAGGGCCGTTATGACCAGCCGCGATGCCGAAGCCAGCGACGCAGACTTGGCCGGCCAGGCAGTGCCTGCCGTCGAGGCCGACGACGAGACTCCGGGCCCCGAGATCACCCCCGGCGACAACGCCGACATCGCCGATGTGGTCGAGCAGCACCAGGGTGTGCCCTCGGGTGAGGACGACTACGACCGCTGAGCGCTCGCCGTTGCGGGGCCGTCTCCGGCGCACCGGGAGCGCTATGGTGAGACGTTTGAGTCAGCTGTTGGCCTACCACCGAGAGACGTCTTCTTGAGCGAGATTCGCCATCCTGCGGCAACGCGGCCGGTCGGCCTGCTCGGTGTCGGCGCTTCTCGCCCGGCGCGGGTGGTCACCAACGACGAGATCTGTCTGCGCATCGACTCCTCCGACGAATGGATCTACTCCCGCACCGGAATCAAGACGCGCCGGTTCGCCGAGCGGACCGACACCGTGGCGGGTTTGGCCATCGAGGCCGGCCGCAACGCGTTAAGCCATGCCGGGCTCGACGGGTCCGGGGTGGACGCGGTGATCGTCGCGACCAGTAGCAACTTCCGTCAAACCCCGTCGTGTGCGCCCACTGTCGCGGTCGGCCTCGGCGCACGGGGCGTGCCGGCGTTCGACGTGGCCACCGGGTGCGCCGGGTTCGGCTATGCCCTCGGGGTGGCAGCCGATCTACTCCGTGCACGAACCCTCAACACCGCGTTGGTCATCGGTTCTGAAGTGCTCTCCCCGACGATCGACATGTCGGACCGCTCGAACTGCTTCATCTTCGGCGATGGAGCGGGCGCGGTCGTCGTCGGTGAGGCGCCGGCGCACGGTATCGGCCCGACGGTCTGGGGCAGCGACGGTGAGAACTGTGAGGCGATCCGCCAAGACATCGACTGGATCAGCTACACCGAGCAGCCGGACGGTCCCCGGCCCTTCCTGCGCATGGACGGCAACGTGGTATTCCGTTGGGCAGCATACGAAATGAGCGACGTGGGGAAACGCGCCATCGCGGCGGCCGGGTTGCAAGCCCACGATATCGACGTGTTCATTCCGCACCAGGCCAACAGCCGGATCAATGCGCTGATCGCCAAGAGCCTTGAGCTGCGCTCCGATGTCGTCATCGCCAATGACATCGAGAACAGCGGCAACACCTCCGCGGCGTCCATCCCGCTGGCGATGGAGCAGCTGCTGTCCGCCGGCATCGCCAAATCCGGTGAGCTGGCTCTGTTGCTCGGCTACGGGTCGGGCTTGAGCTACGCGGCCAGCGTCGTCGTCCTGCCCTGACCCGCGCGGGTTCAGCCCAGCATTCGCAGCGCGGCGTCGACCGCCAGCACCGGTACATCCAACGTCTTCGACGCCAGATCGTGGCGAGCACCGGTGATCTCGACGACCTCGTGCGGCGCGGGAATCAGCGCGGCGGCAGCGCGAACCTCTGCGCAGGTGCCGAAGCTGTCCGAGCTGCCGTGCGTGAACACCGTCGGTACGCCGATCTGGGGCAGGTGCTCGGTGCGGGTGCGCTCCGGCTTGCCCGGCGGGTGCAGCGGATAGGAAAACAGTGTCAGCACGTCGACCGCAACGTCGCCGGCTGCCACCACCATCGAGGTCTGCCGGCCGCCGTAGGAATGCCCACCGACGATCAGCGGACCCTCGGCCAACGCGCGGGCATACCCGATCGCCGCGGTGATGCCCTCCCGATCTGCGGTGCCCGACCCGGACGGCGGGCCTTTGGGACGACGCCGCCGAAACGGCAGGTTGTAGCGGATCGCCAGGAAACCGCGACGCGACCACTCGTCGCAAAGTCGTTGCAGCATCGGTGAATCCCGGTCGCCTCCGGCGCCGTGGGTCAGCAACACCACTCCCGCGGGCGTGTCCCCCGCAAGCGGGAGGTGCCCCCAGTCTGGGCGATGCGCTAGCCCGTCCAAACCGGCTATTTCCTCCAGGCTCACGAGGCGTCCAGCCCCAACCGGAACAACGGCGAGACGGGTCCGTGCCCGTGGCCCAACGGGTAGGCGGCGCGCAGGCACTCGGTCACCCAGCGCTTGGCGAACGCCACCGCGTCCGGAACGGACAACCCGTGGGCCAGCGCGGCCGCCGAGGCCGCCGCGAGCGTGTCGCCGGCGCCGTGGTCGTCGCCGGTGGCCACCCGCGGTCCGGGGAATTCCAGAAAATCGGTGCCGTCATAGAGCAGGTCCGGACTGTGCTCCGCCGAGGGCAGGTGCCCGCCCTTGACCAACGCCCACCGCGGTCCCAGGGCATGCAACGCCCGCGCGGCCGCGCGCTGGGATGCGGCGTCGACCACCTCGATCCCGACCAGCAGCCGCACCTCGTGCAGGTTCGGTGTCACCAGGGTTGCGAGCGGAAACAGAGTGTCGCGCAGCGCATCCAGCGCCGACGACGCCAGCAGCGCATCGCCGTGCATGGAGGCCGACACCGGATCCACCACCAGGGGGACTGTCAGCCCGAGTTCTTGCCATGTCGCGGCCACCGCGGTGATGATCTGCGCCGACGCCAGCATCCCGGTCTTGGCGGCCTGGATCCCGATGTCGGGCACCACCGTCGCGATCTGGGCGGCGACGGTGTCGGCGGGAACCTCATGAAAGCTCTTGACTCCCACGGTGTTCTGCACCGTCACAGCGGTGACCGCGACGCAGGCGTGCACCCCGAGCAACGCACACGTGCGCATGTCGGCCGCAATGCCCGCGCCGCCGCCGGAGTCCGATCCGGCAACGGTGAGTATCCGTACCGGTGTCGCCCCCGGCGGGGCCAGTGGCAGGAAATCCACTAGGAGGAGATGGGCAGGTACACCCGGTTGCCGTGGTCGGCGAACTCGGCTGACTTCTCGTCCATTCCCTTCTGGATCGCGGCGTCGATGTCGTCCTGGGTCTGCAGGCCGTGCTCGTTGGCGTAGTCGCGCACGTCATGGCTGATCCGCATCGAGCAGAACTTCGGACCGCACATCGAGCAGAAGTGCGCGGACTTGGCCGGCTCGGCGGGCAGCGTCTCGTCGTGGTACTCGCGTGCGGTGTCCGGGTCCAGGGACAGTGCGAACTGGTCATACCAGCGGAACTCGAAGCGTGCCTTGGACAGTGCGTTGTCGCGATCCTGGGCTCCCGGGTGTCCCTTGGCCAGGTCGGCGGCGTGCGCGGCGATCTTGTAGGCGATCACCCCGTCCTTGACGTCCTTGCGGTCGGGCAGCCCCAGGTGCTCCTTGGGGGTCACGTAGCACAGCATCGCCGTGCCGGCCTGAGCGATGATCGCCGCGCCGATCGCCGAGGTGATGTGGTCGTAGGCCGGTGCGATGTCGGTGGCCAGCGGTCCCAGTGTGTAGAAGGGCGCCTCGTCGCACCATTCCTCTTCCAGCCGCACGTTCTCCACGATCTTGTGCATCGGGACGTGGCCCGGACCCTCGATCATCACCTGCGCGCCACGGGATTTGGCGATCTTGGTCAGCTCACCCAGGGTGCGCAGCTCGGCGAACTGGGCTTCGTCGTTGGCGTCGGCAATCGAACCGGGCCGCAGCCCGTCGCCGAGGGAGAACGTGACGTCGTAGCTGGCCAGGATGTCGGCCAGTTCTTCAAAGTTGGTGTACAGGAAGGACTCCTGATGGCGCGACAGGCACCACGCCGCCATGATCGAGCCGCCGCGCGACACGATGCCGGTGACCCGCTTGGCGGTCAACGGCACATACCGCAACAGCACCCCGGCGTGCACGGTCATGTAATCCACGCCCTGCTCGCACTGCTCGATCACGGTGTCGCGGTACAGCTCCCAGGTCAGTTTGGTCGGGTCGCCGTTGACCTTCTCCAGCGCCTGATAGATCGGGACGGTCCCGATCGGCACCGGCGAGTTGCGCAGGATCCACTCCCGGGTCTCGTGGATGTCCTTTCCGGTGGACAGGTCCATGACGTTGTCGGCGCCCCACCGGGTCGCCCACACCAGCTTGTCCACCTCTTCGGCGATCGAACTGGTCACCGCGGAGTTGCCGATATTGGCGTTGATCTTCACCTTGAACGCCTTGCCGATGATCATCGGCTCCAGCTCGGGGTGGTTGTGGTTGGCCGGGATCACCGCCCGCCCGCGGGCGACCTCGTCGCGGACCAGTTCTGCGGGAACTCCCTCGCGGGCGGCGATGAAGGCCATCTCGGCGGTGATCTCGCCCGCCTGGGCGCGCTGCAGTTGGGTGCCGCGGTCGGTCACCACACCCGGCCGCGGCGGCAAGCCGCGGTGCAGATCGATGTCGGCATGGGGGTCGGTGTAGGGACCGGAGGTGTCGTAGACGTCGAAGTGCTCACCGGTGGTCAGGTTGATGCGCCGGAACGGCACCTTCATGGTCACGCCGCCGGGAGCTTCGATCTCTCGGTAGGCCTTCTCGCTGTAGGGGATGGGCCCGGTGGTGACCTGCGGCTTCACCTGGACGTTCAAGACGTCGGTCATAGTTCTTCCTCTCCCTTGCCGGCATGACCCGGTCAGGTTCGTACGGTCGACGGCCCCGGCCGTCCTCTCAGCGCACTGGTTGCGCTCCCGCGGTTCTTGGTGATTTCTGCACTGGCGATTCGTGCACTGCCACGCTATCGCAGCACAGCAGTCGGCGTAAGGCGCCGAGGGTGCCCGACGAGAATTAGGTAACTGATCGTTTGCTTAGCTAACATATGTGCTCGGGGCAGAGTTAGCTGGGAGAGTGATGACGGCGCAGATAGAGCAGGTGAACACCGACGTCCAAGACCCGGGCGCCGTCGCCACCGCTCGCCGACGACTGCGCTACGACCGCGACCACCCGCGCTACAAGTGGGTCGCGCTGTCCAACACCACCCTGGGCGTACTGCTCGCCACCATCAACGGCTCGATCGTGCTGATCTCGATGCCGGCGATCTTCCGGGGCATCGGACTGAACCCGCTGGAGCCCGCGAACGTCAGCTACTTGCTGTGGATGTTGATGGGCTATCTGCTGGTGTCGGCTGTGCTGGTGGTGTTTTTCGGCCGGCTCGGCGACATGTTCGGCAGGGTGCGCATCTACAACTTGGGCTTCGTGGTGTTCACCGTCGCGGCGATCGCGCTGTCGATCGATCCGTTCGACATGGGCCGCGGCGCCCAGTGGCTGATCGCCTGGCGGGTGGTGCAGGGTGTCGGCGGGGCGATGCTGATGGCGTCGTCCTCGGCGATCCTCACCGACGCCTTCCCGGCCAATCAGCGCGGCATGGCGCTGGGCGTCAACCAGGTGGCCGCGGTCGCCGGGTCTTTCGTCGGTCTGCTGATCGGCGGCGTGCTGTCGGAATGGGACTGGCGTGCGGTGTTCTGGGTCGGGGTGCCGATCGGAGTGCTGGGCACCGTCTGGTCGCTGCGCTCACTGTACGAACTCGGTGAGCGGTCGCCGGCGAAGCTGGACTGGGCGGGCACCGCGACGCTCGGGTTGGGTCTGACCGTGGTGCTGACCGCCATCACCTACAGCATTCAGCCACACGGCTCGTCGCCGACCAGCTGGACCAGTCCGGCCGTGCTGGGTTCGCTGGGGCTCGGTGTGGCGCTGCTGGTGCTGTTCTGCTTCATCGAGCTGCGCGTTCCCGCCCCGCTGCTCGACGTGCGGCTCTTCGCGATTCCGGCGTTCGGGATGGCCAACTTGGCCGGGCTGCTGTCGGCGGTCGGGCGCGGCGGAATGCAGTTCATGCTGATCATCTGGCTGCAGGGCATCTGGTTGCCGCTGCACGGCTACAGCTACGAGTCGACGCCGTTGTGGGCGGGTATCTATCTGCTGCCCATGACGGCGGGGTTCCTGTTGGCCGGCCCGGTGGCGGGTTCGTTGTCGGACCGCCGTGGTGCCCGTCCGTTCACGGTCGGCGGCATGGTGCTGATGGCGGCGACGTTCGTGGGGCTGGTGCTGCTGCCGGTGGACTTCGACTATCGGGTGTTCGCGGCGCTGGTTTTCCTCAACGGCCTGGGTGGCGGGATTTTCACCGCGCCCAACAGTGCCGTGGTGATGTCCAGTGTCCCGGCCGACCAGCGTGGCGCGGCGTCGGGCGTGCGAGCCACCTTCTTCAACGCCGGTACGTCGCTGTCGATCGGAATCTTCTTCTCGCTGATGGTGATCGGACTGGCCCACACGCTGCCGGCGGCCCTGGGCGCCGGGTTGCAGCAGCAGGGCGTTTCTGCCGGTGTCGCCGATCAGGTGGCCAACACCCCGCCGGTGGGCAGCCTGTTCGCGGCGTTCCTGGGCTACAACCCCATCGCCGAGCTGCTGGGGCCCTCCGGTGCTTTGTCTGCGCCGGGTGTCGACGCCGAGACGTTGACCGGGCACAGCTTCTTCCCGCAGTTGATCTCCGGGCCGTTCCACGCCGGCCTGGCGGTGGTGTTCGCCGCCGCGGCCGTGATGATGCTGCTCGGCGCGCTCGCGTCGTGGCGGACGCCGGGGCGCTACGCCGTCGAGCCGCTGAACCTCAAGGACTAAACCGCGTCTCCAGGGCGCTGTTCGGCTTCGTTCCGGCGCTGCGCGTCGGTCGCAGAACCGGGCCGTAACGGTCTCGTTCTGGTACCAAAGTGACTGGTGTGACACCTCGTGCGCAGGGGGTTTGACGGCATCGTTGCACGTCAGAGGCGCTCGCCACGCCCGAATGGGGTGGAGTTGACCGCGCCCCGTCGGTGGTGCACTATGGACCGTGCAAGCACCTCGTTAGGTGAGGCGTCTGCACGGACATAGGCCACTGACCCCGAACGTCGAAAGACGCCCCGGGTCAGGACAGCTCTTCCCGGCTTAAGGGTTGAGCCCAAGTGGCTTCCCGTATCGGGACACGCCGTGCAGTGCCAAAGCTCTGACGAGAGGGGTGCGGTCTCCCGACAGTCGTCGGGGCTGCCTCCCAAAGCATGCGGTGAAACCGGCGCGCTCCTGCGCGCCCGCGACCGAGAGGAGGTGAGGGACGAATGAGTTCCGGTGATAGTCCGAGCCGATATCTGACATCTGTTCCGTCCCCATCCGAACGGTCGCAGACCGCCTCCAGCTGAGCCACGAGTCCGGCCCCCAGCTGAGCGCGTAGCGCCGTTACGCGACTAGGAGGCCATCATGGTTGCAATCGCCTACACCGACATCACGGCTCCGGCCCCGCGTGCTATCAGCACGGCGAAGAAGCTGGACCGCCGCCCTGCCGCGCCTGTGGCGCCTGCTTCGGACCCGTTGGTCGACATGACCACCCGGTTGCTTAGTGGCCCGCTGCACCAGATGTATGCACTCCTGTGGCGCGTCGGAGTGCTGACCGTCAACAACTGAGGTCAGACATCCTCCAGGGCTTCACCGAGCTGTTCGAGCACCTCGTTGCGGTGGTTGCTGGCCAGAATGTGGCCGGCAGCCACCGCCAGGGCCACCGGCCAGTCGATGATCTCGAAGGCGGCCAGCAGCGCCAGCCCGCCGTAGTAGGCCAGTTGCTCGGGCCGCGGCACCGTCACCTTGCCGAACAGCGGCAATTCGACAGCGAACCCCTCTGCCTCGCGAATGTGGGCCACTGCCTCCCGCTGGGATGCGCTGCGCCGCGGCTTGTCCGCCATCATGAGCCTCCTGGTGGCGAGGGATCGCCGGATGATCGGGCCGCGACCGTTCCGCGGCGAGAGTCAGTGTCTTCATTGTGCACAAGCCGCAGCCGCGGCGCGGACTGACCGTTGGACGGCTGCGGGCGGTTCGGTGGCCGCGGCCCGGGGACGATGAACTCCCTGGGCCTGGTCGCGTTCTCCTGCAACCCCGACAGCATCCGGGGCACCACAGCCGCGCCGACGGTGGCCACCGTTGCCGTCCCCAGCGCCTGAGCCCAGCCCAACGGCCCGATCGGGGTGCAACCCAGCAGCTGGCTGACACCCGGGATGGTGATCAACGTCCCCATCACGCCGAGCGAGCCGACAGCGGTTGCCACCACCAGCGGATCCCGCGAATCCAACAGCGTCTGGCCCAGCTGGGTGGCGACCAGCGACACCAGCGCCACCGTCGAGGCCCGTTGCGGACGCCCGGTGACCGAGGCCAGCCCCCAGGCGCCCACTGCGGCCGACGCCGTCGTCACACCGCGTACGGCCACCGTGCGCCACAGGGCACGCTCGTCGGGGCCGTGCCCGCCGGCGGCGGCCTGCTCGTTGAGCGAACTGACCGCCAGCGCGGTGGCCGGCAGTGCGTCGGTCAACATGTTGACCAGCAGCAGCTGGCGCGCGTTCAGCGGTGAGCGGCCGGTCAGTGCGCTACCGATGATCGCGAACGCCACCTCGCCGGCATTACCGCCCAGCAGCACCGCCACCGCGGCCTGCACCCGCTGCCACAGTTCACGGCCTTCGTCCAGCGCGTCGAGAAGGGTGTCGATCCGCTCGTCGAGCAGCACCACGTCGGCGGCGGTGCTGGCCGCTTCGCTGCCGTGCGCGACCACCGCGATCCCGACCGTGGCGGCCCGGATCGCCGCCGCGTCGTTCGCGCCGTCGCCGACCATCGCCGACACCTTGCCGGTGCGCTCCAGAGTCTGAACGATCTGCACCTTGTTCTCCGGAGACATCCGGGCGAACACCACGCGCTCGGCCACCGCAAGTTCTTGGCCCTTGCGGGACAACGCATCCCACTGCGCACCGCTGATCACCTGATCGCTGTCGACCTCCAGGCCCATCTCCCGCGCGATCGTGGTGGCGGTCAGCGGGTGGTCGCCGGTGATGAGCCGCACCGGAATTCGGCGGCGCTTGAGGTCGGCGAGCAGTTCGGCGGCCTCGTCGCGTGGAGTGTCGGACAGGCCGAGCAGGCCGACGAAGGTCAGTCCGTCGCGGCAGTACTCGGCGATCTCGTCGGGCTCGGGATCCGCACCCAGCGCCATGCGTTGCGCGGCGGTCAAGTCCCGGCGGGCCACCGCGATCACCCGCAGGCCCTCGGCAGCCAGGGCGGCCACCGACTTCTTGATGGCCGGGCCGGCCCCGGTGCACGCCAGCACCACTTCCGGGGCGCCCTTGAGGGTCAGTTCGGTTCCCCGCACCGAGGCCGAGAACGGGCGGCCGGAGCGGAACGGCAGATGTGCCGCGGCGGGACCCTCGGGTGCACCGGCCACTCCCGCTGCGGCGGCGCCCTCCACGATGGCGGTGTCGGTGGCGTGCACGTGGCGGGTGCCGTTGGACACCGGGGCCGCGCTGGCCGCAAAGCGCAGTACGTCGTCGTCGGTGAAGCCCGCCGCCGGGTGCACCTGCGACACCCGCAGCCGGTTGCGGCTCAGCGTTCCGGTCTTGTCGAAGCAGACCACGTCGACGCGGCCGAGTGCCTCCACCGAACGCGGCACCCGCACCAGCACACCGGCTTTGGTCAACCGTCGGGCCGACGCCTGCTGGGACAGGGTGGCCACCAGCGGCAGCCCTTCGGGGATGGCCGCGACGCTGACCGCGATGCCGCTGGCCACCGCCTGACGCAACCCGATCCGGCGGGCCATGCCCAGGCCGGTCACCAGCGCACCGCCGGCCAGGCTGATCCGCCATGCCTTACTGGTGAGCAGGCTCAGCTGATGCTGCAGCCCGATCGCGGACTGATCGCCGGCCACCAGTTCGGCTGCCCGTCGTCCGTGGGTGTCGCCGCCGCTCGCGGTCACCAGTGCCACCGCGGTTCCGGTCACCACGGTGGTCCCCGCGTAGACCATGCATTCCCGATCTGCCAGATCCGCACCCGGAGTGGCCTCAACCTGCTTGACCACGGTCAGCGACTCACCGGTCAGCGACGACTCGTCGACCTCCAGATCGGTCGCTTCGATCAACCGGCCATCAGCGGGCACCACCTCGTGGGCGTGCACCTCGATCACATCTCCCGGGAGCAGCTCCTCGGCCGGGATCTCGCAGTGACTGCCGTCGGGCAGGACCTTGCGCGCCGCCGGAATCTGTTCGTTCAGCAGGACGTTGAGCCGGCGCTCGGCGATGAGTCGCTGCGCGGCGGCCAGCATCGCGTTGCCGCCCAGCACCGAACCGACCAGCATCGCGTCGACGGGTGAACCCAGCACCGCGCTGGCCGCGGCCCCCAGCGCCAGCACCGGCGTGATGGGGTCGGACAGTTCACTGCGCACGGCCTGGGCGAACTGCCGCAGCATTCTCGGCGGCGCGGTCCGCTGGGCGCCGCGGCGCGCCAGATCCACTGCCGCCAGCGCGGCCGCCGCGGCCGGCGCATGGTGGGGCGTGGCCGGCTCCGCCAGCTCCGGCGGCGGCAACACCGCCCGTACCTGGTCGACGGACATCGCGTGCCACTCGTGCACGGCTGCCGGCCGGGGCACCGCGGCGTCCACGGCCCGGCGGGCCAGCCAGTAACCCGACAGTGCGCCGGCCGCCGCGCCTGTGGTCACCGGACCCGGTCCGCTGCCGCGTACCCCGGGCAGCATCAGCAGCGAGCCCAATGCGGTAGCGCCGGTGGCGATCTCGACGCCGCGATGGCTGGCGGAGCGGGCGGCGGGCAAGGAATGCAGCACCCGCCACGCCGCAGCCAGGTCGGTCAGCAGTACGTCGGCGCACCAGGGCGGGACGCCCTGTCCCGGCAGCACGCCCAGTGCCACGTCGGCCGCGGCCAAGGCCTCGACCGCCACCGAGGACAGCACCGCGACGTCATGGCCGTCGGCCTGGTAGGCGGCGACGGCGGCGGCCAGCGCCTGGTCGATCGATGCGCCGTCCAGGGGCCGGATTTCGTCGAAGATCGGACGCAGCTCGCCGAGCGCCTCGGCTTCGACCGAGACCACTTCGACGTCGGCGCGGCGGGCCTCGGTCACCACCGCGGACGCCAGAGGCAGCAGTGCGGGCTGGAACGATGCCTGCACACCGGAGCGCGGGCCGATGCGATGCCATCCCGGTGTCAGGTCGGCGTCGTTCAGCCGGGCCTGAGCCTGCGCCCACGCGGCGCGCAGTTCGTCGTCGTCGGCGCCGCGCACCTGCATCACCCGCAGCGTCTCCCCACACAGCACTCGGGGATCGATGACCACCGTGTCGACGCGGTCGAGCTCACGCAGGCTGCCCGGCCGCAGCACGACGGTGTCGTGCCGATCGGCCAGGCCGCGGCCCAGGGTGGCGGCGAACGACTCGCGTGCGGTGCGGGTGGCCTTCGGCGCGGTCACCGCGGCGGCCGTCCCGGCCAGATCCGGGTTGCGGGTCGCGGCACCGATCACCCCGGCGCCCACGACCTGCGCCCAGGCGCTGCGGGTCAAGTGCCGCTCCACCGGACCCGGCGGCCGCGGCGCCGGCCGCTCCGGGACGGCGACCGGCGGATGCTCGGCGTGCTCGGCGAGCTCCGGTTCTCGGCGGCGCCAGGCCCGCGCCTCGGCGCGTTCCTCCCCGGCGCGCATCGCCTCTACCGACAGGTCCACCGCCAGCGCGGTAGGCGCGGTGTTGAGGGTGTGCACGCCGGCGCTGGCCAGTGCCAACAGCGCATCGGTGGTCTGTTTGCCGATGCTGTCTTCCAGCAGTCGGCGCAGTCGAGGCTGGTAGTCGACGACGACCACGCCGGCCTCCAGGCCCAGTGGCAGGCCCGGCAGCCGCAGCAGCCGGCCCACTGTCGCCGCGCCCAAGCCGGCGATGTTGGCGCCGACAGTCAAAGCGCGCAGCATCTCGGTCATCCCGTCACCGGGCAGGCTCACCGGTGCATGTCCGCGGGGTTTCGCCCGGCGGTTAGCGAGGCTCGACGCAGGAGAGTCGAAGCTGGACCGCCGAATCCGATCCGGGCTGTGCCGGCTCTCGGTGTCGGACACCACCTGGCACAGTTCGCGCACCGATACGACGTCGTCGGCGGTGGGGTCCAGCCCCACCACCAGGCGCGACAACGGGTGGTTCAAGCGGACCGAGACCACGCCGGGCAGCGCCCGGGCAGCACCCAGTACGGCGGTTGCCAGCTCGGCGCCGGCCGGGCCGTCGAGCCCACGGATCTCGACCCAGGCTCGGCCCTCGCCGCGGAAACACCGCCGGGACAGCACCGGGCCGCCGTCGCCGTTCGGCAGGATCGCGCCGGCCACCCCGGCAGCGGTCTGGACCGAGGCATCGATCAGCGCTGAGGTCAGTTGGACACCGAAACTCGCTGCGCGCAGCGGCAAAGAGTGCCTGATGGCACGTCCTAAACTCACTCGTACCCGATTAGTGGCGGGTGCGGGTGCGGGTGCTGCTGGCGCCGCTTCGTGATTGCCGTGCCGCGGTCTTCTTCGGCTGCGCGCTGCGACGCGACGACGTCGAGGAGTTCGTCGACTTCACCGGTTTCGTCGCCTTCGCCGGCGGCGCCGCCTTGAGGGGCCGCGCGGGCGCGGCTGGAGCCTTGGCCGGCGCCTTGCTGTCATCGGACCGGTTGGTCAGTTGCTTGAGCACCAGTGCGGTGCCGCCCACCGCGACCAGCACCGGCCACTCGACCAGCCCGGCCACGCCGAGGGCGCCCAGGGTCAGTGCGGCCGCGGGGGTGGAGTGGCTGCCGGTGCGCAGCCCACGCTGCACGCCGCCGGCCGCACCTTTCACGCCGCCGATTACCCCGTTGACTGCGGCACCGCCGATCGCTCCGGCCGCTTCAGTGGTCATAGTGACCGCGCGGTTCGCCGCTCCGGCCACTTTCCTTACCGTCCCTGCGACGGCGTTCATGGGTATTCCCTGCCCTTCAAATGAGCAAATTGGATAATCCGCCTATCTTATGCGCGATTTCGCGATCGGGCCCGAAATCCACACCGAATTCATAGAACCGCGGGTAGTCAGTCTTGCTGGATCTCGACCAGCACCGGAGCGTGGTCACTCGGCGACTTGCCCTTGCGTTCCTCGCGGACGATCTCGGCGTGCGCGACCCGCGTCGCCAGCGCGGGGGAGCCCAGGATGAAATCGATGCGCATGCCCTGCTTCTTCGGGAACCGCAGCTGGGTGTAGTCCCAGTAGGTGTAGACGCCGGGGCCGGGCGTGAAGGGCCGTACCACGTCGAGGAATTGCGCGTCGGCCATCGCCTGGAACGCCATGCGCTCCGGTTGCGAGACGTGCGTCGCACCTTCGAAGAACTCCATGCTCCATACGTCGTCGTCCTGCGGAGCGATGTTCCAGTCGCCCACCAGGGCGATCGGCGCCGACGGATCGTCGCGCAACCACCCTTCGGCGGTATCGCGCAGGGCCGCAAGCCAATCCAGCTTGTAGGTGTAGTGCGGGTCGTTCAGGGCGCGTCCGTTGGGCACGTAGAGGCTCCATACCCGCACCCCGCCGCAGGTGGCGCCCAGCGCGCGCGCCTCCACGGTGGGATCGGCGTCAGCCTTGGCCCAGGCCGGTTGGCCGGGAAACCCGACCTCGACGTTGTCCAGGCCGACCCGTGAGGCGATCGCCACCCCGTTCCACTGGTTGTGGCCCACATGCGCCACTTCGTAGCCCAGCTCGTGAAACGCCCATGTCGGAAACTGTGCGTCGCTGCACTTGGTCTCCTGCATGGCCAGCACGTCGACCTCGGCGCGAGCCAGCCAATCGGTCACCCGGTCCACCCGAGAGCGGATGGAGTTGACATTCCAGGTGGCCAGTCGCAGCGCAGTCACGCAGCCACCCTAGTTCGACGGCGGCGACCCGCCGGAAAGCGATCGGGCATCGAGATAGCGGGTGCGGTGTTGGCCGGCGAATCCGACCGCTTCGAAGAACTCGAACGCCGCCGGGTCGGCGGGTCTGAACGGCGGTCCCAGCCTCGCCTCTCCTTCGTCGAGGCTCGCTGAACCACCGGTCGACACCTGGGCGTAGCCGCGGGTCGCGCCGCGGTCGGCGCCCCAGGCCTGCAACGCGGCGCAGATCGCGCGCCCGTAGCCCTGCAGACGGCGGTCGTCGGCCACCCGAACCGCCGTCAGCCCCAGCCAGCGGGTGCCGTCCTGGCCCTCGGTGACGGTGCCCCGACCGACCGCCACTCCGGGGATCGAGGCAAAGACCACCGCGCCGTCGACCACCGCGGTCAGCACCTCGACAGGCACGTCCTGGCCGAACACCGCCAGCCAGTCGGCGTCGGGTTCGGCCGCCGTGAGCACGTCGCCCGGGGCCGGGCCGGCGGTCACCTCGCCCACCAGGGTGCGGGTCTCGTATCGCGTCGGGATGTCCTCCGGCAACCGCAGCAGGCGCTCCGGCACCGCCAGGTACGGCGGTAGACCGCGCTGCGCGTACCAGTCGGTGATCGCCGGAATGGTGTTCGCGTGGGCGAACATGTCCAGGGGCACAGCGGAATTGGCCGCGAGGCCGGCGCCAGGGCCCGCCCGGAGCAACCAGCCGTCCAGCCATCGGTGTTCACTGCCCGGCCAGGCCAGCGCGGCGGCATGCTCGACGGAGCGAATCGTTGAGTTCTTCACCGGCCGGTCGGTCAGCCGGCGCACGTACAACACGTCGGCGTGCCGGCACTCATGGGTCACCCCGTCGGCCGAGCGGACCCGTACCAGCGGCCCGGCCGCCACCAGATGCCCGATCACGTCACCCATCGGCGGCTCGGAACCAGGGGGACGCAGGTAGCGCAGGCTCACCCGGACCCCGATCGCGGGGAGTTCGGGCGGTTGGGACATCAACGGCTCGTCAGTGACCGAACGGGTCGGGTACGTCGCCCGGCGTCCACGACAGGCCGGGGACCCCCCAGCCGTTGGCCTTGACCGTCCGTTTTGCGGCGCGGGCGTGCCGGCCCACCAGCATGTCCAGGTAGAGCAACCCGTCGAGGTGGCCGGTCTCGTGCTGCAGCATCCGGGCGAACAGCCCGGTGCCCTCCAACGTGACCGGGTTGCCGTCGGCGTCCAGTCCGGTGACCCGCGCCCACTGCGCCCGGCCGGTCGGAAACGATTCGCCGGGCACCGACAGGCAGCCTTCGTCGTCATCATCGGGGTCGGGCATGGTTTCGGGCCGCTCGGAGGTCTCCAGCACCGGGTTGACCACCACGCCGCGGCGCCGCGTGGTGGAGCGGCGGTCGTCGGCGCAGTCATAGACGAAGACCCGCAGCCCCACGCCAATCTGGTTGGCGGCCAAGCCGACGCCGTTCGCGGCGTCCATGGTCTCGTACATCGTGGTGATCAGCTCACCCAGGTCAGCCGGCAACGAGCCGTCATCGCCGACGGGCACCGGGCTGGTCGGAGTGTGCAGGACGGGATCGCCCACAATGCGGATGGGTAGGACGGCCATGACCGAAAAGCTTAAAGTGGCCGTTCGATGTCAAGTGCAGTGGCCATGGCGACTCGCGGGGCCGGCTCCCGGTTCAACACAGCCTGCCGTGATTCAATATTCGCTCAGGAGCAGGCCGCCGAAAACAAGCGAACGTTTGCAGCGAGAGAACTTTCCGGAAGGGTCCAGGAAACGATATGGACGGCGCCATGGCGCAGGCGAATCGCTCAGGGGACGATTCGGAACCCACCGACGGCCTGAGCCGTCGCGAACACGACATCCTGTCCTTCGAACGGGACTGGTGGAAGTACGCGGGCGCCAAAGAAGAGGCCATCAAGGAGCGCTTCGCACTGTCGGCGACCCGCTACTACCAGGTCCTCAACGCGCTTGTCGACCGGCCTGAGGCCCTGGCCGCCGACCCGATGCTGGTCAAACGACTGCGCAGGCTGCGGTCCAGTCGCCAGAAGGCGCGCGCCGCACGCCGGCTCGGTTTCGACATCACCTGATTGCCGGACACCTTGATTGCTGGGCGTTTATAGGTTATGGCCCGCTCCTCGATACAGTGGGCGCAATGAACGACCACGTTCCTGACTCCTCCCGACTCCCGCTCCGGGCCATGGTGATGGTGCTGCTGTTCTTGGGCACCGTCTTCCTGCTCGTCGGATTTCAAGCCCTCGGATCCTCGGGTACCGACGACGACGCCGATCACTCGACGACGGCCCAACCCGTCACCACCGCCTCGGCGCCGGCCAAGCCCGAACGCCCCGCCCGCAAGTCCGACGTGCGGGTCTTCAACATCTCCGAACAGGCGGGGCTGGCCGGGCACACCGCCGACCGGCTGCGCGAAGCCGGGTGGAACGTGACCGAGATCGGCAACCTCGAACTGCCCGAGGTCACCCAGACCACCGTCTACTTCGGCGACGCCGAGGGAGAGCAGGACGCGGCCCATTCGGTCGCCCAGGTGCTGGGAGCCGCCGTCGAGCCGCGCATCCCCGACGTGGCCGAGCAACCACCGGGCGTCATCGTGGTGGTCGCGGGTTAAGCTCCTCGCATGGTCACAGGTCACCGCAGAGCTCTTACCGCCGTCGTCTTCGCCACCCCGGTTGCGTTGCTCGCGGCATGCAGTCCCCCCAACCAGCTGCCCTCCGACGCGCCCGGCACCACGCCGGCCATCTGGACCGGGTCGGCGGCGCCGTCGGCCTCGGAGTCCGAGTCGGGTGGTTCGAGTGGTTCGGACAGTCTCGTCGCGCACCTGACGACCCCCGATGGCGGCCAGGTCGCCACCGCGACGTTCGAGTTCAGCAAAGCCGGCGGCAAGGAGTTCGCCACCGTGACCGTGCGGACCACCAGCACCGGTGTGCTGTCGCCCGGTTTCCACGGCCTGCACATCCACGCCATCGGTAAATGCGAGGGCGAGTCGGTGGCCCCCACCGGTGGGGCGCCGGGCGGCTTCCTGTCGGCCGGCGGGCACTTCCAGGCGCCCGGCCACAGCGAGCACCCGCAGAGTGGGGACCTGACGTCATTGCAGGTGCGCTCCGACGGCAGTGGGCTGTTGGTCACCACCACCGACGCGTTCACCAAAGCTGAACTGCTTGCCGGTGACGGGACCTCGATCATCATCCACGCTGACGACGACAACTTCGCCAACATCCCGGCGGACCGCTACACCCAGGTCAACGGCACGCCCGGCCCGGATCAGACCACGCTGACCACCGGAGATGCCGGGAAGCGGATTGCGTGTGGTGTCATCGGCGCCGGATAGCCCGCCGAACAGCAGGGCTTCCGCGAGATCCGAAGCCCGAATCGAGTTCGCTCGCAGCGCCCGTCCCACCCTCGGCGTGGAGTGGGAGCTGGCTCTCGTCGACGCCCAGACGCGCGATCTGAGCAACGAAGCGAGCGCGGTCCTGTCCGAGCTGGGTGAAAACCCGCGCGTGCACAAGGAATTGCTGCGCAACACCGTCGAGCTCGTCACGGGCATTTGCGACAACACCGGCGAGGCCATCGAGGACCTGCGCCAGACGCTGTCCACGGCCCGGCCGATCGTGCACGCCCGGGGCATGGAGCTGTTCGGCGCCGGCACCCACCCGTTCGCGCGGTGGTCGGCACAGAAGCTGACCGACGCGCCGCGCTACGCCGAACTGATCAAACGCACCCAGTGGTGGGGTCGGCAGATGCTGATCTGGGGCGTGCACGTCCACGTCGGTATCTCCTCGTCCTACAAGGTGATGCCGATCATCTCGTCGCTGCTGCAGCACTATCCGCACCTGCTGGCGTTGTCGGCGTCGTCGCCGTGGTGGGACGGTCACGACACGGGTTACGCCAGCAACCGCGCGATGATGTTCCAGCAGTTGCCTACCGCGGGTCTGCCATTCCAATTCCAGACCTGGCAGGAGTTCGAGGGTTTCGTCTACGACCAGAAGAAGACCGGGATCATCGACCACACCAACGAGATCCGTTGGGACATCCGGCCGTCACCGCATCTGGGCACCATCGAGGTGCGGGTCTGCGACGGGGTGTCCAATCTGCGCGAGCTGGGTGCCCTGGTGGCGTTGACGCATTGCCTGATCGTCGATCTGGACCGGCGGCTGGAAGCCGATGAAGCTCTGCCCACCATGCCGCCCTGGCATGTGCAGGAGAACAAGTGGCGGGCGGCCCGCTACGGTCTGGATGCCGAGATCATCCTGGACGCCGACAGCAACGAGCGGCTGGTCACCGAGGACCTCGATGACCTGCTCAACCGGCTCGAACCGGTCGCCGCGCGGCTGCACTGCGCCGACGAGTTGGCGGCTGTCGCCGACATATACCGAACGGGCGCGTCGTACCAGCGCCAGCGCCGGGTCGCCGAGGAACACGACGGCGATCTGCGTGCCGTGGTCGATGCACTGGTGGCCGAACTCGATATCTCGTGATGGAACTGCCGATGTTTCCGCTGGAGTGGGTGTTGCTGCCCGGCGAGGAACTGTCGCTGCGGATCTTCGAGTTGCGCTACACCGTGTTGGTCGGCGACCTGATGCGCAGCGGCGATCCCCGCTTCGGGGTGGTGCTGATCGCCCGCGGCCGTGAGGTGGGCGGCGGTGAACAGCGCAACGACGTCGGCGCGATGGCCAGCATCACCCAGTGCGCTGAACTCGGGTCGGGCCGGTACGCGCTGCGTTGCCTGACCGGGGAGCGGATCCGGGTGCGGGACTGGCTCGCCGACGATCCCTACCCGCGGGCGATCGTAGAGGTGTGGCCCGACGAGCCGTCAGAACCGGTGAGTGACAAGCAGTTCAGTGCGCTCGAAGACCGCATTGTGGCGCTGCACAAGCGGATGGCCCAGGCCCGCCGGCAGTGGGTGGTGCCGGGGCGCAACAGCCTGCTGGGTGGCCGGCGGCTGCGCTCGCTGGATCCGGTGCAGCGGCTGTACTCGCTGGCCTGCCGGGTCCCGATGGGGGAGGCCGACCGCTACGCGGTGCTGGCGGCGCCGTCGCTGTCCGACCGCATGGCGGCGCTGCACGAGGCGATCGAGACCGTCGCGGCCCGAGTCGAATTCGACATCCCGCGCTGATCTGCCCTCCCCTCTCCCCCCTCGCGCTCCCCCCTCGCGCGAACGTGCGTGTTTGCGCACGACACGCCGCTTCCTGACGTGCAACTGTGCACGTTCGCGATAGGGGACCTGCCTACTTCAGGCAGCTGCCGGCATCGACGGTCAGCGGAAGCCCGGTGATGTAACGGGATTCGTCTGAGGCCAGGAACAACACCGCGTTGCTGATGTCCACCGGCTCGACCCAGCCGACCGGGAGTGTGTGCATGAACTGCGCCACGGCCTTGAGGTCGTCGGGGCCGGGGATTTCCAGGTCGGGGCGGAACAGCTTCATCGTCCCCTCGTTCATGAACATCGGCGTGTTGACGTTGGTGGGATGAACCGAGTTGACCCGGATGAAATGTTGCCCCAGCTCGACGGCGAAGCTGCGCATCAGCCCGACCACGCCGTGCTTGGCCGCGATGTAGTGGCCGGTGTGCGGGTAGGCCTTGAGTCCTCCCACCGAGCTGGTCAGGATGATCGATCCGCCCTGCCCTCCCGAAAGCAGATGTGGCACACCAGCTTTCACCGTCCTCCACACTCCCGAGAGGTTCACATCGATCATGTCGGTCCAGTCGGCGTCGGAGGTCTTGTCCAGGGTCGCGCCGCCGTTGCCGATCCCGGCGTTGGCGACGATGATGTCCAGTCGGCCCAGCTGTTCAACGCCGTTGTCCACCGCGGCCTGCAGGGCGTCGAAGTCGCGCACATCGACCTGCTCGGCCACGATCCGCCGGCCCAAACCCTTGACGAGGTCCACGGTTTGGGCGAGATCGTCGGGTGTGGACGGTGCGATCGGACTGTTGGCACTGATCGGGCCGCAGATGTCGACGGCGATGATGTCGGCGCCCTCCTGCGCGAGCCGTTCGGCGTGGCTGCGGCCCTGGCCGCGCGCCGCGCCGGTGATGAAGGCGACTTTGCCCTCGACTCTTCCGCTCATGTCCGCACCTCCGATTTATTGGTCGATCGATCAGCAACGGTGGCACCAAGGGGCCGCGTTGTCAACCATCGAGGGTCAGGAAGCGGTTGTCGGGGGTGTCAGTCGGCCCAGTTGGCGATCGATCAGTCCGCGCAGTTCCTCGTGCCCGCGGGTGACACCGACGGCGCTTTCGTTGCACAGGTTGCGGGCGGTCTGCGCGATCAGCATCGAGACCGCGACCGGGGGATATTCCTCCAGGTCGACGCCGTTGGCGCGCAGGGCCACCGTGACTGCCGCTGTTTCGATGTCGCGCACTCGTTCGGCATAGGCCTTGAGTTCGGTCCGGATGGCCTTGCGATGGTTGGCCAGCGCCATGAATTCGGTGTTCAAGCTGGTCAAGCGTGTATCGCTGTTGATCGCCCACAATGCGCGCAGCGGATCGTCGTCGGTCAGGGCGGCGCGCATCCGGTCCAGCGCGACGTCGGCGCCGGCCCGCAGCACCTCGACGAACAGGTCATCCATGGTGGGGAAGTAGTAGTAGACCAGCGCCTGCCGCACCCCGGCCTCCGCGGCGACCCGCCGCGACGTCGCCGCGGCGTAGCCTTCGTCGCGCATCAGTCGCGCCGTCGCCTCGATCAGCCGGCGCCGGGTGGCGTTGTCGGCCGATTTGGCCTTGCGCGGAGCCGCCATTCAGGCCAGTCCCGGGTTGCGATTGCTTGACCGTCCGGCGCCGCGCATGGTAGGCATGACGCATTCTAGCAATTTGATCGATCGATCAGCGCGATGAGGTCGTGGCGCGAGCGAAGGGCGGATCGGGTGATGGTGGATCTCGCGGCGGTCGACTACTTCTCCGACGAAGCCGTCACGCAGGATCCCTACGCCTACTACGAATACCTGCGCGGACGCGGGCCGGTGTTCGCCGAGCCGCACCACGGTGTCGTCACCGTCACGGGCTACGACGAAGTGCTCGCCGCGTTCAAAAACCACGATGCGTTCTCTGCGGTGAACGCCATCGGTGGGCCGTTCCCGCCGCTGCCGTTCGAGCCGGAGGGCGACGACATCACCGAGCAGATCGAAGCGCACCGCCACGAGTTCCCGATCTTCGAACACGTCGTGGTGATGGACCCGCCGGCGCACACTCGGGCCCGCTCGCTGCTGAGCGGGCTGCTCACCCCGAAGCGACTGAAGGAGAACGAGGAGTTCATCTGGCAACTGACCGATACTCAACTCGACGAATTCATCGCCGACGGCCGCTGTGAGTTCCTCTTCGACTACGCCAAACCGTATGCGACCCTGGCCATCACCGATCTGCTCGGGGTACCCGAGGAGGACCGCGCCGAGTTCCGCAGTGCGCTGGGCGCCGGGCATCGGGAAGGACAACACGTCGGGTCCCTGGACGGGACACCGGTGGGGCTCAATCCCCTGCACTACCTCGACGAAAAGTTCAGTGGCTATCTCGCCGAGCGGCGGCGCCAGCCTCGCGGGGACGTTCTCAGCAGCCTGGCCACCGCGACCTACCCCGACGGGTCCACGCCGGAGCTGCTTGAGGTGGTTCACCCGGCCACCTTCCTGTTCGGCGCCGGTCAGGAGACCGTCACCAAGCTGCTGGGTGCGGCCGTGCAAACCCTGGGTGATCGACCAGAGCTCCAGCAGACGTTGGGGGAGGACCCCGCGCTGATCCCCGCATTTATCGAGGAGGCGCTGCGAATTCAGAGTCCGACCAAGATCGACTTTCGCCTCGCCCGCAAGACCACCACGTTGGGCGGGGTATCGATCAAGGCCGGCACCGTGCTGATGCTGTGCCTGGGTGCGGCGAACCGGGACCCGCGCAAGTTCGAAAGCCCCGACGAGTTCCGGCTGGACCGAAAGAACGTGCGCGAGCACATCGCGTTCGGCCGCGGCATCCACACCTGCGCCGGCGCCCCGCTGGCCCGGGTCGAAGGCCGCATCACGGTTCACCGGATGCTGGATCGGATGCGTGACATCAGGATCAGTGAGGCTCACCACGGTCCCGCCGGCCAGCGGCGCTACTCCTATGAGCCCACGTTCTTGCTGCGCGGCCTGACCGAGCTGCACATTGAATTCGACCCGGTGAGCTAGCGCTAGGTGGAGCTTCCCTCGCAGGTCCACTCCTGTGTGACGCGCTGCTTCTGTTCTTCGATCACCTGCATCAGCCGCGACGCCTTAGGCCAGCCGTAGTAGGCACCGAACTGCAAAGCCGCCTCATCGATTTCGTCGAACGACACGTCGCGGCTCTTCAGGGCCGCGTAGACGTGGCTCATGATCGGGTACGGCGCGTCCTGAAACGCCACGCAGGCAACCGTCACCAGCCGCCGCTGCTTCATGCCCAAACCGGGGCGCAGCCACATCTCGCCGAAGACGAAATTCAGGATGCCCGCGCCCGAGTACGGGTCGTCGCGGGTCGGTGTGTAGGGCAGGCAGTTGACGTCGCGGAAGGTCTGCTCGCCGCACTGCAGCCGGGCCTCGGGATCGCTCGGGGTGGACAGCGGCAGCAGCGGTGCCGGAGGCGGTACCGGCTCGCCGCGCTCGGCATGGATGCGTGCCCACTGCTCGTCGACGATCATGTTGAACAGCGATGCCTTCGGCCATCCTGAGTACACCGCGAAATGCAATACGGCTTCGCGTATTTCATCGATCGTCACGTCACCACTGCCGAGGGCGGCATAGACGTGTTCCCGCAGCGGCGCCTCGGTGTCGGCCGCCGCCAGGCAGGGCAGCGCGATGAACCACCGGTCGCGGCGGCTCAGACCCGGCCGCTGCCACACCTGGTCAAAGACGAAGTCGAGCATGGTCGCGGCCGCCGGCGTCGCATCGGGGGCCGGGATGGTCATCAGCTCCGCGAAGGCGCGCGCGCCTCGCCCTGCCTCAGCGGATCGTGACACCGGCGTCCACCTTGAATTCCAGCCCGGTCACGTGCCGGGACTCGTCGGAGACCAGGAACAGCACCGCGTTGCTGACATCGCGGGCCTCGGTCATCACGATCGGCAACGCATTCTGAAAGATCGGTCCGAGGTCGGCACGAGCACCGTGCAGCAGAGCGTGCAGCGTGTCCGGCCGCATCCCGGTCTCGACCCCGGTGGGATGCACCGTGTTGACCCGAACATTCACTGCGGCAAGCTCGTTGGCCAGCGCACGGCTCATGCCGACGACGCCGTGTTTGGACGCGGTGTAGGGGGTGTGCAGCGGGCTGCCCTTGAGCCCGGCCACCGAACTGATGTTGACCAGACTGCCGCCGTGCTCCACCAGGTGCGGCAATGCCGCCACGCAGGTGTTCCACGCCCCGATCAGGTTGACGTCGACGACGGTTCGCCATTGTTCGGCGGTGGTGGTGTCCCAAGTCCCGCCGGTGATCACCCCGGCGTTGGCGACCGAGGCGTCCAGGCCGCCCAATCGAGCGACACCGTCGTCGACCGCGGCGGCCAGGGCGGCGGCGTCGCGCACATCGATGACGTGGGTGACGGCGCGGCGGCCGTGTTGCTGCACCAGCCCGGCGGTCTCGTCGAGGTCTTCGATTGTGGCCAGCGGATATTCGATGTCGGGCAGGGACGCGCAAACGTCGACCAGGATGAGGTCGGCGCCTTCTTCGGCCAGCCGCACCGCGTGACTGCGGCCCATGCCCCGGGCGGCGCCGGTCACCAGCACCCGCTTGCCGGCTACTCGCCCACTCATAGCTTGTTGCAGAACCCGGCGTCGACGGGGAAGGTCACCCCGGTGACGTACTTCGCGGCGTCGGAGACCAGATAGGCGATCGCGGCGCTGATGTCCTCCGGTTCGAGCATGCCGACGGGCATCGGATTCTGCAGATGCGGCCCACCGTCGGGATAGTGCTCCAGGAACGACGTCATCGCCGGGTTCACCGCCATCATGGTGTTGACGGCGGTCGGGTGCACGGTGTTCACCCGGATGCTATGGGGGGCAAGGGCATTGGAAAGAGTTCGCATCAACCCCACGATCCCGTGCTTGGAGGCGGCGTAGCCCAGGCCGCCGCCCTGCAGGCCGCCGAAGCCCTTCAGTCCGGCCGTCGAACTGGTGAACACGATCGATCCACCGCGCCCGCCTGCGATCAGGTGCGGTATCGCGGCCTTGGCGGTGTGGAAAGAACCGACCAGGTTCACGTCGATCACGTCGGTCCACATCTGCAGATCTTCGTCGTCAGTCAGCTCACGAAAGGCCATCGCGGCGATCCCGGCGTTGGCGCAGACGATGTCGAGGCGCCCGAAGTGCGCGACCCCGCCGTCCAGCGCTGCCTTGAGGGCGGGGTAGTCCCGGACGTCGGCGACCGAGGCGAGCATCTTGCCGCCGGCGGCCTCGACCAGCCCGACGGTTTCGTCGAGCTCGTCGCGGGTCGCCATCGGATAGCCGCTGGAGGCGATATCGGCGCAGATGTCGACGCCGATGATGTCGGCCCCGTCGGCGGCCAGCCGTACCGCGTGACTGCGGCCCTGCCCGCGCGCCGCACCGGTGATGAACGCGACTTTCCCATCCAGTGAGCCCATAGCAGGTAGAGTAACCGTGTTACTCACCGGCGACAAGGGGTGCGATGGACAGCGCGCAAGAGCGGATCCTCGGCATCGTCGTCGAGATCCTGGAGACCGAGGGCTACGACGCCGTGCAGCTACGCGAAGTCGCCCGGCGCGCCCGGGTTTCGCTGGCCACGATCTACAAGCGCTACGCCACCCGCGACGAGCTCATCCTGGCCGCGCTGGACGCCTGGATGGCCGAGCACCGCTACTCCGGTGTCGCGCCGCATTCGCGTGGCCCCGGCGAATCGCTCTACGCGGCGCTGATGGGCTTGTTCCGTACGATCTTCGAGCCATGGGAGCGACACCCGGCCATGTTGACGGCCTACGTTCGCGCCCGCTCCGCACCCGGCGGTGAGACGCTGGTCCGGCGCGGACTCGATGTGGTGGTTCCCGCCGCGCTGGCGCTGCTTGCCGACGTCGACGAGCAGTTCATCGACGACCTGGATGTCGTTGTCTCCAACCTGGTCTACGGCCTGTCGGCGCGATTCGCCGTCGGCGAGATCGCCATCACCGACATCCTGCCCAGCCTCGATCGGGCGGTCTACCGGCTCACGCAGGGCTACCAGAACGGCGGTGGCTAAGCGGCAGGCGCCGACGGCCGCACCGCCGCGGCGATCCGCCGAAGCGTCAACCGCGCCATGGCGTGCTGCAACGGATCGACGACGTCGCAACTGCGGCGCGCGCTGCTGGGCAGCTGTCGACCGCCGAGCTGAGCGCCGGTCGTCGCCGACGTACGCTCTGGCCATGGGTGATGTCGCCTTCACCTCGGTCGCACCGATCATTGCCGTGCGAGACCTCGACGCTGCGCTGGACCGCTACCGCCGGCTCGGATTCACGACCCGCGCCTACCAGGGACCGGCCCGTTACGGCTTCGCTTATCGCGGTTCGGTCTCGTTGCACCTTTCCGAGTGGGCCGAGCACGATCCGCTGCGCACCGCCGCCAGCGTGTATTTCTATGTCGACGACGCCGACGCGCTGTACGCCCAGTGGACGGCCTCGGGCGTGCCGGGACGCTTTGTCGAACCGACCGACACCGACTACCAGCTCCGGGAATTCGCCTATGTCGACCCCGAAGGCACCCTGCACCGCATCGGCTCGCCGCTGCCGGCGAAGACTGTCAGCGCCAGCAGGGTGATCGCGGCGCCGGCAAAGCGGATCTTTGAGTTCATTGCCGATCCGGCACGGCAGCCGCGCTGGGACGGCAACGCCAACCTGGCCGAAGCCGCACCCGGCCAACGGGTTCGTGCTGTCGGAGACGTCTTCACCATGACATTGACCATGGGCGGGGTCCGGGAGAACCACGTGGTGGAGTTCGAGGAGGGTCGGCGTATCGCCTGGCGCCCGGCGGACCCTGGCCAGCTGCCTGCGGGGCACCTGTGGAGATGGGAGCTCGAGCCGCTGGGTCCGGCACGCACCCGAGTCACGCACACCTACGACTGGTCGGCGTTGTCCGACCCGAAGCGTCTGGCCCGTGCCCGGGCCACCACCGCAGATACGCTCGCAGCGTCGCTGTCTCGGTTGGCCACCCTGGTCGAGGACTCGTGATCCCGCCTGCTACGGCGCGAGCGTGCGTAATCTCGGCAGTTTGCGCGGCGTGTCGGCCGAGGACACGCACGCTCGCGGGAGGGGGGCTAGCGGTTGTCGGCGAACGAGCGCAACGCGTCGATCTGAGCGGGATCCAGTGAGGGACGGACGCTTTCGCGCGCCGCGGCGATGTCGGCCATGGTGACATCGGCAGCATCGATACTGCGCCGCATTGCCGTGAGGGCCGCTTCGCGCAGCAGTGCCACGCAGTCCGCGGCGCTGTAGCCGTCCAGGTCCGCGGCCAGCGCGTCGAGGTCCACGTCCTCGTGCAGCGGAACGGATTTCCCGGACACCCGCAGGATCTGTCGGCGGGCATCGGCATCCGGCGGCTCGACGAACACCAGCTTCTCCAGCCGGCCCGGCCGGGTCAGGGCCGGATCGATCAGCTCGGGACGGTTGGTGGCGCCGACCACCACCACGTCGCGCAGCGGGTTGGCGCCGTCGAGCTCAGTGAGCAGCGCGGCCACCACCCGGTCGGTCACCCCGGAGTCGAAGCTCTGGCCGCGCCGCGGTGCCAGGGCGTCGATCTCGTCGAGGAACACCAGCGACGGCGCCGAATCACGGGCCCGCTGAAACAGGTCCCGCACCGCCCGCTCACTGCTGCCCACCCACTTGTCCATCAACTCCGCGCCTTTGACGGCATGCACGCTGACCCGACCAGACCCCGCCAGGGCGCGCACCACAAAGGTCTTGCCGCAGCCGGGCGGGCCGTAGAGCAGCACACCGTGCGGCGGGTCGACGCCCAGCCGGGTAAAGGTGTCCGGGTGTTGCAGCGGCCACAGGATCGCTTCGGTCAGCGCCTGTTTGGTGGCCACCATGTCACCGACGTCGTCGAGAGTGACCGAGCCGACGGAAACCTCCGCAGCCGCCGAGCGCGACAGCGGGCGGATCACGCTGAGCGCCCCGATCAGGTCCTCCTGGGTGAGCTTGGGCTCCTCGTCGTTGTCGCTGGCCCGCGACGCCGCCCGCAGTGCCGCCTCTCGAACGAGTGCAGCAAGGTCTGCGGCCACGAAACCCGGTGTGCGCTCGGCGATCTCACCCAAGGTCAGGTCCGCGGTGGGAACCGAGATAAGCAGGGTGGCCAACAGTGCCGCCCGGGTCGCACCGTCGGGCAGGCTCAGCCGGATCTCGCGATCGCACAAGTCCGGCGCCCGCAGTCGGGGATCGACATGATCCGGCAGCGCCGACGTCGCGATGAACGCCACCCCTTCGGTGGCCACCACGTTGCGCAGCTCGGCGAGGATCAGCGTTGCCACCGGCTCCGATGGTTCGGGCAACAGGGTGTCGACGTCGGCGATCAGCAGCACCCCGCCACCGTCGCAGACCTTTGCCGCCGCGGAACGCACCGCGGCCAGCCGCTCATCGGCGGCCAGCGCCCCGATCTCGGGTCCGTCCAACTCGATCAGCCGCCGGCCCTCACACACCGCACGGACCAGGGTGGTCTTGCCCACCCCGGCCGGACCCGACACCAGCACACCGAGATTCGTTCCGGCGCGCAGGGTTTTCAACAGCTGTGGCTCGTCGAGCGCCAACTTGAGCCATTCGGCGAGCTTGGCGGCCTGCGCTTCGCACCCCTTGAGTTCATCGATAGCGATCCGGGCCGGGGTCGCCGGCTTGGACACCGGGGCGGGCGGACCGATGGTGCCATTGCCGAAGGTGACCAGTGAGTTGGGCTGCACGCTGACCGGGCCGGCGGGGTCCACACCGGTGACGGTCAGCAGCTCCGAAGTCCAGCTGATTCCCACCGAGGACGCCAGGGCCGTGGTGGCCGCCGACGTGGACGTTCCGGGCCCCAGGTCGCGGGGCAGCAGGGACACCGCGTCGCCGACCGTCATCACCTTGCCCAGCAAGGCCTGGCGCAGCGTGTTCGGTGACAAACTCTGCGAGGCCAGCGTGGAACCGCTCAACGTCACCGACCGGGCGCCGTAGACGGTCACCGCGTACACCACCACCTCGGTGCCGTCGCGCAGCCCGGCGTTGGACAGCGTCACGTCGTCGAGCAGCGCCACACCGGTCGGTGCATCCGGTCCGGTCAGCCCAGCCACCGCCGACGTCGTGCGAGAACCCGTCAGCGACACCGCATCCCACTCCCGGATACCCAGGGCGGCAACGGCTTCGGGGTGCAGTCGAACCACGCCGCGGCGGGAGTCGACGGCGGAGGTGTTGAGCCGGGCGATCAGCGTCAGGTGCCGGGAGGAATCGACTCGGCGGTGTTCTTCGCGCTCTTCGGTGGAACCCACCCGGGTCAAATTACGCGGATTTCCTCATGCATGTCGAACACCTTCGTGCGGGGTCGTCAGCGGAACTTGTCGTACCGGCACCCAACTAGACGACATCGTCAAAGCGCTCGACCGACGCGGTGTGGATCCCGTCCGCGCGCTTGAATAGAGCCCATGCGGTCACACCTGCTGATGTCGGCGCTCTGCGCGGCCCTGCTGACGGCACCGTCCCCGGCCAGGGCGGACGACGCATCCCCGTTGGCCGACCTGGTGGACGCCGCCGCCCAGCGACTCCAGGTCGCCGACGACGTGGCGGCGATCAAATGGCAGACCGGAGGCGCCATCGAGGACCCGGCCCGGGTACAGCAGCAACTCGCGACACTGGCCGACCGCGCCGTCGGCGACAACCTCGACCCCGACTATGTGCGGCGGATCTTCACCGATCAGATCAGCGCCACCGAAGCTGCCGAGCATTACCGGTTCGCCCAGTGGAAGCTGGATCCGGCCGCCGCGCCTGCCACCGCGCCGGACTTGACGGCCTCGCGGGCACGCATCGACGCCTTCAATCAGGTCATGCTGGCCCAGATCGGCCAGCGGTGGGAGCTGCTGCACTCACCCGCGTGCGTCGCCGAACTCGACGAGGCGACTCGAACCGTCAGCGAAACAAGGCAATTCGACGAGTTCTACCGGCAGGCGCTGTCGTCGGCGACCCGGGACTATTGCGACGGCTAGCTCAGCGGCCCGGCTTGCGCAGCCGCAACCGGGCCATCGACTGCCCACTAGGCCGACGGATGCCCCGCCGCACACCCGGGCGGCGGCCCGGCTGCGCCCGGCGGATCGCCCGCCGCGCGGCCCGGCGCTCCCGGGGGGCGTCCTCCCACGCCTCCGGGTGTGCGGCCACCCAGCGCTGACTGCGGACCGAGAACGGAATGGTGCACAGGTACGTCCCGATCAGCACCAGCACCAGCACGTAGGGGAACAGGAACGCTGCCGCGGCCACCAGCGCCAGCACCGCCAGCAGTACGGCGGCCAGGTGCGGCGGCACCGACACGGCGTGCATCTTGCGCATCGGGATCCGGCTGACCAACAACATCGACGTGCCCACCACCCAGATGCAGGTGAACCACTGCGAGGTCCACCATCCGTCGCCGAACTCCAGCTTGGCGGCCAGCAGGCCCATCAGTGTGATGGCACCGGCCGGGGCGGGCATCCCGACGAAGAACTCCCGGGTGTAGGCCGGCAGGGTGGCGTCGTCGAGCAGGGTGTTGAACCGGGCCAGCCGCAGCACCACACACACCGCGTACAGCAGCACCACGATCCAGCCCGCCGGTTGCGTCGACAGCAGCGTCACATAGATCACCACCGCCGGAGCCACCCCGAAGTCGACGGCGTCGGCCAGGGAGTCGATCTCGGCGCCCATCCTCGACTCGGCGTCCAGGATGCGCGCCACCCGGCCGTCCAGGCCGTCGAGAATGGCGGCGGCGGCGATCAGTGCCATCGCGAGATGCGGCTGCCCGTCCAGCGCGTACTTGATCGAGGTCAAGCCGGCGCAGATCGCCAGCACCGTCATCGAGCTGGGCAGGATGTGCAGACCCACCGGGCCCCGGCCGCGGGCCTGCTGGACAGGAATCGTCATGACAGGTCGGCCAGGACGGTTTCGCCGGCGACCATGCGCTGGCCCACGCCGACCAGCGGCTGCGTCCCGACCGGCAGGTAGACGTCGAGTCGCGAACCGAAGCGGATCAAGCCGTAGGTGTCACCGATCGCCAGATGATCACCGGGCCGGGTGTCGCAGATGATGCGCCGCGCCACCAGCCCGGCGACCTGCACGGCGATCACCTCGGCGCCGTCGGCGGTGCGGATCCGCACGCTGTTGCGCTCGTTGTCCGCACTGGCTTCGGTGCGGTCCGCGGACCCGAACCGGCCGGCCCGGTGCAGCACCTCGATCACCTCGCCGCCGACCGGAGCCCGTTGCACGTGAGCGTCGAAGACCGACATGAAGATGCTGACCCGCGGCAATGGGGTGTCGGGCAGGTCCAGCTCCGGCGGCGGGGGCGCGCAGTCGACCAGGCAGACCATGCCGTCGGCGGGGGCCACCACCACACCGGGGCGAGTCGGCGGCACCCGGCGCGGATGCCGGAAGAACCCGGCGCTGGCGCCCGCGGCCAGCAGCCCGGCGCCGCGCAGCCACCGCTGCTTGCGGCCCAGCAGCGCCACGCCCAGCGCGCTGCCGACGAACGGCAGTCCGGCGCTGTGCATCGGCGGCACCGTCGAGCGCACCAGCTCGATCAGGTGCCGGAGACCGCCGGGATCATCTGCTGCGCGGGGGCGTCTGGCCATTGGGCCATCTTAGAAGCTGGGCGGCTCAGCCGGTCAGGTCCCAGACTTCCACCTCGGTGCCCACCGCCAGCTCGGTCACCTCGTCGGCGATGTCGAGGAGGCAGTTCGCCGACGCCAGGTAACGCAGGTGGTGCGAGGCCGGCGGCCCGTAGTTGGTGACGGTCCCGGTTTCGTAGTCGAGCAGCCCGCGCCGGAACTGCCGCTTGCCGGCCGGCGAGACCAGTTTCTCGCTCAGGACCGCGGTGCGGCGCGGCCGATCCGGCTTGGGCAGGCTCATCGCACGACGCAGTGCGGGCCGGATGAACACTTCGAAGGACACCTGTGCGCTCACCGGGTTGCCGGGCAGCGTGATGATGGCCGCGTCGCCAACGCGGCCGATGCCCTGCGGCATCCCGGGCTGCATCGCCACCTTGACGAAATGCACGCCCTGGTCGCCGTCACGGCCGAAGACGTCCTTGACCACCTCGTAAGCCCCTGCGCTGACTCCGCCGCTGGTGATCACCAGATCCACCGCCCCGTCACGGACGCCGTAGCGGTCGAGCACCGCGGTGAACTCGGCGGTGTCGTCGGCGACCGTCACGGCGCCAACCACCTCGGCGCCGGCGTCACGCACCGCCGCCGCCAGCATCACCCCGTTGGACTCATAGATCTGGCCAGGCGCCAGTGGCGTGCCGGGTTTGACCAGCTCGGAGCCGGTGGAGATCACCAGCACGCGTTGCCGGGGCCGTACCGTCAACTCGGCCAACCCCAGCGCCGAGGCCAGACCGGCCGCCGGCGCACTGACCAGTTGCCTGGCCCACAGCACGGTGGCGCCCGCCGCGACGTCTCCGCCGGACCGGCGGACATGGCGCCCCCGGGGAATCGTCGCGCTGATCTGTACCACGTCCAGGCCGCCGTCGGTGTCCTCGACGGGAACCACGGCGTCGGCGCCGTGCGGAATGGGCGCGCCGGTCATGATGCGGTGCGCGGTGCCCGGCGTCAGGGTGGGGATATCGGTGCGGCCTGCCGGAATGTCTTCGGTGACAGGCAGTTTCACCGGTGCTTCCGGTGCCGCGGCCACGATGTCATCGGCGAGCACGGCGTAGCCGTCCATCGCGGAATTGTCGAAGACCGGCAGCGAGATCGGTGCGATCACGTCCGCGGCCAGTACCAGTCCCTCGGCGTCGGCCAGTGCGACCGTGATCGGCGGCCGGGCCTGAATCAGATCGGCGACGGCCCGCTGGTGCTCTTCGACGGATCGCATCTGGACAGTTTGACTCAGACGGGGAAGGTGATTCCTGTCAGCTCCTCGGAGACGGCCCACAACCGCTGTTGCAACTCGACGTCGTGCGCGTGCTTGCTGGCGTCCACCAGCTTCGGATATCCGCGCTGCTCACCGATGCCGCTCGGACCGTAGTACTGCCCGCCGAGTACCCCGGGGTCGGTGGCCGCGCGCAGCGTGGGCAACGCACCCATCGCGGCGCTCTGCACCACCAGGGGCATCAGTAAACGGTCTGCGGGACGCAGGAATGGCGGCAGGTGCCGGGTCAGTTCGGTGTTAGCGGTACCGGGGTGCGCAGCGACGGCGATGGTCGAGCGGCGTTTGGCGGCCAGCCGGCGCTGCAACTCGTAGGTGAACATCAGGTTGGCCAGCTTGGACTGCCCGTAGGCGGCGATCCGGTTGTAGCCGTGTTCCCACTGCAGGTCGTCGAAGTGGATTGCCGCCATGATCCGGTGCGCCATGCTGCTGACGGTCACCACGCGAGACCGCTTCACCCGCACCATCCGCGGCAGCAACAGGCCGGTCAGGGCGAAATGCCCCAGATGGTTGACGCCGAACTGCAGCTCGAAACCGTCGACGGTGTGCTGCTTGGGCGTGTACATGACGCCGGCGTTATTGATCAGCAGATCGATGCGGGCATGGGCGGAGCTCAAGGCCTCGGCGGCTTGGCGGACCGACGCCAGCGAGCTCAGATCGAGTTCCTGTACCTCGACGGCGGCCTGCGGGTGGGCCTGCGTGATCCGGTTCGCCGCCGCGTTGCCCTTGTCGAGGTCGCGTACGGCCAGCACCACCAGGGCGCCGTGCTCGGCGAGCACCTCCGCGGTGTGATAGCCGATTCCGGTGTTGGAGCCGGTGATTACCGCGACGCGGCCGGTCTGATCCGGCACGCCTGCCGCAGCCCACTTGTCCCGGCTACTCATGTGACAAACGATACTCAGGTGACGCATCGTGCGCCGGATCGTTTGCCAGGCTCGCGCGGTCGACGGTGCGGCGCGGCCCGCGCCCTGACATCCTCTCCTACATGGCGCAGCACGCAGACGGCTCCACGGCGACCACCCTGGTCGATCCCACCAATCCGCCCAGCTCCCGTGCGCCCTTGGTCTGGGCGCTGGTCGGTGCGGTGCCCTGGCTGTTTCTGGCCCTGCTGCAGCTGGGCTGGGCGGCCGCCGACGAGCGGCTTGCCTGGCTGCACGTCACCGCCCTCGCGGTCACCGCGCTGGGTCTGCTGGTCTCGGCGGTGATCGCCCCGTTGTGGCGCTACCGGGTGCACCGGTGGGACGTCAGCGATCAGGCCGTCTACACCCGCACCGGTTGGCTGGTGCAGGAGCGCCGGATCGCGCCGATCTCGCGAGTGCAGACCGTCGACACCTACCGGGGTCCGCTGGATCGGCTGCTGGGACTGGCCAATGTGCGGGTGACCACCGCGTCGTCGGCGGGCGCGGTGCACATCGTGGCGCTCGATGCCGCCGTCGCCGACCGCATCGTGGCGCAACTGACCGACATTGCCGCGCTGGGTGCCGAGGACGCCACGTGAGTAGCGCCGAGCCGCGCCGGCACCGGCCGTCCACGCTGACGGTGCGTGTACCGCATTAAACGACGTCGATGCTTATAACGCGTGCCTGGGGAAGATGAATGGGCACTGTGCGCATCGTCCCCCAGGTATTCCTGGCGCATTCCACGTCGCGTGCACCTACCCCGACGGTGGCCGCGGCGCACGCCGATCCGAACGCCAGCTCCAGGGTGAATAGCGACATGAGCGCGAACGGCACGCACGCCGCCAGCACCAGCAGGAGCTGCCGAGGTGATCAGCCGCCAGGCGCTTAGACGTGGGAAAGCCATCCGGATCCGTTGGGGGACAGTACGAAGCCGCGGTCCTGTGGATCTTTGCAGGCGGTGGTTCCGGAGTCATTGACACCGCAGACCACACCACCGAGGGAGATCGAGTGAAGTGGAGGGAGAGTCTTGATCGAGTGGCCGTTAACGGTGTCGCTCGTACCGAGCGTCCCGCTGCTTGCCTGTACCGGACCGTCCGTTCCGATTGAGTTCACGCGGGGTGTGCCCCCTGCTGTTGGTGTGGCGGGCGGGATGGCCGGCAGGTTGTTGCCGGCGCAGGCGGCTCCCGAGTTGGGTCGCACGGTGCACACGACGCCGTCAGGGGTGAGGAAGAACGTCTCCGAATGGGAGATTCCTGGGGTGTCGATGGTGATCGCATAGTCGGCCGGGTTCACGGGTGCGTAGCTGTTGATGTCGGGAAATGGCGGGGTGTCGGCCCGGGCGGTGCAGCCGCCGGAGGTGAGAGCGGCGACAAAGGTTCCGGCGGCGATCATGAGTGTCTTGACGAGCATGTCAGTCCTATCGAAACGTGGCCCACTGTCGTTCGGGATCGTTACCTGTTCGGGTTTACCTGAAATTGTTCCACGACGTACGGGGTGTTGGTGCCGGTGTTCCATTGGCTGACCAGGATGTCCATATCGTCGAGGGTTGAGCCGGGCAGGATGTAGCCGCCGTAGTTCTGCGGGTAAGTTCCTGGCACTGGATTGGCCCAGTCGCCGCCGGGCGCCACGACGGTACGCGCCCCGGCGAATACATCCGTCGGGGCTTCTCCGATGTGGAGGTCCACTGAGCCATTGGCGCCGTTAAATCCGGCTAGGACCGGTTGCCCGCCGACTTCTTGGAAGCTCAGCTCGCCGTATGTATCTCCGCCCGGTGGTGGGACGGCTACTTGCCCAGGAGTGCCCCATCCGCTACCTGTCCAGGGTTGCCATGAGCTGCGGTCGGTCACGTTCGCGGGGTCGGCGCGATACATGGAGACGCCCTGGCTGCGGTCGAAGGCGTCCGCCGCGATGTAGACGTTGCCGTCGGCGGCTTGATAGCCGCTGATCTGTGTGGGTGCACTGCTGACGGCGGTTCCTGGGTGTGGCATGTCTGCGGAGGGTTGCGCGTTAGGTGTCCATGGCCGCCATGATCCGTCGATGGGTTGCCAGCCGCTGGCCGGATCGTTGGTGACTTTCGTCAGCCACGTGCCTCCGGTTGGATTCAGGTCATTGGTTCCGGCCACCATCATGTAGGTGGTGCCGTCGCGCATCCGGATGCTGCCCGCGGGAAGCGTGTTCGTACCTGCCGCCTGTGGTGGCGGGAGGAAGAGCACGTTACTGCCGTCGGGGCCGGTCAGCGGGGGGCCGTCGATGACCACCTTGCCGTTCTCCATGTGTACTGGCACCGCTGCTGAAGGGTAGTGGTCGCCCACGCCCATCTTGTCGCCGGAGAATGAGTCGCCCAGGATCATGACTTGCTTGCCGTTGGGCAAGGTGATGACTTCACCGAGGTCGGCAGCGCCGATACCGGGGATGCCGGGATCAGCACCGGTGCCTGCGACTGGCCCCAGGTTCCGGGACTCTCCCCGGCGCAGCACGTCATCGACGAGCACCACGCGCGGCTGTCCGTTGCCACCGGCCCCACCATCGGCGCCGTCTTCACCGAAGCTGAACGAGTGCAGGCCCGCCGTGGCCGTGGTGAGTTGGCGGGCTATCTCCTGCTCGTTGTTTACCAGGTTCGCGGCTCGGGATTTGATGAAACTGGCGTGAGCTTGGGCGGCTTGCTCGCGCTGCGTCTGCTCGGCGGCGGAGCTGTAGTAGGTCCAGGTGTCGGTGACGGAGTAGTCATCGCCGACCCGGAAGTCTTCGCGCTCGGCGGTATTGACGGCAGAGAGCACCAGTCCCTTGTTGCTCTGCTGGGCTTGCGCGCCGCGGGTGGCGATAGCGGCGGCGTTGCGCAGCATGTCGGCGGGACCGTGGATTCTCACGACGTCGGCGGCGGCGCGCTGTTGGAAGGCTTCGGCGCCGGCGCCGGTCCAGGGGGTGCCTCCGGGACTCTTTGAGGCGTCGCGGACTTCGGTGAACGCGGCTTCCCAGGTGTTGGCGAGGTTGGTCCAGGCGGTGGCGTTGGTGGTGAGGTAATCCCAGTTGGCGTCTTCGATCTCGGTCAGCGGTGGCAATCCGGACATCGCGGTCTACCTGCCTATATCCCGAGCGTGCCGGCGCCGCCGTCGGCACCGGAGTTGCGGGGGACCAGCGTGGGAAGGCCGCCTGCGTGCTGGGGGACTGCGGCCAGAGTGGCGGCGCCGTTGTGGTCCATCGTTTCGTACTGCTGGGCGGCGATGCTCAGCTTGTTCGAGCTCGCGGTCATCCGGGATCTGGAGGCGGTGCCGACGCTGCTCGCACCGGTATTGACGCAGCTGGTTGCTGCTCCGCTGGACTGCCATGCCGATGCGCTCGCCGCGGGGAGTGCTGGCGCGACCTGACCCGACAATGCCGCGCAGCGTTGCGCCAGGTCGCGCAGGCTGACCGGGGTGACCCTCAGGACGGGGGAGGTCATGAGGGAATCGTATTAGTGAATGCCGGTTTGCCGAATTCACTGGCGGGCGACGCCCGGGGGACCGCTGTTGCTTCATTGCTGGCTCCGGGCATCAATAAACCTCCCCGGGGCCTCGCGTCACGGTTACCGGCGGAGAGTGGGTGACGACTTCCGGTCGGTGGCTTGCCACATGCGCAAAGGTTGCCGCATCTCGCCTAGCGATGACTATGCAACTTTTGCGGCTACCGTTCCAAGCGGGGCGCGGCGACACGCGGAGCCCCGACCATCAGACTATGGGGCACGGGTGGGGCACGGAGAAGGCGGATGAACAGCACACAGCGCTCTGAACAGTGGCAACGCCTGAGTCCGCGGATGCTGCTGGTGCATCCGCTGCACGAAGTGCTGCGTGAACTGCCCCTGCTGGTCGCGGTGGTGGTGTTCGGCTCGGCGACCGACAACCGGCCGTGGGTGCTGGCGGTGGTGTCGGTGATCGCCGTGGTGGGTGTGACGCGCTGGTTCACCACCACCTACCGCATCGAACCCGACCCCGAGGCCGGCCGGGTGCAGCTGCGCTCCGGGCTGTTGCGTCGCAAGGTGCTCTCGGTGCCGCGCAACCGGATTCGCTCGGTGGAGACCGATGCCCGGCTGTTGCACCGGCTGCTGGGACTGACGGTATTGCGAGTCAGCACGGGTCAGCACGCCGCCGCAGACAGCGCCTTCGAACTGAACGCGGTCGAGAGCAGCGAAGTCCCTCGACTACGCGCAACGTTGCTGTCCCACACCGGACAAACCGCGCAGGCTGCGACCGGATCGGCGCCCGCCCCAGCGACGGTGCTGGCGCGGTGGCGGCCGTCATGGTTGCGCTACAGCCCGCTGAGCCTGTCCGGGCTGGTAATGGTTGGGGCCGCGGTGGGCGCGCTGTACCAGAGCGGAGTCTGGGCGGCACTGGAGGATTCACCGGTGAGCCGATCCTGGCTGGAGGCCGCCGAACGGTTCGGCGTTCAGCAGAGCCTGACGCTGATCGCCGCCCTACTGGTGCTGATCTCCATGCTGTTGGCAGTGCTGCGCTCCCTGGTGACCTACGGAAACCTGGTGCTGTCGCGCAGTTCCGGGGCGGGCGGTGACGTACTGGCGTTGAGTTACGGCCTGCTGCGAGTGCGCGAACACAACTACGACATGCGCCGGCTGCGCGGCGGAACACTGCGCCGGCCGTTGCTGGTGCGGTTGTTCGGCGGCGCGCGGCTGGACGCGGCGATGACCGGGGTCAACGGGGAAGGCGAGTCATCGATCCTGCTGCCGCCCTGCCCGCGGGCCACCGCCGAGGGCGTCTTGACCGGGTTGGTCGCGGACCCCGTGGTGGTCACCGGGCCGCTGCGCCCGCACGGGCCGGCGGCGACCCGCCGGCGTTGGACTCGGGCGCTGCTGCTGCCGGTGGCTTTTGGGGCCGGGCTGGCAATCGCGTCGGCGGTCGTCGACCTACCGCATTGGTGCTGGCCGGCCTGGGTGGCGATGACGCTGGGTGCCGCGCTGATGGCCGTCGACCGAGTCCGTGCCTTGGGCCATCGCGTCGACGCGCACTGGCTGTCGGCCCGCACCGGCAGTTGGGAGCAGCGTCGCTACTGCATCGCCACCGCGGGCATCGTCGGTTGGACGGTGCGCCAGAGCTGGTTTCAGCGCCGCGCCGGGGTGGCCACTCTGATCGCGGCCACCGCCGCCGGGGTCAAGGCGTACCGGGTGATCGACGTGCCGCAGGAGTGGGCGTGGTCGGTGGCCGCGCAGGCATCGCCCTGGGTGGCGCACAGCAAGTGGGCGCGGCACGCCTGACCGGTCGATAAACCGCGGCCGGCGCGGCTCGCTGCGCAGTTAGGGCGTGCCGTCGGGGCCGGGGTTGCCGTGGACGGCGTTGCCGGTCCCGCTCGTGTACGCGTCGCCGCCGCCACCGCCGTTGCCGCCGGAAGTCGCGCCGTCACCCCCGGCACCGCCGTCGCCGCCGAGGGCGTCTTGCGTCGATGTGGTGTTCTGGATGACCGCCAGGCCGCCACCGCCGCCGTTGCCGCCTTGTCCGGTACTGCCGTCGGCGCCGGCGGCCCCGTCGCCGCCGATGACCTTGCCCGTCCCGTAGGTGTGCGCGTTGCCGCCGTTACCGCCGTTGCCGCCGGTCGTACCGCTGCCGCCGGCCCCGCCCTGGCCGCCGAGGGTGTCTTGGCCCGCCTCGATGGTGCTGTCCGCATTGCCGCCGTTGCCGCCGTTGCCGCCGTTGCCGCCGTCGCCGCTGGCCCCGGTACCACCGTCGCCGCCGATGGCCTTACCCGTCCCTTGGGTGTAGCCGTTGCCGCCGTTGCCGCCGTTGCCGCCGGTCGTACCGCTGCCGCCGGCCCCGCCCTGGGCGCCGAAGGCGTCTTGTGTCGTCGTGCCCGCGGTGCCGCCGTTGCCGCCGTTGCCACCGGTTCCGTTACCGCCGTTGCCGCCGTCTGCCCCGTCGGCGGCGATGCCCTTCCCCGTCCCGTTGGTGCCGCCGTTGCCGCCGTTGCCGCCGTTGCCGCCGCCGGCCGCACCGTTGCCACCGGCCCCGGCCTGACCGCCGAGAGCGTCCTGTGTCGACGCGCCCGCGGAGTTATAGATCGAGGCGTCACCGCCGTTGCCGCCGTTGCCGCCGATGCCGCTTCCACCCGCGCCGCCGTCCGCTCCGTCGCCGCCGATGGCCTTGCCCAACCCCTCGGTGTACGCGTTGCCGCCGTTGCCGCCGTTGCCGGCGCCGGTGGCTCCGCTACCGCCACTCCCGCCGTCGCCGGCAAGAGCATCGTGTGTCGACGCGCTGTTGTAGCTGTAGACGTAGCCGCCGCTGCCACCGTTGCCGCCGGCGCCGAAACCACCCGCGCCGCCGTCAGCCCCGTCGCCGGCGACAGCCTTGCCCGTCCCCTGGTTCACCACGTTGCCGCCGTCGCCACCGTTGCCACCGCCGGTCGCCCCGCTACCGCCGGTCCCAGCCTTGCCGCCGAGGGCGTCCTGCGTCGACGCGACGTTGCCGATCGACGCGCCGCCGCCGTCCCCGCCGTTGCCGCCGGTGCCGGTACCGCCGGCGGCGCCGTCCGCCCCGTCGGCGGCGAGGGCCTTGCCCGTCCCGTAGTTGATCGCGCCCCCGCCGTTGCCGCCGTTGCCGCCGCCGGCCGCACCGTTGCCGGCGGCCCCGGCCTGGCCGCCGACGGCATCTTGCGTCGACGCGCCGTTGCCGATCCACGCGCCGCCGCCGTTGCCGCCGTTGCCGCCGGTGCCGGTACCACCGGCGGCGCCGTCCGCTCCGTCGGCGGCGACGGCTTTACCCGTTCCGGCTGTGGTCGCGCTGCCGCCGTTGCCGCCGTTGCCGCCGCCGGCCGCACCACTGCCAGCGGCCCCGGCCTGGCCGCCGAGGATGTCTTGGGTCGATGCGCTGTTGGAGCTCCATCCCAGGCCGCCGTCGCCGCCGTTGCCACCGGCGCCGGTACCACCCGCGCCGCCGGCCGCTCCGTCCCCGCCGATGGCCTTACCTGTCCCGTAGTTGATCGCGCCGCCGCCGTTGCCGCCGTTGCCGCCGCCGGCCGCACCGCTGCCGCCGGCCCCGCCGTCACCACCAAGGGCGTCCTGCGTCGACGTGGTCGACGTGCTGTCACCGATGATCAAGCTGCCGCCGGCACCGCCGTTGCCGCCGACACCGATACCTCCGGTGCCGCCGTTGCCACCATTGCCCGCCTGGGGGTGATCGCCATCTCCCAAGGCGCCGTCGCCGCCGTTGCCGCCGTGGATTCCGGTGGCGGTGCTGGTGTTGCCGGCGGTTCCGGCTGTGCCGTCGGTTCCGCCGTTGCCGCCGGTGCCGTGCAGACCACCGGAACCGGCGGCACCGGCGGCGCTGCTGCCGGCGTTGCCGCCGTCGCCGCCAGCTCCATCAGCCCCGCCGGTACCGGTATTGCCCCACGCCCCGGCGGCCCCGTTGCCGCCGCTGCCGGCGGTGCCGGCGTTGCCGCCGTTGCCGCCCGCTCCACCGTCACCGTTGACACCGAGGTGCCCGAAGGTCGTGACGCCACCGCTGCCGCCGTTGCCGCCGTCACCGCCGGCGAAACCGTCTGCGCTGCCGCCATCTTGGCCGCGACCGTTGTTCACCCCGACCACGCCGTCGCCGCCGTTGCCGCCGATACCTCCGGACGAACCGTCCCCACCGGAACCGCCGTGGCCACCCTCGCCGCCATCACCAAAGATGCCGGCGGCCCCGCCGTTACCGCCGACACCACCGTTGCTGCCGGCCCCGTTGATGCCGTCGGCGCCAGCCCCGCCAGCGCCACCGGCACCGCCGTCACCGAACAGCCAGCCACCGGCGCCACCGGCCCCGCCGTCACCGGCGACTCCCGCGTTGTCCGCGGCGTCCAGGCCGGCGCCCCCCTCGCCACCGTTGCCGAACATGCCGGCCATCCCACCGGTACCCCCGGTGACACCGAGGCCACCGTCGCCGGCCAGGAACCCGCCGTCACCGAGGTCGCCGAACCACCCGGTGGACCCGAACAGTGAGGTGTTGGCCCCGTCGAAGCCGTCGATGCCGTTGCCGATCAGATCGCGGCCGAACAGCCACTGCGAGGGCTGGTTGACCAGATCCAGCCACCATCCGTTGGCGGGATCGGCGAGCATGGTCTCCACCTGCGCATGCAGATCAGCCATCCAGTCGGTCTCCGGTGCCGGCAGGGCATCGAACGACAGGGTCTCCGCCGGGGGAGTCCAGGCCGATGCATCCAGCCATGTCCACGCGGTCGGGTCGAACAGGTCATCCAGAAAATCGGCGCGGGCCACCGGCGCACCGGCGGTCAACGGCGCCATCCCGAACGCCAGAAACGCCCCCACCGTCGCACCCGCGCCCGTCGCACGACGACGCAGCCGATTCGAACGACCAGTACCCATGCGATCAGCCCCATACATGTGAGATACCCCCAAGTTTTTCTTTAAGACAAGCCAAGCATCGGCTGCATTAATTCGATACAGGGTTTTCCCTGTAATTCGGCGGGCAGGGAACCTTCGCCCTGCGGAAACACTCCGGTCCTTACCCGCCGAGCCCCGTCGCGGGTTCGTCGCGTGTGCGGATTGGTCGGCAAGATCAGCGGATCGGCAACGAAACCGCACACTCGACGGGCAGGGGAGGAGCCAGTCGAGCGCTACAGCTGCCGGATGGCTTCGATCCGTGCCCGCAGCTGATCCGATGTCGCCGCCGCCACCGGCGGGCCGCCGCAGATCCGGCGCAACTCGTTGTGGATCCAGCCGTGCGGCTTGCCGAGCCGATGATGGGCCGCCGACACCAGCGCGTTGAGTTCGTGGCGCAGCGCCCGCAACTGGCCGTGCGTGGTCACCGGCACCGGAACCCCGCCGTCGTTGACCGCCTTGGACCGCCGGTCCAGCTGCTCTTCCTGCCTGCGCCGCAACAGGTCCCGCATCTGGTCGGCGTCGAGCAGCCCGGGGATGCCCAGGTAGTCGGCCTCCTCCTCGCTGCCGGCGGGGGTGGCGGTGCCGAACGAGGCGCCGTCGAAGATCACCTGGTCCAGCTCGGCGTCGGCCCCCAGCGACTCGAAGGTGTTCTCCAGTTCGGAGGGCTCGTCGCGCCGGCGCTCGGCCTCGGCGAACTCGTCGCGTTCGGACTCCCGGTGCGGTTTGCCGAGGACGTGGTTGCGCTGCTGTTCCAGCTCGCTGGCCAGACCCAGCAGTGACGGCACCGACGGCAGAAAGATGCTGGCGGTCTCGCCGGGCCGCCGCGACCGCACGAACCGGCCGATGGCCTGTGCGAAGAACAACGGGGTGGACGCGCTGGTGGCGTAGACGCCGACCGCCAGCCGGGGCACGTCGACACCCTCGGAGACCATCCGCACCGCCACCAGCCAGCGACTGGTGGCCGCGGAGAACTGCGCGATCTTGTCCGAGGCGCTGGGGTCGTCGGAGAGCACCACGGTGGGGGTCTCGCCGGTGAGGTTGGTCAGCAGCTTGGCGTAGGCGCGGGCCGTCTTCTGATCGGAGGCGATGATCATGCCGCCGGCATCGGCCATGCCGCCGTCGCGCAGCTGGCGCAGCCGGGTGTCGGCGGCGGTGATCACCGCCGGCATCCACTCGCCGTTGGGGTCCAGCGCGGTGCGCCACGCCCGGGCGGTGTGCTCGGCGGTCAGCGGTTCGCCGAGCCGGGCCGAGTACTCCTCGCCCGCGCTGTCGCGCCAGCGGGCCTCGCCGGAGTAGGCCATGAACACCACCGGGCGCACCACCCCGTCGGCCAGCGCATCGGTGTAGCCGTAGCTGTCGTCGGCCACCGATCTCAGGTGGCCGGCGCCGTCGGGCTCGTAGTTGACGAACGGGATCGGACTGTCGTCGCTGCGGAACGGGGTGCCGGTCAGTGCCAGCCGGCGGGTGGCATCGTCGAACGCCTCCCGGATGCCGTCACCCCAGCTTTTGGCGTCACCGCCGTGGTGGATCTCGTCGAAGATCACCAGGGTCTTGGCGGCCTCGGTGCGCACCCGGTGCCGGGTGGGGTGGCTGGCGACCTGCGCGTAGGTGACGACGACACCGTGGTACTCCGAGCTGGTCTGTGAGTCGGAGTTGGAAAACCGCGGATCCAGGGCGATGCCGTGCGAGGCGGCGGCCGACGCCCACTGCACCTTGAGGTGTTCGGTGGGCACCACGATTGTGATCCGCTCGACGGTGCGGTCGGCCAGCAGCTCGGCGACGATACGCAGCGCGAACGTCGTCTTACCGGCGCCGGGGGTGGCCACCATCAGGAAATCTCGCGGCTTGGCGGTCAGATAGCGCACCAGAGCCCGGCGTTGCCAGCCCCGCAAAGCCCGGGTGCTGGGCGCTGCTTCAGCCCGCACCCGGTCTCCTATCTGATCGAGATGGGAGTCTAGGGCAAGCCGATAGCATCGCTGGTGTGTCCACACCGCGCGAGCCGGAATCCGTCCGTGTCGAGCGGCTCCGCGACGCGCAGGCCAAGGCCGTCGCACTGTTTGACGAAATCGAGCGCCGCGGCATGGTCCGCCCCGGAGTCGGCGAGCGACAGCTCTCCGATGAGATCCGAGACTTGGCCTCCGACATGTTCGGGGTGACACGGCACTGGCATCGGCGGGTGGTGCGGGCCGGGGAGAACAGCCTGCTGCCGTTTCACGCCGACCCGCCCGATCGCATCATGGCCGACGACGACATCGCCTACCTCGACCTGGGTCCGATCTTCGAAGAGTGGGAGGCCGACTTCGGCCGCACCTTCGTGCTCGGCGGTGTTGATGCAGACCCGGACAAGCTGGCTCTGCGCGACGCGCTGCCGCGGGTGTGGAATGGCGGCCGGGAGTTCTTCGACGCACACCCCGACATCACCGGGGCGCAGCTCTACGACCATGTCGTGGGCCTGGCCCGCGCGGAAGGTTTCGAGTTCGGCGCGCCGATCGCCGGGCACCTGCTGGGGGAGTTTCCGCACAAGAAGATCTCCGGTGACGACGCCCGGTTCTACGTGACGCCCGGATCCGATGAGCCGATGCGCCGGACCGACCCCACCGGCAGGGTCTGCCACTGGATCCTGGAGGTGCACCTGGCGAACCGGGCCCGCGGGTTCGGTGGGTTCTACGAGCAGCTGCTCGATGTCTAGCTGTGCCTGATCGCCCGCCTTCTCAGCCCGTCGCTTCGCTCCGCGCATCGTCACCGGCCAACCTTGCACTCTCCATGGGCGAGTGCTAAAAATGACGTTGGCACTCGCGACCAGCGAGTGCTAGGTCGGGACGGTGAGGCAGGGCCGCACCTGCGGAGCACACCCACAGCCGTCCGTCGCGGGCACTGCACCCGACCGACAAGACGTGCACCCCCTAACCGGAGGAATCACTTCGCAATGGCTAAGCAAATTGCGTATGACGAAGAGGCCCGTCGCGGCCTCGAGCGGGGCCTGAACGCCCTCGCCGACGCGGTCAAGGTGACGCTGGGCCCCAAGGGCCGCAACGTCGTCCTGGAGAAGAAGTGGGGCGCCCCCACGATCACCAACGATGGTGTGTCCATCGCCAAGGAGATCGAGCTGGAGGACCCCTACGAGAAGATCGGCGCCGAGCTGGTCAAAGAGGTCGCCAAGAAGACCGACGACGTCGCGGGTGACGGCACCACCACCGCCACCGTGCTGGCCCAGGCCCTGGTCAAGGAAGGCCTGCGCAACGTGGCCGCCGGCGCCAACCCGCTGGGTCTGAAGCGCGGCATCGAGAAGGCCGTTGAGAAGGTCACCTCGACCCTGCTGGCTTCGGCCAAGGAGGTCGAGACCAAGGAGCAGATCGCGGCGACCGCCGGGATCTCCGCGGGCGACCAGACCATCGGTGACCTGATCGCCGAGGCCATGGACAAGGTCGGCAACGAGGGTGTCATCACCGTCGAGGAGTCCAACACCTTCGGTCTGCAACTGGAGCTCACCGAGGGCATGCGCTTCGACAAGGGCTACATCTCGGGCTACTTCGTGACCGACGCCGAGCGTCAGGAAGCCGTCCTGGAGGACCCCTACATCCTGCTGGTCAGCTCCAAGATCTCGACCGTCAAGGACCTGCTGCCGCTGCTGGAGAAGGTCATCCAGTCCGGCAAGCCGCTGCTGATCATCGCCGAGGACGTCGAGGGCGAGGCCCTGTCGACCCTGGTGGTCAACAAGATCCGCGGCACCTTCAAGTCCGTCGCCGTCAAGGCCCCGGGCTTCGGTGACCGCCGCAAGGCGATGCTGCAGGACATGGCGATCCTCACCGGTGGCCAGGTCGTCAGCGAAGAGGTCGGCCTGTCGCTGGAGAGCGCTGACGTCTCGCTGCTGGGCACCGCCCGCAAGGTCGTCATCACCAAGGACGAGACCACCATCGTCGAGGGTGCCGGTGACTCCGACGCCATCGCCGGCCGGGTGGCTCAGATCCGCTCGGAGATCGAGAACAGCGACTCCGACTACGACCGCGAGAAGCTGCAGGAGCGTCTGGCCAAGCTGGCCGGCGGTGTTGCGGTGATCAAGGCCGGGGCTGCCACCGAGGTGGAGCTCAAGGAGCGCAAGCACCGCATCGAGGACGCCGTGCGTAACGCCAAGGCCGCCGTGGAGGAGGGCATCGTCGCCGGTGGCGGCGTGGCCCTGCTGCAGGCCGCTCCGTCGCTCGACGAGCTGAAGCTCGAGGGTGACGAGGCGACCGGTGCCAACATCGTGCGCGTCGCGCTGTCGGCTCCGCTGAAGCAGATCGCCTTCAACGCGGGCCTGGAGCCCGGCGTTGTCGCCGAGAAGGTCACCAACTCGGCCGCGGGCACCGGCCTCAACGCCGCCTCTGGCGAGTACGAGGACCTGCTCAAGGCCGGCGTTGCCGACCCGGTGAAGGTGACCCGCTCGGCGCTGCAGAACGCGGCGTCCATCGCGGCACTGTTCCTGACCACCGAGGCCGTTGTCGCCGACAAGCCGGAGAAGGCGGCCGCACCCGCGGGCGACCCGACCGGTGGCATGGGCGGCATGGACTTCTAAGTCTGGCTGCACGAAAGGGCCCGGCTCCCCATCGCGGGGGCCGGGCTTTTTCGTTGGGAACACAACGCTGACAGCGATCACCCAGCGAATAAATCTTGATTCCAATTGTGAAAAAGAACTACCTTGCGAAGCCGAGTCATGGCTGAGAGGGATCGATGAAGCACATTGCATGGGGGATCGTGGTCGGCGGAGCCGCCGTGGCCGCGTTCGCAGGTCCGGGGGTGGCCGCCGCCACCGGTGGCACCTGGGCGCCGGACTATGACGTCAATGACGCCCAACTGTTCGCAGGGCTGCCAACTTTAGGCCAGGAAGCGTGGTCCCCGGCATGGGAACTGCCCGCCAGCTTCACGTCGAGCAACGGCACGATCCTGACCGGGACCGACTACATCAGCTCGGCGCCAGGCGGGCTCAACGACGAGTTCGTCACCAGCAGCGGAGCGACCTACGACCAGGAGCAGCTGTTTCCGGGCTTCACCAACCTCTACTACAACCCCTCCGCGGACGGCACCGCGGTGGATGTGATGAAGACCCCGTTCGGCAACATCGACCTGACCCCGGCACTGCCGTCGTTCTCGCCGTACCTTGCCTTGTGGTTGGTTGAGCCTTTCGCCCCCGACTCCACCGCCACGACCGTGGGCCAGAACATCATATTCACCGACTCCGGCGGAGATCGCATTACCAGCGCGCTCAGTCTGACCGAGAAAGGCAGCGATTGGATCGGGGGACCGGCAACTGACGCCAACGTCACTCCGCTGGTGACTCCGGAGTCGGGCCTGGTCTGGTCGGTGCCCGCTACGTTCACGGACCGGACCGGCACGGACGCGGTGACGAGCCTCACCGGTACCGAGTACGTCACGTCGCCGACCGACGTCGAGTTCGTGGACAAGGCCGGGGATGTCTTCAGCCAGCAGACGTTGGTGCCGGGCCTGTTTGTCGTGGACAACCTGTACTACGACCCGACCGATGGCCCCGCGCAGGACTACCTCCAGACCATTTTCGGGACCTTCGACATTTCGCCGCTCGCGTCCTGGTTCGCCCCGACGGATGTTTCCGACCTGGCGTCGCCGTCATTGCTGCCCGATCTGTCCGACGCCGGCCTGTACAGCGCGCTGGATCTCGGGCTGCTGTCGTAGACCGCAGCCGTTGACTCTGCGTCCACGGCGTGAAAGTGCGAGTGGTGTGCGCCGTGGGCGCAGAGTCAACGACAATGGCCGGGTGGAGATCCTGCTGCTGGGCACCGGCAGTGCCGACGGCTGGCCGAATCCGTTCTGCCGCTGCGACTCCTGCCTGTCGGCGGCCGGGAGCGTCCGTGGCCAGACTGCGGCGCTGGTCGACGACGTCCTGCTGCTGGACTGCGGGCCGGAGGCGCCGCGCGCCGCGATGCGGTTCGGGCGGTCATTGGCCGGAGTTCGGCACATCCTGTTCACTCATGGACACCCCGACCATGTCGGCCCCGCCGCGCTGTTGATGCGGCACTGGACCGGGGCGGGCGAGCCCCTGGACGTGGTGGGACCGGCCAGTGCCCTCGACCAATGTCGGCATTGGGTGGGGCCCGACGACCCGGTCCGGTTCGTCGAGGTGTCGCCTGGCGACGATGTGCGCCTGGGCGACTACCGGCTGCGGGTGCTGGCCGCGGCGCACGGTGCCGACATCGGCGGTGACGCGGTGCTCTACGACCTGGAATCTGTTGGTGGCCGGATCTTCTGGGCCACCGACACCGGGCCATTGCCCGAGGAGACGCACGCCGCGGTGGCAGGCGCCGGCTACGACGCGGTGTTTCTGGAGGAGACCTTCGGCAACTACACCGAGCACGGCGCCGAGCACCACGACCTGCCGGCGTTCGCGGCAACTCTGGAGCGATTGCGCGCCTGCGGCGCCGTCACCGCCGCCACGGACGTCGTCGCGGTACACCTGAGTCACCACAATCCTCCTGAGCCGGAATTGACTGCGGTACTGTCTGATTCAGATGCTCGACCGGGATCTGATGGTGAGGTGGTGCGAGTGGGCGCAGCCGGTACAGCACCCACCCACACCCTGGTGCTCGGCGGGGCACGCTCAGGCAAGTCCGCGCACGCCGAAGCGCTGCTGGCCGCTGAGCCGGCCGTGACCTACCTGGCCACCGGCGGAGTCCGCGAGGGTGACCCGGAGTGGGCCGAACGTATTCGACTGCACCGGACGCGACGTCCGGAATCTTGGCGCACCGTCGAAACCACCGACGTGGCCGAGGCGCTGCGCACCGCCGAAACCCCTTTACTGCTCGATTGTTTGGGCACCTGGCTGACCGCGCGGATGGACCTGCACCGGGTGTGGGACGGTGGCGCGCTGGACGGCGTGCACGCCGATATCGACGAGCTGGTGTCGGCCTGGCGGGCCTGCCCGGTGCGGGCGGTGGCGGTCAGCAACGAGGTGGGCAGCGGGGTGGTGCCGGCCACTGCATCGGGGCGCCTCTTCCGGGACCTGCTCGGAGTGCTCAACACGCAGATCGCCGCCGAGTCCGACGACGTGGTGCTGATGGTGGCCGGCCGGCCGCTCAGGCTTCCTGTGCCGTGAGCTTCAGGTCGACACAGTCGCTGTAGCAAGGGGTTTCGCCCGGTGACTCGGGGGTGGCGACTCGGATCAGCACCGCGCGGCTGGGTGCGATCGCCAGGCTGGCCAGCTCACCGGCATCAGACACCTCGGCGGTGCCGTCGACGATCACGGTGTAACCGCCCGGCACCGGCGGCGGCCACATCACGGTGACGTCGGTGCTGCGGGCCAGGTTCGCCCGGCTGCGGCGGCCGCCGAGGGCGCCGATGTGCACGGTGTCGCCTTGCAGCACCGGCATCACCGGGACCGGGTGCGGCCGGTTCTCGGCGTCGACGGTGATCAGGTAGGCATAGTCGTAGCCCACCAGCTTCTCGGCGAGCCGCGCGAAGTCCACGTTGGAAGCCATGTGGACCAGGCTAATCCGGTGGGCTGTCAGTCCGCCTTGAGCTGCACACAGTCGTGCACTGTGCCGACCGCCCGATCGCTGCCGGCCTCGAACACCGGGCGGTGTAGCAGGGCCTTGGTCGGCGTCACCAGCACCGGGCCGGCCAGATCCTCGGGAAGCTCAGCGTGGCCGTCGACGAACAGTGAGTACTCGTCCACCTCGCGCGCGGGCCAGACCAGCGTGACGCCGGCGCGGGCCGCGATGTTCTCCCGGCCGTGCGAGCCGACCGGACCGATATCCACCCGGGTGCCGTCGAAGGTCGGGGTGATCGCGGTGGTGCGGACGCGATAGTCGTCGCCGACGGTCACCAGGAACGCGAACCCGTAACCGGGCAACAGCTCGGCCAGGCGGGCGAGGTCGACGGACTTGGCCATGGAATCGAGGGTAAAGGCCGTCCACGGACACCGGTAGCGCGCTACGGACTCGGGACCCCACCTGCCCCGCCGGGACCGCCGGCCCCACCCTGGGAAATGAGGGTGGCGGCGCCAGCACCGTCAGCGCCGGGGGTGCCGGCCGCTCCGTCAACAACGGTCCCGTCGCCTGCGGTCCCGTAGCCGCCGTCGCCGCCGTCGCCGCCGTGGCCGCCGTAAACCCAGACCCCACCCTGGCTGAAGCCCGTTCCGGCCAGCGCGCCGTTGCCGCCGTCGCCGCCGCTGCCGTGCAGGCCGTTGCCGCCGTTGCCGCCGTTGCCGCCGTCGCCGCCGTTGCCGCTGCCGGCCCCATTGGCGCCGCCAGGGTAGCCATAGGCGCCGTTGCCGCCGTCGCCGCCGTTGTCGCCGTCGCCGCCGTCGCCGCCGTTTCCGCCGCTGCCGCCGTTGCCGAGGAAACCCCACGCCCCGTCGCCGCCGTCGCCGCCGTCGCCGCCGTCGCCGGAGACCGAGCCGCCGTTGCCGCCGTTGCCGCCGTTGCCGCCATTACCGCCGTTGACGGCAGGGCTGCTGGATGTGGTACCCGCCGAGAGGTCCCACCCGCCGTGTCCACCGACACCGCCGTCGCCGCCGTTGCCGACGGTGCCGCCCGACCCGCCGGCGCCGCCGTTGCCGCCATTGCCAGGAGGAGGCTCGCTGTTGGTGCTGGGGGCCCAGCCGTCGCCGCCGGCCCCGCCGGTGCCGCCAGATCCGATGGCCCCGGCGCTCCCGCTGACGCCGCCTACCGCCTGGGCCTGCCCGCCAATACCGGCGGCGCCGGGCGTACCGCCGGTACCGCCGTTGCCGCCGTTCGGGTTGGCGGCGTCGCCGGCCGTCCCGGCCCCGCCCGTACCGCCGTTGCCGGCCGCCCCGCCGTCGCCGCCGTTGCCGGACGTGGTGCCACCCAAGCCACCGGTGCCGCCGTTGCCGCCTTGCCCGCCGCCCAGGCCGGCGGCTCCGGTTCCCCCGACCCCGCCGGCCCCGCCGGTCCCACCGTTGCCGACCGGGCCGGCGTTGCCGCCGGTACCGCCGGCCCCACCGGCGCCAACCCCGGGCATTTCGACACTTGGAGCACCGGGGCCGCCGATACCGCCGGTACCGCCGGTGCCGCCGTTGCCGGAGATCGCGCCGCCGTTGCCGCCGTTGCCGCCGCGGCCGCCCGTCCCGGCGCCCAGGAAGTCACCATGAGAGGTGGCGCCTTGTCCGCCGTTGCCGCCGTCGCCGCCGTTGCCGACCGCCCCGCCGTTGCCTCCGTTGCCGCCGTTGCCGCCCGCAACTCCGCCAAAAAAAGTAATCAAGTTGTCTTGGCCGGGTGCGCCGTTGCCGCCGTTGCCGCCGGTGGTGGCCACGGCCCCGTCGCCGCCGCGCAGGCCGATGTCGCCCCCGCTGCCGCCGACCCCGGCCGCACCGCCGGCGCCGCCGGTGCCGACGGTCTGGCCCGGGTCACCGCCGTCGCCTCCGTTGCCGCCGACGTACGACGCGCTGCCGCCGTCGCCGCCCTGGCCGGAGTCACCACCGTTGCCGCCGTTGCCGCCGTCACCGTTGGTGCCGTGGCTGGACGCTCCGCCGGTCCCACCCGTGCCGCCGCTCCCGCCGGCTCCGCCATCGCCACCCTTGCCGGCGGTTCCGCTGCCTCCCGGGCTGTCATAGGCGCCGCCGACTCCGCCGTTGCCGCCGGTTCCGCCGACGCCTCCGGTGCCGCCGGTCCCGCCATTGCCTGAGATCGAGCCGCCGGCCCCGCCGGTCCCGCCGACGCCGCCGTTGCCGCCGGTTCCGCCGACAGCACCGTTGCTGACGGTGCCGCCGGCCGCCCCGGTGCCGCCGGACGCGCCAGCGCCGCCGCGACCGCCGGCCCCGCCGTTGCCGCCGTTGCCTGCGGTCGCCGCATCGCCGCCGGCCCCGCCGCGACCGCCGGTCGCCCCCGGAGAGGTGGGAGCCGTGCCCACTGCGGCAGCACCGGACCCGCCGGCAGCGCCGCCGTTGCCGCCGTTTCCGCCGTTGCCGACGGCTCCGATCGCCGCACCGCCGGCGCCGCCGTCGGCGCCCGCTGCGCCGATAACGGGGTCGGCGCCGGCCGTGCTGGTGCTGACGGCGTCTCCGCCGTTGCCGCCGTTGCCGCCGTTGCCGCCGTTGCCGGAGGTGGCGCCGCTCATACCGCCGGTCCCTGCGGTCCCGCCGGCCCCGCCGGTGGCGCCGGCGTCGCCGTTCCCGCCGTTCCCGCCGTTGCCACCATTGCCGACCGCCGCGCCATTGCCGCCTGCGCCGCCGGCACCGCCCGCCGCACCGTCCGCGGTGAGCGGACCGCCGGTGCCGGACAGCCCGGCGTTGCCGCCGTTGCCGCCGTTGCCGCCGTCGCCGAAGCCGCGGGCCGACCCGCCATTCCCGCCGTCGCCGCCGACGGCACCGGTGGTGGCGGGTGTGGGGAGTCCGGAGGGGGCGTTGTCGCTGGCGTTGTCTCCGATACCGCCATCACCGCCGGCCCCACCATTGCCGCCGTTTCCGGAGGTGGTGCCACCCAAGCCGCCGTTGCCGCCGTTGCCGCCGTTTCCGGCTCCCCAGGTGATCGCGGTGTTGTTGCCGCTCAGGTGGCCGCTTACGCCGCCGGTGCCGCCGTTTCCGCCGTTGCCGCCGTTGCCGACCGCGCCGCCGTCGCCGCCGTTTCCGCCGTTGCCACCGAGGACCTCCGGGAGGCCGTACTGCTGATCGGCCCGCCCGCCGTTGCCGCCGTTTCCGCCGTTGCCCCCGCTGGTGACCGTCGTCCCGTTTCCACCGGTCGCTCCGGTGCCGGCGCCGTCGCCCCCGGCCGCTCCGCCGGTCCCGCCGGTACCGGCGTTGCCGGGGTCACCGCCGTTCCCGCCGTTCCCGGCGTTCCCGGCGCGAGGCCCTTCGGGGTGATAGGTGGCATTGCTGCCGCCGTCCCCACCTCGGCCACCGTCGCCGGGTGTTCCCGCGTTGCCCCCGGTTCCGCCGTCGCCGCCGTCGCCGTTCGCGCCGTTAGTGGCCGCGCCGCCGGTTCCGCCAGTTCCGCCGTTGCCGCCGTCGCCGCCGCTGCCGCCGTTGCCACCGTTGTCGCCGTCGCCGCTGCCGCCCGAGCTGCCCCAGCCGGCGGCTCCGGTTGCACCGGCGCCGCCGTTGCCGCCGGTACCGCCCGCGCCGCCGGCACCGCCGTCGCCCGAGAGCGTCCCGGCGGTGCCGCCGTTGCCGCCCGCCCCACCCTTGCCGCCGTCGCTACCGTTGCCGCCGTTGCCGCCGTCGGTGTCCGGCGTAGTGCCATCGCCGCCGGTCGCGCCGTTGCCGCCACTGCCGCCGTCGCCGCCGTCGCCGTGGTCGCCGCCCTTGCCGCCGGCCCCGCCGTTGCCGCCGGTCCCGTCGGCGAGGGTCGCGTTGGCCCCGTCGCCACCGCTGCCGCCGTTGCCGCCGCCGGCCGGTGTGGCTCCGGTGTGGCCGTCGGCGCCCTGGTAGGCGCCGGTGCCCCCGCCGACACCCGCGGTCCCGCCGAGCCCGGCGTTGCCGCCGTTGCCGCCGTCACCGCCGTTGCCAGCGCCGCCTGAGCTGGCGGTGACACCGTTGCCGCCGTCGCCGCCGGTACCGCCACTACCGGCGGCCCCGCCGTCACCGCCGGTGCCACCCATGCCGTGGCTGCCGGATCCTCCTGCGGCAACCGCTCCGCCGGCACCGCCATTGCCGCCGGATCCGCCCGCTGCGCCGTTGCCGCCGGCACCGCCGTTGCTGCCGTCGCCGCCGGCCGAGTCGGCGGAGCCGTCGCCGCCATTGCTGCCTCGGCCGCCGTCGCCGCCTTTTCCGCCGGTACCGCCGCTGCCACCGGTTCCGCCGTTGCCGGAGATCGCACCGCCGACGCCGCCGTTGCCACCCACGCCGCCGTTGCCCCCAGCAGAGGCGTCGTTGCCGACGCCGCCGCTGCCAAAGCCGGGCGCGCCGCTGCCGCCGCCGCCCCCGTTACCGCCGTTGCCCCCGTTGCCGCCGTTTCCGACATTGCCCCCGTTGCCGCCTGCTCCACCGGCTCCGCCGTTGCCCGAGGTCACGTTCGGGTCGGCGGCGCCGTTTCCGCCGTTTCCGCCGTTGCCGCCGCCGGCCGCGATGGCGCCGGTGTGGCCGCCGGCGCCTCGATCGGAGCCGGTGCCACCACCCGCACCGCCGGCCCCGCCGGCTCCGGCGTCGCCGCCGTTGCCACCCTGCCCGCCGTTGCCGGCCGACACGTTGCTGCCGAAGACGGCGTTGCCGCCGTTTCCGCCGTTGCCGCCGGCGCCCGAGACGCCGCCGGTGCCGCCCGCTCCGCCGACGCCGTGGTGTCCGGACCCGCCGGCGGCCACCCCGCCCCCGGAC
>NZ_LDPO01000015.1 GCF_001021505.1 Mycolicibacter heraklionensis
GGGCTGGGTGGCGGGGGCGGAGCCGATTTTTTAGGGGTAAGGGGACCCGTGATAGGCTCCCCCGGTTGCTCGGGCGAGTGGCGGAATGGCAGACGCGCTGGCTTCAGGTGCCAGTGTCCTTCGGGACGTGGGGGTTCAAGTCCCCCTTCGCCCACAGTGTGCGGAAAACCCCGGCCGACAGGGCCGGGGTTTTCTGTTTATAGGGGTGCTGGCCGCCCGGACCGATGTGCCTGGTGCCCGCCTCCCAGCGACAAGTCGCTCAGTACGCCGACACGACGTTCTCCCGGGCCCACCGCTTCTCGGCGTCCGAGCCGCCCGGCGGCGGAACCAGCCCATTGATCATCCACAGTTCTTCGCTGGTCTCGTCGACGTGGAATTCCCAGTGCAAGCCGGGGTGCTGGTCGAGCGTTGGGGTAAGGATCCGGTTGATCCATTCGGTGATCCGCCGGCGACCCTCTTTGTCGACGGCGTGACGGGCGATGTGGTCGATGACGACGCGAACCCCGACCGGGGTCGGGTCACCACCGACATAGAAGTCCTCCGGCGCGGTTTCGCGGAAGACGGTCACCACATAGAAGCGCGGCAGCCCGGCACTCTCGTAGTGGTCGGTGATTCGCGACGCCAGCGCGCGCTTCTCCTCGGCATCGAAGATCCCCGGGGTGTGGTGAATTGTCCACAATGGCATGGCAGTTCAGTGGTCCTTGGTTGGCGGGCGTTCAGTGCGACAGAGCAAACGACAGGTTCTCGACCGGGCCGGACAGCGCGGCCTTGACGCCGACAGACACGTCGTCGGCCAGCACTTCCAGGGCGCCGGCGTGCACGCCGACCACCTGCGTGTGCTGCGTTGCCATGGCCCCACCCTCTCCGCCCCTGACTAATGGCTTCGTTAGTAAGAGCGAAGCACGCCTAGCTGGCTAACGCAAGTGTTAGTCACATAAGCTGGCCGACATGGAGTTCGAGCCCCGGTTACGGGACCGCACACAGTGGTCGGCCGGCGATGCGTGTTCGGCGGCCAGGCTGCTCGATGTGCTCAGCACCAAGACGGCATTCCTGGTGGTGCGCGAATGCTTCTACGGCACCAGGCGCTTCGAGGACTTCACCGCGCGCCTGGGCGCCTCCGCGCCGGCGGTCTCCCGGGCGCTCAAGCAACTCGAGTCCGCCGGCATCATCCGCCGGGTGCCCTACCAGGAATCCGGGCAGCGGGTCCGCGACGAGTATCGGCTGACCCCCGCCGGCGAAGACCTGTTGCCGGTCTTTCTGTCCCTGATGCAGTGGGGCGACAAGTACCTCCAGGACGGGGCGCCGCCGCTGAGCTTCGTCGACGCCACCACCCAGCGCCGGGTGGGCGTACGCGTCACCGACGATCTGGACGGACCGATGACTGACTCCGACGACATCGAGATCCGTTGGAACGCACCGCGCCGATCAAGCTGACGAACTCAGCCACCCGCCCGGATCACGGTCTCGGCGAACTCGGCAATCGACTCCGGTGGCGCGAAATCAGCAAACCAGACGTAGAACCGTTGTGCCCCCTGGCTTTCCAGCCGACCGAAATGGTCGACCAGCGCTGTGGCATCACCGCACACCAGGCCCGACCCCAGCCGGCCGAACCGGCGTTGCGCCGTCTCCGAGACCGCCGCCACGTCTTGGTCGCGGCGGGCGAAACCGACCATCTGCTGGACCGAGGCGCGGGCCGACCCGATCGACGGCAACAACTCGGGTAACTGATGGACGTGCGTCGCCGGAAGGTTCCACCAATCGGCGTAGCGGCGAACCAGCTCCAGCATGCGGGGGCCGACGCCGCCGAGCACCAGCGGGATCGGCTGGCTCGGCACCGGAGTCTGCGCCCGCTCCCCCTCGGTGCTCCAATATTCACGCAGCTGCGCCAGCGTGTCCCCCAGCGCATCGACGCGCTGCCGCGGGCCGGCGGTGGTGATGCCGTACTTGACCAATTCGTCGGGCATCGAGCCGGAGCCGAGCCCCAATTCGAAGCGTCCACCAGATGCTTCGGCCAGGGTGGTCGCCTGTTTGGCCAGCACCGCCGGATGCCGGAACCCGTCGCACAGCACCACGTGGCCGACCTTGATCCGTTCGGTGTGGGCGGCCACCCAGGTGGCCACGGTCATCGCCTCCCACAGCGGCGAAGTGGGGTCCATCGGGGTGTCCAGGTGATCGAGGAATGCCACGCCGTCGAAACCGGAGGCCTCTGCCGCGCGGACCCGCGACACCAGGTCGGCGAGGCCGATTCTCGTTTGCGGGAGGTACAAGAACCATTCCGTCATCGCTTGCCCTTCGGTGTCGCAGTCGTCGGCGCCTGTCGCAGCCCCGGCAGCACGTACCGACACAGATGCCGCCGCACGGCCGCCGGGTCGTCGGGGTCCATGTGGTTTCCCGGCACACTTCCGAGACTGATCATCACCCGCGCGACCCATTCGCTGGCCTCGGGCAGGTCGGTGTCGGGATGGATGTCTCCGCTTTCGGCGGCGGCTTCCACGAACGGCAACCAGAACGCCGCGAGGTCGGGCACCAGGCCGCGGACCCCCGCGCCGGCGCAGGCGGTGAACTCCTCGGGCTCCGCCGTGCGCAGCCGCATCAGCAGTGTTCCGGGGTCGTCGTAGGCGCGGCGGCCGATCTGGACGCCGGCCACCAGTTGGTCCTCGAAGCCGGTGAGCGTCGACAGCTCGGCGCGGGTCTGCGCCCAGCTGGTCTCGATGAGCCGGATGATCGCAGCGCCGACCAGCGTGGGCTTGTCCGGGAAGTTCCGGTACAGCCAGGCCCGGGACACCCCGGCTGCCTGGGCGACGTCGATCATCGTCGTCGCCCGAATCCCCTTGTCGGCCAACAGTTTCTCAGTCGCATCGAGAAGCCGGTCGGTTGTCGACGGGGACGTGGGCGACGCTGACGCTGCGTTCACGGCCACCTCCTGGTCGGCAAGCCTAACAAGGAGTAGACACATTCGCCGATGTGTGTACTATTGCCACGCGTCACGTAGACACTTCTGCAAACCTGTCTACCCCAGATCCCGGAGGTTCCCCATGCCCTCACCTCGCACCGCGATCATCGGTGCCGGCATCAGCGGCCTGACCGCCGGAAAGATGTTGAACGACTACGCGATCGACTACACCTGCTTCGAGTCCTCCGACCGGATCGGCGGCAACTGGGCCTTCGGCAACCCGAACGGACATTCCAGCGCCTACCGCTCGTTGCACATCGACACCTCCAAGCACCAGCTGTCGTTCCGCGACTTCCCCATGCCGGACCACTACCCCGACTTCCTGCACCACACGCTGGTCAAGGAGTACCTGGAGTCCTATGCGGCGGCGTTCGACCTCAAACGCCACATCGAGTTCGGCACCGAGGTCGCCCACGCGCAGCGGCTTCCCGGCGGCGGCTGGGAGCTGGAACTGACTGGCGGCGGGCGCCGCCGGTTCGACCTGCTGGTGGTCGCCAACGGACACCACTGGGACCCGCGCCTGCCGGACTTCCCGGGCGAATTCAGCGGCCAGACGTTGCATGCCCACCACTACATCGACCCCAAGACGCCGCTGGACTTCAGCGGCAAGCGGATTCTGGTCGTCGGCCTGGGCAACAGTGCCGCCGACATCGCCGTCGAGCTGTCGTCGAAGGCCCTGGACAACGAGCTGACCCTGTCCACCCGCTCGGGCGCGTGGATCGTGCCGAAGTATCTGGCCGGCAAGCCCGCCGACAAGTACTTCCGCACCAGCCCGTATCTGCCGTTCTCCTGGCAGCGCAAGGTCGCTCAGTGGGCGCAGCCGATCATCGCCGGACGTCCGGAGGATCTCGGGCTGCCCACCCCCAACCACAAGTTCTTCGAGGCGCACCCGACCCAATCGGTGGAACTGCCGCTGCGACTCGGGTCCGGCGACGTCATCCCCAAGCCCAACATCAGCCGGTTCGACGGGGAGACCGTCCATTTCACCGACGGCACCAGCGGCCAGTTCGACGTCATCATTTATGCCACCGGCTACAACATCACCTTCCCGTTCTTCGACCCGGAGTTCATCAGCGCGCCGGACAATCGGATTGACCTGTACAAGCGGATGTTCTATCCGGGCATCGACGACTTGGTGTTCGCCGGCTTCGCCCAAGCCACCCCGACGCTGTTCCCGTTCGTCGAGTCGCAGGCCCGCCTGATCGGCGCCTACGCGGCCGGTCGCTACCGGCTGCCGTCGGTCGCCGAGATGCGCCGGGTGATCGACGCCGACAAGCGCAAGTACACCGGCCACATGCTCGACACCCCGCGCCACACCCAGCAACTCGACTACTTCCTCTACGAACACGACATGCGCACCGCCGAGATCCCGCGCGGCAGCCGACGCGCCGCCGACCTCGGTGCGCCCGGATGGGCCGGTGTGCGCGAGATGGAGGCATCCGCATGAGCGCGACCATTCGATTCGGCAGTGGCGGCGCCACCTGTGTCGGACAGTTCTTCCCCGCCGCGCATGGTGATGACGACAACGGCGCGCCGGTCGTGGTGCTCGGACACGGCCTCGGCGGCACCGTCGACTCCGGCCTCATCCCGTTCGCCGAACGACTCAGCGCAGCCGGCTTCGCCGCCTTCGCCTTCGACTACCGGTATTTCGGTGCATCAGAAGCACAACCGCGCCAACGGATTTCGATGCAAGAACAGATCGACGACTTCCGCGCGGCCTGTGCCACAGCGGCCGAGCAGCCCGGTGTCGATCCTCGCCGCACAGTGGTGTGGGGAGTCTCGCTGGGCGGCGGGCATGTCTTCGAGGTGGCCGCCACCACGCCCGGCGTCGCCGCCGCCATCGCGCTGACCCCACTGGTCAGCGGTCCCGCCGCCGCGGTCGCGGCGCTCCCGCACCATCGCCCGGCAGCGATGCTGCGGTCGACGGCCACGGGTTGGCGCAGCGCGCTGGCCCAACGCTTCGGAGGCCCGCCCGCGACCATTCCCCTGGTGGGCCGCCCCGGGGAGCTGGCCACCCTGACCGCCGACGGCTACCACGCGGCCTACACCGCGATGGCCGGTCCGACCTGGCGCAACGAGATCGACGCCCAGGTCGGTGTCCAGCTCGGCTCCTATCGGCCGGCGGCCAAGCACGCCGAGTCCATCGCCTGCCCGATCCTGGTGCAGATAGCCGATTTCGACCGTGGCGCTCCCCCGCAGGCTGCCGCCAAAGCGGCGTTCGCCGCCCGCGCCGAAGTACGGCACTACCCCTGCGACCACTTCGACGTCTTCGCCGGTGGCGACTGGTTCGATCACGTCGCCGAGCACCAGATCGCCTTTTTGACCCGGCACCTGGCCGACGCGACCGCTACGGTCACGGGTTAGGAGGTCTGATGGCGGAGACCATGCAACAACTGCTCGCCGAACGCGCCGGGCACACCGGTTTGGCGGTGCTCTACAACGACGCCGACGGTCGGCAGACACGCTGGACCTGGCAGGAATACCTCGACCGCGCGGCCCGTCACGGCGCCGCGGTGATCGCCCGCGCCGACGCCAGCCGGCCGATACACGTCGGCGCCCTGCTGGGCAACACCCCCGCGATGCTGACCGCGCTCGCCGCCGCCGGGCTGGGCGGGTACGTCCTCTGCGGGGTCAACGACACCCGCCGCGGCTCGGCGCTCGCCGGGGACCTGCGCACCGCCGACGTGCAGATCCTGCTCGTCGACGCCGAGCACCGCGCACTATTGCAGGGACTGGACCTGCCCGCCGTCACGATCATCGACGTCGATGACCCGGCTTGGGCCGCGGAGTGCGCCGGTGCCCGGGAACTGCAACCGCACCGGCAGGTCGCCCCGCTGGACCCGTTCATGCTGATTTTCACCTCCGGCACCAGTGGTGACCCGAAAGCGGTTCTGGTGAGCCACTTCATGGTGCTGGTCGCCGGGCAGAGCCTCACCGAGCGATTCGCGTTGGGTGCCGACGACGTCGTCTACCTGTCCATGCCGCTGTTCCATTCGAATGCGATCGCAGCCGGCTTCGGCCCCGCGGTGGCCGCCGGTGCGGCCATGGCGCCGGCGAAGTTCTCGGCTTCGCGGTTCTTGGCCGACATCCGCGCCTACGGTGGCACCTATATGAACTACGTCGGTAAGCCGTTCGCCTACCTGCTGGCACATCCCGAGCAGCCCGATGATGCCGACAATCCGCTCCGGGTCGCCTTCGGCAACGAGGCCTCCGAACGCGACATCGGCGAGTTCGCCCGCCGGTTCGGTGTACACGTGGTCGACGCCTTCGGCTCCACCGAGAACGCCGTCACCATCACCCGCGATGAGGGCACCCCGCCCGGCTCGGTGGGACGCGGATTCCCGGGCGTCGCCATCTACAACAGCGACACGAACGCCGAGTGCCCGCCGGCGGTCTTCGACGAGCACGGTGTGCTGACCAACGCCGACGAGGCGATCGGCGAACTGGTCAACACCGCCGGGTCGGGATTCTTCTCGGGCTACTACAACAACGCCCACGCCACCGCCGAGCGGATGCGCGACGGCATGTACTGGTCGGGTGATCTCGCCTACGCCGATGCCGACGGCTGGATCTATCTGGCCGGGCGTACCGCCGACTGGATGCGGGTCGACGGCGAGAACCTGGCGGCGGCGCCGATCGAGCGGATCCTGATGCGCCACCCCGACATCAACCAGGCCGCGGTGTACGCCGTGCCGGACGACGGTAATGTCGGCGACCAGGTGATGGCCGCGCTGGTGCTGCGCGACGACGCGCAGCTGACCGAGGCCGAGTTCGCCGATTTCCTTGCCGCGCAAGAGGACCTCTCCCCCAAGGCCTGGCCGCGTTATGTCCGGGTCACCGCGGAGCTGCCCTCGACGGCCACCAACAAGATCCTCAAACGCGTGCTGGCGGCCGACGGCACCGACGTCGGTGGCGACACGCTGTGGGTGCGTCCCGAACGCGAGCGCACCTACCGAAACACCACGACGATGGGAGCGCGACGATGACGGCTCAGAAACCCGTGGCCCTGATCGTGGGCGGCGCTTCCGGGATCGGGTTGGCCTCCGCGCACGCCCTGGTCGCGCGCGGTGATCACGTGGTGATCGCCGACATCAACGAGGAAGCCGCACGGGCCCGGGCCGCCGAGCTGGGCGATGCGGCCACCGCTGTCGTCGCCGATGTGACCGACGAGGCCAGTGTCGCAGCGGCATTCGCCGTCGCCCGCGAAGCCGGGCCGCTCCGCACGGTCGTCAGTTGCGCCGGCCTGTCGATCATCGGGCCCATCGCCGACATCGAGCTGTCCGGCTGGCAGACCACGATCGACGTCTGCCTCACCGGCACCATGCTGGTGATCAAACATGCGGCCCGCACCCTCGAAGACGGCGGCAGCGTGGTCGCGATCTCCTCCCTCAACGGGCGTCAGCCCGGCACCACGATGGCCGCATACTGCAGCGCCAAGGCCGGGGTGCTGATGCTGGTCCAGGTGGCTGCGTTGGAGCTGGGCGCCCGCGGTATCCGGGTCAACGCGGTCTCTCCCGGCCTGGTCGACACTCCCCTGGTCGCCGGCCTGGCGATGGTGCCCGGGCTCACCGACGAGTACATCGAAAACACCCCGCTCGGGCGCTCCGGCATCCCCGACGACATCGCGCAGACCGTGGAGTTCCTGACCTCGGAACGCGCCGGCTGGATCACCGGATCCACCTTCGACGTCAACGGCGGCGCGCACCTCAAGCGCTACCCCGACGTGCTCGGCAAGGTTCAAGCACTAGCTGAAGGATCGTGACATGCGCAGTGTCGTAATCGATGGGCCCGGATCGATCCGGGTCGACACCCGTCCGGACCCCGAGTTGCCCGGGGCCGACGGCGCCGTCGTCGAGGTGACCGCGACCGCGATCTGCGGCTCCGATCTGCACTTCTACGAAGGCGACTACCCGATCGCCGACCCCGTTCCGCTGGGTCACGAGGCCATCGGCACCGTGGTCGAGGTCGGCTCGCAGGTGCACTCGGTGCGGGTGGGCGACCGGGTGATGGTGTCCTCGGTCGCGGGCTGTGGACACTGCGCCGGGTGCGGCACCCTCGACCCGATCCGGTGCCATTCGGGCCCGCAGATCTTCGGATCGGGCCTGCTGGGCGGCGCACAGTCGGAGCTGCTTGCCGTGCCGGGCGCCGACTTTCAGCTGGCCCGCATTCCCGAGGGGATCGTTGACGCCGAAGCTCTGTTGCTCACCGACAACCTCGCCACCGGATGGGCTGCGGCGCTGCGCGCCGACATCCCGGTCGGCGGCACGGTAGCGGTGATCGGGTTGGGCGCGGTTGGCCTGTGTGCGGCACGCAGTGCGCTGTTCCTCGGCGCGGCAACGGTTCTCGGCGTCGATCCGGTGCGTGCACGTCGGGAACGGGCTGCCCTGATGGGTGTGACCCCGGCGGAGCCGCCGACCACGGCCGCGGCCATGGAGCTCAGCGATGGGCGCGGTGTGGATGCGGTGATCGACGCGGTCGGCTCGGACACCACGATGTCCGACGCGCTGACCGCGATACGGGCCGGTGGAACGGTGTCGGTGGTCGGCGTGCATGACCTGCAACCGTTCCCGTTCCCGGCGTTGCCGGCGCTGCTGCGCAGCGTCACCCTACGGATGACCACCGCGCCCGTGCAACAGACGTGGCCCCAGCTGGTGCCGCTGCTGCAATCCGGGCGGCTGTCGGTGGACGGCATCTTCACCACCGAGATGGCCTTGGACGACGCGGCCGACGCCTATCGTGCGGTGGCGGCCCGGTCCGGAGACGTGGTGAAGGTATTGCTCACGCCGTAATCTCCAAAAGGTTCCGCACGACGAGAGGATCTCAGGTGGCAAAACGGATTGTGGTGTGGGGCACCGGGTTCGTCGGCAAGCTGGTCATCCCCGAGATCGTCAAACACCCGCTGTTCGAACTGGTCGGCGTGGGCGTCAGCGACCCGGCCAAGGTGGGCCGCGACGCCGGTGAGATCTGCGGGATCCCGCCCGTCGGCGTCACCGCCACCGACGACGTAGACGCCCTGATCGCCTTGGCGCCCGACGCGTTGGTGCACTACGGCCCGACCGCCGCGCACGCAGCCGACAACATCGCGCTGATGTCGCGCTTCCTACGTGCCGGCATCGACGTCTGCTCCACCGCGATGACGCCGTGGGTGTGGCCCGGGCTCAAGCTCAATCCGCCGGATCTGCTCAAGCCCATCACCCAAGCCTGCGAGGACGGCGGAGCGTCGTGCTTCACCACCGGTATCGACCCCGGTTTCGCCAACGACCTGTTCCCGATGACGCTGATGGGGGTCTGCGCCGAGGTGCGCAAGGTGCGTGCCTCCGAGCTGCTGGACTACACCAACTACACCGGCGACTACGAGAACGAGATGGGGATCGGCCGCGACCCCGACTTCCAGCCCGTGCTCAAGATCCCCGAGGTGTTGATCTTCGCCTGGGGCGGAACAGTTCCGATGATCGCGCACGCCGCCGGGATCGAGCTCGATGAGATCACCACCACCTGGGACACCTGGGTGACTCCCAACGAACGCACCACCGCCAAGGGGGTGATCGCCCCCGGCCAGGTCGCGGCGGTGCGGTTCACCATCAACGGTATCTACCGGGGCGAAACCCGCATCCAGCTCGAGCACGTGAACCGGATCGGCCGCGACGCCGCACCGGACTGGCCTTCGGGCACCCAGGATGACGTCTACCGCGTCGATATCGAAGGGACGCCCAGTATTTCGCAGGAGACGGCGTTCCACTTCACCGATGGTTCGGGCCGTGACGCGGCCACTGCCGGTTGCCTGGCCACCGGGATGCGCGCGCTCAACGCCGTCCCAGCGGTCAATGATCTCCCGCCGGGCTGGGTCACGGCGCTGGATCTGCCGCTGATCCCGGGAGCGGGCACCATCCGCTGAGCGAGCGGGATCCCTACTCGGTGCGGGGCCGCCGCGGCCGCAGCCGCAGCGGCGGCATCGGCGGGGCCGGTAGCCGTTCCAGGCGGCCCCGATAGCCGATGACCTGGCCGAACTGCTCGTCACCGTCCTGCCAGCGGCGCCGGAACTCGACGATCTCGTCGTGGCTGCGGCCGATGAAGTTCCACCACAGCACCAACTCCTCACCGAACGGCACCCCGCCCAGCACCAGGGCCCGGGCGGGGGAGTCGCCGGTGTTGCGCAGTGGCAGCACCGTGCGACCGGGGCCTTGATAGCCGAGCTCGCCGACGCCCAGGCCCGTGCCGCCCAGGCTGACCGCACCCTGGTCGCAGAGCACACCGTGCTCGAATGCGGGATCGACGTCGAGTGCCAGTTCGGTGCGCGGCTCCAGGTCGAGCTGGGCCCCCAGCAGGGGAGTGAACGACGGGACGGGGGAGCGGTATCCGGCCAGCTCGCCGAGGAAGACCAGCGCCGATGCGCCGGACAGCGAAACAGGCTCGGGCGCAAAATGGTTGAAGTCACGCGCGGTGTGGCGGGCGCTATCGGGCAAGGCCACCCACAGCTGTACGCCGCGCAGCACCGGAGCCGACTCCGGATCAATCGAGACCTCGGAGTGGCAGATGCCCGCCCCGGCGGTCATCAGGTTCAGCTCGCCGGGGTTCACCACCGCGTGCACGCCGCCGCTGTCGCGGTGCTCGACGCGCCCGCTGAACAGCCAGCTCGCCGTCTGTAGCCCGGTGTGCGGGTGCGGGGGCACATCCATGCCGCCGTCGGCGACATCCTGCGGTCCGTAATGGTCGACGAAGCACCAGGCGCCGATCAGCGAGCGGTTCCGCTGCGGCAAGGTGCGGCGGACCCGGATGGCGCGTGCTCCGCCCAGCGGAACGTCGCGGGCGTGCAGTACTTCGATGTGATCAGTTGGCGTTGCTGCGCAAGCGAATTCATTCGAGGTGGCTTCCAGGTTGCTCAACTGTCACCTCCGCGCCGTGCGCCGTGCCGCTACGGTCGATCCTACCGACTCATGCCGGGGTCAGGCCGCTGACCGAGGACCGATCCGCCCGGCGGGCAGGTGAAAAACCGTCGCTGTCACCGGCAGCTGTTCGCGCTCGTGGTTGGTCAGCAACGCCTGATTGTCGGGCAGCTCGCGGGTGTTGATCTCGCCGGCGGCGATCGCGCGCAGCAGCGCGTGGGCCCGGGCGAGTTCGGCCCGCTTGCGGTACTGGCCGCCGGGGAGCTTCACGCCGGCCCACACGCCGTACTCCTCACCCCGTTCCACGGCGAGCGCTGCGCATCGGCGCTGCTGCGCGAGCGGGCAGCGTCGTAGGCACTGCAACCGCGCCTCGGTCGAGGACTGTTCGTAGGCCCGGGCCTTGGCGGCCCCGTCGGCTCCGTCGGCGTCGGGGTAGCCGAACCACAGTTCGGGATTTGCGGAGCAGGGGGGTGCCATCGGAAGGACCTCCTCGAGAACAGATCGGATAACGTAGATAGAAACGTATACGATCGGATACGACGAACGCAACAGAAGTTGATAAAAACATATATGTAAGTAGTGAAGGGTCAGGCTGTGTACTATCCGTCCATGGCCGGGGCGCAACAATGAGCCGCGAAGCGGCGGGCGCGGCCATTCGGGCACTGCGCGAGGCGCGCGACTGGTCGCTGGCCGACCTCGCCGCAGCCACCGGGGTCAGCATCATGGGACTGAGCTACCTCGAGCGCGGCGCCCGGAAGCCCCATAAAGGCACAGTTCAGAAGGTTGAGAACGGGCTCGGTCTGCCGCCGGGCACCTATTCTCGGCTCCTGGTGGCCGACGATCCCGACGCCGAACTGGCTTCGTTGATCTCCGCGGCCGGGCCGCAGACTTCGGCTGCGCGTCCCGCGGGAGCCATCGTCGTCGACCGCCACAGTGACACCGAAGTGCTGGAGGGATACGCCGAGGCGCAGCTCGATGCGCTGCGTTCGGTGATCGCGAGACTGCCGTCGGAAGCATCAGACGAATACGAGACGTATATTCTTTCCGTGATCACGCAGTGCGTGAAGGCGGAGATGCTCGCCGCCAGCTCCTGGCGGGTGGCGGTCAACGCGGGCGCCGATCACGCCGCCCGGCTGATGGCGCACCTGCAGGCCCTCGAGGCCACCCGTATCGACCTGCTGCAGCGGATGCCCGGCAGTCTGACCGCCCGCTTCGATCGGGCCTGCGCGCAGTCGCCGCTGCCCGAACCGGTGATCGCGGCGTTGATCGGCGTCGGGCCAGAGGAGATGTGGGACATCCGCAACCGAGGTGTGATTCCGCCCGGAGCGCTGGCCCGAGTTCGGGCATTCGCCGACGGATCCATGGACGCAACAGATGGTGGCGACGAAGGGGGATAACAGTGAGCAACGGTGAGTTGGAGCTACTGACGCGCGCCAATGAGCTGTTCGCGGGTCATCCACGACCCGTGTCACTGGAGCCCGGGCTCGACCGTTACGTCGAGCTGTTGGAGCGCAACGCCAACACCGACACCGGCGCGGGGCATGACCGGTACCGGGCGGCGGTGCTCGCGCAGCGGGATCTGTTGCTGGCCAACGCACGTACCGATGCGCTCGCCACAACAACGCTGGCCGCCGTGGTCGCCGACCACGCCCGAGCCCGCCAGCAGACCGACGGCGTCGTCTGCGCTGCCCGCGCCGACTCGGCAGTTTCCCCGGATACGCCTTTGGCGCACCGGGAGGCAATGCGCCGGCGGGCAGCCCGACTGCGCGCCCAACATGCGCACGTGGCATCGGCGCACCACCGGGCGCGGGCCCACCGTGCGGGATTGCGGCGGCTGCGTTACCGGACGGCGCGGCGCCGGATGACCGGGCTGGATCGGTTGCGGTTGCCCAACACTCGCGCCGGGATGGCCGTGCGTGCCGCCCTGTCACGGCTCGGCCGACCCTATGTGTGGGGCGCGACCGGGCCCGACCGGTTCGACTGCTCGGGGCTGACCCAGTGGGCGTACCACCAAGCCGGCGTGCCCCTGTCGCGTACCACCTACACCCAGATCTACGAAGGAATCCCGGTGGCACGCTCCCAGATTCGACCCGGCGACCTGGTGTTCCCCAGCACCGGTCATGTTCAGCTGGCAATCGGCGGGAACCGGGTGATCGAAGCCCCGCACGCGGGTGCAACCGTGCAGATCAGCCCCCTGGGCGCGCATGTGGCGATCCGGCGTCCGGTGCCGTGACCGGGCTGTCCCCAGCGGGTGCTCGGGTGAATTGTCGGCCTCGGTGGGCGCCGGTACAGTCACCGGCCATGAAGCGGTCAGCTCCCGAGCGTCGGCCCGGCGCAGCGATGTTGGGCTGAGGAGATGACAACCCGCGACGACGTGCTGGATGCGATCGGCCGCATCGAAAGGGCCGGCGGTGCGGGTGAGGCGACTCGTCTAGCCCAGGCGGCACTGACCCTGCCGTTGCCGCCGTCGGGCTACGACAGCGTGCTGACCCGCCTGCGCTCGGTTTATCCGGTGCCCGGTGATCAACAGCAGGGCCGGGCGGCGCAAGCGATGAAGCTGGCCGAAACGGCTCTGGCGCAGCAACTGTCGAGTGCCGCGGGCTTCGACCGGCAGATCATCGAAGCGCTGCGCCACGCGCACAAGACGACGCTGGAAGGCCGACGACGCCTCGACGAACTCGAGGCAGAGATTGCCGGCGCCGCAGGGGCCTGGGACCTGGACACCGCCGCGGGTGCGCGCGAATTCCAGCGGTTCTTGATCGGCAAACTGGGGCAGATCATCAAGGTGGTCGAAGAGACCAACGACGATGACACCTCCAAGCAGGCGCTCGCCAATGCTTTGACGGGGCTGTATGCCGCTGCGCAATCGGATCGCCGCGACCCGCCGCCCGCCGAGGAGGGCCAGCCCTCGCTGGGCCCGGATCCCGACTCCTACCCGGACGTACTGGTTGATGACGAGCCTGCCGCGGATGCCGCGGATGACACGGAGGTGCCGCAGGGGCTGCCGCAGTTGGCGACGCCGATGTTCCCGGGCCTGGGTGCCGACGGGCCGGGCTTCGGAGCGATGCCGGCTGCCATGCCCGCCGGACTTCCATGGACCGGGCTGACGCCGGGTGCGGGCGGTGACGACTTGCCCGCGGAAGACGATTACCGGCCCGAGGAAGCGGCTACGGCCGACGCGCCCGATGGTGCGGATGCCGATGGAGCTGACGGCGATACGCCGGCGCAGGAACCGGGGGAGCAGGGTCTGGTCACTGTGCGGCTGCCCGACGGCGAAACCACGACTGTGGCCAATCCGCAACTGGGCGCGGCGATGCAGGCCGTCGCCGACGGACAGCCCGTGGTGGAGGCGTTCCGGAGCCAGGGCATCCACGTCCCGCCGCCCGGAACCCCTGTGGTGGCGGCGGTCGACGTGACCAGCCTGCGGCCGGGCGACATCGGCGTGTTCACCGACCGCCATGCCCTTGCTGTCGGCGGCGGCAAGGCGCTACTCGACGGGCAGCTGCATCTTGTCGAGAACCTGCGCGGTCCCGGGTTCCTGGGCTGGCAGCATCCGCCGGCCTTGGCACAGGAGCCCGCACCGGCCTCGGCGCAGGAGCCCGCGCCGGTCGCCACCCGCCCGGCGGCGGCGCTCGGCAGCCTCATGAGCTTGAAAAAGCCGGCTCCAACCGGCATCGTCGATTAGCCAGGAAGGTGGGACATGCCCGAGAAGATCCACGTCAATCAGGACGTTCTGACCAACGCGGCCGGGAACCATCAAGAGACGTCGGACTACCTGTCCACCGTTGCGGCCTCACACGAGGGAATCCAGGCGACCCTGAACTCGCTCGGCCCGATCTACGGCGACTTTCGCCAGGCGGCGGGTTCGTTGCTGGACGCACGCAAGGACTGCTACGACGACCAGTCCAGCGAACATTCGACAGTGTCAGAAAATCTGCACCGCGCGGTGGCAATGTGGAACAAGAATGAAGACGATGCCGCCAGCGCCTTCGGGCACCTCACCGACGGGCGCCGATGACTGAGCCGAACCCGGCATTCGACACGCTCCACCCGAGTGGCGATGTGCTGTTCCGGTCTTGTCGCGGCGGCTATCTGCACAGTGTGGTGCTGACCGAGGCGGTGATGGACACGGACGCGCACCGGCTGGCAGAGGCCATCGTCCTGACCGCGGATGTCTCATTTCTCAAGGCGGCGTTAGAGATCCGAGGTGAGATCGTCACGACCGGGCACGCACCGTCGGCTGCGGTGCCCACCGCTGACGATCTGCGGGTCGCTACTGAGCGGCTTCTGGCCCACCAACTGCACCCCCGGGCGAACCCCGGCCGCTAAAGCACCCATCTTCCAGCGGCGTCAGCATCGGGCGCGATGTCTGGCGGAGGATCAACCACCATGTCGCCAAACAGCTTTCGGGCCCGCTCCAGCAAGGCGAGTACCTCGCTCAACTGCGCTGCACACCCCGTCCCCGGGGACCCGACATCAGCCACGATCTGCACGCTACCGACCGGCCCAAGGGCTGACAATTCACCGCGCACAGTGGCTGTGGACGGTCGCCGAATACCGTGGGCGGCGCAGCCCGGTGAGGGCGAATTCGGACGAGAGCGCCGGGACGGCAACGGTACGCTTGCGCGGTGGCACTCTTCGGTCGGCGGTCGGCGCGCCAGCGTCTCCGGAACGCGGCCCGGGAATCGCTGACGATCCCGGCGTTCAGCGCTCCGGTCGACTGTAGTTCCTGGGTGCTCGGCGGCCTGTGGCCCGCCGAGCTGGCGACGATCACCCCCGAGACGGCCCCGCTTGCCGACTATCTCAACGCTGATCTGCAACGAATCGCGCATTCGGCAAACGAGAAGCTGCACGCCATCAGTCGATCAGACCTGGCCGGTCCGTCGCGTCAGGCTGCGGAGACCCGGGTCATCAACGTTGCCAGGGCTTTCGCCGTCCTCCGGGTGGAGTCGACGGTGCGCCAACTCCACAAGGAGGCCCTGGAGTTCGGCAGGGAGTACATCAGCCTCAGCGCGGCCCCGGCTCCGGTGTTCCCGACCGCCGAGGTCCCGGCCGAACCCGTCGCCGCGCCTCGCCCGGCCGATCCGCCCGAGCAGCCCTCCGAGGTACCTGCCCAGCGAGCTCGTCATCGGCTACCGGAAACCGTCACCGCCGCTGCGCCTGAGGTGGCGCCACTCGATCCGCCACCGGTGGCTGCGCCTCCGGCCGCCGTGCCGCCGCCGGCTCCCGTGCCGGCGCCGGCACCGGAGGTCGTCGATGTCCCCGCGATCCCGGAGGTGCTGGAACCGGAGCGCCCCGCAGAACCGGTCGTCGTCCCGCCGGCCGAGCCAATCGTCCTCCCGCCTGCCGAACCGGTCGTCCTCCTGCCCGCCGAACCGGCCCCCGCAGCCCCGGAACCTCCCGCGGCGGCCCAGCCCGAACCCGTCCCGCCGCTTCCCGTCGCGCCGACGGTCGCCGAATCCGACGAACGGCGACTCCAGCGTCTGCTGGCCTTCGTGGCCCGTCAGGAACCCGGGCTGCGCTGGGCGATCGGCATCTTTGCCGATGGCACCACCCGATTGGTGACCGATATCGCCAACGGATGGATCCCGTCCGGGATCGAGCTGCCGGAGGGGGTGCAGCTGCTGGAGCCGGGCCGCCGGAACGGAACCGCCACCGAGATGCTGGGCGACCCGACGGAGTCGGCTACCTACAGTCCCGGCGACCGGCTCGGCTGGGCGAGTGACTTCGCGGTGACCGAGACCTCGGTCCAGCCCCGCGAGCTGGCGCCCATCGACGATCTCGGCTGGCGGCTCAGCGAGACCACCCACTGGCGGGAAGGACTGCCGCGGATGGCCAACACCCTGGTGAAGGCGGGCGCCGCCGGTACCGGGGTGGTCGACGCCGAAATCGACTTACTGCGTGTGCATCTGGACACCATGCGTTACCAGCTGTTGGCGCAGTATCCCGAGTCCGACACCGCCTTGGTGCTGAACTGCATGCTGTTGGCCGCCACCGAAGGCATCGCGACCGGCGACATGGTCTCGGCCAACTACCACTACAGCTGGTTTCGGACGCTCAGCGCACCGCCCGCCAGCCAGTGGGATTAGCAGACTTAACGGGTGTCGATGAATTGACGCTGTTCATACCGGCTGGACATACTTAGCCAATGTCGGGGGCGGAGAGCCGCGCGGAACTCAGCGACAAGGACCTCGTTGAGTCCGTTTTGCGGGATCTGCGTGAGGCGGCCGAGAAATGGGAAGCGCTGGTCGCCGAGGCCGAGAACACCACCTACAGCGTCGATCTCGGCGACATCCGTGCCGTGGCCAACTCCGACGGCCGGCTGCTCGAGCTGACGCTGCACCCGTGTGTGGTCAGCGATTACACCCACAGCGAACTGGCGGATCGGCTCAATCTCGTCTTCACCGCACTGCGTGAGGAAGCCCAGGCCGATTTCGAGGCGCGGTACGGCGCCAGCCCGGTCTGACAGCGGCCCGGTCTACCAGTTCAGGGCGGCCATCTCGCGTTTGGTGTCGCACACGGCGCGCACAGCCGAGTCGATGTCGGCGGCGGTGATGGTCTTCAGGTCGTCGATCGTCACCGGCTGCCCGGCACGCTTTTGGGCGGCCACCCGCGTATCGCGGGCCAGTTCGGCCTCCTCGATCACGTTGCGGGCGAACCGGCCGTTGTGCATGACGTTGATGCCGTGCTCTCCGCGCGGGCTGACGTAGCCACGGATAGTGGTCACCATCTCCAGGAACCGTTGGCGTGCTTCGGCATTCAGTTCGGTCGCGCGACTGGATCCGTAACGCTCACCGATCTCGACGATCTCCTCGGGCGAGTACGACTCGAACCGGATCTTGCGGTTGAACCGGCTGGCCAGACCGGGGTTTACGGTCAGAAATTCGTCGACCTGGTCTTCGTAGCCGGCCGCGATGAAACAGAAGTCGAAGCGATGCTTCTCCAGCGCGATCAGCAGCTGGTTGACGGCCTCCATGCCGATCATGTCCGGCGTCCCGTCCTGGTGGCGCTCCACCAGCGAATAGAACTCGTCCATGAAAAGAATTCCACCCAAAGCCTTTTCGATGAGCTCGTTGGTCTTGGGCCCAGACGATCCGATGTGCTCGCCGCAGAAGTCGGAGCGGCGCACCTCGATGATCTCCGGGTTGCGCACGATCCCCATGCCGGCGTAAATCTTGCCCAGCGCCTCGGCCGTGGTGGTTTTGCCGGTGCCGGGCGGGCCCACCAGCAGCATGTGGTTGGTCTGGCCCTCCACGGGCAGGCCGTGTTCGAGCCGCATGGCACGGATTTCGAGCTGGTCCTCCAAGGCCTTGACCGCGCGTTTGACCTCCGCGAGGCCGACCTGCTTCTCCAGCTCGGCGCGACCCTGCTCCAGCAGCTCAGCACGGCGGTCCAGCGCGTTGTCCTCATCGAGTTCCGCGCGGCTCTTCGCCGAGCCGGCGTCCCAGCGGTCGCTGCGGCTGTCGATGATCTGTTCCTCGGTAACCACCAGGCGCAGGTTCGGTTCGGCCAGCGCGGCCTTGGCCGGTTCGGTCAGCACACCGTTGATAGCCGCCTTGGACAACCAGACCTGGGCCTTGTCCTCCTCGCCGAGCTGGCGGTGCACCATGCCACGCAGGTAGGCGAGATCCGCAGCCAGCAAGGGGATCTCGCTGGGGTTGATCGACGCGGTCAGCACACCGGCCGGGAATCGCTCCGAGGAGCGGGTCTGCCCGCTGATGTCGACGCGGTCCAGCCAGTCCAGCGCCACCCGGCCCTGGCCCAGATGTGCGGCCGCATAGCCGGCCAGGGCGCACACCGACGCGGTGACCGCCGGCATGACGATCGCCCGCTCGGGCAGTTCCTCGGCCGCTATGGTCAGCAGGTCCGGCCACCGCTGCGTGACGAACATCAGGTAGGCGCGGCCGAGCTGGTGCCACTGATGGTTGATCCAACTGTCCAGCAGGGATTTGTCGGCCAGCAGGGCGTCGGCACGCTCGTATTCACCGGCCACGGTGAGCGCCGACGCCAGCGCCAAACCCACGTGCGAGGCGTCGGTCACCGTGATCGACAGGTACGGTCCGAGCGGAATCTGGGCGGCCAGGTGCCGGCCCAGTCGGGTGGTCTCCTTGTGCAGCCAGTCGCTGTTGGCATACAGACGCTTGAGGGTGTCCAGCTCGGTTTCACCGCAGGCGATGCGGCCCAGCCAGGCATCGGCCATCGAGGGATCGGCCTCGGTTGCCGCGACGAAGTCGGCCAACGCTTCGGGGGAGCCGTAGCGCCCGTCCATGCTCACCATGGCCCGGTCGAAGTGTCGACGGGCCGCCAGCAAGTCACTCAATGTCTGTCGTCCTCTGTCGCGCGTCCAGGTTCTCTTCGCTGACGACCGATGCGGTGCGGTGTCATCGCGATGACATCGGGGCCAGCGCCTCCGGGCTGCAGTACCGGTTTTCCGCCCGGAACAACTCCACCGTAGCCAGCCACGATTTGCCGCCGGCCGCAACCCGTACCGCGGTCCGGTCGATCTGCTCGATACTCACCTCGACGGCGTCCGGGGGCGGGGGCGGTGTCCCCGGCGGCGCCACCGTGATGACGGTGGCCGGCCGCGGTGACGGCGCGATCGGCCCGTCCACCACGCTCACGGTGGTGCGCGGGGTCGGCCTCGACTCGCCGACCACGGTCACCTCGGGCATTCGGACGCTGGCCCAGCGGGCCTTGTCGCGGGTGTGCACACAGACCCGTTCCCCGGCGCCGGCCGCCCGGATGACGATGCGCTTGGCGATCAGGTCCTCGGCGGCGATGAACACGCGGCTCAACTCGCCCGAGTCGGTCAGCGGCACCATCAGCCGGTCGCCGTTGGCCAGCTTGCCGATCAGGACGCCCGACGGTCCGATCTCGATGGGCAGGCTGGCCGGCAGCCGGCCCGGCCGCAGACCGCGCAGCTGCGGTCGGGGTGCGCACATATTGGCCTCGACCGCCGCGGCCTGCTCCCCGTTGAGCCGGCGTAGCACCACCGCCGGGGGAGTGGGGGCGGGCTGCGGTGTCTGCAGCGTGACGGTGGCCGTACACGTCCCGTCTGGAAACACCGTGACGTTCTGGATCACCTCATCGACCGGCAGAGTCCACGCCTGAGCCAGCAGTTGGGCACTGATCTGGCGGGCCGGATAGGCGTAGGTCGTCACCCAGCCGCCCTCGGTGCGCAGCGTCTTCCAGCGCTCGGCGCCTGGCAGCAGGGAACCACCGCCGAGGCGCCGGTCCAGTTCCACCAGGTCGCTGGCGGTGGCCACCCGGGCCCGCAGGCCCTCACAGCGCAGCAGGCCCGCGATCCGTTGCGCGACGCCGACCGCGGTGGCGCCCAGCGTGGTGCGCCAGCGCAGCGCCGCGGTGTTGTCGATGACCCGCAATCTCAGCAGCAGCCAGGTTTCCCGTTGGCCGGCGTAGGGCGGGGTGCCGATCTCGGTGTCGTAGACCCGCGGATAGTCGCCGGTGGTGGCGCGGCGCGCTCCGATGCTGATCACGCTCATCGACTCCAGTACCAGCCCGAGCGCGTGCCGCAGCATCGGCACCAGGTCGGCGACGTCCACGACGTTGTCGGTCTCCACGTTCACCGACCCGGTGGCCACGGTGGCGGCATGCGCCCGGCCCAACAGGTGGACCGCCACCACCGCCACACCGTCCTGGATGCGAACACCGCCGCCGGCGCGGTTGTTGGCCACCGTGATCGGCTCGCTCCAGGCGGCTCTCGCCGCCTTCGAGGGGCGCCGCAACCACAGCAGTGCCCACGACCAGGCCGGCTGGCCCCACCACGGCACCAGCACCACCAGCACCGCCAGCAGGACGGCCACCGTGACGCCGATCAGCCCGCCCAGCGCCCATCCCGCCAGACCGGACAGCGCGATCGTCGCCGCGGAGAGCAACCGCCGGTTGCTCGACGGCGTGAACCCGGTCAGCCGGACCCGGTTCTGGCTCACTTGGTGGCCCTCCGGATCCGCGCGGTGATCGCGGCGGCCAGGACGGTCGCGGCGATCACGCCGAGGAATCCCAGGGCGACGGTGCGGGCTCGATGGTCCGGCGGCGGTGGCGGTGGCGGCGGGGTGATCACCCGCTGCTGCGACCCCGGTGCCAGCGGGTCGCCCGCCGGCACGTTGAACGTCAGCGCCGCCACCGGGTCGACCAATCCGTAGCCCACCCGGTTGTCCACTCCGGCAGGCGGATTGTGTGCGGTCTGCATGATCCGGTTGATGACCTGATGCGCGGTGAGCTGGGGGTATTTCGCCCGGACCAGGGCAGCTACGCCGCTGACGTAGGCGGCGGAGAAGCTGGTGCCCCAGAACGGCATGTTCTTCTCGCCGACCCGGACCGGCGGGTAGGCGTTGACCGGGACACCGCCCTGGGGAGACAGACCCATCACGTGGGTGGCCGGCGCGGCCACTCCCACCCAGGGTCCGGCCATGCTTTTGTCGATCGGCGCGCCGGTGGCGTCCACGCCGCCGACGGACAAGACGTAGTCGGAGAACCACGACGGGCTTGAGATCACCTTGACCTGGTGCCAGTCCCGCGGGTCGCTCGGGTTCAGCGGGTCGAACATCGGGTTGTCGGCGCAGCCCGCCTCGCCGACATTGCCGGCGGCCGCCACGATCACCGCGTCCTTGACCGTCGCCGCGTACCACAGGGCCGCTCCCAGCACCTGTTGGTCCAGTCCGGCCGCCACCTGAACACAGGAGGTCACCGAGATGTTGATGACCTTGGCGCCCATGTCGGCGGCGTGGACGACGGCCTTGGCCAGGGTGGCCAGCGTGCCGGCCTTCACGCGCTCGTCGTCGTAGCCGAACCGTTGCGGGTTGACCGGCTCGAATGCCCGGGATGATTGGCGGATCGAGATGACGGTGGCGTGCGGCGCCACCCCGACGACACCGTCGGGGGCGCCGGGCGGGGGCGGAGGAACGGCCGGCTCGTCCTCGGTCTGCGGATCAGCCGGCCCCGAGGCCGGCGCCACGGCACCCTCCTCCGGCGGGGGAGGCGGCGGAGGCGGGGGCGGCGCCACCTGGGTGATGGTCACCGGAGCCGGGATCGGCGGCGGTGCCGGCGGGCCGGGGATATCAGCCGGCGGCAACGGCGCGCCGATGCTCGGCGGCGGACCGGCCGGCGGCGGGAACGCGGGAACCTCCGGCATCGGGCGGGGCATCGGCAGTATGCCGAGCGGGGCCGCGGCGATGATCGACGCGGCGATGGTGCCGTGCGCGTCGCAGTCCTGCAGACCGCCCAGACCCTCAGCGCCGCCCATGATGTAGTCGCCGCCGGCGATCGCCGGTAGCCGCGGGTTCGGTGTGACGCCGGTGTCGATGACGGCTACCGGGACACCGTTGCCGGTGGAGTACTGCCATGCCGCGGCGATCCCCAGCATGTCGAATCCGGGTGCCAGCTGGGCCACGTCTGGGTTGCTGACCGTGATCGGCACACTGCAGGAGTTCGAGCGGCGCATCGGCTGGTCCGGGCCGGGTGCCCCGTCGGCCGGCACCAGGGCCGGATCGACGGACGGCGGCTCGATCGCCTGCGCCGTCGGGGGCCCGCTCGACAGACTCACCAACAGCATCACCGCGGCGACCGCGGATCCGCGGGCGCGCAGGCGACTCAGTTGCGGACCCACACGAACAGTCCTCCCAGCCAAGCGCCAAGCACTCCCACCACAATGAACGCCAGAACTTCGAGCCATTCGACGGCCAGCCGGATCCAGGGCACGAACTTGGTTTCGGGGACCAGCAGACCGGCGGCCACCCCGAGTCCGGCGAACACCGCAATGGCTGCGGCCGGCCACAAGAACCCGCCGGCGGTGTCACCCGGGTTCGCCAGCGCATACTTGACGATCCCGGTGAGCACGGCCGCGCACGCCCCGCCCACCAGCGCGATCGCTTGGACACGGCCGGCGAAACCGCGGCCCTGGGTGATGAACAGGCCCGCCACCAGACCGCACAGCACCACCGCGCCCCGTGGCCGGGCCCCGCCCGGCTCCAACACCATCCAGACCGCGATCGGCAGCGCCGTCGCGATCGCGACGCACATCCCGACCTGCACCGCGTTGATCAACCGGGCGGAGGCCGCGATCGCGGCACCGCGTGCGGAGATGTCGACCAGGTCGTCCTCGTCGTCCTCGCCGTCTTCCGGACTGACCGGAGAGACCGTGTCGATCGGCATATTGGCGCGGCGGGCGAACAGGTCCCGCCCGGTGATCGAACCGAAGTACGGCGGCCGCACCCGCGCTACCCACAGTGCGATCGTCGGCGACATACGCAACAGAATCAGCAGGCCCAACAGCATGCAGATACCGATGACCTGCGGCGATACCGGATGCCACATCCGCGCTGCGGCCACCACCCCGCCGATTCCGGCGGCGGTGACGATCGCGGTGGTAACCGCGGTCTGCGACCGCAGCAGCACGCTCAGACCGATCGCGCCCAACGCCAGGACCGTCACCCCGATCAGCAGGTGGGGCGCGCCCAGGGCCCCGGGTGCCGCGCACAACGCGGCGCAGGACAGTGCGAGAACCGCCAGCCAACCGAATCCGCTGAACAAGTCGTCGCGTGCGGGCCAGTTCCGCCGGATCACCATGGCGCCGAGCGCCAGCAGTCCGCCGAGGCCGGCCAGGACGGCCGCGGGCGGCCAACTGTCGCTGAACATCCGGGCGCGAACCGCCAGCGCCGACATCACGACCACGGCCATGGCCATCAGACCGATCGCGGTGTGCGCGGCGGTCAACGCGGTGACCGGGGCGAACATCCGATCGACTTGGGAATTGAGCAGGCGGGTCACGGTCTGCTCGTCGGCTTTGTGCCCACACTCCTGGCACTTGATCTCGGGTTGGGTGCCGAGTCGGCGGGCCGTTGCGGCCAGAGCGCTGGACAGCGATTCGTACTGCGGTTCGAATGAGTCGCCGCCCACCGCCGGGACCAGAACCAGGGTGTCTCCGTCCTGGACGCCCAGGTCGTCGAGGCTGCGAGTGATGTCCAGCCGTACCCCATTGACTTTATGCAGTTCGTAACTGCCCGCCGGCAGCGCTACCCCGTCGAAACCGTGGTGCCGCAGATCCTCGTCGAGCAGCTCGACCATTCCCTCGAAGAATTCTTCCACCGGAATTCCGGCCGGGAAGACCTGGGACACGAGATGTTTGTCGTACGCGAGACTCACCGCACAGCGTGCCGGAAACGCGACTTTGGCTGGTGTGGGGGAAGTCACCGCGCTTTACCTTTCGGTGTCGGGCACGAACTTGTCGGCCAGACCGGCGGTTATTTCAAATAGCCGCAGCCGGGTCTTCTTCTTCACCTCGTTGTGGACGTCGATGATTCCGCCCTTTGCCAGGTGGGCGTCATAGGGCATGACTTCCACCGTGGCGCCGGTTTTGCTGAACCGTTCGGTCAGATAGGCCACCGCGGCGCTGTCCTCGCCCGGCGCGGAGTGGTTGAGGATCACCGTGGACCGCGACACCAGCTCGTGGTAGCCCTGCGAGGCGAGGTAGTCCACCGCGCGCAACACCGGCCGGGACTGGTCCGCGGTGATCCCGGAGACGAAGACCAGCGTGTCGGTGTTCTCCAACACCGGTTTCATCACGGGGTGCTCCAGGTCTGCCGCGGTGTCGACCAGGATCACGTTGTGGGTTCGCCGCAGCCGCGACAACACCCCGCTGAACATTGCCGGGACGAGCGGCCGGAGCTGATCCGATGTGCGGTTGCCGGCCAGGACATCCAGGCCGACGGCATTTTGCCCGAGGTGTTCGCGGATATCGGAATATCCCTGCACGTCGGTGTCGCTCAGAACGGCCGAGTAGTCACCGGGCGGGTGCTCGTCGATGCGATCGGACAGCGTCCCGAAGCCCGGAACAGCGTCAATCGCGATCACATTTTCCGGCCGGCATTCCCGGAACACGCTGCCGATAGCGGCAGTCAGCGTCGTCACACCGGTGCCGCCTTTTCCGGACACCAACGTGATCACGTACTGGCGCCGGATGTGCCGACGAATTCTATTACGCAAATCACGGTAATGACGTTCACGCGGAGATTCGCCGGGATTAATAACTTTCGCCGACAAGACATAGACCAGTTTGCGCCAGCCCGAACCGGGCGGAATCTTGCGTGGTGTCGCCAGGTCGGAAATGCGCATCGAGTCCGATACGGAATCCCGGTAGCGGTGACCGGATGCCGGATCCCACCGCCCGGATGAGCCTTCGTCAGGCATATTCTGGCTATTCCATGGGCTCGTCACGTGCGTGATGTTAACACGGCTGCTGATTCCACGTTTGCAACGTTTCTGACGGTGGACGGTAATGCACGGTAATGGTGAAGATGTGAATTCACTGTCATACAACCCGTCGGTGTGAATGCCAGTCCGAGCCGGCCGGGAGACGAGCGATGAGCCGCAGGATCGCGTTGGCGACATCGGCACGGCTCCCGGGCGAGACGATCTGGTAGCGACGGCCACCGTTGTCGACGTTCTCCACGCAGACGCGGCCCGCCGGGGTGTCGGAGATCAGCACCGCGGTATCCCCGATCGCCATCCGAGCCAGTTCCTCGGGACCCGCACCCGGCTGGATCGCGACGATGTTGGCCTGCCCGGACACCTCCGGGTCGGCGGCCATCGCCACGATCTGCTGCTGGTCGATGTCGAGCCGCTGCGCGGCCAGGTATCGGCGCAGGCTGTCCTGGTCACGGACCCGTTCGAGCAGCTCCTTGGTGTCCAAGGTGACCGGACGCAGCTGGGCCGCCTCGGTGACACCGCACAACCGCTCAATCTGGCCGACGAGCAGATCGCCCGCGGCCGCCTGGTCAGTGGCGCGTCCGGCCGGATACAGGCGCACCTCCTGGTCATAGCGTTCGAGCACCACCCACCAGGAGGCGAACCGGCTGATCGATACCCGGGTCATGTGCTGGGGGTCGCCGTACGGCCGGCCGGGGAAGTTCAGGTTCAGCATCAGCGCGATGTCGCGCCGCATGATCACCGTCAGCCATTCCCGGACCATCGGGTCCACCTCGCCCTGGCCGTCGAGCACGCCGATCTCGGTCAGCTCCTGGGCGATCGGATGGCGCAGCGCCCGCTCGGCGGTGTCCAGACGGGGCAGCAGCGGGCGAAGCCCCAGTTCCGGGCAGAGCGTTTCGATCCCGGTGACGGCCTGCAGCACCCACAGTCCGTCGAGCGTCGTCGTCAGCACGTCATCTTCGCCTCAGGTGTGATGTGTCGTAGCCGGTCTGACACGCGAAATGGGGCATCTGCGCCGGTCGCGCAGACACCCCACCTCGGGCGACGATCGGGATTGATCAGAAAAGCGACTGGATCGTCTGGTCGGTCGAAATGGCCCCTTCCAGCACGGAGCCGATGGTGGAACCGTGCTGACCGATGGTCTCGATCAGGCCCTGCAGGCCGGAGAGCATCTGGGCCTGGGCTTCGAAGAAACCGGTGGCACCGTGGCCGGCGAAGTACTCGGTCAGCATCTGGGTGAGCTGGTGAGCGTCCGCGTGGATCTGGTCCAGGGTGCCGGCGCTGCTGATCACACCGTGAGCGTGATCGCTGACGGCGCCGGGGTGGTAAGTAATGCCGTCACTTGCGGCCATGGGAATCGGTGTCCTTTCGAGTACGGAGATCGAGGGTTAGGCGGACTGTCCGCCGAACAGCGAGTGGAAGGCGTGCTCGGAGTGGGATTCGTGCGATTCCATCAGGGCAGCAGCCTGGTTCAGGCCCTCGGTCAGGCGGGTGCCGCCGATGAGGACTTTCTGCATGTCTTCGTGGATCTGCGCGGCGGTGGCGTAGGAGGCCTTCGACCCCGCGCCGTCCCAGGTCGCTGCGCTCAAGATGTTTTCGTGGTCGTGCAGGTACTGATTTGCGATCGCCTGGGCGTGTTCGATGTGCTGCGACAACTTCGATGCGGTGTTCCGCATCAGTTCGGGCGTGACGACAATGGCTGCCATCGTTTCCTCCTCGGTTGTAGAACAACCCCCCCGGGTTCGGCGGGATGTAGCTGGCGGTAGTGTATTGGCTCCTTTCGGATGTGTCGATTCACCCTGTCTTCAGCAAACGCCCAGGTCACACCCGGTCGTCGACAACTCGCACGGTGTTGGTCCGGTCGGAGGACCGGTCGCCTTGACCTTTTCCGCCCGCCCCGGCGCCGTGGGCGATCGGCATGCCGCCCATGCCGCCGGCGCTGGTCGTCGTCACCCGCTGAGACTCGACGGAGCCCAGCGCGCCACTGGGCCGCAACCCCACCGGACGGCCGCCGCCGGACTCGAATGCGCTCACCGGGCGGGTGAACGCCGACACCGGCGCGCCCGCTCCGCCGCCCCCGAAGCCGCCCGCGCCGGGTGCGGACGTCGCATTGGCCAGCATCGCCGTGGCCGGCACCCCGCCGGCTCCCGCCGGGTTGAGCGCGCCTCCCAGCATGCTCGGGTTCATGAACATGCCCATCAGCGACTGCATCGGGCTCATCATCGACTGCGGCATCTGCATCAGCGACTGCGGCGCCTGCATCAGCGTCGAGCCGATCTGCTGGACCGGGCCCAGCATCGAACTCATCTGCCCGCTCATGCCCTGGGCGGCGTTGGCGCCCTGCCCGGCGGCATTCGTCGCCGACGACGTCCCGGTGTAGGCGGCCCGCATGGCACCACCGGCGGCGGCCTGGGACGCCGCTTCGCCGACGGCACTGGCCGCAGCCGCCGGGGCCGCTGGCGAGGCACCCATCCCGGCCACCGGGGCGGGCACCGTCAGGCTGGAGGTGAGCGCGGTCAGCGTCGCCCCGTAGGACGCGCCCACCGCGGCGTTGTTGGGCCAGAACAGGCCGTAGTACTCGTATTCGAGCGACGTGATGCGTGGCGTCAACGCCCCCAGCACCGACGGGTTGATCCCATAGTCGGTGGCGGTCTCGATCCGGTTCTCCTCGCACTCCTGGGTGGTGCGCATGCTGCCGTAGGCCAGCTGGTAGGCCTCGACCGCTGCCGCGACGATGGGCGCCTTAACGTCGACCCAGCCCGCCAGCCCATGCAGGGCCACGTTCAGCAGCGTTGCGTTGAGAACCGACCCCTCCGAACCGGCGCCGACCCATCCGATCGAGGTCAAAGCGGTGTTGATCGCCGAGGCGATTCCCGACGCGTGGTGGGCCACACCCAATGCCGTCCATGCCGCCCCGTTGGTCAGCATGGTCGTAACACCCGCGCCGGATTTGATCAACATGTCGTTGGTCTCCGGTGTGCGGGCGGCCCACCCCGGGTCGGCCACCGACTAGCCGCCGAGTGCGACGGTGGCGGCTCGCAGTGCCTCGGTGGCGCCGTACACACCCGAGGCGGTGGCCTGCGCGCCGGAGAACAGGCCGCGCTGCGCCGAATGCTCGGCGACGATGCCCAGGTATTCGCTGCCGGAGGCCAGCAGGGCGGCCTGGAACGCGATGGAGTCGGGGTCATTACCCATCGGCAGAACGCCTAGCAGTGCCGGGCTGGCCGAGGCGGCGGCCGCCTCCGTTTCGGCGGTGATCCCCGCTTCGACGCCCGAGGACGCCAGGACTGCTTCCGGTTCGACAGAGAACATATTTCCTCCCCTGTGCCTCATCAGGCTCATCGCTGATATGCCGACGTTGGCAGGTCGGAGTCGATCGTAAACCGAATTCGGGTCCGCCGTCACTTCACGATGTAAATACCGGTTATTGCTGCTCGAAATCGTGGATCATCGACGACGGCACTCCGACCAGGACACCTTCCACGTCGGAGTCGTTGACCAACAGGCCGCGGCCGGGGGGCAGCGCCTGCGCCCGCACCATCCGGTTGACCTTGTTCTGCGGGTCGTTGTCCATGAACAAGGTGGGCACCTTGGCGGCGCGTTGCGTCTTGACCCAGGGGTCCATCTCCAGCTGGCCGAAGTTGGACGAGTTGCGCGTGGTGAACACGTGCAGGCCGATCTGGCGGCCCCGCTCCATCAGCTTCCACAGCGCCGCGCCCACCGGCGGCTTGGCCGGATGGATCTGCGCCGGACGAAGATCCTGCACGTCGTCGATCAACACGAAATGACGTGGCCCCTCCCAGGGCTTCAGCGCTCGCAGCTCCTCCTGGCTCAGGCCCTTGGCCGGCAGCCGGGGCAGCAGAACCTGCTGCGCCAGCGTGGTCAGCACCTCGTCGATTTCGTCCTGGTCGTAGGCGTAGGCATTGACGTAGCCGGCGCCCTGCAGGTCACGCAGCGGCCCGGTCTTGGGGTCGATGATGGTGATCTGGGCTTCCTGCGGGCTGAACCGCGCCATCACCGCTTCGCCGATCGCGGCCAGGGTGGCGCTCTTGCCGCACAGGGCCCGCCCCAGAATCATCATCCCGGGGTGCTCGGACAGCATCAGCGGCACCGGCAGCAGATCGTGCTGCTCGCCGATCATGAACGCGATCGACGGGGCGGTCTGGGCGGGCGGGCGCTGTGCCACGTCGTAGGCCAGGACCTCCGAGAGCGCGACCGCGGGCGGCAGCCGCTTGAGCGTGGCGTGCTTGGTCACGCCCGCGACCTCGGCGACCCGGGTCCCCAGTTCCCGGGTCCCGATCCGGGTGCCGTCGTCGGCGGCCAGCTCCGGCACCCCGATGAGCATCTCGTGCAGCGACTCGGTCAGACCGAAGCCGGGCCGGTTCACGGTGCGCTTGGCGGCGTCGCGGGCGTCCAGCGACGCCGTGCCCATCTCGTTTTCGCCCGGGTTCTGCAGTCGCAACTGGATGCGTACGTCGGAGTTCTGCAGCAACGTCTGGCGCTGGCCGTGGATCCAGCCCGAAGCGCTGGTCATCAGGTGCACGCCGTACTCCGGGCCGACACCGCTGAGCGCGATGATCCGGTCCCCGAGCATGGTGTCGGCGGCATACAGGTCGGAGAAATCGTCGATGACCAGGAACACGTCGCCGTAGGGGTCATTGGGATCGGTGCCCGCGAGGCTTTCACCACCGGAACCGAAGCGCCGCTCCCGGAACTCGTTGATGTCGATCTTGTCGCGGCGGAAGGTGTCCTGACGGGCGCTGATCAGCGCGGCCATGGTGGCGACGGTGCGCTCCACGCCCTCGCGGTCGGCCGGTGAGACGATGTCGGCCACGTGCGGCAGCGTCTCGGCATAACCCAGCGTGGCGCCGCCGACGCAGAAGAACGTCAGCCGCGCCGGGGTGTACATCAGCGCCGCCGAACACATCAGCGTCATCAGCGTCGTCGTCTTGCCACGGCTCTTGGCCCCGACCACCATGATGTTGCTGCGCAACACGTCGACGCAGTGAATCAGCTGCTGCGCGTCCTCGGGGATGTCCTTGACGGCCAGCGGCCACACCAGCCCGGGGTTGCGGCCGTAGTCGACGTCCCACGGCTTGCCCCGGTACCGCGCAACCAGGGCGTCGACCGGCTCGGAGATCTCCAACGGGGGCAGCCACGGCAGGTGCGGCGCCGTGCGGTCGGCGGCCATGAGCGACTCACGCAGCACGTCGACGATCTTCTTCTTCTTGAAGCCGTCGGCGTGCAGAAGGAACTCGTCGGGTTCGGCGTCGGTGGCCGACATGTCCTGCAGCGCTTGGGCGTCCGCCTCATCCAGCGGCTGGTACTGCCAGGTGTAGAGCCGCGGCTTGGTCAGGGTCATGTCGAGGGTCTTGCCCGTCGACGTCTTGCGCTTGGGGACGACGAACGGCGCCGACAGGTAGAAACAGCGGAAGGGCTCCAAGTCTCGCGGGCCGACCTTCAGCAGCCCGAAGCCGTTCTCTTTCGACGGCAGGTGATAGGCGGCGTCCGAGCCGATCACCTCGCGGCTGTCGTCACCGGACTCGGCACGCAGGGCGACTCGGAAAGCGATGTTGGACTTGACCTTCTGCAACGACGACAGGTCCAGGCGTTGCCCGCCGAGCATGAAGAAGACGTTGGCGCCGCGGCCCTCCTGGCCGATGTGGATGATCAGGTCGATCCACTTGGGGTGGTTCTGGAACAGCTCCAGGTATTCGTCGATCACCACCAGCAGGATGGGCACCGGCTCCAGGTCCCGGCCGGCCAGCCGGATTTCCTCGTAGTCGTTGGCGTCGCGCGCACCGACGGAGTTGAACAGTCGATAGCGCCGGGCGATCTCGCCGTCGATGGCCCGGCGCATCCGTTCGGCGAGGTGCCGCTCGTCCTTACCGAGGTTGGACAGGGCCGCCGACACGTGCGGGATGCCGAGGATGTCCTGGGCCGCGGACTCGAACTTCATGTCCACGAAGATCACGTTGAAGGTCTCCGGCGAGTGGGTCAGCGCTATGCCGTACACCAGGGACAGGAAGAACTCCGACTTGCCCGAGCCACTGGTGCCGATCACCACCGAGTGGAAACCGAAGCCGCCGAAGTCTTTTGCGCGCAGCACGACGTTCTGCAACTCGCCGTTGGGTTTGGCGCCGACCGGGATCTCCGCCCACCGCTCGTCGCCGCGGCTGCGCCGCTCGGCCCACAGCCGGTCGACGTTCAGCTCGCGCGCGTCGTCGATTCCCAGTGCGCGCAACAGTTCCAGCGCGCCACTGCCCGTGTCGGCGACGTCGACACTGGCCGTCGGGGACCAGCGCGCCATCGCCCGCGCGTAGCGGTAGGCACGCGGCACCGACAGTTGGTCGGCGTGGGCGAAGAATTTGCCGCCGGCGCGCAACATGGGCCGTGGTGACGTGCCGGTGCCGCGCCCGTCTCTGCGGTGGGCCGGGGCCGCGTCCTCAGCGAGGTTGTGCCGGGCCGGGTGGTCGATCACCTCGAAGACCTCGTCGCGCGCGAAGCCGACACCGGTGCCGAGCCGGGACGCCACCCGCAGCACCGTGATGCCTTCCTTGCCGACCCGCCCGATGACGCTTTCCCAGGCCTCCGGACTGCCGGTGTTGTCGTCGACGATCACCCAGTGCGGACCCAGATCATGCCCGTCAGTGCCGGTCTCCAACGCCGATCCCATGGTGGTGGGACTCGGCGCCGACGGTGGCCGCCAGGCACCGCGCTTGCCTTTCATGTGCAGGTCGGCACCGAGCGTTGCCTCGAGTTCGGTGGGGCTCGTGAACACCAGGCGCCGCCACCCGCAGGCGTCGAACAGCTCGTCGTGCTGGTTGTGCGGAAGCCAGACCATCCAGGACCACAGCTCGGGGTGCCGGGTCACCACCATCAACTTGACGTCAAGCGGATTGTGAAAAACCGCCAGCCCACTGAGCATCGAACGCAGCAGCGAGCGGACCCCGTCGAGATCCTCGCCGACGAAGCTGAATCCCGGGCGGGAGCGCAGGTTGACCACTTTCGCGATGTCGCGGATCTTGCGTTGTTCGAGGATGAAGTCGCGCAACGCCTGGCCGGTGACCGGCTCCAGCTCCTCGTCGATGGGGATCTCCGGCCACTGCACCGACAACACCGAATCCGGGGCATGTTGAACGCCGACACCCACCCGCACGTCCAGGAAGTCAGCGTCGGAGCGGCGACGCTCCCACATCTGCGGACCGCCGATGACTGCGCCCAGCCCCTGCGGGTTGGAGTGCACCAACTCCTGGGCATTGCGCTGGGCGCAGACCGCCTTCTGGATCTCGTCGCGCTCGCTGTCGAGGGAGCGCAGGTAGCTGCGCCGGTTCTTCTCCTGCTCGCCCCAGCTGATTTTGCGGGCCCGGCCGAACCGCCCGGAAAACATCAGCATGCCCAGGCCGGCCATGCCCACCATCGGGAACATTCCCGAGCCCAAGCTGCGCACTCCGGAGACGTAGAGCATGACGATGGTGCCGATCAGCGCGACGATCAGCGCCGGCATGCCGATCATCACCCAGAGGTTGCGCGGCTCGCGTTCGGGAAGGGCATCCGGTGCGCGGGGGGCGACCCGCACCGGCTTGGGCTCGGGGACCTGAAGACGGACCGGGACAAACGCTCGCTTGGACATGGTTCACTGCCCGCCCTGCTGGTTGTTGGGGACCACCGGCTGCACCGCGCCGGCCGACGCCACGGTGTCGCGCGCCAACAGCGCGGCATGCCGCGACAGTTCCGGACCGGTCGCGAAGGTGCGCAGCAGCGGCCACGGCGCCTGCTGCGCCGAGCCGGGATCCAGGCCGAGGCCCCGCAACGTCTCGCTCTCGGCGGCGATGCCGAACCGGACCCCGTTGGGCGACACCCAGAACAGCGTCTCGCGGGTATCCGAGTCGAGCAGCTCACTGGTCGAGGTGACGAAGTTGGTTGCGCCCGGCAACACCAAAACCTGGTTGGCCACCACCGAGGTGGGGCTGCGGTCGTCGCGCACCAGCCGGACGATCCGGTTGTCCATCCCCGGCGATACCGGCAGGCCGCGCCCGCTGTACAGGGTGATCCGGGCCTGCCGGTCCCCGGAAGCCTTCTCCCAGCCCACGCACGTCGTCGGATCGGCGGCGGTGTCGACGAACTTGAGCCTGCTGTTCGGGTAGTACTCGACGGGAAGCGTGCCCACTTCCGGGATGTTGATCAGCTTGTCCGGGCTGACCACCAGCGGGGCGACCGACCCGAACGAGTTCGCGCTGCGGATCAAGTCGGCCACGAAGCTGGTGATCTTCTGGACCCCGTCGGGCAGCAGCACATAGAACTGTGAGCCGCCGCCGGCTGTCCGGGTCTCCAGCACCGCGCCCACCTGGGATCCGGGCACCCACTGCGACGGCGTGCCCGCCAGCGGGATCACCGGCACCCGCAGCGGCTCGGTGCTCGGCAGTGCGTCGAACAGGGCCCGTGACATCTCCACCGGGACGGTGGTGCCCGGGTCGATGCCCAGGCTCAGCGTGATCGCCCGATCGGCGGGGTCCACCTGGGACCGCTTGCCGCCCCAGATGACATAGGTGGCGCCCTGGAAGCGAGTCAGCACCGCGGCGTCGGGGGCCAGCGGCGCGGCCCGGCCCACCGGGCTCAACGGCCCCGCGATCGAGGTCACCACGGGTGGTTCGGCACGGCGCGGCGAGCCCGCGGTATCGCAGACCGCCCACGCCGAGGGGGCGCCGGTGTTGGCGACCAATGACGTCGGAGCGCCGGGTATGCCGATCATGGGGCCGGTCGGGTACTTGGCGATCTCCGCGGGTTTGACCCAGGTGGGGACCTCGGCGTGGCCGACCGCAAGCCGAGCCGAGGTGATGTTCAGCGCCGGGTACAGCCGCCCGTCGATGCGTGCGTAGATCGCTCCGGAGTCGCGGTCGCCGACGATCGACGACGTCCGCACGATTCCGGCCGGACGCAACACGTTCAGCAGCAGCATCCAGCCCATGCCGATGAAGATCAGCACGATGGAAAGCACGATCGCGGCGGTCTGCTTGCGGTCGTCGTGCTTCATCCGCACCGAGAACTTGGTGGTGGCGGCGCGCAGTCGTCGGTTGTAGAACAGGTGACCGGAGTTCTGGTCCCGGTTCGACAGACTCAGCGGCATGCTCTGCTACCCCTAACGACGCACGCTCGGCGATGCTGCGCCGCCCCCTGCGGCGACAAAGCGCACCGCGACGACATTACTGGCGTTGGCCAGCGGGAACCAGTCACTTGCGCACACGCGATGAGGCGCACGCGCGTAGGTTTTGCGCTATGCCGGACCAGTTGGGCGCGTTCGCCGAGGCCGCCCGGGCACGAGAAGCGCAGCTGGCGCAGCGGTTGGCGACGTCGGTGGAGCTCGACCGGTCTTTTGAGGGCATCCTGCGTGGCGCTCACCAGCACAACCTGCAGTCGCGGGCGCGTCTGGACGCGCTGGAAGCCGAGATCCGCCAGGCCGCTGCCACCTGGCCGGGCATGGACACTCCGGTCGGCGCCCGTCAGTTCCAGGCGTACCTGGTCGGCAAGACCCGGGAGATCCACAAGATCGTCGCCGATGCCTCCGCGGACAGTCGGCAACGGGCGGCGCAGGCGCAAGCGTTGACCGGGCGATATCCGGCTGGCGGCGCGAAACAAAAAGGCGGTCCTGATGATGGATCATCGACAAACGAATCACTTGACGACCTATACCAGGATTTGGCGGAATTGAGCGTAAAAATCTCCTCGCACAACGCTAGCCCTCCTAATCCCCAAAATTATGCCGCCGTGGCTGAATATAATGCGGAGGCCCAGGAATTATATGACGAGATTCTTGTCTTGTCCGCTAAGTTCCTAACCTACGGGGTAACGATGGACGTGCCGCCTCCGCCGGTTTTCACGACTAAATGACGATGCCTGATCCAGTTGTTTTTGGGAGGGACTAGCGTGGTTCGCAAGGACTTGTTCGCCCGCTTCAGGATCCTTGCTGGTGTGTGCTGTCTCGCCGTGACGCTGACCGCCTGCCATTCCGGTGGTGTTGGCGCGGCACCCGGCATCGATGCCGACGCGTTGATCGTTGGCCTGGATGATGTCCAGCGCATCACGGACCGCGGTGACCTCACTGCGCTGCCGGTGACGGACGCGCCCACTTCGTTTCCCGAGAATTCGCGTACGCCGGAGCAGTGCCGTCCAGTGTTTGGCCAAGAGGACGCTTTTGGGCACAAGTGGTCACAGTTTCGTACCGTGACATACACGGCCGCTGGTGGAGAAATAAGCACCATATCTACCGTCGCGCAGGGGATCGGAATTTATCCTGATGATGGCGCGGCGAGAGCTGAATTCGACCGGCTCGTGTCTTCTTTCGAGGCCTGTGCGGCGCTACAGGCAAAGCTTTACGATTTCAGCCTGAACAAGCAGGATACGTCCACCGTTGCCCTGGTCTTCCCTGGAAATTCGCAGAGCGTCGTATACCGCATTGCATCGTCGGTGTTGATTGATGTCCTAGTCCAAGGGATTCCTCGGTCCGATCAGATCGCAGAAACTGTGACGCAAATGATTTCGGAACGGGTCAGGTAACGCTTGGAATCGAGTTAGCGGCGATTCGAAAGTGCTGTCAGCCGATGGCCTCGGCGGCAGGCCAGGCGCGCGCTAAGCGCTGGTCTGTGGTGAGCAGCACCAAATTTGCCGTGTCAGCAAGTTCGACGTAGAGGGCGTCGGTGAGGCGCAGAATGTCGCGTCGCGCCCACGCTCCTGCCAGCAGTGGTGAGAGTTCATGCTTTATCACCGGCGCCCGCCGAAGCTCATCCAGCGCCGTCTCGACCTGAGCAACCGTGAGTACGCCGGCGCGATGCATGCGGCCGAGTGCCGATACCACCTCGGCGTCAAAGTGAGTCGGCGCGTTCATCACTGTGTTGGCCAGTCGCGCCCGGACCGCGGTAAACCGATCACGGGTGCGGGCGAGTAGGTCCACCATGGCACTGGCGTCAATGACCACCTGCTCTGCTGGCGAAGAAGAGGAAGAGACGCTCACGCTCCGAACTCGTCACGGGCGGTGTCGAGTGCGTCTAGTACGTCGTCGTGTCGAGCGGTTGTGCTCCGATCCTCCAACCCGTCAAGCCAGGTGCGGGTTCCCGAATTCTCCAACTCGGCGCTGATCGCTGCCTGAGTCAGCGCCGAGACATTCAGTCCCCGCGCCCGAGCACGCTCCGCCAGATCGTCTGGAACGTACACGTTCAACCGAGCCATACACACCAATATACACAATTGGTCTTCGGCGACCCGGGGTCAATTAGCCGAGCAGCGGCCCCGCCGGCGCGGTCACTTCGACGTATCACCCTTGTCCACAATGCGTTTCAGCGGCGTGATGCCGGGATGGCCGGCGTCCTTTGCGATCGACTTGGTCACCGGCACATTGGGCGGGGCCGTCGTGCGGCCCTTGACGGGCTGGCCGTTGGGCACGCCGGGGGCGGCGATCCGCTTGGCGTCGGCCTTGTCATCCTTACCGCCCTTGCCGCCGGCGCCCGCTCCGCCGGGCATCATCGGCATCATCCCGCCGCCGCCCCCACCCGCGGTGGGCGCACCACCCGCGGGACCGGCCGCACCGGTATTGGCCAGCGAGCTGGCGGGTGTTGTCGGCGTCGATGTCCCCGGAACCGGGGGCGGGCCCAGGTTGCTGGCCGGCGTGGTGCCCACGCCCAGCCCACCGCCGCCTCCGCCGGTGCCGAAATCCCCGCCGCCCAAGCCGGGGTCGGGACTGATGTCCGAGGCCAGCGTGGTGCCGCCGAGCCCGGCCTTGCCCAGGGACGACGCCGCGCTCATCAGTGGCGACAATGCACCTTGGCCGGCTTGCATCAACCCCTGGGGCAGTTTTGTCACCGCGCCGAGAGCTCCGCTGAGTGCGCTGGTGATGCCCTGCATAGCGCTGTTGACACCCTGCATCGCCCCGCCCATGGCTTCTTGGGGAAGCTGCTGCTGCGGCGCCATCGAGGGGGCGGCCTCGGCGGCGACATTCTGGAACTTCGAGACCGCGTCGGCCTCATGCTCGGCGAACTTGCGCACGGCATCGGCGGCGTGGCCGGTGCGGTCTCGGTGATCGTTGGCTAGTTCGGTGTTCTGCTCGACCAGGTTCAGGTTGGTCGCGGCACCGAAAGCCGCCATCGTGGCATCGACCGGAGACGATCCGCCCGGATGGACCGGTCCAGGGGGGATTGCCGTCGGGGGCTGTGAGAGCGCAATGTGCAAGAAGTCCGCACCGTAATGCCTTACGAAGTCGTCTGTCATGGCGTAACACCTCCATGCCGTACTGCCACTGCCAGATACCACGCCAGGTGGTAGCGGGCCAGCTCTTCGCTTCCGTCGATCAGGGCGTCGATGGCCGCCAACAGCATCCAGTCGGCAACATCCCGCGGAGCATGTTGGGGATAGGCCGACAGTACGCGCGTCTGCGTGTCGGTGACTACCTGCCGGAACAGCGCGATTTCGTTGTCGGCGACGCCGGACCGGCGGGCCACGGCGCGTGCCACGGTCTGCACGATCCGCGGCAGGCGGTCGCTGGTGCCGGTGACATCGATGAGCGTGGGACCGAGTTCGTCGACGTGCTGGCCATAGCGGGCGCGCTCGCCGCTGCCGGGAATCGGATCGTTCGGACCGGCCTCGGTGACGTAGGTGTTCGGTTGGTGGGCGGCGGCCGCGATCACCGCACCGAGCAGATCGACCGCGCTGGTGTCGCGACGGCGGTGGGCCGGATCCAGCAGCGTGAGCCCGGGCGGCAGTTTGACGGTGGGCGGAATCCAGCCTCCGGCTAGGTCGGTGGCCAGCACGGTGGTGGTCTCGTCGTCGCGAAGGCCGGCGGCCCAGGCCAGGTTCGGTGCTTGGCGGGCTACGGCGTCGACTTTGCGCTGCAGATCTTGGTGTTCGGCCAGCCGTCGCGCGGCCGTACCGGCTCCGGCCCCCGCGGTGGTCCCGGCGCCCATGCTGCCGGCCACCGATGCGCCGGACTGACTGGCTGCGCCGGGCGTCGGCTTGCCCGGTGGCGGACGATCACCGGTGGAGGCCACCGTCGGACCCCCGGACGTCGGCGTCGTGGGGCCGCCGGGCGGGGGCGGGGGAGTCGGGCCCGCTGGTCCGGCAGGCGCCGTGGGTGCTGCCGGGACAGCCGCAGCCGCTGGGCGCAGGTCTGCCCCGTAGCCGGGCAAGGGACCCGACGGGACTGCCGGGCCGGCGCTGATCGGCCCCGACGACACCGAGGCCGGGCTCGCTGTCACCGGCGGTGCCGTTGGTGTTGCCGGTGTGGCGCCCGCAGTAGGCGCAGCGGGGGCCACCTCCGTGCTTGGGCTGGCCAACTGCGCCATATTGCCGAGCGCACCGCCGGCCATCGGCGTCACCGACGGCGAGGGGGGAATCTGCGACGGCTGGCCGAACCCTCCGGTGCCTGCTCCGCCCGGCGGTAACGGCGGTGGTGGCCCGCCTGGTCCAGGAGGCCCACCTCCCGGCATGCCTGACGCGAATGCTTGAGCCGGCCCGCCTGCGGGAAGACCGGGGGGCATGCCACCGCCGGGTGGGCCGCTGAGGCCTGGCATGGCGGAGGCCATGGGCGACGGCACGCCGCCGCCTCCACCCATCGCCGGAGGGCCGGGTATCGCACCTGCCGGCGGCGCCAACGCACCGCTAGAGGCCGCGGATTGGCCGGTCAAGGTGTCGCCGGTCGTAGTAGACGCGGGTGTGATTGTCACGCGCGGTCCGCTTTGGCCGTTGGCGACGCCGCCGTTGGTTCCCCCCGTGCCGTTGGCGACGCCGCCGTTGGTGCCGCCGGGGCCGGCTCCGCTTTGGCCGTTTGCGACGCCGCCGTTGGTTCCCCCCGTGCCGTTGGCGACGCCGCCGTTGGTGCCGCCGGGGCCGGCTCCGCTTTGGCCGTTTGCGACGCCGCCGTTGGTGCCGCCGGGGCCGGCTCCGCTTTGGCCGTTGGCGACGCCACTGTTCGTGCCAGCCGTCCCGCCAGTGTCGTTGCCGCCTGCGCCGCTGTTGGCGGGGCCTTCCGGCAGAAGGAGTTCGTCCACGCTCTTGGGAACTGAGTGATTCTCCGCGTCTCCAGTGCCGTACGGGAACGGAAGCTGGTCGGTACCAGCTGCTTTCCTGCTCAGCTCTTCGCTGGTGGGCGGTTGCGGCGGTGGCGTGCTGAATTTTGCGCCGTTATCCTGCAGCCACTTCTGGGCGTCACCTTCGATGCCCAGTTCATTGAACATCTGTTGGGTTGCCGCGATGATCTTGCCGTTGGCTTCGGAACTATATTCGGCAGCCTTCGCGTTGGCTTCGGCGATTAGTCCGATGGCTTCGGTCATTGCCTCGGGCGTATTTTTCGCTACCAGGACGTCGATTTGTGGGTTGTACTGGTCGGCGATTTTCGTCAAGTTCTGACGGAGTTCTTTAACGGCCTTGACAACGCTGTCGCTGGCGGTGCTTTTGCTCCGACAATGCTCGGCGGCGTTTATCAGGCGGTTGTAGCCGATACGTAGCCGTATCAGCTCGTCTTCCGTGGTTTTTCCACTGTTTCTCGCGCTTACGCCGTTTGTGAAGTCCCGGAGGTCGTTAGCTTCGTTCTCTTTGGCGCCGGATTGGCTAGACCAGTGCTGGATGCCGCTCTCAGGTTGGGTCGGGGCGCCAGGCCACCATGCGCCCACCAAATAAAATGACCATTTACCCGGTGGAAGATCGGTCGGCGAATCAGTCACCGCATAAATCCTTCGGTACGCGTTCTTTGGCGTTTACGGCATCTACGGCTGAATCGAATCGTGAGTCGCCCGCTCTACCGCTGGACGACTCGACAACCAAGCTTTCGTACGCTTGCACCACCGCGTTCCCCGCATCGCGAGCCGCGGGTTCCAATGCGGGGTTGGATGCCGCGGCTTCGAGGATGAGGGCGCCGTTTACCAAGGCGATACGTCCAAAGCCTGCGTCGGGTCCGTTGGTCTCAATGTGGACAGCGTCCATGGCGGGTTTGAACCGACCACATAAGTCGGTCTTGGCGGCCGTCCTTTGGGCCGCCGAATAGGTCGGGCTGGCTGGGGGTCGAGTGAACGCCACGATTGCCAGGATCATAGAGGCGGCACCCAGCAAAGCACCAAGTGCCGCGAGTACTAATGCTGACCGGCGACGCGGCTGAGCGTTGGGAGCTGCCGGCCACGGGGGCGATGGCATGGTCACATTGCGGATGGTAGCCCTCAACGGGATTTCACGTTTACATCCTGATTGAGACCGCGTTTGTTCCTCCAGCGAGGTCTTGGGCGTCGAGCGGTCCAGGACTCCGCGATCAGGCTCGCTGCGTCATTGGCGCATCGTAGGAGATGGCCTGGGTAAGTCTGCTGGCGCGCGTTCAAACCGTGCCGACGTGGTCGGCTATCCGGCGGCGGCCTACTGGCCGCACAGTGTCTTGAGGGCGCTCTCTTGCGAAATCACAGACTGCAGTGCGGCTTTGTAGTGGGGGTCATCTGAGCCCATCGACGATGCCGCCGCCATCGTCTGATATGACTCTGCTAATGAGTCCGCAGCAGCACTGTAAGCGGGGTCAAGCGCCGGGTCTGCAGCAGCGGACTGGAGCATGTTGGCGCCGTTAACGAGCGAGATACGCGCCAAAGCAGCGTCACTCCCGTTGGTCTCGATATGTTCCGCGTCCGCCGCAAGTTTGTACCTCTCGCAGAGATGCGTCTTCGCAGCGGTGCGTTGCCCGGCGGTATAGACGGATGTCGAACTCGCCGGCCGGATGAGTGCCACGATCGCCAGAATTAGCGCGGAAACCGATAGCGCCGCAACCAGTGTGAGAAGGATTGGTGACGATTGTCGGCGCAATGGCACCCCCAACGGTGGTGCGGACCAAGGCGGCGGCGTGGTGTTCATAACCGGATCCCTAGCATAATCATGCGCCTGATACATCCGGTATCACAGAGGTTTGGAGGGCGCACCGCAATGGCGACACTACATGGCGCATTCGTCGTAGCACGGCTTATGGCGGCTTCAACCTTGCCGGGCTGCCGGGTGCTGATCTTAGCCCAACTGGCGGGCTCCGCTGCGGCGGCAGTCTCCAGGGCTTTTAGGTGCGGCGTGGGCGAGCGACCTACTCACTCACCGCACAACGCCGCCATTACGCGGTCCTTGGCATTCATGTCGTCCACCGAGGCCAGGTACTGATCTCTGGTGGCCATGCCTGTTGTGCCCAGAGCTGCTGTCGTCTGGTAGCTGCTAGCTAGTGCACGAGCAGCGTCACGACGCTCGGCGTCCAGGGCCGGATCCTCGGCGGCGACATCCAACATCAACGCACCGTTCGTAAGGGCGACTCGTGCGAGTGCGGCCTCGCCCGAGGGGTCACTAGTTTCGATGTGCATTGCGTGTGCAGCTAGCTTGTACCGCTCGCAGAGTGTTGCCTGAGCGGCTGCCCGCTGAGTGGCAGTTGTGTGATTCAGGCCGGACGCTGTCCGGGTGAGTGCAACCGTCGCCACGATCAACGCGGCGACTGATAGCAATGCAGCAAGGGCCGCGAATATCGCAGTGGACCGCCGGGGCGACTGGGCGGCAGGCGGTGTCGGCCAAGGAGGTGGTGTCATCGTCACATTGCGGATGGTAGACCTCAACCAGGCCCAAGGCCCCTGGATCGCACCCGGTTGCGCTGACCCCTACCGCCCCAACGGCTTATAGAACACCAGCCCATTGCCCTTGTTGTCGTAGACCACCGCACGCCGCTCGTGCGCGTCGTCGTAGGGGCCCTTCACGATCCCGCCGCCACTGGCCTCGATGGCTTTCGCGGCGCCGTCGACGTCGTCGGTCTTGATGCCGACCACGACCTGCCCGTGAATGGGGTGATCCACCGCGGTCGCCAATGCCAGCGTCACCGATCCGCCGTCGAGGGCGGCGAAGTGCGCGCCGTCGCGAAACTTCAGCGGCATGCCCAGGGTCTCGCTGTAGAACTTGATCGATTCGTCCAGGTCGTCGGTGGACAAGACGATCATCCGGATGTCGTGGTCGCTCACTGCTACCTCCTGTGGGTTCGATCTCGGTCCAGGCTAAGCCCGGGATACCGTCAGCGGGTGGGTAAACGCCTTGCCGCTTTGGTCATCACGGTCGTTCTCGTCGCCCTGCTGGTCAATACGGTGGTCACCGACCGCATCGCACGGGCCGCGGAGCCGTTTGCGCAGGGGCGGGTGCTGCAGCTGCCCGGACCGGATCTCAACGTGCGCGAATACGGCTCGGGCGGGGACCGCGCCATCGTGCTGTTGCACGGCTACTCGGCATCGATTCAATGGTGGGATGCGGTGGCACCGGCGCTGACAAGCGAAGCCCGCGTGGTCGCAATCGACCTGGTTGGCCACGGCGGCTCCGAGGCCCCGAGCGAAGCGGGCCCGTACAGCGCGGAGGGGCAGGCAGCCGCCGTGCACCACGCGCTCGACGCCCTGGGCGTACGCCACGCGGTGCTGGTCGGGCATTCGATGGGTGGGACGGTGGCCACCGCGCTGGCCGAGAGTGCACCGGACCTGGTGGACCGCGTGATCGTTTCCGACACCCCAGCGGCGCTGGGGATGACGGCGATGCCCGCGCTGGGCAACGCGGTGTGCTGGCCGGTGCTGGGCGCCGCTGTCGATCGGTTGCGCAGCCTCGACGCCGTCGACAAGAGTTCGCTGCAGACCGGGTTCGCCGCGGACTTCCCGATTCCGGAGTTGGCCTACCGGTCGTTGAAACGGATGACCCACAACGCATTGTGCGACGCCAAGACCGCGGGCCGGATCAACGAGCAGCGGGCGGTGGCCGACCGGCTGGCGAGTTTGGGCAAACCGGTGTTGGTGGTGTGGGGCGACAGGGATGTGCTGACCCCGACTGCCCAGAACGTCGAACGCTATCGCCAAGCCGGCCTGCAGCCGGTCGTCATCGCCGGATCAGGACACAGTCCCTTACTCGAGAAACCAAGCGAATTCATCAGCACCATCAAGACTTTCGTCAATGGAGAACACAAAAGCTAGGTCGGCCATGTCTGCCGTGCCACCCGGTGGAAGTTGCCACCGAGCACGGCGTTGACGTCTGCGTCCGCCCAACCCCGTGCCGAAAGGTGTTCGCGCAGCCCCAGCCAGGTCTCCGGCGGCATCCACTGGATCGGACCCCAACGGGTGTAGCTCTCGTCGAACAACTGCGGGTTGGCGACCAGCTCGGCGTTGAAGTCGGCGTGGTCGAAGGAATAGTCGGTGCTGACCCCGACATGCTCGATGCCCACCAGCTCAACCGCGTACTCCAGGTGGCGCGCTACCGCGTCGAGCGTGGGGGTATTGGGGCCCAAGAAGATTCCCACCGCGGTGATGCCGACGACGCCGCCGGTGGCCGCGCACGCCCGGGCCTGATCGTCGGTGATATTGCGGGGGTGGTCCCACACCGCCCGCATACACGAATGGCTGTAGACGACCGGGCCGACCGAGACCGCGCACATGTCCAGGCCGGTGCGGGCGCTGCAGTGCGAGCCGTCGGGAACCATGCCCACCGCGTTCATCTCGGCGACGATCGCGCGGCCCCACGCGGTCAGCCCGCCGTCGACGGAGTCCAGGCAGCCGCTGCCCGCACGGTTGGCGTGGTTGTAGGTGGGCAACAGGGCGCGGACGCCGTGCGTGGCCAAGACGGCCAGGTTGCCCAGATCGTCGTCGAGCGGGTTGGAGTCCTCCAAGTCGAAGACCACCGCGATCCCGCCGGCACTGGTGATCGCGTCGACGTCATCCACTCCGGTCGCCACCGTCAGGCCCGGGTGAGCGTCGATGGCGCGGCGGAAGTGCCGCAGCAGGGCCAGCGAGTCGGCGAAGCGCTGCGGGGCATAGCCCGCGTTGACCGACAGCAGTGCGCCACTGGAGTGCTGGTAGCGCGCCAGCGAGGCCACCTCGGCGCTGTCCTGCAGCGGCAAGCAGGTGTGCTGATCCCACAGCAGCGTGCTCATAGCCGCTGATCTTGCTCTGCACGGCGCCCGAATGCGACGCATTAATCTAGCCGCATGGCAATCGACGCGCGGCCCGCGCTGAAATCGGACATCACACCGCTGGCGCAGGCGTTGGGGCGCGCGTTCTACGACGACCCGGTATCGATGTGGTTGCTGCCGGACGATGCCGCCCGCGCCGAACAGTTGACGACGTTCTTCGGGACCTCGACCCGGGTTCACCACTTGGCGGGCGGTGGGGTCGAGGTGGCCTACGACGGTTCGGTGGTCGGATCGGCTGCGCTGTGGGATCCGCCGAACCGCTGGAAGCAGTCGACCTGGTCGCAGCTGCGGATGGTGCCTTCCCTGTTCCGGTCGTTCGGCTTTCGCCTTTCCCAAGGGCGGGCGCTCGCGGACCTGTTGGATGCCAACCACCCCGAGGAGCCGCACTGGTATCTGGCGGTGATCGGCAGTGACCCGTCCGTGCGGGGGCGAGGTTTCGGGCAGGCCGTCATGCAGCCGCGGCTGGATCGCTGCGACGCCGAGTTGTGCCCGGCGTACCTGGAGTCCAGCAAGCACGAAAACGTGCCGTACTACGAGCGTTTCGGCTTCCGGGTGATCGGCGAGATCACGTTGCCCAACGGAGGACCGACGCTGTGGCGGATGTGGCGGGAGCCGCAGACCCCGTAGCGGCCAAAGGGTCAGTCCCCGATCGAGCCGCTGAGTCGTTCGGCGGCGGCGAGGTAGTCCTCGGCGAACTCGAACACGACGTCGCGGGCAGGCTTCACCTTGTTCATCAGACCGACGCCCTGGCCCACGAAATAGGTGGACAGGGCCTGCGCCCCAGGGTGTCCGGTGGCGGCCAGCTTGTCGATGCGACGCAGGGTGGGTTCGGCGATCATCGACTGCAGCGGTAACGGCAGCGTCGGGTGGCCCTTGTCGTTGGGCCGCCACGCATCCGTCCAATCAGAGATCAGTTGGCGAGCGGGCTTGCCGGTGCGCCCGGTGGAGCGAATGGTGTCCCGCGACGTAGCTGCGAGCATCTTCTGCACGGTGTGCGGCGCGGTTTCGGCTTCCTCGGTGGTGAGCCACACCGAACCCGTCCACGCACCGGCGGCGCCCAAGGCCACGCAGGCCGCCATCTGTCGACCGGTGACGATCCCGCCGGCGGCAAGCACGGGCACGGCGTTGTCGATCGCTTCGATCACTTCGGGAACGACGACCAGCGTGGAGACTTCGCCGCAGTGGCCGCCGGCCTCGGTGCCCTGAGCGACGATGAGGTCGACGCCGTGGGCCACCTGTTTGATCGCATGTTCCTTGGCGCCCACCAAAGCCGCGACCGGGATGCCGTTGTCTTTTCCGGACTTGATCATGTAGTCCGGCGGCACCCCGAGAGCGTTGGCCATCAGGCGGATGGGATGGGCGACGGCAACCTCGAGCAGTTGCTCGCCGGCGCTACCGGCGAGCATGGCCGAACCCAGTCGGGGGGTCTCGTCGGGCTCAATGTCATGCTGCGCCAGCAGGTCTGCGATGAAGGCCCGGTACTCATCGGGGATCCGGTCGGACAGTTGGCGGCCGGAAAGGTTCTCGCCCTTGCCTTCGAATTTGGCGGGCACGATGATGTCGATGCCGTAGGGCTTTCCCTTGACCTGCTCGTCGATCCAGCTCAGCTCCCGATCCAACTGCTCGGGGGTGTAGGCGGCGCCACCGAGCACGCCGAAGCCGCCCGCGTTCGTCACGGCGGCCACGACATCGCGGCAGTGGCTGAACGCGAACAGCGGGAAGTCGATGCCGTACTGCTCGCAGATGGGGGTCTTCATGGTGTCGCCACTCCTTTGTTCAACGGGGATCGAGGACGGCTCCTGGCCCCGCGAGCCGAGGTAACTGCCAGGACGCTATCGCAGCCCAGGTGACGCGTCGCGGCTGGTGCGGCTCCCGACCCAAACACCGATGCCGCCAGGTCAAAGACCTGGCGGCATGTCGGCGTACGAAGAGCTATCAGCCCACCAGTGCGTCGAGCAGCCCCGACAGGTCGGAGTCGCCCAGGTCGGGAGCCGAGACGCTGTGGTCGGCCAACAAGGACTCGATCCCGGTGAACTCGGAGCTTCCTGGCTGCGGCAGCGGCGGGTCGGTCGGCGCGATGACTCCGGATCCCGTCAGGTAGGCGACGCCGTGGGCCACCAGCTGGGTCGAGTCCACGATCAGCCCGCCCACGAAATCGTTGACCTGCTGGGCGAATTGGGCCAGTCCGCTGATCAGGAAGATGTCCTGGTCGACGATTCCCTGCAGGAACTTGTCGATGTCGGTGACAACGCCGTTGAGCAGGTACGGGATGGTGGCGATGACGGTACGCAGACCCAGCGCCAGGTCGTTGCCGATGTTCGGGTAGCCGAACATCGCGATCGCGTCGGTGAGGGCCTGCTTGAGGTCGGTGGGCTCGACGATGCCGTTCAAGACGGTCGGGTCGTTCGCCATCGAGACACCGTCGAAGTCCGACCGCATCGGCACACCGAACAGCGACAAGATCGTGGGCGTGATGTCGGCGATCGAGTAGTTCAGGTTCTGGCTGCCGTCGGTCGCGTGATCGCCGGCCTGATCGAAGATGACGAACTGCGACGTCTCGTTGGGCGACTGGAAACCGTGCCCGAAGCCCAGCGACTGCTGGTGGCCGTGGTCGGTGGTGATGATGATCGACCAGTCGTCACCGGTGGCCGCCTTGGCCTGCGCGACGGCGGCCAAGATCGCTTGAATGTTGTCGCCCACATTGATCACGGCCTGCTGGTACTCGGCCGACCCGCCGCCGAACCCGTGTCCGGCCTCGTCGACCTGCACCTGGTAGGAGAACATGAAGGTGTCGATGTTCGGGTTGGTTGTGGTCGCCAGGATCTGGGCGATCGTCTGTGCGGTGACTTCCGCGTCGGTGTCGGCCCAGCTGTTCTGGAACGGGACGAACAGGTTGTTGTCGGCCCCGTAGCCGCCCGCGGCGCCGATGTCGTTGATGTAGTCCCAGTCGGCGATCACCGAGGTCTCGATGTTCGGGTTGTGGTACTCGAGCAGGTTGAACACCGTCGGCCACGAGTTGTACGGGCTGGACTCGAACACGTTGTTGATCACGCCGTGCTTGTCGTCCCACACCCCGGTGAGGATCGTCGACCACGACGGGCCGGAGATCGTGGTGTGGTTGACCTCGCTGGTGGCCCCGGTGATGCCCTGGTCCATGGCGGTCTTGAAGCCGCTGTCTTCGTTGTAGGCGTACTCGAGGATCTTGGAGAGGTTGGTCCCGTCGGTGCCGATCAGCAGCACGTGCTCGGCGGCAAGCAGCCAGTCGGCCGTCGTTGCGGACAGTCCCGCCGGCGTCCCGACGGCGGCCCCCATCCCGGCGACCAGGCCGGCGACGGCCACACCACTGAGGAACTTCTTGATTGTTGTCACGATCGGATTCCCTCGTACGAGTTATGCCAGCCAATTGGGCGCAAGACTAGCAGTTACCCAGCGAAAACTCAGCTTTCTGCCCGAAATCGCTCATTTGGGCAGGGTGTTGCTGAGGAGGCCTGTGGGTTATTTCAGCTGGCCAGACGCGCGTAGTCCGAGGTGTATCAGCTCAGCGGGGCATCCACGTCGAGCAGCAGGGGCAGCTCGGCGCCGCCCAGGTCGGGGGCTGCGAAGGCGTGGTCCGCCAGCAAGGAGTCCAGCGAACCGGTGAACTCGGCGCCCCCCGGGACGGGCAGCGGCGCGTCGTTCGGTGGGATGACGCCGGCCCCGGTGAAGTACGCGACCACCCTGCCGATATCGGTGAGCACGTCGGCCGTGGCGTCGCCGACGGTCTTGAGCACCCACTGTGCGCCCTCGGCGAGCCCGCTGACCAGGAAGATGTCCTTGTCGACGATCGACTGCAGGAAGTTGAGGATGGGCGGCAGCGCGTAATTCTCGAGGAAGTAGCCGGCCCCGCCCGCCAGCGCCCGGATGCTCAGCATGATGTCGATGCCGATGTTCGGGTAGCCGTAGCTGTGGATCGCGTCGGTGAGCGCCTGCTTGAGATCGGCCGGGAACACGATGCCGTTGAGGATGTCCGGGTCGGTCTGCATCGGGACACCGTCGAAGTCCGACCGCATCGGGATCCCGAAAGCCTGCAGGATGGTGGGCGTGATGTCGACGGTCTGGTAGCTCAAGCTCTGGCCGCCGGCCTGCGCGTCATTTCCAGCCAGCGACAACATCACGAAACTCGACGTCTCGTTGGGCGACTGGAAGCCGTGGCCGAGGCTGAATCCGAACAGGTCCGGGTTCTGCTGGTGGCCGTGGTCGGTGACCGCGATGATCGTCCAGCGATCGCCGGTGGCCGCCTCGGCGGCGGCGACCGCCTCCAGAATCTCTTTGAAGTTGGCCCCGACGTTGATGACGGCGTCTCGGTACTCGTCCGAACCGCCGCCGTACGAGTGCCCGGCATGGTCGACCTGCGACTGGTAGGAGAACATGAACGTGTCGAGGTTCGGGTTGTTCGTGGTCGCCAGAATCCGGGAGATGGTCTCCTGGGTGACCAGGTAGTCCATCTCCGCCGAGGTGGAGCCACCGGAGATGCCGATGATGTTGTCGGCCGGATAGCCGCCCGTGGAGGCCATGTCGGTGAACAGGCCCCGGCCGGAGATCACGGTGGTGTCGACCTCTGGCTTGTTGTACTCGATCAGGTTGAACACCGACGGCCAGGTGGTGTACGGCTCGGGCCGGTAGACGTTGCTGACCACCCCATGCTTGTCGTCCCACACCCCGGTGAGAATCGTCGACCACGACGGCGTGGACATCGTCATATGGCCTGCGATGGTGGTGGCCGCGGTGATGCCCCGGTCCATCAGCATCTTGAAGCCGCTGTCGTCGTTGTAGGCGTACTCCAGGATCTTGTCCAGGTTGGTGCCGTCGGTGCCCAGCAGCAGCACGTGCTCGGCGGCGAGCATCCACTCGGCGGTCACGGCGGACAGGCCCGGCTGCGTCCCGACGACCGCCGCACCCGTTCCCGCAACCAGGCTGGCGACGGCCGTACCGCACAGAAACTGCTTCACCTTCGTCACGATCGGGGTCTCCTCGTTGAAGTGGTTTGGTGTGGCGCCGTCGGTTTCGGCGGATCAGCCCAGCAGGGCCTCGATGTTGAGCAGTTGAGACAGGTCGGAGAACTCGGCGCTGCCCGGCGCCGGTAGCGGCGTGTCTTCGGGCGCGATCACGCCCGACCCCAACAGGTGGGCGACCACCCCGGCCACGGCGTTTGTCGAGTCGACCACCGCCCCGCCGACGGTGTTGACCAGCCACTGGGTGCCCTCGGCCAGTGCGCTGATTCCGAAGATGTCCTGGTCGACGATCCCCTGCAGGTACTGGTCGATCTGGGTCACAAATTTGTCGAGGAAGTAGGGGATGGAGGCGAACACCGTCCGGATGCCCAGCGTGAGGTCGTTGCCGATGTTCGGGTAGCCGTACATCGCGATCGCGTCGGTGAGGGCTTGCTTGAGGTCGACGGGCGTGACGTTGCCGTTCAGGACGGTCGGGTCGAATGCCATGGAGACGCCGTCGAAGTCCGAGCGCAGCGGAATGCCGAACAGCGACAAGATCGTCGGCGTGATGTCGGCGATCGAGTAGTTCAGGTTCTGGCTGCCGTCGGTCGCGTTATCACCGGCTTGATCGAAGATGACGAACGACGTTGTCTCATTGGGCGACTGGAAGCCGTGGCCGATGCTGAGCCCGGGAAGCGTCACCGTCTGCTGGTGGCCGTGGTCGGTGGTGACGATGATCGACCAGTCGTCGCCGGTGATCGCCTGCACCTGAGCGATCGCGGCCAGGATCTCCTGGATGTTGGCCCCGAGATTGATGATGGCCTGCATATATTCTTCCGACCCGCCGGCGAACGAGTGCCCGGCGTGGTCGGCCTGCGACTGGTAGGAGAACAGGAAACTCGAGATGTCATCCGGGTTGTCGGCCGTGCCGAGGATCTGGGCGATGGTGAGCGCGGTGACCAGCTCGTCGCTGTCGGCCGCACTGTCCCCGGCCGGGACGAAGATGTTGTTGTCGACCGCGTATCCGCCGGTGTCGGCCAATTGGTTGAGGTACTCCCAATTGCTGATGATCGTGGTGTCGATCTCCGGCTTGTTGTACTCGATCAGGTTGAACACCGACGGCCACGCGTTGTACGGCTCGGGCCGGAACAGGTTGTTGTAGACCCCGTGCTTGTCGTCCCACACGCCGGTGAGGATCGTCGACCACGACGGCCCGGAGAGAGTGGTGTGGTTGGTCAGACTTGCGGTTCCGGTAATGCCCTGGTCCATCGCCGTCTTGAACCCGCTGTCGTCGCCATAGGCGTACTCCAGGACCTTCGAGAGGGTGACGCCGTCGAGGCCGATCAGCAACACGTGCTCGGCGGTGAGCATCCAGTCGGCGGTCAGCGTCGACAGGCCGACCTGCGTCCCTACCGCCGCTCCGGTTCCCGCAACCAGGCTGGCGACGGCCGCACCGCACAGAAACTGCTTCACCTTTGTCACGATCGATTTCCCTCGCCGGAGTTACGCGGACTACTTGGCGGCGATGCTAGCAGCTGGCCCCCAGGAAAAATTCAGCTTTATGGCCCGCATCGCTCATTTACCCAGAAAGTTACTGAGGAATCTGGGTTAACCGTCCAGGTGCGTCGGCGCCCGACGCCTCCGGGCTAGAGGACTTTCTCGCCGCTGAGCAACGTCGCACGGAACTGCATCACGCGGTATGGCCACCCGTGTGCGGTGTTCCACTGCGACACCATCAGACCCACGCCGCCGGTGCGATCCACCCGGGAGCCCGGCAGCACATAGCCGCCGTAGAGCTGCGCGACGCGGCCTCGCGCGTGATCCTCGTCGTCCCAGGTGCTCCCGAGCAGCGGTCGTTGCAGCGGCGCCTCGGCCAGTTCGGAGGTGGGGGAGCGCAGCACCCGGTAGCCCAGGGCGTAGCGCGACGATGCGAATCCGCCGAGAACCCAGGTCTGCGGGGCCAGGCGCCGCAGCGACAGCTCACCCCATGTCTCGCCGGGAGGGGTGATGGGCACCGGGGTGCGGCCCCAGGCTCGCCGCTCGCCGCGGTACCCCCAGCCGGAGTACTTGCCGGGATCGCCGATATCGGCGGGGCGCACCCTCCGCAGGATCACGCCCTTGTCGCGCTGGAAGCCGGTCGAGACCACATACACCCAGCCGTCGTCGGGGTCGTAGTCCCAGGACCAGCATTGGGCGTACCCGCGATGCAGCCGCGCGGGGAACCGCGTCCCGATGTTGCGCCAGGTGACTCCGCTGTCGGCCGATTGCCAGATCTCGGTCCACGCCACCGTGCCGAACCCGCGGTTGACGATCGCGTGCAGGTAGAGCATCTGCTCCACCCGCAGCAGATCTGACGGGATCACGGTGCTGATGGCGTAGCGGTCCAGCCGAGAGGCCGGTTCGCGGTGTCGGTAGTGCCACAGCTGGCGGGCGTAGTGCGCATCGGTGCCGCCGGCTCGTTGGTAGCGCACCCGATGCCCCGCATCGCCGGTACCGATCAGGATCACCGGCGACCGCCAATCGCCCTGGCCCACCCGCTCTCCGGCGAAGGTGTCGCCGAACACCGATACCAGCGTGCCGTTAGGGGCCAGTACTGAGGCGCCCAGGTCCGCGCACGTCACGCCCCACCGGTCGGTGATCCCCGGGCCGGTGACATCGGCCAGCTTCCCGGGGGCGTTCCGCGCGGCGGGGTGCACCGCTCACGGCTTGCTGCGCCAGCCGCCGGCGGCGACCGCGATCATCCGGAGTTGTTTGACCGCAACATGTTTGATCTCGGCGAGCGTCTCGGCGTCCGGGGCGTCCTCGATGGCCTCCGCGGTGACGATCATCGCGTTGACGAACAGCCCCGCCAAGATGTTGAGATCCTCGGCGCTCCACGCATTGAACCCCGGGAACCGTGCCAGATCGGTGGCCAGCTCGGAAGTGATCAGCCGGATCTCGGTGCGGATCGCATAGCGCAGCACGGTCACCCCGCTGAAGCGTTCCCGGTTGATGAATCGCCAGTATTCGGGGCGGGAGGCCACGCTGTCGACCAGGACCTCCACCGAGGACTCGATGACCCGGCTGGGGTCCACACCGCCGGTTCGGGCGTCGCGCAGTGTCTCACGCAGCGCGCGAAACGATTCGTCGATGAGCACCAGGCCGAGGGCGTCCATCGACTCGAAATGGCGGTAGAAAGCGGCCGGAACGATGTGGGCGGCCCGAGTCACCTCGCGCAGGCTCAGCGCGCTGAAGCTGCGTTCGGCCAGCAGGGTCAGCGCCGCGTTGATGATCGCGCGACGGGTGGCTTCCTTGCGCTCCTCGCGCGAAACCCGTTCCGGACCGTCGGTCCGAACTGGACGCGGAGGCCGCTCGGGACGCGGCGGACGTTCGGGCCGGGGTGGCCGCGTGCGCCCGGACCGTGAATTCGGCGTACGACTGTTCACTGTTGTGAAGCGTAACACAACGGGCGAATAGCCCTTGACTGGTCGTAAACAAGTGTTCACTGTGTACATATGTTCACTCAAACTTTGACGCGGCGGGTACTGGGCTCCAGCCTGGTCGACCTGCTCACCGGTCCCCATGGGGTCGACCGCTACACCGAACTGGTGTCGCCGACGTGGACCCGCAACGACGCCCGCGCCCGGGTGGTCGCCGTCTGGCGCTCCACCCCGCGCAGCGTGACTCTGCTCCTCGAGCCCAATGACGCGTTTCCCGGCTTCAAGGCAGGCCAACACGTCAACCTGTCCGTCGACATCGACGGGCGCCGGCGCACCCGGTGCTACTCGCCGGCAAGCGCCGAGGGCCAACGGCTCCTCGAGCTCACCATCGGCCGCCATGACGGGGGCCTGGTCTCCGAGCACCTGTACCGCAACGCGCAGCCCGGCATGGTCGTCGGACTGGAGAAGGTCGGCGGTGACTTCGTGCTTCCGGCCATCCGTCCGCGCAGGATTCTGCTGATCTCGGGTGGCAGCGGTATCACCCCGGTGATGTCGATGCTGCGCACGCTGATCGCCGAGCGCTACGACGGCCGGGTGACGTTCATCCACTACGCGCGCAGTCGCGACGAAGCCTGCTACCACGACGAACTCGCCGAAATACGCCGAGTTCAGGTGCTGCACGGCTACACCCGTGCCAGCGAACACGGCGACCTGCAGGGCCATTTCAGTGCGGAGCATCTGCGGGCCGCCATGCCCAACCCCGACGCGGTGTACGTGTGCGGGCCGCCGGCCCTGGTGGCGGCGGTGCGGGAACAGTGTCCCGACGCGATCTCGGAGAGCTTCGTGCCGCCGGAGTTCGCCGTGCCGGCCGACCCGTCCGGTGGGCGGGTGAGCTTCCTCGGCAGCACCATCTCGGTCGTCGACGACGGCCGGCCCCTGCTGGAGCAGGCCGAATCGGCCGGTCTGCAACCGGCGAGCGGATGCCGAATGGGCATCTGCCACAGCTGCACCTGCCGCAAAACCGCTGGCACGGTGCGCAATCTGATCACCGGAGCGATCTCCACCGCCGAGAGCGAAGACATCCAGATCTGCGTGTCGGTGCCCGTCGGCGACGTCGAAATCGACCTGTAAACCCAAAGGAGCCAACCATGTCAGCACCAGTCCTCGAAGCGACCGAAGTCCTCGAAGCCCCGCGCGTCGACCTGCCCTCGCGGCTCGATGAGTTCGGCGCCGAACTCGACGCCCTGCGGCAGCGTGTCCTCGAAGACCTCGGGGAACGCGACGCCGACTACATCCATCGGATCATCAAGGCGCAGCGCACCTTGGAGGTCGGCGGACGTGCCCTGCTCTTCTTCAGCATCATCCCGCCGGCATGGCTGGCCGGGACTGTGATGCTGGGCTTGTCGAAGATCCTCGACAACATGGAGATCGGCCACAACGTCATGCACGGCCAGTACGACTGGATGGGCGAACCGGCGTTGTACGGCAAGCACTTCGAGTGGGACACCGCCTGCCCCGCCGATCAGTGGAGGCACTCGCACAACTACATGCACCACACCTACACCAACATCGTCGGAATGGACCGCGATGTCGGCTACGGCATCCTGCGGATGAGCGAGAAGCAGCCCTGGGAGCCCTACTTCTTGGGCAACCCGCTGTACGCGTTCCTGCTGATGGTGCTGTTCCAGTACGGCGTCGCGGTACACGAACTGGAGACCGAACGCATCCGGGCCGGCGAGATCGGGTTCGCCGACAAGAAGGAGATGCTCCGCGAGACCTGGCAGAAGGTGCGCCGGCAGACCCTCAAGGACTACGTCGCGTTCCCGCTGCTGGCTGGGCCGTTCGCGCCACTGGTGTTCGCCGGAAACATGACCGCCAACCTGATGCGCAACGTGTGGGCCTACACGATCATCTTCTGCGGGCACTTCCCTGACGGCACACAGGAATTCACGATCGAGGAGACCGAGAACGAGTCACGCGGCATGTGGTACTTCCGCCAGATTCTCGGTTCGGCGAACCTGACCGGCGGCAAGTGGTTCCACATCCTGACCGGCAACCTGTCGTTCCAGGTCGAACACCACCTGTTCCCCGATCTGCCGGCACACCGGTATGCCGAGATCGCGCCGCAGGTGCGCGAGATCTGCGAGCGCTATGGGGTGCCCTACAACACCGGACCGCTGCTCAAGCAGTTCGGCAGTGTTGTCCGCAAGATCTGCAAGCTGGCGCTGCCCTGGAATTGAGTCAGGCCCGGGGGCCCAGCAGCGCGATCGACGCGTCGATGGCCGGCTCGGTGATCACGCCGATGTCGTCGCCGTCCTCGACGGCCAGCGCGGTCAGCTCCCGCAGGCCGCCCAGCAGAATCACCGCCAGCGCCGGGCTCAGCGCCGGCAGGTTCGCCCGGCGGAACCCCGGACTGCCGCTGAGCTCGATCAGCAGGTTCGACATCAGCTCCAGACCGCGGCGCTGCGCCGGGCGGGCCACCTCGCCCAGCGACGGCATGTCACGGATCCAGCTCAGCGTGATCGCCGGCCGGGCCCGGATCTGGTCCACGTAGGCCTGCACCGCCTGGCGGATCTGGACCTGCCAATCGGCCTGCGGATCCACCTCCGCCCGGATCCGCAGCGCCAACTCCTCGTTGTCCACGCGCAGCAGTTCTAGGAGGCACTCTTCCCTGCTGGCGAAGTGGTCGTAGAAGGTGCGTTTGGAGGTGCGGGCCGCGCGCACGATCTCGGCGACGGTGCTGGCCCGGTAGCCGCGCTCGGCGATCGAGTCGGCCAGCCCGTCGAGCAACCGGCGCCGGAAGGGGTCGGCAGCAGCGGTCTCCGGGACATCGATCGCAGGCATCGTCATCGCCGCACCTCCCCGCACGTGAGCCTTGCCACTTGTTGGTACTAAAGAGTACCGTGTCCCGCAAGCATTGGTACGCATCGGTACCAGATCTCACGTCGGGAGGCGTCGCATGACCCACACGGTTGCCAGCACGGCCGCGGACACCGTCAAGACCCCGGATTCACCGGCCATCAACCTGCCCCCCGGCGCGCGCGGGTCCAAGTTCACCGCGGGCGTGCTGTTCATCCTGTCCCGGCGCCGTGTGCTGCAACGCCTGACCCGTAAATACGGCGCCGCCTTCACCGTCGACGTTCCGATGTTCGGGCCGACGGTTATCGTCACCGACCCGGAACTGGCCCGGCAGGTGCTGCTGACCAACCCGGAAGACCTCGGCAACGTCCAGCCCAACCTGTCGCGGATCCTCGGAGCGGGTTCGGTGTTCGCCCTCGACGGTGCGGCACACCGGCGGCGGCGCAATCTGCTGAGCCCGCCGTTCCACGGCAAGAGGGTGCGGGCCTACGAGCAGATCATCGTCGAGGAGACCCTGCGTGAGATCGCCACCTGGCCGATCGGGAAACCCTTCGAAACCCTGCGTCCGATGAACCGGATCACCATCAATGTGATCCTGCGGGCGATCTTCGGAGCCGAAGGCGCCGAACTGGACAAGCTGCGGGTCGGCCTGCCCAAGTGGGTGACGCTCGGCTCCCGGCTGGCGGCGCTGCCGATTCCGATCCGCTCCTACGGCCGGTTCACGCCGTGGGGCCGGTTGGCCGCCTGGCGTGCCGAGTACGAGGTCGTCCTGGACAAGCTGATCGCCGATGTCCGTTCCGATCCCGACTTCGAGAACCGCACCGACGTCCTGACCCTGCTGCTGAGCAGCACCTACGAGGACGGCACGAAGATGACCCGCCAGGAGATCGGCGACGAGTTGCTGACGCTGCTAGCCGCCGGACATGAGACCACGGCATCGACCATGGCCTGGGTCTTCGAGCGGCTGAGCCGCTACCCGGAACTCCTCGACGAACTGACCGCCGAGGTGGACGCGGGCGGGAACACGTTGCGGCGCGCCACGATTCGCGAAGTGCAGCGGGTGCGCACCGTGATCGACTTTTCCGGACGACATGTTTACGCGCCCAGCATCCAGATCGGTGAGTGGGTGATTCCGCGCGGCTATTCGGTGATCGTCGCGATCAACCAGGTCCACCAGAACCCCGCCGCCTTCGGTGACCCGGAGGGGTTCGACCCCAAGCGCTACGTCGCCGGCAGCCCCTCGGCTTTCGAGTGGATGCCCTACGGCGGCGGCACCCGGCGCTGCCCGGGCTCGACGTTCGCCAACCTGGAGATGGACGTGGTGTTGCGGACGGTGTTGGAGCGCTTGACCATCGAGCACACCACAGCGCCCGGGGAGAAGTTCCACTCCCGCGGCGTGGCCTTCACCCCGAAAAACGGCGGCCGGATCACGGTGCGCCGCCGGGCGAACGGCCCTGAGCAGCAGTGAGTTACGGCACCAGGACGGCGCGGCCGACGAATGTTCCGGCCGAGAGGTCGTCGAAGGCTCGCTGGAAGTCCGTCAGGGGATAGGTCACCGTCTCGACGTGCAGCTTGCCCTGTTGGGCGAGCGCGATGACCTGCAGCAGGTCCGTCCGGGTGCCGGCGTAGGAACGTTGCACGCAGACGCCCCACGGCAGCGACTCACCGTCTACGTCGGCCGCGAACGTCATTCGACCACCTCCGAGCCCGACGAACTGGATCAGGCCCTCCGGGGCGACGGCGCGGGTCGCGAAATCGACGGTCGATTGCGCACCGACGAAGTCGATGATGACGTCGGCGCCGTATCCGCCGGTCTGGTCGAGAACCTGTTGCGCGGCAGCGGGATCACCCTGCAACACCAGGTCGGCGCCGAGTTCTTCGGCGGCACGCAGCTTCACCGGATCGTTGTCGAGGGCGATGATTCGGGCGCCGGTGGTGGACTTGAGGATCTGCAGCCCGAGATGTCCCAGGCCACCGATCCCGACGACAACAACGGTGGCGCCTGCGTTGAGACGATGGCGTGTCGAATTGATGGCGTGCATCGGTGTGACGCCCGCGTCTGCCAGCGGGGCGGAGGTGACCGGGTCCAAATCGCCGATTCGCTCAAGGTACTGCGCCTGCACCAGCATGTACTCGGCCATCGCCCCGTCCGGGCCAAGGCCCGGCGTCGTCGGGAACGCGGTCCGGCTGCCATTGACCTGGCAGGCGTTCTCGCGGCCTTCGATGCAGGCACGGCAGTGCCCGCACCCCCACACCAGTGCCACGATGACGGACTCGCCGCCGGAGAAGCCCTGCACCCCCGGGCCGACCGCGTCGACCCAGCCTGCGCCCTCATGGCCGATGGTGCCGCCGAAGACCGGCCACCGGTCACCGAGCTCCAGGACATGGAGATCCGAATGGCACAGGCCCGCGCCGGCGATCTTCACCCGGACCTCGCCCGGCCCGGGATCACCGACGTCGACCGCCTCGAGGCGCAGCGTCCCGGGGGAGACCAGTTTGACCGCCCGCACGATGGCGTCGCTACCGGTTGGAGTCGGCGCGGCGCGGCAGCTGCCAATCCGGCCGGATGTAGTGACAGGTGTAGCCGCCCGGGAACCGCTCCAGGTAGTCCTGGTGCTCGGGTTCGGCTTCCCAGAAGTCGCCGGCGGGGCTGACCTCGGTCACCACCTTGCCCGGCCAGCGGCCGGAGGCCTCCACGTCGGCGATGGTGTCCAGTGCGATCTGGCGCTGCTCGTCGTCGAGGTAGAAGATCGCCGAGCGGTAACTGGTCCCGACGTCGTTGCCCTGCCGGTTACGCGTGGTCGGGTCGTGGATGGCGAAGAAGAACTCCAGCAGGCTGCGGTAGTCGGTCGCCGCGGGGTCGTAGGTGATCTCGATGGCCTCGGCGTGAGTGCCGTGGTTGCGGTAGGTGGCGTTCGGGACATTGGGGTCGCCGGTGTAGCCGACGCGGGTGCTCACCACGCCGGGCTGCTTGCGGATCAGGTCCTGCATGCCCCAGAAGCAGCCGCCGGCCAGGATCGCTCTCTGGTAATTGGTCATGCCCCGATTATCCGCAGCTATCCGTGACCCGCCAGCGGATAGGAACGGTAGCTGGTCAACACCGCGCTCGGCTCCCGGTGCGGCGGCGCCTGCTCGGTCAACTCGGGAAATCGGTCGAACAGGGCGAGCAGGCCCAACCGGATCTGCATCCGGGCCAGCGGGGCGCCCAGGCAGACATGCGGACCGAACCCGAATCCCAGATGGCCGGTCTGCGACCGGGCCAGGTCGAGCCGGTCGGGGTCGGGAAACACCGCCGGATCGCGGTTGGCGGCCGCCAGCCCGAGCAGGATCGGGGCGCCGGTGTCGATCACGGTGTCGCCGATCTCGATCGGCGCGCTGGCCACCCGGGAGATCATCAGGGCCGGGCTGATCATCCGGACCAGTTCGTCGACGGCGTGCGGGGAGTCGGCCAACAGGCCGCGTTGCTCGCTCTGCTCGATCAGCAGCGCGGCCGCGCCGGTCAGCACGGCCGTGGTGGTGTCGTGGCCGGCCGACAGCAAGAAGATGGCGTTGTGCAGCAGCTCGTCGTCGGACAGCGGCAGCCCGCTGGTGGCCACCACGGACAGCAGGTCGTGGCCGGGATCGGCGCGGCGCAGCTCCAGCAGATCGGCGAGCAAAGCCTTCATCCCGGCGGCGGCGTCGTCCGCGGCAGCGAACACGGTGCGAGGCGCCGCCGGCTCCAGGGCCGCGATCAGCGCCATCGACCAGGTCGCCAGGTTGTCCAGTTCGCTGTCGGGCACCCCCAGCAGGGTGGCGATGGCCCCCAGCGGCAACGGCTTGGCGAACTCGGCCACCAGGTCGAAGCCGGCCGGATCCAGCCCGGCCGCCAAAGACCGGGCCCGGGCGGCGACTTCGGCTTCGAACGAGGCCAGCGCCCGCGGCGTGAACGCCCGGGACAGCGGGGCCCGCAGCCGGCGGTGGTCGTCACCGGACCGGTAGAACAGGTTGTGTTCCACGTGGGTCAGGTACGGGCGGCCCGGATCGAGCTTGCTGCGGTACAGGTTTCGCCGGTCGGTGCTCGCCCGCTCGTCACGCAGCATCGCCAGCACGTCGGCGTAGCGGGTCAGCACCCACAGCCCCTGGCTGCTGCGGTGCACCGGTTCGGCTTCGGCGAACCGGCGCTGATACGCCAGGGGATCGACGTGCAGCTCCGGGTCGCGGAAATCGAAGTCGAGCGCGCCCATCAGGTGCGTTCAGCGATCCAGGACGCCACCAGATCCGCGCAGACCGTGCGGCTGTCCGTCGGCTGCTCCAGATAGTGGTCGCCGGCGATGAAATGGAGCTGCTTGTCGGTGCTGGCCAGCGAGTCGTGGATGTGGTGAGCATCGCTGGGGAAGACACCGGTGTCCGCGGTGCCCTGGATCACCAAGGAGGGCAACGTGATCCGGCCCAGGTGCGGGGTGCCCTGGCAGAACGACGTCTGCAGGCTCCACATAGACAGCCAGGTCCGCAGTGTGCAGTGCGCGGCGATGTTGTACGGCGCGCGGTTGGCCCGTCGCGGGTCACCGAGGTAGCACTGGTTGAGCGGGCGGTCCGACGGGTCGAGCGAGGGGTCCAGGTAGCGCGGGTCCGCCCACACTCGATGCACCGAGAAGGAGCGGTCGTAGGTGCCGCCGGCCTTCAGTCGCTTCAGTTCCGCCTGCGCCCACGCGGTGATCCGGTCATTGCGGTCGCGCTGGGCCTGGCGGTAGCGGGCGATGAATTCCGGGGTGTAGGGCGGCGCGTTCTGCTCGGCGTACATGTCCAGCGACGGGTCGCAGGACAGCGGGTCGGTCTCGTCGGTCACCGACGGGTCGATCCACGCGGTCAGCACCTCCGGGCGCCCGGCGTGTGCCTGGGTGGACACGTACAGGTCGCCGGGCGGCAGTGCGTTGCACGCGTCGGGTACCGGGCCGCCGCCGACGGTGGTGATGTGCGGGTCCACAGACTGCGACTGGTAGGCGGCCATCAACGAGCCACCGCCGGAGTTGCCGAGCAGGACGATCGTCTCGACGCCGGCCTGTTCGCGCAGCCACTGCACCCCGGCCGCGATATCGAGCAGTGCGTGCTCGAGCAGGAACAACGACTCGCCGCTGCGATACCGGGTGTTCCAACCCAAGAAGCCGTAGCCGCGTTCGGCCATGAGCGGCGCCAGGTAGTGCTCGGCGAAGTCCACGTTGTAGTGGCTGGCGATCACCGCCACCTTCGGCTTGACGCCGGCCGGGGTCCAGTACAGCCCCTGGGCCGGGTGATAGCCGGCGGGGTTCACACCCGCCGATGCCGAAGTGAGCGAAACGAATTCGCGGGTTACCGCCACTGCATTACTCCTTTGGTCATGAACCCTGATTGCGCCAGCTCACCGAGCGATACCAGGTGTCGGTGAGCGTCTTGATCGCTGCTTCTTCGTCCAGTTCGCGGCCCGCGACGTCGCCGCCTGCCACCAGCCAGACATAGGTGAAGTGGTTGAGCATGGCGACGATGGCGGACCCGACCAGTTCCGGGTCTGCGTCGGGCGCGTAGCCCTTGCGCTGCGCCATCCGCACCGTCTGCGCCACCCAGTCGATCGCGTCGGCGCACATGTCCCGCCAGCGCTGGGCGAACTCGTCGTTGATCATCGCCAGCTGGAACACCCCGACCATGACCCCGAGATGTTCGCGGTAGGTCTCCCAGTGCGCCCGCACGGATTCCTCGATGATCTCCCGCAGATCCTGGCCCGGGTGCAAGGCCTGTACCGCACGGCTTTTGGCCGAGGCCCGGAAGTCCTCGGCCAGCGACGCCAGCAGGTCTTCCTTGGATTCGAAGTAGTGGTAGAACGACGCCGGCGAGCGTCTGGCGGCCGAGGTGATGTCGGTGATCGTCGTCTTGAAGAAGCCCTTGCGGGCGATCACCTCACGGCCGGCCTGCTCCAGGCGGGCCTGGGTGTCGCGGCCCCGGACGGTGGGGCGGGTGGCCGACCCCTCCGCGGCCCCGCCGTCCGCGGACGTCATACCGGTTCCGTCCGGTCCAGGTCGGCCACCAGGTCGGCCAGTCGGCGTTCTCCCTGGGGCGTCTGGCCGCCTGCGGCCAGGAAGCGTTGCATCTTGGGCAGCGCCGTGCCGCGGCCCAGCATCTGGGCGAACGCCGAACGCTCGACGGCCAGTCCCGCGGCGACGTCCGGGGCGGCCAGGGTGGCCTTGACATCGGCGATGTCGGCCAGCGGCACCGTGGCGATGCGCTTCACCAGCCGGTCGAGGAAAGCCGCGACGTCGTCGGGGGCCAACGCCCGGTTGACCAGCCCGTAGCGTTCGGCGAGGCCGGCATCGAGGTCGTCGTGACCGAGGATGACCTCCAGTGCTCGGCCCCGCCCCAGCAGGTGAAGCAGGTGCTGCGGACCTGAACCGGCCGGGATGACCCCGATTCCGGTCTCGACCTGGTTGAACACCGCCCGGCCGGTGACCGCAAACCGCAGATCGAGGTTGACCAGCAGCTCCATCCCGCCGCCGGCAACCCGCCCGGCGACCACCCCGATGGTGACCTGGTCCAGGGCCCGGAACGCGCCGACCAGGTCCTGAAAGGAGCCGACCTCAGCCTCGGTGTTCTCGACCGAGGCGGCCAGCAGCGCCAGGTCCACGTGGGCGATGAAGAAGTCGGGGTTGGCGCTTTCCAGCACCACCACCCGGACGTCGCGCCCGGCGGGTGACCGCAGCCACTTCACCAGTCGCCACAGGTCGCCCATCATGGTGGCGTCCATCAGGTTGATCTCGCCGTGGCTGATACCTACCCGGGCCACCGGTCCGTCCTGGGTGACCGTCAGCGACGTCAGGGAATCGAGACCCATGAGTGCCCGGCTCAGCCGAGCTGGGTGGTGGTCGTCTTCGACGTGACCACCTTGGGGTCAGCGGCTCGCTCGGTACTGTTCAGCAACTTGTGCGCCTGCTCCGGGTCGGGTTCGAACCCGGGGGTGTCGCGGCAGAGCTCGATCATGATGCCGTTGGGGTCCAGGTAGTACAGCGAGTGGCACCAGCCGTGGTCGACGTCCATCAGCGCCTTGATGCCGGCGGCGTCCATCCGCGCCCGGACTTCGTTCTGCTTCTCCTCGGTGGCCCGGAATGCGAAGTGGTTCACCCACACCGGCAGTCCGTTCGGACGTGACAACGAGCTGGACCAGTCGGGCTTCTCCCCGACGCCGTGCAGGTCGAAGAACGCGATGCACGAGCCGTCGCCGAGGTCGTAGAACACATGCCGGAAGAAGCCTTCTTGCAGGTGCTCGACTTCGGTGTGCACCAGCGGCAGGCCCAGCAGGTCTTCGTAGAAGTGATTGGTCGCTTCCAGGTCGGCGCAGGCGTAGGCCGCGTGGTGCAGGCCGACGGCGGGCTTGGGGGACGTCACTGGCTACCGAACCTCCTCACGGCCCGCGGCGGGCCGACGGCGCCACCGTAGCACTGCCGGTGAATATAAACCCAGATTCGATTCTGGGCGCGGACCCTCGACAACCTCGCTAGAACGTGTTCTAGTTCTTGGCATGACGAAACCGCAGTTCAGCCGCGCGGAACTCGCGGCCGCATTCGATGTGTTCGAGCAGACCGTCGCCCGTGCCGCCGAGACCAAGGACTGGGACGCCTGGGTGGCGCACTACACCCCCGACGTCGAATACGTCGAGCACGCGATGGGCACCATGCACGGCCGTGATGAAGTGCGCAGCTGGATCCGCAAGACCATGTCGACGTTCCCGGGCAGCTACATGACCGAGTTTCCGGCACTGTGGTCGGTCATCGACGAGGACGGCGGGCGCATCATCTGCGAACTGGACAACCCGATGCGCGACCCGGGCGACGGCACCATCATCAGTGCCACCAACATCTCGATCGTCACCTACGCCGGCGACGGTCTGTGGTGCCGCCAGGAGGACATCTACAACCCGCTGCGCTTCGTGGCCGCGACCATGAAATGGTGCCGCAAAGCCCAGGAACTCGGCACCCTCGACGACGAAGCGGCGGCCTGGATGCAGCAGTTCGGAGGCAACGCGTGAGCGGCAAGCCCAAGCTTGTCATCGGGGCCAACGGGTTCCTGGGGTCGCACGTCACCCGCCAGCTCGTCGACGCCGGCGAAGACGTGCGGGTGATGGTGCGCCCGAGCGCCAACACCATCGCCATCGACCACCTCGACGTCACTCGGTTCCACGGCGACATCTTCGACTCCGCCACCCTGGCCGAGGCGATGGCGGGCTGCGACGACGTCTACTACTGCGTCGTGGACACCCGCGCCTGGCTGCGCGACCCGAGCCCGTTGTTCCACACCAACGTCGAGGGCACGCGCAATGTCCTGGCAGTTGCCAAAGACGCCGACCTGCACCGCTTCGTGTTCACCAGCAGCTACGCCACGGTGGGCCGGCGCCGCGGTCACGTCGCCACCGAGGACGACATCATCAACCCGCGCGGACTCACGCCCTACGTCCAGTCCCGGGTACAGGCCGAAGAGCTGGTGCTGCGCAGTGCCGCCGAATCCGGCCTGCCTGCCGTCGCGATGTGTGTGTCCACCACCTACGGCGACGGCGACTGGGGCCGGACCCCGCACGGGGCCTTCATCGCCGGGGCGGTGTTCGGCAAACTGCCGTTCCTGATGCGAGGGATCGAGCTGGAGGTGGTCGGAGTGGACGACGCCGCCCGCGCGATGATCCTGGCCGCCGAGCGTGGACGCAACGGCCAGCGCTACTTGATTTCCGAGCGGCTGATCCAGCTGCAGGACGTGGTCAAGATCGCGGCCGACGAAGCAGGTATGCCCGCGCCGTCGCGTTCGATCTCGGTGCCAGCGCTGTATGCGCTGGGGGCATTGGGCAGCATGCGGGCGAGCCTGACCGGAAAGGACGCCGAGCTGAGCTTGAAGTCGGTGCGGATGATGCGCGCCGAAGCCCCGGTCGATCACAGCAAGGCGGTGCGCGAGCTCGGCTGGCAACCACGACCGGTTGAGGAATCGATCCGGGAGGCGGCGCGTTTCTGGATGAAACTGCGTGACGCCAAGAAGCGAGGTACCCCGGCATGACACACGGCCATTCAGGCAGACGTCCGATTCACACCCCGACTGCCGACTACCCGATCACCGTGACCCCGACCGGGCGCCAGGTCACGGTACGGATCGACGGCGAGATCATCGCCGACACCGCCGACGCACTGACGCTGCAGGAATCGAATCATCCTGCGGTGCAGTATATTCCGCTGGCGGATGTCAAGACCGATCTGCTGACCCGCACACAGACCACCAGCTACTGTCCGTTCAAGGGCGATGCCGCCTATTACAGCGTCACCACCGCGGCCGGCCGATGCGTCGCCGACGCGATCTGGACCTATGAGCAGCCATTTCCGGCCGTTGCGCCGATCGCCGGGCACGTTGCGTTCTACCCCGACAAGGCCGACATCAGCATCGCCGGAGGCTGAGGCTTACCAGCCCTTCTACAGGCCCAGCAATTGCCCGGCGAACCGGGTGTCGGTGTACTCGCGCACTGAGACGATCCGTCCGTCCTGGGTGTCGACGATGTACGCCAGCGGACTGTCGTAGTGCGAGCCGTCGGCGGCGTGACAGTCGCCCAGCGCCTCGATCACCACGGTCTCGTGTTCGTTGATGCACCGGACCAGCTCCAGGTTGATCCGCAGGCCGAGTCGCCGCTGTTCGACTTCCAAGCGCAGCTCGTCCTTGTCGACGGCCTGGCGGGTCAGGATGCTCCACCAGGTGAAGTCGTCGCTGACCAGCGCAAAAATATCGTCCAGGTCGTCGTCGCCGCAGATGCCTTGGAGAAACATCCACGCCAATTCCGCCTGCGGATCGTCGAACGGGGTGGCCATTTGTCCATCGTGGCCGCGCGGCGCGGAGCGGTCAACGAGGACGGGAGATCCTTATGATCGCGTCATCAGTAATTCGCTTCGTCGTACCGTCGCTTTTCCCGGCCCGGCCAGCCCCGCGCTGACGCTGGCCCCGCTGCGCCGCGGGCCGGGCGACCCCTGCCTGCAATTCGTCGACGGTGCCATTTGGCGAACCAGCTTGATGCCCAGCGGGCCGGTGACGGCGTGCATCATCCAGGTGGCGCCCGATGCGGTGGACTGCGCGGCCTGGGGTGCCGGGGCCGCGGAGTTCCTTGACGGCGCACCGGGCTTGTTGGGCGTCCACGACGACGCGGCCGACTTCGCGCCCACCGACCCGACGGTGGCCGCCGCGTATCGGCGCGTGCCGCACCTGCGGTTGGGTCGAACCGGCCGGGTGCTCGAGGCGCTCGTCCCGGCCGTGCTCGAGCAGCGGGTGCCCGGAGCCGACGCCTTTCGGGCCTGGCGGCTGCTGGTCACCGAGTTCGGCTCGCCGGCTCCCGGCCCGGCGCCGTCGCGAATGCGGGTGCCGCCGTCGGCGCAGACCTGGCGGACCATCCCGTCATGGAAGTTCCATCGCGCCAACGTTGATGGCGGACGGGCCCGCACCATCGTCGGTTGCGCGGGGCGGGCGGCTGCCCTGGAGCGGCTGGTGGCCCGCCCGGCCGCGGAGTCCCGGGCGGCACTGATGTCGCTGCCCGGCGTCGGCGAGTGGACCGCCGCCGAAACAGCGCAGCGCGCCTTCGGTGATGCCGATGCGTTGTCGGTGGGCGACTATCACCTTGCGACGATGATCGGCCGCACGCTGCTCGGCCTGCCGCTCGACGAGCCGTTCACCGACGAAGCCATGGTCGAACTGCTCGAGCCGATGCGGCCGCACCGGCACCGGGTGGTGCGGTTGCTGATCGAAAGCGGGCTCGCCGTCAGCAAACGACGCGGGCCGCGACTGGCCCTGCAGCGGATCAGCTCGCTGTAGACGGCTTGCCGGGCTGGGCGTCGGTCGCCGTGGCAAACCTTCCGGAGTCGAGTGCATCGAGCAACTGTGCGGCGATCCACTCGAACGTGGAGGTGTCGCGCGGCAACAGGGCTTGCTCGTAACCGATCAGCAGATAGATCGCCCAGTTTGCGAACAGTTGCGCCTGCCGCTTGTCATGGAGGACTTCCAGTGCCGACTCGAAGAGAACGTCGAAGCGTTGCTGATCCACCTCGGCCTGCACGGCATGCACACGCGGGTCCGCCGAGCTCCAGGAGCGGATGGAGGCTTCGGCCCCGTGGGGGAGAGTCAGGCCGATCTGGATCAGGCTGTCGAGGCGCTGCCGCGGGTCGGGTATCGCACGTAGGAACTCCACGTGCTGGAGCGTGCGGACGTCCAGCCAGTGTTGAACCAGGTCACGGGTGTAAACCGGCCAGCTGGTGAAGTAGTGATAAAACGACCCCGTGGTCACCCCGAGCCGGTTGCACACTTCGGCGAGCTTGAGGCCGCCGTAGCCCAATTCGGACAGCACTTCGAGACCTGTCTCGAAGTACGCCTGACGAGAGAGAACCGCGCCCATAAGTCGACTTTAGTTCGCTGGACGCAGTTGGCATACAGCGCGGCTGAGTCTTAAGTGAATCTTGGTAATTACGGTTTTTCTCGGGTCCGAGGCTGTGCCGTGCCACACTTGTCCAGTGCGGGATGCGGCATTTCGCAGGGTGGGGCGCCCCCGCGGGGCGCGGTCTGGCGTGACCAGAGAGCGCATCGTCACGGCCGCCAGCGGGTTGTTCGGCGAATTCGGCTACCACGCAACGACGTTCCAGGCGGTGGCGGAGCGGGCACAGCTGACCCGCCCGGCGATCAACCACTATTTTCCTAGCAAGCAACTGCTCTATCAGGCGGTTCTTACGCAGGCTGCGACCCTGTTCGAGCGCGCCGTCGAACAGGCGCGCACCGAGTCCACCCTGATCGGACAGCTTTCCTCCATCATTGTCTCGTTCGCTCAGCTCGGCGAAGAAGACCGCACGGTGGCGGCGTTTGCGGTCACCGCGGTGGTAGATGCCCAGCGCGACCCGGTGTTGAAGTCATTGGTCGGCGACATCCAAGGCCCGCCCCGGGCGTTTCTGGCCGAAGCGCTCACCGACGCCGTCGACCGGGGAGAGCTGGTCACGAACTCCGGGATCGGTGAGCTGACCGAGATGCTGCTGGCCGTGTGGTGGGGAGTCGCGTTCTATGTCTCGCTGGTGGGTAATCAGGCGACCTCGGCGGGGGTGGTCGCCACGCTGCAGGCGCTGTTGACCCAGGAACTCTGGCAGTTGCGTCAGCCAGCCGACGGAAAAAGTTAATAGCCCGGCTAACTTTCATCGGTAGGATGGCGTGCGACACCGGCCGCGACCAAACGAGGTAACCCGATGAGCGCACTCCGTACCCACGACGACACCTGGGATATCGCCACCAGTGTCGGCTCGACGGCGGTAATGGTGGCCGCTGCCCGCGCGTCCGAGACCGCCAGCGCCGATCCGCTGATCAATGACCCGTACGCCGAGCTTCTGGTCGCCGGTGCCGGCACCGGGATCTGGGAGATGCTGCTCGACGACGCGTTGGTCGACAAGGTGGAGGCCATCGACGCCGAGGTGGCCGCGGTGTATCACCACATGCGCAACTACCAGGCGGTCCGCACCCACTTCTTCGACGCCTTCTTCGCCGACGCGGTCGCAGCCGGTATCCGCCAGGTGGTGATCCTGGCATCCGGACTGGACTCTCGGGCCTACCGGCTGGACTGGCCGGCCGGCACCGTCGTCTATGAGATCGACCAGCCGAAGGTCTTGGCCTACAAGGAGCAGACCCTGGCGGCCAACAATGTGACGCCGGCGGCAGAGCGCCGCGCGGTGGCCATTGACCTGCGACAGGACTGGCCGGCCGCGTTGACCGCCGCCGGTTTCGACCCCGCGGCCCCGACCGCATGGTTGGCCGAGGGACTGCTGATGTACCTGCCGGCCGACGGCCAGGACCGGCTGTTCGACCAGATCACCGCGCTCAGTGCTCCGGGCAGCCGGATTGCTGCGGAGACCGCGGGTAACCACCGCAGCGACGAGCGGCGCCAGCAGATGTCGGAGCGGTTCAAGAAGATCGCGGAGACGATGGGCCTGACGCAGAGCGTGGACATCCAGGATCTGATCTATTCCGACGAGGACCGCGCGCCGGTTAGGGGATGGCTCGACGAGCACGGTTGGCGGGCCGCCTCTCAACCCTCCACCGCGGAGATGCGCCGGCTTAACCGCTGGGTGGACGTGTCGGTGACGGACGACGCGGACGCGTTCTCCGAGTTCGTCACTGCGGTGCGTACCTGACCCGCATACCCGACCCGACATAGCGGACTCGATTCATCCCCCGTATACAGGGAAGGCCTGGATCGAATCGAGGAAGGAAACTGATGTCCGGAGTGCAGGATCGTGTTGTCGTCGTCACCGGAGCCGGTGGTGGGTTGGGCCGCGAATACGCCCTGACCTTGGCCCGCGAAGGGGCCTGCGTGGTGGTCAACGATCTCGGGGGTGCCCGCGACGGCACCGGCGCCGGGCACAACATGGCCGACCACGTCGTCGCTGAGATCAAGGAGGCCGGCGGCCGGGCCGTCGCCAACTACGACAGCGTCGCCGACGCCGATGGCGCGGCCAACATCATCAAGACTGCGATCGACGAGTTCGGGAAGGTCGACGGCGTGGTCAGCAACGCCGGCATCCTGCGCGACGGCACCTTCCACAAGATGACGTCGGAGAACTGGGACGCCGTGCTGCAGGTGCACCTCTACGGCGGCTACAACGTGGTGCGGGCGGCGTGGCCGCACTTCCGTGAGCAGAGCTACGGCCGCGTGGTCGTCGCCACCTCCACCAGCGGGCTGTTCGGCAACTTCGGGCAGGCCAACTACGGTGCGGCCAAGCTCGGCCTGGTCGGCATGATCAACACGCTGGCCATCGAGGGCGCCAAGTACAACATCAAGGCCAACGCGATCGCCCCCATCGCGGCGACCCGGATGACCGAGGACATCCTGCCGCCGGAGGTGCTGGCCAAGCTGAAGCCCGAATACGTCGCACCGGTGGTCGCCTACCTGTGCACCGAAGAGGTCGCCGAGACCGGCTCGGTGTTCATCGCCGGCGGCGGCAAGGTGCAGCGGACGGCGCTGTTCGAGAACGCCGGCGCCACCTTTGAGAACCCGCCGTCGGTCGAGGAGATCGCGGCGCAGTGGTCGACGATCACCGACCTTTCGGCGGCCAAGTCGGCCAGCTTCTCGCTGTAGCGGCCGGCCGGATTCGGGACGTGGCGCGCTGCTCCTAGCCGAGCAGCGCGCCGCGCAGCCCGTCTCGGTCGGCATCGGTGACTCCGGAGGCCCGCAGGAAGCCGTCGAGGGAGCCGAAGTTCTCCTCGATCGAGCGTTCGGCGGCATCCAGGTAGTCAGCGCGCACACCGAGCACCTCGTCGGAGAGGCGCGCTTCGGTGAAGGTCAGCACCTCAGGGGTGATCTCCGCCTCGGGCCGTGACCGGATCATCTCCATGATCCGGTCACGCAACACCGGCACCGCGGCGTTGCTGCGCAGATAGTCCGCGATGACGGCATCGCGGTCCACCCCGGCCGCCCGCAGCACCACCGCGACGACGAAGCCGGTGCGGTCCTTACCGGCGAAGCAGTGGGTCAGCACCGGCCGGCCTTCTGCCAGCAGCGACACCACCCGCTGCACCGCCCGGCGGGATCCGGCGAGCGTGGGGAAGCGTTCGTACTCCTCGAGCATGTAGCGGGCGGCGACGTCGGCGGCGGAATCCTCGTCGGGCTTCTCGGCCATCATGTTGCGGAACGCATCCTCGTGCGGAGCCGAGCTGTCCGGTGATTGGTCACCGGCCAGATCCGGGAATGGCAGCAGGTGGATGCCGACACCGTCGGGCACCAGCCCTGGGCCCCGGCGGGTGACTTCGCGCGGAGATCGCAGGTCGGCCACGTCAGCCACCCCGAGCCGCCGCAGTTCTTCGCGGCCCTGTTCCTCGAGGCGACTCAGTTCGCTGGACCGGAACAAGCGACCCGGGCGCAGCGCGCCGGTAGTCTGCGAAACATCGCGAAAATTCCACGCCCCGGGCAGATTCGGCTGGGAGGTCACTCGGCCACGATAGGACACCACGCTGGCAGCGCTGCGGATCAGACGTGAAACGACCCCTGATCCGCGTGAATCAGGGGTCGCCAGCGAGGTTCGTTGTGGCCGTTTAGATCGGCGGGTAGTTCTGCGGGGGGTAGCCGCCGCCACCGTCGACGCCACGAAGACCCCACGTGAGGTACTTGAAGAAGAACTCGGCCTCGTCGCTCAGCTCGTAATCCGGATTCGGATCGTAACCGTAACCAGGACCCATGTCGTCAACCCCTTAGTTTGGATTTCCACCAGTTTAGTCGGCCCGTCAACGCCGTAACAGCGGACTGCCTAGAATCCTTCCAACCAGTTGATTGACACGCCGATGACACCGGCCTGGCCGAAGAGTGAGGGACATGGCAAACGGCAAGGCTACGCCGGGGGGATCGTCCCAGAGCCCGTCTCGTCGCGAGGAGTTGCTCGCGGTCGCTACCAAGTTGTTCGCCGCCCGCGGCTACCACGGCACCCGCATGGACGATGTCGCCGACGTGGTGGGGCTGAACAAGGCGACGGTCTACCACTACTACGCCAGCAAGTCATTGATCCTCTATGACATTTACCAGCAGGCCGCGGAACGGACGCTGGCGGCTGTCCACGACGATCCGTCGTGGACCGCACGCGAGGCGTTGTACCAGTACACCGTGCGTCTGCTCGACCAGATCGCGGTCAATCCCGAGGGCGCGGCGGTCTACTTCCAGGAGCAGCCCTACATCACCGAGTGGTTTACCGAGGAGCAGGTCGCCGAGGTCCGGGAGAAGGAAGCCCAGGTCTACGAGCACGTGCATGGCCTGATCGACCGCGGTATCGCCAGCGGCGAGTTTTACCCGTGCGACTCGCACGTGCTGGCGCTCGGCTACATCGGTATGACATTGGGGGCCTACCGCTGGTTGCGGCCCAGCGGCCGGCGCAGCGCCAAGGAGATCGCCGCGGAGTTCAGCACGGCACTGCTGCGCGGGTTGATCCGCGACGAGACGATCCGGGTCGAGTCACCGCTGGGCGTGTAGGCGGCCTTCCTACGGGGGAGGTCTGTCGCGGCGGGCGAGGTTGTGGGCGCGCTCGGCCTCGATGCACCGGAGTCGGTCCTGGGCGCGGGTGTTCTTGCGCGTGGGCATCATGACCTCACGTCCCCGATCCGAAGGTGGCGCGGTGGCCGGCAGCGACGTGGTGGGCAGACACAGGGTGGGGAACAGCAGGCGACGGCCGGGCCGAGTGGTGTAGTTGTGTCCGGTGGGCGATCGCCGGTCGATGGTGCCGTCGGGGTGGAGGGCGTCATTCCACCGGATCGGCGATCCGGAACCCAAGTGCCACAGCCACGGACTTCATAGCCCCGTCATGCGTGGTGATCACAAGATCATCGAGGCCGGAGCGCAACGCCGACGCGAGATGAATGGCATCAAGCGTGCGAAGGTGAGGGATGATTGCTTCCGCTTCCTGCAATACGGCGTGGTCGAGCGGGATCGTGTCGACATAGTCCAGAATCTGGTCGCGATCGGCTACCGGCAAGCTCTCCCGCCGCAACACGCGAGTGATCTCGGTGCGGAGGATGCGTGAGGAGACGACGCGCTCATCGTCTCTACCGGTCGTGCTGTCGAACCATTGGGCCGCTGACGCCGAATGGCCGAGCATGATGCGTACTGCGACAGAGCTGTCGAGATAGTGGTATATCACCACGAGCCCTTTTCCTCGTCGAGAAGTTCATCGATTGTCGATGCCGTGGTGAGGTCATGCCGGGCGATCGTGCCGGTACGTGCGGGCCCGCCAGCCTTCCGGGGAATAAGGGCCGCCGACGAGACAGCGGGAACGATTGTGCCGATCCGGCGGTTGTGACGGGTCAGCGCGTACGGCTCGCCCCTTTCGAGGTCGGCGATCATCGAAGCAGGGTTCTGGCGCAGTTCACCAACGGAAATCGACTTCACGAAGTCAGCGTACCAGCGAATTGTCTACATTTGTCTACGATGTTGGACCCGAGACGGGGGTAGGCTCATGACGGGTCGGAGCTGTTAGCTCGCTCTGCCGGGCTGATCCCTGCCACCTGCGGATTCACCGTCACGGCATAGGTAGCTGACCTTGCAGGGGTGAGTCGGTCCCCAGGGGAAGTCGGCGGCGACAGGGGCTTGCTGGCGGCACCGCCGGCGATGAGTTCGGTCGGAAGACTTCGGCTCAGACCCCCGCGGTCTTGAGGTTGCGATCCAGGAATTCGAGCTGATCCGCGACCACCCGCTCGAAGGCGTCGCCGACGTAGATGTCGAAGTGGCCCTCGGGGTATCTCTTGACCGTGCCGCGGGGCGCCTTCGCGGCGTAGCGCAGCGTCGGTCCGGGCGGGGCGACCGAGTCGGTGTCGCAGACGCAGAACAGAATCGGGCAGGACACCTTGGCCGCCAGCCGGCCCGGACGGTAGGTGAGGATCTTCATCCCGATCCGCGCCGCGACCTCGTTGCGGATGGTCTGCCCCTCCGGGACCAGCTTCAGGTAGCCCGGGTAGGAGTCGGGCGTGCTCATCAGGGCGACGTCGCCGGGGCGGCCGGCGGTGGCCACCATCACCGGGGGATTACCGAGCCGTGCGGCGGCCAGATCCCGCAACGCCAGCACGCTGATCCGCGCCGTGGTCAACGGCGGAATGGTGCGCGCCGAGGCGATCCCGTCGGTGAACGGGCATTGCGCCACCGCCGCCGCCACCGGCAGTCGCGCCGCGGTGGCGATCACGTGGCCGCCGCCGAATGACGTACCCCATATGCCGATCCGGTTGCGGTCAACGCCGGCCAGGGTGTGCGCGAAGTCGACGGCGGCAGACCAGTCCGCCAGCTGCATACCCACATCGAGCAGCTGGCGGGGAGCGCCGTCGCTGTCGCCGAAGTTGCGGTAGTCGAACACCAGGCAGGCGTAACCGGCCGCGGCGAACCGCTCGGCGTAGGCATCCAGGCGCATGGTCCGCACCGCGCCCAGGCCATGCGCCATGACCAGAAGCGGGGCGCCCTTTGGGCCGGCGCTGTCGGGGCGGTACAGCCAGGCGCTGATGCGGTCGGCGCCGGATCGAAACGAGACGTCTTCGCGGGTAGCCATGCCTAAAGGTAGCCCGGTGTGTGGTAAACCGGCTTCGTGACCGGGGCGGTGACTCAAAGCCAGTTTCGGAGCCTGATTCAGAATCTGGCGGAGGCGGTGGGTCCCGCCTATGTCACCGACGATCCCGACGTGCTGGCCGGCCGCAGCGTCGACTACACCGGCCGTTACCGGGGCCGAGCGAGTGCGCTGGTGCGGCCCGGGTCGCCCGAGGAAGTCGCCGCGGTGCTGCGGCTCTGTCGCGACGGCGGCGCGCACGTCACCGTCCAGGGCGGGCGCACCTCGCTGGTGGCCGGCACCGTCCCCGAACACGACGACGTACTGCTGTCCACCGAGCGGCTGAACACCGTCGGTGCGGTCGACGTCGTCGAGCGCCGGGTGACGGTGGGGGCGGGTGCCACGCTGGCGGCGGTGCAGCGGGCGGCCGCCGATGCCGGGCTGATCTTCGGTGTCGATCTGACCTCCCGGGACACCGCCACCGTCGGCGGAATGGCCTCGACCAACGCCGGCGGGCTGTACACCGTGCACTACGGCAACATGGGCGAGCAGGTCATCGGCCTGCGGGTGGCCCTGCCGGACGGCAACCTGCTGCACCGACACAGCGCCGTGCGCTCCGACAACACCGGCTACAACCTGCCGGCACTTTTCGTCGGGGCCGAAGGAACCCTGGGCGTGATCACCGAACTGGATCTGCGGCTGCATCCCCGTCCATCGCACCGGGTCACGGCAGTCTGCGGCTTCGCGGAGCTGAAGGCCCTGGTCGACGCGGCCCGAATCTTTCGCGACCTCGACGGCATCGCGACGCTGGAATTGATCGACGCCCGCGTCGCGGCGCTGACCGGGGAGCGGCTCGGGATCGCCGCCCCGGTGCGGGGTGACTGGTTATTGCTGGTGGAACTGACCGGCGACGCCGACCAGGCCGATCGCCTCGCCGACCTGCTGGCGCAGGTGCGGTGCTGCGACGAGCCGGCGGTGGGCGTGGACCTTGCGACCCAACAGCGGCTGTGGCGGGTGCGTGAGGCGGTCGCCGACGTGTTGGGTGCATTCGGGCCGCCGCTGAAGTTCGACGTGTCCCTGCCCCTGGCGGCCGTCGCCGGATTCGCCAAGGCGGCGAGCGCGGTGGTGCGCCAGCATGCACCGGAGGCTCTTCCGGTGCTGTTCGGCCATATCGGTGAGGGCAACCTGCACTTCAACGTGCTGCGGTGCTCGGCGGCGGCCGAACCCGAGTTGTACGCGGCGATGATGGCGTTGATCGCCGACTGCGGCGGCAACGTCAGTTCCGAACACGGGGTAGGCAGCCGCAAGCGGGCCTACCTGACGATGTCACGCGGGCCGGACGATATCGCCGCGATGCGGACGATCAAGGCAGCGTTCGATCCGACCGGCTACCTCAATGCCGCGGTGCTCTTCGACTAGTCGCGGTGCTTGATGCCGACGGCCTGACGCAGCTGGGCGAGGAACTGCTCGGAGTCGTCGCTGCGAATGATGTAGTGCGAGATGGCTATCCGGATCGCGGCCGCCGCCTTCACCGCGGCGTCCGGTCCGGTCAGCATCCGCTGCAGACCTTCGCGCATCGGCACGATGATGCGGGAGAAGTCGGCGAGCACATGCTTGGGCTCGATGTCGATCATCCGCACGCCCGTGTACGAGTGCTGATAGTCGACGATGAAACGCAGTGCGGCGTCGAGCCTTTCGGTGCCCTTCAGTCCGTCGGTGGCACGGGCGATCCCGCTGTCGAAGATGTGCCGCTCGTAGCGGGAGAACGCCGAGACCAAATCTTCCTTCGACGGGAACCATCGATACAGGGTGGGGCGCGAGACCCCAGCCTGGGAGGCCACCTCGGACAAGCTGAGCTTGGTCATGCCATTGCGCCCGAGCACCTCGGCGGTGGCCGCGAGGATCCGCTGCCGGGTCGAGCTGTCGGGGCCGTCCACCGTGCTGCGGGTCATAGCGGAGACTTTACAAAAAATAGCGAGAGTGTCACGCTGGTTCGGTGCCTGGACATCGTTCCTCACCGTCACGGGCCCCTGGGATCGGGCCGTAGGGCAATTATTGTGATCGAAGCGCCGCAAGTCACGTGCGAGGAACGCACGCATCCGCCGCGAGCCGTGATGATCGTCATTGAAGCGGCCGGGATCGGCCAGGTGGCCGCGGCCCAGTTGGCCGCGCAAGGACACCTGGTTTTGCTCGGCGGTCGACACTTCGAGGAGTCCGAGCGGTTCGCCGCGCAGCTTCGAGACCGCGGCGGCAGCGCCTTCGCCGTCCACCTCGACCTCGCCGACCCGCGGTCGATCAACCAGTTTCTCGCCGCCGCGCACTACCTCATCGGCACTCCGGACGTGCTCATCACCGACGCCGGGCTCGTCGGCCTGCCGGGCACGTGCGTGGAGGGCGCGTGCATCGGAGCGCAAACCCTTGCCACCCAACTGATTCCGGCCATGATCGCCCGGGGCAGCGGTGATGTGGTGCTGGTCGGCCCGGAGTTCGCCGGGGTGCGCTGCGCCGCCGTCCAGCGCAAGGTCGACGCCTGGCTTGCGGCCTTGGACGCGGAATTCGTCGGCACCGGGGTGCGGGCCTCGGCCGTGCGGTCGGCCCAGCCGGGCGCGGTCGGGTTCACCGCTGAGGCCGGGCGCCTGCTCGCCGGGATGGCCACCGAGTCGCGGCTGCGTCTTGTCGAGATGCTCCCGGCTGTGGGAGCGGCCCGCTAGCGACGACGCAGCAGGACGGACTGCTGGATGCCCGCCACCGCGCCCTGCTGGTCGAACAGGGTGCCGATGGTCGTCCCGATGCCGTCGGGGCCGTAGTTGGTCTCGGCGCGGATCCCGATCCACTCGCCGTCGGGAATCCGGTGCACGTGCACCACCAGGTCGGTGTTGAGGAACGTCCACTTTCTGATGTCGAGCTTGGTGCCGACCCCGTTGGCGTCGTCGGCCACCGCGAACAGCCGCTGCAGCGGAGTCATCCCTTCGCCCTTGACCAGGTCCACGATCGGCGAGATCCAGGACTCGCCGGCACCGGGGGCCAGCGGCGTGGTCAGCCACCGCCAGTCCAGGCTGTGCACATAGTTGCGGTCCCAGTTCTGCTGCATGTTGTTGCTGCAGGCCTCGCTGACCGGCCGCAGCGGGGGAGCCGAGGCGTGCTGCACGTCGCCGGTGTCCAACGTCTGCAGCCGCCAACCGGTCGCGCGGGCGACCGGTCGCGGCAGCTGGTCGGGACCGGGTGCCAGCATCTCAGCGCTGACCAGTTCGATCTGCTTGCCGGCCCGGTCGACCTGTCCGCGCACCCACAGCGCGCCTTCGGCCGGCACGGGCCCCAACAGGTCGATGCTGACCCGGCTGAGCCGGGTCTCGTCGCGGGGCTCGAGTCGCTCCAGTGCCCGCACCAGCAGCGCCGAAACCGGTGCGGCGTGCTGAATCTGAGCTGACCAGGTGCCGCGCACCAGATCGGTGGCGGCGAACTTCTCTCCCCGAGGATCGAACGCGTCCAGCAGTTCGTAGTAGGAGTCGGTCATCGAATCCCTTTCAGGGCAGTCCGGCGCCGGGTATCTCCACGGTGACCGTGTCCAAACGCGAGTCGTGGGTCCCGACCAGCCGTTTGGGGTAGGCGCCGGGGCTGGTCAGCAGGAACAGCGTGCGACGCCTCGGCCCGCCCAGCGCGCATGCGATCGCGGCTCGCTCGCCGGTTGCGATGCGGTCGGTGACGGCGCCGCCCTCGGTGATGCGCTCGAACTGATTGGCCAGTGTCATCGCCGTCCAGATCCCGCCGGCGGCGTCCAGCGCGATGCCGTCCGGTGGTCCGTCCAGCCCGTCGGCGAACACCCGGCGGTCACGCAGCCCGCCGTCGGCGCCGATGGTGAACCGGGTGAGTCGGCGGCCCATCGACTCGGCGACGATCAGCGTGCCCCCGTCCGGGGTGATCACCATCCCGTTGGGGAAGTCGAGATCCTCGGCGACGACGTGCGTGCTGGAGTCCGGATCGACCCGCACCAGCACACCGCCGGAGTAGGCCTGCGACCCGATATAGCTGCGGCCGGCCGCGTCCACCACCATGTCCCCGAGATCGGCCGGCACCTGCTGGCTCAGGTCCACCAGCGTCGTCACGGTGTCTCCGTCGTAGCAGAGCACCTGGCGGTCGGAGGCCGAGGCGATCAGCAGCGATCCGTCCGGCCGGAAACCGAGCCCGCTCGGGGTATGCCCGGGCAGCGGCACCGTGGTCATGGAGCCGCGCAGGTTCACGGTGTGGATCGCCTCGCCGAGCATGTCCGAGAACCACAGCAGGCCCTCGAACCAGCGCGGTCCCTCCCCGAAACAGAAGCCGCCGGCCAGCGGTGTCGGTGTCGGCTGCGAGCTTGCTTCGGCGATGCTCAACACTGTCGCCCTCCTGTCCTGCGGTCGCGGGCGCGATCAGGCATACTTTACAAAATCTGGCTGAAATGTCACGCTCGCGGAATGGCTCAACCCACCGAGACCCCGCCCGCGCCGCAATGGTCGGTGAGCGGCCTGCTGGACCTTTTCGAGGTGACGGCCGACGGTCCGGACCGGTATACCGGGGCGACCGGGCTTGCCGGCGACGACGAGCGTCAAGTCGTCGAGGGCACGCAGCTACTGGCGCAGGCCATCGTCGCAGCGGCAAAACGCTTCTCGGACAAGTCCATCCGATCGGTGCACGCGGTGTTCGCCCGGGCTGTGCTGGTGGGGCCGCCGGCGGAATACCTGATCGACGTCGTCAGCGAGGGGCGCTCAACGGCCACCGCGGTGATCTCGGTGCTGCAGAACGGCAAGCGCTGCGCCACCATCACGGTGCTCGCCGACGTCCCGTCGGCCGACGTGATCACCCACCACCTGCCGCGGCCCGAGGTGGCAGCCCCCGCCCAGGCCAACCCCTGCGTCATGCCGATGACCGGACGCGAGGTGCGCCTCGTCGACGTCATCGACGTCAACAGCCCCGACGAGGTGGGCCCGCCGGAGCTCTATGCCTGGCTGCGCTATGACCCCATTCCCACCCGCGACGACCTCGCCAAGGCGCTGATCGCTTACTTCACCGGACATTTGGGCATCTCGACGACGATGCGCGCGCACGCCGGAATCGGCACCAGTCAGTCGCATCTGACGGTGTCCACCGCTCCCATGACGATCACGGTGAGTTTCCACGAACCGGTGCGCTGGGACGGCTGGATCCTTTATGGCCATGAAAGCACCCAGGTGGGTGCGGGCATGTCTTACGTTCGCGGCACCGTGCACACCGAGGACGGCGAACTTCTCGCCTCGTTCGCCCAGGACGGTCTGATCCGGCCGCTGCGCACCAGCGACAACAAGATCGCCGAGCACTCGCGGCTATAGCCGGGCCGGTACCGGCAGCTCGGCGAGGCCTTCGGCGCGGGTCATGTCGAAGCTGAAAAACCCTGCGATGGGCGCACTCTCGGGGAGCGGATCGGGGTAGCTCCAGGCCACGTCCTCGACGACGGTGTCTCCGACGATCGCGGACCAATACCGGGCGTACCCCTTGTAGTTGCAGTAGGTCGACGTCGCCGACGCCTGCAGCAGATCGGTGCGGACCCGTTTGGGGGCGACATACAGCCGCGGAGCCAGGGCCGTCTCGAACAGGATCACCGTGTCGTCGGTGTCCACCAGGGCCACTCCGGCGACCTCGACCCGCAATGTGCGCCGGGTGGGCCGGCAGTCGACCCGGTGATAGGGGTTCGGCGGGTAGTGCACCAGCCGGCGGCCCTCTTCGAACCAGGCGTCCACGGCGTCCCACGGCACCTGCACGAAGCCGGCTGCCTCCGGCAGCGCCCGATGCGGAAGGTCGCCGACGGCATCCGCGGGGAAGGCGTAGCTCAGCGGCTCGCCCTGCCGATGCACCAGCAGCGCCTGTTCGGTGTCGATCACGGTGCGTTCACGGCGGATCGCCCACACCCGCCGGGGATGCGGTTCGACGTACACCAGAGCGCCGGTGATCTGCGGAGAGAACCAGCCGGCGCGCTCGGTGCTGAGCGGGCCGTGCCCGGCAACCAGACTCATGGGAACCCCACCCCTCGTCCTCGGTCGTGTTCGGCCGAATTCGCCTTTACAAATTCCACGCCAACTGTAATATCTCGGAGAAGTTGTGCTGCGCGGTACGGACGGCTCGTCCGACCGGCGGCACCGTCTGAGATTCTCACGACGAGCTGGGATGATGCGATGACGAGTACCGCTGCGGCCCTGGATTCCCTGGCGCAGGACCAGTACCTGCGCTACCGCCTCGATGTCATCGCCCTCGATGTTGCCGGCCTGGTGCAGGCGGCCGGCGGATGGCTGTATCACCGTGCGGCGATCGGCTGGGACGTGCGGGTGCTGGTGCCATCGCGCCAGGATCTCCGGCCCTTGCACATCCTCGGACTGAATACGGCAGACCTCGAGGCCGAGCTGGCCGCCCCCGAAGGCGATGCGCCCGCGCACAGCCTGGCGGTGGTCGCCGACGCGCTCACCGCCGATCCCCGGATCAGCCGGCGGGTGCGCCACGCGCTGCGGAGCAGCCTGACCGAGGTCGTGTTGTGGGGTGAGCGCTGGCCGCTGGAGGTCAGCCATCGGCTCAGTACCGTGCAGCACCTGCCCACCGTGGCGGGCCGGGCCTTCAAGCGGCAGGCCCTGGCCGCCGCCGATGTCAGGGAAACGGCGCCGTTCGACGGTCCGGAGATATTCCGTAGCGACCAGAAGCGTTGCCTGCCGGTCAATTCCGACCTGGTCCCGCTCGGCTGATGCGCAAACACTACGACCACACCCTGCTGTACCTGCACGAGACGATCAATCTGGGCCGCGGCCTGCGCGACGACTTCACCCGCAACTTCACCGAGACCTACCAGCCGATGATGAGCGAGCTGGGCGCTCGCCTCTTCGCGTTGTGGGAGTCCACCGCCTACAACGGGCACTGGCCGCAGGTCACGATCATCTGGGAGATCGACGCGTTCGCCGACTACGCCCGAATCGGGCGGGCGCAGAACCGCGGCGGCAGCCACGCCCAGCGCGCGGCCGAGTGGTCGGCCTACCTCGCCGGTATCGGAGCATCGGGGGAGGGCCGGATCATGTACCCCGGCCCGCACAACAAGACCCTGTCCCAGCTCTGCGCGGCCGACTTCGACGCGACCGTGGTGATACAGGAAATCATGCAGACCAAGCCCGGCCGCCAGGACGACTACATCCGGGAGCTGGAGCGGCTTTACGTGCCGTGGTCGGAGCGCACCGGCAAGCGCTGGCTCGGTTCGTTCACCACCACGTTCCGCTACAACGAGGTCATCCACTACTGGGCGCTGGACGGCGGCTGGGAGTGCTTCGCCGAGCATTACCCGTCGTGGAAGGACCACCCGCCGGCCGAGATCGTGACGTGGATGAGTGTGGCGCCCGCGTTACGCGACGGCTGGGAGGACTCGATCCTGCAGGCCCTGCCACCCTCCCCGCTGCAGCGAGACGCCACGTGACAAGCGTTGCCGCACCGGAGTTCTCCTACGATCCGTTCGACCCGGCGGTGATGGCCGACCCGCTGCCGTACTACCGCGTGCTGCGCGACCAGCACCCGATGTACTACGTACCGCAGTGGGACCTCTACGCCCTGTCCCGCTTCGACGACATCTGGGATGTGCTGGCCGTCAGTGATGGAACCTTCGTGGCTTCGGAGGGCACACTGCCCGCGGCCAACGTGCTGGCGCACCACAACGGCGGTCCGGTCCCGGACCCGCCGCTGCACCCGCTGCCCTTCCACGCCGTCTTCGACAAGCCGATCTACGACGACATCCGCCGGTTGCAGTCCCCGGCGTTTCGGCCCCGATCGGTGGCTGACTGGGAAGACCGGGTCCGCACCTTGGCCAACCAGCGGCTGGATGAGCTGCTTCCGGTGGGCCGGTTCGACTTGACCTGTGATTACGGCGGAGTCGTAGTGGCCCAGGTGGTCTGCGAACTGCTGGGCATCCCGACCGATTGCGCCGCGGAGGTATTGGCGGCGGTGAACGCCGGCAGCCTGGCGCAGGCCGGCAGCGGCGTGGACACCGCCGCGGCCCGGCCCAACTACCTGCAGTACCTCATCCCGGCCGTGCAACGCCGGCGCGCCGAGCGGGGCTCCGGCGACCTGCCGATCGTCGACGGGATGCTGGCCTACCGGCTACCCGACGGCAGCGACCTGAATGACGTCGAAGCCGCGACGCAATTGCTGTGCATCTTCATCGGCGGCACCGAGACCGTGCCCAAGATCGTCGCGCACGGATTGTGGGAGCTGGCTCGACGCCCGGACCAACTGGCCGCGGTGCGGGCGAATCCGCACGAGACGGTGCAGCTGGCGCGCGAGGAGATGATCCGGTATTGCGCACCGGCGCAATGGTTCGCGCGCACCGCCCGCAAACCGTTCACGCTGCACGGGACGACTGTCGAGCCGGGCCAACGCATCATCACCCTGCTCGCGTCGGCCAACCGCGACGAGCGTCAGTACCCCGACCCCGACGAATTCCAGTGGGACCGGCCGATCAAACGCTCCCTGGCGTTCGGCCGCGGTCAGCACTTCTGCATCGGCTACCACCTGGCCCGACTGGAAGTGGCTGTCCTGGTGCAGGAATGGTTGCGCCGAGTCCCGGGCTATCGGATCGTCGACGACGGCGCGACCAGGCTGCCGTCCAGTTTTCAATGGGGCTGGAACACCATCCCGGTGGAGGTCTGAGGCATGTGGGCATACCGGTTGATCGCGCCGTATCAGTTCGAGAAGATCGAGGCCCCCGACCCCACCGAGCAGCGGGTCGGCGCGGGGCAGGTGTTGCTGCAGTTCGTCGCCGCCGGGGTGTGCGGCAGTGACCTGCCGGCCTTTCGTGGCGCGCAGGGCAGGTTGCCCGGTGACGACGGTGCCGGTGCTGCGGAGAAGCTCGGCTTCCCGATCCACGAGATCGTCGGCGACGTCATCGCCAGCCGGCACCCGCAGCACCAACCCGGCGACCGGGTCGTCGGCTGGGCATCGGGCTTCGACGGACTGATGGAACAGGTGATCAGCGACGGCGAGGGCCTGATGACCTACGACCCGGCGCTGGTGCCCGCCCAAGCCGTGGGCCTGCAACCCCTGGCCTGTGTGCTCTACGCCGTCGAACAGTTGCCAGACCTGGCCGGCCGCCATGTGGCGGTGATCGGGCAGGGTTCGATCGGTCTGCTGTTCAGCGCCGTCGCCAAAGCCGCGGGTGCGCGCCGCATCACCGGCGTGGACCCGGTCGATCGCCGAGATATGGCTGCCGCCTTCGGCGTTGACACCGTCGTGCAGGCGACCAGCGACCGGTGGGTGCGCCACCTGGACGCCGGCGACCGCCCGGAGATCGTGATCGAGGCCGTCGGCCACCAGGTCGCCACCCTGGGTCACGCCATCGAGGCCGTCGCACCCGGCGGCACGGTGTTCTACTTCGGTGTCCCCGACGACGACAGTTATCCGATCAGTATGCGCACCATGCTGCGCAACAACCTCACGTTGATCTCCGGAGTCACCCAGGAGCGGCCCCGGATGCTGGCGGCCGCAGGCAGATTCGCCGCCGGGCATCCAGAACTGTTGGGTGACTATGTCACTCATGTGTTCGGTTGCCACGAAGCCCAGGCCGCCTTCGAGTTGGCGACCCGGCCGGTGCCGGGCCGCGTCAAGATCGCGATGGTCGCATGACGTCGGCGCTGCGTGCCGCACTGGCGGACCGGGCACCGCTCTGGGGCGGCTGGGTCACCGGGCCCACGGTGCTGGGCCCGGAGGAATTCGCCCGCGCCGGCTATGACTACGTGGGTTTCGACGCCCAGCACAGCTACCTCGGCGATGCCGAGATCGCCGCCATGCTCCGGCACACCGAGCACCTGCCGATCGCCACCGCGGTCCGGTTACCCAACGCGGATCCGGCCCCCATCGGGCGGGTGCTCGATGCCGGCGCCGACGCGGTCATCATCGCGTTGATCGAGACCGCCGAGCAGGCGGCCGCCGCGGTGGCCGCCACCCGCTACCCTCCGGCGGGCATCCGCAGCTTCGGGCCGTTGCGGCCCGGCCTGGGCCGCGATCTGGCCGGCCTCCAGGAGCGGGCGGACGTCTTCGCGATGATCGAGACGGCCGCGGCCTTGGCCGACGTGGAACGGATCTGCGCGGTTCCCGGCCTGGCCGGCATCTACGTCGGACCCGCCGACCTGGCGATCTCGCTGGGCGTCGATGTCGCGCAGTCCACCACGCACCCCGACCTGGTCGCGGCCATGACACGAATCCGGCAGGCGGCAGCGGCCGCGGGCGTGATCGCCGCGATCCACGGCGGATCGGGCGCGGCGGGCGCGGCCCTGGCCGGGCTGGGCTACCAGATGATCACGCTGGCCGCCGAGTCCGCGGCGCTACGCCGCGGAGCCCTCGAGCACCTCGAGGAAGCGCGGGGCCGATGAGCCCAGCACGCGTAGCGCTGGTCACCGGCGCCGCCCGCGGCCAGGGCTGGGCGATCGCCGAACGGCTGCGCGCGGACGGCTTCGCCGTGGTCGCCTGCGACATCAACGCCGACGAATTGCATGCGGCCGTTGCCGCGCGGGGTGATGAGGGGTTGATCGGTCTTGCGCTCGACGTCACCCGCCCCGAACAGTGGGACGCCGCGGTGGCGGCGACCGTCCAACGGTTCGGGGCGCTGACCGCGCTGATCAACAACGCCGGCACCCTGCACCGTGCGGCGATCGCCGATGAGACACCCGAAGACTTCGAAAAGGCCTGGCGGGTCAACTGTCTGGGCGCATTCCTGGGAATCCAGGCGGCGCTGGACCAGCTGCGGACGGCCGAGGGCGCCGCCATTGTCAACACCTGCAGCACCGGGGCGATCCGTCCCTTTCCGCAGCACAGCGCCTACGGGTCGTCGAAGTGGGCGCTGCGCGGCCTGACCCAGACCGTCGCCGCGGAGCTCGTCACGGCGGGCATCCGGGTCAATGCGGTGTTCCCCGGGCCGATCGCCACCCCGATGCTCGACGAAGTCACCCAGCAGCGCCTGGCCGCGGTGTCGGCGGGCGGCCGGCTCGGCCGGCCGGTCGAGGTGGCTGACGCGGTGGCGTTCCTGGTTTCGCAAGCCGCGTCGTTCATCACCGGCGCCGAGCTCGTCGTGGACGGCGGCCAGTGCCTGCAGATCCGATGAACATCGGCATCATCGGCGCCGGGCCGGGCGGGCTGGCGCTGGGAATCCTGTTGCAGCGTGCGGGATTCTCCGACTTCACCATCTTCGACCGGGAGGACGGTGTCGGCGGCACCTGGCGGATCAACACGTATCCGGGGCTGGCCTGTGACGTCAAGTCACACCTGTACTCCTATTCCTTCGACCTGAATCCGCACTGGTCGCGGCAGTGGTCGCAGCAACCCGAGATCCTGGCCTATTTCGAGCGGTGCGCCGCCGACCACGGCCTGGCCGCGCACCTGCGGCTGCGCACCGAGATTCGCTCGGCCCGTTGGGAAGAAGACCGCCGCCAGTGGTGTCTGACCACCGACACCGGCGCGCAGCATCGGTTCGACGTGGTGGTCTCGGCCGTCGGGCTGTTCACCCAGCCGGTGCTGCCCGATCTGATCGAAGAACAGCCCTTCGCCGGCACCGTGATGCATTCGGCGCGGTGGGACCATTCGGTGCCGATCGCCGGGGCGAAGGTCGCCGTGCTCGGGACGGGTTCGACCGCGGCGCAACTGCTGCCGGAGCTGGCCGAGGTCGCCGAGAAGGTGTACTCGCTGCAGCGGTCACCGACCTGGATCCTGCCCAAGCCGGACCGGCGCTACACCCCGCGGGAGCGATGGGCCTTCGCCCGCATCCCATTGGCCAAACGGCTGTACCGGATGCGACTGTGGCTGCGCAGCGAGTCGAACATCTCGGTGATCGAGAACGGCAGCGACAAGACCCGGGAGTTCACCGATATCGCGCGAAAACTCTTGGACAGCACCATCGCCGACGAGCAACTACGCCAAGCGCTCACCCCGGATCACCCGCTGGGCTGCAAACGTCTGGTGTTCTCCTCGGACTACCTGCCCGCGCTGGCCCGACCCAACGTCGAAGTGGTGACCAGCCCGGCCCGGGCCCTGCGCTCCCGATCGGTGGTCACCGAGGACGGCACCGAGTGCGAGGTCGACGTGGTGGTCTGCGCCACCGGATATGCCGCTGCGGACTACCTCGGTCAGATCGAGGTGACCGGGGAGGACGCCACCACGCTCAAGCAGGCCTGGCGGGACGGGCCGCGTGCTTACCTCGGTATGGCGATGCCCGGGTTCCCCAACTTCTTCATGCTCTACGGGCCCAACACCAACGTCGGCTCCAACAGCGTCATCTTCGTGCTGGAAGCCCAAGCGCGCTACATCGTGCGGGTGCTCAAACACCTTCGGCGCACCGGCAAGTCCTACGTCGCCGTGCGGCCGGCCGCGCTGGCCGACTTCATCACCAAGATCGACCGGTGGATGCACGGCACCGTGTGGACCACCCGCTGCAGCAACTACTTTCGTGCCGCCAACGGCCGGGTGGTCACCCAGTGGCCGCGCAGTGCCGGCGCCTTCTGGGCGATGACCCGCCGATTCCGGGCCGCCGACTTCACCTTCGAACCACCAGTCAGTGCGGATCGAAGGTGATGATCTGACGTACCGCGGTGCCGTCGGCGAGTGAGTCCATGGCCTCATTGATCTGCTCCAGCGGCACTGTCGCCGACACCAGCCGCTCGACGGGGAGCCGGCCCGCTCGCCACAACTCCACGAAGCGAGGGATGTCACGCGCGGGGACCGCCGAACCCAGATAGCTGCCGATCAGTGAGCGTCCTTCGGCGACCAGACTCAGCGGGGACACACTGATCCGGGCGTCCGGCGGCGGCAGGCCGACGGTGATGGTGCGCCCGCCCGGCGCGGTCAGGCCGATCGCGGTCTCCAGCGCGGCGGGGTGGCCCGCCGCCTCGATCACCACCGGGGCGCGCACGCCGGCGTCGAGTGCCTGCTGCGGCGTGTAGGTGCGGTGCGCGCCCAACGCGGTTGCGGCGGCCATCTTGTCCGGCAGCCGGTCGATCGCGATCACCTGCACGCCATCGTGGGCCAGCGCGGTCAGCACCGCGGCCATCCCGACCCCGCCGAGCCCGACCACCGCGACGGTGCCACCGGGCGCCGGACGGCCGACGTTGAGTACGGCGCCGCCGCCGGTCAGTACCGCGCAGCCCAGCAGGGCGGCCACTGTCGGCGGCACGTCGTCGGGAACCGGCACCGCGCTGGCCGCACTCACCACCGCATGCGTGGCGAACCCGGAGACACCCAGGTGGTGGTAGACGGTCTGGTCGGCGCGGTGCAGCCGCAGCCCGCCGCCGAGCAGAGTGCCCGCGCCGTTGGCGGCGCTGCCGGGCTCGCACGGCGCCATGCCGTCGGTGGCGCACGCCGCGCAGTACCCGCAGCGCGGCAGGAAGGTCAGCACCACCCGCTGGCCGGGGCGCACCCCGGTGACCCCGGCGCCGACCGCCTCCACGATGCCGGCGGCCTCGTGGCCGAGCAGCATCGGCACCGGTCGCACCCGGTTGCCGTCGACCACCGACAGATCGGAGTGACAGACCCCGGCGGCCTCGACGCGCACCAGCAGCTCGCCCTCGCCGGGCGGGGCCAGCTCCACCTCCGTCACCGTCAGCGGGCGCGAGGCGGCGTAGGGGCGAGGCGCACCGATCCGCTCCAGTACGGCCCCGCGGATCGCGATCATGCTGGAATACAACCATGAGTGTCCCGCCCGCGCCGGAAGGGTTGACCAGCCAGGACTTTCCGGTGCACTGGCCGGTGCTGACCCGCTGGGCCGACAACGACATGTTCGGCCACCTCAACAACGCGGTGTACTACCAGCTGTTCGACACCGCGATCAACGGCTGGATCGCCGCCCATGTCGATATAGACCCGGTCGCGATGCCCGAGCTGGGGGTGGTCGCCGAATCGGGCTGCCGATTCCTGGGCGAACTCGCCTTCCCGGACCGGCTGGCGGTGGGGCTGGCGGTGACCCGGCTGGGGCGCAGCAGTGTCACCTACCGGCTCGCGGTGTTCCGCACACCGGATGACGCCGGCGCCGTCCCGCTGGCCGCGCTCGGGCACTGGGTGCACGTCTATGTCGACCGCACCACCCGGCGGCCGGTGCCGATCCCCGACGGTATTCGCGCGTTGCTGGCCACCGCCCAGGTTTAGCTCGGCGGCAGTTTCGTCGGTGGCTATGCTCGGCGGGTGCCGCTCGTGAGTAAGACCGTCGAAGTCGCCGCCGACGCCGCCACGATCATGGGGATCGTGGCCGATTTCGAGGCGTACCCGCAGTGGAACGAAGAGGTCAAAGGGATTTGGGTGCTGGCGCGCTACGACGACGGCCGGCCCAGCCAGCTGCGGCTGGATGCGTCCTACTCCGGCTTCGACGGCACCTTCATCCAGGCGGTGTACTACCCCAGCGCGACCCAGATCCAGACCGTGCTCCAGCAGGGCGATCTGTTCAGCACGCAGGAGCAGCTGTTCTCGGTGGTCGAGATCGGCCCCACCACGTTGCTCACCGTCGACATGAACGTCGAGACCGAGATGTCGGTGCCCAAGCCGATGCTCAAGAAGGCCTTCAGCAACGCATTGGACTACCTGGCTGACAATCTCAAACGGCGCGCCGAAGAACTGGCTTCGGGCTAGCACGAAGCGGGAGACCCGAATTGAGCCACCCAACCGTCGACCCCGCCGAGCAGCCCTACCGCGCTCGTCGACAGAACTGGGTCAACCAGCTGGACCGGCACGCGCTGATGACACCGGACGCCCCGGCACTGCGGTTCCTGGGCCAGACCACCACCTGGTCGCAGCTGCGTGATCGGGTTGGCGCGCTGGCCGACGCCCTGAGCCGCCGCGGGGTTCGCGCCGGTGACCGGGTGATGATCCTGATGCTCAACCGCACCGAGTTCGTCGAGTCGGTGCTGGCCGCCAACATGCTGGGCGGGATCGCGGTGCCGGTCAATTTCCGGCTCACCCCGCCGGAGATCGCCTACCTGGTCACCGACTGCGAGGCCAGGGTGCTGATCACCGAACCGGCACTGGTGCCGGTCGCCGCCGGTGTGCGAGAGCTGACCGGACTGCTGGACCACGTGGTGGTGGCCGGCGGTTCAGCGAGGCTCGACGGAGGAGAGGCGAAGCTGGGACCGCCGCATGAGCCCGGAGCGCCGGCCGATGAGGCGGCGGGCCTGCTCGCCTACGAAGACCTGATCAGCGAGACAGGCGAGCCGCACGCCCCGGTGGACATCCCCAACGACTCACCGGCCCTGATCATGTACACCTCGGGGACCACCGGCCTGCCCAAGGGAGCGGTGCTCACCCACACCAACCTGGTCGGTCAGACGATGACCGCGCTGCACACCGCCGGAACCGGCACCTCCGACGTGGCCTTCATCGGTGTGCCGTTCTTCCACATCGCCGGTGTGGGCAACCTGTTGCCCGGCATGTGGCTGGGCATCCCGACCGTCATCAACCCCCTCGGCGCTTTCGACGCCGGCCAACTGCTCGACGTGCTGGCCGCCGAGAAGGTCACCGGCATCTTCCTGGTGCCGGCTCAATGGCAGGCGGTCTGCGCCCAGCAGCAGGCCAACCCGCGCGACATCCGGTTGCGGACCATGTCGTGGGGTGCGGCGCCGGCCTCCGACGCCTTGCTGCGACAGATGGCCGAGACCTTCCCCGGCACCAAGATCCTGGCGGCCTTCGGGCAGACGGAGATGTCGCCGGTGACCTGCATCCTGCTCGGCGAGGACGCCACCAGAAAGCTCGGTTCGGTCGGCACGGTCATCCCGACCGTCTCGGCCCGGGTGGTCGACGAGCAGATGAACGACGTCGCGGTCGGCGAGGTGGGCGAGATCGTCTACCGGGCGCCCACCCTGATGAGCGGCTATTGGAACAATCCGGAGGCCACCGCCGAGGCCTTTGCCGGCGGCTGGTTCCACTCCGGCGACCTGGTCCGGATGGATGAAGAGGGCTACGTCTGGGTGGTCGACCGCAAGAAGGACATGATCATCTCCGGTGGCGAGAACGTGTACTGCGCCGAAGTGGAGAACGTGCTGGCCGATCACCCCGATATCGCCGAGGTCGCCGTCATCGGCCGCCCGGACGAGCGATGGGGCGAGGTACCGATAGCGGTCGCCGCGCTGTCCCGGGCCGGCCTCACCCTGGCCGACCTCGACGATTTCTTGACCAAGCGGCTGGCGCGCTACAAGCACCCCAAGGCGCTCGAGATCGTCGACGCCCTGCCCCGAAACCCGGCCGGGAAAGTGCTCAAAACGGAACTGCGCATTAACTACGGGACGGCTCAGGGATCCGAGCGGGGCAGCACCCCAAGCGATGCCGCGCGAAACACCGATGAGTGAGGTGGCGGCACGTTACTCTCCGGTAGGAAGCCCGCGTAGGTTCCGCCCGTTCGATGTCCTTCTCACGGAGACATCAGGTATGGTCCGATGGTCGCCAAGGGCACTTCGGGCCGATAAGGTGACGCGGGTCTCGCTGAACGACGGACGGGAGAAGACACTGTGCGACGCGGTTCCTTGCTGAGTCGTGCGGCGGGATCTCTGGTGAGGGGGGTGGTGTGACGGCTCCAGCGCGTCCTCGTGTCGCCGACTTCCTCCGGGATCGGGTGCTGCCGCCGCTGATCATGGTCGGCGGATTCTTCAGAATGTGTGCCCTGACCGCCCGCGCGCTTTTCGTACGCCCGTTCCAATGGCGCGAGACCCTGCAGCAGGGCTGGTTCATCACCAGTGTCGCCATCATTCCGACCATCGCGGTCGCCATTCCGCTGACCGTGCTGCTGGTCTTCACACTGAATATCCTGTTGGCGCAGTTCGGTGCTGCCGACGTTTCCGGCGCCGGCGCCGGTATCGCCGCCGTCACCCAGTTGGGGCCGCTGGTCACCGTGCTGGTGGTCGCGGGCGCCGGCTCCACCGCGATCTGTGCCGACCTGGGTGCGCGCACCATCCGCGAGGAGATCGACGCGATGGAGGTACTCGGCATCGATCCGATCCATCGACTGGTGGTCCCCCGGGTGATCGCCGCGACCGTGGTGGCCTTGCTCCTCAACGCCTTGGTGATTGTGATCGGCTTGACCGGCGGCTTCCTCTTCGGTGTCTACCTGCAGAACGTGTCCGGCGGCGCCTATCTGTCCACGCTGACTCTGCTCACCGGGCTGCCCGAGGTGGTCATCTCGACGGTGAAAGCCAGCGTGTTCGGACTTATCGCGGGCTTAGTCGGCTGCTATCGCGGACTTACCGTCCGCGGCGGCTCCAAGGGTCTGGGCACCGCCGTCAACGAAACAGTCGTGCTGTGCGTGCTTGCGTTGTTCGCCGTGAACGTGGTGCTGACCACCATCGGCGTGAAGTTCGGAACGGGGACCTGACATGTCGACATCGACAGTAGTTCGGGGACGCTTTCCCGGGCTGGTTGCGAACTACCAGCGCTACGTCGGGATGGCCGGCCGCGGACTCGAAAGAAGCGGCCGGCTCGGCTGGTTCTCGGTAACCGCCCTCCGGCAGATCCCGTGGGCGCTGCGCCGGTACCGCACCGAGACGCTGCGTCTGGTCGCTGAACTGGGCATGGGCACCGGCGCCATGGCCGTGATCGGCGGCACCGTCGCCATCATGGGCTTCGTGATGCTGGCCGGCGGCTCGCTGATCGCGATCCAGGGCTTCACCTCGCTGGGCAACATCGGTGTGGAGACCTACACCGGTTTCGCCGCGGCCTTGGTCAACGTCCGTGTGGTCGGCCCGGTCAACGCCGGTATCGCCCTGGCTGCGACGGTCGGGGCGGGAGCCACTGCCGAACTCGGCGCGATGCGCATCAGCGAGGAGATCGACGCCCTCGAAGTGATGGGGATCAACTCGATCGCCTACCTGGTGTCCACCCGCGTGGTGGCCGGCTTCACCGTGATCATCCCGCTGTACGCACTCGCGCTGATCATGGCGTTCGCCGCACCGCAGATCGTCACCACACTGTTCTTCGGACAGTCGTCGGGTACCTACGACCACTACTTCCGAACGTTCTTGCGGCCCGACGATGTGTTCTGGTCGTTCATTGAAACGATCTTGATCGCGGTGGTGGTCATGGTCACCCACTGCTATTACGGCTTCAACGCCAGTGGTGGTCCGGTCGGCGTCGGTGCCGCGGTGGGCCAGTCGATGCGCCTGTCCCTGATCACGGTGCCCACAGTCGTGCTGCTCGCAGCGTTGGCGCTCTACGGCGTCGACCCCAACTTCAACCTAACGATGTGACGCGTATGGCAACCGGGAAGCAGAACAAAGTGCACAACCCGCCGTTCCGGCTCGCGGGCGTGGTGACCTTCGCCGTCCTGGCGCTGATCGGCGGCCTGGTCTACGGCCAGTTCCGTGGGGCCTTCACGAAGACGACGTCGCTGACCATGGTCGCCCCGCGCGCCGGTCTGGTGATGGACCCGGGCGGACCGGTGACCTACAACGGCGTCCAGATCGGGCGCGTGGCCGACATTGCGCCGACCGAGTACGAGAACAAGCCGGCCGCCAAGTTCACCCTCGACGTGAACCCCAAGTACCTCAAGCTGATTCCGTCCAACGTCAAAGCCGACATTTTGGCTACCACGCTGTTCGGCAACAAGTACGTGTCGCTGACCGCCCCGGAACACCCGGCGCGGGAACGCATCACCAGCAAGAACATCATCGCGACGTCGGTGACGACGGAGCTCAACACGCTGTTTGAGACCATCAACAACCTGTCCGAGCACGTGGACCCGATCAAGCTGAACCTGACGCTGCACGCCGCAGCCGAGGCGCTGACCGGGTTGGGCGACAAGCTCGGCGAATCGCTGGTCAACGGCAACGCGATTCTCGACGACGTCAACGCGCGGATGCCGTCCTTCCGCCGCGACCTGAAGGGTTTCGCAACCCTGGGCGAGGTCTACGCCGACGGCGCACCGGATCTGGTCGGCTTCCTGGACTCCTCGGTGGTGACCGTCAAGACCATCACCAACCAGCAGAAGGAACTGGACGCCGCGTTGCTGGGCGCCGCCGGGGTGGGCAACCTCGGGGCGGATGTCACCCAGCGGTTCGGGCCGTACTTCCGTGCGCAGTTCTCCGACCTGGTCTCGGTGTCGGCGCTGTTGGACGAGTACAGCCCGGAACTGTTCTGCGCCATCCGCAACCTGGCCAATGGAGGACCCAAGGTCTACGACTTCCTGGGCGGCGACGGCTACTCGCTCGCCACCAACAGTGAGCTGGTCGGTCCGGCCAACCCCTACATCTACCCCGAGAACCTGCCGCGTTACAACGCCCGGGGTGGGCCCGGCGGTGCGCCGGGCTGCTGGCAGGAGATCACCCACGACTTCTGGCCGGCGCCTTACCTGGTGGCCGACACGGGAGTCAGCCAAGCGCCCTACAACCACTTTGATACCGGATCGCCCCTGGCCATTGATTACGTCTGGGGTCGCCAAGTCGGGGATTACACGATCAACCCATGAACATCACCAGAACCGCCCTCAAACTCGGCGCCGTCGGCTCGGTGCTGCTGCTCTTCACGGTCGGCCTCGTCGTGGTCTTCGGGCAGATCCGGTTCGACCGGACGGCCCGCTACTCCGCGGAATTCAGCAATGCCAGCGGCCTGCGTCAGGGGCAGTTCGTGCGTGCCTCCGGGGTGGAGATCGGCAAGGTCAAGAGGGTCCGACTGGTCGACGGCGGCCGTCGGGCGGTGGTGGACTTCGACGTCGACCAGTCACTGCCGCTGTTCCAGTCGACCACCGCGCAGATCCGCTACGACGACCTCATCGGCAACCGCTACCTGGAGCTCAAACGGGGCGAGGGTGAGGGCGCCGACCAGCGGTTGCCCATCGGCGGATTCATTCCTGCTTCCCGTACCGAGCCGGCGCTGGACCTGGACGCATTGATCGGCGGTTTCAAGCCGGTGTTCCGGGCGCTGGACCCGGAGAAGATCAACACCATCGCGTCCACCATCGTCACGGTCTTCCAGGGCCAGGGCGGCACCATCAACGACATTCTTCAGCAGACCGCTCAGCTGACAGCTCACATCGCCGACCGGGATGCGGCGATCGGCGAAGTCGTCAAGAACCTCAACGTCGTCCTGGACACCGCGGTTCGCCATCGCCAGACCTTCGATGAAACGGTCGACAACTTCGACAAACTGGTCAAGGGTCTGAACAGCCACGCCGACCCGCTGGCGAACGGCACCGCGGAGTTCGGTAACGCCGCCGGCAATCTGGCGGATCTGCTGGCCGACAACCGCACCCAGTTGCACAGCCTGTTCCCGGTCGCCGGTCCGGAGCCGCCGGACCGGCTCGCCGATGTCGACGAGCTGCTGCAGAAGATTCCGAGGGCGTTGAAGTTGATCGGGCGCACCGGGGTCTACGGTGACTTCTTCAACTTCTACCTCTGCGACGTGACTATCAAGCTTCCTGGATTGCAGCCGGGCGGGCCGGTGCGAAACGCTCGGTTGTGGCAGCAACCGACGGGGAGGTGCACGCCTCAGTGAGGACTCTGGAACCGCCCAACCGGGCACGGATCGGCATCATCGGTGTCGCCACAGTGGCGTTGGTAACCCTGGTGGGGCAGACCTTCACCACGGTGCCGATGCTCTTCGCCGAACCGAGTTACTTCGGACAGCTCTCCGATAGCGGCGGCCTGAACGCCGGCGACAAGGTGCGCATCTCCGGCGTGGACGTCGGCAAGGTACAAGATCTGTCGATCGAGGGCGACCACGTGCTGGTGAAGTTCTCGGTCGGTGCCAACCCGATCGGCAGCGACAGCCGGATCGGGGTCAAGACCGACACCATCTTGGGCCGCAAGGTGCTGTCGATCGAGCCCAAGGGTGAGCGCCGCATAGCGCCGCAGGGTGTGCTGCCGTTGGGCCAGAGCACCACCCCCTACCAGCTCTACGATGCGGTCTTCGACGCCACCAAGGCCGCCTCCGGCTGGGACATCGACACGGTCAAGAAGTCGTTGAAGGTGCTGTCGGAGACGGTCGATCAGACCTACCCGGACCTGAGCGACGCGCTCGACGGCGTCGCGAGGTTCTCCGACACCATCGGCAAACGTGACGACGAGATCACTCACCTGCTGGCACAGACCAACCAGGTCGCGAGCGTTATCGGTGACCGCAGCAACCAGATCGACGCGCTGCTGCGCAATACTCAGACCCTCTCGGCAGCAGTGAACCAGCGCAGCCAGGCGATCTCGGCGTTGCTAGGCAACATCGCCTATTTCGGCGAACAGGTTCAGGGCCTGGTCCGCGACAATCCGGGTCTGGATCTGAACCACGTCTTCGAAGAGGCCTCCACCATCACCGACATGCTGGTGCGGCGCCAGGATGACCTGCGGGAGATGTTCACCATCCTGGGCAGGTACCTGACGATCGTGAACGAGGCGATGGCATCGGGCCCCTACTTCAAGGTCTCGACGCTGAACCTGATCCCGTACTGGATCCTGCAGCCCTGGGTGGACGCGGCGTTCAAGAAGCGTGGCATCTCGCCCGAGGAATTCTGGCGCAACGCCGGCCTGCCGGAGTTCCGTTACCCCGACCCGAACGGAAATCGGTTCGCCAATGGTGCACCGCCGCCCGCTCCGCAGGTGCTTGAGGGCACCCCCGAGCACCCCGGGCCGGCCGTCGCGCCCGGTTCGCCGTGCTCGTACGCACCTGCCGCGGGCATGTTCCCGACTCCGGGCAACCCGCTGCCATGCGCCAACTTGGACCCGAACGACGGCCCGTTCGGACGGAGCGGACCGTACCCGGGGCCGACCGATGTGTTGGTCTCGCCGCCCAACCCGGACGGCATCCCGTCGTCGCCGGGCATCTCGATCGCGGGTCGTCCGGGCGAGACGCCGCCGGTGGTGCCGGGCACGCCGGTTCCGATGCCCGACGCCAACCCGGGCGGGCGTTCGGAGCCGATGGGCCCGGTCGCCGGTCCGGCTCCCGCCAACCCGGGCGCGGCACCCCCACCGGCACCGCGGGCACCCGGTCCGCCTGTTCCGCCTGGACCCGGCAACCAGCTACCGGCACCGTTCATCACGCCTGGTGAAGGCGGCAACAGCCAGCCCGGTGGCGGCGGTGGCGCAAGAGGGAGTGAGCGTCCGTGAGTACCGTCTTTGATGTTCGCAACCTGCGACTGCCGGAGCGATCGCGGACGACGGTGATCGTCGGGTCGCTGCTGTTGGCGCTGGCCCTCGTTGCCGGCTTCGGAGGAGTGCAGCTCTTTCGCAAGCTGAACAGCACCAGCCTCGTCGCCTACTTCCCACAGACCGACGCGCTGTACCCCGGTGACGCGGTGCAGATCATGGGTGTCCGGGTGGGAGCGATCGACAAGATCGAGCCGGCCGGCGACAAGATGAAAGTCACCCTGCACTACAACAACAAGTACAAGGTGCCCGCCGACGCCAAGGCGATCATCTTGAACCCGACTCTGGTCGCGTCGCGGACCATTCAGCTGGAGCCGCCGTACCGGGGCGGGCCGGTGCTGGCCGACAAGGCCGTGATCCCGGAGGAGCGTACCGAGGTCCCGGTGGAATGGGACACGCTGCGCAACGATGTCACCAACATCATCGACAAGCTGGGGCCGACGGCGGAGCAGCCCAAGGGCCCGATCGGTGACGCCATCGAATCCTTCGCCGACGGGCTGGCCGGCAAGGGCACGCAGCTCAACACCGCTTTCAACAGCCTGTCGGACGCGCTGACCGCCCTGAACAAGGGCCGGGGTGATTTCTTCGCGGTGGTACGCAGCCTGTCGCTGTTCGTCAAGGCGCTGGACCACAACGACCAGCAGTTCGTCGCGCTGAACCATGATCTGGCCAAGTTCGCCAGCAACCTGAACAGCACCGACCAGGCACTGGCGACCGCCACCGACCAGTTCTACGCGACGATGACGATCGTCAAGGCGTTCCTCAACCAGAACGCAAAGCCATTGGTGCACAGCATCAACAACGTGGAACAGGTGACCACCGCCATCACGCAACCGGAAGCGCTGGATGGTTTCGAGACCGCGCTGCACATCCTGCCGAACGTGCTGGCTGGCGTGGACGAGATCTACCACCCGGCGCAGGGCATGGTGCTCAGCTACCCGGTTATCGCAAACTTCGCGAACCCGATGCAGTTCCTGTGTAGCGCGATTCAGGCCGGCAGCCGGCTGGGTTACCAGGACTCCGCGGAGCTGTGCGCGGAATACCTGGCGCCGATCGCCGACGCGATCAAGTTCAACTATCTGCCGTTCGGTATCAACATCTGGAACAGCGCGTTCACCACACCGAAGGAGATCGCCTACTCCGAGCCCCGGCTGCAGCCGCCGCCCGGATACAAGGACACCACTGTCCCGGGGATCTGGGTGCCCGACACCCCGTTCTCGCACCGCAACACCCAGCCGGGCTGGATCACCGCACCTGGGATGCAGGGCGTGCAGCCCGGCCACGACACCGAGCGGCTGCTCACCCCGGAGTCGCTGGCGCAGTTGATGGGTGGCCCCGACCCGGCACCGGTGGAGTCGCAGTTCCAGACCCCGCCCGGCCCGCCCAACTCCTATGACGAATCGCCCGGCCCGCTGCCGTTCATCGGCCAGCCTCCCGGGGTGGGTCCGATCGCGCCGCCTCCGCCGGGCCCGAACGTGATTCCGGGGCCGGTGGCACCGATGGCGCCGCGAGGTGACGGCTGATGAGACGGAGGACAGCGATGAACACGGTCGGCCGGCGCGGCTGGCAGGCGCTCGTGCTGCTGATGGCCGCGCTGACGTTGACGTCGTGCAGCAGCTGGCGCGGTATCGCCAACGTGTCGTTGCCGGGCGGTCCGGGCAGTGGCGCCGGTGCCTACACGGTCTACGTCCAGGTGCCCGACACCTTGGCGCTCAACGGCAACAGCCGGGTCCTGGTCGCCGATGTGTTCGTGGGCGCGGTCGAGCGGATCGAGCTGAAGAACTGGGTCGCCACGCTGAAGCTAAAGCTGAACAAGGATGTTCACCTGCCACGCAACGCCACGGCGAAGATCGGTCAGACCAGCCTGTTGGGTTCGCAGCATATCGAACTGAAGTCCCCGGACAACCCGGAGGGCGAACTCAGAAACGGTGACACCATCGGACTGAGCAATTCGACGTCGTACCCGACGATCGAACGGACGCTGGCCGGTATTGCCCTGCTGCTGCAGCGCGGCGGGTTGTCGGACCTGGACACCATCACCACCGAGTTCGCCGCGCTGTCCAACGGGCGCGCCGACCAGATCCACGCCTTCCTGACCAAGCTGGACACCTTCATCGGCAACCTCAACGACCAGCGTGAGGACATCACCCGGGCGATCGACTCCAGCAATCGGTTGCTGAGCTACTTCGGTGCCCACAACGACACCCTCGAGAAGGCCTTGACCGACTTCCCGCCGCTGTTCAAGTACTTCAACGCGCAGCAGGGGATCTTCATCAACGCCGTCGAGGCACTGGGCGCGATGGGCACCCAGGTCAACACCCAGATCGCGCCCGCGCGGTCCGACCTGCACAAGGTGCTCACCTCGTTCCAGTGCCCGGCGCGGGAACTCCGTAAGGCGTCGCCGTATCTGCCCGACCTGCTGCAGGTGATGATCACCGCGCCTTACCACGTCGACGGTGCCTTTAAGGCGGTCCGCGGTGACTTCATCAACACCTCGCTGATGGTGGACCTCACCTACGCGTCCATCGACAACGCGATCCTGACCGGTACCGGGTTCTCCGGAATGCTGCGGGCACTGGAGCAGTCCTTTGGCCACGACCCGGAGAAGATGGTCCCGGATGTTCGGTACACGCCGAACCCGGCAACCGCACCCGGCGGTCCGTATGTGGAAAGGGCTGACCGGAATTGCTGAAACCTCAGATCAAGCGTCAACTGGCGATCTTCAGCGTCCTGACCGCGGTGGCGCTGCTGGTGTTGGGCGTTTACTACCTGCGGTTGCCGACCTTGGCGGGCCTGGGCCAGTACTCGCTGAAGGCGGACCTGCCCGAGGCGGGCGGCCTGTACAAGACCGCGAACGTCACCTACCGCGGCACCATCATCGGCCGGGTCACCAGTGTGGAACCGACCGAGACCGGGGCGCAGGCCACCTTCCAGATCGCCAGCAAATACAAGATCCCCGTCGACGCCGGTGCCAACGTGCATTCGGTGTCGGCGATCGGTGAGCAGTACCTGGATCTGGTGTCGACCGGTAATCCGGGCCAGTACCTCAAGCCGGGCCAGACCATCACCAAGAGCACGGTCCCGTCGGCGATCGGGCCGGCGCTGGACACCGCCAACCGCGGACTCGCCGCGCTGCCGGCCGGCAAGATCGCGGCCCTGCTCGACGAGACGGCCACCGCCGTCGGGGGCCTGGGACCGTCGCTGCAGCGGCTCGTGGACGCCACCCAGGCCATCGTCGGTGACTTCAAGACGAACCTCGCCGATGTCGACGACATCGTGGAGAAGTCGGCACCGATCATCGAGAGCCAGGTCGACTCCGGCGACGCCATCCACCAATGGGCGCGCAACCTGAACGTTCTCGCCGGCCAGGCGGCCAGCCGAGAAGACACGGTCAAGCACATCGTGTCGGATCTACCGCCGCTGATCGACCAGGTGCACACGGTGTTCAACGACACCAAGGACACGCTGCCCCAGCTGATGGCGAACGCGTCGATCCTGACCGAGATGGCCAAGCGCTACAACCGGAACACCGAGCAGGTACTGGTCTTCCTGCCGCAGGCCGGCTCCATCATCCAGACCGTGACTGCCACCAACCCGGGCCGGGGCTCGATGGGCGTTGCCCTCGGTGCCGTCCCCGGCCCCATCTTTCCGGTGCCGGTTCCGGGCCTGAGCCTCAACACGCCGCCGCCGTGTCTGACCGGCTTCGTCCCGGCATCCCAATGGCGGGCGTTCGCCGACACCAGCCCCGCCGAACTACCGGACGTCTCCTGCCGGATTCCGCAGGACACGCCGGCCAACAGCGTTCGCGGGGTCCGCAACATCCCGTGTGTGGACGTACCGGGCAAACGCGCAGCGACACCCAAGGAGTGCCGCAGCGACAAACCGTACGTCCCGCTGGGCACCAACCCCTGGTACGGCGATCCGAACCAGATCCGGAACTGCCCGGCGTTGGGCGCGCGCTGTGACCAGCCGGTCGAGCCCGGCCACGTGATTCCGGCGCCGTCGGTGAACACCGGCCTCAACCCCCTGCCGGCGGACATGGTGCCGCCGTCGCCGCCGCCGGTGAACGACCCGCTGTCACGGCCGGGGACCGGTAGCGTGCAGTGCAACGGGCAACAACCGAACCCCTGCATCTACACCCCCGGTGGGGGACCAGCCGCGATCTACAATCCGCAGAGCGGCCAAGCGGTGGGGCCAGACGGCGTCGAATACTCCGTCGAGAACTCGATGAACATAGGAGACGACGGATGGAAGGGGATGCTGGCACCGTTCCGGTGAGCACGGACGAGGACCAGCAGACCGCAGATACCTCGGCCTTGGGCACTGAGGGCACTGAGGACGCGGTGCCGGTGGACTCGCAGGAGTCGGCCGACTCGGTGGCAGTAGACGCCGAATCGGCGCCGTCGCGTCTTGGCCGTCGCCAGCAGGTGGGGATCTGTGTGCTGTTGCTGCTGTTGGCCGCCGGGTTGGTGGCAGCCGGCTTTGTCGGCCTGCGCGACCACGTGGCGAGCCAGGCGCTGGCCCGCGACAATGCCGAAGCGATCGCCGCGGCCAAGGAGTGCGTGGTGGCCACTCAGGCGCCAGATGGGCGGGACATCGCCCTGGCGCAGCAGAAGATCCTGAACTGCACGACCGGCGAGTTCCGCACCCAGGTCGCCCTGTACGCGGAGATGTTCGTGCACGCCTACCAGGCGGCGAAGGTCCACGCCGAACTCACCGAGATGGGCGCCGCGGTGGAGCGGAACAACCCCGACGGTTCGGTCGACGCCCTGGTGGCTTTCCGGGTCAAGATCGACAACATCGAGACTCAGGGCAAAGAGGTCGGTTACCGGCTGCGGGCCCGGATGGTCCGGGAGGACGGGCAGTACCGAATCGCGAAGCTCGACCAGGTGGCCAGGTGACCGACCCGCTGGCCGACGCGCCGCGCATCGAACCGGCCCGGTGGCGCGCCCGCGCGACGGCGCTGGCGATCGACCTGCTGCCGGGTTCGGCAGTGATGGTGACGATGGGCATGGCCGCCCTGTGCTTCCCGTTCGGGGGACCCTGGTGGTGGCTCGCGACCATCACCGGCGCCTTGGCGTTCTTGGCCACCGAGGTCAACCGGATCCTGTTGCCGGCGATCAAGGGCTGGAGCCTGGGCCGCGCGTTCACCGGAATCGAAGTGGTGCGGGGCGGCGAAGGGTCGGCTCCGGCCGTCGGTGCGGCCCGGTTGTTGCTGCGCGAGGCGGCGCACCTGCTCGACACCGTGCCGGCTCTGCTCGGCTGGATCTGGCCTTTGCGGGACCGCCGCGGGCGTACTTTTGCCGACCTCGTGGCCCGGACCGAGGTCCGCCCGGCCGACCCACGACAGCCCCCGGCGAACATCCGGGTCGTGACCATGGCGGTGTTCGTGGCCGCGGCCGCCCTGAGCCTCGTCGGTGCCGCCACGGCCTACGCGGTGGTCTACCAGCGTGACCACAAGTCGGATCTGGCCCGAGCCCAGATCGCCCGGCAGGGCCCGAAGATCGTCGCGGACATGCTGTCCTACGATCCCGAGACCTTGCAGGGCGACTTCGACCGCGCGCAGTCGCTGGCCACCGACAAGTATCGCGAGCAGCTGGTTCCGCAGCAGGACGCGATCCGCAATGCCAAGCCGGTTCCGAACTTCTATCGGGTCACCGATGCGGCGGTACTCGACGCCGCCCCGCACCGTGCCACGATGCTGCTGTTCCTGCAGGGCCAGCGTGGAACAGCCGGCAAGGAACGTCTGATCAGCGCCACCGTCCGGGTGGCGTTCGCCGAGGCCGCGGGAACCTGGCGCGTCGATGATCTCGCCGTCGTCAGTAAGCCGCTGCCGGCCGAGGGGGAGCGATGAGTCCGCGCCGCCGCGTCGACACCGACGATCAGCCGCTCTTCGTCGACCGGGCGGTGCCCCGGCGCCGGCGGCTGCCGATGGTGATCGCGAGTTCGCTGGTGGTGGCCGCCGCTGCCGTCGCGGTCAGCGCGGTGACGCTGGTGACCCACGAGCAACACCGGCGAGCAGCCTTGCGGGACGTCGAGGCGCTGGCCGCGGTGGAATCGTTCATGACGATGTTCACCTCGCCGGATCCGTTCCATGCCAACGACTATCTGGCCAATGTCATGGACCATGCCACCGGGGATTTCGCCCAGCAGTATCAGGAGAAGGCCAATCAGATCCTGATCGCGGTGGCGCGCAGTGAGCCGACCACGGGAACGGTGACCGCGGCCGGTGTCGAACGGTGGAACGACGAAGGCAGCGTCAGCATGCTGGTGGCTGTTGAGAACAGCGGCAAGTCGTCCGACGGCAAACACGATGTCAAGGTGGCAACCCGATGGTTGGCGACAGCGCAGAAGGAAGGGGACCAGTGGAAGATCAGCAATCTGAACCAGGTGCTGTGACCGAAGAGCCCGACGCCGCCGACGTAGATCTGGAAGCCGAAGCGGAGGCCCAGGAGACGGTCGAGGAGACGGCCGAGGCCGAGGCGGTCGAGGCCGAGACGGCGGCGGACAAGCGCCCGGTCCGGCGCAAATTCGGTGTGCGGCTTGCGGTTGCGGTCTCAGCCGCGGCCTTCGTCGGCGCCGCCGCATTCGCGGGCGCGGCAGCACAGCCGTATCTCATCGACCGGGCCGAGGTAGCCACCAAGCTCGACATCGCCCGGACCGCGGCCAGGGCGATCCACACGCTGTGGAACTACACGCCGGACAACATGGATTCCCTTCCGGACCGCGCCTCGGTGTATCTCAGCGGCGACCTGGAAGCCCAGTATCGGAAATTCATCGACGCCATCGCAGACAGCAACAAGCAGGCGAGGGTCACCGACACCACCGAGATCGTCGGTGCGGCCGTCGAGACTCTGGACGGGCCCGAGGCCACGGTGATCGTCTACACCAACACCACGGCGACCAGTGAACTGAGCAAATCGATCCCGCAGATCAAGTACCTGACCTACCGGCTCTTCATGAAGCGTGACCAGAACCGCTGGGTGGTCACCAGGATGCCGACCATCACCTCGCTGGACCTCACCCCGCGTCTGCAGGGCTGAGCGCGGGCCGGGTCGAGGGTAACGGGGGGGAGCATGCCGATCGCGTCGCCGTTGTCACGACGGCGCACGGTGGTGGCCTTGCTGTTGTTGACGTTCGCCACCGGCCTCGTGGACGCGATCAGCGTGCTGGTGCTGGGGCGGGTGTTCGTCGCGAACATGACCGGCAATGCGATCTTCCTGGGGTTCCTGTTCGTCCCCGGCACCGGCTTCGATCTGACCGCCGCGATCGTGGCGGTCGGCGGATTCCTGATGGGCGCGGTCATCGGGGGACGGCTGTTCCGGATCTTCGGTGAACACAGCCGCCGGCGCTGGCTGACGGTTGCGCTCGGTTTGGAGGCGGTGTTGCTGCTGGCGCTGGCGGCGCTGGCTGGAATGGGTGTGTTGGGCTACTACAGCAACAGCAAGCTGCTCTTGATCGCCGGCCTCGCGGTCGCGTTCGGTGTGCAGAATTCGACTGCCCGTCAGTTCGGTATCCAGGAGCTCTACACCACGGTGCTGACCTCGACGATCGTCGGTATCGGGGTGGACAGCCGGCTGGCCGGTGGGACCGGCGACCGCGGAAAGCTGCGCTACGGCGTCGTTTTCGTGATGATCCTCGGCGCCATTGTCGGCGCAACGTTGACCCACGTTGTGGTGGCGCCGGTCATCGCCATGGCCGGGGTCGTGGTCGCGGCGAGCTTGGCGTTGTTCCGCTACGGCTGATAGGCCCGAGCGCGCTCAGGACCCGCCGTACTCCGGGCGCAGGATCGAGCTGAGCGCCGACAGCGGGATGTGCGCCTGCACGTTGCCACCGTCCATGTACCACTGCATCTGGTTGTACTGAATCGGGCTGTCGTGGCTGACCGGGTAGTCGGGCATGTACAGAATCAGCTCGTCGGGGGTGAGAGCCCAAGACCGGTAGCCGCCGGAGAAGACCTTGTCGGGTGTAAAGCGCTCCGGGACAAAGGGATAGTCTCCCGGGCGGTGTTCCCAGAATGCCCGGTCCAGCGCCTCGGTGATGTAGGGCTCGCCCAGTTGCGGGATCGTCGCCAACGGGTCGATCCCGGGTTTGGTGATGTCAGCCAATTGCAGTTGCCGGCCACCGGCCCCCATGTCGAACGTGAAAGTCCGGTAGGCGTTGTTGATGTAGGGACCGTCGGAGTGGTAGTCCTCGTGGAAGACCGCGGTCAATGCATTGCCGTGCTGGAAGATCTCGTAGTTCTCGTTTCCCCAGCTGTCGGCCACCATGGAGGCGCCTTTGGTGCGCCAGTTGGTGAACAACTTCGACAGGTAGTCGCGGATCGGGGGTCCGGCGATCGGGTGGTCGACCAGGTCCCCGGGCACCGCCATCCGGATATAGCGGGTGGCCAGCCGCTCCGAGTGCACATCGGTAGTGCAGTACTGCCCGTCCCAGTTGCCGCCCAGCCCGCTGCAGAACGACGGCGCCGAAGCGCCGGCGACCGGTGCCCCGGACACCGTGGCCACCGCAAGTGTCGCGGCGAGCATGCCCGTCACTAGCCGGGTCGCCCACATAGCATGCCTCCTAAGGCAATTCGACTTTGCTCGCCAGCCACCGGCCGTCGACCTTCTGCATCGTCATCTTCATCCGGGCGCGGTCCACTCGCGGGTCGGGCCGCATGGTGTTGGTGATGGTCTGGTTGACCATCACCAGCACCACAACGGTGTCCTTGGAACCTGACTGCACGGCCGACTCGACCACCGTGCCCTGTGCCCTGGCCTTGTTGTCGATCAGCAGCTGCCGCAGGTTGACGCTGGCTTTGGTGTAGGTGTCTTTGAACTCCCCGGTTGCACCGTTGAGGACCGCGTCGAAGTCGTCGTCGACCTTGTCAGAGTCGATGCTGGTCAACACCTGGGCGTAGTCCACCGCTGCCTGTCGTCCGGCGGCTTCCGCGCTCGAGACCCGATGCTGTTGCCACAACTGCCAGCCGAGCCCGATGACCAACCCGAACACTGCCAGATAGGCGGCCGCGACGAGCGCCATCCGCCACGGGACCCGACGCCTGCGCACCGGCGGCGCGGCTGTCTCTTCCACGTCCTCGGGGGCGGTCTCGGCGGTCGGTTCGTCGGCGGTGCTCACCGCGGCATCTCCTTGAGCATCAACGAGGCGGCTCGATCAGCAGGGGCGGACCGCCGTAGGGGGTGGGAATCGTATAGCGGCCCTTGGGTGTCGGGTCGGTGGTCGCCGCCAGGTCTGCACCGGGCGGCGGTCCCGCGGTGTCATCGCCGGGTGGGCGTGGCGCATTGTGGGCGCCGCGCACCAGCACGGACTGGTCGGTGTCACGGCAGTAGCCGTACAGGAACGGCTCCGGGTAGTCCGCCGCAGAAGGGGGCCGCCGCGGGGTCCCGTAATCGCAGGTGTAGCGAGGATAGAGGTCGGCGGTGAACCACAACCCGTTGTCGTGGAAGGCCGTACCGAGCGCCTCCAGCGTCGAACCGCGGTAGGCGGGGAACAACGCATTGAGCGCCGGAGTCCGGACATAGAGCAGCTGAGCCGCGGTGGTCAGGTTGCCCAGCAACCCGACCATGGTGTCGGAATTGTCATCGAAGAGTCCGTCGACCGCCGACAGCATCCCGGGCGCCTGGTCGACCAATCGATGGTAGCCGCCGATCATCCGGTTGATGCCCGTGAGCACCTTGTCGAGGTTCTCGGTCGTCACGGCCACCCCGTTGTTGACATCGCTGAGCATGGTGAGCGCCACCCGGCTCGACTTCAGCAGGCTCACCGTCTCCGGCAGCACCGAATCCAGGGTGGACAGCAAAAAGGTGCCGCCGTTGACGATGTCGGTCAGCTTCTGCGGACCCTCGTCGGACAGGCTGAGCTCCTTTTTGATCAGGTCGAGCTTGCGCGGATCGGTTTGCGCCAGCATGCCGTTGGCGTCGGCGAGCAACTGCGACATCGGGATCGGGGTTGTGGCGCGGTCCCGCGAGACGACGCTGCCGGCGGACAGGAACGGTCCGGTCTCCGACGGGGGCTCGAAGTCGATGTACTGCTCACCGGCGGCTGACAGGCCCGACACGCGCACCGTGCTGGCCGCCGGAATCTTCACCGTCGAGGAGATGTTGGCGACCGCATCGACACCGGTACCGCTGACCCGCAGCGACTCGATCCGGCCCACCGGAACGCCGCGAACCGACACGTCCTGGTTGGCCAGCAGCCCACCGGAATCCGGCAGCGCGATCGTGATCTGGTAGGTCGAGCGGGCCGGGTTCACCCGCAGCGCCCCCACCAGCAGGTAGCCGGTCGCGACCACCAGGGTCATCGCCAACGCGAGCCCTGACAGCAGGTTCTTTCGCCGGTCGCCGGCGCGGACCAAGCCGACGATGCGCCGGCTGAGTGCCTCGATCATGGTGTCGGCCCTGGTCCCGGCGGGCCGAGCTCCGCTGCTGCTACATCGCCCTCCGCCGGGGTGGGAGGTATCGGCGGGCCGACCGCGGTCCACGGCGCCAGCCCCATATCGGAGTCCGGGCCGCGCCCCACCACGCGCTCCTGTAGTCGCCACAGCGCGTACTTGATGGAGCCGGCCAGCTTCGCCCAGTCGTAGCGCTTCGGGCCGTGAAATGCTGGGTCTCCTTTGAAGCCGGCGTCAGGCATCGACCCCCACACCAGCCTGTCAAAACCTGCCCGTAACGAAACCGCCGACCCAGCTGTCATCTTGATGATCGGCGCCTGCAACCGGTTCAGCGCGGCCAGACTGGTGTCGGGGTCGATAGCCACGTCGTTCCATGCGCCAGCGAGCACGTTGGCGTCCTTGATGAAGCTGTGCCCGGAAGCGTCGGTCCCGGCAATCGACGGGAACCGGGCCAGCTGCTGGCTGGTCGCGCCGAGTTGCTCGACGAGATCGGCCAGCCGACCGGTGTTGTCCACCAGCGTGTCGGTGGCCGGACCCGCCGCGTCGAGCACATCGGTGAGCGCCGCGCTGCGGGCATCAAGCCGGTCGGCAAGCCGGCTGGTCTCACGCAGCGCGGTCTCGATCTCACCGGAGCGGGCGTTGAGTTTTGTCAGCAGCTCATTGGACTGGTTGATCAGCCTGCCGAACGCCTGGCCCTGATCGCCGGTCGCCTTGCCGGCGCCGTTGACGATATTGGTGAAGTTCTGCACAGCCCCACCGTTGACCAGAAGCGCCGCCGAACTCAGCACCGATTCTACCGTAGCAGCCGACGCGGTGAACTCCAGCCCGATGATGTCGCCACCCTTGAGCAGCGGCGTCGACGGGTCGACCTGAGTCGGCGGTTTGACCGCCACGAAGACGTCACCGAGCGGGGTCGCCGACCGCAATTCAGCCGTGCTGCCCAACGGAATCCGGACACCGTCCATGATGCGCAGCGTGGTGACTGCAGTGTAGTTACGGGCGACTATCGACTCCAGCTGGCCGACATCGGCGCCGGAGAGCTTCACCTTGGCGTGCCCGGGCAGATTCAGCGCGTTGGCGAACACCGCGGTGATGAGATAGCCGCCGCTGCCGATGCCGGGAGCTGGCAACGGCAGACTGTCCAGCCCACTGGTGGTGCAGCCAGCAGTGATGACCGCGTTGCACAGCAGCGCCAGCGTCGCCCTGGGCGTTCGTTTCCGTCGCAATGCCATCGCCTACTGCCCCATCATCGAGAGTCCGTCGAGGACGTACGTCAGCCCGAAGTCCGGGCCGTAATCCGCCAAGGTTCCGGTGCCGCAGCCTAATTGCCGCAAATGCATCATGTTGCACAGCTCCTTGGTGCTTTGACTGTCGACCAGGCTCTTGTCGACCAGGGTGTGAGCCCGGATCGCCCCGTTGTTGGTGTCGACGGCGTTGTAGATGTTGTCCAGCGCCAGCGGTAGCAGGTCTATTAGCTCCGCCAGGTCGCGCTGCTTATCCACGAGGGTGGTTACGGCAGTGTCGCCGTTGAGGATGCTCTGCTTGAGGTTGTCACGGTTGGCTTGCAGCAGGGCGGTCGCCTGCGTGATGATCTCGTTGAACTTACGCCCAGTGCGTCCCGCCCCGAAGTCCTCGTCGGCGAGCATCTGACTCAATTGGCGGGTGGTGGAACCGAATTGACGCAGCCTCGCGTCATTGCGGGCCGCCGCGTCCATCAGCGAGCTAAGATTGACGATGATCGAGGTCAACTGATCACCGGTCGCCTCGCCGCGGTCGGAGCTCAGTCGCAACGCCCGAGACAATTCGCTCAGGGCCGACTTGATCTTCGCGCCGTTGCCGCCGGCGATGTCGGCGGCGGCGTTGATCACGTCGGCTACCGGCCCGTTGCCGTTGCCGTCGCCGCTGAGCGACTTCGAAACCCTGTCGAGCATGTCAAGCACACGATCGAATGCCACTGGTGTCCGGGTGCGGTTCAGCCCGATAGTGGTGTGGTCGGCCAACACCGGACCGCCGGTATAGGCTGGCGTCAGTTCGACTTGCCGAGCGGTGAGGATCGAGGTGTTGATGGTCACCGCGTGCACGTTGGCTGGGATCTTTACGTTGCGGTCGACGGTGAACTCGGCCTCGACGTACCCGCCCTTCGGGGTGATCTTGGTGACCTTGCCCACCGGCATTCCGAGCACCGCAACCACATTGTCCTCGTAGAGGCCTGCGGCGCTGCCGAATTGGGCGGTGACGGTGATGTGTCCGCCGAACGGGTTGAGGTAGTAGGCGGCCACGGCAGTGACGAGCAGTACTCCTGCGGTCAGCGCACTCACCAGCGCGGCGACACGGCGGCGGCTGCGGGTGGCGGTCGGCGGGGCGCTCATTTGCAGTCCTTGAAGTACTCGATCATGCCGAACTGCTTGGCGCGGCCACTGATCGCGCACATCCACGAGTCGATCGCCATCCCGTTAACTAGGTAGGTTTCGAAAGCCGGTCCGTAGCCGGTGGCATTGGTCAGACCCCGCAATGGCGGCGGTGCGGCCTGCAGCAGGCTGCGCAGCAGGTCGTCATGCTGGCCGAGCATGTCGGATAGCGCACGCAGGTTGGCCAGCATGTCGTCGAGCATCGTCCGGTCGCTGACCACGATGTTGTTCAGTTGACCCACCAGACTGGTCAGCGCAGCCAGCATGGCGTGGAAGGTGTGCTGTCGCGCTACCAGTTCCCCGAGGAAATCCTGGCCCTGATCGACCAGGTTGCCCAGGTTCGTCTGCTGGTTGTGCAAGGTGTTGGCCACCCGCTGGGTGCTGGCGAGCAGGGTGCCGAGCTGATCACGCCGGTCGGCGGTGATCTTCGACAGCGTGTGCAGATTGGCCATCGCCTGTGGAACCACCGGGGGCAGCCCGCTCAGCTGTTGGCCGAGCACGGCCAGGGACTGGCCGAACTGGTCGGAGTCGACCTGGTCGAATGTGGTGGTGGCGTCCTCTAGCAGCGACTCCAGCGAATAGGGCACCTCGGTGTGGGCGAGCGGGATCCGTTTGTCGGGCAGCGAACCCGGGCCGTCGGGTTCCAGTCGCAGGTAGCGCGACCCGAGGATCGTCATCACCTGGATTTTGGCCCCGGTGTCTTTGCCCAGCGGAATGTTGTTGCGCACGGTAAAACCGGCCTCGACGTGATCGCCGGCGAGCCGCATGCTCGTTACCCGGCCCACCTCGATGCCCGCGATCACGATGGGATTGCCCGGCGCCAGCGCCGCGGCCTGGGCGAACTCCGCGGTGTAGCGGGTGTAGCCGAAGCCGGCCAGCTTGACCAGCAGCGCCGCGGCGACGACGACCGCGACAACCGCCAATGCCGCGAACCCCAGCCAGGTGGTGTTGTAGGACTCCAGTGTCCGGGAGCGCCACCTGCGGAGCGACTGATTATCCATTGACGGTGTTCCTGCATCTCGGGGTGTGCCAGGCCAGGTTCTTCATGGTGATGGGCGTGGCGTTGCCGGGCGTGGCGGCGTTGACGATGATCGTGGTGATGTCGTTGAGGCCGGGAAAGAACCCGGTGATGTTCAGGTCGCAGACATACGTGGAGCCGTAGGCGCCGTCCCCGAGTACCCGACCCAGGCCTTTGAGCAGCAGTGGCAGGTTGTCGCCGGTGAAAGCCAGCTGCGGCTCGATTCCGGCCATGTGCTTGGAGAACCCGGGTTCCCGGTTGATCATCTCATCCAGGGAGGGGAAGACCTCGTCGGCGATCGTCGACAGCTGCCGGGTCACCTGGGCCAGGGAGCCGACCGAGGACTGCAATGCCGGGCGACGCGAGTCTAGGTCGGCGACCGCTCGCCGGGCCTGCGTCAGCGCGTGGTCCAACTGATCGTTCTGCCCGGCGATGGTGCCGGTAAGCCGGTTCAGGCTGGTGATGAGGTCGCCGAGCACCTCGTCGCGCCCGGCCAGCGTCGCGGTGAGCGTCGACGACTGATCCACCAGTGCGGTGATAGACGCCTGGTCGCCTTGCAGCGACTCCAGCACACCCCGGGTCAGATCGTCGGCCTGCTTGGGATCCAGCAGCGACATCAACGGTTTGAAGCCGTTGAGCAGCGCGCCGACGTCGAAGGACGGTTCGGTGTGGTCCACCCCGATCACGCCGCCGCGGGGCAGCACTCGTTCGTCCCCCCCGGTGTACTCGCCGTCTTTGCCCAGCGACAGCCCGAGATAACGCTGCCCGATAATGTTCTGGTAGGTCACCGACGCGACGGTGTTGGCATACAGCTTCTGGTTGCTTTGGACGATGAACGAGACCTTCGCTAACTTCCCTTCCAATGCCACCTCGTCGACCCGGCCCACCCGGACCCCGGCCATCCGGACGTCGTCGCCTTCGCGCAGGCCGTACACATCGGTGAACACGGCCGCATACGGCGTCGTCGCACCAGAGACGTCGCGGCGCAGCGTGGCATAGACCAGCCAGGTCAGCACCATCGAGACGACCATGAAGATGGACAGTCCGATCAGCGGGCCGCGGAATCTCATTTGTGGCCTCCCGTGTCGGCGGGTACGAACGAGACCGCGTTACCGCGGGCGACCGGGCCGAGCAGCAGCTGCGCCGCCACAGATGCCGGCTCACGCTGGCCGGTGATCAGGCCCAGCTGGTTGCGTTCGGCCTGGCTGCCGACCGGACCCACGTTGCCGCCGAAGGCCGCGGGGGCCGCGGGCGCCATCGGGGAGGCCGGCTGCCACTCCGGTGCATGCGGCAGTGACGGGATTGGCGGCTCGGGCGGAGGCGGCGGGCCGAGGTCGAGCGGGTCGCCGGTGCTGGGAATCCGGGGGGCCGGGCCGGTCCACCACGGCAGCGGCGGGTTGGTGCCCTCCAGGCTGCGATTCGGGTTGACCAGGGGCGGTCCGACGGCACGGAGGTTCCCATCCGGGCCGATCTCGGTGCCCGCCGGCGGTTCCAGGCCGGCCGGGAAGTGGTAGTTCTGCGGCAGCATGTTCTCAGGCAGCTCGGAACGCACCTCGATCATCGGCGCGGTGAAGCAGCTCGGCCCCTTCAGCTCGCCGTACTGCGGGCAGTCCGCGCGGGTGTAAGTGTGCATCGGGGTGAACGACAGGTTGAACCGCGTGTTCTTGGAGACGAGGTCGGGGTCGTAGAAGTGGTCGAAGAATTTCTCGGAGAGCCGATTGACCCGGGTGAAGATCGGGACGTACTTGTCGGCGTTGTTGGCCAGCACGCCAACAACGGGCGTGAGGTCGTGGGTGATCTGGATCAGTTGGTCGATGTGGTTGTCCAGGGCTTCCCGGGCCACACCCACGGTGTGCTGGCCACCGCCGACCAACGAGGCCAACTCGGCGCGCTTCTGGGCGAACGCGCGCATCGGTTCGACGGCCTGGTGCAGCGCGTCGACGAGGTCGGGAGCGGTGGACTGCAGGCCATGGGTGGCATCGAGCAAGGCCGAGACGGTCGATGGGCCGGGGTCGGTGGCGACGATGCCGTTGAGCTGATCGAGCAGCCGGGACATGTGCGCGCCCGCATTGAGCAACGCGACGCGCCGATTGTCGGTGGCCGCGCCGACGGCGGCCAGGATGCCCAGACTGTGGTCTTCGCGCCCGCGACCGGTGGCGGCCAGGATGTCGCGCAGTTTGGACACGGTGGTCTGGAAGATCACCGTGGACAGTTCGCCGTTCTCGGCGATGTGGGTGCCGGTACGGATGGTGGGTCCACCGGTTCCGGAGTCCACCAGCTGGATGGACGAGACCGCGAAAACGTTGGACGGCACCACGCGGGCGGTCACCGAATGCGGGATGTCCTTGGCGTAGTCGGGCTTGAGGTTGATGTGTACGTAGTTGGGTTTGCCGTAGGCGGCGGGGATCACGTCGGTGACATTACCGACTAGCAGGCCATGGTACTTGACGTCGGACTGGGCCGGCAGCCCGTCGCCGACGTTGATCAGGTCGGCCACCACCCGCACGTAGGAGTTGAGCATGCCGGTGGACTTGGCCAACAGGCCGCCGGTGGTCAGCGCGATCACCAGCAGGACCGCGATCCCCGCGCCCAGCAGTTGCTGTTCGGAGGGGCCGCGGCCGTCGGTGTCGAGCGAGTTGGCCATGTCAGCCACCGAACCTTGCGCCGGCGTCGATGCTCCACAGCGCCATCGTCAGCAGCATGTTGACCATGATCACGATCGTGATGGAAGCCCGCATGGCCCGGCCGGAGGCCACCCCGACGCCTTCGGGTCCGCCGGAGGCGTAGAAGCCGTAGTAGCACTGCACGGTAGAGGCCAGCCACACGAACACCACGCACTTGAGCACGGAGTAGACGATGTCCTTGCCGCTCAACATCATTGTGAAGTAGTGCGTGTACGGGCCGATGGAGCCGCCGCCGATGATGCCGGTGACCAGCTGGCAGGTCAGGTAGGTGATCGCCAGACAGGCCACGTAGAGCGGGATCACCGCGATGGTCGCGGCCAGCAGTCGGGTGGTGACCAGGAACGGAATGGGCCGGATCGCGATCGAATCGAGGGCGTCGATCTCCTCGGCGATTCGCATGGCGCCGAGCTGCGCGGTGAAGCGGCAACCGGCCTGCATCGCGAACGCCATCGAGGCCATGATCGGTGCCAGCTCGCGGGTGTTGACCAGTGATGAGATGATGCCGGTCGCGGGCCCCAGCCCCAGCAGATTCAGAAAGTTGTAGCCCTCGATCGCCACCAGCGCACCGGCGGTGAAGCCCAGGACGATCGCCACCCCAGCGGTGCCGCCACCCACCACGATGGAGCCGTTGCCCCAGGCGATGTCGGAGAGCAACCGCAGAAACTCCTTGCGGTAGTGACGTAGCACGGTCGGAACACCGGCCGCGGCGCGGCCGAAGAACACCAGCATGTGTCCCAAGCGGATGGTCGGCTCGGACGCCATCCGGTAGGCGCGCAGCAGCGGGCGCGCGAATGCCGGGACATAGGACGACGCGGTCATCTCACAGCCCCGTCCGTGGGTAGAGCACGTTATAGAGCTCGCTGATGCCGACATTGACGATCATCAGAACCAGGATCGACTCGACCACCGAAGCGTTCACCGAGTTGGCGACGCCGGCCGGACCGCCGCGGGTGGACAGTCCCTTCTGGCAGGACACCACCGCGACGATCGCGCCGTAGACCACGGCCTTGATCAGCGCGACGATCATGTCGCCGGTGGTGGCGAACGAGGAGAACGTGGCCACGAAACTGCCGGGCGCGCCCTTCTGGAAATACACGTTGAACAGGTAGCTGGCCAAAAAGCCTACGAAGCAGGTGATTCCGGTCAGCGCTACGCCGATCATGATGGCCGCGGCGAAGCGGGGGACCACCAGCCGACGGATCACCGAGACGCCCATCACCTCCATGGCGTCGGTCTCCTCGCGCATGGTTCGCGAACCCAGGTCGGCGGTGATGGCCGACCCGACCGCGGCGGCCATCAGCATGGCCGCCACCAGCGAGGCAGCCTGCCGGATGACAGCGAGCCCGGCAGCCGCGCCGGCCAGTGAGGTGGCGCCGACCTGGTTGGCCAGCAGCGCGAACTGAATGGAGAGCGTGACCCCGATCGGCAATGCGACCAAAACCGTCGGCAGCACAGCGGTGTTGGCCATGAAGGCGCTCTGCCGGACGAACTCGCCCCATTGGAATCGGCCGCCGAACAGGTCGGAGAAGAAGTACTGCACGGTGCGCACCGCCAGGACGCACTGTTCGCCGACGGTGGTCAGCGAGGCCAGCGGGTGGCGGTTGACATAACCGGCGGTCCAGTCCTGGATGGCTGCCACTCCGTCGAGCGCAGGCTCGGCGGCGAGGTCGCGGTCGTCCTGGGTGGTCATTTGTCGCCGATCGTGGTCGTGAGATCACCTGAGGTTGCCGTTCGCGGGTGCGGCAGATGATCCATGGCGGCCACCATAGTCAGCGTTCGTACTCCGCGGTAGGGTTCGGAACTTCTCGGACCAACTGGTGGGTAGATAAAAAGGATACGCATGGCTACCAAGGGGGATGAGCTCATGGGGTCTCGCCGCGACCTTTCATCCGGACATGATGTCGGACACAATGCCCCGGCAAGGGCGCTTCAGGCAACATGACTCCGGTTATGGCGGAGTTACCGGCCAGTAGCACGCGTTTTCGTGGTTTTGGCATCCTCGTGCGGGCGTCGATGGCGATACTCGACCGGGACAAGCGCGAGACGTGGAAGGAGATCGGGGCGGTGCCGAAGCGGGCAGGGTGGACCCAGATCGCTGCCACAGTCGCGTGTGCGACGGCAGTCACCGGTGTGCTGGCACCGGGTTCCGCGCTCGCCGACCCGGATCAGCCGCCGGCGCTTCCGGGATTCACCCCCGCGCCCACCGACTGGTCTCCACACATGGACATCTGGCCGTACAGCACCTTCACCTATCAGGTGACGCCCGAGATGATCGGCGGCATGTCGGATTCGTGCCAGTGGTTCAACGCGCAGTTCGACCCGTTGATGGGGCAGATCAACGCCTTCAACCGCAACCTTGCCGACCACCGCGACGCCTACGCCGGCGTGCAGTCGCAGGCGGATGCGGTGGTGGCCAACATCGACCGGTCGACCGGCTTCCTGGGGCCACGACTGCAGCCGTTGACCATCCGCAACACCCCCGACAACTTCGGTCCCTACTCGCCGATCTACGGCGGGGAACAGCTGACCGGCGTGCTGTTCCAGCTGTCGCGCATCGCCGACAGCATGCGCAAAAAGCAGCCGGCAGGCTTCACCCGCCCACACATCGACTCCGCAATCGGATGGGCCAACGCCCTGCGGAATTCCCGGGCCTGCACCTAAGCGGCGATTGCAAGCGCGGCGAAGCCGGGCGCTGCAGGTCGCCGCCATCAAGCGAGAACCCGCGGGAGCGGGTTGGGGTAGGTTCGGGGGGCGTTGCGGCCGGACGGCCCCCAGCAGGCGGACCACGAGAGGTAGTTCAGGTGTCGGACCGTGAGGACGAGCAGGCGGCTACCGAAACCGAGGCCGTGGAACCGGCGGTCGAGACCGTCGACACCGAGACCACGGACACCGAGACCGCCGATACCGAGTCCGCCGAGGGTGCGGTCGACGAGTCCGCCGACGAGTCCGCCGACGACTCCGCCGACGAAGCCGACAAGCCCAAGCAAGGCATCGGCGGCCTGAAGCCGAACCGGCGGTGGGTCGCCGCGGCGGTCCTGGCGCTGGGCCTGATCGGGGCGGCCTACGAGGGCTGGCTGCTGTTCGCCCACCACCAGCGCACCGTGGCCGCCGCGCAGGCGCTGGAGGCAGCCGAGAAATACACCCTGGCGCTCACCAGTGTGGACCCCACCGCGATCGACAAGAACTTCGCCGAAATCCTCGACGGAGCCACCGGTGAGTTCAAGGACGTCTACAGCGCGTCCAGCGAGCAGCTGCGCCAACTGCTGATCGACAACAAAGCGTCCGCGCACGGCACCGTCATCGACTCGGCGGTCAAATCCGCCAGTAAGAACAAGGTCGAGGTGCTGCTGTTCGTCGATCAGTCGGTGAGCAACAAAACCGCACCCCAAGCGCAGATCGACCGCAGCCGCATCGTGATCACCATGGAGAAGGTGAACGGCCGTTGGCTGGCCGCCAAGGTCGAGATGCCCTGACCGCGGGGGGTTCTGAACTGTTCGTCAGAATGTGATTATTCGTGATCGAATGTGTGTTTCATTGAGTGTGTGAAATTGGCTGAGTGGGCGCGGATACTGGGGGTGCATCCGCAAACTGCGTATCGGTGGTTCCGGGAGGACCGGATGCCGGTGCCTGCTCGCCGGCTGGAGTCGGGGACGATCTGGGTCGACGTGGCCGACATGTCGGCTGCCGGCCGCACGGTCGTGTATGCGCGGGTGTCTTCGCACGATCAGCGTGCGGACCTGGAGCGCCAGGTCGCGCGACTGACGCAGTGGGCTACCGCCAGGGGGTATGTGGTGGGCGAGGTGGTGTGCGAGGTCGGGTCCGGGCTGAACGGGAAACGGCCGAAGATCCGGCGGGTGTTGTCCGACCCTTCTGCCAGTGTGGTGATTGTGGAGCACCGTGACCGGTTGGCCCGTTTCGGAGTCGAGCATCTCGAAGCCGCGTTGTCCGCGCAGGGCCGGCGCATCGTGGTGACAGATCAGGGTGAGACCGAAGACGATTTGGTGCGCGACATGATCGAGGTGCTGACCTCGATGTGCGCGCGCCTCTACGGTCGGCGGGGAGCGCGTAATCGGGCGATGCGGGCGGTGACGGCCACCAAGCATGTCGGGGCTGGTGTGGATGGCTAGGTTCGAGGTGCCTGAGGGCTGGGTGGCGCAGGCGTACCGGTTCGGCCTGGATCCCACGCCAATTCAGTTGCGGGTGTTGGCGTCTCATGCTGGTGCGGCACGGTTCGCGCATAATCACATGCTCGCGTTGGTGAAAGCGGTAAACGATCAGCGGGCCGCCGAACGGTCCTACGGCATCGCCGAGGATCAGTTGACCCCGGTGTTGGGGTGGTCGTTGCCGGCGTTGCGCAAGATCTGGAATCAGCGCAAAGCCGACTGTGCTCCGTGGTGGGGCGAGAATTCGAAGGAGGCCTACAACACCGGGCTGGATGGGTTGGCACGCGGGCTGGACGCGTGGTCGAAGTCCCGCAAGGGCCAGCGCGCTGGCCGCGCGGTGGGCTTCCCGCGGTTCAAGTCGGCCCGTGCTCGGCGCTCGGTGCGGTTCACCACCGGGGTGATTCGCATCGAGGCTGACCGCCGGCATGTCAGCCTGCCGCGGCTGGGTGCGGTGCGCACCCATGAATCGACCCGCAAGCTGGCCCGCCGCATCGAGGCCGGCACGGCGCGGATCTTGTCGGCCACCGTGGGTCAAGACAGTGCCGGGCGTTGGCATTGCGCGCTACAGACCATCGTCGCCGCCAAGACCCGACCCGCGCACGCTCTGCGGTCGGTGCATCCCGTCGTCGGGGTTGATGTTGGGGTGAAAGCGGACAGTCTGCTGGTCGTGGCGACACCGGACGGTGTCGAGGTCGATCGGATCCCGGCGCCGAAGTCCCTGAGCGCGGCGCAATCCCGGTTGCGGGCGTTGCAGCGCCGAGCCGCCCGCCAACACGGCCCCTATGACCCGGCCGCCAGGACCAGGCGGGCTCCGTCGATGCGGTGGCGGCGCACTCAGGCCCGGATCGGGCGCACCCATGCGCACGCCGCGGCGGTGCGCCGCGACGTACTGCACAAGGCCACCACCGTGCTGGCCCAGCAGCACCAGGTCGTGGTGGTCGAAACTCTGAACGCCGCGGGCATGCGCTCCAAAGGCGGCGCTTACAAGCGCGGTCTCAACCGCGCCCTCGCCGATGCTGCGCTGGCCCAGATCCGGGGCATGCTGGGCTACAAGACACAGTGGTACGGCTGCCATTTGGTGGAGGCCAACCGATATTTTCCGTCTTCGAAGTTGTGCACGGCGTGTGGGAGGCGAAAGCCAAACCTCACCCTCGCCGATCGAGTCTTCGCCTGTGACGAATGCGGTACGCGGGTCGATCGTGATCTGGGTGCTGCGATCAACCTCGCCCGACTCGGCGTACCCACACCCGTGGGTGAACGGAGTCCCGCCGGGAGTGGCCCGGTGGCAGGACGTGGAGCCACGCGTGAGACCGAACCCGCGCCAGCGGGCGACGCCGCCGGTGATGAAACGTCAACCCCGCACCACCACCCGGTGGATCAGACGGGGACCGCCTCACCGCAAGGCGAGGCTGCCTGATGAACGAATGCACTCACATTCGCTCACCAAAAGGCAACGGCTTAACGGCCCAGCCGCCTTTCCATCGCCCAGATCAACACCTCCGACGGCGCGACCGCAGCCAGGCGTTGACCACCGCCGCCGGTGAAGCGGACCGCGTCGCCGGCATCCAAGGCGCCGGCTCCCTCCAACTCGACACCGCCGAGGGCGACGAACAGGTGCACGTACGGGGCATCGGGCACCTCGACGCTGTCGCCGGACTGCAGCCGAGCGGCGTAGAGGGTCGCGTCGGCATTGCCCACAGTGATCGCGGCGTCCTGGTCGCGGCCTGAGGCGACGGTGACCAGCCGGCCGCCCGCCAACGCGTCACCGATCTCCTGCTGCTGATAGCCCGGTGGACGCCCCGGTGAGTCCGGCATGACCCACATCTGCACGAAATGCACCGGTTCGGAAGAAGATTCGTTCTGCTCCGAATGGAGAATGCCGGTGCCCGCCGACATCCGTTGCGCCAGACCGGGATGGATGACGCCTGCGTTGCCGATCGAATCGCGATGGCTCAACGCGCCGGACAGCACCCAGGTGACGATCTCGGCGTCGCGGTGGGGGTGGGTGTCAAAGCCGGCACCCGGTTCCACGACATCATCGTTGTTGACCAGCAGCAGCCCGTGATGGGTGTTGTCCGGGTCGTAGTAATCGTTGAACGAGAACGAATGCCGCGAGTTGAGCCACGGCGCCCGAGTGGCCGCACGGTCGTCAGCCCGTCGCACCTCGAGCAGGCCGGTCATGACTTCCAAGGTTAGCGTGCCAATGCGGCTGGTTCCGCTGGTCGCAACCGGTTAGCCTCGGTCGGGTGAGCCGCCCCAGCCTGCAGCACCTCCAGGTGGACGGCCTCATCGCGGCGGCCGGCGGCGACCCGTGGGCGATCGACGACAGTCTGCAGGCCGGCAGCCCCACCCAGATCAACTTCCTGGCCCAGGCGTTCCACTCCGCCGCAGGCTCGGCCACCTCGGCCGAGGAAACCTTTGTCACCGCCCAGCAGCACTTCGAGCAGTACAACCGGGAGAACGGCGAGCAACCGATCAACAACAGCGCCGAGGTGCAGCGGGTCAAGGACGGCCTGCACGCCACCAACCAACAGCTCGGCCAGATCGCGGCCGACCTGGAGACCATCGCCGCCGCCTTGGCCCAAGCCCGCACCGCCTCGCTGGCCAACATCACCGCGCTCAACGCCAACCTGATCGTCCTCGACGCCCGCATCGGCGTGTACCTGGAGCAGGAGAGCCAGGGCCACGACCACGACGCGGACATCGCCCAGTGCCGCCAGTTGGCCGAGGACGACACCGAGACCGCGCTGCACAACGCCACGGTCATCCGCAACGGCTACTCCAAGACCTTGCAACAGGCCTTGACGAACCTGCGGGTGCGGGACGGCTACGACCCCGACATCGCGGTGCGCAAATTCGACGCGGACGCGCCGACACCGCCACCGGGACCGGTGCCCGACGACCCGAAACAGTTCAACGACTACTGGAACAGCCTGACTCCTGGACAGAAGGACTGGCTGTATAACTCCGACCACAACATCGGCAACCATCCGGGCATGCCCTGTGATCCGCCGGATCATCTGGGCTACGACCACTACAACAAGCTGCACCTGGCCGACGAACTCAGCCGGGCACAGGGCGCCGCCGCGCAGGCCGACGCGTTGAAGAACCAGCACCCGGACTGGGCTGCCGGCAACAACATCCCGCGACCCAACGAGCCGGGAGCGATCTTCGCCGACCGCGTCGCCTACGAGAATTGGCAACGTCAGTACGACGCGGCAAGGGACGGCGCGAAGTACCTGGACGACCTCAAGGCCGTCGATTCCGCCGTCAGTGGCAGTCCAGACCGCAAGTTGATGCTGCTGGACACCCACAGCGGCACCCAGGCCCGCGCGGCCATTGCCGTCGGTGATCCGGACAAGGCGACCCATGTCTCGGTCACCACGCCCGGGCTGAACACCACGGTGCACGGAGGCATCGGGAATATGACCGAAGAAGCAACCAACGTCAGACGGGAAGCATTGCGGCAATTACGGTTCGAGCCGGGACGCGAGAGCGATACCGTCTCGACGATCGCCTGGATCGGGTACGACCCGCCGCAGGTTCCCGGCTTCGACGACAAGACCGCATCGCTGGCCGGACTCTGGGGCGTCACCCACGACGACCTCGCCAGAGCCGGCGCCCACGATCTGGCTCGCTTCTACGACGGCATCCAGGCCTCGCACCTGGGCGGCCCCGCCGACCTGACCGCGATCGGGCATTCTTACGGGTCGCTGACCACCGGACTGGCCCTGCAGGAGCCCGGCGATCACGGGGTGTCGCGGGCGCTGTTCTACGGGTCTCCCGGCATCGAGGCGTCCACACCGGGGGACCTGCACCTGCAGCCTGGTCAGGTGTTCGCCATGGAAGCCCCCGACGACAAGATCCAATGGGTCTACGACGCCAGAGCTGTCGGCCAGGGCATTCCGATCATCGGCACCTACCTCAACAACGAGCTCGGCGACTTCGGGCCCAACCCGGCCACCAACCCCGAATTCACCCGCTTGGCCACCGGACCCTCCACAGTGACCGACGGCCACGGTGGCACCATCACCCTGCAAGAGGCTCACGGGCACAGTGACTACCCCCGCTTCCCCGACGGCGGAGGCCTTCGGACGACCAACTACAACATCGCCGCGGTCCTCGCCGGCCTGGGCGACAAGGCGGTTCAAGGAAATTGATGTTTCACCAAGTGTCCCCACCCCAGCCGCGACGATGCCTGTTCGCTGTCTTGGCCATCGTCGCACTAACCGCAGGATGTCACGTGTCCCAACCATATGAACCCACTCCGCCCAGCGTCGCCGCCGAGGCCTTGGCCGTTCTCAAGTCGTTGCCGTCGTTTGAGGACACTCAAACTCAGGTAGCCGCCACGATGAATGAAATAACCGCCGCCGCAAAACAACTCATCCCGTCCATCGTCTGGGAGACCCTGGACGAGGGAGATGGCGGAAATTGCGAGCGGCCATATGAGCAAACCGACGGTAAGCGTTACTTCCTGCCGGACGCGGTTGCCCGGGATGTCACGGTGTCAGAGCAGGCCTGGGCCAAGCTCGAAGAGGCCGCCAAGGCGGCGGCCGCCAAGCTGGACGCCACCGAGATTCAGGTCATGCAAGATCAGCCGGGCAATCACGACGTCGGGTTCTATGGCCCCACCGGTCTTTTCATCAAAGTCGGCTATCGGGGAAACCTCGTGGTTTCCGGCTACACCGGCTGCCGGCTGCCGCAGGACAAGAAGTAACCGCCTACCAGTCCGATTCGTCGAACGTGATCACGCCGCGGATGTTCTTGCCGTCGACCATGTCGGCGTAGCCGGAGTTGATGTCCTCCAGCTTGTAAGTCGTGGTGATCATCTCGTCGATCTTGAGCAGCCCGGACTTGTACAGGCCCACCAGCTTAGGCGTCTCGATGTGCGAGCTACCGCCGCCGAAGATGTTGCCCTTCAACGTCTTCTGCAACATGGTGAACAAGAACAGGTTCAACTTGACGTCGGCGTCGACCATCGAGCCCATGCCGGTGACCACGCAGGTGCCGGTCTTGGCGGTCAGGGTCAGCGCCTCTTCGATGTACTCGCCCTTCATGTCGCCCACCGCGATGATCACCTTGTCGGCCATCAGGCCCCAGGTCTCCTCCATCACCGGCATGATCGCCTCGGCCATGGACGGGTAGACGTGCGTGGCGCCGAACTTGACGGCCTGATCACGCTTGAACGCCACCGGGTCGATCGCGATGACGCGCCGCGCGCCGGACAGCACCGCGCCCTGCAGGGCGCTCATACCGATGCCGCCGACGCCGACGATGATCACGGTCTCGCCGGGCTTGACCTCGGCGACGTTGGTGGCCGAGCCGAAGCCGGTGGGCACAGCGCAACCCATGATCGCCGCGGTCTCGAACGGCACGTCCTTGTCGATCTTGACCACCGAGTCCTGATGCACGGTCATGTAGGGCGCGAACGTGCCGAGCAGGTTCATCGGGGAAACTTCATGCGAACCGGCGTGGATCCGGTTGGTGCCGTCGGCGATGGCCTTTCCGCCCAGCAACACCGCGCCCCGATCGCACAGCGAACGGAAGCCCTTCATGCACGGCGGGCAGTTGCCGCAGGCTGGGATGAAGGCCATCACCACGTGGTCGCCCTCTTCCAGGCCCGTCACGCCCTTGCCGACCTTGGTGATGACCCCGGCACCCTCGTGGCCGCCGAGTGCCGGCAGGCCGATCGGGGTGGCCCCGGTGGTCAGGTGATAGTCGGAGTGGCACATGCCCGCGGCGTGCATCCGGACCTGGACTTCGCCTTCAACCGGGTCGCCCAGCTCGATCTCGTCGACCCGCCACGGCGAGTTCAGCTCCCACAACAATGCGCCCTTGGTCTTCATGACCGGCCATCATAGAACACGTTTCAGAAGCGGCCCTGACGGGTGCTCTTAGCTGGGAGAATGCTGTCCTAGCTGGTCTTGTGTGGAATGCCCACCGACAGGCCTCCGTCGATCACCAGGTCGGCCCCGGTCATGTAGGAGGACTCGTCGGAAGCCAGGAAGACCACCGCGGTGGACACCTCCGCCGACTTGGCGCCCCGGCCCAGCGGAATCTGCAGCGAGTCATCGGGGATCGCGATGGTCATCCGGGTGCGGATCAGCCCGGGCAGCACACTGTTGATCCGGATGTTGTGCGGCGCCAGTTCGACAGCGGCGGCCTTGGCCAGCCCGCGCACTCCCCACTTCGAAGCGACGTAGCCGTACAGGCCGGCGGTGCCGCGCATCCCTTCTACCGACGAGATGTTGATGATGGAGCCGCTGCCGGCTGCCTTCATCGGAGCGACGGCGGCGTGCATGCCCAGCATGGTCCCGGTCAGGTTGACGTCGAGAACCTGCTGCCAGGCGGCCAGGTCGAAGTTTTCGAGGGCGTTGTATTTGGCGATCCCGGCGTTGTTCACCAAGACGTCGAGGCTGCCGAAGGCATCGACCGCGGCCTGGGCGGCGGCTTGCCACTGCTCGGGCTGGGTGACGTCGAGACGGACGAAGCGGGCGGTGTCGGCCCCCAGCTCGTCGGCGAGTTTGCTGCCCTCATCCTCCAGAACGTCACCGATCACGACCTTGGCGCCCTCGGCGGCCAGCGCCCGGGTGTGTGCAGCGCCCATGCCCCGCGCGCCGCCGCTGATCAGCGCAACTTTGCCTTCGACTCGTCCCATGGCTGGCGAGGTTACCTGGGCGGACACTTTGCCCGTTACGCTGCCCTGATGGCATCCCCCGGCTCTGGGACCCGCACCGAGCGAACCTTCGAAGGCGTGCGGGGGGTTCCGATCGTCTACGACACCTGGACGCCGGACACTCCGCCGCGCGCCGTGGTGGTGCTCTCCCACGGTTTCGGCGAGCATGCCCGTCGCTATGACCACGTCGCGGAACGGTTCGCTGCGGCGGGGCTGGTGACCTACGCGCTGGACCACCGCGGACACGGGCGCTCGGGCGGCAAGCGCGTGCTGTGCCGCAGCATCGCCGAATACACCGATGACTTCCACACCTGCGCGGGTATCGCCGCCCGCGAGCACCCCGGACTGCCGCGGGTGGTGCTCGGGCACAGCATGGGCGGGGCGATCGTGTTCAGCTACGGCGTCGACCGCCCCGACGACTACCAGTTGATGGTGTTGTCCGGGCCCGCGGTGGCTATGACCGACACGGTGTCGCCGGGGTTGGCCTTCGTCGCCAAAGCGGTCGGGGCTATTGCGCCGAGCCTGCCGGTGGAGAAACTCGACAGCGCTCTGGTCTCGCGCGACCCGGCGGTGGTGGCCGCTTACAACGAGGATCCGCTGGTGTACCACGGCCGGGTACCGGCCGGGGTGGCGCGGGCGCTGATCAAGGTCGGCGAGACCATGCCGACGCGGGCGCAGGCGCTCACGGCGCCGCTGCTGGTGGTACATGGCGCCGACGACGGCCTGGTCCCCGCCGACGGCAGCGAGCGGCTGGTGGAGTGCGTCGGTTCGGACGACGTGCGGTTGATCGTGTACCCGGGGCTCTACCACGAGGTATTCAACGAACCAGAGCGTGCACAGGTGCTCGACGACGTGGTGGGCTGGATCGACGCGCATCTGTGAGTTGCTGTCGGCGCGGTGTCGCCGATGTCGGTTAGCGTGGCGGCCATGAGCACCGACGACAAGATGTTGGCGCGGATCGCCGCCCTGTTGCGCCAGGCCGAAGGCACCGACAACGCCCACGAGGCCGAAGCGTTCATGGCGGCGGCGCAGCGGCTGGCCACCGCGACCTCGATCGACCTGGCGGTGGCTCGCGCGCACTCCGCCACCCGGACAGCGGCCACCGCGCCGGTGCAGCGCACCATCACCATCGGATCGCCCGGCGCCCGGGGGTTGCGCACCTATGTGCAGCTGTTCGTGGGGATCGCCGCGGCCAACGACGTGCGCTGTGACGTGGCAACCAATTCGACCTATGTCTACGCCTACGGCTTCGCCGAGGACATCGACGCCACCCACGCCCTCTACGCCAGCCTGGTCGTTCAGATGGTCCGGGCCTCCGACGCCTACATCGCCACCGGTGAGCACCGCCCCACCCCCACCATCACCGCTCGGCTGAACTTCCACTTGGCGTTCGGCGCCCGGGTCGGCCAGCGGCTGGCCGAGGCCCGCGACGAGACCCGACGCGATGCCGAGAAGGATCGGAGCAGGCCGCCGGGTACCGCGATTGCGTTGCGCAACAAGGAGCTCGAGCTGCGCGACTTCTACCGCGGCACCTCGAAGGCCCGCGGCACCTGGCGGGCCACCCGGGCGTCGGCGGGATATTCGTCTGCGGCGCGCCGGGCCGGGGATCGGGCCGGCCGCAAAGCCCGGCTGGGGGACAGTGCCGAGCTGTCGGTGGCGCGGTCCGCGCTGGAGCGGTGAGCGGCAACGCTTCGGGGCGCGACGCTCAGCGCGCCAAGGTCTACGCCGCGGAGGTCTTCGTCCGCACCTTGTTCGACCGCGCAGCTGAGACCGGTAGGCGCAGTGTGGAGTTCTTCGGCACCGAGCTGACGTTGCCGCCCGAGGCCCGGTTCGGTTCGGTGGCTGCCGTTCAGCGCTACGTCGATGACGTCATGGCGCTGTCGACGGTGCGCGGTCGGTGGCCGGATGCTTCTGGGTTGGCCGTGCGTGCACGCCGCGGGACTACGGCCGCGCACTACGAAAAGCTTGGTGCGGCAGGAATTATCGCCGTACCGGAACGCGGTGTGGACTGGGCGCTGCGGGAACTGGTGGTACTGCACGAGATTGCGCACCATCTGTGTGACACTCGGCCGCCGCACGGCCCGGACTTCGTTGCGACGTTCTGTGAGTTGGCCGAACTGGTGATGGGCCCGGAGCTGGGATATGTGCTGCGGGTGGTGTTCGCCAAGGAAGGTGTGCGGTGACGTGCGCTCCGGTGCGGTGTCGGTCATCATCTGACGATGGCGAGTAGCACGGGTGCGCCGTGAGCAGACCGAGCCTGCACTACCTGCGGGCCGGCTACCTGGTCGCCGCCGCGGGTGGTGATCCGTGGGCCGTTGATGACAGCGTGCAGGCCGGAAGCCCAACCCAGATCAACTTCCTGGCGCAGGCGTTTCACTCGGCGGCCGGCTCGTCCACCGCGGCCGAGGAGAGTTTCCGCATCGCTCGACAGCACTTCGAGCAGTACAACCGCGAGAACGGTGAGCAGCCGATCAACAACGGCGCCGAAGTGCAACGGGTCAAAGAGGGCCTGCATGCCACCAACCAACAACTCGGCCAGATCGCGGCCGACTTGGAGACCATCGCCGCCGCCTTAGCCCAGGCCCGGCAGCGTTGCGGTGAGCAGATCGAGGCGCTCAATGCCAATCTGCGGGGCTACGACGAGTATCTGGCTGATTACAACACCCATTACCTGGGATACCAACTACACGGTGACGATGTCGACACCCTGATCGAAAAGTGTTGGGACGGTGCGATAGCCGATACCCGGACGGTGCTGGCCAACGTCATGCTGCTGCGTGACGGCTATTCCGAGACGTTGCAGGCGGCGCTGACTAAGCTGCGGGTCAAAGACGGCTATGACCCCGAGGCCGTGGTGCGCAGTTTCGAGGCCGGCGCCACGCCAAAGCCGTTGAACCCCGCGGATGTGGAGAGTTTCAAGGTGTTGGCCCGGCAGGTCATGGCCAATGATGGTGTGCCGCCAGATCAGAGCGAAGCGCGGATCGATGCGGCGGTGCTGCAGGCCCAGCAGCCGCTACCGCGCTACGTTGCTCCCGAGTCGCAGCGGCGGGCGCCGTTGGGGTTCGGCGATGCGTTCGGAGACCGGTGGCGAGCCACCGAAGGGGCCGTCAAGAACCTGCTCGGACAAGGTGAACCGGGCGGCCCCGGTGTCCTGGAATCTTGGGGTGGCCTGGCCAAGGGGCTTGGTGACACCTTCCTCAACCCGGTCGGCGCGGGTGTCGCCCAAGTCAAGGACGCCCTGAACGCACCTAGCCCTGCATACTTTCTCGGCGAGAAAGCGTTCGACATCAGCGCCGCCGCCGTCACCCTTCCCTTCGGCGCGGAGGGGGCGTCGATTCGGGCAGGGCTCGGTGAGATCGGCCGCGGCGTACTCGACACAGGCCCGGTGGTTTCGTCATACGCAGATGTCGGATTCGACGTTCCCGCCACCTACCATCCGTGGGCGGAATACTCGGCCATGGATCTCAACTACGCGAGTAGGCACGGAGGGCCGACAGCCGGATTCAGTGAGGAAGTCGCTGACATGTCCACCCACTATGTGGGCGACAACCCAGACCGCGTCGTCCTGGGTAAGTTCGACGGCCAGGAGGGTGGCTACATCGGCGAAGCCCGGGGTCACGGCGGCATCTACTTCGATACCGGTGACCGAACCTGGCACGCACTGACCAACGGATTTGGCGATACGCAGCAGCGAGGCGTGGCGTGGCAAGTAAACAAACAGTTTCTCCGCGCTCAGATGGAAGAGGGTGTGCCGCGGATTGAATACGTAATTCCTGAGGGTTATACAAGCGTTGAGCAACTGGCAGTGGAGGACAGGTTGTCGTACTCCGCTGCTGAGATAAATTTTCTGAAAGAATACGCTGCTCAATATGGCTATCAACAATACGGAAATGTGTGGCTGTACGGAGGAGGCGGCTGACCATGAAGCCAATGGATCTGGACCAATTCCTCGGCCGCACGCTTTCCGGCGCCGGTTTAGAGATCGATGAAGTGCTGGACGACCTCATATATGCTGATCGCGGGGCATGGGCAATTTTCTACCGAGGGCCTGATTGCAAATTGCAGCTCTATTGGTCTGCGCGAAATGGTGGCTTGAACTTCATGCTAGCGCCGCTCGACGCACCGAATGAGTTCGGTTTATCAAATCAATCGAGGACGTGGCAATCCATACTTCGTCTCAGCGATGCGCACGATCAATTAAAGACCCCCGGAATGAGTGCTGACGATAACGAGATTATGGCGTGGTTGAAGGATATTTTTGAAATACACTTTGGGCCGGCGCGTGCAGCCTTATTGGCCGAGGAGCGTCCTCGCTAGCCTCTGCGCGGCCCCTCGCAAGGCCGCCTGGCTGTTGGTATGTCGGGCAACGCGCCGTCGACGGTTTCTGTCGAGAAGACGCGCGTCCCGGCGACTAGTTAGGTATTCGGTCTTTCACTGGGCGCACCAAGGGTGTCAGGGCATAGTTTCTCCTGTGCCGCCCGAGCAATCTCCCAATAAAAATGCGGAAAAGCGTTGAGGATCGGGCTAAGAGACGGCCTCGGTTCCATCTGCTCAAGGGTCATGCCCTCTCTGAGGCCACGACAAGTCCCCAATCCTCCAGCAAGAGTGCTGTTGTCATCCGCACGCCCAAGGAAGCCGTACTGACTTGGCACGCCAAGCTCGTGAGCCCGGTCGAGGAATGATTGGTTACGGTCGAGGAGTGATTGGTCATCAGCACTGGCAATCGGTGCCGCTGCGATGCTTGCCGCGAGAGCGGCGATGAGTAGTTTCATCCCGACCTCTCCTTTTCTTGTAGTCGTGGTTTGAGGATGTGACGCGTTGGCGGTTCGCCCATGGGTTTCGCTCATGATAGCGTCCCGTGGAGTGGCGGACTTCGGATCTAGCTAGGGTCAGTGAGTGACGAATTCCTTCCTGGTTCTTGAAGCCACAGGACCAGAGGCGTATCTGGGAGAAGACGAATTCGTCCAGTGCAAAGGGCCGTCTGTCCGGAACCTTGCTCGGGAATTACGGCGGCCTGCGGTCGATGATGTGTCGTTCGCCCAGGCCGCGTTCGAGTGGGTGCGAGACGAGGTCGCTCACTCCTACGACGTTGCAGACCCCCGGGTGACGCTGACCGCCAGTGAGGTTCTCGAGCATCGCGTGGGACTCTGCTACGCCAAATCACACTTGCTGGCGGCACTGCTTCGAGCAGAAGGCATCCCCGCCGGTCTCTGCTATCAGCGTCTGGTGCACGGCGACGGCCACGTTCTCCACGGACTTGTCGCGGTCTATCTCGACGGAGCCTGGCATCGCCAGGACGCGCGCGGCAACAAGGACGGTGTTGACGCACAGTTCTCCCTCGACTCGGAACGACTCGCGTGGCCCGTTGACATGTCCCTCGGTGAGATCGACTATCCGCAGGTCTTTGCCTCCCCCGCGCGGTGTGTCATTGACGCATTGCGTGACGCGACCGACGTCCTTGCGCTGTGCGATGCGGGCCTGCCGACTGCACTTGGTGCCGAAGCCTGCTAAACAGCCCCGGGTGGTGTAGACCAAGAACAGGCGTCCGGTGACGCACAACAGTCGAGGTTGTGCGTCACCGGCGCCGTCTGTCCTCAGCTGTTGACGGCTACCAGTTCGTCGCCGCAGGTGCAGCGGTAGCTCGCGCCCGCGCCGGGGCAGTGGCACGCCGTCTCGACCCGGACGCGGCATCCGCAGCCGTCGTGGCCGCACGTCAGCAAGGTTCCGTCCTCGTAGTTCGCCATCTGTCACACCTTCCTCTGTGATCCCCGGCGGGCCGCCGGGTTCCCCGACTATATACCCCATAGGGGTATGGGGTAAAGAAAAATCTGGAGCCAGAACCGCGGTCGGCGGCTAGCCTGGGCGAAGTGACTGAAAACTCCACACCCCGCGATGTCGACGCCCTGCTGGACAATCTGTTGGCCGGAGAAGACCCGGCTCTGACGGCGGCGCTGGCAGCCAGCGACGCGGCCGGACTGCCGCCGATCGCGGTCTCGGCGCAACAGGGCAAGTTCCTGAATCTGCTGGCCACCGCAGTCCGTGCCACCCGCATCCTGGAGATCGGGACGCTGGGCGGCTACAGCACCATCTGGCTGGCGCGCGCCGTCGGGCCGGCGGGCTCGGTGGTGACGCTGGAGTACGAGCCCAAGCACGCGGAGGTCGCGCGAGGCAATCTGGACCACGCCGGCGTCGGTGACCGGGTGCAGATCCTGGTGGGGGCAGCGCTGGAGACCTTGCCGACGCTGACCGGCGAGCCTTTCGACCTGGTGTTCATCGACGCCGACAAGGAGAACAACGTCGGCTACCTGAATTGGGCCGTGCAGCTATGCCACCCCGGCTCGGTGATCGTGGTGGACAACGTCATCCGTGAAGGCACGATCCTGGAACCACGCTCCGAGGACGCAACGGCACGCGGCAGCCGCGACGTGTTGGAGCTGATGGGCAAACACTCGCGGTTGCGGGCCGCGGCCTTGCAGACGGTGGGGTCCAAGGGCTGGGACGGCTTCGCCTTCGCGATCGTCGACTAGCAGGGGCCGATCGCCGTTTGGTGACGAATTTTTCGTTGCTGGCGAACAGTGGCCGGGCGTAATCTTTCATCAGATGGATGGGTGCAGCTGGCGCCAAACCGCCTGTTGCATAACAGAAAGGTTACGAAATGAGTACAGTCCATTCATCAATCGATCACCACCCTGATCTGTTAGCTCTACGTGCACGGTACGAGCGCGCCGCAGAGTCGATGACTGCCCAGGGAACCTTCGGATTGACGCTGCTGGCGGCCGTCTACGGGGCCGTATCCCCGTGGATTGTCGGATTCGAGGCGAGCACCAGGTTGGCCGTCAACGACCTTGTCGTGGGCCTCTGCGTCGCATTCCTGGCGTGCGGGATGGCGGCGGCCCTGGACCGCATGCACGGGCTCGCGTGGACCCTGCCAGTGTTCGGGGTGTGGTTCATGGCGTCGCCCTGGATCCTGCTGCACGGATCGCCGAGCACCGAGATGATCTGGTCCAACGTGATCGCAGGTGCGGTGATGACCATCCTCGGACTCAATGCCGCGTACTTCGGTATGCGGGCGCGGGGTGAGGCGGCCCGACACGCCTGACGACCCCACCGCGAGTAGTCCTCCGCAAGCGGGTGGGCTCGCTCGGCGCTGAAGGCTAGCCGCAGACGGCGCCGATGGCAGCCGAGCCCACCAGCTTGCGGTACTTGGCCAACACACCGGTGGTGTAGCGCGGCGGCGGCGGGGCGAAACCCTGCGCGCGAGCAGCGAATTCATCCGGGTCCGCCACCACGTCCAGGGTCGCGTTGGCCACGTCGAGGCGGATTTTGTCGCCGTCGCGCAAGAACGCGATCGGTCCGCCGTCCACCGCTTCGGGGGCGATGTGGCCGACGCACAGGCCGGTGGTGCCGCCGGAGAATCGACCGTCGGTCAGCAGCAGGACGTTCTTGCCGAGACCGGCGCCCTTGATGGCGCCGGTGATCGCCAGCATCTCGCGCATCCCGGGTCCGCCCTTGGGGCCCTCGTAGCGGATCACCACGGCGTCGCCGGCGCTGATCGTGCCGTCTTCCAGCGCGTCCAGGGCTGCTCGTTCGCCGTCGAAAACCCTTGCGGTGCCTTCGAACACGTCAGTGTCGAAGCCCGCGGACTTGACCACCGCGCCCTCCGGCGCCAGCGAGCCGCGCAGAATGGTGATGCCGCCGGTCGGGTGGATCGGGTTGGTCAGCGCGTGCAACACCTTGCCGTCGACAACCGGGGGGTTGAGCTCTGCGATGTTCTCCGCCATCGTCTTTCCGGTGACGGTCAGGCAGTCGCCGTGCAGCAGACCGGCTTCCAGCAACGTCTTCAACATCACCGGCACTCCGCCGATCTGGTCGATGTCGTACATGACGTGCGCCCCGAACGGCTTGACGTCCGCCAGGTGCGGCACCTTCGCGCCCACCCGAGAGAAGTCGGCCAGGGTCAGATCCACCTCGGCCTCGCGAGCGATCGCCAACAGGTGCAGCACCGCGTTGGTGGACCCGCCGAACGCCATCACCACCGCGATCGCGTTCTCGAACGCCTCCTTGGTCAAGATGTCGCGCGCGGTGATGCCGCGGCGCAGCAACTCCACCACGGCCTGGCCGCTGGCGCGCGCATACCCGTCACGGCGCCGGTCGATCGCCGGCGGGGAGGCGCTGCCCGGCAGCGACATGCCCAGTGCCTCAGCCGCACTGGCCATGGTGTTGGCGGTGTACATGCCGCCGCAGGCGCCCTCGCCGGGACAGATCGACCGCTCGATGATGTCGACGTCCTCTTGAGACATCAGCCCGCGCGAACAGGCGCCGACCGCCTCGAACGCGTCGATGATCGTCACCTCGCGCTCGGTGCCGTCGGACAGTTGGGCATAGCCCGGCATGGTGGAGCCCGCGTAGAGGAAGACCGAGGCCAGGTCGAGGCGTGCCGCCGCCATCAGCATCCCGGGCAGCGACTTGTCGCAGCCGGCCAGCAGCACCGAGCCGTCCAACCGCTCGGCGCACATCACGGTCTCGACGCTGTCGGCGATGACCTCGCGGGAAACCAGGGAGAAGTGCATACCCTCATGGCCCATCGAGATGCCGTCGGAGACCGAGATGGTGCCGAATTCCAATGGGTAACCACTGGCCTCCAGGACACCCTCTTTGGCGGCCTTGGCCAACCGGTCCAGCGACAGGTTGCAGGGCGTGATCTCGTTCCACGACGAGGCCACACCGATCTGGGGCTTGGCGAAGTCCTCGTCGCCCATGCCGACCGCGCGCAGCATGCCGCGCGCGGCGGTCTTCTCCAGGCCGTCGGTGACGTCACGACTGCGCGGTTTGATGTCGACGGACGCCCCGGCGGCGTTGGTGCTCCCAGAATTCACCAGCTCAGTATGCCGGTAGGGCCGTACCGGGCAAAACGAATAAATACCCCGCGGGGGTATGCGCTAAAGTGGGCCCATGAGATCCGTCCTGACCGCCGTCATCGCGGCCATTGTCAGCATGGCCGCCGGCGGGTGCCACCACGCACCGACACCCGCGCCCGAGGCGTCGACCAGTGCGGCAGGAATGGCCGTCGGCAGCCCGGCCGACGTGAGGTTTCTGGAGGACATGGTGATCCACCACCAGCAGTCCTTGGAGCTGGCGGCCATGGTGTACGGCCAGAGCACCGATCCGGCGCTACGGGCGTTCGCCGATCAAAGTGCAGCCCAGCAACGCACCGAACTGCAGGGTTGCCAGGCGCAGCTGTTGCAATGGGAGGTCCCCGGTGAGCGTTCGGCCCAGGACGAGGCCGCTGACATTCCCGGCATGCTGGACAAGGCCACCGTGGACAAGCTGCGCGGCCTGCGCGGACCGGCATTCGACACCCTATGGCTGCAGTCGATGATCGCCCATCACCGTGGCGCGATCGCGATGGCACAGAACGAAATCGAACACGGAGAGAGTCCCGAGGCGATCAGCATCGCGCAGTCTCTCCTGCCGTTTCAGCAAGCCGAGATCAATCAGATGAACCGACTGTTGGGGGCACCATGACCACCGAAGCTCCGGGGTACTCCCCGCGCAAGGACAACTACGCCAAACGGCTGCGCCGCATCGAGGGCCAGGTGCGTGGCATCGCCAAGATGATCGACGAAGACAAGTACTGCATCGACGTCCTCACCCAGATCAGCGCCGTCAACAGTGCGCTGCGGTCAGTGGCGCTGAATCTGCTCGACGAGCATCTCGTGCACTGCGTCAGCGGGGCCGTCGCCGCCGGCGGCGCGGAGGCCGACGCGAAACTCACCGAAGCCTCGGCCGCTATCGCGCGGTTAGTTCGCTCCTGACCCGCGCGCCGTTACCATGTGATCCAGCAGTTACCGGGAGCGCCATGCGCCACACACCACTCGACGCTGCCCCCCACCACATGACTGTTGAAACCGGAAATGCCCGATTGAGGCCGTGGACGCCGCAGACCACGGCGCGGTTGGCGATCCTGTCCGCCGCCGCTTTCATCTACGCCACCGCCGAGATCCTGCCGGTCGGCGCGCTGCCCGCGATCTCGGTCGGCCTGAACGTGAGCGAAGCGCTGGTCGGGACCCTGCTGGCCTGGTACGCCGTGGTGGCGGCGGCGACGACGCTTCCGCTGGTGCGCTGGACCGCGTTCTGGCCGCGCCGCCGAGTATTGCTGCTCACCCTGGTCTGCCTGACCACCTCGCAGGTGATTTCGGCGATGGCGCCGAACTTCGCCGTGCTGGCGGCCGGCCGGGCGTTGTGTGCCGTCACGCACGGCCTGATGTGGTCGGTGCTGGCGCCCATCGCCACCCGGCTGGTGCCACCCAGTCACTCGGGCCGCGCGACGACGGCGATCTATGTCGGCACCAGCCTGGCGCTGGTGGTCGGCATCCCGCTGACCTCGGCGATGAGTCTGCTGTGGGGGTGGCGGCTGGCCGTAGTGGTGATCACGGTGGCGGCGGCGGCCATCACCCTGGCAGCCCGACTCGCGCTGCCGGCCCTGGTGCTCAGCACGGACCAACTGGCCCTGGTCGGGAACCATCACCACCGCAACGGGCGACTGGTCGCGGTGAGCACGCTGATGCTGATCGCGGTCGTCGGGCACTTCATCTCCTACACCTTCATCGTGGTGATCATCGGTGACGTGGTCGGCGTGCCGGGGGCCCGCCTGGCCTGGTTGCTGGCCGCGTTCGGCGCTGCCGGGTTGATCGCGATGCCGCTGTTGGCGCGGCCGGTGGACCACCGGCCCAAATTGGTCACCGGTGGCTGCATGGCCGCGATGTCAGCGGCGTTCGCCGTCCTGGCGGCGCTGTCTATCGGCGGGCATCACACCACCGGTACGACGGTGGCGGGGGCGGCCGCGATCGTGCTGTGGGGGGCGATGGCGATGGCGGTGTCGCCGATGTTGCAGTCGGCGGCGATGCGCACCGCGCCCGACGATCCCGACGGCGCGTCGGGGCTGTACGTGACGGCGTTTCAGGTCGGCATCACCGGGGGTTCGCTGGCCGGCGGGCTGCTGTTCGAGCGGGCGGGGACCTCGGCCATGTTGGCGGCGTCGGCAACGCTGGTCGGTATCGCCGCAGTCGGCATCGTGGCCAGCCGACGCCTATTCGTCGTTCCCTGACGTTCCCGGCGCGGTAACGTTCGCCACTTCGCCGGCGGTAAAAACCGCTGTTCAAGGGGGTTCCCTGCCGTGCGTCACGCCACTTTTCGTCCGCAGCCGGAGTTAGCTGGCAGCCATCCTGTGAGACACTGGGACCAAGATCGTGACCGGAGGTAGGTAGATGTCGGGATGGAAGCGCGCGCGAGTTGGCGCGTGGCTCAGCACCGCTGGATTGGCCGCGAGTCTCACGCTCGGTTGCGGAGCAGCACTGGCTGACCCGCCACAGCAGCCCGGCGACCCAGCCGCGGCGGACGCCGGGCCGGTCGACCCGGCCGCGCCGCCGCCCCCGCCGGAGTTGCCGCCGCCCCCGCCGGAGCTGCCACCGCCGCCGCCGCCGGGCGACCCGCTGGCGTTCCCGCCACCGCCCGAGCTTGCGCCCGGATTACCCGCCGCGCCCGAGGGCGTCCCCCCTGGTCCGGACCCGCAGGCAGTTCCGGCCGGTTCGGCGGACCCAGCAGCCCCGGCGCAGCCCGGTGCGGTGCCGGCGGTTGCTTCCGGACCGGTCGTCGGGCAGAACCCGGAGCCGTTCACCGGCACGTCGCCGTTCTCCCCGCCGACCTTCAACCCGGTCAACGGGTCGATGGTGGGTGTGGCCAAGCCCATCATCATCGACTTCCAGCGGCCGATCGCCGACAAGGCGATGGCCGAGCAGGCCATCCACATCTCGTCGAACCCGCCGGTGTCCGGCAAGTTCTACTGGATGACCCCCAGCCAGGTGCGGTGGCGTCCGCTGAACTTCTGGCCCGCCCACACCGTCGTCAACATCGACGCGGGCGGCACCAAGTCGAGCTTCCGCACCGGCGACTCCCTGGTGGCCACCGCCGACGACAAGACGCACCAGATGACGATCACCCGAGACGGCAAGGTGGAGAAGACCTTCCCGATGTCGATGGGGATGAGCGCGGGTGGACACGAGACCCCCAACGGCACCTACTACGTGCTGGAGAAGTTCCCCACCGTGGTGATGGACTCCTCCACCTACGGGGTTCCGGTGAACTCCAGTTGGGGATACAAGCTCACCGTGCAGGATGCGGTCCGGATCGACAACAGCGGCGGCTTCGTGCACAGCGCGCCGTGGTCAGTGGCCGACCAGGGCAAGCGCAACGTCAGCCACGGCTGCATCAACCTCAGCCCGGCCAACGCCAAGTGGTTCTACGACAACTTCGGCAGCGGCGATCCGGTCGTGGTGAAGAACTCCGTGGGTAGCTACACCAAGAACGACGGTTCTCAAGACTGGCAGATGTAGGGCGCACCCTCGACCGCGAGCAGTCGCGAAAGCCCCCATTTCAGCTTGAAAATGGGGGCTTTCGCTGGGGGCACCTCCCGCTTGCGGGGGACTTCTCGCGCCGCCAAAAGGCGACCGTCAGTTCCAGATGCGAACCCGCGACGAGGGCTCCAGGTAGAGCGCGTCGTCTGGTGTGACGCCGAAGGCGTCGTAGTAGGCGTCCATGTTGCGGATCACCCCGTTGCAGCGGAACTCCGGCGGCGAGTGCGGATCCACCGCCAGGCGCCGCACCGCCTCGGCAACACGGGATTTGGTGCGCCACACCTGCGCCCAGCCGAAGAAAACCCGCTGGGTACCGGTCAGGCCGTCGATCACCGGAGCCTCGGCGCCGGCCAGTGACAACTGGTAGGCGAGCAGTGCTATCGAGAGCCCGCCGAGATCGCCGATGTTCTCCCCGACGGTGAACGCGCCGTTCACGTGGCGGTCGCCATCCAAGTCGCGCGGCACGTAGGTCTCATACTGCGCAATCAATGCCTTAGTGCGGGAACCGAATTCGGCACGGTCGGCGTCGGTCCACCAGTCGATCAGGTTGCCGTCGCCGTCGTACTTGGCGCCCTGGTCATCGAAGCCGTGTCCGATCTCGTGGCCGATCACCGCACCGATACCGCCGTAGTTGGCCGCGTCGTCGGCTTGCGCGTCGAAGAACGGCGGTTGCAGGATCGCAGCGGGGAAGACGATCTCGTTCATCCCCGGGTTGTAGTAGGCGTTGACGGTCTGCGGTGTCATGAACCATTCGTCGCGGTCCACCGGCTGGCCCAGCTTGGCCAGTTCACGGTCGTAGTTGACCGCGTAGCCGCGCAGGTAGTTGCCGTAGAGGTCGGCTCGATCGGTGACCAGTGCGGAGTAGTCCCGCCACGTTGCGGGATAGCCGACCTTGGCGGTGAACTTGTCCAGCTTGGCCAACGCCCGCTCCCGCGTTTCCGGGGTCATCCAGTCCAGATTGGTGATGCTCACCCGGTAGGCCTCACGCAGGTTGCCGACCAGCTCGTCGATGCGCGCCTTGGCGTCCGGCGGGAAATGCTTTGCCACGTAAAGCTTTCCGACGGCATCACCCATCAGCGACTCGACCACGGACACGCCGCGCTTCCAGCGGTCGCGGATCTGTTCGGTGCCCGACAGCCGGCGTCCGTAGAACTCGAAGTCCTCGGCGATCAACTCCTCGGTCAGGAGTCCGGCGCGAGCATGAATGACCCGCCACCGTGCCCAGTCCTGCCAGTCCGCGAAATCCGCACTGTCCCACAGTGCGGCGAACGCCGTCAGGAAGTCCGGTTGCCGCACCACCAGTTCGTCGGCGGTGTCGGGGTGCAGACCGAGGGCGCCCACCCAGCCC
>NZ_LDPO01000016.1 GCF_001021505.1 Mycolicibacter heraklionensis
CCGCCACCACCGCCGCCGCCGCTGCCGCTCACCGCAGCCCCATTACCGCCCGTACCGCCGGCACCGCCGTTACCACCGTTGCCGTACCCCAGGGAGGCGCCGTTACCGCCGTCGCCACCGTTGCCGCCGGCGCTCCCGGCCCCGGCGGACACGCCCTGGACGCCCAGCAAGCCGAGGCCGCCGTCGCCGCCATTGCCGCCGTTGCCGAACCAAGAGCCGGCATTGCCGCCCGCACCGCCGTCACCACCGGGCACCGCGACGCCGGTGGAATCACCACCGGCCCCGCCGTTGCCGCCATTGCCGAACAAGCTGCCGCCGTCGCCGCCGGCACCACCCGCCGCTCCGGCCGCACCCGCACCGCCGTCACCGCCGTCGCCGAACAGCCCGGCCGAACCGCCCGCCCAGCCGACGCCGCCGTTGACGCCGACCTCGCCCGCGGCGCCGGCCCCGCCGTTGCCGAACAGGAAGCCGCCGTCACCGAGGTCGCCGTACATGCCGGAACTGCCGAACAGGGAGGTGTTCGCGTCGGTGAAGTCGTCGAGGCCATTACCGATCAGGTCCCGCCCGAACAGGTACACGAACGGCGCGTTGATCATCTCAGCCATCTGCATGCCGGAGGCACTGCCGAGCCATTCCTGAAGCGAGTCGTTGATCGACTGCCAGAAGTCGAGCGGGCCCGCCTCGGCACTGCCCAGGCCGACGACGCTCAGATCGGCGAAGTCGCCGAAGGTGTAGTTCGCCTGGCCGCCGGCGAACACATCGCCTATCGGGTCGACGATCAGATCCCATAGGTCGGCGTGCGCGGCCGGCGCGAGGCTGATCGGAGCGAGCCCGGCGACCAGGAGAGCTCCGGTCGTCGTGCCGACGCTGATCAGGCGCCTGTTGAGCAGGCGACTCCGGTCCTGACGGTGACTGGCCATCGGGCACCTCCTCGGGTTTCCAACCAGGGGTTTACTCAGCCTCCTCACACTAATCCCTGAATCGGAAAAGCGACATCGATCAGCCGTTATTACCCGTGATTGCGGAATTCAAGCCCGGCTTATGACGCGATTGCGCATTGTCGCCGAGCGCTCGGTCAGCCGATGATGCGGTCAGCCCGGCTGTAGACGTTCATCGAGTCACCGCGAAGAAACCCCACCAAGGTCAGTCCGCAGTCTCCTGCCAAGTCGACGGCCAGCGACGACGGCGCCGACAGCGCGGCCAAGATGGGAATACCGGCCATCACCGCCTTCTGGGTCAGTTCGAACGACGCCCGCCCACTGACCAGCAGCACCGTCCCGGCCAGCGGTATCCGGCACCGCTCGAGCGCCCAGCCGATCACCTTGTCGACGGCGTTGTGCCGACCGATGTCTTCGCGCACCACCTGTATTGCACCGCCGTCGGTGAAGTCGAACAGCGCCGCGGCATGCAGACCGCCGGTGCTGGCGAAGACGTCCTGCGCGGCGCGCAGCTGGTCGGGCATCGCGGTCAGCGCGGCGGCGGAAACCTGAACCGGGTCGTCGCCCGGGTGATACTGGCTGGCAAGGCGTACCGCGTCCAGTGAGGCCTTACCGCAGATACCGCAGGACGAGGTGGCGTAGAAGTTGCGGGAGATGTCCACCACCGGCGGGGGCACGTTCGGCGCCAGTGTCACATCGAGCACGTTGTAGGTGTTGTCCGTGTCCAGGCTGCCGCAGTAACGCGCGCTCACCACGTCGTCACGCCCGGCGATGATCCCCTCGGAGAGCAAAAAGCCCTGCGCCAGCTCGATATCCGACCCGGGTGTGCGCATCGTGACGGTGAGCGGAGCACCACCCAGCCGGATCTCCAGCGGCTCCTCCACCGCCAGCGTCTCGGGCCGCTGCGTCGCATCCCCTGCGACGAGGCGGCTGACCCGCCGACGCTGCGTTATCCGACTCATCGCTCCATCTTTGCTCGGTCTGTTCGCATTCTCAGCCGTCAGTGCGCGAATCCGAAAATGCTAGGACGAAAGCTCTTGGAGTGAAAGGTTATCCGGCGACCCCGCGCCGAGTGATCGCGAGTCGCAACGCGGCCGGTGCGCCCGCCGGCACCACCGGGTTGTTCGGGGCGACCGGCTGGATACGGCGGTAGCCGCGGCCCTGCTCCGGTCGCTGGTCGGCTTGCCCCTTGTTCGGCCACATCGCGGCGGCACGCTCGGCTTGGGCGGTGATCGTCAGCGAGGGGTTCACCCCCAGATTCGCCGAGACCGCCGAACCGTCGACCACACTGAGGGTGGGATAGCCGTACACGCGGTGATACGGGTCGATCACCCCGTGGTCGGGATCCGCGCCGATAGCGCAACCCCCTAAGAAGTGTGCGGTGAGTGGAATGTTGAACAGCTCTCCCCAGGTTCCCGCGGTCACACCGCCGATCTTCTCCGCGATCCTGCGGGTCGCTTCGTTGCCCTCCGGAATCCACGTCGGATTGGGCTGGCCGTGGCCCTGTTTGCTCGACAGGTGCCGGCCGCGCAGTCCGCCCTTGGTGAAGGTGGTGATCGAGTTGTCCAGATGCTGCATCACCAGTGCGATGACGGTGCGCTCGCTCCAGTTCTTCACCGTCATCACGCGCAGCAGCGCGACGGGATTCCTGGCCGCCACACCGAGGAACTTGCACCAGCGCGGCCAGCGGCCGCCGCCGTCGGTCATCAGGGTTTGCAGCAGGCCCATCGCGTTGGAGCCCTTGCCGTAGCGCACCGGTTCGACATGGGTGTCACCCGAAGGATGGAACGAGGACGTGATGGCCACGCCCCGGGTGAGGTCCAGGGCGGGGTCCACCCGGTATTTCATGGCACCCAGGATCGACTCCGAGTTGGTGCGGGTGAGCACGCCGAGCCGGTCGGACAAACCCGGCAGGGTTCCGGTGTCCTTCATCTTGTGCAGCAGGTTCTGGGTGCCCCACGTGCCGGCGGCCACCACTACGTACTGCGCGGTGTAGGTTCGCCGGTTCTTCCGCAGTACCGCTCCGCTGGCCACCGTGTCGACGTGCCACGCCCCGCCCGGCGCCTGTCGCAGCGACGTCACGGTGGTCAGTGGATGCACTGTGGCACCGGCCCGTTCGGCAAGGCCGAGATAATTCTTCACCAGCGTGTTCTTCGCACCGTAGCGACAACCCACCATGCACTCTCCGCACTCCACACAGCCGGTGCGTTCGGGTCCGGCGCCGCCGAAGAACGGGTCGGGGACGGTTTTGCCCGGTTCCCCGAAGAACACGCCGACCGGTGTCTGGATGAACGTGTCGCCGACGCCCATGTCCTCGGCAACCGCTTTGACGATCTCGTCGGCCGGGGTCATGTGCGGGTTGCGGACCACGCCGAGCATGCGCTGACCCTGCTCGTAGTAGGGCGTCAGCTCGTCTTCCCAGTCGGTGATGTGGCGCCACTGCGGGTCGTTGAAGAACGGGGCGGGCGGCTTGTAGAGGGTGTTCGCGTAGTTCAACGACCCACCGCCGACCCCCGCGCCGGCCAGGATCACGCAGTCCCGCAGCAGGTGGATTCGTTGGATACCGAAGCAGCCCAGTTTTGGCGCCCACACGAATTTGCGCAGATCCCAACTGGTTTTGGCGAACTGCTCGTCGGTGAAGCGACGCCCCGCCTCCAGCACGCCGACCCGGTAGCCCTTCTCGGTCAGCCGTAACGCTGTGACGCTGCCGCCGAACCCGGATCCGATCACCAGGACGTCGTAGTCGAATTGCTCGGCCATGGGGTTCCTCCTCATTTGACGCCGGGCATGCGCCGCAGCACTCGTAGTCCGGTGGTCATGAGCCGCGCGTAGCGGCCGGGCTCCAGCCATGACGGTGCACCGACCGGTAGCAGCCGCTCGGTGGCAATGGTCTGCGGTTCGGTGTATTTGAGAATGCCGTGTTCACCGTGTCGACGCCCGAGACCGGAGGCCTTCATGCCGCCCATCGGGGCGTCTACCGACGCCCACGCGGCGGCGTAGGCCTCGTTGACGTTGACGGTGCCGGCCTGTAGCCGGGCGGCGACCCGGCGGCCGCGCTTGGCGTCCGAGGTCCAGACGCTGAAGTTCAGGCCGTAGTCACTGTCGTTGGCGCGCTCGATCGCCTCGTCCTCGTCCTGAACCCGGTATAGCGAAACGACCGGGCCGAACGTCTCCTCGGCGAACGCGGCCATGGATTCGTTGACCCCGGACAGGAGGGTGGGCTCGTAGAAATAGGGCCCGATGTCCGGGCGCGGCCGGCCGCCGGCCAGCACGTTGGCGCCCTTGCTGACCGCGTCGTCGACGTGACCGGCGACGGTCTTGAGCTGCTTCTCCGAGATCAGTGATCCCATATCCGCCGAATAGTCCAGGGCAGCAGAGAGTTTCATTGACTTGGCAGCGTCGGCGAAGCGCGTGGTGAACATGTCCCACAGCCTGGCCGGCACATAGATGCGTTCGACCGAGATGCACAGTTGCCCGGTGTTGGAGAATGCCGCCCGCAGGGCGCCCGACACCGCCTTGTCGACGTCGGCGTCGTCGAGCACCAGCAGCGCGTTCTTGCCGCCGAGCTCCATCGAGCAGTCGATCAGCCGCTCACCGGCCTGCCCGGCGACAGTGCGCCCGACCGCCGTGGAGCCGGTGAACATCAGATAGTCCGACGCTTCGATGATCGGCGCACCCAGCTCGGCACCGAAACCCGTCAGGACCTGCACCAACCCGGTTGGCATACCGGCCTCTTCGAGCAAGGACACCGCCCATAACGCCGAAAACGGCGTCTGCTGATCGGGTTTCGCGAGCACGGCGTTGCCTGCGACGATGGCCGGCAGGGCGTCGCTGATGCCCAGCGTCAGCGGGTAGTTCCACGGCGAGATGATGCCCACCAGGCCCTTGGGGTGATGTAGTTCGGTGACATGGGTGAGCGCCAACTGCACACCCTGCCGGCGCTTGGGACGCAGGTAGTCCGCGGCGGTGTTTGCGTAATAGCGTGCCGTCAGACAGACGTCGAGGATCTCTTCGAACGCGTGCCGGCGCGCTTTGCCGTTCTCGAGCTGGATCAGGTCGAGAACCTCATCCTGACGGTTGAGCACCAGGTCGTGGAAGCGCATCAACACCGCCGCCCGGTCGCGGATCGGACGCGCGGCCCACGCCGTCTGCACCGCGCGAGCGCGTAGCGCCGCGGCGGCCACATCGGCAGCGCCGCATCGTGGCACCCGTCCCAACGGTTCGCCGGTCATCGCGTTGGTGACCTCGACCTCGGAGTTCGGGTCAGCGGCCGCCACCCTGCCGGAGAGTTCGTCGGTGAGGGTCATGGCATCCAACTCAGAACGAAACGACCGGACTCCTCGTCCACCATCTCCATGGCGATCCGACGCGCGCGTACCGCAGCTCGGTCGGCCTTCACGTTGATGTCGCGCCTGGGTTCGCCGCGTTCACGCAGGCGCGTCTGAATCGTCTCCAACACAACCGAATCCCGCATGGCCCAGTCATGGAACATACTGCGCAGAAACTCGGCGACCCGCTCGTCGTCGGGAGCGAAGTTGCGGGCCATCTGCAGGAAAACGTGGGTCGTCTCCGGGGATTCGGGCGTAAAGCCCTGGATCCGCAGCAGCTGGTGGGATGTCCCGGCCTCGGGATCGATCACGTAGTGCTGAACGTGCAGCCCCGGCGAGACGAAAGTTCCTTCCTCGCGTCGGCTTCCCCTGGTGTCGATGGGAAGGCCGGTGATCTCGGCCTCCCACGGGGCCAGCCGGCTGGGCGGCGTGGTCCGGGAATAGGACACCGACCGTTCGGAGACCTCGACCTCGTCGAGTTGCGGCAGGACCTCGATATCGGGCGGAACGACTTCGGGGTGCATCACGAACACGTCGGTCAGGTCGAGGTAGTGCTCGTGCAGCAGAAGGTAGTTCGCGTTGACACGCAGCACCTCGGTGGTGCCGGCCCATCCCGAACCGTCGGCGTACCACGGCACCCGGGGCGGCGGGCGCAGCGCGGCAACACCGGGATCGCCGAGCCAGACCCAGACGAACGGCGCCTGCTCCGCAACCGGGTAGGTGCGTACCGCGGCGCCGGGCGGCACGTTCTCCTGTGACGGCACGTCGAGCAGGCAGCCGTCGGGGCCGAAGGCGAAGCCGTGATAGCCGCAGACCACCCGGTCACCGTCGCGCCGGCCGGCCGACAACGGGTAGGCCCGGTGGAGGCAGCGGTCCTCCATTGCGACCACTTCGCCGGATCTACGGCGATACAGCAGAACCTGCTTGTCGAGCAGTCGGCGGGTCAGCAGCCCTTGGCCGACCTCGTCGCTGGTCGCGGCGACATACCAACAGTTGTACGGATAGTTGGGCCTCATAAGTCCAATACCAGCCTCTCGGACAGCGACCGTGAAACGCAGATCATGATCGTTTGGTTTGCAGCCTTCTCGGCGTCGTTGAGCACGGAGTCGCGATGGTCGCCCGCGCCCTCGACGATGTCGCATTCGCACGTTCCGCACACGCCCTCCATGCACGATCCGAGTACGTCGACGCCGGCTTCCTCACACACTTCGTAAATCGATTTATCTTGTGGCACTGTCAAAGTCATGCCGGACCGCTGACATTCCACGTCGAAGGCGGCCAGCGCAGCGGGTTCGTCCAGCGCTTTGGCTGAGAAGCGTTCCACATGCAGGCTGCCGTCGGGCCAGGCCGTGCACGCGTCCTCGACCGCGCTCAGCAGCCCCTCCGGTCCGCAGCAGTACACCAGTGTGTTCTCGGACGGTTGGGCGAGAACGGATTCGAGGCTCGCGCGGAAGTTCGGGCCGTCATCTTCCCGCGAGCAGACGACCACCCGCTCGCCGTAACGCTCGAGCTCGGCGACGAAGGCCATCGACGATCGCGTCCTGCCGCCATAGAGCAACTGCCATTCGGAGCCGGCGGCGTCGGCCGCGGCAATCATCGGCAGCATCGGGGTGACACCGATACCGCCCGCGATGAATTGGTAACGCGCCGAGCCGACCAACGGAAAGTGGTTGCGGGGCCCACGGACCCGTACAGTGGCTCCCTCATGGAGCTTGTCGTGGACGAACTGGGATCCGCCGCGACTGTTCGGGTCCAGCAGTACCCCCACCCGCCACTGGGCGCGGTCGGCGGTGTCACCGCACAGTGAGTACTGCCGCACCAGCGACGGCGTCATGATGAGGTCGATGTGCGCCCCGGGTGCCCAGTCGGGCAGGTCGGCGCCGGTCGGGTCGACGAGGGTGATCGTCACCACCCCGTCGGCCGAGGTCTCTCGGCGACGTACCTCCAGGTCGGCCTCGACCTCACGGTAGGCGGGTCGGCCACGGGCGGTCTCGGGGGCAGTCACGATGTTCTCCGGACCGGGATCGACTTGAACTGGTTGAGGAACAACGCCCGCACCCGGGTCGGCTCCCCGTCCAGCTTGAGATCCGGAAAACGTTCCAGGGTCCGCTGAATCCACAGCTTCAGCTCCAAGCGGGCCAGGTTGGCGCCCAGGCAGAAATGCCGGCCGCGACCGCCGAAAGCCTGGTGCTTTTCGCCGAGACCCTCGCGGTTGATGTCGAAGGTGTGCGGATCCGGGAAAGCCGTCTCGTCGCGGTTGGACGCCAGGTACCACAGCAAAAGCCGATCGTTCTCCTTGATCGTCTTGCCGTGCAGTTCGGTGTCGCAGGTCGCCGCGCGGCCCATGAAGGAGAACGCCGGGTAGCACCGCAGCCCTTCCTCCACGGCACTCGGAATCAGCTCCGGGCGCTCGGCCAGCAGGGTCCGCAGTTCTGGATCGCCCAGCAGGTGCAGCATCGTCGCGCTGTAAGTGGCCCGGGTCGAGTCATTGGCCGCCGACATCAGCAGGATGAAGAACGTGCCGAGCTCGATCTCGTTGAGCCGCTCGCCGTCGACCTCCGCGTTCATCAAGGCCGTGATCAGGTCGTCGCGCGGGGATTTGCGACGCTCTTCGATCCGCGCCATGACGTAGCCGATGATCTCCTGCAGCACCGCCTCGGTATCGGACCACTGCTCACGGATGACCGGGTCCTCGAATGCCGTGAAGACGTTCGTCCAGTGCACCAGCTTCTCGTCGTCCTCCGGCGGTGTGCCGAGCAGTGAGCCGGCCACCCGGGCCGGAACGGCGCGTGCGACATCGGCGACCAGGTCGAATTGCTCTTTGTCGGCAACCCGGTCGAAGACGTGGTCGATGATCTCCGTGATGTGGTCCTGGTGCTCGGCCACGCGTTGCGGGGTGAATGCCTTGATGGACAATGCTTTCAGCCGGTCGTGGCGCGGTGGGTCGATCGAGATCATCTGGGACTGCTGCACGGCCAGCGGCACCCCGATGTCGTCGAGCAGAAAGATGCCGCGCCGTTCGGAGGAGAACGTCTTGTGGTCGCGACTGACGGCCCGGACATCGTCATAGCGGGTGATCGACCAGAAGCCGCCTTCGTCCGGCGCATTGCGTTGCGGGCTGAAGTGCGCCGGCGCCTCGCGTTGCATCCGGGCGAACAACTCCCACGGTGGACCGTCATCCCAGTGCGCAGAGTCCGCCAGGTCGACGCTGTCGAGGTCGAGCTGATCGACGGTTGTCATGATTGCTCCTTTCGTGAAACTGCTTGCACCACAATTAGTTCCCTTGGGTTTCCACGGAAACGGTGATGTCGCGTTTGAGGATCTTCCCGGTCGGGCCCTTGGGCAGTTCGTCGACCAACCAGACCTTTCGCGGGTACTTGTAGGCGGCGACACGGTCTTTGACGAAGTCGCGCAGTGCCGTGGCGTCGACCTCGACTCCGGGCTTCAGCGCGACGGCGGCACCGACCTCCTCGCCGAGCAGCTCGTCGGGGACACCGACCACGGCTGCCTCGCGCACGGCGGGGTGTTCGTAGAGCACTTCCTCGACTTCGCGTGGGTACACGTTGTAGCCGCCGCGGATGATCATGTCTTTGGAGCGGTCGACGATGAAGAAGTAGCCGTCGTCGTCCATTCGGGCCAGGTCTCCGGTGTGAAACCAGCCGTCGGCATCGATCGCCGCGGCGGTGGCATCCGGCCGTTTCCAGTAGCCCTTCATCACGTTGTGACCGCGAATGGCGATCTCGCCGACGCCGTCCGCGCTCGGCTCGACCAGCTTCATCTCCACTCCGGTGACGGGTGTGCCGATCGACCCGGGTTTGCGTTCGCGGTCGGGATGGTTGAACGAGGCCACCGGCGAGGTCTCGCTGAGTCCGTAGCCCTCGAGCACCATGGCGCCGAAGGTGTCTTCGAAGCCGCGCATCACCTCTGCGGGCATCGCGGCACCGCCGGAGACGCACAGCCGCAGCGATCCCGTCTCGGGCCGCCGGCTGCTGTGCAGCATCGCGGTGAACATCGTTGGGACGCCCTGAAATACCGTGACCCGGTCGCGTTCGATGATCTCGAGTGCCCGCTCGGGCGTGAAGCGGGGAATCAGGGTCAGACAGCTGCCGGCGGCCACCGCGGCGTTCAGCCCGGCCGTCTGACCGAACGCATGAAACAGCGGCAAGGCGCCCAGAATCACATCGTCGGCGCCCAGACCCACCATCTCGACCACGGCGGCGACGTTGCGCCGGAGGTTGGCGTGGGTCAGTTCGGCGCCCTTGGGCGTGCCGGTGGTGCCCGAGGTGTAGAGGATCACCGCGGTCTCGTCATCGTCGCGCGCCACGGGTTCGGCGACGGGATCGACCGTGCAGATCAGCTCCTCGAATTGCCCCGGGGTGACCACGATGCAGTCGGCTCCGGCGGAGGCCGCACCCGCTTGGGCGGCCGGCGCGAACTCGTGCCAGGCGATCACCGCTTTGGCCTGCGAATCCGACAGGTAGAAGCCGGTCTCGCGTTCCTTCAACAAGACGTTCATCGGCACCACCACCCCACCGGCCCGCAGCACGGCGTAATAGGCGATGGCGAAGTAGGGAACGTTGGGCAACATCACTCCGACCCGGTCGCCCGGACGCAGCCCGCGCGCGACCAGCAGTCCGGCCAGGCAGGCGCTGGCCGCGTTCAACCCGGTGTAGGGGACTTCCACCTCGTCGAGGCGCAGCGCCACGCTGTCGGGTTGACGGTGGGCGGCGTCGATCAGATTGACGGCCAGGTTGGTCATGGCCGTGCCTTCCTGCCGCCGGCGCCGACGTAGCCCCGCAGGTCGGTGAGTTCCGCTTGGACGTCCTGCAGCAGGGACCAGGCATCGGCCACCAGGTCGTGGTCGGCGACCAGACCCAGGTCGAGCTTGTTGCGATAGCTCAGCGCGGTGATGTTGAGGCCGACGCCGTCCATGATCAGCGAGACCGGATACTGGGCCTCCAGCCGAGCGCCGGCCAGATACAACGGCACCGGCGCCAGCCGCCACCGAAACGGCCCCAGCATTCCGATCCGCTGCGCCACCAGCCGGCGTAGCGACTCACGTGTCAGTACGCCGCCGGGGGCGGATGACGGGTCATAGATGCCCAGCGCCGAGATGTGGCCGTGGTTGCGTCCGTCCTCGGCCGCCAGGAATTGCGCGTCGACGCTGGACAGTTGACGCATCGCCGATCACCCCAGGACCGGGAAGCTACGACGTTTGGCCAGGCGATCCATCCCCGCCTGGATGGCGCCCTGCACCTGGTCGTAGATCGAGTCGACGTAGGCGGAGTCGTCGACGCGGTCGGGATCGGTGTCGACGTGGATGGGGTCGAGGAACTCGGTGCGAATCTTTGCGGGCAGCGGCAGATGTGCGGGCAGGATCTCGACGGCGAGTGGGAAGGGGAACCCCGCGATGATGGGCATCGTGGCGCCGCGCAGCCGCTTGCCGAGGCCGGTCCAGCGGGCGAGGAATCGCCCCTCCGACAGCACGAAGACGGTGTCGTGTCCGCCCACCGTCGCGACCGGGACGATCGGGACGCCGGAGCGGATGGCTTGGCGGACGAAGCCCTTGCGGCCGGCCAGCAGCGCCTGGTCCCGGTGGCGCCAGTTGCGCATCGCGTCCTGCTCGCCTCCGGGCCACACCACCACGTCGTGGCCGGCGGCCAGGGCGGCGGTCACCCCGCTGCGCGACGCCGGGATCACACCGACCGCCTTGAAGTAGTCACCGAGCACCGGGGCGGCCATCAGGAGGTCGTGCGCGGTGCCGTGCAGGATCCGGCGGCCTTCGAAATGCCGATGCCAGGCATGCACCAGAGTCCAGGCGTCCATCGTCAGGGATCCACCGGAGTGGATGCCGATCAGCAACGAGGGTTCGTCGGGAATGCGGTGCCAGCCGTCGATCTCCAACCGGAAGTAGTGGTCGCACAGGAAGTTGAAGACGGGGTTCTGCACGTAGCGCATGAATCGCTCGTCGGGACCGTCCGACGTGGTCGCAGCGGCAAGGCGCTGCGCGACAAGTTGCTGCAGCCGGCCCCGCGGCTCCGCGCCCTTGCCAGCCTTGGTGCCCTTGCCGGGTGTCGTCGTTGTGGTCTTTGTGGTCGTTGTCATCCTGGTTTCCTCAATCAATCGCTGGCATACGGTTAAGCGTCTGTCGGATCTGCGCGGTGGGCTACGGAGTCACCTCCGATATCGGGCGCTTCGGCTTGGGGGTTACGACGACCGCATTCGTCTAGCTGGAGCGCCCACCAGACCCCGAACAGCACTTCGGCGTCCCGCAGGCTGGACCCGGTCAGTTCCTCGAACCGGGCCAGGCGGTAGCGCACCGTGTTCTGGTGGACGAACAGCCGGGTCGCGGTGCGCTCCACGTGCATGCCACTGGTCAGAAATGCCCGCAACGTCGCGATCAGCTCACGAGCCGAACCCCCGTCGGCGAGCGGGTCGAGGTAGCGCCTCCGCAGCGCGTCACCGACGTCGGCGTCCGCCGCCACCGCAGCGCGCAGGCCGATCGCGTCGATGTCGTAACAGCCGCGGAGGCCGCAGGCCTGGATCGCGGTCAGGGCCCGGGTCGCCAACCGATAGGACGCGGCCAGGCGCCCCACGGGCTTCGGCGGGCCCACACCGACCACGGCAGCGAGATCACGTGGCGGCGGCTCCCTCAAGAAGCCCACCACGCATCCGTCGGCGACGGCACTGAGCCCGGGTCGGTCGGCGCCATGAAAGCCCAACAGCCACTCGAGCTTGCGCTGCGGCGACTCCTCACTCAGCAACGCACGGACCGCGACGAACTCCCCGTCGGGATCCAGTCGGTACGCCCGCGCCTGAATGGCGAGTTCGTCAGCGGGGATGGTCCCGGACAACGCACCGCGAACGAACCGGGCGCGTTGTTCCTCTTCGGCGAAACCCAGGGCAAGCTCTGCTCTGCGATGCGCCCCGACGGCGGCGGCCATCGCAACGTCGGACCACCCGAGGGCCGACTGCACGAACTCCAGCACTGCGGCGTCCTCGATGCCCAGCCGCGCACTCACTCCCCGGGAGTACCCCACAATGACCTCGATACCGACGTGCCATGCGCGCAGCATTTCGTCGACGGGGACCCCCTGTTGCGCGCGCGTTTCACCGATGGCGGCCAGCTCGGCGAGTTCGTAGTCACCGCCGACTGCACCATTGCTTCGAGCGGACGCCAAGACCCGTCTCAGGACCCGTTCCAGCTGGAACCCGATCTCTTCCTCAAGCGTCCCGCTGTTCAAAACGCGGTAGGTGGGTATCTGCGCCTCAATCGCCTCCCGGACGCTCCCGGCGATCTCCGACAGCTGGCCGAGCAGCGCGTCGACGAGCAGCTCTCGACCTTCCGCGACGGCCACCCCGGGCGGGACGGGAGATCCTGCCGCGACGCGATACATCACGCGGCGCTTCCTGCCCGCACCATCGCGATAGCGGCAACGAACATGTTCTTTCTCATTTCCAGAGTGGTGTTCAATCAATTTCACGAATCGGCTCCGGCCCCCGAATTCGCATCAGCGAATTGCGCCTCGCCCATCTGCCCCAAAAAGTACGCAGCCCAACTCGACTGGACGACGTCGTCAACAGACGAACTTCGACCGGATCGTCGTCTCCCGGGAACAAACCGGCTACCGGTCGGAATCGCTGTGCAAACCTGCGAATCGGCACGCCGGACCCGCGGGAAGCAACTACCGTCGGGCCATGGGGGAAAGGGGCCCCGACCGTGCGGTCGTTGCCAAGACTGCGGCAACGATCGTGAGCCGCCTCTACGACAAACTCGATCGCATCACCTGCGACATCCAGCAGCTGGTGGTGGCCGAGATGTCCGACCTCGGCGGCGACGCGCAGCTGCTGCAACTGCTGCGCGACACCGCGGCCAGCAGTGTCGAATCGTTCTTCTCGTCGATCCGTCATGGCATCCCGGTGAAGAACCTCGAGCCGCCGACTCCGGCTCTGGAATATGCCCGGCGCCTGGCGCAACGAGACATCTCGGTGAACGCCTTGACGCGCGCCTACCGGCTGGGACACCGGGCGACACTGCGAATGGTGATCAACGAGATACGCGCCGCCAATCGGGATCCGGAACTGAGCCTGGCCGTCTACGACCTGATGGAAGACGTGTCGTTCGAATACATCGACCAGATCTCACAGCAGGTGGTCATCAGCTATCAGGACGAACGTGACCGGTGGGTGGCCAACCGGAACAACCTGCGCGCCCTGCAGGTTCGCGAGCTGCTCGCCGGCGGCGACGTCGACGTCGACGCCATGACGCACGCCCTGCGCTATCCGCTGCGGCGCCACCATCTGGCGGTGGTCGTCTGGTACCCGGAGTCCGTCGAGGGAGTCGATCCGCTGTCCACGGAGCGGTTCGTGCAGAAACTCGCAGAAGCGGTCGGCGCCTCCAACAATCCGTTGTTCGTGCCGGTCGACCGGGTGACCGGCTTCGGCTGGATTCCGCTGTCAGTCAAGAGCACGCCGACTGCGCCGGCACGGCTGCGCGCCGCCGTGGAGAAGACGCGCGACGGGCCGTGTGTCACGGCGGGCAGCCCGCTGCCGGACGTCGAGGGCTTCCGCCGGTCACATCAGCAGGCGTGGGACGCGCGAACCGTGGTGAGCGCCGCCGGTGGGCCATCCCGGAGGGTCACCGTCGCCGGCGACACCGGCCTGGCGGTGGCAGCCCTGGTGGGCGGCAACGTCGACGCCGTGGCCGCCTACGTGCAAGAGGCCCTCGGTCCGCTGGCCAGCGCCACCGACAGCGACGAGCGGTTGCGTGAGACGCTGCGGGTGTTCCTGAGCACCGGCTCCAGTTACACCGCCGCCGCGGAGGAACTGCACCTGCACCACAACTCCGTGAAGTATCGCGTGCAGCGCGCGGTCGAACGCCGGGGGCGACCGATCGCCGGCGACCGACTCGAGGTCGAAGTGGCGTTACTGCTGTGCGAGTGGTTGGGCGGCGCTGCGCTCAGGTGAACGCAGACGATTTCGCCGGACGCCCGGATGCCAATGGCGTTAGCATTCACAGATGGTTCAGCGAAAATTCCTGGAGTGGCCGGTAATCCGGCAACTGCGCACCGGCGACGTGTTCGGCCGCGGCCCGTCCGTCACCTCCGAACACACCCGCAGTATCGCACCGCGAACCGCTACCGCCGACCGGATGGTCCAGAGTGTCTGCCCGTACTGCGCGGTCGGCTGCGGCCAGCGCGTCTACGTCAAGGACGAGAAGGTCGTGCAGATCGAGGGCGATCCGGATTCGCCGATCTCGCGGGGGCGGCTGTGTCCGAAGGGGTCGGCGAGCGAACAGTTGGTCAACTCGCCCGGCCGGCAGGTCACCGTGCTCTACCGGGCGCCCCGCGCCACGGATTGGCAGCCGCTGGAACTGGACACCGCGATCGACATGGTGGCCGAACGTTTCATCGCCTCGCGGCGCAACGCCTGGCAGGACCACGACGCCGAGGGCCGGCCGTTGCGGCGGACCATGGGCATCGCCTCGCTGGGCGGCGCGACCCTGGACAACGAAGAGAACTACGTCATCAAGAAACTCTTCACCGCCGCGGGCGTCATACAGGTCGACAACCAAGCTCGTATTTGACACTCCGCCACGGTTCCCGGTCTGGGAGCCTCCTTCGGTCGCGGTGGAGCGACGCAAACCCTGCAAGACATGGCGAATGCCGACTGCATCGTCATCCAGGGCTCGAACATGGCCGAATGCCACCCGGTGGGTTTCCAGTGGGTGGAGGAGGCCAAAGCCCGCGGCGCGGTGGTGATCCACGTCGACCCGCGGTTCACCCGCACGTCGGCGGTGTGCGACAAGCACATTCCGATCCGGGCCGGCTCCGACGTGGTGCTGTTGGGTGCGCTGATCAACCACGTGCTCACCCACGACCTGTGGTTCCGTGAATACGTGCTCGCCTACACCAATGCCGCGACGCTGGTCAGTGAGGACTTCCGCGACACCGAGGACTTGGGTGGGTTGTTCTCCGGCTTCGATCCGCAGACCAGGCAGTACGACCCGTCGAGTTGGACATACGAACGCGACGAGGCGGGTGCGCCCAGCACTGACGAGACGCTGCAGCACCCGCGCACGGTTTTCCAGATCCTCAAGCGGCACTATGCGCGCTATACCCCGGAGATGGTCCGCGACGTCTGCGGTATCGACCCTGCGATGTTCGACTACCTGGCGCGCGCGGTCACGGCCAACTCGGGGCGCGAGCGCACCACGTGTTTCGCCTATGCGGTGGGCTGGACGCAGCACACCCTGGGGGCGCAGTACATCCGCACCGCGGCCATCCTGCAACTGCTGCTGGGCAACGTGGGCCGGCCGGGCGGCGGGATCATGGCATTGCGCGGGCATGCCAGCATTCAGGGCTCCACGGATATCCCGACGCTCTACGACATGCTGCCCGGCTACCTGCCGATGCCGAAGGCCGGGCGCGACGACACCCTGCGTCAGTACCTGGACCGCGTCGGGTCGAAGAGCCAGAAGGGCTTTTGGGCCAACGCCGATGCGTATCTGGTCAGCCTGCTCAAGGCGTGGTGGGGGGACGCCGCGACGGCCGACAATGATTGGGCTTATCACTACCTGCCCCGGCTGACCGGGCCACACGGCACCTATCAGGCCGTGACGGGAATGCTCAACGACGAAGTGGAGGGCTACTTCCTGCTCGGCCAGAACCCGGCCGTCGGCTCGGCCAACGGCCGTCAGCAACGGTTGGGCATGTCGCACCTGAAGTGGCTGGTGGTGCGGGACCTGAACCTGATCGAGTCGGCCACCTGGTGGAAGGACGGCCCGGAGATCGCCTCCGGGGAGCTGTGCACGCAAGACAACGAGACCGAGGTGTTCTTCCTGCCGGCGGCCAGCCATGTCGAGAAGGCCGGGACGTTCACCCAGACGCAGCGACTGCTGCAATGGCGCCATCAGGCCGTCGCCCCACCGGGCGACTGCATCAGCGAACTCGAGTTCTTCATCAAGCTGGGCAACCGAATTCGGGCACGCCTCGCCGGTTCCACCGACCCGCGCGACCGGCCGCTGTTGGATCTGGTCTGGGACTACCCGGTCGATGAGCACGGTGACCCCGACCCGGAGTTCGTGCTGGCCGAGATCAACGGGCACCAGTTGGCCGGTCCCGACGCCGGTCGGTGCGTCTCGGGCTTCACCGAGCTGCGCGCCGATGGGTCCACGGCCGCCGGTTGCTGGATCTACGCCGGGGTATATGGCGGTGGGATCAACCAGGCCGCCCGCCGGGTGCCTCGCGGCGGGCCGAGCCCCAACCAATCCGAATGGGGCTGGGCCTGGCCGGCCGATCGGCGGATCCTCTACAACCGGGCCTCGGCCGACCCGGACGGGGTTCCGTGGAGCGAACGCAAGCGCTACGTCTGGTGGGACGAGCAGCTGCGCCGATGGGTGGGCAATGACGTGCCCGACTTCGTGATCGACCGCGCGCCGAACGCCCGACCGGATCCGGCGTTGGGCGGGCCGGACGCGTTGGCCGGCGACGACCCGTTCGTCATGCAACCCGACGGCAAGGGCTGGCTGTTCGCACCCAAGGGCGTGGTGGACGGGCCGTTGCCCACCCACTACGAGCCGCAGGAGTCGCCGATCGCCAATGCGGTCTATCGCCAACAGCGCAACCCCGCCCGAATCACGTTCCCCCGCAAAGACAACCTGTCGGCCCCCAGCGCCGGGGAGCCGGGCGCCGATGTCTACCCCTACGTGTTCACCACCTACCGGCTCACCGAACACCACACCGCCGGCGGCATGAGCCGCTGGCTGCCGTACCTGGCTGAGCTGCAGCCGGAGATGTTCTGCGAAGTCTCCCCGGCGCTGGCCGCCGAGCGGGGGCTGGAGAACTTCGGCTGGGCCACCATCATTTCCCCGCGGGCGGCGATCGAGGCTCGGGTGCTGGTGACCGACCGGATGACGCCACTGATGGTGGGCGGCCACACCGTGCACCAGATCGGGTTGCCGTACCACTGGGGAGTCGGCGGCGACGCGGTGGTCAGCGGCGACGCCGCCAACGATCTGCTCGGGGTGACCCTGGACCCCAACGTGCAGATCCAGGAATCCAAAGCGGGTTCGTGCGATATCCGGCCCGGCCGGCGGCCACACGGCGAGGAGCTGCTGCGCCTGATCGCCGAGTATCAAAGTCGTTCCGGCGCAACGCCGGAGACCGGCAATGCCGACATCGATCTGGAAAGGCGGGACTGATGGGCCAACTGTCCGGGCCGACCGACCCCGCCGCCGACGCCAGGTGGTCGCCACAACACCCCCGCAAAGGGTTCTTCACCGACACGTCGATCTGCATCGGTTGCAAAGCCTGCGAGGTGGCGTGCAAGGAGTGGAACCACAACCCGCAGGACGGCCCGCTGGAGTTACTCGGATCCTCCTACGACAACACCGGCGCACTGGGCGCCAGCACGTGGCGGCATGTGGCGTTCATCGAGCAGGGCCGCGACCGCATCGAGGAGGCCCGCGAATCCGGCCGACAACTGGTCAGCCTGGGCATGCCGAAGATGCCCGATGACACCGCGGAGGTCGCGCCACCCGACACCGACCAGTTCCGCTGGCTGATGTCCTCGGACGTCTGCAAGCACTGCACGCATGCCGGATGTCTGGACGTATGCCCGACGGGTTCGCTGTTTCGCACCGAGTTCGGCACGGTGGTGGTGCAGGCAGACGTCTGCAACGGCTGCGGAAACTGTGTGCCGGCGTGCCCGTTCGGGGTGATCGAGCGTCGCACCGACGGCACGGCGGCACCCAAGACCGGCCGCGGCCCCGAACCGGTGCCCAACACCGGAGTCGCCCAGAAGTGCACCCTGTGCTACGACCGGCTGGTCGACGGCCAACCGCCGGCGTGCGCGCAGACCTGCCCGACACAGTCGATCCGGTTCGGTGACCACGACGACCTGGTGCAGCGGGCCCGGCAGCGGGTGGCCCAGCTGCATGCCCAGGGCCGCACCGAGGCGCGGCTCTACGGCGCCAACGAGCATGACGGTGTCGGTGGCACCGGCTCGGTCTTCCTGTTGCTCGACGAGCCGGAGGTGTACGGACTGCCGCCCGACCCGCGGGTGGGCACCGCCGACCTGCCGACGATGTTCAAGCGGTCGGCGCTGGCCGCAGCCGGGATGCTTGCCGCCGCGGCGGTCGCCTTCCTGGGGGGACGCTCATGAGCATGGTGTCCGATGGTCCTCGCCGCGGGGGCGGCAAGCGCCGGCGCCGCGGCGGTGGCGACGGTGGCCGTGAGATGCCGATGGTCCCCGACGTGCAGTTCAGCTCCTACTACGGCCGTCCGGTGGTCAAGCCCGCACCGTGGAAGCACGAGATCGCCGCGTACCTGTTCCTGGGCGGTGTGGCGGGGGGATCCGGCCTGCTGGCCGCCGGTGCCCAGCTGACCGGCCGGAAAGTGTTGCGACGCAACTCCCGGCTGGCGGCGCTGGGGGCAATCGTGTTGAGCGCCGCGGCCCTGATCAGCGACCTCGGCCGCCCGGAACGCTTCGTCAACATGCTGCGCACCATCAAACTGACGTCACCGATGAGCCTGGGCTCGTGGATCCTGTCGGCGTTTGGTGCGGGCACGTCGGTGGCGGCGGCCGCCGAGCTGGATCGGTTGTCGGGCCAGCGGCTACCGCTGGGCCCGCTGCGTGGCGTGCTGCGCGCTGTGGAGGGCCCGGCCGGCTTGGAGGCCGCGGTGTTCGCGGCGCCGCTGGCCGTCTACACCGCGGTGTTGCTGGGCGACACCGCCACCCCGACCTGGCACGGTGCGCACCGCGACTTGCCGTTCGTGTTCGTCAGCTCGGCGAGCCTGGCCTCCGGCGGCTTGGCCATGCTGACCACGCCGGTGCGTGAGGCCGGGCCGGCCCGACGACTGGCCGTGCTCGGGGTGCTCGGCGATGTCGTCGCCACCCGGGCCATGGAACATCGGATGGACCCGGTCGCCGCCGAACCGCTGCATGAGGGCCGCGCCGGGGCGATGCTGCGGTGGAGTGAACGGCTGGCGATCGCCGGAGGTATCGGGACGCTGCTGGGCAGGCGGCACCGCGGCGTGGCGGCGCTGTCGGGGCTGGCGCTGCTGGGCGCCTCGGCGCTGACCCGCTTCGGGGTGTTCGAGGCCGGGATCGAATCGGCGAAGGATCCGCGCTACACCATTGAGCCGCAGAAGCGCCGACTGACGGCCCGGCAGGCGGCGGGCATGACCGGGGATTCCATCACGACGGCCGGGTAGCTCAGCGGGTTATCGCACCGCGATTCCGCTGCCCGCCACGGTGTGCCCGATCACCGGATGCCCGGGCAGTTCGCCGACGACCAGCAGACCCCCGGACGTCTGGGCGTCGGCCAGCAGCAGCAGGTCGTCTTCGCCGACCCCGGGCCCGGGGCGCAGGTGCGGGCGCACCCAGTCCAGGTTGCGGCGCGTGCCGCCGGAGACGTAGCCGTCACGCAGTGCTTCGGGTGCTCCCTCGATCATCGGCACCGCGGACCGGTCGAGCACCGCACCCACCCCCGAGGCGCGGCACATCTTGTACAGATGGCCGAGCAGCCCGAAACCGGTGACGTCGGTGGCCGCCCGCACGCCCAGCGACAACGCGGCTTCGGCGGCGTCACGGTTGAGCTCGACCATGGTCGCGATCGCCTGCTCGAACACCTCGCCGGTGCGCTTGTGCCGGTTGTTGAGCAGCCCCACCCCCAGCGGTTTGGTCAAGGTCAGCGGTAGGCCGGGCCGCGCGGCGTCGTTGCGCAGCAACCGGTTCGGGTCGGCTGTCCCGGTGACCGCCATGCCGTACTTGGGCTCCGGATCGTCGATGGAATGGCCGCCGATCACCGGGCAGCCTGCCTGCTCGGCCACCGCCAGACCGCCGCGCAGCACCTCAGTCATCAACTCCAGGGGCAGTGTTTCCCGCGGCCAGCCGACCAGGTTGATCGCGACCACCGGGCGCCCGCCCATCGCATAGATGTCCGAGAGTGCGTTGGCGGCCGCGATCCGGCCCCAGTCGTAGGCGTCGTCGACGACGGGGGTGAAAAAGTCCGCGGTGGACAGCACGGCGAGGTCATCGCGCACCAGCACGGCCGCAGCGTCGTCGCCGTCGTCGAGGCCCACCAGGACGTCCTTGCCGGACTGCCCGGTGAGCCCGCGCACCGCGTCTTCCAGCTCGCCGGGGGGAATCTTGCACGCGCAGCCGCCGCCGTGGGCGTAGCCGGTCAGTCGCACGCCGGTCATGCGTCGATGGTGAGGTGGTCGCCGGCCGCGCGGGAGATGCAGATCAGCATGTCGCCGTGGGCACGTTCGGTAGCGGTCAGGGTCTGATCTCGGTGGTCGACCTTCCCGTCGAGCACCCGCACCCGGCAGGTGCCGCAGAACCCCTGCTTGCACGAGTAAGGGGTGGCGGGGTTGACCTGCAAAACCGCAGCCAACGCCGTCTGATCGGCACCGACGGGGACGGTGGTGCCGCTTTTGGCCAGGGTCAAGGAGAACGGCTTACCGTCCAGAACCGGTGGGGCAGAGAACCGTTCGTAGTGCAGCTCCACGTCGGTGCGGCCGATCAGCCCCTCACGGAGCACCTCGAGCATTGCCGGTGGCCCACACGCGTACAGCGCTGTCGGCACCGGCACGTCGCCGATCAGATCGGCGGCCGTCGGCAGCCCGTGCGTGTCGTCGGTACGGACGGCCACCTTGTCGCCGAACTGCTCCACCTCGGCGATGAACGGGATGGTGTCGACCGAGCGGCCGGTGTAGATCATCGACCAGTCCAGGCCCAGGCGCTCGGCGGCGCGCATCATCGGCAGGATCGGGGTGATTCCGATCCCGCCGGCGACGAACCGCAGACGCCGCGCCGACGAACCGTAGCCGGGAACCGCCATGGGCATGCCGTTGCGCGGTCCCTTGATGGTGACCGTGGCGCCCGGCTGCAAGCTGTCGTGCACCTCGATCGACCCGCCACCGCCGTCGGGGATGCGGCGCACCGCGATGCGGTAGCTGTCAGGGTCTGCGGGGTCCCCGCACAGCGAATATTCGCGCATCCGCCCCGAGGGCAGCAGCAGGTCCAGATGCGCGCCGGGTGTCCAGCGGGTCAGCGGCTTGTCGTCGGTGGCGACCAGGGTCAGCGCCACCACGTCCTTGTCATGCGCAACGATCTCACGCGCGGCCACCCGCAACTCCCGCGTGCGCTCCGGCTCGGCCAGCTTCCAGCGCCGCATCAACACGCTGAACGTCGGGAACGCGATCTTGGCCAGCAGATTCGAGAACCGCAACAGCGGGTCGTGGCGCCACCGCCCGTACAACTGCGGCGGAATCTCGTCCGGAATTTCGCCCAGCGGCCGGAATCGCGATCCCTCCGAATCGTGCCCCGACGTCAACGCCGCGCCCTCCGCGCCGCCGGCGAGGTCGCCAGGTAGGCCACGGCCTGCGCGGTGGAGCCGATGGACGCGGGGTCGAATGACGGTTTGAAGTAGACGACGGTGTATTTGAGCACCTGGCGCAGCTGGGGCAGGATGTTGCGCCGCGACCCGCGCAGGTACTGGCGCCACAGCCAGAAATAGGAATGGCTGATGGTGTCGTCGGAGCGGCACATGAAGCCGATCGCCCGGTGAATCATCAACACCAGATAGACCAGCGCGACCATCATGGCCCGGCAGCGGTTCAGGTAGCCGGGGTGAAAGTAGTTCGCCACATCGTGTGCCACGCAGCGATGTTCGATCTCCTCGGCGCCGTGCCAACGACAGATGTCGGCCATCGTCGGGTCGACGTCATAGTCGTCCCACGAGCAGTTCAGCACGAAGTCACCCAGGATCGCGGTGTAGTGCTCGACCGCCGCGATCAGCCACAGCCGCTGCACCATGTCGTTGTAACGGGTGCGGGCGAACCGCTGGGTGCGCGGCGCCAGCAGCCGGCGAAACAGGTACTCGAACTGCCGCAGTATGGGCGCGGTGTCGACACCGCGCGCTTCCAGGAACTGGGTTACCGCCTTGTCGTGCGACTCGGCGTGCATGGCCTCTTGGCCGATGAAGCCGCGCATGGCCCGCGCCAGATCCTCGTCTTTGACGTAGGGCAGCGCCTCGTTGAAGACCTCGCAGAACCACCGCTCGCCCTCGGGCAGGATCAGGTGCAGAATGCTCACCACGTCGGAGGCCACCGGCTCGCCTTGGATCCAGTGCAGCGGGGTCTGCGACCAGTCGAACTCGACGTTACGGGCGTGGATCTCGACGCCGGCCGGTTCATAGATGTGCCCGCCCACCGCAGGCTTTGTTTGGCTCGTCATGGTCACGGCCTCCTTCGGGGTCATGCTACCCACGATTTCGGCGCGTTTTTCTCCGCTGAGCGGTCATTACCGCGCCGAAATCGCTGAAGGTCTAGGTTGATCAGCGGAGGCGTCTGAGTCCTGGTGGGTTCCCCGGTCTTCAAAACCGGTGAGGCCGAGTAGCTCGGCCTGGCGGGTTCGATTCCCGTCCGCCTCCGCCAGCTGCGTATCGCCAGGAGGAGCCGTGACCGACGCCGATCCGCGCCGTGCCATTCCGCGTACCGATGCGCTGTTGATGCTGCCTCCGGTTCGCGCGGCCCGTGCCCGGCTGGGCGAGCATGTGGTCCGCGGTTTGGTACGTGACGCCCAGGATCGAGCGCGACGCGGCGATCTGGCACCGGAACAAGTCGAAAGCGCTGTTCTAGAAAGCCTTTCCGGTCAGACGGGGACGACGTTGCGGCCGGTCCTCAACGCCACCGGAGTGGTGGTGCACACCAACCTGGGCCGGGCGCCGCTGTCCGCCGCGGCGGTCGAGGCGCTGGTGGCGGCCAGCGGCTACGTCGACGTCGAGCTGGACCTGGCCACCGGCGCACGCTCCAAGCGGGGGGTCGCGGCCCGGGCCGCGCTGCTGGCCGCCTGCCCGGCCGCCGAGGACGCGCTGGTGGTCAACAACGGTGCCGCCGCTCTGGTGCTGACCACCACAGCCCTGGCCGCCGGCCGAGAGGTGGTGGTCAGCCGCGGCGAACTGATCGAGATCGGGGCCGGCTTCCGTCTCCCGGACCTGATCGCCTCCACCGGGGCGAGGCTGCGGGAAGTCGGCACCACCAACCGCACCCACCTGCGCGATTACGCCGACGCCATCGGACCCCAGACGGGATGCATCCTCAAGGTGCATCCCAGCAATTTCGCCGTCCACGGTTTCACGGCCTCGGTGGGGTTGGCTGAGTTACGGCCACTGGCAACCGAACACGACGTGGCCTTGGTCGCCGATCTGGGCAGCGGACTGCTGTCCCCCGATCCGCTGTTACCCGCCGAACCGGATGCGGCCACCACGCTGGCCGCCGGCGCCGACATCGTGACGGCCAGCGGCGACAAGCTGCTCGGCGGGCCGCAGGCCGGGGTGGTGTTGGGCCGGGCCGGGGTCATCACCCGGCTCGCTCGACACCCGTTGGCTCGCGCGGTGCGCGCCGACAAGCTCACCCTCGCCGCGCTGGAGGCCACCGTGTCCGGCGCCGCCGCACCGGTGACCCGAGCGCTGCACGCCGATCCGGACCAGTTGCGTTCCCGCGCCGAGCGGCTGGCTGCCGCGGTCGGTGCCACCGTCGTCGCCCACGACGGCCGCGTCGGCGGCGGCGGCGCTCCGGGAGTTCCGCTGCCGGGCTGGGCGGTCCGGCTGCCCGAAGCGGCGGCCGCCGCGCTACGCACCGGCGATCCCGCGGTGCTGCCCCGAGTGCACGACGGCGCCTGCCTGATCGATCTGCGCTGCGTGCCGGAAACCGACGACGGACGGCTGCTGGCCGCGGTGCGGGCTGCACTCGACCGGATCGGGTGAGCGTGTTTGTCCATGTTTGTAATAGCCACCGCCGGCCACGTCGACCACGGCAAGTCCACCCTGCTGCGGGCGCTCACCGGGATGGAACCCGACCGTTGGGAGCAGGAGCGCCGGCGCGGACTCACCATCGACCTGGGCTTCGCCTGGACCGCGCTGCCGTCGGGCCGGCGAGTGGCTTTCGTCGATGTCCCGGGCCACGAAAGGTTCCTGCCCAACACGCTGGCCGGCCTGGGACCGGCCTCGGTGGTGTGCTTCGTGGTCGCCGCCGACGAGGGCTGGCAGGCGCAGTCGGATGACCATCGCGATGCCATTGCGGCCCTGGGTATCTCGCGGGGTCTGGTGGTGCTGACCCGCATCGACCGGGCCACCGATCAACGTGTCGCTGAGGTGTCCGAACAGGTCCGAACCGAACTGGCCCAGACGGGTCTGCGTGACGCCCCGATCGTGGCCGTGTCGGCGGCGAACGGTACCGGGATGGACACGCTGCGTACTGTGCTCGACGACCTGCTGGCCGAGCTACCGGCGCCGTCGAGCACTGGCCGCGTTCGGTTGTGGGTCGACCGGTCCTTCACCATCACCGGCGCCGGGACGGTGGTGACCGGCACCCTGACCGCGGGCACCCTGGCCGCCGGCGATCACCTCCAGTTGCTGGACCGTGGACAGTCGCGTGCGGTGGTCATCCGGGGGCTGCAGAGCTGCGGCGAGCAGCACTCGGCACTGCGCCCCACGGTGCGGGTAGCGGTCAATCTGCGCGGGGTGCCCGCCGGCGAGGTGCGCCGCGGCGACGCCCTGGTCAGCTCCGGCGAGTGGTTGGCCACCACGGTGGCCGATGTTCGGCACAGCGCCGGTTGCCCGCTGGCCGAGGCACCCGAGCGACTCGTGGTGCACCTGGGCACGGCTGCGGTACCCGCCCGATTGCGGCGCCTCGGTGCCGACCACGCTCGACTCACCCTGGAATACCCTCTGCCGCTGGTATTTTCGGATCGTCTGATCTTGCGCGACCCCGGGGCCCACCGCGTGCTGGGTGGTGTGGTGGTGCTTGACGCCGATCCGCCTGCCCTCCGCAGGCGCGGTGACGCGGCGCGCCGCGCCGACGAGCTGGCTGCCGCCGATCCGACCGACCAGCCCCGCCGTGTCCTCGCCGAGGTGGCGCGTCGGGGTGCGGTGTCGCAGCGCCAGCTGCAGTTGCTCGGTTACCACCACCGCCCGGCACCCTCCGAGGTGACGGTGATTCAGGGCTGGTGGGTGCATGCCGCGACGTATCAGGCTTGGCGGGACCGACTGCAGAGCGCGGTGAGTGAGCTACGGGAGCGTGATCCATTGTCCGCCGGGCTGTCCCGGGGCGCGGCCGCGGATCTGCTCGCGCTACCGGATCCAGCGCTGCTCGACGAGCTGGTACGCGACGCCGGGTTGGAGCAGCGCGACGGCCTGATTCGGCTGCCGGACGGCCGCACCGATCTCGGCCCGGCCGAGGGCGCGATCGCCGAGTTGGAATCCCGGCTGACCACGGCTCCGTTTCACGCCCCGGAGGCCGACGATCTGGCCGCCCTGCACCTGGGGGTCCGGGAGCTGGCGGCGGCCGAACGAGTCGGGCGGCTGTTGCGGCTCACCGAGAATCTGGTGCTGCTCCCAACCGCGCCCGCGTTGGCGATGCGCGAATTGGCATCGCTGGAACAGCCTTTCACCGCCACCGAAGCCAAGCAGGCGCTGAACACCACTCGGCGGGTGGCGATCCCGCTGTTGGAGTATCTCGATGCCCGCGGCTGGACCCGCCGGATCGATACGGTCCACCGGGAAGTCGTGCGTTGATACGACTGCGAGCCACCGGGTGGGCGATCCTGCAGACCGCGCTGGCCGCGGGCGCGGCCTGGTACCTGGCTCGCGATGTGCTCGACCATGCTGCCCCTTTCTTCGCGCCGATCGCCGCGTCGGTGTGCATGTGGGCGACCAACGTGGTCCGCGCCCAGCTCGCGATCGAGATGGTGATCGGAGTGGGACTGGGTATCGGTTTGGGCAGCTTGGTAAACATGCTGCTGGGTACCGGACCTATCGCGATGGCCGTAGTCGTCTTGGTCTCGCTGTCTACGGCATTGCTGGTCGGGCGGGGTTTCCTGCAGCACCGTCCGATGTTCGTCAACCAGACGGTCATCTCAGCCATCCTCGTGTTGTCCCTGCCGCACAGCGGTATCGGAACGGAGAGGCTGTTCGACGCGCTGGTCGGCGGCGGGATCGCGGCAATCTTCAGCATCCTGATCTTCCCCAGAAACCCGGTAACTGTCCTGCAGGATGCCCGCGTCGAAGTACTGGCAGCGGTGCGCGACATCCTCGCTCAGACACATTGCCACACCGGTGATTCCGACTGGATGCTGTCAGTCGCGGCTGCGCTGCACGACCGACTCGCGCGCCTGACCGAAGCTCGCGGTACCGCCGAACAGTTGGCGCGAATATGCCCGCTTCGCTGGTCGCTGCGCGCCGCGACCCGTACCGCCGATCGCCAGGCCGCGCAACTGTCCCTGCTGTCCACTTCGGTCGTCCAACTGGCGCGCACCATTACCGGGACCGCCGAACCGCTCAACGAACCGGTCCAGGAAGCAGTCGGTGAGCTCGCCGCGGCAGCCTCCGCCCTCACCCGTGACGAGACTGCCGCCGCAGCGGCGCATGTGACATCGGCCCGCAGTCACACGGTCGTGGCACAGTCCAGCAATGCGCCGTTGCTGACTGCCGCCATCGACACCTGCGTCGACGAACTCGACCGGGTCATCAGCCTCGCGCCGCAATGACATCCTGTTGGATCCGCTGACCGATTTCGGGATCGATATTGCGCCAGTAGTCGAAGACCCGGGACAGTACCGGTTCCCTTACCCCGGCACAGACGTGGCCGACGACGTTGTGGACCAATCGGTCACGCTGGCCATCATCCATCACGACGCGCACCAGGGTGTGCGCCTGACCCCAGTCGTCATCGCCTGGGTGCAGGGTGTAGCCCGCACGGACCATGTCGCCGTCGGCGGCCCAGTGCACCTCGGCCGCGCGCCCCGGGCCAGGGGACGGTCCACCGACAGTATTGGGTGTGTAGACCGGATCAGACACGTTGTGCATCCGCATCCGGCCGTCCTTGGAGTAGCTGCGCACCGGCACCCTCGGTGCGTTCACCGGGATCTGATGATGGTTGACCCCGATCCGGGCCCGGTGCGCATCGGCGTAGGCGAAACTGCGACCGAGCAACAATCGGTCCGGACTCAGCCCGGTGCCCGGCACAATGTTGTGCGGGCCGAACGCCGCCTGCTCCACCTCAGTGTGATGATCGGTGACATTGCGGTCCAACGTCATCCGCCCCACCTCGATCAGCGGATAATCCGCATGCGGCCACACCTTGGTCACATCAAACGGATTGAACCGATAGGTCTTGGCATCCTCATACGGCATGATCTGCACCTTGAGCGTCCAACTCGGAAACTCACCGCGAGCGATCGAGTCGAACAGATCCCGCTGATTACAGTCCGGATCGGTGCCGGCGAGCCGGTCCGCCTCCTCCTGGGTCAGACACTCCACACCCTGATTGGATTTGAAATGGTACTTGACCCAAGAGATCTCGCTGTCAGTATTGACCCAGCTGAACGCGTGCAAACCGTAGCCGTTCATGTGTCGATACGTCTTGGGGATCCCCCGATCCCCCATCACCAACGTCACCAGATGCGCGGACTCCGGCGACTGCGTCCAAAAATCCCACACCATGTTGTGGTCATGGCAATCGTTGTCCGCGCGACGTTTGTTCGCGCGAATCAGATTGGGGAACTTGAGCGGATCCCGAATAGCGAATACCGGGACATTGCTGCCGACGATGTCGTAGTTGCCTTGCGCGGTGTAGAACTTCACCGAGAAGCCCCGATTGTCACGCACGGTGTCCGCGGCACCACGCTCGCCGCTGTTGCCGGACGAGAACCGGGCGAACACGTCGGTCACGGCGCCGGGCTGGAACACCGCCGCCTTGGTGTATGCGCTGACATCCCCGGTGACTTCGAAACGACCGAACGCACCGGCCCCCTTGGCATGCGGCTGACGCTCGGGAACGCGTTCCCGGTTGAACGCCGCCAACTGCTCGATCAAGTAAGTGTCCTGCAACAGAATCGGGCCGTTCGGGCCCAGCGTCAACGACTGATCATTGGTCGGCGCCGGAGCGCCCCCATCGGTCGTCGTGAAGTTGTCCGTCATGTCCCTATCTCCTTACTGTCGAGGATGGAGCCGCTGTGACCGAGATCGATTCGGCGTGAACTAGCTGGGCACGGGTTACTGCGCGTAGGACTTCGCTCCGGTGCCGGCGAACTTGCCTCCTTCGACGATCAGGTATTCCGAGCGAATCGGCTTGCCGGCAAACCAGTCTTCGAGGATCTCCCGGGTGCCGGCCGCGTAGCGGGCCTGCGCGGACAGGCTGGAGCCGGACATGTGCGGTGTCATGGCCTGGTTGGGCATGCTGCGCCACGGGTGGTCGGCGGGCGGTGGCTGCGGGTACCAGACGTCACCGGCGTAGCCGGCAAGCTGGCCGCTCTTCAATGCCGCCACGATCGCCTTCTGGTCGGTCTCCTCGGCCCGGGCGGTGTTGACGATGTAGGAGCCGCGCCGCATCGAGCCCAACAGCTTCTCGTTGAACATGTGGTGGGTCTGGGCGATCAACGGCGAGTGGATGGAGACCACGTCCACCGACCGGGCCAACGACTCGACATCCGGGTGATAGGTGACGTCGAGCTGCTGCTCCAACTCCGGGGAGAGCCGGTGGACGTCGAAGTAGTGCAGCTTCACGCCGAACGGCTTCATCCTCTCCAGCACCGCCCGCCCGATCCGTCCGGCGGCGATCACCCCGACATCCATACCTTCAATGTCGTAGGAGCGCTGTACGCAGTCGGCGATGTTCCACCCGCCGTCGACGACCACCTGGTGGGACGGAACGAAATTGCGGACCAACGCCAGGATCTGCATCACCGCGTGCTCGGCCACACTGATGCTGTTGCTCCAGGTTTCCTCGGCAACAGTGACGCCGCGCGCTTGCGCTTCGGCCAGGTCCACGTGGTCCGATCCGATGCCGGCGGTCAGCGCCAACTTCAGCTTGGGCGCCTTGGCGAACCGCTCCTTGGTGATGTAGGCCGGCCAAAACGGCTGGGAGATCACGATGTCGGCGTCCGGCAGCTCGCGCTCGAACTCCGAGTCCGGTCCATCCTTATCGGACGTGACCACCAACTCGTGGCCGTTCTCCTCGAAGAACTTCCGCAGCCCCAATGCCCCCGAGACACAGCCCACCAGATCGCCGGGGGTGAAGTCGATTTTCGACGGGGTAGGCAGTGTCGAGCCGTCCGGATAGCTCTCGATCACCGGGATGCTGTCGCGGGCGTACTTCGGCGGGTATCCGGTCACCGGGTCGGGGTAGAGCACCATCACACACTTCGCCATCGTTCTCTCCTTGAAATCTGGGCTGCAAGGAGCAGCATCTTGCGGTTATCGGCCGGAAATCCAGGGGCGTGCGCCCCGGGATCCCTGTGCCCGCTTCGGTGGCGAATACAAACCCGCTTGTCGAATGGAGTCGGTGAATTCGTCGTGTCCTCGGCACCTTTCAGTCTTCTCGGCAGTTTTTGAGCTGTCCAAGACGCGGTCCCGATGGGCCGATAGGCGACGCCTATCGGCCCGGCCGAGACCGACGGACGAGCATCACTTGAACAGGTCTTTGTGATCAGCCTTGATCAGGTCCGCGCCCTTCTCACCGACCATGTAGACGGTGTTCTGGATGCGGCAGTCCGGGATGATCGGGAAGACGGACGCATCGATGACACGCAGCTTGTCGACCCCGTGGACCTTCAGCTTCGGGTCGACCACGCCCTGGTCGATGTTCTTGGACAGCCGGTTGGTGCCGCACGGGTGATACGACGTCTGCACGCGGTCTTGAATGGACGCCCTCATCAGCTCATCGGAGTGCAGCGGCATCTCCCACGGGTACTCGCCGACGACGATGTCTTTGAAACCGTCACCCTTGGTGAGGATGTCGTAGGCGAACCTGACGCCCTCGCGCAAACCGATGATGTCGAGCTCGTTGGAGAGGTAGTTCAGCTTGATGTTCGGCTGTTCGAGCGGGTCAACGCTGTTGAGCGTCACGTTGCCGCCGTCATAAGTCGGCCGGACGATATCGACCATCACCGTGATGTGGTCGCCTTCGGACGGGGTCGGGTACTGCCACTGGAACGCACTGCCGAAGGCCGGGACGAAATCGAGTTCGAAGTGCGGTTGCCCTTCCGGCGAGAACGGGTCGAGCCCACCGTTGGCGGCCTTGGCCTCGCGATAGATCGGGTCCTTCTCCAGGTACGAGTCGATCCGCGGGAAGCCGATCATCTCCAGGAAACCCGAGCCCAGCGGCCCGGAGTGGTCCTTCTGGTAGGCGGCGATGGCCGCATCCTTTTTGGGCCCGTCACGCAGCAGAATGCTGTCCAAAGCAAAGCCCTCTTTGATGCGCAGCACGAAGGGGACGCCGGGGTGGTCGAGCAGGTGTTGGCCGACGTGGCGAGAGTCGACGAGCACGTCGATGCCGTGCTTGTGCAACTCGCGGCCGGGACCGATACCGCTGAGCATCAGCAGCTTGGGGCTTTCGAAGACGCCCTGGGAGAGGATGACCTCCCGGTCGGCGTAGTAGTTGCGCTCATTGCCGAGGCCGTCGATGATCGTCACGCCCTTGGCCGTGCGAGTGGCGTAGTCGATGATCAGCCGCTTGGAGCGCACCTCCGACAGAATGGTGATGTTGGGCTTGTCCTTGACGAACAGGTAGCTGCCCGAGCGCACGCCTTTGTAGATGCTGTTGACCGCGTGGGTGAGGCCGTTCATCTCGCCGTCGAAGTAGTTCTCGATGAGGGGCAGGCCCCGTGACGTCCAGGCCTGCGTGATGACGTCGCGGAAGGCCTGCAGCTCAGGGATCAGGTTGTGCGAGATGGGCAGCGGGCCGCCACTGCCGATCTTGTGAAGGTCGGACGAGAATGTCCCGGAGTCGTCGTGGTAGGTGGCGCTCTTGCGGAGGTACGGAACAAGGGGCTCCCAAGTCCATTCCTGGCCACCGTATTCCGCCCACCGGTCATAGGTCGGCTTGCAGCCGGGGACCCAGCTGAAGTAGTTGCCGGCCGAGCTGCCGCCAAGGGCCCGGCCCCGTGTGCAGTTCTTGTCGGTGCGCCGCCAGACACCGCGGTCGACGAACGTGGCCATGTAGTCCCAGTCGGACTCGGTGTGGCGGATGTCCATAGCCAACCCCGGTGTGCTGACCATGTCCACGTCCCAGGGGTTACCTACACCGGCCTCGACGATCAGGATCTTGACCTTGGGGTTCTCGGAGAGACGGCCCGCGACGACGTTACCCGCCGTACCGCCGCCGACGATGACAAAATCAAAATGGGCTCCGTCGGGTACGTTGGCCATCTCTTCCTCCTGAGGTATGGAACCGTCGCTGTCGTCTTGCAGACTGCCTTCGCCCGCCGCCAGGTATCTACGGAGCCGACTCCGAGATTCCCCGGCCGGCTTTGGTGGCGACTCCAAAGACCGCGCTCGGCACGAACGCCTGCCCGGCAACAGCAACCTTGCTGTGAGGTGAATTAATCTTTACCCCAAAGCCTTTCATTGAATGTTCGCGCGGTGTCCCGCCGCCACCCGCTGTAGTAGTCCGACGTGTTCCGGACATTCAGCCAACACCGACAGCGTGACGACCTCGCCGACTTGCTCGTCGCTGAACCCGGAATCCTCAGCGAGGCCCTGCATTACACCGACTACTCCATGAAGGTTCGGGTACCTGCCGATAATGGTGCACACAGCCCCGGCGGCGGTGACCGCATAGTCGATCACTCTTTCTTCGCCCACGCCCACCTCGTCGTCACCCACGACCGAATCAGTATCGGCGCCGGTCAGACTGATCCCCAACAGACTGGCGAAGATCACCGTCAGGCCCAAGCAATTTCGTGTCTTCAGATGCTGGATATTCATGCGATCACCTCGCAAAGACGAGTGCACACCGTCCCGCCGAACATGCAGCGCAGTCCAGCGCGGTTCTCCGGGTAGACCTACCCGGCCCTGCGCTCGACTGTTCCTCAACGGCAATTCCGTAGCTACGGAGATCCGTCCGAGATTTCTGTCCTCACGTTGGCGGCTTCTACATGTGCATCGCGGAAAGTTCGAGCGCCCACCACAACTCGATCAGCACTTCGGTGTCCCGCAGGCTAGTTCCGGTGAGCTCCTCGAAACGAGCCAGCCGGTAACGCACGGTGTTCTGATGAACGAATAGCCGAGTCGCGGTGCTCTCCACATGCATCCCGCAGGCCAGATAGGCCCGCAACGTGGCGATCAGATCTTCGCCGTTCCCACCGGCCACCAGCGGCTCCAGGTAGCGGCGCCGCAACAGGTCGCCCATATCGAGGTCCACCGCCACCGCGGAGCGCAAGCCCAGGGACTCCAAGTCATAGGCCCCCGTCAGCTTGCAGGCTTGCACAGTGACCAGCGCGCGCGCCGCCAGCCGGTAGGAATCGGCCAGCCGTTCCAGCTTCCGGGGCGGCCCATAGCCGATCTGCCCGTTGACGGCGCGGGGCGGCGGCTCGGTGAGCAGCGCCGCCAGATCGCCGTCGACCACCGCGCACACTCCGCAGCGGTGCGGCACCGCTCCGTCTATGCCCAGCGCCAGCTCCAGGCCGTGTTGAGAAACGCCGTCACCCAATCGCGCCCGGGCCGCAACAAATTCAGCCGCCGGGTCTAAACCGTACATCTCAGCGCGTACCCGCAGTTCAGTGCTCGGGACGAGGCCCAGCAGGACAGCCCGGACGAACCGGCTACGTTCGGCGTCCAGTGCCTCGACTGCGTCGCGGTCCGCCCGCCGATATCCGGTGACCGTCTCTGACAGTGCGACCGCCGAGGACGCCAGCATCGACTCGGTGAACCGCCAGAGCTCACCGTCTTCGGTCTCCCACCGTCCGGAGAGTTGACGCAGGCCGGAGACAAGGGACTCGACGCCCACCTGCCAGGCGCGGATCATGTTGTCGAAAGGAATACCGTTGCGCTGCTGGCGTTCTCCGAATGCAGAAAACGCTGCGAGGTCATCGTCGGACAACCTCGTGGAGCCAGACCCAGCCGAACGCAGTACCCACTCCACCTGAAGCCGAACTCCGGCGTCGAGATCGTCCCGCGCCATCCTGCGGTATATCGGCAGGCGGCTCAGGACGGCACCGCTGATTCGGGCAACCATGTCAGCGTTCTCGTTCAGCAATGAATCGAGAATCTCCATGATCACCCCCTCACGACACCCACCGGCGGTGGACTGGTTTTGAGTCTCAGGGAGTGAGTGGTGAGCTGTCCAAGACGTAATTCCGACCGTGCGATAAGCGCCACCGATCAGGGTGCAGGTGTGGCTCCGAAATCGACTCGCTGCGCAACTTCCAGCAGAGCGCGGGCCACTACCGAGCCGGGCTCGGCCGCACTGGTGACAAGTGCCACCTGAGCACTCAGGTCCGGATCGAGCAGGCGCAGTGTCACCGTGCCGGGCAGCGTCACGGCCCGCACCCAGGTCTGCGGAACGATGGTGGCCCATCGACCGGTGGTCACATGGGCCAGCAACGCGACGAAAGAATCGGTCTCCAGCCTGGGGACCAGCGCCAGGTCCCGGCTCGCCAGCGCGTCGTCGATCAACCGCCGGCCGCGCATTCCTTCGGCGAGCAGGCACATCGGTAACTCGGTCACGTCCGACCAGCTGATGGTGTCGGTCTGACCGGTGAGCAGCTCGCTGCCGGCGATCAGTACCTGCTGCTCCTCATACAGCGGGGTGACCGTGAGATCTGCGGTGTCGTCGCGGTCGGGGTAGATGATGCCGGCGTCCAGCTCGAACCGACGCACCCGTTCGGCGATCTCCGCGGTGCGCAGACTGGTCTCCAACTGCACTCGTACCAACGGGTGTGCCGCGGAGAACGGGTCCGACAGCAGTGCGACCGTGCTCGCGGCGGCCGGGATGACCCCGATCCGCAGCTCCCCGGTGAGGCCGGTCTGGAGCGCGGTCACCTCCTGCTTGAGCGCGTCGCGGTCAGCCAGGATGCGCCGCGCCCACAGCACCAGGCGCTCACCCTCGGGGGTAAGGCCTTCGAACTTCTGTCCGCGCCGGACCAACGGAACCTTCAGCTCGTGTTCGAGCTTGCGGATGGCCTCCGACAGGGCGGGTTGAGATACGTAGCAGGCGGCCGCGGCACGCGCGAAATGCCGCTCCCGGGCCAGAGCAACGAAGTACTCGAGCTGACGAAACAGCATGGGCCTATTCGACCACGATCCGTTGCTGTTCGGTGGCGACCCAGCTGGCCAATAGTTTCAGCGCCTGTTCGGCGGGCGAGTGCGGTGCGGCGGTGTAACCGAACAGGGACAACCCGTCGGCGCCGGGCAATTCGAAGGCGTTGTACGTCAGCGTCAGTTCTCCGACCGCGGGATGCCGGAATCGTTTGGCGCCGTGGTGGTGAGCCTTGACATTGTGGGCGGCCCAGCGGGTCCGGAACGGTTCGCTGCGAGTGGCCAGCTCGCCGATCAGCGCGACTACCGCCGGGGAGTCCGGTGCGCGGGCGGCTTCGGCTCGCAGCAGGGCCACCACGTCGTCGGCGGCGGCGGACCAGTCCGGGAAGGTCGCGTCGGCCGACGGATCCAAGAAGACGGACCGGGCCAGGTTCGGCGTTGCGCCGGTGCGGCCGAACACCGGCGCGTACAGGGCACGCCCCAGCGCGTTGGCGGCGACCACGTCGAGATGCCCGTTGAGCACCACAGCCGGGGCGCCGACCATGCTGTCCAGCAACTGCTGCACCCCGTCGGGCAAGGCCACTCCGGCCCGGCGCGTCGTCCGCCGCCGCCCGGGCTTGACCGCGCCGGCTCGGGCCAGATCGAACAGATGAGCCGTCTCGGCTTCGGTCAGCTGCAAGGCTCCGGCGACGGCGTCCAGGACCTCATCGGAGACGCCGGCCACGTGTCCCCGTTCGATCTGGGTGTAGTACTCGATGCTGACCCCGGCGAGCTGGGCCACCTCCTCGCGCCGCAACCCGGGGACCCGACGCCGTCGCCCGGGCGGTAACCCGACCTGTTCAGGGGTTATCCGGGCACGCCGGGTCATCAAGAAGCCCTTGATGTCCTGGCCGATGTCCATACCGCAACGGTAGGCAATCGGCGCAGATGTCAGGCAGGAACTGGCAGTACCCCTATAACCAGCACCTGTCGGGCCGGTGCGCAGGCTCGTAGCGTCGAGCTCAGCAATCGTTTCCCATGCGAGGAGGTCAGCGAAGATGCCCAGTCACGATGAGGCCCAGGCCGCGTTCGACGGTTTTGTCGACATGTGGACGAGCGGTAGGACGGGCGGGTTGCGCGCACCCATCCTGCATCACCCGGGTGAGGTCGACCTGAAGTACGAGGACGTGTCATTTCCGTCGTCGGACGGTGTTCGCCTGGAGGGCTGGTTCATCCCCGCCGACTCGAACCGGTTGATCATCCACAACCATTTCCTGCCTGGAAACCGCTCTGGTTACCCGGGACACCTCCCCCAGTTCGGCGGGCTGGGCGGGTTCGAGGTGAACTTCCTGCCGGAGTACAAAGCGCTGCACGACGCCGGCTACAACATCTTGTGCTACGACATGAGCAACCACGGGCTGAGCGGGTCACGCGAGCGCGGTACCGGAATCGGCCTGGTGGAGTACCAGGACGTGATCGGTTCGGTGCGCTACGCCAAGTCCCGCCCGGACACCGCTTCGATGGAGACGTTCCTGCTCAGTGTCTGCCTGGGGGCCGACTCCACCTGCGTGGCGCTGGCCAAGCACCCGGAAGAGTTCGAGAACATCAAGTCACTGATTCTGTTGCAGCCGGTGTCGGCCGACCCGATTGTCGAGAATTTCGTGCAGGGCAACGACATTCCCGACGGTTACCAGCGGTTCGACCAAACGGTGTTCGAGCGCACCGGTTTTCATCTGTCCGAGCAGTCACCGATCGAGTACGCCAAGTCGATTGAGATTCCCACCCTGGTGGTCCAGGTGCACGACGACGTGATGACCCGGCCGCAGGACGTGCAGGCGATCTACGACGCGATACCCGCAGCCGACAAAAAGCTGCACTGGATCGAGGGCACCACCCGGCGCTTCGACGGTTACAACTACTTCGGCGAGCACCCCGAGGTGGCCATCGATTGGTTCGACAATCACCGCAGGTAATTTGCGGGACGACTTCGCCGATACCGCGCCACGGCGGGTCTAGGTGTTGGCCGGGACCCGCCGGTCGGCTGCGGTCTTGGGCGTGACGTGCTCTTCGTCGCCGGTGAATTCCTTGGTCCAGCAAGCGAATTCCAGCGTGATTCCGTCGGGGTCCTGGAAGTAGAACGAGCGGACATACACCCCCGGGTGCAATGTCGGGCTCGCCTGCCACTCGGACTCGTCGTGGTTGAGGACCGGGCCGACCCGCACGCCCTTCTCTTTCAGTCGCTGGCGGTAGGCGTCGAACTTGTCCGCCGGGACGTGGAAGGCCAGGTGGTTGAGCGTGCTCACCGCACTGGTGATCTCGCCGATGCCGGGGATGGCGGCCGGCGAGGAGATCCCGGGCACCCGATCCGGGGCGTCGCGGAACCAGAAGAAGGCCACGCAGTCCCCGTTACCGGCATCGAAGAAAAAATGCTGACCGATACCCGCGGGCAGGTCGAGCGACTTGATCAGGGGCATGCCCAAGGTATTGCTGTAGAAGTCGACGGTGCGTTCCATGTCGGAGCACACCATCGCTACGTGGTTGATCCCGCTGATTTCGAATTCGGTGTTGACACCGTGCGGCTTGATCATTGCGGACACTCCTCTGGTCAAGATCCGAATCTGAATCTAACATCAGATTCAGATTTGATCCAGCCCGACCGAGACAGGATGTGTGTTCCGGTGTCGACCAGCCCCGAGCAGCCCGGCCACCGCGACCCGTTGCCCACCCACCGGGGTCGACGCACCCAGGCCGCGATCGACGCAGCCGCCCGCGCGGTGATCGCCCGCAAGGGAGTTCTGGCGACCACCATCGCCGACATTGCGGCCGAGGCCGGCCGATCGGCCGCGTCGTTCTACAACTACTACGACTCCAAAGAGGCGATGGTCGCCGAATGGGCGCTGCGATTCCGCGATGAGGCCGGCGAGCGAGCATCCGCCGTGGTGCGGCACGGGCTGACCAACCGCGAACGGATCGAGCAGGCCACTGCCGCACATTGGCACACCTACCGCAACCGGCTGGCCGAGATGGTCGGTGTCTCCCAACTGGCGATGGTCAACGACGACTTCGCCCGGTACTGGGCGGAGATCTGCGCGGTTCCGGTCGGCCACATCACTGAAACGGTGAAGCGCGCCCAAGCCGAGGGCTACTGCACCAACGACGACCCGGCGTTGCTCGCGGTGGCGATCGTCTCGATGCTCAACCAGTTCTGCTATGTCCAGCTCGCCACGCCCCGCGACGACGACGGACCCGACGACGCCGCGTGTATTCGCACGCTGGCCAACGTGTTCTACCGGGCCATCTACACCGAGGAGAATTCCTGAGCATGGCGTTGAGAGTCCTGGCGCACTTCATTCCCGGACCGAAGGTCGAGGAATTCGTTGCACCCGAGTCGGATTGGCTCGACATCCGCTGGTGCGCCGCCGACGACGACGCCACCTTCCACCGCGAACTGGCCGACGCCGAGGTGCTGTGGCACGTGCTGCGACCGCTCTCGGGTGACGATCTGCGGAGCGGGCCTGCACTGCGGCTGGTGCACAAGTTCGGCGTCGGCATCAACACCATCGACGTCGACGTCGCGACACAGCGCGGCATCGCGGTGGCCAATATGCCCGGTGCCAATGCCGCCTCGGTCGCCGAGGGCACCGTGCTGCTGATGCTCGCCGTGCTGCGCCGGCTGCTGCCGCTGGATCGCGCGACCCGTGAGGTACGCGGTTGGCCGACCGATCCCGATCTTGGCGAGCGCTGCCGCGACATCGGCGGCTGTACCGTCGGCCTGGTCGGCTTCGGCAGCATCGCTCAACGGGTGGCCGGGATCGTGGCGGCCATGGGCGCACAGGTGCTGCATACCAGCACCCGCGACGACGGCACGCCCGGTTGGCGGCCCCTGCCGGAACTGCTCGCCGCAGCCGACATCGTCTCGCTACACGTTCCGCTGACCGACGCGACCGAGGGATTGATCGACCGGGCCGCCCTGGAGCGAATGAAACCCGATGCGGTGTTGGTCAACACCGCACGCGGACCGATCGTCGACGAAGCCGCGCTGGCCGAGGCGCTGAGCGGCGGGCGGCTGGCCGGGGCCGGCCTCGACGTGTTCGCCGTCGAACCGGTGACCGCGGACAACCCCCTGCTCGGGTTGGAGAACGTGGTGCTGACCCCGCACGTCAGCTGGTACACCGCCGACACCATGCGGCGCTATCTGGCTGCGGCTGTCGACAACTGCCGCCGACTGCGCGACCGGCAGCCCCTGACCCACGTAGTCAACCAACCGACTGGTTGTTAGATTCACTTCACGTACACACCGAAAGGCGTATCAATGCCGATAGCAATCACTTCTGAGCATCAGGACCTCGCCGACTCCGTGCGGTCCTTCGTGTCACGCGCCGTGCCGTCCGAGCTGCTGCACGCGGCGATGGACTCCCCGATCGAGAACCCGCCGCCGTATTGGCGGGCCGCCGCCGAGCAGGGCTTGGCGGGTGTGCATCTGGCCGAGGAAGTCGGCGGGCAGGGTTTCGGAATCCTGGAATTGGCGGTGGTGCTGGCCGAGTTCGGCTACGGCGCGGTGCCCGGACCGTTCGTGCCGTCGGCGATCGCCAGCGCCCTGATCGCGGCAAACAATCCGGCCGCCGCCGAGCTCAGCGGGCTGGCCAGCGGAGAGGTGATCGCCAGCTACACGCTCAACCCGGGGCTGACCGCCACCGCCCAGGGGACGGGACTGGTGATCCACGGCGAGGCTCGTGCGGTCGCGGCCGCCGCCCAGGCGTCGTTGCTGGTGCTGCCCGTGGCGGTCGACGACGACGAGGTGTGGGTGGTGCTGCGCGCCGACCAGCTCGAGATCGAGCCGGTGGCCAGCGTGGACCCGCTGCGCCCCATCGCCCACGTGCGCGCCGCCGGCGTCGAGGTCGACGACACCGCGGTCCTGCGTAACCTCACGTCGGCTCGCGCGCACGCGCTGACCTCGACGCTGCTGTCCGCGGAGGCGGTCGGGGTGGCCCGCTGGGCCACGGACACCGCGGCGGACTACGCCAAGATCCGCGAGCAGTTCGGCCGACCGATCGGCCAGTTCCAGGCCATCAAGCACAAGTGTGCCGAGATGATCGCCGACACCGAGCGAGCCACCGCTGCGGTGTGGGATGCCGCCCGCGCTGTCGACGAGGCGAATGAAAACGGCTGGGACGCTGCGGGTTCGACGGTGGAGTTCGCGACTGCCGTGGCGGCCACCCTGGCGCCGAGCGCCGCGCAGCACTGCACCCAGGACTGCATCCAGGTGCACGGTGGAATCGGCTTCACCTGGGAGCACGACGCGGGTGTGTACTACCGGCGGGCGCTGATCCTGGCCGCCTCCTTCGGCTCCCGCTCCGCGTACCCCCAGCAGGTCGTCGACACCGCCACCGCTGGCGGGATGCGCAAGATCGACATCGATCTGGACCCCGACACCGAGAAGCTGCGGGCCGAGATCCGGGCCGAGGTCGCTGCCCTCAAGGCCATGGCGCACGACGAGCGCACGGTCGCGATCGCCGAGAGCGGCTGGGTGTTGCCCTACCTGCCCAAGCCGTGGGGGCGGGCCGCCGAGCCGATCGAGCAGATCATCATCGAGCAGGAATTTTCCACCGGCCGGGTGCGTCGCCAGGCGATGGGTATCGCCGCCTGGCTGATCCCGTCGATCGTGGCGTTTGGCACCGAGGAGCAGAAGCAGCGTTTCCTGCCCGCCACGTTCCGGGGCGAAATGATCTGGTGCCAACTGTTTTCCGAGCCCGGCGCCGGTTCCGACCTGGCCAGCCTGACCACCAAGGCGACCAAGGTCGACGGCGGCTGGCGGATCAGCGGCCAGAAGATCTGGACGTCGGCCGCGCAGTTCTCTTCATGGGGAGCCCTGCTGGCCAGGACCGACTCGAGCGCTCCGAAACATGACGGCATCACCTACTTCCTGCTGGACATGAAGAGCGAAGGCGTGACGGTCAGCCCGTTGCGTGAACTCACCGGCGGGGCGATGTTCAACACCGTGTTCATCGACGACGTGTTCATCCCGGACGAGTTGGTGCTCGGCGAGGTGAACCGGGGCTGGGAGGTCAGCCGCAACACGCTGACCGCCGAGCGGGTGTCGATCGGCGGATCCGAGATGCCGTTCCTGGCCAGCCTCGACGGCTTCGTCGAGTTCATTCGGGATGGCCAGTTCGATGGCGGGGAACAGCGCCAGGCCGGCCGGTTGATCGCTGAAGGACACGCCGCCAAGCTGCTCAACCTGCGCTCGACCCTGTTGACCCTGGCGGGCCTCGACCCGATGCCGGCGGCGGCGGTGTCCAAGCTGCTGTCGATGCGTACCGGACAGGGCTACGCCGAGTTCGCGGTGGGCACGTTCGCCGGTGATGCCGCGATCGGCGACCGTGAGCAGCTGCCCGGCAAGTGGGCCGAATACCTGTTGATGAGCCGCGCCACCACCATCTACGGCGGCACCTCGGAGGTCCAGCTCAACATCATCGCCGAGCGTCTGCTCGGCCTGCCCCGCGACCCCTAGGCCGCGCCTTTGCGCGAGCTGGGGGGTACCTCCCGCTTGCGCGAGCGTGCGTGTCCCCGGCCCGACACGCCGGGTGCGGACCGGATTCACGCACGCTCGCAAGGGGAAGAACCCCTGCTAGCGTCGCCGCCATGGCCGAAGCTCCGCCACCTCCCGGTCGCCGCGGAATGGCAACCTCCGGAGAACGCGAAACACTGGAGGCGTTCCTCGACGACTACCGGGACATCGTGGTGCGCAAGGTATCCGGACTCTCGGATGCCGACGCCGGCCGGCATCTCGTTTCCACGGCAACGACAGTGGGCGGGCTGGTCAAGCACCTGCGTTGGGTGGAGTACGGCTGGTTCGACCAGCTACTGCAAGAACGCCGCGACGACAACCGGCGCCCGCACGACCGCGAGCGGGAGTTCGAACTGTCCGACGACGACTCACTGCCCGTGCTGGTCGCAGAGTATCGCCGACAGTGCGAGGAGTCCCGGCGGATCGCCGCGCGGTTTCCGCTGGATCACACGGTCTCACATCGCCGCATCGGCCAGGTTTCCCTGCGCTGGATCTACGTGCACCTGATCGAGGAGACCGCCCGACACTGCGGGCAGATCGATATTTTGCGCGAACAGCTTGACAGTGCAACGGGTTTCGACTGAAAACCCGCTCGCGAGCGTGCGTAATCCCGGTCGCGGCACGGAGTGTCGCGCAGGGGACACGCACGCTCGCGCTAAAGGCCGCGCGCTAAAGGCCGCGCCCTACAGGTCGCGGAGTTCGCGTTTGAGGATCTTTCCGGTGGGGTTACGCGGCAGCTCGTCGAGGAAGACCACTTCGCGCGGCACCTTGTACCGGGCCAGGTGCTCCTTCACGTAGACCTTGATGGTCTCCTCGTCGACGCTGGAGCCTTCCTTGCGCACTACGAAGGCCCGCAGCCGGGCGCCCCACTCCTTGTCCTCGACACCCAAGGCGGTCGCCTCGATCACGTCGGGGTGTCCGCTGATCAGGTCCTCGACTTCGGCAGGGAAGACGTTCTCGCCGCCGGAGACGATCATCTCGTCGTCGCGGCCGGACACGTAGAGCAGCCCGCGCTCGTCGAAGTAGCCGACGTCGCCCGAGGAGAGCAGACCGTCGATGATCTGCTTGCCGCCCCCACCGGTGTAGCCCTCGAACGGAAAGAAGTTGCCGACGAAGATCCGCCCGACCTGGCCCTGCGGCAGTTCGTTGCCGTTGTCGTCGAGGATCTTGACCTTGACGCCCCTGACCACCTGGCCCACCGTCGCCGGGTTGTATTGCAGGTCGGCGGGACCGGCGATGGTGGCGAAGGCGACCTCGGTGGAGCCGTACATGTTGTAGATGACCGGCCCCAGGTCCTTCATGGCCCGCGTCGCCAATTCGGCGCCGAGCTGCGACCCGGAGACGAACACGATCCGCAAGCTCGACAGGTCCGGCTTCGGACTGGTCTTCTCCAGCTGGTCGAGGATCCGGGACAACATGACCGGGACCACGACCATCGCCGTCACCTTGTGCTTTTCCAGGTCCTCCAGCACGGTGGCCGGCTTGAAGCGGCGCCGCAGCACCAGGGTCGAGCCGAAGAACATCGCCAGGGTGCCGTGCAGATAGCCCAGCGCGTGGAACATCGGCGACGGCAGCGACGTCACCTCACCGGCCCGGAACGGGACATGAGACAGGATGCCGCCGATCGGTGCCAGCGTGGGCGGCGTGCTGCGGTTGGCGCCCTTGGGGGTACCGGTGGTGCCGGACGTCAGGATGATGATCGAGGCGTGCTTGGTGATCTTGGGTGCGGGAGCCTTGCTGCTGCGCGCGATCAGCTGCGCCAGCGTCTCGTCGGCACTACCCGACGGTTCTTCGGCATCCGGGTTGACCCCCAGCGCCCGCAACTTGCCCAGCGGTGGTTCGGCCTGCGCGACCGCGGCGGTGTACTCGTCGTCGTAGATGATCAGCTTGGCGCCTTCGCGTTCGGAGACGTCCTTGATCTGCGGACCGGAGAATTCACTGTTCAGCAGGATCAGCCGGGCGCCGACCCGGGCGCAGCCGTAGTTGGCGATCAGGAACCAGCGATGGTTGCGAGCCAGGATCGCCACCCCGTCACCGCCACGCACACCCATCGCGAGCAGGCCGTTGGCCACCGCGTTGACGGCGTCGTCCAGTTCCTTGAACGTGATGCTGCCGTCGTCATCGATCACGGCGACGCCGTTCGGGTTACGCCGGGCATTGAGCGCCGGAATCATCCCCAGCTCGCCCCAGCGCGCTCCGTCAGCAAGTGCACTGGCGATGACCCGAGGGGACTCCAGCTTCAGCGCGCCGGACTCCAGGATCTTGCGCAGATAATGCAACTCGGCGCCACCGCGTTCGAGATAGCGACCGAGCTTGTTTACAGCCTGGCTGGGCAGGTCAGTGAGCTTAGCCATGGGACAACCTTATGTGACGCAGATCGCCGTCGGGCGGGGGATGGCGGCCTCTCATTAACATGACCTCATGGCCGGCGGGATGTCGCTGGAGGTTGCGGGACACCGGGTGGTGGTCACCCACCCGGACAAGTTGGTGTTCCCAGGTGGACCAGGCTCCACCCCCCGGACCAAGATCGAGCTGATTCGCTACTACCTGTCGGTGGCCGACGGTGCGCTGCGCGGGGTGGCCGGCCGGCCGATGATCCTCAAACGCTTCGTCGACGGCATCGGCGCCGAGGCCATCTTCCAGAAGCGGGCACCAGCCAACCGCCCGGATTGGGTCTCGGTCGCCGAGCTGCGCTACGCGTCGGGCCGGTCGGCGCACGAGGTCGTCGTCGACGACGCGGCCGGGCTGGCCTGGGTGATCAACCTGGGCTGTGTGGACCTCAACCCGCACCCGGTGCTCGCCGGCGACCTCGAGCATCCCGACGAGCTGCGGGTCGACCTCGATCCGATGCCGGGAGTCGGCTGGGCGGAGATCGTCGAGGTGACACTGCTGGCCCGCGACGTACTGGCCGATCACGGGCTGACCGCCTGGCCGAAGACGTCCGGCTCAAGGGGCATGCACATCTACGCACGGATCGCACCGCGATGGAAGTTCGGCCAGGTGCGGCTGGCGGCACAGGCGGTGGCCCGCGAGATCGAGCGACGTGCACCGCAGTTGGCCACCAGCCGGTGGTGGAAAGAGGAGCGGCACGGCGTCTTCGTGGACTTCAACCAGAACGCCAAAGACCGCACGGTCGCCTCAGCGTACTCGGTGCGGGCCACCGCTGACGCCCGGGTGTCGACGCCGTTGCATTGGGACGAGGTCGTCGACGCCGACCCGGCGTCCTTCACGCTGGACACCGTGCCGGACCGCTTCGCGCAGATCGGCGACCCCTGGGCAGGCATGAACGACACCGCCGGCGGGTTGGAGTCGCTGCTGGAGCTGGCCGAAGAGCAGGGCCCGGCGGAGAAGGCGCCGCGCGGCGCGCGTAAAAGCGTCGACGGCCGGCGCACGTCACCGCTGCCACTGATCGAGATCGCCCGCACCAAGACGCGCGACGAGGCGATGGCTGCCTTGGATGTCTGGCGACGGCGGCACGCTACAGCGGCGAAACAGCTTGCTCCGGAAGATGTTCTACTCGACGGTATGCGCGGCCCGAGTTCGATCTGGTACAGGGTGCGGATCAACCTGCAGCACGTCGAAGAGGCGCGGCGCCCACCCCAGGAAGAGTTGATCGCCGACTACAGCCCTTGGGGCAAAAAGGGCGCGAAAGGCTGATCCGCGGTCAGGGCACGGTGATACCGGCGGCCAGGTTCGCGGCGACTTCGGCCTCCCAGTGACCGAACGCGTGGGTGGTGTCGACCTCCACCTCGAACCGGTCGGTCATGTCCGGGGTGACGGCCGCGGCGTCGACGTAGAACTGCTCGTACCACCGGCGCAGCTGGTACACCGGGCCGTCCTCTTCGGTGAGCAGCGGGTTCTCCACGGGCGCCTTGTGCCGCCAGATCTCGACGTCCTCCAGGAATCCCGCCCCGAACGAGCGGCTCATCGCCGCGGCGAGTTTGGTGGCCTTCTCCGCCGGTAGGTTCGGCATCTGCTGGACGGCGACACCCCACTGCAGCATGAAGGAGTCCTGCGTGACCGGGTAGTGGCAGTTGATCAGTGCGATCTCGGCGGTGAAGTCCGGCGCGAGATCGTTGTGCAGCCAGTTGATCATGTAAGCCGGGCCGAAGTAGGTCGCCTCGGAGCGCAGATAGGTGCCCTCCCACAGTTTGTCGGCCCCCGGAGAGTCCGGCCGGACCTTGCTCTCCATGTACTGGCTGGCGTGAGAACCCTCGATCACGTTCTTGAAGTAGGTCGGATACGAGTGGTGGATGTAGAAGAAGTGCGCCATGTCGACGACGTTGTCGATGATCTCTCGGCAGTTGGCGCCTTCGATCAGGACCGAATCCCATTGCCACGGTGACCACCTGCCGGCATCCATGCCTTCGATCTGCGGCGGGGTCAGCTCCGGCGGCGGCGTCGAACCCTCCGGGTCGTGCCACATCAGCAGTTGGCCGTTGACCTCGCAGGTGGGCCAGCGTCGGGTGCGCGCTATCCGTGGCGGCCGCTTGGCGTAGGGCACCTGCGCGCACCGACCGGTTGAGCCCTGCCACCGCCAGTCGTGGAACGGACACGCCAGGGTGTCGCCTTTGATGGTGCCTCGGGACAGGTCGGCGCCCATGTGCCGGCAGTAGGCGTCCAGCACGTGCACGTCGCCGCTGGAGTCGGCGAATGCCACGAGCCGGGTGCCAAAGGCGTTGATGCCGTGCGGCTGACCGTCCCGGAAGGTCTCGGCCAACCCCAGGCAGTGCCAACCCCGGGCATACCGGGTCTTCGGCGTGCCGTGGTCCAACTCGCGGATCGCGCAGTCGCTCATCGTCTCTACCCTTCACCTCGCAGGTAGCTTTGCCGGCCGTAGGACGTGAACTCGGCGTCCAGTGCACGCTTGTCGTCGTCGGTCATGCGGGTGTACTCGGGGGTACCCCGCCCGACCCAGCGGTATACCGGTTCGCACGTGTGCCAGCGCTGCGCCTGCAGTTCGCGTTTGAGCACCTTGTTCGAGCCGGTGACCGGCAGGCCGGCCGAGACCCGCAGAAATCGTGGGAAGCCCTTGCGGCCCAGGTCGGGCTGGGCGGCCAGATACCCGGCGAAGGCCGCCGCGTCGAAGCTGTCGGGGTCGGCGACCTCGACAGCGCCCATCACCTGGTCGCCGGAGCGGGGGTCGGGCACCGCGTAGGCGCCGGCGCTGATGATCAGCGGATGCCGGCGCAGTACCTGCTCGATGGTGAGCGCGGAGGTGTTCTCGCCGTCGACCCGGATCCAGTCGCCGCGGCGGCCGGCGAAGTATAGGAAGCCGGCCTCGTCGCGGTAGCCCAGGTCGCCGGTCCAGTACCAGCCGTCGCGGATCTTCTCCGAATCCGCGGCGTCGTTCTTGTAGTAGCCCTCGAAGTCGCGGGCCCCGGTCCGGTCGACGATCTCGCCGACGGCGTCGTCGGCGTTCGACACCCGGCCGTGTTCGTCGAGGATGGCCGTGGCGCACTCGGCACGGGTCTGCGGGTCGACGATGGCGATGCCCGCGTGCGCCGGACGGCCCAGCGCGCCGGGCGGTGCCGCCGGGTCGGGTATCGCCGCGTTGCCGCCCTCGCTGGAGCCGTAGCCCTCGTGCAGCACCGCGCCGAACCGGCGGAGGAACTCCGCCTGATCCTGCGGCGAAGCCTCGGTCCCGAAGCCGCGGACCAGAGCGTTGTCGGCGTCGTCGGGCTGTTCGGTGGTCGCCAACAGGTAGCCCAGCGCCTTGCCCACGTAGGTGAAGAACGTCGCACCGAAGTAGCGCACGTCGGGCAGGAACTGCGATGCGGAGAACTTCGGCGTCAGGCAGATCGTCGCCCCGTTGGCCAGCGCAGGCGCCCACAGCGCCATGATCGCGTTGCCGTGAAACAGCGGCATGCAGCAGTAGTCGACGTCGGAACGCACGTGGCCGAATTTGGTGGTGGCCATCTCGGCGATCCGGACCAGCCGGCCCTGACTGCACTTGACCGCCTTGGAGGCGCCGGTGGTGCCGGAGGTGAACAGCAGCAGCAGCAGCGATCCCGGCCCCACTCCGGGGGCGGCGGCCGGCTCCGCCCGGTGTTCCTCGACCAGGGCGGCGTAGCCGGGCTGGTCGATCACCAGGAAGCGCTCGGGGTCCAGGCCGTGGTCCAGGCCGCGCAGCCGGTCCATTCCGGCGGTGTCGGTGACGATCAGCTGGCAGTCTGCGTGGCGGATCTCCGCAGCCATTTCGGCATCTCCGCGGGTGGGGTTGATCCCGACGATGACCCCGCCGGCCAGCGCGCCGGCGCTGAGCCAGAACACGAAATCTGGGACGTTATCCAGCAGCACGCCGATGTGAAACGGCCCGTCCCGGCGCAACGACGACGCCAATGCGGCACGCGCAGCGGACTCGCGCACCACGTCGTCCCAGGTCCAATCCCGTTGCCGGGTGCGCAGCCCCAGATGCTGGTCGCCGAGGCGGTCGAGCAGCATCCCCGCGATGTCAGTGGGCATTCGCCGCTGGCGCGTGAACGAGATCGATGTAGGACTGCGGAAGGTCTTCGCGGGCCACCGGGGTCACGCTGCGCACGCCGGCGAAGTAGGAGTCCTCGCCGACGATCTTGCCGCTGGCATCGAGCGGCCACAGCAGCACCTGCCGGTACACCACCAAGTAGTCGGCGTCGGGATCGTCGACCTCAATCCCGAGGATGGCGGTCTGCGAACCCGGGTAGAGCTGCTTCATGTCTCCCTCGGTCACCACGCAGTCATCGTCGACCACCAGCCGGTCGATCTCGAACTCCAAGACGTTGGTGCGGGTCGCCATGAAGGCCGTGTAGTAGGTGCGCACCCCGTCGGTGGTCTTCGGGCCGACGTCCTGACCGCCCATCCAGAAGTGGTAGTCCGGCTCGGCGCTCAGCGTCCCCATCACCTGGTCGAGATCCGGCGAAGCCTCCCCCTTCATGTGCTCGATCACCACTTCGAGCGCGGCCCGATGCCGCGCATTGGTGGTTTCGGCCAACCGCTTCTCCAGGGGGGCCCAGGTCCGGCTGGGATCGATGACGGCCACGGTTCTCACTCCTTCGTGTCAGGTGGTGATCATCATCACCGCAACCGCCGACGTTGGTCAGCCGCCATACGTCTGCTTAATCACCGATCCTTCCCGACGTTTGTCGGTTCGGTGGCGGAAAGCTCGGCCGACGAGAGCGCGATACGACGCACGAAGAGCACCAGGGTCGCCGTGAACCGATCGATCGGGTCGGCCAGATCCCAGCCCATCGCCGACTCGACGTGGGCGATGCGCGCCGCCACCGTGCTGTGGTGCAGGTGCAACTGGGCGGCGGTGCGGCGCAGCGACCCCAGCACGCAGAACGCCTCGGTGGTATCGATGTCGTGCGCGCCGGACGGTTTCGCCGCGATCGCGTTGATGCGCGCCACATCGTGGTGTCGCAGCACCTGCTCCAAGGGCAGCTCGGCGAGCAGCTCCAGCACGCTGAGGCGTTCGTAGGCGACCGCCCGACGGCCGTAGTGCGTGGACGAAGCGAAACGCAGTCCCCGTTGCGCCTGCAGCCAGGACGCCGCCGCATCGAACACGGTGGTCTTGGCGCCGATCCCGACCCACGGCCCGCGGCCCGCCTGCGCGGGCGGCGGTGGCGGAAAGGCCGCGATGATGGCCGCATCCAGCCGGTCCGACAGCGTCCGGGCGTCCTCGGAGCTGTAACACAGCAGCGCCGTGTCGGCGCCGATCGTGACCGAGCGGACCGGTTGGTCGCCCAGTTCGCGCACGACGACGCGCAACGCCTCGGCAGGAGAGCCCGCCGAGACTGCCAGCACCCGGACCTCGCGGGACTCATCGAGACCCAACAGCCGGATCGCGCGGGCTCGCTCCGCCGGTAATTCGTTGTCGGACAACACCAGTTCCAACAGCGCCGGGTCGCCCAGCCGGACGGCGGCTCCCGCTCGCGATGCCGCTATGCGCAACGCGTGGCGCACTCGGTCGCCGACGACCTCATCGAGCGGATGCCCTGCGCTGCCCGCGCGTTCCAGCCGGACCTCCGGCTCGGTTGCCGAGAGCCATCGCACGGACACTGGGCATTGTGCGACCGACTCGGCCGACTGGATCACCGTCTCGGCGTCGGCGCTCGACTCGACCAGTGCGTCGAAATACCCGACGACCCGCAGCACCGCATCGGCACCGGAATCCAGCTGGGACAGCCGGATCGGCTCGGGATCCATCAGCAGAGGCTATCGCGGATCCGTCTGTCCGTAGCCTCGCCACGGCAACCTCGGGCGGCCTTAGTTGATCGTGAAGCCGCCGTCGACCGCGATGGTCTGGCCGGTGACGTAGCCACCGGCATCCGAGGCGAGCCACAGGACCGAGGCTGCGAGATCTTCCGGGTCGCCCATCCGGCCCAACACGATTCGATGGGCGACGCTGTCCAGGTAGCCCGGGCGGTACTGATCGGTCATCTCGGAGGCGAAGAAGCCGGGCGCGATCGCGTTGACCCGGATACCTTTTCGGCTCCCCCACTGCTGAGCCAAGTCCCGGGTCAGACCGATCAGTCCGGCCTTGCTGGCGGCGTACGCCGCCTGCGGCAACCCGGCCGTGGTCAGGCCCAGGACGCTGGAGATGTTGACGATCGACGAACCCGGCTCCATCACCCGTCCGCAAGCCTGTGCCGCCCAGTAGGCCCCGTTGAGGTTGATGTCGATGACCTCCCGGAACTGCTCGGGGGTTTCCCGGGTTGCCGGGTGCGCGGTACCGATGCCGGCGTTGTTGACCAACACATCGACCCGACCGAATCGCTCGATGGCGGCCTCGACCATTCTGGTCGACGCCGCCGGGTCGGCGACATCGGTCGCCACCGGCAGGGCTGCGCGTCCGGCAGCCGTCACGAGATCGGCCGCCTCCGCGAGCTTCTCCACCCGCCGCGCTGCCAGCACGACGTCCGCACCGGCCTCGGCGAAGGCCCGGGCGAAATACACGCCGAGGCCCGAGGACGCCCCGGTCACCACGACGACCTTGCCGTCCATGCGGAACTTGTCCAGTACGCTCACCCGACTCACCTTTCTCGACTTTTCAGGGTTATTTCAACGCATTTCGCGCCGCGGCGATGAACTCCGGCGCCGCCTGCGCCGCTTCGCCGGCATTCTGCACGTCGTTGGCGCCGTGCTGAGCTCGGTGGGTGATTCCTTCGGCGATCACCCCGATCTTGAAGTTCGCCAGCGCCAGGTAGAAGTTCCAGTCGCTCAGATCCCGGCCGGACAGCCGGGCGTATTCCTCGGCCAGGGCGTCGGCCGACGGCAGACGTGAACTGGTCCACGCGGCGGGGTGGCCGAACACCAGGTCGAATGCCGGTGACCGGTAGACACACATCAGCGCGATATCGGTGAGCGGGTCGCCGAGGGTGGACAACTCCCAGTCCACCACGGCCCGGATGGCGTCTGCCCGCTCTGGATCACAGATGGTGTTGTCGATGCGGAAGTCGCCGTGCACCACCGAGGGCTGCGATGTCTGCGGGATGGCATCGGCCAGTGCCGCGGCCAGCTTCGTGACATCGTCAGACAGCGCGTCGTCGTTCCCCGGCGTCTTGACCAGTTCCCACTGGCGGGCCCACAGCCGCACCTGGCGTTCCAGGAATCCATCTGGCCTGCCGAAGGATTCGAGCCCGACGGCACGGTAGTCGACGGCGTGCAGATCCACCAGAACCCGCACCAGCGCCGCGGCGTTGGCCGCCAGTTCCGCATCCGACAGGGTGTCCAGATCGTCCTTGTGGCGATAGACCCGGCCGGTCACGAACTCCGTCACGGTCAACGGCGCACCGCAGACCGTGCCGTCGGCGTCGAGCGCCACGGGTCGCGCGATCGGAACACCGGTGCCGTAGAGCTTGTCGGTGACCACGAATTCGCGGCCCACATCGTGAGCCGACGGGGTAAGGCCGCCGAGCGGAGGTCGACGCACCACCCAGGCCGACGACTCGTCGCTGACTTTGAAGGTGAGATTCGACCGGCCACCGGCGATCAGTTCGACGGTGAGTTCACCCTGAACCGGAACGTCGTGAGCGATAAGATATTGCCGCAGGGCAACCGGATCCAGAGCTTCGACTGTCACTGCTGGGCGTCCTTGAGCGCTCGCCGCGCCGCCCCGACTCGCCGCTTGGCGATGGCCCAGCGGTGCACCTCCGAGGGCCCGTCGTAAACCCGGAACGGACGCACCTCGCGGGAGAGCCGCGCCGGGGGCAGGTCTTCGGTGACGCCCAGCGCACCGCACATCTGCACGCTGCGGTCGACGATCCGGAAGATCGCCTCGGCGGCGAAGGTCTTGGCGATCGACGTCGCGTCGCCGGCATTGCCGCCCTGATCCAGTTCCCAGCATGCGCGCACCAGCAGCGCCCGGGTAGCCGCGATGTCGATTTCGTTGTCGGCCACCATATTTTGGATCATGCCCAGATCGGCCAGCGCCGATTCGAATGCCTGGCGCTGCACGACGTGCGACAGCGCGGTGTCGTGTCCACGACGCGCGGCGCCGAGCCAGCGCATGACGTGCGTCATGCGCGCGGGCCCGAGACGCACCTGGGCGTATTCGAAGCCGCGGTCCACCTCGCCGAGCACCGCTTCGTCGGGAACCCGAACCTCGTCGAAGAACACCTCACAGTGGCCGCCCACCATGGACCGGTCCAGGGTCGAGATGTGTCGGCCGACGGTCAGACCCGCGGTGTCGGCGGGGACCAGGAACATGGTGGCGCCGCCGCGCTGACCTGCTTCCCCGGAGGTGCGGGCCATGACGATGAAGAATCCGGCGCCGTCGGCACCGGTGATGTACCACTTGTGGCCGGAGATGTACCAATCCCCCGACCGGCGTTCGGCCTTGGTCGTCAGCGCGGACGGATCCGAGCCCGCACCCGGGCCGGGCTCGGTCATCGCGAACGCGGATCGCACGTCGCCGGCTGCCAGGGGCGCAAGGTAGCGAGCCTTCTGCTCGGGGCTGGCCACCTCCGCCAGCAGATGCACGTTGCCCTCATCGGGGGCGGCGATGTTCACCGCGGCCGGTCCGAACAGTGAATAGCCGGCGGCCTCGAACACCGGCGCCCGGTCGGACATGTTCAAGCCCAGTCCGCCGTATTCGACGGGCGCGTGCGGCGCGAACACGCCTGCCTCTCGCGCCGCCGCCTGCAGTTCCTTCACCGCGGCGTCCCCGCCCGCGGCGGCGATGTCCCCACCGAAGCGGTCCTCCACCGGCAGAACCACGTCATCGATGAAAGCTCGCGTCTTGTCGACGAGCGCCGACACTTCCGGCGAGTAGCTCAACTCGATCGCCATGTCACCCCATCACCACACTCGGCATTGACCGACCGATCACTCGGCCCGAACACTACGGACTGTGACACAACAGACCATTTCCCGTCAAAATCGACGGTGCGCCGCCGACCTTCCTTCCGGTATTGTTCAGGATTACTGAACAAAAGCGGAGGTGACCGTGACGGATTCACCGCAGTGCGGCACCGCTATCCGTGCCGCCCGTCGGGCCCGGGGGCTGACAGTCCGAGAGCTTGCGCGATCCCTGCGGGTAAGTCCGGCCACCGTGAGCGCGATCGAAAACGGCAAGACCGGGATCTCGGTGTCACGTCTCCACGAGTGTGCCGCGGCGCTGGGCGTCACGCCGGCCCAGATCTTGGCGGGCACCGTCAGTCCACCGGCACCCATCCCGGAGTACGCGCCGGCCGACGTTGCCGACTCCGGTCACCGCGACTGGCGACGGTTTCCACCCCTGGCCCTGGACAGCGTCTTGGCGGCAGCCATCGACGCCTTCGTCGAAACCGGCTACCACGGCAGCACCATGCGAGATATCTCGGCGCGCGCAGGCATGAGCGTGCCCGGGATCTACCACCACTACCCGGATAAGCAGACGCTGTTGGTCGCGATACTGGACCTGACCATGACCGAACTGCACTGGCGGGTCAACGCGGCCCGTGCCGAAGCGGCAACCGGCCTGCACGAGGTGCGGCTGGTCGTTGAAGCCTTGGCCCTGTTCCACACGCACCGCCAGAAGCTGGCCTTCATCGGTGCCAGCGAGATGCGCAGCCTTACCGCGACGAACCGGCAACGTATCGCCGACTCACGAAATCAACTGCAGCACACCCTCGACGCCGGCATCGACCGCGCCGCGCGGGAACGCGATATCGACGTCGCCGATGTGCTGGACCGCCGGATCGCGGGACGCGCCATCACCACGATGTGCACCTCGCTGCCGCAGTGGTTCAACGCCGACGGCCCCGCCACGCCCGAGGAAACCGCACGCACCTACGCCGATTTTGCGGTCTCGCTACTCAGCAAGCCCCGCGGCCCCGGACTGGATTCACCGCCACCGGCACCCGACGGCAGAATGTGACCCGTGTCGGCTACCTGGCAGTTCTGGATCGACCGCGGCGGCACGTTCACCGACATCGTGGCGCGCCACCCCGACGGGCGCCTGCTCACTCACAAGCTCCTCTCGGAGAACCCGGAGCAGTACCGCGATGCGGCCGTGGCCGGAATCCGCGCCCTGCTGCAGATCGAGGGCGACGCACCGATTCCGGCTGGCCTGATCGATGCGGTGCGGATGGGCACGACGGTGGCCACCAACGCGCTGCTGGAGCGCGCCGGTGAACGCACCCTGCTGGTCATCACGCGGGGTTTCCGAGACGCGCTGCGCATCGCCTATCAGAATCGGCCACACATCTTCGACCGGCATATCGTGCTGCCTGAGCAACTCTACGAACGCACCATCGAGGTCGATGAACGCGTCGCCGCCGACGGGACTGTGCTTCGCGCACCGGATCTGGAGGCCCTAGCCGAACAGCTGCGTGCCGCCCACGCCGACGGCATCGGCGCGTGCGCGGTGGTATGTCTGCACAGCTACCGAAATCCGTTGCATGAAAGGCTGATCGGCGAGCTGGCCCGCGAGATCGGCTTCACCCAGATCTCGTTGTCAGGCGAGGTCAGTCCGCTGCCGAAACTGATCCCACGCGGCGACACCGCCGTGGTCGACGCCTATCTGTCGCCGGTATTGCGCCGCTATGTGGCCCAAGTGGCCGACCAGCTCACCGGCGTGCGGCTGATGTTCATGCAGTCCAACGGCGGGCTGGCGGCGGCAGATCACTTCCGCGGCAAGGACGCGATCCTGTCCGGTCCGGCCGGTGGAATCGTCGGGATGGTTCGGATGTCGGCGTTGGCGGGCTTCGACTCGGTGATCGGTTTCGACATGGGTGGAACCTCCACCGACGTCTCGCATTACAGCGCTGGATCCGGCGGGTACGAGCGGGTGTTCACCACCGAGGTCGCCGGCGTGCGGCTGCGCGCACCGATGCTGCACATTCATACCGTCGCGGCCGGCGGCGGCTCGATCCTGCACTTCGACGGCAGCAGGTATCGGGTGGGTCCGGAGTCCGCAGGAGCCGACCCGGGACCGGCCTGCTACCGGCGCAGCGGACCCTTGACCGTCACCGACGCCAACGTCATGCTCGGACGCATCCAGCCGGCCCATTTTCCGGCGGTGTTCGGGCCTACCGGCGACCAGCCGCTGGATGCCGCGACGGTCAAGCAGTCCTTCGCCGACCTGGCCGATGAGATCCTCATCGCCACCGGTGATGACCGCAGTCCCGAGCAGGTTGCCGAAGGGTTCCTGCGCATCGCCGTGGCGAACATGGCCAACGCGGTCAAGAAGATCTCGGTGGCCAAGGGCTACGACATCACCCGCTACGCCCTGACCACTTTCGGCGGCGCCGGCGGACAGCACGCGTGCGCGGTCGCCGACGAGCTGGGCATCCGCACCGTGTTGGTGCCGCCCATGGCGGGCGTGCTCTCCGCACTCGGCATCGGGTTGGCCGACACCACCGTGATCCGCGAGCGCGCGATCGAAACCCGTTTGGGCGCGGCAACCCTCGCCGGCCTGCGCGAGGTCGCGAACAGCTTGGAGCGTCATGCCCGCGCCGAGCTTGCCGCCCAACACATTCCCGCCGACCGAACCCAGGTGACCCACCGAGTTCACCTCCGTTACCAGGGCACCGACACCTCGATTCCGGTCGAACTCGGCAGCGTGGCCGCGATGACGTCGGCGTTCGAAGACACGCACCGCAGCATGTATTCCTTCCTGATGGAGCGTCCGCTGATCGCCGAAGCGGTCTCGGTCGAGGCGACCGGCCTCACCGAGCAACCCGAGCTGTTCGAGCGAAGCGATACCGGCCCTTCCGGTCAGACCAGCGAAGTCGTCCGCCTCTACGCCGGTGGCGCCTGGCATGATGCGCCGCTGCACCGGCGCGAGTCGATCACCGACGTGGTGACCGGACCGGCCATCATCGCCGAGGACAACGCCACCACCGTCGTCGACGACGGCTGGCAGGCCCAGCTGACCGCCGACGGTCAACTGGTGCTGCGGCGGCTGGCCACGGCTGCACCGGCTGCTGCCGGGACTGCCGCCGATCCGGTGCTTCTGGAGATCTTCAACAACCTGTTCATGGCCATTGCCGAGCAGATGGGAACCCGGCTGGAGGCCACCGCCCAGTCGGTGAACATCCGTGAGCGGCTGGACTTCTCCTGCGCGGTGTTCGACGCCGACGGCAATCTGGTGGCCAATGCACCCCATATCCCGGTGCACCTGGGATCGATGGGCGCGACGGTCAAGGAAGTGATCGTCCGCCGGGCTTCGACGATGCGGCCCGGCCAGGTCTATGCGGTCAACGACCCGTACCACGGCGGCACCCACCTGCCCGACATCACCGTCGTCACGCCGGTGTACGCCGACTCCGCGAGCGCGGGCGACCCCGTGCTGTTCTTTGTGGCCTCACGCGGTCACCATGCCGAAATCGGCGGGACCACACCGGGTTCCATGCCCGCTGACAGCCGATCCGTCGTCGAGGAGGGGGTGCTGTTCGACAACTGGCTGCTGGTCGACGGCGGCCGGTTCCGCGAACAGCAGACCCGCGACCTTCTCACCGGCGCGACATTCGCCTCGCGCAGCCCGGACACCAACCTCGCCGATCTGCGGGCGCAAGTCGCCGCGAACCAGAAGGGCATCGACGAGATCCGGTCCATGATCTCCCATTTCGGTCTGGACGTGGTGCAGGCCTACATGCGCCACGTCCAGGACAACGCCGAGGAGGCGGTCCGCCGGGTCATCGATTCCCTCGACGACGGCGAGTACCGCTATCAGATGGACTCCGGCGCGACGATCGCGGTGCGGGTCACCGTCGACCGCGCGTCCCGCGGCGCGACCATCGACTTCGGCGGGACATCGCCGCAGTTGGCGACAAACTTCAACGCGCCGTCCTCGGTGGCCACCGCCGCGGTGCTCTACGTGTTCCGCACTCTGGTGGCCGACGACATCCCGATCAACGACGGGTGCCTGCGCCCGCTGCAGATCACCATCCCGGACGGCACCCTGTTGTCGCCGGCCTACCCGGCCGCGGTGGTCGCCGGAAACGTCGAGACCTCCCAGGCCATCACCGGCGCGCTGCTGGCTGCACTGCGGGTGCAGGCCGAAGGCTCCGGGACCATGAACAATGTCACGTTCGGCAATGCCGGCCATCAGTACTACGAGACGCTCGGGTCGGGGTCGGGCGCCGGCGAAGGTTTCGACGGCGCTTCGGTGGTGCAGACCCACATGACCAACTCGAGGCTCACCGACCCCGAGGTGCTGGAGATGCGTTTCCCGGTGTTGTTGCGCGAGTACGCGATCCGGCATGGCAGCGGCGGGTCCGGACGCTGGCACGGCGGCGACGGTGGGGTGCGCAGGATGGAGTTCCGTGAGCCGATGACCGTCAGTGTGCTGACGGGACACCGGCGCGTAGCGCCCTACGGCATGGCCGGCGGGCAAACCGGGGCGCTGGGACGTAACCGGGTGGAACGCGCGGACGGCTCCGTGACCGAGTTGGCCGGCTGCGATTCCACCGACGTCGGCCCCGGCGACGTGCTGGTGATCGAGACTCCAGGCGGCGGCGGGTATGGCGAGCCCCACTGACCGCGGGCTAATCTCTCGCCATGCGGGACCAGTGGAGCCGGCGCGGTTTCTTCGGCCTCTGTGGCGCGGCCGGTGCCGCCGCGCTTCTGGGGTCCTGCTCGTCGGAAGAACACGGCGACGACGGCACACCCGGACCGGTCACCGTCACCCACATCTTCGGTGAGACCACCGTCGCCGAGCCGCCCGGCCGGGTGGTCTGTGCCGGCTACACCGGACAGGACGACCTGCTGGCGCTCGGCGTCGTTCCGATCGCGGTGACGAACTGGTTCGGCGACCAGCCGTTTGCGGTGTGGCCCTGGGCGCAGCGACAGCTCGGGGACGCCAAACCGGTGGTACTGAACTTGGACAACGGGATTGCGGTCAACCAGATCGCCGACCTCAAGCCGGATCTGATCATCGCGACGAACGCCGGAGTGGACGCCGACACCTATCAGAAGCTGTCGGCGATCGCGCCAACGGTGCCGCAGTCGGGTGGTGACGCATTCTTCGAACCCTGGAAGGTTCAGGCCGCCGCCATCGGCACAGCGGTGCATCGCGGTCAGCAGATGCAGTCGCTGATCGACGGGGTCGACACCGCGTTCACCGACGTCGCGGCTGCGCGCCCCGGCTTCAAAGGCAAGAAGGTGCTGCTGCTGGCCGGTCGACTGGACCGGGGAAATGTCAGCGCCGCCACCGGTTGGCGAACCGCGTTTCTCACCCAGATGGGGCTGACCGTCGCCGATGCCCCGACGGTGATCGAGCATGACCGGATCGGATCCACGCTCGGCGGCGCGGACGTGCTGATCTGGACCACCGAGAGCGACGACGAGCGCACAGCGCTGTTGGCCGAGCCGGACATCGCCGCGTGCGAGTCGCGCAGCGTCTTCACCACCAAGGATCAGGCCGGCGCGATCGCCTTCGCCTCCCCGCTGAGCTACCCGCTGGTGGCCGGGCAACTCCCGGCCCTGATCGCCAAGATCACCGGCTAGGGGCCAACTCTGCACGTTCAGTAAGACCCCTCTGGCATACCCCGCAGAATTGTGTCCTGCGTCACTATTTGGCGTCATTCGGGGCTACGGTCGTGGCATGAGCGTGGCATTGGATTTCACTGATCTCACCAAGACCGACAGCATCCACGACTACGGCGACAGCGCGCTGCTGCTGCAGTTCGACTCCACCACCGACGTGCTGGCATGGACCGCGGCACTGCATTCCGCCGCGCTGCCCGGCGTCGTCGACATCGTCCCGGCGTCGCACACGGTGTTGGTGAAAGTGGCCGCACCCAGGTACCAGGCGGGTATCCGGCGCCGCCTGGCGAGCCTGGACGTCGACACCGACGCGGTCCAGACCAGCGCGCCCGACGGCCCCGCGGACGTGGTGATCGACGTCGTCTACGACGGGCCGGATCTGACCGAGGTGGCGGAACGGACCGGCCTGAGCGTCGCTCAGGTCATCAACGCCCACACCGCGAGGCCCTGGTTGGTGGGATTCGGTGGGTCCACACCGGGTTTCGCCTACCTACTCGGCGGCGACCCCCGGCTGCAGGTGCCCCGTCGCGCCGAGTTGCGTGCCGCGGTTCCGGCAGGCTCGGTGGCGCTGGCCGGCCGGTTCAGCGGCATCTACCCGCGGCAGTGGCCGGGCGGCTGGCAGGTGATCGGCCACACCGACGCCGTGTTGTGGGACCTGGACCGTCCCGACCCGGCGCTGTTGACGCCGGGCCTGTCGGTGCAATTCCGGGCAGCGTGAGGCGGAGGACGACGATGACTACGTTGGAGATTCTGCACACCGGCCCGCTGGCCCTGGTCGAGGATCTGGGCCGGGCCGGGTTAGGACACCTGGGTGTCAGCCGATCCGGTGCCGCCGACCGTCGCTCGCACAAGCTGGCCAACCGCTTGCTGGCCAATCCCGACGACCGAGCCACCATCGAGGTGGCATTCGGTGGATTTTCGGCGCGGGTTTGCGGCGGCGACGTCGACATCGCGGTCACCGGCGCCGACGCCGGCCCCGACGTCGACGGAGTCACTTTCGGCACCAACAGCATTCAGCGGGTCCGCAACGGTCAGGTGGTTTCGCTGGGCACGCCGCGCTCGGGTCTGCGCAGCTACCTGGCGGTGCGGGGCGGCATCGACGTCACCCCGGTGCTGGGCTCCCGCAGTTACGACGTGATGGGCGAGATCGGCCCCGCCCCGTTGCGCGACGGCGACGTCCTGCAGATCGGCGAACGGACCGGCCACTACCCCGAGATCGATCAGGCGCCGGTGGCGACCATCCCCGACGATGTGGTCGAGTTGCGGGTGGCGCCCGGGCCGCGTGACGACTGGTTCGTCGACCCGGACATCATGGTGCGCACCAACTGGCTGGTGAGTAACCGCAGCGACCGCGTCGGCATGCGCTTGGTGGGAATGCCGCTGGAATACCGTTGGCCAGAAAGACAATTGCCGGCAGAGGGCGCCGACCGGGGCGCAATCCAGATCCTGCCGAACGGCTTTCCGATAATCCTGGGCCCCGACCATCCGGTGACCGGCGCCTACCCGGTGGTGGGCGTGGTGGTCGACGAGGACATCGACACATTGGCCCAGGTCCGGCCCGGGCAGACCGTGCGCATGCACTGGTCGCGACCCCGCCAACATCCCGCCTCGCGCTCGGCCTGGTAGGCAGGTCGGGTGCCCGGCCAGGTTCATACCGCCCGCCTGATCCACACCAGCGATCTGGACGAGGAGACCCGCCGCGGCGCCCATCGGCTGGTCACCGAGGCCTCCGGGGGCACACTCTCCGACGCCGACTGGCAGCACGCGCTTGGCGGCATGCACGCCTTGATCTGGCACCACGGCGTCCTGATCGCCCACGGTTCGGTGATCCGGCGCCAACTGCTCTATCGCGGCAGATCCCTACGCTGCGGCTATATCGAAGCCGTCACCGTCCAGGCCGATCACCGGGGGCAGGGCCTGGGCACTGCGGTGCTTCAGGCGTGTGAACAGGTGATTCGGGGCGCTTTCGAGCTCGGCGCTCTCAGTTCGCCCAGTATCAGCCGTCGGCTCTACACCGCGCGAGGATGGTTGCTGTGGCGCGGTCCCACGGCTGTCCTTGCTCCGACCGGGCTGGTCCGCACCCCCGAGGCGGACGGAACCGTGTTCGTCATGCCGGTGGGGATCGACCTGGACGCCACCGACCCCACCGCCGAGCTGGCGTGTGACTGGCGCGACGGCCACGTCTGGTAGCCGGACGGTTAACGACCGGTAGACACCTGGTGTATATCCGGTAGCCGAGCGGCTCGCGGCCCAAACCGCGCGCGATCCCTGGAGTGTTCATAAGAATCAGCCGTGTGATTGAAGCGTCGGCCGGATTGGTTGTTAACTTAATATTGCGTCAAGCTCACGGCCAAACCGGCGCGCCGACGCCCACATCGGGGCCGTTCGCCCCCCGACCAGGAAGAGGCCAGGGACCTGACCTGGGAATACCGATCGCGCTGACCGCAGCGAAGCCCCGCGCCCCCCGTGCGGGCGCCTCGGACGCAAGGCCGGATTTCGTGGCTCCCTGCCACTCTGCTGCCAATCGTCGCGGGGGGCTGACTTCAAGGCGACGTCCAGCGAAACGGGCCTTATGGTGTGACCGTCACGGCTTCCCCCGGCCCTGCACGGCCCCCCTCTGGAAAGACACACCCTCATGCTGTACGAGTTCTGGCACAACTTCACCCACAACTTGTTCAAGCCACTGTTGCTTTTCTTCTACATGGGGTTCCTCATCCCACTGCTGAAGATCAAGTTCGAGTTCCCCTACGTGCTGTATCAGGGGTTGACGTTGTATTTGCTGCTGGCCATCGGTTGGCATGGCGGCGAGGAACTCGCAACCATCGACGCATCCAGCATCGGTGGCGTCCTGGGCTTCATCGTGCTGGGCTTCGCAACCAACTTGATCATCGGATTCGTCGCCTACTGGTTGCTGACCCGGATGACCAAGATGAGGCGTATCGACCGTGCCACCGTCGCCGGCTACTACGGGTCGGATTCCGCCGGCACCTTCGCCACCTGCCTGGGCGTGCTCGCCACGTTGGATATCGCGTTCGACGCCTATATGCCCGTGATGTTGGCCGTCATGGAGATTCCGGGCTGCATCGTGGCACTGGCCCTGGTGGGACGATTGCGTGCACGCGGGATGGACGCGCAGGGCAACATGGCCGACGAGCCCGGCTACAACCAGAAGGTCAGCCGGCAACTCGTCGCCGCTGTCCAGGTCAGCGGGGCACAATCCACCACGCGCCACGACCAGGGCATCCAGGACGAAATCGACCTCGCGCTGGAACGGCAGGAGCACGTCCAGCCGGGCGCAGTAACGGTGACTACGCCCGCGCCACCGCCCAGTGGAGCGCTGCTGCGGGAGGTGCTGCTCAACCCGGGGCTCTACCTGCTGTTCGGTGGGATCCTCATCGGCTTCGTCGGCCGACTGCAGGGGGCGTCGGTCATCGAAGACGGTGACCACGTCTTCGTCACCGCGTTTCAGGGGATGCTGTGCCTCTTCCTGCTCGAAATGGGGATGACGGCCTCGCGCAAGCTCAAGGACCTGCGGTCCGCAGGGCGCGGTTTGATCGCCTTTGGGTTGTTGGCCCCCAATCTCTTTGCGATAGCAGGAATTTTCATCATCCACACCTACTCGCAATTGACCGGCACCCATTTCGAGGCCGGCAGCTATGTACTGTTCGCGGTGCTGTGCGGCGCAGCTTCCTACATCGCCGTGCCGGCGGTGCAGCGAATGGCAATCCCCGAGGCCAGTCCGACGGTTCCACTGGCCGCATCGCTGGGCCTGACGTTCTCCTACAACGTGACCATCGGGATTCCGCTGTATCTCCAGATCGCCAAGGCGGTCAACGTCTGGCTTCCAGTCAGCTGACAGAAGGTTCCAACGGAACACAACGCTTTGCCATTTGGCGGAGTAACCAGGCGAAATGTCCTGCGCGCGCAGCTGATACGTGACATGCGCCACTAATAGGCCCTGGGCGCACCTCTTTTTCAGGTTCTGCTCTGCGACTTGCCAGTTCGGGTCGGTAGGTTCGCACACCGTCCATCGTGATGCGAGATTCACCGCGTGACGGTGGCCCAGAGCCCGAGGAGACCGCATGACGAACGGCCACATCAGCAATTTTGATCCGGAGGACTGTGCAGCCTGGGAGGCCGGCAACGCCGCCATCGCGCGGCGCAACCTGATCTGGTCCACGGTCAGCACCCATGTCGCGTTCTCCATCTGGTCGCTGTGGTCGGTGGTGGTGCTGTTCATGCCGGAGTCGGTCTACGGCATCAAGGCCGGCGACAAGCTGCTGCTGGCAGCCGTCGCCACGCTCGTCGGTGGCTGCGCCCGGGTGCCGTATGTGCGGGCCACCGCGAAGTTCGGCGGCCGGGACTGGGCGGTGTTCTCCTCCCTGATCCTGCTGGTCCCGACCGTGGGGACACTGCTGTTGCTGGTCAACCCCGGCCAGCCGCTGTGGATGTACATGGTGTGCGCAGCGCTGACCGGCCTGGGCGGCGGCAACTATGCCGCGTCGTTGGCCAACGTCGACGCCTTCTACCCCCAGCGCCTCAAGGGCGTCGCCCTCGGGCTGTGCGGCGGCATCGGCAACCTCGGGGTGGCCGCCATCCAGCTGGTCGGCCTGCTGGTGCTGGCCACCGTCGGCAACACCAAACCGGAACTGGTCTGCGCTGTCTATCTGATCCTGCTCGCCGTGGTCGGCACCTGTGCCGCGCTGTGGATGGACAACCTCGACCACGGCATGGAAGAGGTCGGCAGCATCCGATCGATCCTGTCGGTCCCGGACAGCTGGATCGTTTCGGCGTTGTACTGCGCAGCTTTCGGTTCGTTCATCGGCTTCGCATTCGCGTTCGCCCAAGTGCTGCACGTCACTTTCGAGAAGGCCGGCCACAGCCCCGCCGAGGCTGCGCTCTACGCCGCGCGAATCGCGTTCCTGGGCCCGCTGTTGGGCGCCTTGTCCCGCATCTACGGCGGCCGGGTGGCCGACCGCCGCGGCGGGGGCCGTGTCACGTTGGTGGTGTTCCTCGGCATGATCCTGGCCTCGGCGGTGCTGGTGGTGGCCAGCACCATCGACGACCACACCACTCGCGCAACCACATCGACGATCGTGCTCTACATCGCCGCATTCATGGTGCTGTTCATCCTCGCCGGGATGGGCAACGGGTCGGTGTTGAAGATGATTCCGTCGATCTTCGAGGCCCGCAGCCGCTCGCTGGACGCCCCCGAAGCCGCGCGGCGGCATTGGGCACGTTCGCATTCCGGCGCACTGATCGGGTTCTCCACCGCGGTCGGTGCGCTCGGCGGGGTTGCCATCAACCTGATCCTGCGTCAGGCCTACGCCAGCTCCGGTAGCGAGACGCCGGCATTCTGGGTCTTTCTGGCCTCGTACTGCGCCGCTGCGGGGTTGACCTGGGTGATGTACGTCCGCCGACCGCCGCGGATGCGCGGCGCCGGCAGCGCCCGGGTTTCGCGGGGCGTCGAGAAGATCTCGGTGTGACGGGGAGCACTAAGCCGATCGGGCAACGGTTCCGAAATCGGTCGGTAACACAGATGACATTGGCTGGGGCTAAACCTTGTACATGGGGAGTACCGCCGTTCACGCCGCCGGTCACCGAATCGAAATCGAGGAGAGCCGGGTGCTCGTGGATGGGATGGTCAAGCCGGTCTCTCCAGCCGGTCTGGCCGCCCTCCGCGTCCTGGCCCACCGCCCGGGCAATGTCGTTGCCCGGGAAACGCTGCTGCGCGCGCTACCGGGGCGCGGCAACAACATGCACGCCGTCGAGTCCGCCATGCTCCGGCTACGAACAGCGCTGGGCGACAGTCAGATCGTCGCGACGGTGATCAAGCGCGGGTACCGGCTGGCGGTCGACAGCGAAGAGGGCGCGGCATGATCCCCATCCTGGTCGCACATGGCACCCGCGCGCCTGAGGGAACTGTCATGATCGGCGAACTCGCCGAACGGGTCGGTGGCTTGTTGGCGCAACCAGTGCGCGTGGCATTCGTCGACGTGTTGGGACCTAACCCGGCCGAAATCCTTGCCGCTGAAGCCGACAGCGGTCGTCCGGCGATCCTCGTACCCGCTTTTCTGGCCCGCGGGTACCACGTCGGCGTCGACGTACCGACCCAGGTCGCGGCCAGCGGACACCCCGATGTCACGATCACTCCAGCGCTGGGACCCGACCCGCGCGTCGCCGCGGTGGTCGCGGCTCGGCTGGCCGAATCAGGCTGGCGCCCCGGGGACTCGGTGATCCTCGCCGCTGCCGGTTCATCAGACCCGGTCGCGCACACCGACCTGATGCAGGCGGCGGAGATGCTGTCCGGCTTGCTCGGTTCACGCGTCAACGTGGCGTTCGCCGCGACCGGCGGCCCCAGCGTCGGTGAAGCTGTCGCCGCCCTGCGTAGCCAGGGCGCCGCACGCGTGGTGATCGCGTCGTACTTGTTGGCCGACGGCCTCTTCCAGCGTCGCCTGCGCACTACCGGCGCGGATCTGGTGACCGAGCCGCTGGGCACGCATCCCGAGATCGCCCGGGTCGTCGCCGACCGGTTCATCACCGCCCTCAGCCGGATTCCGGTGCGCTGAAACTCCTTCAGCCACAGTCTGGGGCGACACGCAGTCCACGACGGCACTGCGCGTAGTGAATTCCTTTCTAGCTGCGCCATGTTGATCGTCAACCAGCGCTTCGTCAACATTTCCGGAGCGGCTTCGAACCTCACACGCGGCCCACAGCACGGTGAGGAGAAGTTCACGGCCGGGTCACCTCGTGCAGCATGGCGGTAACGAAAGATTTCTACCGTGACCACATGGCTCGTACACACCAAATCACCCAGTGGGATCCCGAAGACACGGTTGCCTGGACAGCCGGTAACGACAAGATCGCACGACGCAACCTGATCTGGTCGACAGTGGCTGAACACGCCGGCTTTTCGATCTGGTCGATCTGGTCGGTGATGGTGCTGTTCATGCCCGAGTCGGTGTACGGCTTCAGCGCCGGCGACAAGTTCCTGCTGGCGGCCACGGCTACGCTCGCCGGCGGCGTGCTGCGCATACCGTACTCGCTGGCCACCGCGGCGTTCGGTGGCCGCAACTGGACGATCTTCTCCGCGCTGGTGCTGTTGATCCCGACCATCGGGATGATGGGCCTGCTGGTCCATCCGGGTCTGCCGCTGTGGCCGTACCTGGCGTGCGCGGCGCTAACAGGTTTGGGCGGCGGCAACTTTGCCGCCTCAATGACCAACGTGAATGCCTTCTACCCCCATCGGCTCAAGGGCTGGGCGCTGGCGGTCAATGCCGGCGGCGGCAACCTGGGCGTGCCGGTGATCCAGCTGGTCGGCTTGGGAGTGCTGGCCACCGTGGGCAATCGCCAGCCGTACTGGGTGTGTGCGATCTATCTGGTCGTCCTCGCGGTTGCCGCAATCGGTGCGGCGCTGTTCATGGACAACCTCGACGGTCAACGGGCCGACCTGACCGCGATGCGTTCGATCCTTCCCGAGGTCGACACCTGGATCGTCGCGCTGCTCTACATCGGCACGTTCGGCTCCTTCATCGGATTTTCGTTCGCATTCGGCCAGGTCCTGCAGATCAGCTTCGTGGGCAGCGGCCAAAGCGCCGCTCAGGCATCGTTGCACGCTGCTCAAATCGCCTTCCTGGGACCGCTTTTGGGGTCATTGTCCCGGATCTTCGGCGGCCGCCTGGCCGATCGACTCGGCGGTAGCCGAGTCACACTGGCGGCCTTCGGTGGTCTGTTCGCAGCCTCAGGGTTGCTCGTTGGCGTGAGCACCCTGGACGGCACTCGCACCGGTCCCACGACCGGTGCCACCATGGTCGGCTACGTCATCGGCTTCGTGGCGTTGTTCATCGTGTCCGGAATCGGCAACGGCTCGGTGTACAAGATGATTCCGTCGGTATTCGAGGCCCGCAGTCACCGAATGGGCATGCACGAGAGCGAACGCCGGCACTGGGCGCGCGCCATGTCGGGGGCGCTGATCGGGTTTGCCGGTGCAATCGGCGCATTGGGCGGCGTGGGAATCAATCTGGCGCTGCGCCAGTCGTATATCACCAGCGGCTCGGCGACTACCGCGTTCTGGATCTTCCTGGTGGGATATGTCGGAGCTGCGGCGCTGACCTGGCTGAGGTATGTACGCCGGCCGGTCTTCGCCACGCAGCCGGCCCGGGCCGCACTGGCGCCGGCGTAAGGTGTCCACGTCGCTGAGCGGCTACCGGGTCGCGGTGACGTCAGCGCGCCGCGCTGACGAGCTCTGCACGCTGCTGCGGCGCCACGGCGCGTCGGTCTGCGCAGCCCCGGCCATCACCATGATTGACTTGACCGACGACGTTGTATTGCGCGCGCGCACCCAATCATTGATCGAGACACCGCCCGACGTCCTGGTGGTGACGACCGCCATGGGCTTCCGCGGCTGGATCGCCGCCGCTGAAGGATGGGGCATCGCCGACCAGCTGATCGCGGCCCTGGCCACCGCCCGCATCGTGGCCCGTGGGCCGAAGGCCGTCGGAGCTTTGCGCACCGTGGGTTTACCCGAGGAGTGGTCGCCCGATTCTGAATCATCATCCGCGATGGTCGATTACCTGAAGTCCGATATTGCCGGCTCCCGCCTGGCAGTACAGCTACACGGCACCACCGGCGACTGGGATCCGGCCCCCGAGCTGCTCGACCAATTTCGTAAGGCTGGCGCCGAAGTCCTACCCATCCCCGTCTATCGGTGGCGGCCGGCCCAGCGAGGCGGAGAGTTCGACCAGCTGACCTCCCAGATCGCCCAACGCCAGTTCGACGCGGTCAGCTTCACCTCGGCCGCCGCCGTGATGGCGACGCTGACACGCGCCGCCGATCTCGGCATCTCTGACGCCCTGCTTCTCGCCCTGCGGTCTGACGTGCACGCGATGTGCGTCGGGCCCCTGACTGCGCGGCCCCTGGCGCTCCTCAATGTGCCGACCTCGTCACCGCGACGAATGCGGCTGGGGGCGTTGGCCCGCCATATCGTCGACGAGCTGCCTCGACTGCGCACCCACACCGTTCATGCCGCCGGCCACCGAATCGAAGTCCGCGGCAATTGCGTGATCGTCGACGGGGTGCCCAAGCCGATATCGCCCTCCGGTATGGCGACGTTACGGGCGCTGGCTCACCAGCCCGGCAGAGTCGTCTCGCGAGAGACCCTCCTCCAAGCGTTACCCGGCAACGGCGCCAGCACTCATGCGGTGGAGACCGCCGTGCTGCGGCTGCGGACCACCTTGGGCGACAAGAATATTGTCGCCACAGTCGTCAAGCGAGGGTATCGGCTGGCCGTGGACCAAGTGGACCAGGAAGCCGGCTAGGCGACCGCCCGCTCCGAGAAGGTCTGGCCGATCTGCACGTAGCCGTCGGCGGTGATCTGAGTCGGGTACACCCGCACCGAGACGTTCGGGTCATCCAGGCAGCTGCCGTCGTCGAGCGCAAACGCCTGCTTCTTCAGCGGCGAGATGACCGACAGCCGGCCGCCGCGATCACCGACGATCCCGCGCGACAGCACCGCCGCCCGGAAGAACGGGTCGATGTTGCACACCGCGCGCACCGAACCGTCGTCAAGCCGGAACAGGGCCGCCTGCTCACCGTTGGCGAGCAGGACACCAACGCCGAGTCCGGGAATCAGACTGTCGTAGCGGCACGCGGTGGTCCAAGTGTCGATGGTGCTGTTGTTCATGATTCCTCCTCAGATGAGCGCAGGACCGGGACGGGTAACGGGACTTTGCGGCCGTCACGCACGGTGAACGCGACGGTCGGGTCTTCGGCGTCGGGGGCGTTGACGAACGACACGAACCGCGACAACTTCTCCGGGTCGTCGAGCACGCCCTTCCACTCGTCGGCGTAGTTGTCGACGTGGCGGGCCATCTCCGCCTCGAATTCCTCGGCGAGCCCCAGGGAGTCGTCGCAGACGACCTCGCGGACGTGGTCGAGTCCGCCTTCCATCGACTCGATCCACGGTGCCGTGCGCTGCAACCGATCTGCGGTGCGGATGTAGAACATCAGGAACCGGTCGATGTAACGGAACACGGTCTCGGTGTCGAGGTCACTGGCGAGCAACTGCGCGTGCTTGGGCGACATGCCACCGTTGCCACCGACGTAAAGGTTCCAACCGATCTCGGTGGCGATCACGCCGACGTCTTTGCCGCGCGCCTCGGCGCACTCCCGGGCACAACCCGACACGCCCATCTTGATCTTGTGCGGGGCGCGCAGCCCGCGGTAGCGCAGCTCCAAGTCGATGGCCAGCTTCACGGAGTCCTGCTGCCCGTAGCGGCACCAGTCGCTGCCCACGCAGCTTTTCACCGTCCGCAACGACTTGCCGTACGCCTGACCGGATTCCATGCCGGCGTCGACCAGTTTGCGCCAGATTGCCGGCAGCTGATCCACCCGGGCACCGAACATGTCGATGCGCTGCCCGCCGGTGATCTTGGTGTAAAGACCGAATTCCTGGGCGATCTGGCCGATCAGGATCAGGTGCTCGGGCTTGATCTCACCGCCGGGCACCCGCGGAACCACTGAGTAGCTGCCATTGCGCTGAATGTTGGCCAGGAAGTGGTCGTTGGTGTCCTGCAGGGCCGCCTGCTCGCCCTCGAGGATGTGGTCGGATCCGGTGGACGCCAGGATGGAGGCGACGGTTGGCTTGCAGATATCGCAGCCGTAGCCCGTGCCGAACCGATCCAGCAGTTCGGAGAAGGTGCGGATTCCGGTGACCTGGATGATCTCGAACAGCTCGGCGCGCGACTGCGCGAAGTGTTCGCACAGCGCCTTGGACTGCTCGACGCCCTCGGCGATCAGCAACTCTTTGAGCAGCGGAATGCAGGATCCGCACGAGGTTCCCGCTTTGGTGCAGTCCTTCAGGCCCTGCACATCGTGGCAGCCGCCGGCGATCGCGTCGCACAACTGCTGCTTGCTGACGTTGTTGCAGGAGCAGATCTGTGCCGCGCCAGGCAACGCGCTGATCCCCAAGGCGCTCTTGCTGTCGCCGGAGCCGGCCGGGGCGATCAGGTCCAGCGGATCGCCGGGCAGCTCGGCGCCGACCATCGGGCGCAGCACACCGTAAGAGGAAGCGTCGCCGACCAGGATTCCGCCGAGCAGCGTCTTGGCGTCGTCGGAGAGCACCAGCTTGGCGTAGGTCCGCTTCACCGGATCGTTGACCACAACCGACAGCGAGTTCTCGGTCGCCCCCATCGCGTCGCCGAAGCTGGCCACGTCGACGCCGAGCAGCTTGAGCTTGGTGGACATGTCGGCCTCGCCGAATTCGGCCGCACCGTCCAGCAGGCGGTCGGCGACCACCTCGGCACTGGTGTAGCCGGGCCCGACCAGCCCGTAGCAGACGCCTTCGATGGCGGCCACCTCGCCGATCGCGTACACATCGGACTCGCTGGTCCGACAGGACAGATCGGTCAACACACCGCCGCGCTCGGCGATCGCCAGGCCGGCCTCCCGAGCCAGCTCGTCGCGCGGGCGCACCCCGGCGGCGAAGATCACCAGTCCGGCCTCGATCGCGGTGCCGTCGGAGAGCTGCACCCGCAGGCTGGGCGAGCCGTATTGGTGAGTCAGCTGCTCGATGGACTCGGTACCCACGCCGACGTGCACCGCGATACCCAGGTCCGAGATCATCCGGCTCAGCAGCACACCGCCGGCGTCGTCGAGTTGTTGCGGCATCAGTCGCGGCGCCATCTCGACGATGTGCGGTTCGATCCCGGACGCGCGCAGCGCGTTCGCGGCTTCCAGCCCCAGCAGGCCGCCCCCGATCACCACTCCGGCGCGGGTGTTTCCGGCTTCCAGCATGCACTCGATGTCGGCCCGGATTCCGTCCAGATCGTCCAAGGTCCGGTAGACGTGGCACCCGGGCAGATCGTGGCCCGGCACCGGGGGGACGAACGCGCGCGACCCCGTCGCCAGTACCAGGGTGTCGTAGCCGTAACGCTGCCCATCCGCCGCGAGCACCGACTTGTCGGCCAGGTCGAGCTTCTCGACCCGGGTGCTCAGCATCAGCCGCACCTGCTCGTCGTCGGCGTAGTCATTGCCCGGCAGCGCCAGCCGGGACCGGTCCCACCCGTCGGTGTAGGAGGTCAACCCGACCCGGTCGTAGGCGGGATCGGACTCTTCGGCGAGCACCGTGACCCGCCAGTTTCCGCTGCCGGACCTGCTGCGCAGGGCCTCCACGAAGCGGTGCCCCACCATGCCGTGTCCGACCACGACAAGGTCTTTGACGGCGCGCGGGGTTTCGATCGTGGTCATGCGAATGACGTTAGGAAGGTGATGTTGCAGGAATATCGCCATGCGTTACAACCATGTGACGGACCGCTGTGAGATTGGTGGCGGGCCCGCTGTGAGGTTGTTGACTGCCTACCGGTACGCAGGCCGTTCACCCTCGGCGAACACGGAACTTTAGCGTGGTTGACTCAAGTTGCATCCGGTGACGGACCGGTACCCGACCGGCACGCAAGCAACCACCGCGAGGAGACACCCATGAGCACCCTGACTCTGTGGCAGCGTCCATTCAAGTCCTATTCAAGCCACCCCTTCAGCCCCGCCTTCGACACCGACGGCTGGGTCCGCGACTTCTTCAGCCCGGCCACCGCCACCGACTGGCGGACGCCCACAGCGAGCGGGTTCAGCCCGGCCGCCGAGATCACCAAGGACGGCGACGACGCCGTGGTCCGGCTTGAACTGCCCGGCATCGACGTCGACAAGGACGTGACCGTCGAACTCGACGGCGGTCGCCTGGTGGTGCGCGGCGAACGCCGCGACGAGCACGCCGAGACCGACGCCGACACCCACCGCACGCTGCGCGAGGTGCGCTATGGAGCGTTCCGCCGTTCGTTCGCGGTTCCGGCGCACGTAACCGGCGACGCCGTGACGGCGTCGTACGACGCCGGCGTACTCACGGTCCGGGTAGCCGGCGTATACGCGGGCGCCCAGCCGCAAACCATCGCCATCACCAAATAGCAGAGCCGCGTAGGCCGGCTCAGCGCCGAGAGGCCCGAAAACCCCCGCACACGCCGGTGTGCGGGGGTTTCGGCGTCCAAACACGTAATGTGCGCAACGTGATCTGTCTCACGTTCCGTTCCCCATGTGATTAGCATCGGGTGTACGTACTGTGATCCGTACCACCCGAGGAGGTCTGGTGTCGAGCACTACCGAACTCGCCGAACTGCACACCCTGATCGGTGACCTGCGGCGTTGCGTGCTGGGGCTGAAGACCCGGTTTGGGGACATTCCCGGAATGCGCCGCATCGAGCTGGACGCGGAGCGCATCCTCACCGACGTCCAACTCCTCGAATCCGATGCCGGTGAGATGGACTTGGAGCGCTGGGCGGCCGAGCGGTCGCACGAGAAGATCACCATCCCCGACACCGAATACGACAGTGAATTCTGGCGTGACGTCGACGACGAAGGCGTCGGCGGCCAAGGCAGGTACTGACCCACACCGGGTGCTGCTTGCGGCCAAGGGGCGCCCTCCGACGAACTGAGCCGAAGGGAACCCCACCAGATGAGCGCACCCGCCGTGAACCGTCCCGGCCCCGGCGTCTTCTCGGCGACTCGCGCACGGATCGCGAATCGCACCCTGCGTACCGACCGCTGGTGGCTCTCGCCGCTGCGGGTGAACCTCGGACTGGACGCGTTCATCATCTACGCGACCATCCGGTCGTTCTGGGGCAGCGCCTACTGGGTTGACAAGTACCACTACCTGACGCCGTTCTACTCGCCGTGCATCAGCGCGTCGTGCGTGCCCGGGTCAAGCCACCTCGGCGTCTGGTTGCCGGAATTCCCCCGGTGGATCCCCTTGGGGGCGTTGGTATTGCCCTTCCTGCTCTGTTTTCGGCTCACCTGCTACTACTACCGCAAGGCCTACTACCGGGCCTTCTGGCAGTCGCCGACGGCGTGCGCGGTTCCCGAGCCTCGAGCCCACTACACCGGTGAGACCCGATTCCCGCTGATCCTGCAGAACAGCCACCGCTACTTCTTCTACGCCGCGTTCGCGCTGGCCGCGCTCAATACCTATGACGCGTTCGCCGCGCTGCACTCCGACGACGGGCCCGGCGGATTCGGCTTCGGCGTCGGCAATATCGTGCTGTTCGCGAACGTGGCGATGCTGTGGGCCTACACCGGCGGCTGCCACTCCTGCCGGCACATCTTCGGCGGTCGCCTCAACCACTTCTCCAAACACCCGGTCCGCTACTGGTTCTGGACGAAGATCAGCTGGTTCAACGGCCGGCACCAGCAGTTCGCCTGGATCACCCTGGGCACGCTGGCCTTCACCGACCTCTACGTCGCACTGGTGTCCAGCGGCGTCATCACCGATTTCCGGTTCGTCGGCTGACTGCCGCGATCACACGAAGGGTAAGCGAGAATTCATGGTTGAAGTCGAACGGCACTCCTACGACGTGGTCGTGATCGGTGCCGGCGGCGCTGGCCTGCGCGCGGTGATCGAAGCTCGCGAACAGGGCCTGAGCGTGGCGGTGGTGTGCAAGTCGCTGTTCGGTAAGGCGCACACCGTGATGGCCGAGGGCGGTTGCGCGGCGTCGATGGGCAACGTCAACTCCAAGGACAACTGGCAGGTGCACTTCCGCGACACCATGCGTGGCGGGAAGTTCCTCAACAACTGGCGGATGGCCGAACTGCACGCCCGGGAAGCACCGGAGCGGGTCTGGGAGTTGGAGACCTACGGCGCGCTGTTCGACCGCACCCCCGACGGAAAGATCAACCAGCGCAACTTCGGTGGCCACACCTACCCGCGGCTGGCCCACGTCGGAGACCGCACCGGTCTCGAGCTGATCCGCACCATGCAGCAGAAAGTGGTTTCGCTGCAACAGGACGACTACGCCCAGTTCGGTGACTACGAGGCGCGGATCAAGATCTTCCACGAGTGCACCATCACCGAACTGCTCAAAGACGAAGCAACCGGCGCTATTTCGGGTGCCTTCGGCTACTGGCGGGAAAGCGGCAACTTCGTATTGTTCGAAGCGCCGGCGGTGGTGCTGGCCACCGGCGGCATCGGTAAGTCGTTCAAGGTGACGTCGAACTCCTGGGAGTACACCGGCGACGGGCACGCGCTGGCGCTGCGGGCCGGCGCGACGCTGATCAACATGGAGTTCGTCCAGTTCCACCCGACCGGGATGGTGTGGCCGCCCAGCGTCAAGGGGATTCTGGTCACCGAGGGCGTGCGCGGCGACGGCGGAGTGCTCAAGAACTCCGACGGAACCCGGTTCATGTTCGACTACATCCCGCCGGTGTTCAAGGGCCAGTACGCCGAGACCGAGCAAGAGGCCGATCAGTGGCTCAAGGACAACGACTCGGCCCGCCGCACCCCCGACCTGCTGCCGCGTGACGAGGTGGCCCGCGCCATCAACTCCGAAGTCAAAGCCGGACGCGGTTCGCCGCACGGCGGGGTGTTCCTCGATATCGCCTCACGGCTCACGCCGGAGGAGATCAAGCGCCGGCTGCCCTCGATGTATCACCAGTTCATGCAGCTGGCCGAGGTCGACATCACCAAGGACGCAATGGAAGTCGGCCCCACCTGCCACTACGTGATGGGTGGCATCGAGGTCGACCCGGACACTGGCGCGGCGGCGGTGCCCGGACTGTTCGCCGCCGGTGAATGCTCCGGCGGGATGCACGGTTCCAACCGGCTGGGCGGCAACTCCCTGTCGGACCTGCTGGTGTTCGGCCGCCGCGCCGGTTTAGGCGCCGCGCAGTACGTGCAGGGTCTGGACACCCGCCCTGCGGTGACACCGGCAGCGCTGGAGGCCGCCGCCGAGCTGGCACTGGCCCCGTTCAACGGTCCATCCGGCGGCGCCACGCCGGAGAACCCGTACACCCTGCACTCCGAGCTGCAACAGTCGATGAATGACTTGGTCGGCATCATCCGTAATGCCGGCGAGCTGGAACAAGCCCTGGTCCGCATCGAGGAGTTCAAGGCCCGGTTCGGGGCCCTCACCGTCGACGGTGGACGGCACTACAACCCGGGCTGGCATCTGGCCGTCGACCTGCGCAACATGCTGCTGGTCAGCGAATGCGTGGCCAAAGCCGCACTGCAACGCACCGAGAGCCGCGGCGGGCACACCCGCGACGACTACCCGGGGATGGACTCCAACTGGCGCAAAACCCTACTGGTCTGCCGGGTTTCGGACCACAGCGCCGTTCCCGACATCACGATCACCCCGGAGCCTCAGACCGGGATGCGCGAGGACTTGTTGGAGCTGTTCGAGATCTCCGAACTGGAGAAGTACTACACCGACCAAGAGCTGGCGCAACATCCGGGACGGAGAGCGTAATGACACACAACGCCCACCTGCGAGTCTGGCGCGGTGACGTTGACGGCGGTGGACTTCAGGATTTCGAGGTCGAGGTCAACGAGGGCGAGGTGGTTCTCGACGTCATCCACCGCCTGCAGGCCACCCAGACCCCGGACCTGGCGGTGCGCTGGAACTGCAAGGCCGGCAAGTGCGGATCATGTTCGGCGGAGATCAACGGGCTCCCGCGACTGCTGTGCATGACGCGGATGTCGACGTTCGCCCCGGATGAGACGATCACGGTGACCCCGGTGCGGACCTTTCCGGTGATTCGCGACCTGGTCACCGATGTCTCGTTCAACTACCAGAAGGCCCGCGAGATGCCGGCTTTCAAGCCCCCGGCGGATCTCAAGCCCGGTGAGTACCGGATGCAGCAGGTGGATGTGGAGCGCTCCCAGGAGTTCCGCAAATGCATCGAGTGCTTCCTGTGCCAGAACGTCTGCCACGTCATCCGGGACCACGAGGAGAACAAGCCACGGTTCTCCGGGCCTCGGATGTTCATCCGGCTCGCGGAGTTGGACATGCACCCGCTGGACGCCGCCGACCGGCGTGACTTCGCCCAGGACGACGCCGGTCTGGGACTGTGCAACATCACCAAGTGCTGTACCGAGGTCTGCCCGGAGCACATCACGATCACCGACAACGCCATCATCCCGATGAAGGAACGGGTGGCTGGGAACCGCTATGACCCGGTGGTCTGGCTCGGTCGAAAGATCTTCCGCCGCAAGGCCGACTGACGCTAGGTTCCCAGGAACGTCATCGGGTCGTGTAAAACCCGGGTGCCGTCGTGCAGGCCGTCCAGGGTGGCCATGTCGGCCTCGGACAGCTCGAACTCGAAGACGTCCAGGTTCGCCGCAACCCGCTCAGGATTGCCGGACCGTGAGATCACCGCGTTGCCGCACTGCAGATTCCACCGGATCAAGATCTGCGCCGGCGTTCTTCCATGCGCGCTCGCCAGCGCCGTCACCGCGGGGTCATCGAGCAGCCGTCCCACGCCCAGCGGGCTGTAGGACTGGGTGACGATGTCGCGGTTGGCGTTGACGTCGCGAAGCTCGGCCTGGTTGAGCCGCGGATGCAGTTCGATCTGGTTGATCGCCGGGGTCACGCCGGTCTCGTCGATCACCTCGGTCAGGTGTTCCTCGGTGAAGTTGCACACCCCGACCGACTGCACCAGGCCGGCGTCGCGGGCCTCGATCATCGCTTCGAAGCTCTCCACATACTTGCCCAGCTGCGGTGCCGGCCAATGGATGAGGTACATGTCGATGTAGTCCAGACCGAGCTGCTCCAGGCTGTGTTCACAGGCCTGCTTGGCAGCCGAGTAGCCCTGACTGGAAGTGCCCAACTTGGTGCTGACGAACAACTCGGAACGCGGCACACCGGACGCCTCGATCGCCCGTCCCACCACGGCTTCGTTGCCGTAGGACGCGGCGGTGTCGATCAGCCGGCAGCCGCTTTCCAGGGCTGCCAGCACCGATGCCTCGGTCTGCTCGTCGGACAGTTTTGCGACCCCGAGACCCAGCACGGGCATGGCCACCTCGTCATTGAGGGCCACCTGGGGAATCGACATTGAAGTATCTGCGGCGGATTCCAACTCGAATGAAATCGTCATCTCTTCGACCTACACATTCCGTTACTTTGCCATCACTAGTTACGTGTCGATCAGCTGGGAAACCAGCTGCTACTGGCCAGTTTTCACTATCTGGCGATTGCCGCGCCGATGCGGCCGCGGAAGCTTCAGCGCTTCTGCACGTCCCGTTCTACCGACGCAGTCGAACGGTGGTCAACAGGTGATAGGTAATAAACCGGCCGCGAAGTGAACCCGCTCACAATGCTTCTGGCATGACCCGGCTACTGCGGAATGGCGGCCCAGCCACCTTCACGCTGCAGCAGTGCGATCAAGGCATCGGCGACGCCCGGCGCCGCGGCGACGCACACCTCGCCGCTGTCGATCTCCGGCCCGGGCAGCACCACCCGTGCCCCCGCCTCCACGGCGATCAGCGCTCCGGCGGCGTAGTCCCACGGCTTGATCCCATGCTCGTAGTACGCGTCCAGCCGCCCGGCAGCGACCATGCACAGGTCCAGCGCGGCCGAACCGATCCGGCGGACGTCACGCACTGCCGGCAACAGCCGGGCGAGCAACGCCGCCTGGGCGGCCCGGCGCCGGGGCGAATAGCCGAACCCGGTGCCCAGCAGCACCAGCGACAACTCGCTCACATCGGTGCAGCGCAGCCCAACAGTTCCCTGCTCATCGGCGACCCGCGCGCCCAATCCGGCGCCGGCAGAATAGATCCGGCCACCGACCACGTCTGCAACCGCGCCGGCTACCGACACCCCGCCGATCTGCGCTGCCACCGAAACCGCGTAGGCGGGGACGTCGTACATGAAGTTCACCGTGCCGTCGATCGGGTCGACCACCCAGGTGACCAGACCCGGTTCACCTCCGGAGAGGTCGCCGGAACCTCCGCCTTCCTCGCCCAGCACCGCGTCACCGGGCCGCAGCTGTGTCAGCCGATCCCGGATGAGGCTCTCGGTCTCGGTGTCGACCACAGTGACCGGATCGGTCGGGCTGCTTTTCGTCTGGACCAGGCCAGAGGACGACTCGACCCCTTGCGCGCCGAACACCTCGGCGCGTCGACGCCGGACGAAGGCGGCGGCCTCGGCTACCAGCGTCTCGGCCGTGGACCTCAGTTGCACGGGGTCACTACTGAGATTCGCCATCTGCCCATACCAACACATCCGCTGCGGCTGGCGCACGAACCGCCGTGACCACTCGTCAGTGTGCCGGCGGCGTGATCCGGTCGGCTACGACGGTGACCAGAACCCGAGTCTCGGGCCCGCCGGTGAAATTGGGATACGGCACGCCCAGATACTTCTGTGAGATCTCGTCGATGCTGGCGGCAGCATCTTCGGTCGTCGTATCAACGACACGTCCGCGCACCGCGTAGTAGCGGCTAGTGTCGTCGGGGTCGACGACGTTGATCGCCACCCGCGCGTCGCGGGCGATGTTGCGGGCCTTCTGCGCCCCGTCGACGATGTTGATCACAACATGCTCGCCGTCGGTCGTCACCCAGGTCTGCGTGAGGTGCGGCGCCCCATCCGGCATCAACGTGGCGATGAAGCACAGGCTGGGTCGCCGGAGCAGATCGAGCAGTTCCTCCGGAAGTGGCATGGTTGGCTCCTCACCATGTGCAGGCGTCAGGTCTGGACACAACAGCGGGCGGGTGCCACCGGTCCGGCGATCAGCCTCCGAGACGGCGAAAACCGCTGCGGTGGAACACGATCGGCGCGACCTCCGGGTCGACGGTCAATTCACAGACCCGCAGCACCACGATGGTGTGGTCCCCGGCGGGCACCAACTGTTCGATGGCGCTGCCCAGCCACACGCCGGTGCCCTTGATGAATACCGCTCCGTCGTTGGTCACCGTCTCCAGCCCGGCGAACCGATCACCGGTCTTGGCGGCCAGGGTGCGCGCCGCGACGTCGTGCGCCTCGCCGAGCACGCTGATGCCCAACCGGGGCGAGTCCTTGAGTTTGGGCCACGTCGTCGAGGTGTTCTGCACGCAGAAGGACACCAGGGGCGGCTCCAACGAGACCGGCACGAAGGTGCTCGCCGCCAGGCCGACCCGAACACCATCGATCTCGGCCGCCACCGCCACCACTCCGGACGGGAAATGCCCGAAGGCTTCCCGCAGCGACGACGGGGTGAGCGGGGTCAGGTTGCTCGCGGAACTCACGTGGGGATTCACCGGGGACTCATTCGCCTCGTCTGGTCTGGTCGCCCAGAACCCTACCCGCCGCCCCCTGGCCTCGGCAGATCGGCCGCTGAGGACCGCTTTCCCGAGGCGAGACCAACCGGTTGGTTACCCCAACAAAGGACATAGCTCACACCAGCTTGCACTATGGCTACTGGCGAGTATATTTCAGGTTACGTTACTGGTGGGTAACTTAATCCCGAGTACCCAACCATCAGGTGGCATTCCATGAGGAGGAAGCAGTGAGCCACTACAAGAGCAATGTCCGTGACCAGGTGTTCAACCTGTTCGAGGTGTTGGGCCTGGACCAGGTCTTCGGCGAGGGCGACTACGCCGACCTGGACATCGACACCGCTCAGGAAATGCTTGGCGAGATGGTCCGCCTGGCCGAGGGCCCGATTGCCGAATCGTTCGTCGACGGCGACCGCAACCCGCCGGTGTTCGACCCGGCCACCCACTCGGTGACGCTGCCCGAGTCCTTCAAGAAGTCGGTGCGCGCCCATCTGGAAGGCGGCTGGGACCGGGTCGGGGTCATCGAGGAGCTCGGCGGCATTCCGATGCCCAAGGTCCTGATGTGGGCGCTGCAGGAGCACATCCTGGGCGCCAACCCGGCGGTGTGGATGTACGGCGGCGGCGCCGGCTTCGCCAACATCTTCTACAACATCGCCACCGAAGAGCAGAAGAAGTGGGCCATCCTCGCCGCCGAGCGCGGCTGGGGCTCGACGATGGTGCTGACCGAGCCGGACGCCGGCTCGGACGTGGGCGCCGGCCGCACCAAGGCCGTCCAGCAGGAGGACGGCTCGTGGCACATCGACGGTGTCAAGCGGTTCATCACCTCGGCTGACTCCGACGACCTGTTCGAGAACATCTTCCACCTCGTGCTGGCCCGCCCGGAGGGCGCGAAGCCCGGCACCAAGGGCCTGTCGCTGTTCTTCGTCCCGAAGTTCCTGTTCGACTTCGAGACCGGTGAGCTCGGCGAGCGTAACGGCGCGTTCGTCACCAACGTCGAGCACAAGATGGGCCTGAAGGTCTCGGCCACCTGCGAGCTGACCTTCGGCCAGCACGGCGTACCGGCCAAGGGCTGGCTGGTCGGCGAGGTGCACAACGGCATCGCGCAGATGTTCGACGTGATCGAGCAGGCCCGGATGATGGTGGGCACCAAGGCCATCGCGACGCTGTCCACCGGCTACCTCAACGCACTCGAGTACGCCAAGGAGCGGGTGCAGGGCGCCGACCTGACCCAGATGACCGACAAGTCCGCGCCGCGGGTGACCATCACCCACCACCCGGACGTCCGCCGGTCGCTGATGACCCAGAAGGCCTACGCCGAGGGTCTGCGCGCGCTGTACATGTACACCGCCACTTTCCAGGACGAAGCGGTCGCCAAGGCGCTGCACGGTGTCGACGCCGACCTGGCGGTCCGGATCAACGACCTGATGCTGCCGATCGTCAAGGGTGTCGGCTCCGAGCAGGCCTACGCCAAGCTCACCGAGAGTCTGCAGACCCTGGGTGGTTCGGGCTTCCTGCAGGACTACCCGATCGAGCAGTACATCCGTGACGCCAAGATCGACTCGCTCTACGAGGGCACCACGGCAATTCAGGCGCAGGACTTCTTCTTCCGCAAGATCATCCGCGACAAGGGCACCGCACTGGGCCACGTCGCGGGCGAGATCGAGACGTTCATCAAGAACGAGACCGGCAACGGGCGACTGAAGGCCGAGCGGGAGCTGCTGGCCACCGCGCTGGCCGACGTGCAGGGCATGGCGGCGACGCTGACCGGCTACCTGATGGCCGCGCAGGAGGACATCTCCAGCATCTACAAGGTCGGCCTGGGTTCGGTGCGCTTCCTGATGAGCGTCGGCGACCTGATGATCGGCTGGCTGCTGGCCCGCCAGGCCGCGGTGGCGGTAGCGAAGCTCGATGCAGGCGCCGAGGGCGCCGACCGCTCCTTCTACGAGGGCAAGATCGCGGTGGCGTCGTTCTTCACCAAGAACTTCCTGCCGTTGCTGACCAGCACTCGCTCGGTGATCGAGAACATCGACAACGACATCATGGAGCTCGACGAAGCGGCGTTCTAGACGCCGCGCACAGACCGCGCAGGCCCCCGGGGAGACCCCTTGGGGGCCTGTTGCATTGTTGGGTCGCCCTTCCCTCGACCTAGGCTTGTCCTGATTTGTGGGATGCATGTCGTAGACGCCACCGGGGCTGATCGCTGACACTGAGGGCATGACACGCAAGGTCGTCATCCTCGGCTATCCGGGCATCCAGGCGCTGGATGTTTTCGGGCCGGCGGAGGTCTTCGCCACCGCAACGCTCGTCCTGCTCGGTCAGGGCCGCGGCGAGGACGGCTACCAGGTCACGGTGGCGAGCGTCGACGGCGCACCGATCGCCACCAGCAGCGGGCTGGCGCTCACCCCGGGACCACTGCCCGAGCCGGACGAGCCCGTCGACACCCTGGTGCTGCCCGGCGGCGTCGGCGTCCAGGCGGCGCAGTCCGACCCGGAAACCGTCGACTGGGTCCGCCGCGCCTCGGCCCACACCCGGCGGGTGGTCAGCGTGTGCACCGGCGCGTTCCTGGCCGCGCAGGCGGGGCTGCTCGACGGGTGCCGGGCCAACACACTGGGCGTTCGCCGACGCACTGGCCCGGGAGTTCCCCAACGTCACCGTCGACCCGGAGCCCATCTTCGTGCGCAGTTCGGCGTCGGTGTGGACCGCGGCCGGGGTCACCGCCGGCATCGACCTGGCCCTGGCGTTGGTGGAAGACGACTACGGAACCGAGGTGGCGCAGACCGCGGCTCGTTGGCTGGTGTTGTATCTGCGACGCCCCGGCGGCCAGTCCCAGTTCGCGGTTCCCGCTTGGCTGCCGCGATCCCGCCGCGCGCCGATCCGTGATGTGCAGGAGCTGATCGAATCCGAACCCGGTGGCCCGCATCGGATTACCGAGCTGGCGTCGCGGGCCTCGATGAGTCCCCGGCACTTCACCCGGGTCTTCACCGACGAGGTGGGGATGGCGCCGGGCGCGTACGTGGAGCGGGTGCGTACCGAGGCCGCACGGCGACAGCTCGAGGAGACCGACGACACCGTCGTCGCGATCGCCGGACGCTGCGGATTCGGCACCGCGGAAACCCTGCGGCGCACCTTCATTCGCCGACTCGGCATCTCACCCGATCACTACCGCAAGACCTTCGCCTGAAAGGAAAGACCCATGCAGATCGCCGTTGTGCTCTACCCCGGCTTCACCGCGCTGGACTTCATCGGCCCCTACGAGGTGTTGCGCTGGCTCCCGGATGCGCAGGTGCGCTTCGTGTGGCACGAGCCGGGGCCGATCACCGCCGACTCCGGGGTACTGGTGGTCGGGGCAACCCACTCGTTCGACGAGACGCCCTCCCCCGACGTGATCCTGATCCCCGGCGGGATGACGACCATGGAACATGCCCGCGACGACAAGCTGCTGGACTGGGTCCGGGCCGCCCACCAGACGGCAACATGGACAGCGTCGGTGTGCTCGGGCTCGGTCGTGCTGGGCGCCGCCGGGCTGCTCACCGGCAAGCGCGCCACCTCGCACTGGATGGCGCTGCCCGCGCTCAAGACCTTCGGCGCCACCGCGGTCGGCGACGAGCGCATCGTGCACGAGGGAGACATCGTCACCTGTGCGGGGGTGTCGGCCGGTATCGACCTGGGATTGTGGCTGGCCGGCCAGATCGGCGGCGAGGGCCGCGCCAAGGCCATCCAGTTGTCGATGGAATACGACCCGCAGCCGCCGTTCGACTCCGGCCACACCTCGAAGGCCTCGGTGCAGACCAAGGCGGCGGCCACCGCGCTGATGGCCAGGGAGCTGGCGAAGCCGGCCCAATTGAAGGCCAGCGCGCTGCTGCTGTGGGATCAGGCGATCGGCGCCGTTCGGAACCGACGCGCTCAAACGGTCCGCCGCTGAATCCCCTCAGTTCAACGGCGGACCGGAGCAGGTTGCTTCGCGGTGCCACCGGGGGCGAGCGGCCACGCGAAGCGAACCGTTGTCTCGACTACCCGGCGACGGCGCGGGCCAAACGTCTACCCCTCGAGGATGGCGGCCACGCCCTGGCCGCCGGCGGCGCAGATCGAGATCAGCGCACGCACCGGCTTGTTCTTCGCTGTGCCCTTCTTGGCTGCCTTCGCCTCGGCGATCTGCTTGGCCGCCTGCGCCACGATCCGCCCGCCGGTGGCCGCGAACGGGTGCCCGGCCGCCAGCGACGAGCCATTGACGTTGAGCTTGGACCGGTCGATGGCGCCCAGCGCCGAGTCCAGTCCCAGCCGCTCCTTGCAGTACTCCTCGGACTCCCAGGCCTGCAGGTGGCACAACACCGTGGCGGCGAACGCCTCGTGGATCTCGTAGAAGTCGAAGTCCTGCAGGGTCAGGCCGTTGCGCGCCAACAGTCGCGGCACCGCATAGGTCGGGGCCATCAGTAGGCCGTCGGCGCCGTTGACGTAGTCCACCGCGGCCGTCTCGGCGTCGACGAAGTACGCCAGCGGAGTCAGCTTGCGCGCGGCGGCCCACTCCTCGCTGGCCAGCAGCGCCACCGACGCGCCGTCGGTGAGCGGGGTGGAGTTGCCGGCGGTCATGGTGGCGTCACCGGCCTTCGCGCCGAACACCGGCTTGAGCGTGGCGAGCTTCTCCGGGCTGGACTGGGGCCGCAAGTTGTCGTCGCGGTAGAGGCCCTGGAACGGCGTCACCAAGTCGTCGAAGAAGCCGCGGTCATAGGCGGCGGCCATATTGCGGTGGCTGGCGGCGGCCAGCTCATCCTGGTCGACGCGCTTGATGCCCATCTGCTTGGTGGTGATGGCCTGGTGCTCGCCCATGGAAAGGCCGGTCCGCGATTCTTTGTTGGCCGGGATTTCCACGCCCAGTGCGGCGGGCAGCTTGCCGGCCAGCTTGAGGCGCTGCACATTCGACTTCGACCGGCGCAGCGCGAGCAGCGTGCGGCGCAGTTCGTTGCCGATTGCCAGGGGTGCGTCCGAGGTGGTGTCCACCCCGCCGGCGGCGGCCACCTCGTAGCGACCGGCGGCGATCCCGTCGGCGGCGCAGATCGCCGCCTGCAGCCCGGTGCCGCAGGCCTGCTGCAGGTCGAAGGCCTGCGTGTAGGGCGACAGTGCGGAGCCCAGCACCGATTCGCGGATCAGGTTGAAGTCGCGGCTGTGCTTGAGCACCGCCCCGCCGATCACCGCGTCCAGCTTCTCGCCGGCCAGGCCGAACCGATCGACGAGGCCGCCCAGCGCCGCGGTGAACATGTCCTGGTTGGACGCGTTCGCGTAGGCGCCGTCGGAACGCGCGAACGGAATGCGATTGCCCCCGAGGACGGCGACCCGACGTCGTGTGCCAGTGGTTGCCTCAGCGGGCTTAGCAGCAGATGCAGATGCCACGATCTCTCCGTTTGATGGTGGGTCCCCCCGCATTGCCGGGGACGGTCGGGCTGATACTACCCAGTATTCTTACTCTGGAGTAAGTTCGTTGTCGACACCGTAGCCCGCACCAGGCACATCCCCACATGGAAGGCAGCTCAGTGGCACCCAAGCTCTCATCCGACCTGTTGTCCCAGATCCTCAACTCCGCACCCGGATCTTTCCTGTCCAAGCAGCTCGGCGTCCCGCAGGCCGAGACCCTGCGCCGCTACCGGGTCGGCGAGCCGGCGCTGGCCGGACCCCTGCTGATCGGTGGGTCGGGCCGGGTGGCCGAGCCGCTGCGGGCCGCACTGGCCGACGACTACGAGCTGGTCGGCGACAACCTGGGCGGTCGCTGGGCCGACTCGTTCGGCGGACTGGTCTTCGACGCCACCGGCATCACCTCGCCCGCCGGGCTGACCGCACTGCACGAGTTCTTCACCCCGCTGTTGCGCAACGTGGGGCGCTGCGGGCGTCTGGTCGTCGTCGGCACCACCCCCGAGGCGACCGGCAGCGCCGACGAGCACATCGCCCAGCGCGCACTCGAGGGTTTCACCCGCTCTCTGGGCAAGGAACTGCAGCGCGGCGCAACGGTGCAGCTGGTGTACCTGTCGCCGGACGCCAAGCCCGGCGCCACCGGCCTGGAATCGACGCTGCGATTCATTCTCTCGGCCCGCTCGGCCTACGTCGACGGCCAGGTGTTCTACGTGGGCGCCGACGACGCGACGGCCCCCGCCGACTGGGACCGCCCCCTGGAGGGCAAGGTCGCGATCATCACCGGCGCGGCGCGCGGCATCGGCGCCACCATCGCCGAGGTGTTCGCCCGGGACGGCGCCAAGGTGGTGGCGATCGACGTGCCGGCAGCCGCCGAGGCACTGGAGAAGACGGCCTCCCGGGTAGGTGGCACCGCACTGGCACTGGACGTCACCGCCGACGACGCGGTGGAGCAGATCGCCGCGCACCTCGCCGAACACCATGGCGGCAAGGCCGACGTGCTGGTCAACAACGCCGGCATCACCCGCGACAAGCTGCTGGCCAACATGGACGACGCCCGATGGAACGCCGTCTTGGCCGTGAACCTGCTTGCGCCGCAACGTCTCACCGAAGGTCTGGTCGCCAACGGAAGCATCGGTGAGGGCGGCCGGGTGATCGGCCTGTCGTCGATGGCCGGCATCGCGGGCAACCGCGGCCAGACCAACTACGCGGCCACCAAAGCCGGCATGATCGGCTTGACCGAAGCGCTGGCTCCGACACTGGCCAAGAAGGGCATCACGATCAATGCCGTCGCCCCGGGGTTCATCGAAACCGAGATGACGGCAGCGATCCCGCTGGCCACCCGTGAGGTGGGCCGTCGGCTCAACTCGCTGTTCCAGGGCGGTCAGCCCGTCGATGTCGCCGAGTTGATCGGCTACTTCGCCAGCCCGGCATCGAATGCGGTGACCGGCAACACCATCCGGGTCTGCGGCCAAGCCATGCTGGGTGCGTGAATGGCATGACACAACCAAGTGGCCTGAGAAACATGGTGCGTGCGGTCGCCGGGGCGCTGCCCTTCATTCCGCGCACTCAAACCCTGCCGAACCGGACCCTGCGGGTCGACGAGCTGACCATCGACCCCAACCACGTCGCCGCGTACGCGGCCGTCACCGGGCTGCGTTTCGCCGATCAGGTCCCGCTGACCTATCCCTTCGCGCTGACCTTCCCCACCGTGATGGAGCTGGCGACCGGGTTCGACTTCCCGTTCGCCGCAATGGGATCGGTGCACACCGAGAACCGGATCACCCGACACCGCCCGATCGCGGTCACCGACACCGTCGCAGTGACCGTGCGGGCAGAGAACCTGCGGGAGCACCGCAAGGGCCTGCTGGTCGACATCGTCACCGACCTCAACGTGGGTAACGACCCGGCCTGGCATCAGGTGACGACGTTCTTGCATCAGCAGCGCACCAGCCTGTCCGACGAGCCGAAGCCCCCACCGGCCAAGCAGCCCAAACTGGGCCCGCCCAACGCGGTGCTGCGGGTCACCCCGGCACAGATTCGGCGCTACGCGTCGGCCGGCGGCGATCACAACCCGATCCACACCAGCTCGATCGGCGCCAAGCTGTTCGGATTCCCCACCGCTATCGCGCACGGGATGTTCTCCGCAGCAACGGTTCTGGCCAACATCGAAGGTGCGCTTCCGGACGCGGTGGACTACGCGGTGCGGTTCGGCAAGCCGATGTTGCTGCCGGCCAGCCCCGGCCTCTACATCGACAAGGTGGACGGCGGCTGGGATCTGGCGCTGCGCAATATCGCCAAGGGTTACCCCTACCTGACCGGGGCGGTGCGGGCGCTGTAGCGCCCGCACCGCTGTTGCGAATCAGACGTTGTCGACCGCGAGGCCGGCCGCCTTCAGCAGGTTGGCCTTGCTGACCTCCCAGCGAGCGCTGACGACGTCGATGCCCCACACCGGGATCGACATCACCAGCCCGCGGACGACCACCATCACCGTGTCCATGTAGGCCCGCGCCGAGAAACTCGGAGCCGGTGCGGGTAACGCTTCGGCGGAGGTGACGGCCAGTCCGTAGATGTGTTGCTCCAGCGACTTCACGGTCTTGGCCAGTTGCGGGTCCGTCCAACACGCCACCCACAGCTGAGCGACCGAAAGTGCTTGGGGCGTGGTGAATTCACGCCAGATCAGGTCGAGATACCCGTTCAGGTCGAGCGTGGCGGCCGCCGCCGTCTCTTCGAAGTGGATGCGGGCCTGATTCGCCAATTCGAAGGCGAGCTGCGCGACCGCCGCGGTCACCAGGTCATCACGGGTCGGGAAGTGGTACATGACCGTGCTCTGCGACACGTTCGCGGCGCCGGCGACTCGGCGCGTCGTCACCGCGACCACACCCTCGGTCCGCAGGAGTTCGACCGCCGCGCTCACCAGCGCCTGACGCGTCGCGACGCGCTGCTCGGCCCGCGTGGCATTTTTCATTGGGATTCCCCTATTGCGTTGATAGGTGCGTCACAGCTAATCTGACTAATCAGATGAACAGTGAACTGAGGTTCTGCCACCATTCCTGCTGGTCAGGCCTGACGGCAGTGCCTCCAGGACATTGTAAGGACACATATGCGCTTCACGTTTCGTCTTGACCGCTCGATTGCATACCCCGCCACCGGCGGATGCTCGCCGCTCACTTAGACGCACAAGGAGATAGCCATGCACCGCACTGCCCGTCGTCCCTGGATCCCAGTGGGCCTGGCCCTGTTAGGTGCCGGCACCCTCGCCGCCACCCCGGTGGCACTGCCCACGCCCAACCTCCATAACCCGGCGGTGCAACTCACCGCCGGGGAGTTCGACCCCATCATCCCGTGGGTGGACGCCTTCAACACCGCATCCGCCAATGTCACAGCCCTTTCCGACTTCTTCTTCGAAGCCCCCGCCGCGACCTGGCAACAAGCGATCGTCAACCAGATCGGCTACCTGGGCCAACTCGTTCAAAATCCGGGGAGCATCGGGGACATCTTCACCCAGATCGGTGATCACCTGCAGACCGCATCGGAGTCCTTCGTGCTGGGCGGCGCTCCCGACGAGGTGATAAGTGCGACGCTTCCACACACGCTCGAGGCCGCCCACACTCAGCTCTACAACCTGCTTCCCCTGGTGTTGGAAGCCTTCCTCCAGCTGGACCCGGCAACCGTGGACAGTGTGATGACGACGGTGGATTACCTGGCGTCACCGCTGAGCGGCGTGCTCATGGGCCTGGTCGGCCCCTTCGTCAGCCCAATCGTGGAGTTGGTCAACAGCGTCGAGGTCATCACAGACGATCTCAGCGGCGACAACCCGGACGTCACAGCGGCGCTCAACGATCTGATCAACATCCCCGCCAACCTCACCAACGCCTTCCTCAACGGGGCCACCCTCGACCTCTCTGGCCTGCTACCACTGCTGTCGGAGGAGGGCATCTTGCCCGAAGGTGTCGTCTTCACCTCCCTGGGCATCGCGTTTGGGGGACTGCTCACGCCCGGGGCCACCGACGGCACCATCCCGGACAATCTCGGCATCGGCGGCTCGTTGTTCAACGCGCTCGCCTTCGTCATGCAAAGCCCGCTTCCCGCCGGCATCGGGGGTGTGCCGGTTGGGCCCATGGGCGCCCTGGAGAGCTTGTCGCAGATTCTCGCAGGGGCAATCGGCTGGGATGGCACAGGAAATCCGTTAGCCGACCTGACCTTTCCCACCCTTCCCACCGACGTAGCCGACCCTGGGGACGCCCTCAGCACCGACCTCGGCTGGCTGGGTCTCTGAATCCGCGCCAGTCCAAACGAATACCTGTCAAAGTTTTATCGAAGATCTGCCAGAGGGAGTTGCCGTGAATAACACGAAGTTTCGTTCGCTGGGTGCCGTGTCGTTGGCGATCACCGGGGCCCTTACCCTGGGTGCCATACCGGCACTGCAACCGACGTGGACCATCGGGGCCAAAACCGTGCTCGCCCAGGCGAAGTTGCTGGACACCGAGGCGTGGATCATGGGCGGCAGCGGCCTGCCGATCCCGCCCCAGAGCTACATGGACGCGCTCTTCGCCCGCTACATCGACCCCACCACCCCGTTCTTCCCGGGCCAGCCCAGCTACCCGGTGGATGCGACGAACCCCCTGTTCACGCCGGAAGGCCTCTACCCCAACAGCGGCGTCAAGAGCCTGGAACTGGATCCGTCGATCGCCCAGGGCGTCACCATCCTGCACGACACGATCAACAAGCAGATCGCTGAGGGGAACAACCTCGTCGTACTGGGCTACTCGCAGAGCACCACCATTTCCACCATCGTGATGCGCGACCTGTTGGCGCTGCCTCCCGACCAACAGCCGACCGCCGACCAACTCTCCTTCGTGCTGCTGGGTGCCCCCAACAATCCCAATGGCGGCCTGTTCGAGCGCTTCGATGTGTTGACCGATGGCAGCTACCCGACCATCCCGAGCCTGGGCATCACGTTCAACGGCGCCATCCCGGACGACGCCCCGTGGGCTACCAGCGTTTACACCCTGGAATACGACGGCTATGCCGACTTCCCGAAGTACCCGATCAATTTCCTGGCCGACCTCAACGCCGTCCTGGGCATCATCTACGAGCACACGATCTACCCGAGCCTGACCCCCGAACAGCTGGCGACGGCCATCGAAATGCCGGTGAGCGAGGATTACACCGGAAACGCCCAGTACTTCATGATTCCCAGCGAGATACTGCCGCTGTTGATGCCGCTGCAGTCGATCCCGGTCATCGGTCAGCCGATCTACGACCTCCTGGAACCGAGCATGCGGGTCCTGGTAGACCTCGGCTACGGCAGCACCACCGAAGGCTGGTCCGCCGGCCCGGCCGATGTGGCGGTGCCGTTCGAGTTGTTCCCGACAGACCTCAACTGGGGTGAGGTTCTGACGGCGCTGGGCAATGGGGCACAGGAGGGCTGGAATGCCTTCGTCAACGACCTGTCGAACCTGTCCTTCCCCAGTGCAGCCGATTTCCTGGGCCCCTCGGCGGGCGACGTCACGTCGTTCGCGTTGCCCAGCCTCAGCGAACTCGCCAACGCGGTCAGCAGCATCGCCGCGCAGGCTTACGCCACGCTGCTGCCGACCGCCGACATCCTCAACGCCCTGCTGACCACCGCACCGGCGTATGCCTTCGAGGTGTTCGCCCAGGAACTCTCCCAGGGCGACATCGTCGACGCCATCGGCCTGCCGGTTGCCGGCCTTGTCGGATTGGGCACGCTGGCAGCCGGTTTCGAGTACCTGGCACTCAACGGCGCGGTCGCAGGCATCACCGCGACCATCCAGGATCTCTTCACGGCCTAAAGGCCGCGCCTGATCACCCGGCCGCGGCGGCGTCGGCGCCGTCGCGGCCGCCGGGCGCTTCCTTGAGGCCGCGCCAGAACAGGTCGATCATCAGCTCGCCGGCTTCGTCCACGCCGGTGTCACCGGTGCTGACCCGGCTGGCGATCGCCTCGCCGGCGCCCACCAGCGCGACCGCCATCAACTCGAAGTCGACACCCGGTTCCGGCTTACGTGTGCCGGCCCGCAGCAACCGGCCGACCAGCTCGATGATCCGCTCGCGGCCCTCGCGCACGGTGTGGGCGAACGCCTGCGAACTGGTGGCCTGGGTGTACATCACGATCCACGACGCCCGGTTGGCATCGATGTAGCGCAAGAATGCCCGAATCGTATTGCGCAGCATGTCTTTCGGGGGCTGCTGAAAGTCGATCTCGGTGCGTACCGACTCGACGAACCGGCGCAGTTCGCGGTCCAGGCACGCCCCGAACAATTCTTCTTTGGAGCCGTAATACAGGTAGAGCATCGGCTTGGAGATCTGCGCAGCCGCGGCGATCGAATCCATCGAGGTCTCGTGGTAGCCGTTGACCGAGAACATCTGCACCGCAGCGTCGAGCATCTGCTGTTCGCGCACGGCCCGCGGTAATCGCTTGCTACCAGCTGCCATCGCCTCGAGGTCCTTCCGCGCTCCCCCTCGGCACGATCTTACCGAAGAGTAACTTGTGTGCTGCCCGCGCCGCCGGAATCAGCCGTGGCAGCGCGTACCGGGCAACTTGACCGCGGCCACCCGCGCCAGCGAGGCGTCGACGGCCTCCTGCTTCAGCTCACCGGCGGACACCGCCTGCTCCAGCCTGTCCAGCACCGCCGGAACCTCGTCGGTGGTGACCCACAACGCGATATCGACACCGGCCGCAAGGCTGCGCAGCACCGCTTCGGCGACCCCGTAGTGCTCGGTGATCGCCGCCATCGAAGACAGGTCGTCGCTGAACACCGGGCCGTCGAACGCCGGGCCGTGATAGTCGGTGCCGGTGCGCAGCAGCTTGACCGCCGCCGGGCTCAGGCTGGCGGGATCCTCGGTCAGTCCGGGCACTTCCAGGTGGCCCATCATCACCGCCACCGGCGCCTGGGTGACCAGGGTGCGGTAGGGCACCAAGTCGTTGTCCTGCAACTGCGTCAGGGACGGGGTGACCACCGCACCGGCGGTGTGCGAGTCACCGGAACCGTGGCCGTGACCGGGGAAGTGCTTGAGCACCGGCAGCAGCCCGGCGTCGCGCAGACCCTGCGCGTACGCGCCGGCGTACTCGGTGACCTTGGCCGGGTCCGGCCCGAACGAACGGTCACCGATCACGGTGTCGTCGTCGGTGTCGGAGTCCACCACGTCGACCACCGGCGCGAAGTCGACGGTGATGCCCAGGTCAGCCATCTTGCGGCCCCGCTCGGCGGCCAGCTCACGTACTTGCGCGGCGCTGCTGGTCTGCGCCAGCTCCTTCGCCGACGGCGACTTCCCGATCAGCGACGACAGCCGCGACACTCGGCCGCCCTCCTCGTCCACGCTGACCGCCAGCGGCAGCGGGCCGGTGGGCGCTTGGCTTTCCTTGATCTCCTTCAGCGACCCATCGGTGAGCAGGGACAGCTCGGTCCAGCTGCCGATGAAGATGCCGCCGACGTGGTGATCGGTGACCACCGCGCGGGCATCCGCCGCGTCGCGGACGCCCACCATCACCAGCTGCGCCAGCTTGTCGCGGACCGACAGGGCCGACACCTGCTCACACACCGGGTCCACCGGCGACGCGGCAACAGTGGTGTCCGACGGTGCGGCCTCCGACGCCGGCGCGGGCGTCTCGTCACGGTGCGAGCACGACGTGACGAGCGCCGGCAGCACCGCGGCGGCAAGCAGCAGACCGGGCAGTTGTCGAGTCAGCGATCCAGGCATCGCACCATGCTGTCACGGCCGGAACAAGGGGGTACGCAAGGCCCACGTGCTACGTTGGCGGTCGGGCGCCAAGCGGGGGCTGGTGTTGATGGCGTCCTTGATCTACGTCACGAGAGTGCAGAAGGAGCCTGACCATGCCTCGGTTCGTGGTGCCGGCCGCCATAAGCATCGTCGTGGGGGTGTTGCTGGGTGCGGCGGCCGTCTTCGGGGTCACGCTGATGGTGCAGCAAGACACCAAGCCGCAGATCGCCGGAGGCGACCCGGCGTCCTCGGTGCTGAACAGGGTGGAATACGGCAACCGCGGCTGACCTGCGGACGCCGGCAACACCTGACCGTCCGCCGGCACAGTCGCAGGCTGTGACACCGTTGCCGCGGCGCTGGTTGTGGCTGGTCGGCGCCGTCTCTCTGACTTGTAGCCTGCTGCAGGCGCCCGGCCGGATCTCTCCGGACACCAAGCTCGATCTGACTCTCGCTCCGCTGCGGTTCCTGGCTCGTGCCGCCAACCTGTGGAGCAGCGAGCTGCCGTTCGGCCAGGTGCAGAACCAGGCGTACGGCTATCTGTTCCCGCACGGCGCATTCTTCCTGGCCGGTGACCTGCTAGGGCTGCCCGGCTGGATCGTTCAGCGGCTGTGGTGGGCCGTGCTGCTGACTCTTGGGTTCTGGGGCCTGCTGCGGGTCGCCGAGACGTTGCGGATCGGGACCCCGACGGCACGGGTGATCGGCGCCGCCGCATTCGCCCTGTCGCCGCGAGTGCTCACCACGCTGGGTTCGATCTCCTCGGAGACATTGCCGATGGTGCTCGCCCCGTGGGTGCTGCTACCGGTTATCCGGGCGCTCGGCGCGCCAGGCGATCCGAGCCAGGACGCCCCGCAGCGGCCAGCACGGATGCTGGCCGGCCAGGCTGGGGTCGCGGTTGCGCTGATGGGCGCCGTGAACGCGGTCGCGACGCTGGCGGGCTGCCTGCCGGCGATGATCTGGTGGCTGTGCCACCGCCCCAACCGACGCTGGTGGCGGTTCACCGGTTGGTGGCTGCTGGCGCTGACGCTGGCGGTGACCTGGTGGCTGGTGGCCCTGGTGTTGTTGGGCCGAGTCAGCCCGCCCTTCCTGGATTTCATCGAATCGGCGGGCGTCACCACCCGGTGGACCTCGCTGACCGAAATGCTGCGCGGCACCCACAGTTGGACACCGTTCGTCGCGCCGAACGCCACCGCCGGGGCGCCGCTGGTCACCCGTCCGGTGATGATCCTGGGCACCTGCCTGGTCGCGGCCGCCGGTCTGGCCGGGCTGACCGGCATGCTGTCGCGGCGGTCGCCCGGCGCCGGACGGCTGGTCACCATGCTGCTGATCGGGGTGACGCTGCTGGCCATCGGCTATGCGGGCGGGCTGGGCTCGCCGCTGGCCCACTCGGTGCAGGCCTTCCTCGACGGAGCGGGAGCGCCGCTGCGCAACCTGCACAAACTCGAGTCGGTGATCCGGATCCCGGTGGTCCTGGGGCTCATTCATCTGCTGGGCCGCATCCCGCTGCCGGGCAGCGCGCCGGCACTGGTGTGGCGGCGCGCGTTCGTGCACCCCGAGCACCACAAGTCGGCCGCTGTTGGCCTGGTGGTCCTGACGGCCCTGCTGGTCAGCACCTCGCTGGCCTGGACCGGCCGACTCACCCCGCCGGGGACATTCAGCGCGCTGCCGCAGTATTGGCGCGACGCCGCCAGCTGGCTCGCCGAACACAACGGCGGCGGCCCGACCCCCGGCCGGGTGCTGGTGGCGCCGGGAGCGCCGTTCGCCACCCAGACCTGGGGCACCAGCCACGACGAACCCCTGCAGGTCCTCGACGTCGGCCCGTGGGGGGTGCGCGACTCGATCCCGCTGACCCCGCCGCAGACCATTCGGGCGCTCGACTCGGTGCAGCGCCTGTTCGCCGCCGGCCGCCCGTCCGCCGGCCTGGCCGACACTCTGACCAGACAAGGCATCTCCTACCTGGTGGTGCGCAACGACCTGGACCCCGACACCTCACGGTCGGCCCGGCCACTGCTGGTGCACCGCGCTGTCGACGGCTCACCGGGATTGCAACGGGTGGCCCAGTTCGGCGATCCCGTCGGGTCGGGCACGGTCCCGGGATTCGTCGCCGACAGTGGCCTGCGGCCGGCCTACCCGGCGATCGAGATCTACCGGGTCGGCGACCCGGTGGCAGGCGCATCCGCGGGCGCGCCATATCTGGCCGACCTTGACGCGATGCCCCGGGTCGACGGGGGCCCGGAGGTGTTGCTGCGACTCGACGAACACCGCCGGTTGCGCGGTGAGCCGGTGCTGGGCCCGGTGCTGATGACCGCTGACGCCCGGCGTGCGGACGTGGGCACACCGGTGGTCACCGTCACCGACACCCCCCTGGCCCGCGAGACCGACTACGGCCGGGTCGATGACCACTCGTCGACGATCCGCGCGGCCGGCGACCCCCGGCACACGCTGAGCCGGGTGCCGGACTATCCGACGCCCGGCGCCAGCACCGTGTTCGGCGGTTGGCTCGGGGGCCGGCTCACCGCGTCCAGCTCGTCCTCGGACGCCACCACGCTGCCCGACGTCGCGCCGTCGACTTCGCCGGCCGCCGCCATCGACGGCGACTCGGGAACCGCCTGGGTGTCCAACGCCCTGCAGTCGGCGGTCGGCCAATGGCTGCAGGTGGACTTCGACCACCCGCTGACCAACGGCACCATCACCGTGACGCCCAGCGCGACGGCCGTCGGCGCGCAGGTGCGCCGGATCCAGATCTCCACGGTCAACGGCACCACCACGCTGCGGTTCGACCGCGCCGGCGAGCCCCTGATCGCCGCGCTGCCCTACGGCGAAACACCCTGGGTACGGATCACCGCGTCGGGCACCGACGACGGCTCCCCCGGCGTGCAGTTCGGCATCACCGATTTGGCGGTCACCCAGTACGACGCCTCAGGCTTCGCGCATCCGGTCGACCTGCGCCACACGGCGCTCGTTCCCGCGCCACCCGCAGGCGCCCAGGTGGCGCAGTGGGACCTGGGTGCGGGCTTGCCGGGCCGAACCGGCTGCGCGCCGGCCGACGGCGCGGTGCGCTGCGCGGCGTCGATGATGCTCGAGCCCGAGGAGCCCGCCACCTTCAGCCGCACCCTGAACGTGCCGCGGCCCATGTCGGTGACCCCGACCGTCTGGGTGCGGCCGCGTCAGGGCCCGAATCTGGTTGACCTGATCGCCGAGCCGGGAAGCCTGCGGGCCCGCGGTGACGCCGACGTGCTCGACGTACTGGGGTCGGCGTATGCCGCCGCCGACGGTGACCCGAGCACGGCGTGGACGGCGTCGCAGCGGGTGGTCGCGCACCGGTCCCCGCCGACCCTGACCATCACGCTGCCGCGGCCGGTCAAGGTGACCGGAGTGCGGTTCACTCCCAGCCAGTCGCCGCTGCCGGCGCATCCCACGCTGGTGGCGATCGACTTGGGCTCGGGCCCCCAGGTCCGGGAGTTGGCGGAATCCGACGATCAGCAGGTTCGGCTGCTGCCGCGGGTCACCGACACCGTGACGATCAGCCTGCTGGGGTGGGAGGACGTGATCGACCGCACCGCGATCGGCTTCGACCAGCTCAAGCCGCCGGGGCTGGCCGAGGTCAGTGTGCTGGGCGCCGACGGACGTCCCGTTGCCCCCGCCGATCACGCCCGCAACCGGTCGCGGCCGGTCCACGTCGACTGCGACCACGGCCCGATCATCGCGATCGCGGGCCGGTTCGTGCACACCTCGATCACCACGACTGTCGGCGCGCTGCTCGACGACAAGCCGGTGGCGGCGCAGGCCTGCGATCTGCGTCCGATCGCGTTGCCGCCCGGCGCGCAGGAGTTGATGATCAGCCCCGGCCCGGCGTTCGTGGTCGACGGCGCGACACTGTCCGGGCCGTCAGCGGTTGCCGGCGCGTCAAAGACCACACCGGCGGTGCTCGGCGCCTGGGGCTCCGACCGGCGTGAGGTGACGGTGCCCGGCGCGGCGGCCGCTCGGGTACTGGTCGTTCCGGAGAGCATCAACGGCGGGTGGGTGGCGCGCACGTCGGACGGCACCCGATTGGCTCCGGTGGCGGTCAACGGATGGCAGCAGGGCTTTGTGCTGCCCGCGGGCACCGACGGCACGATCACATGGGAGTTCGGGCCTAACCGGATGTACCGGTTCGGGATGGCCGGCGGGCTGGCTCTGCTCCCGCTGCTGGCGTTGTTGGCCTGGTGGCCGGCGCGGCGGATCCGTGATCCCGGGCCGCCGGTGCAGCCCTGGGGCCCGAGCCGCCGCGTGGCGGCGACCGGTGCCCTGACGGTCGGCTTCTTGATCGCCGGGATCACCGGAGCGGCGGTGTTCGGGGCCGCGCTGGTGTTGCTGTTCGCACTGCGGCATCGGCACCGCGCATTTGATGTGGCACGGCTCGGGTTGAGCGCCGGCGGGCTGATCACGGCGGGTGCGATGCTGTGCCGGCATCCTTGGCGATCGGTGGACGGCTATGCCGGCCATTCCGCGGGAGTGCAGCTGGCGGCGCTGGTGTCGGTGGCGGTGGTGGCCGCGACCGCGGTGGTCGCCAGCGGTGTCAGGCGTTGACTCTGCGAGTACGGCGCGTCCCACTCGCACTTTTGCGCCATGGACGCAGAGCCAGCGCCTGTACTTCTGGGCGCCCGGTTACTGCGCGGCTTCGAGCTTCTCGATCTGCGTGTTGAACAGCTTCACCAGATCCTCGGCGTGCGTCGCGTCGTCGGATCCGTCGCTCTCCATCCGCAACCCGATGTCGTTGCTGGTCGCCACCACGAGCACCCCGCGGTAATAGCCGGAGATGGTGGAGGCCGTGATCGAGATCGGCAACCGGATGGCGGCCTTGCTGGCGCTCGTGATCACGGTCGCGACCGCCCACGGCGGCACCCCATCTGCATCCAGCGGGTTCATCTGGATGTCGGTGGTCACCGAACGCCCGTTCTGCTCGAAGGTCTGCTTGAACGTCTGGCACTTCTCCACAAACCGCTTCAGGTTCGGATGATCCGGCGTCAGCGCCAGCCGCACGCGCATCGTGTGCAGGCCGCCGGGCTGCAGCTTGGCCAACGTCGCCGTCGCCGTCTGCGTGGCGGACGCGGGACTGGAGTAGAAGTCGGCGCATTCGGGCGGGTCGACCGTCAGATTGGGCATGTCCGAGGGCGCGTCGCCGGCACTGTTCACCCCGCTGATCCACTTTCCGCCGGACGAGTCCGGGAAGGAGGACCGCTCCACCAGCATTTCCGAAGTCAGGTTGGTGATGTCAGGCTTGCGAGACGGCTTGTCCTCTGCCGTGAGCCGGCCGCCGAGGCTCAGCACCAGGCCGACGACCACCACAACCGCCACCGCGGCCGCGGCCAGCGACAGCCACAACACCTTGCGTGACCTGGGCTCAGGCCCCGGAACCGGCCACGGCGCACCATAGGGCGGGTAGCCCCCGGGGGCCACGCCGGCAGCGTCGTCCTCCACCCATAGCGGCCACCCCGGGGGCGGGGGCGGCCACGTCGGGTCAGGCGCCCAGTTGGCGTCCGGTGCCCAGCCAGGTGGCGCGGGCGGCCAGTTGGGCGGTGGGTTGAAACGCATCGGGCAACTCCCGTATCGATGTACTGACGCTGGCTCGTCGCGAGCCTACGCGGTTCGATGGTGGCAGGCTGGACATGCACTCTCCCACCGCAGCGCTTGAGAAGGAGGTCCGCGTGCCCGCAACACCCATAGCCACGACCAACCCCGCCACCGGCGAGACGGTCAAGACGTTCACCGCCGCCAGCGACGCGGAAGTCGATGCCGCGATCACCCGCGCGGCGAATCGCTTCGTCGAATACCGTCGCACCGATTTCGCTCAGCGTGCCAGATGGATGCACGCCGCGGCCGATCTGCTGGAGACCGAAGCCGACGAGGTCGCCGCCATGATGACCCTCGAGATGGGCAAGACGTTGACCTCGGCCAAAGCGGAAGCGCTCAAGTGCGTCAAGGGCTTCCGGTACTACGCCGACCACAGTGAACAGTTGCTGGCTGACGAGGTCGCCGACGCGTCGAAGGTCAACGCGTCCAAGGCGTTCGCCCGCTATCAGCCGCTCGGGGTGGTGCTGGCGGTGATGCCGTGGAACTTCCCGCTCTGGCAAGCGGTGCGGTTCGCCGCCCCCGCCCTGATGGCCGGCAACGTGGGCCTGCTCAAGCACGCCTCGAACGTTCCGCAGACCGCGTTGTACCTCGCCGACCTGTTGACCCGCGCCGGTTTCCCTGATGGCTGCTTCCAGACCCTGCTGATCTCCTCGGGTGCTGTCGAGCGGGTGTTGCGCGACCCGCGGGTGGCGGCGGCAACCTTGACCGGCAGCGAGCCCGCCGGGCGTTCTGTCGCGGCTATCGCCGGCGACGAGGTCAAACACACCGTGCTGGAATTGGGCGGCAGCGACCCGTTCATTGTCATGCCCTCGGCCGACCTGGAGGCCGCGGTGCGCACCGCGGTGACCGCGCGGGTGCAGAATAACGGCCAATCATGCATCGCGGCAAAGCGATTCATCGTCCACACCGACATCTACGACGACTTTGTCACCCAGTTCGTCAGCCAGATGTCTGCGCTGCGGGTCGGGGACCCGACCGACCGGGACACCGACGTCGGGCCGCTGGCCACCGAAGCGGGCCGCGACGAGGTGGCGCAGCAGGTCGATGCCGCCGCCGCTGCCGGCGCGGTAATCCGTTGCGGAGGCAAGCGACTGGACCGCCCAGGCTGGTTCTACCCGCCCACCGTCATCACCGATATCAGCCGCGACATGGCGATCTTCACCGAGGAGGTGTTCGGCCCGGTGGCATCGGTGTACCGCGCCGCCGATATCGACGAGGCCATCGAGATCGCCAATGCCAGCCCGTTCGGCCTGGGGTCCAACGCCTGGACCCGCGATGAGGCTGAGATCAGCCGGTTCGCCGACGAGATCGAGGCCGGCCAGGTCTTTATCAACGGCATGACGGTGTCCTACCCGGAGCTGCCGTTCGGCGGGATCAAGCGATCCGGCTACGGCCGGGAACTCTCGGGCCACGGCATCCGGGAGTTCTGCAACCTCAAGACGGTGTGGGTGGCCTGACGCCGACCCGTCACCCCGCCGCGAGCTTGGCGGCGACGCCCACCACCCGGGTGGCCAGGTGGTCGAGTGCGGCCAGCGTGGCCTCGTCCAGCTCGTTCTGGTTGTTCGGTCCGGTGACGTGCCCGACGCCGTAGGGGTTGCCGTCGGCGAACTTGATCGGGTCGGTGTAGCCCGGCGGGACCAGGATGCCGCCGAAATGCATCAGCGACACGTAGAGATTCAGCAGCGTGGCTTCCTGCCCACCATGGGCGGTCTGACTCGAGGTGAAGCCGGCATAGACCTTGTCGGCGAGTTCGCCCTTGGCCCACAGCCCGCCAAGCCCGTCCAGAAAGTTCCGGAATTGTGCTGAGGGGGAACCGAATCGGGTGGGCGAGCCGAAGATGACGGCGTCCGCCCAGACGATGTCGTCGCCGGTGGCCGCCGGCAGGTCCTTGGTCGCCGAGTAGTTGGCGCTCCACGCCGGGTTGTGGGCAAAGGTCTCCGGGTCGCGCGTCTCCTGGATGTGCCGCACGCGGACCTCGGCGCCCGCCGCCTCGCCCGCCTGGGCCACCCGCTGCGCCATCTTGGTGCCGTGCCCGGTGGCCGAGTAATAGATAACCGCCAACTTCGTCATTGCCATCTCTCCTTTTTGTTAGGCGCCTGCGAGCAGGCGTTGCATCTCATTGATTTCCACGCTGGCCGTATCGCTGCGGCGGGGTCCGCGCAGTTCTAGTAGCCGAGCGAAGTCCCTGGCCGCCTTGGTAATCCGCTCAGACAGTCCCTGCGCGCCGAAGTCGGACGTCGCCGCGTACACGCCGGTGGGCGACACCAGCGCATGCAGATAGCAGAACATCGGACGCAGGGCGTGGTCCAGCACCAGCGAGTGCCGTTCGGTGCCGCCGGTCGCCGCGATCAGCACCGGCGTGCCGTCCAGGGTCTGCTCGGGCAGCACGTCGAAGAACGACTTGAACAACCCGCTGAACGTCGCGTTGAACGTCGGCGTCACCGCGATCGCTCCGTCACTGGCCGCGACCGCGTCGAACACCGCCTCCAGCTCCGCCGAGGCGAACCCGGTCAACATGGCGTCGGTGATCGCCCGAGCCAGGTGCCGCAACTCGACGACCTCGATGTCGACCTGCCCGAGCTCGGCGCGGACCGCCGCGGCGAGCCGGTCGGCCAGCAGCCGGGTGGACGACGGCTCACGCAACCCGCCGCTGATCACGACCAGTCTCATGACGCCTCCTGGATTTCGGGTTGCCGCGCAGCCTCAACCAGGGACTGGTGCGTCGGCGCACCGGGAACGTGCGCGGGCCGGCCGATGGCGAATTCCTTGCGCAGCACCGGGATAACGTGCTCACCCAGCAGATCGAGCTGCTCAAGCACCGTCTTCAACGGCAGACCGGCATGGTCGACCAGGAACAGCTGGCGTTGGTAGTCGCCCACGTAGTCACGGAAGCCCAGCGTCTTGTCGATCACCTGCTGCGGCGAGCCGACCGTCAGCGGAGTCTGGGCGCTGAACTCCTCCAGGCTCGGGCCGTGGCCGTAGACCGGGGCGTTGTCGAAGTACGGTCGGAACTCGTTCACCGCATCCTGGCTGTTGGGCCGCAGGAACACCTGCCCGCCGAGCCCCACGATCGCCTGATCGGCACCACCGTGGCCGTAGTGCGCGAAGCGCTGGCGGTACAGCTGCACCATCCGTTTGGTGTGCGACGCCGGCCAGAAGATGTGGTTGGCGAAGAAGCCGTCACCGAAGTGCGCCGCGAGTTCGGCGATTTCGGGACTGCGGATCGACCCGTGCCAGACGAACGGGGGGATCCCGTCCAGCGGACGCGGCGCCAGCGTGAACCCGTGCAACGGGGTGCGGTACTCACCACTGAAGTCGACGACGTCCTCGCGCCACAGCCGGCGCAGCAACTGATAGTTCTCCACGGTCAGCGGCAAAGCGGCCCGGATGTCCTTGCCGAACCAGGGATACACCGGGCCGGTGTTTCCGCGCCCCAGCATCAGGTCCACTCGGCCGTCGGCGAGGTGCTGCAGCACGCTGTAGTCCTCGGCGATCTTCACCGGGTCGTTCGTGGTGATCAGCGTGGTGGCGGTGGTCAGCTGTATGCGCTCGGTCTGCGCCGCGATATAGCCCAGCAGGGTTGTCGGCGACGACGGCACGAACGGCGGGTTGTGATGCTCACCGGTGGCGAAGACGTCCAGGCCGACTTCCTCGGCCTTCTTGGCGATCGCCACGGTCGCCCGGATCCGCTCGGCCTCCGTCGGCGCACGGCCGGTGGTGGGGTCGACGGTGACATCGCCGACGGTGAAGATGCCGAACTGCATACCGGTGCTCGTCACGGCAGGCCCTCCTTGGGTTGTTGGTCGTAACTCTAGCTGATAGTTGCCAACGCAACTAGTTTGCGATCCATTCCCTCGCCTTCTAGCTGTTTAGCACGGCTATCCACTTGGACGATTGTGATTTCGTCAACTATATTTGGGCCTCATGGAGGCACCGTGGCTCAACGAGGAGGAACAGCGGATGTGGCGGGGCTACCTCGACAGCACGCGCTTGCTGCTCCGCAGCCTGGACCGGCAATTGGCCGCCGACGCAGGACTGAACCTGTCCGACTTCGAGATCCTGGCACTGCTGTCCGAGGCGCCCGACCGCCGGCTGCGGATGAACGAGTTGGCCGACATCACCGTGACGACCCGCAGTGGAGTCACCCGAGCGGTCAAACGGCTGACCGACGCCGGCTGGGTCCACCAGGTCAAGTGCGAGGAAGACAAACGCGGCCAGTACGCCGAGCTCACCGAGTCGGGCATGGACAAGTTGCGAGCGGCCGCGCCGGGCCATGTGCAAGCGGTGCGGGCCGGCCTGTTCGACTCGCTCAGTCCGCGTGAGGTGGAACTGTTCACCCACTCCTACGCGCGAATCCGCGACAATCTGCTGGAGCAGCCGTAGGCATTCTCGGCGAAGGCAGCCGACCGCCGCGTCAATCTCCATACGATCGAGCCATGTCGCAATGTCACACCGCGCGCGGGCCCATCGACACCGCCGACCTCGGCGTCACCCTGATGCACGAGCACGTGTTCATCATGACCACCGAGATCGCCCAGAACTATCCGGAAGCCTGGGGCGACGAGGAGGCCCGGGTGGCCGACGCGATCACTCGGCTCAACGAGCTGAAGGCCGCCGGAGTCGACACCATCGTCGACCTGACGGTGATCGGGCTGGGCCGCTACATCCCGCGGATCGCCCGAGTCGCCGCGGGCACCGAACTGAACATCGTGGTGGCCACCGGCGTCTACACCTACAACGACGTGCCGTTCTTCTTCCACTATCTGGGTCCCGGCACCATGCTGGACGGACCGGAGATCATGGCCGACATGTTCGTCCGCGACATCGAGACCGGCATCGCCGACACCGGGATCAAGGCGGCGATCCTCAAGTGCGCCACCGACGAACCGGGCGTCACTCCCGGCGTCGAGCGGGTGTTGCGCGCGGTCGCCCAAGCCCACCGGCGTACCGGCGCACCCATCTCCACCCACACCCATGCCGGCAGCCGTCGCGGCCTGGAACAGCAGCGCATCTTCGAAGAAGAAGGCGTCGACCTGTCCCGGGTGGTGATCGGCCACTCCGGGGACAGCACCGACCTGGGCTACTTGGAGGACCTGATCGCCGCGGGCTCGTACCTGGGTATGGACCGGTTCGGCATCGATCTGATCCTGCCGTTCGAGGAACGCGTGAACACGGTGGCGGCCATGTGCGAGCGCGGCCACGCGGACAAGATGGTGCTCTCGCACGACGCCAACTGCTATTTCGATGCGCTGCCCGGCGAACTGAGCTCGGTGGCCGCACCCAACTGGCACTACCTGCACATCCACAACGACGTGATCCCCGCGCTGCGGCAGCGTGGCGTCACCGACGAGCAGCTGCGCACCATGCTGGTCGACAACCCGCGCAAGATCTTCGAGCACTCCGGCGGCTACTGAGGCCCCCGCTGGGCTTCGCCGACGTCACCGCGCCGGCACAGCAGCACGTACCGCCAGCGACCGAATCAGGGCGTGGAGGCGCTCGTGGGTGGCGGCCTCGGGATCGCTGAGGCGCAACTGCAGAAGTTCGCGGGCGGCGGCATGCAGCATGCGGGCGGTGTAGTCAGGATCCGGCAAGTCGGGGTAGCTGCGCAGCAACTCGCCCACCAAGTAGGCGCGCACGACTTCTTGCGCCTGCGCAAGACGCTCGTGCAGTTCCGGCGGCGCGCCCTGCGGCGGGAACAGGAACAGCCGCCACGTGGCAGGGCAGGCGTCGACCGCGCGGAGCACGCTGTCGAACCTGCTGACCAGAACGCCGTCGCCGCCCGGTTCCGTCGTTTCGGCGATCACCTCGGCGAACTGGGCGGCCGCCCGCGCGGCTTCGCGATCGATCAACGCGACGAAAAGCCTGGCGGGGTCGCCGAATTGCTGATAGATCAGCGACCGGTTGATCCCGGCCTCGCGGGCTATCCGGTTCGGCGTGGCCGCGTGAAATCCCTCCGCGTCCACGATCGCGTGGGCGACATCGAGGATCTGGCCACGCCGGGCCTCGGCCGTCATCCGCCGCCGCGACTGCCCCAAAGTCATAGTTGACAGCATAACTAACACTCTGTTACTTGTGTAACTAACAATATGTTAGTTATCTGGAGGCCGTGATGCCCACGCACTACCCCGAGCTTGCGGAACGTGTTCGCAGTCAGCGCGAGGTGCAGCCGGACCTCTACGGCGACATCGACTTCGACAAACAGCCCTACCGCACCACCACCGATCCGGCAGACCGCTCGGCCCTGCCTGAGTGGGTCGCCGAGCGCGCCCCCTACCTGGCCGACGAACGGGCCGTCGAACTGATCCGCACGACGACCCTGCTCGGGGATGTGGTGGCCGACCCCTATGCGGCGCTGATGTCCGAATACAGCGTCACCGCGTTGATCGACATGCTCCAGTTGGCCTGCCGCAAGGGCATTGACGCGGTCGCCGACGCGCCACCGGAGCTGGCGGCGTTCATCGCCGATATGGAAGCCGCGCCCCCGTGGCTGGACATGGACCTGGTGCGTGAGGGTGCTCGGCACGCACGCATTCCGGCCGCATTGGTGGCGCCGTTCGTCACCCGCGGGGCCTTTATCGCGACCTTCGTCAACACCTACGCAGCGCTGCCCATGGCACTGACCGGTGCGTTGTCCGGCCGTCGTGCCGCGCGCCGGGTCAACGAGACGACGAGCTTTTTCGCCGTCACCACGCTGCCCGGGGCGTTGGACCGCTACGGCCCGGGCTTCGAAGCGGCCGCCATGGTGCGGCTGATGCACTCGATGGTTCGCTACAACGCGCTCAAGCGCTCCGAGAAGTGGGACATCGACATCTACGGGCTGCCGATTCCACAGGTCGACCAGATGCCGGCCGGCATGATCAACCTCTACCTGCTGGCCACGGCCGCTCACCGGAAGGGGCGCACCGAATTCAGCGCGAGCGAGCGCGCCGTCGTCGAATTCACCCGCTACCGGGCGTTTTTGCTCGGTCTGCCCGAGGAGCTCCTGCCGACCACCCCCGCCGAGATCATCCACCTCATCCACACCCGCGGGGCGCTGCTGCGCGAAGACTTCGACGACGCCACCTGCGGGGAGATGGTGCGCTCGACCATGGCGGCCTATCTGCGGCCCGTCGACACCCGGTGGGAACGCATGGCCGATGCCGTCGAGAAGAGCTACAGCAAGGCCGCCTTCACCAAGGCCTTCTGCAACGGCGACCGCGCCGTCGCCAAGGACAAGGGGGTGTCGATCGGCCTGGCCGACTACCTGCGGATCGGCGTGACCGCGCCGTTCATCATCGGGCGCCTGCTGGTGGTCCGGCGCGCCAACCGGATCCCGGCGCTGCGTCAGATCACCGACGACTACCTGGTGCGGCTCGTCAAACGTCGGCTGCAGACCTACGGCAAACCCGAATTCACCAGCGATGCAAATGATTACACACCGGCCGGGCAGCTGGCGCAATGAGCCGAGGGCGGTTACCAGACCAAACGGGCGAGGTAGGTCTGGGCGTATTTGCGGACGGCGACCGTGTCGTTGATGTCGAGCACCCCTGCCCTGTTGGTGAGCAGTGATGCCACGAGGCGCACCAGGATCTCCGCGGTGGTGAGGACCGCCTCGTCGGGCATGGTCACTCCGCAGAGCCGCAACGTCGCGGCGACCAGATGGCTGGCACGCACCAGAGCCTTCTCACCGTTGGGCGTGTTCACTCCGATGAGCAGTTCCGGTTCGCTTTCGATGACCGCGGTAGCAAGCGGATTCTCGGTGATGCGGCGCATGGCGAGGGTGAAGCATTCCACGATTGCACCGGCGGCATCCTGGGCACGGGCAGCGTGGCCGAGCTCCACGAAGAGGGCCTGGGTGTCGGTCTCCACCAGCTGCTCGAACAGCGCTTCTTTGGTGGGGAAGTGGCGGTACAGCGTTCGACGGCTCACTCCGGCCCGCTGGGCGACAGCGTCGATGTTGGCCCGGCGAAAGGCATGCCGCGCGAACTCCACCCGAGCGGCCTCGAGAATGGCGCCCGCCGTGCCACTCATGGGATCGCCGACCTTGACTGCTGCCGGACCGGCCATGTGGTTCATCCTGTCATGCTCGGCGGTGAGCTGGGCCGACGTGCGGTGGCGGCCGGGCCTGGCCGCGTTTCCCTCGTGTTATCGTGACACAATTACATGAGTTTGTGCCATTGTGCGGACGATCTGCTTGTTACCGGAGGTCATCGATGCCCACGCACTACCCCGAGCTGCACCAGCGCGTGCGCCGTCAGGCCGAGCTGTTGCCGGAGCTCTACGGGGATTTGAACTTCGACGTGCAGCCCTACCGCACAGCGCTCTCCCCCGACGACGTCTCGTCTCTGCCAGGCAATCCGGCTACCCGGGCCAAGTTGCTGGCCGACGATGCCGCCGTCGAGCTGATCACGACGGCCACCTGGCTGGGTGATGTGGTGTCGGACTCCTACGCCGCACTGATGGGCCAGTACAGCGTCAGCTCCCTGATCGGCATGCTCAAGCAGGCTTGTCGGCAGGGCATCGGCGCGGTGCCCGACGCGCCGCCCGAGCTGGCCGCCTTCATCGCCGACATGGAGGCCACGCCGGACTGGCTGGACATGGACCTGGTCCGACAGGGCGCCGAGCACTCCCGACTCCCGATGGCGCTGTTGGCGCCGTTCGTCGTCCGCGGCGCGTTCATCGCGACCTTCCTCAACACCTACGCCGCGCTGCCGATGGCACTGACCGGCGCCCTGTCAGGGAAGCGCGCCGCCGGGCGGGTCAACGAGACCACCAGTTTCTTCGCCGTCACCACCCTGCCCGGCGCACTGGACCGGTACGGCCCGGGCTTCGAGGCGGCAGCCATGGTGCGGCTCATGCACTCGATGGTCCGTTTCAACGCGCTCAAGCGATCGCCGAAATGGGACGTCGACATCTACGGGCTGCCGATTCCGCAGATCGACCAGATGCCGGCCGGGATGATCAACCTCTTCGTGCTGGCGATGGACGCCCGCCGCCACAAACGCACCGAGTTCACGCCAAGTGAGCGCGCCCAGGTCGAGTTCACCCGCTACCGCTGCGTGCTACTCGGCCTGCCCGAGGAGCTTTTGCCGACCACACCCGACGAAATCATCCGAGTGTTCAGTGCCCGCGCCGCGCTGCTGCGCGACGACTTCGACGACTCCACCTGTGGGGAGCTGGTCCGCTCGACCATGGCCGCCTACCTGCGGCAGGAGGACACCCTTCGCGAGCGCATCGCCGACGCTGTCGAGAAGAGTTACAGCAAAGCGTTTTTCGTTAAGACGTTCTGCGGTGGTAAACGGGACGTGGCCGCGAAGATGAGCGTCACGCTCAGCGCGGGCGACTATGCCCGGATCGCCCTCACGGCTCCGTTCGTGGCCGGCCGCCTGCTGGTGGTGCAACGCGCTGTGCGCACCCCCGGCCTGCGCCGGCTGACAGGAGCCTACGTGCTACGGCTGCTCAAGCGGCGGCTGAAGGCCTACGGCACGCCCGAATTCACCAGCGACGTCGCCGAGTACACCCCGTCGGGCAAAGCCGCCTGAGGGGCATCGGGGCGCCCCGCTCGGTGCCGTGTCTCCCAGCCCCGTAGCTTCTCGCGGCACGGCTGTTCCACCAGGGCATAGCTGACCGCGGCGATGGCGACGGTGAACACCATCGTCAGCGCCAGCACCACCGCCATGTCCCCGGTGAACGCGAACCGGCCGATCACCGGGAACACCATGTCGAGGGCGGCCAGGTGCCAGATGAAGATCCCGTAGGACCAGCGGCCCAAGGTCACCATCGGCGCGCTGGCCAAGAACCGGTGCGGTGTGTCAGGCCGGTCGAGCACCAACGGCGCCAACAGCGCCCACGCCAAGACACCACCCATCGCGGTGCGCACGATGAACTGCCCGACGGTGGCCGAGGTCAGCCCCTCCGGACCGGCCAGCGGCGACGCCGCCACCAAGAACGCCACCAGCGTCAGCAGCGCCATCGGCAGCCGCCGACGGGCCAGCCGGTGCACCCAGCCGACCGGGCTGTGCACCCACTCCGCCAGCAGCATGCCCGCCCCGAACCAGCAGCCGTAGGCCGGCGCCCAGTTCAACGGGTTCACCCCGTAGGGCGTGTGGATGGGCAGAAAGCCCCATCCCAGGCTGAGCAGCGCCATGCCCGCGATCGCCGGTATCCGGGCGCGCACCGGCAACCGCCGCGCCGCCAGCGCCAGCAGGGGCAGGGCGACGTAGAAGCTGACCTCCACGGCCAGGCTCCACATCTGGGTGAGGCCCGGTGTCAGGGTCAGCGGCACATAGATCTGCGTCATCGTGAGGTTGGCCAGCCACACCACCAGACTGGCGCCCCCGGCGTCGGGCAGCAACGCCAGGATCACCACCACCGACACCAGGTAGGCCGGCATGATCCGCACCACGCGTGACCGCAGATAGTGCCCGGTCGGCGGCTCTCGACGCAGCCCGCGCGCGGCCGCCGCGTGGCCGCGCCACAGCAAAAATCCGCTCAGCGCGAAGAACACCGCGACGGCCATGTCGAAACGACCCCACAGCCGGCCGCTGATCCCCGACGAGTGCCCGGTCTGAAACGCGACGTGCGTGATCACCACCCCGATGGCCGCACAGGCACGCATGCCCTCGACGGCGGGCAGGAAGCTGCGCACGCCGCCTACCTGCTGGCTCATCTGATTTCCGACCGAGGCATCGATGGACACACAGTAGCTGTTGCATCCGCTGCTGTTAGGGTCAAACAAATTTGGGTACCGGGTCAAAAGGAGGATGCGGCGACGTGAACCGAGCAATCATGATGCGTATCGCGGCATGCGCAGTCATGGGCCTCGGCGCCGCCCTGATGGTCGCGGCACTGTTGCTGTCCACCTACACCGCGGGAAAGATCGCCAAGATCCCGCTCGACATCGATGTCACGCTGATCGGCAACGGCAGCGGCGCCGCGTTGGACCCGGAGTCCCTGGGCAGTGAGCACGCCGTCGTCGACCAGGACGTGCCGCTGGTGTCCCAGCAACAGATCGGAGTCGAGTCGCCCGCCAATGCCGACGTGGTGACCCTGCAGGTCGGCTCGTCGCTGCGGCGCGCGGACCGGCAGAAGGACACCGGGCTGCTGCTGGCCATCGTCGACACCGTCACCCTGAATCGCACGACCGCCGAGGCGATTTCGGACGACACCCACCCGGGTGGCTCGGTGCAGCGACCGCGCAACTTTGAGGACGAAAGCCCGCCCACCAACATCGCCCTGCCGCACGAGGGACTGTCCTACCGGTTCCCCTTCGACACCAAGAAGCAGTCCTACCAGTACTTCGACCCGATCGCGCAGAAGGCCTACGAAGCCAACTACGAGGGGGAGGACGACGTCAACGGGCTGACCACCTACCGGTTCGTCCAGAACGTCGGCTACGACGGCGACGGCAGCCTGGCCGAGCCGGTGCGTTACCCGTCGCTGTACGGCCACGACGAAGACGGTGAGATCACCGCGCCCGCCCGGCTCTGGAACATCGAAGGCGCCGACCCCGACGAGAACGTCACGATGACGCGGTACTACGCGGCGCAGCGCACGATGTGGGTCGACCCCGTCTCGGGCACCATCGTCAAGTCGAAGGTGCACGCCAACCACTACTACGCCCGGGACCCGCTCAAGCCGGAGATCGCACTGGCCGACTACACGGTGACCAGCTCCGAGGAGACCATCGAAGCGCAGGTCAATGCGGCCCGCAACGAGCGCGACCGGGTGGCGCTGTGGTCCCGGGTGCTGCCGATCACCTTCACCGCAGCGGGGTTGATCTGCTTGATCGGCGGCGTCCTGGCCGGCTGGTTCAGCCTGCCGGCCGAGGCCGCGTTGGGGCGGCGGGGCCGGGACGGTTCCGACGGTGGGTTCTTCGGTGGGTTCGCGCCCAAGGCGCCGACGACCGAGCAGCCTTCCGGAGCCGAGGCCGAGACCGAGAAGCTGCCGACCCAACGTCCCCAGCTGGACCGCCCGTCGGGGCCCCCAGAGCCGAGCCCCCCGGAGCGCGGCACCCCGGATTCGGCTCCCGACCAGCCGTAGTTTCCCCGTGGTGCGAGCCAGGCGCGCGATCGCGCCGTGCTATGCACTCGGGCTGACGCTGCTCATCCTGGCGCCGTTGCTGCGTCCGGGTTATCTGCTGTTGCGAGACGCGGTTTCGACGCCGCGGTCCTATCTGACCGAGACCGCCCTCGGGCTCGGTGAGGCATCGCCGCGAGCGGTGCCGCAGGACTTCGCGGTGGCACTGGCATCGCGGCTGATCGACGGCGGCACCGTGGTCAAGGCGCTGCTGTTCGCGGGGCTGTGGCTGGCCGGATGCGGTGCGGCACGACTGGTGGCGATCGTGCTGCCGGAGGCCGGGCTGCCCGGTCAGCTGGTGGCGATCACCGTGGCGATCTGGAATCCCTATGTGGCCGAGCGGCTGCTGCAGGGGCATTGGAGCCTGCTGGTCGGGTACGGCTGCCTGCCGTGGGTGGCGGCGGCGATGCTGGGGTTGCGCGCCGGCGCAACCGGGTCCATGCGGCTGTTCGGCCTGGTGTTCTTTCTGGCGCTGGCCGGCTTGACCCCCACCGGGCTGCTGCTGGCGGCGGTGGTGGCACTGGTGTGTGTCGCGGCGCCCGGATCCGGGCCGCCGCGATGGTGGTGCGCGGCGAGCGCGGTGGCGATCGCAGCGACCGCCGCGCTGCCTTGGCTGATGGCGGTGGTGCTGAGCCCGGGATCCGCACAGGGCGAATCGGCCGGGGTGACGGCATTCGCGGCCCGCGCCGAGCCGGGCCTGGGCACCCTGGGCAGCCTCGCCGGGCTCGGCGGGATCTGGAACGCCGAGGCGGTACCCGGTTCGCGCCGAACCGTGTTTGCGCTCCTGGCGACGGCGGTGTTCCTCGGGGTGCTGGGGCTGGGATGGGCGTCGGTGCGAGACCTGCCTGCGGTGCGTCCGCTGCTGATCCTGGCGGGCTCGACGGTGCTGGCGTTCACCCTGTTGGCTACCGGGCCGGGGCTCGCGCTGCTGCGCTGGGCGACGGAGATCGCACCTGGGCTCGGGGTGCTGCGCGACGGGCAGAAGTGGGTGGCCCTGGCGGTGCCGGGCTACTTGCTGGCCGGCGCCGGGGCGGTCGTGGGGTTGCGGGACCGGTTGCCGCCCGCGCGTGCGGCGCTGGTGTGCTGCGTCGCGCTGATCGTCGTGCTACCCGACCTGGCCGCCGGAGTGGCCGGGCGGGTCACGCCGGTGCACTACCCGCCCGGCTGGGCGGCGGTGGCGGCCAAGATCAACGCCGACCCGCGCCCGGTGGCCGTGCTGCCGGCCGACGCCATGCGTCACTTCCCCTGGGCGGGGCCGGCGCCGGTGCTCGATCCGCTGCCCCGGTGGGTGCGCGCCGAGGTGCTCACCACCGGCGACCTGACCGTCGGCGGGCAGGCGGTGCCCGGGGAGGGGACTCACGCCCGCGAGGTGCAGGAGGCGCTGTTGTCCGGGGCTGAGCCGGCCACCCTCGGCGTCAAAGGTGTGGGCTGGGTGGTCAAGGAATCTGATGTAGACGGCGAAATAGGTTCTGCAACAAAAACTCTGACCCGGCTGCCCGTCACCTACCGAGATCCCGACCTGACTCTCTACCGGGTCGGCGGCCGCGCGCCGAAGGCTTCGGCCGGGTCGCGCCGGGCCGCGATGGTTGCCCACCTGGCGTGGCTGGCCATGCTGGTCGTGGGCGCTGGAGGTCTGGCGGCGCCGTCGATCCGACGATGCAAGGCCGTGCGTTAGGCGTCCAGGAAGCGGGCGCGCACCCCGGGCCCCGGGATCGGGCAGGTGTCGTGCCGACCGCCCAACCGATAACGCACGGCGGCGAAGCGGTCGTAGAGCCAGTCACGCAGTCCTGCCGGGATGATGCGGGCCGCGAGCAGCAGCCGGAAGGGGCCACCCAGATAACTCAGCACCCGCAGCGCCGCCGCCGATCGAACATCGATGTGCTCGTCGGGCCGGCCGGGGTTCGCCACGAAGACCATCGAGTCAACATCCCGCAGCTCCGGATGGCGCTCGATGATCGCGCGAGCGAAGTCACTTTCCAGTGCCGCGAATCGCAGGGTGCCGCGCCGGTCGAACCGCAGAATGCTCTGCACCGACCGATTGCAGATTCCGCAGACGCCGTCGTAGAGCAGGACGGGAGCTGAGTGGTCGTCGCTCACCGGTGCACCTCCACGTGTCTGCACAACCTCGTTGTCCAGTATGGAGCAGTGCGCTACCCGGTAGGAAGCTGACGTCGACGGAGGACTGCCAGGCGATAAAGTCTCGACGTGGAGTTCACCGCGACCGAGATTGCGGCCGCAGTTCAGAGCGGCATGCTGACGGCCCGAGCCGCCACACAGCAAGCGCTGCACCGGATCGAGCAAACCCAGCCGGCCTTCAACGCGTGGCAGGTGATCCGCAACGACGCTGCACTGGCTGAGGCGGACGCGATCGATGCCCGCGACGATCGCGGGTCGCTTCCGTTGGCGGGCGTTCCGATTGCCATCAAGGACAACATCGCGGTAGCCGGGGAACCGATGCGGGACGGCTCGCCGGCCACCAGCGCGGCGCCTCAACCAACCGACCACGAGGTCGTTCGTCGACTCCGCGCGGCAGGGGCCGTGATCGTCGGGCTGACGCGCGTGCCTGAGCTCTGCATCTGGGGCGCAACCGATTCGGCCTTCGGCGTCACCCGCAATCCCTGGAATCCGGAGCGGACGCCGGGTGGCTCGTCCGGGGGATCTGCGGCCGCGGTCGCATCCGGAGCGGTGCCCCTCGCCCACGGGAACGACGGCATGGGCTCGATTCGGATCCCGGCCGCATGCTGCGGGTTGGTTGGCCTCAAGCCTGGTCGCGGCGTGGTGCCGGTCGGCGAGGCGCACACATCCTGGGGAGGGATGTCGGAGAACGGACCGCTCGCGACCACGGTCGACGATGCCGCGCTGATGTTCTCGGTCATGGCCGACGACCCCGATGCCGCGACGCTGATCCAGCCGCCCACTCTGCGGATCGCCGTGTCGACGTCGGCCCCCAGTCCCGCGACGCCGGTGGCACGCGGTTGGGCCGAGGCGGTCCATCGGACTGCCGATCTTCTTCGCGGTAGCCACCTCATTCGGTCCGCGACCCCGCGTTACCCGGCCACGCTGATGAGCACGACCGCGCTGGCGTTGTGGACGGCGGGAGCTGCGGCCGATGCACACGCCTCGACGAACGTCTCCTTGTTGGAGCGCCGCAACCGCATCCACGTGTGGATCGGAGACGCCGTCGAGAAGCGGAGACTTTCGAGCCCCCGGGGCCGCGAGGTGTGGCGGGAACGCGCGTTCGACTTCTTCGCCGACACCGACGTCTTGGTCACGCCGACGCTGGCTCAACCGCCGATCAGATCACGGCGTTGGGCCGAACGGGGCTGGCTCACCTCGCTGGTCGCCAACGCTCGCTACGCCCCGTTCGCGGCACCGTGGAACATGATCGGTTGGCCCGCGATGAACGTGCCGGCCGGACTCGATCGCCGCGGCCTGCCGGTCGGCGTGCAGTTGGTCGGCAAACCCGGGTCGGAGCGGACCTTGCTGGGCCTTGCCGCTCAAATCCAGCAGCTCCAACCCTGGCCGCGCACTGCGTAGGGAGCCGGCTGCTCAGACCACGCCGCTGACATAGCGACGTTCGCGGACGGCCGCCAGCACGGTATGCAAGCCCTCGGCGCTTTGCCGCCAGGAGAATTCGGCGCTGCGGGCCTGCGCCTTGGCGCCGAGCTGCTCGCGCAGCACCGCGTCCGCCAGCAACTGATGGAGTTGCTCGACCAGCTCGTCGCGGTCATCGACCAATATCCCGGTGACCCCGTCGACGATCGAGTCGGACAGCCCGCCGGAGGCCCGGTAGCCGATGGTCGGCACGCCGTGCTGGCCCGCCTCGATGACGGCCAAGCCCCAGCCCTCCTTGCGGGACGGCAACACGTGTACCCAAGCCTGGTGCACCAGTTCGTGCTTGGTGACCTCGTCGACGTGGCCGTGGAAGGTGACCGCGCCGGTGATCCCCAGCTCCGCGGCGTGCTCCACCAGCCGGTCGCTCCACCAACCGCCACCGATGACATCGAGGTGCAGACCGGGCACCCGGGCGCGCAGTGCCGCAACCGCGTCCAGCGCGTCCTCGATCTGTTTATGCGGCACCAGGCGGGACAGCACCACCACCCGCGGTGTCGGCGAGCGAGGGTGCGTCAGCGTCGCCGGTGGTGCCTCATCGAGGCCGTTGCGCACCACCGCGATGCGCTCGGGGCCCACTCCGAGCTCGATCAGGTCGCGCACCGAGGGCAATGACACCGTCAGGTATTGGTTGCGCCGGTTCAGCCACGGCGACAGCCTCGACTCCACCAGCCAGCCGATCCGGCTCAGCACCGGCCCGGCCACCGGCCACTGCTCGCGGTGGCAGTGGTGCACCAGCACCGCGACCCGCCGCCCGTAGGCGAGCCGGGCCAGGAACGGCAACCCGTTCTGGGTGTCGATCACCGCGTCGGGCCGCACCCGCCGCAGCTGGCCGAGGCCGAACCGGGCCGCCACCATGGCCGCCCCCGCCCATAGGTACACGGTGTAGGGCCCGCCGCGCCGGTTGATGTGCACCCCGTCGACGACCTCGTGTTTGGGCGCGCCCGGGTAACGGGCGGTGCGCAGCGTCACCGCCACGCCGGCGGCGGCCAGCTCGGCGCCGATCCGCTGCAGGTAGGTCTCGCTGCCGCCGCCCTGCGGATGCCCGGTGTCACGCCAGCACAGCAGCAGGACCGAGCGGACAGCAGACACGCCGACCAGGGTAGTCGGCCGGTTCCCCACCCCGCCGAGCGTGAAGCCAGCTGCACGTTCGGCCCCCGGCGTGCGGCCACCGTCACGTTGGCCGAGATCTAGGCTGGCTCGGTGGCTGCCACCGAGAAGTTCGCGCGACGCGCGACGCTGGCCCGTTCGGTGCGCCTGCTGTCCCAGTTCCGCTATGAGCAGACCGCGCCGGCCCGGTTCTACGGTGCGCTGGCCGACGACACCGCCGCCATGGTCATCGAGCTGTGGCGGGGGGTGTGCGGCGACGATCCGGCCGGCAGGACCCTGCTCGACGTCGGTGGCGGGCCGGGCTACTTCGCCACCGCGTTCGCCGACGCCGGGCTGCGCTATATCGGTGTGGAACCCGACCCCGGCGAAGTCCACGCGATGCATGCGGCCCGGCCCTCGGACGCGACGGGCAGCTTCGTGCGGGCCTCCGGGATGGCCCTGCCGTTCGCCGACGCGAGCGTGGACATCTGCCTGTCGTCCAACGTCGCCGAGCACGTGCCGCGGCCCTGGCAGCTGGGCAACGAGATGCTGCGGGTCACCCGGCCCGGCGGGCTGGCGGTGCTGTCCTACACGGTGTGGCTGGGTCCGTTCGGCGGCCACGAGATGGGGCTGACGCACTATCTGGGCGGCCGGCGCGCCGCCGCGCGCTACACCCGCCGGCACGGCCACCCGCCGAAGAACAACTACGGCTCGTCATTGTTCGCAGTGTCGGCCGCCGAGGGCCTGGACTGGGCCCGTCACACCGGCGCCCTGGTCGCGGCTTTTCCCCGTTATCACCCGCGATGGGCGTGGTCGATGACGAAGGTGCCGGGCATTCGCGAGTTCGGTGTGAGCAATCTGGTGCTGGTGCTACAACCGGGCTGATGGATTGACTGCAACGTGTTCTAATCCGCCCGCCGGCTAGGTAGGGTGGCGCCCATGACCGACTCCAGCATCACCGAATACGACACCCTCTTCATCGGCGGCAAGTGGACCGCTCCGTCCACCGATCGGGTGATCGAGGTTCACAACCCGGCGACCGGCGAGTATGTCGGCAAGGTGCCGCTGGCTGCCAAGGCCGATGTGGATGCGGCGGTGGCCGCCGCGCGCACCGCGTTTGACTCCGGGCCCTGGCCGTCGACCCCGCCGGCCGAGCGGGCCGCGGTGATCGCCGCCGCGATCAAGCTCATGGAAGAGCGCAAGGACCAGTTCACCCGGCTGCTGGGCGCCGAGACCGGCCAGCCCCCGCTGGGCGTCGAAACCATGCACTGGATGAGCTCCATCGGGGCGCTGAACTTCTTCGCCGGCCCCGCCGTCGACGAGGTCAGCTGGGAAGAGGTCCGCACCGGCGCCTACGGCCAGACGATCGTGCGCCGCGAACCGATCGGCGTGGTCGGTGCGATCGTGGCGTGGAACGTGCCGCTGTTCCTGGCGGTCAACAAGCTGGGTCCGGCCCTGCTGGCCGGCTGCACGGTGGTGCTCAAGCCTGCCGCCGAGACGCCGTTCAGCGCGAACCTGCTGGCGCAGACCTTCGCCGACGCAGGCTTGCCGGAGGGCGTGCTGTCGGTGGTGCCGGGCGGCGCCGAGACCGGCCAGGCGCTGACCTCCAACCCGGGCGTGGACATCTTCTCCTTCACCGGCAGCTCGGCCGTCGGCAAGGAGATCGGCAAGCGCGCCGCGGACCTGCTCAAGCCGTGCACGCTGGAACTCGGCGGCAAGTCGGCGTCCATCGTGCTCGAAGACGTCGACCTGGCGTCGGCGATCCCCATGCTGGTGTTCTCCGGGATCATGAACACCGGTCAGGCCTGTGTCGCCCAGACCCGCATCCTGGCCCCACGCTCGCGCTACGACGAGATCGTCGAGGCCGTCAAGAACTTCGTCACCGCGCTGCCGGTGGGCCTGCCGGATGACCCGGGCGCCCAGATCGGTGCGCTGATCAGCGAGAAGCAGCGCGAGCGGGTCGAGGGCTACATCGCCAAGGGCATCGAGGAAGGCGCCCGGCTGGTCTGCGGCGGCGGCCGGCCCGAGGGTCTGGACTCCGGCTTCTTCGTCGAGCCCACCGTGTTCGCCGACGTGGACAACTCCATGACGATCGCCCAGGAGGAGATCTTCGGGCCGGTGCTGTCGATCATCGCCTACGACACCGAGGACGACGCGGTCGCGATCGCCAACGACTCGATGTACGGGCTGGCCGGCAGCGTGTGGACCTCGGACGTGCCGCGCGGGATCGAGATCGCCAAGAAGATCCGGACCGGGACCTACGGAATCAACTGGTACGCCTTCGACCCGTGCTGCCCGTTCGGTGGCTACAAGAACTCCGGTATCGGCCGGGAGAACGGCAAAGAGGGCGTGGAGCACTTCACCCAGCAGAAGAGCGTGCTGATGCCGATGGGTTACACACTGGACGCCTGATCGGGCATCGCCCGGATCGGCTCACCTTGCCGTTGCTGCAACGGTAAGCCCCTATACTGCCGTGCGTGGGCGTGCTGCTGTGGTTTGCACCCTGGGCGGTGTACTGGGTGCTGGCGGGAAATACGCCGCCAGTGATCGCCGCGGCGGTGGCGCTGGTTGTTGCGTGCGCTGTTTGGGTGAGCAGCCGCGAGTCGCCGGCACGCCTGCTGGGCATCGGAGCCGTTGCGACGTTCGCGGTGCTGGCGGTACTGCCGCTGGCGTTCACCGGGGCGCAGCGCTGGGTCCTGGCGCTGAGTTTCGCCGGACTGTTGGCGACGCTGCTCGCCGGCATGGCGCTGGGCAGACCCGTGGTGGAAGCCGTCGTCAAGGCGGATCTGCCGGCAGCGGTGGCGCAATCCGAGCTGGTCGGTCCCGTCGTGAATCGGGTGACGTGGACGTGGCTAGGCGCTTTGACGGCGATGCTCGCCTCGGCGGTGATCCCGCCGATCGCCCTGACCCATGCCGCGCTGCACAACACCCGTTGTCCGCTGATCTACCTGTGCTACTGGGTCATTCCGTTCGGGATCCTGGCCGCGGCGGTGATCGCCTCGCGCATCCTGTCGGATCGCATGACCGCCGGCTTCGGCGACGCGGTGCGCAAGACGAGCTTCGTCGCCTTCGTCGACCTGGAGATCGACCAGCTGTACTACCTGGCCACCGAACACGCCAACCGTGAAGTCGGCCCCGGCGAAGAGGCCTACAACGTCACCGTCGGCACCAAGGGAACACCGCTGTCGGGCGACGACACCCGGGTGTCGTGGCCGTCCACCTACAAGGTTCGGCAACGGCGCAGCTGAGTCGGAGACGGCGCGGCTCAGCTCCGGAACAACCGCTGCCGGCGGCGATGCTCGATGCAGCGCCCCACCCGGGTGCGGTAGAAGTCTTCGTCGCGCGCGCCGGCGGTGTACAGCCGCGCCCCGAGCCGGTCCCGGAGCTCATCGAGATCCACCGGATCGGTGGTGGCGTTGGCCAGCACCCAGTCGACGGCGGCGTCGCTGCCCTGTTCCCGGCAGATCCGCTCGGCCTGTTTGGCCGCAGCGCGCTTGTGAAACCTGGCGAACCCGCGCCTGCTCCAGGCGCGCAACTCCAGGGCTTCCAGGTCGAGCAGTTCGCGCAACACCGACAGCGGCCCGTCCGGCACAGTCTTGAACGGTGCGGCGTCGACGAAAGTCAGTGCGCCGTCGGGGCGACGGATTTGTTCGACATCAGGCTCGACCACCACGGCCCCGCGCCCCTTGGCCAGCTCGTGGGCCCACCGGACGATCGCATAGCCCTGATCGGGTAGCCGGTATTTCCGGGTATGGGTGTGCACGGCGAGGCGCCTTCGCTAGAACGCGTCCTCGGAGAGATCCATCACCGCGAGGTCTTCACTTTCCACGATCCGCCGATCCGCACCGAGCCGGGGTAACACGTTGGCCGCGAAGAACTTTGCCGCGGACACCTTGCCGCGGTAGAAATGCTGATCGTCGCCGGTGGCGCCTTGATCCAGCGCACCCAGCGCGATCTCGGCCTGACGTAGCAGCAGCCAGCCGATCACCAGGTCGCCGACGGCCAGCAGGAACCGCACCGACCCCAAGCCCACCCGATAGAGCTCCCGAGCCTCCTGTTGCGACCCGAACATGTATCCGGTCATGGCGGCCACCATCGCCCGCGCATCGTCGAGCGCGGCGGCCAGCAGCTTGCGGGAATCGGCCAGCTCCGGATGACCGTCGGCGCTGTCGAGGAATTCCTCTATCTGGGCCACCAGATGCCCCAGCGCCACACCGCGGTCGCGGGCAATCTTGCGAAAGAAGAAGTCCTGCGCCTGAATTGCGGTGGTGCCCTCATAGAGCGAATCGATCTTGGCGTCACGGATGTACTGCTCGATCGGATAGTCCTGCAGGAAGCCCGAGCCGCCGAACGTCTGCAGCGATTCGGTGAGGTACTGGTAGGCCCGTTCCGAGCCGACGCCCTTCACGATCGGAAGCAGCAGGTCGTTGACCCGGTCGGCCATCTCGGCGTCGGCACCCGATACCTGCACGGCCACTTCGGGGTTCTGGTGGGCCGCGGTGTAGAGGTACAGCGCCCGCATTCCCTCGGCGTAGACCTTCTGCATCATCAGGGCGCGCCGCACATCCGGGTGGTGGATGATGGTCACCCGCGGCGCCGTCTTGTCGGTCATCTGGGTCAGGTCGGCCCCCTGAATGCGGGTCTTGGCGTACTCCAGCGCATTCAGGTAGCCGGTGGACAGGGTGGCAATCGCCTTGGTTCCCACCATCATTCGCGCATACTCAATGACGTGGAACATCTGCGCGATACCGTTGCGGGTGTCGCCGACCAGCCATCCTTTCGCCGGAATGCCGTGCTGGCCGAACGTCAGCTCGCAGGTGGTTGAAACCTTCAGCCCCATCTTGTGTTCCAGCCCGGTGACGAACACCCCGTTGCGCTCGCCTGGCTCCCCGGTCTCGGGGTCCGGCAGGAACTTGGGGACTAGGAACAGGCTGAGTCCCTTGGTCCCCGGCCCGGCGCCCTCGGGGCGGGCCAGGGTCATATGCATGATGTTCTCGAACATGTCGTCGGTGTCGCCGTTGGTGATGAACCGCTTGACGCCGTCGATGTGCCAGCTGCCGTCGGGCTGCTCGATGGCCTTGGTGCGGCCCGCGCCGACGTCAGAGCCGGCGTCGGGTTCGGTGAGCACCATGGTGGCGGCCCAGTTTCGCTCGATCGCCATGGAAGCCCAGTGCCGCTGCTGCTCGTTACCCAGCCCGTAGAGGATGTTGGCGAAGATCGGCCCGGCCATGAAGATGAACACCGCGGGATTGGCGCCCAGCGCCAGTTCGTTGATCGCCCAGGACACCATCGCCGGGGCCGGCACCCCGCCGACCTCCTCTACCAGGCCGATCCGAAACCACTCGCCCTCCTTCCAGGCCCGCAACGACTCCTTGAAGGGCTCCGGCAGCGTCACGTGGTGAGTGGCCGGGTCGAACACCGGCGGATGGCGGTCACTGGCGGCGAACGACTCGGCTACCGGCCCCTCGGCCAGCCGGGCGGCCTCGGCCAGCATCTGGCGCACGGTGTCGCCGTCGAGATCTCCGAATGCGCCGTCGGCCAGGCATTGCTCCAGGCCCAGCAGCTCGAACAGATTGAATTCCAGGTCGCGGACATTGCTCTTGTAGTGACCCATAGGTCCAGCATGCACCTGAACCATGCACAGGTCGCCGGAATCGCGACGTTTCAGCGCACCCTAACGCACCACGTGCAATCCCCACTGGCGCAGGAAGGGATCCAGCAGGACGAAGTCGGTGGAGTAGTCGTCATCCACCGGTCCGCCCATCAGCAGACCGACCGCACTGACGGTGCCGTCCGGGTTGACCACGTAGCCGGGACTGCCGCTGTCGCCGATGGTGCTGTACACATCGGTCTCCACCAGGTTGCCGATGATGGCGCTGACCGGACCGCAGGTCTCACCGGTCTGGGCACCGGTCTTGCAGATGGTCATGCCGACGTGAATCTGATCAGCGGTCAGCACGTTGGCCACCGGGTAGCGGCCAGCGACTTTGCCATTGGGCCGGCCGGCGGCCGGGTCGAGCCGGATGATCGCGGCGTCCCGGTCTTCGCCGTTGTTCTCACTCGCAGTGATCCGGCCCAGGGGTGTCTCGAAGACATCGGTCCACTGCGATCCGTCGTGCGAGTCGCAGTGGCCGCTGGTCAGCAGGTAGTAGTCGCCGTGGTCGTTCTGGGTGACGAAGCCCGCTGTGCAGCTGCTGCTGTCGTCCAGCAACTCGATGCCCGGCATCGGCCCGGCCGACGCGATGCCGGCGAACGCCAGTCCCGCGGCCGCCATCACGCCCGCCCACGCGATCCTGACCATCAGGTGTCCAGCACCGTCGCCACTTTGGCCTCGACGTCGCCCAGGCCGGCCAGATCGATGCCGAAGCGGTCGGTCAGAGCCGTGCACACCTGTGCGGCGTCGTCGAACCGGATCCGCTCGGTGCCGCCGCCGGCGTGGACGGCGAGGTTGCGACCGCGCAGGTTCCAGCGGGCGTCGTCGGTCACCAGCGCCGCACTGAGGCCGATGACAAAGTTCGACTCGGGGTAGGTGGACACGTACCAACTGCCCACCTGCATGTCGATCAGCGGCCGTGGCTGAAGTCCCAGGATGTACAGCGGCCGCCAACGCTCGCCGATCAGCGTCTCCAACACGTACTCGTCCGCGTCGCTCCCGCGCTCACGCAGCCGGAACGGCTCGTGGGAGGTCTGTTGAATATCGCCGGGGACCATCGGGATCGGTGCCGTCGGCGTCTGTCCGCCGAAGCCCACGTCGACGAGATATTGCTGGTCCGACCCCGGAATCGTCACCGCCAAGGCCTGATGGGTCTGAGGATGCGGCGGCCCGTCGAGTCCCTGCGGGCTCATCCACACCACCCGCCCGGCCAGCCGGTCGGCTCCGAATCCGAGCTCACACAGCACCTCTCGCATCAGGTTGTTGTGCTCGTAGCAGTAGCCGCCGCGGCGGCGCGCCACCAGCTTGGCCGCCAGTGCCGCCGAGCCGAGATCGATCACCGGCACCCCCATCAGGGGGTCGAGATTCTCGAACGGAATGTGGCGGACGTGCGCGGACACCAGGGAGCCGAGCGTCTGAAGCGTCGGCTCGGTGCCACCGCGATAGCCGATGCGGTCGAAGTAACCCTGCAGGTCGATGCGGAGCTCCCCTCGGCTACTCGGAACAGTGCGCTGATGGTATCCAGCACCGGGTCCAAGCCGGTAACATGGGCAAAACTAGAACACGTTTCAATTGAGGGGGCCGCGGTGGACACGCCGGACAACGACTGGTCGGACGACCTTCCACGGCCCATTACAAAGTGGGACCCGGGTCTGACCGAACGGGTGATGGGCCTGCTACGACCGTTCATCAAGGGCTACCACCGTGCCGAGGTGCGAGGCTTGGAGTCGTTCCCGAAGGGCGGCGCCCTGGTGGTGTCGAACCATTCCGGCGGCCTGTTCGCGATGGACGTCCCGGTGTTCGCCACCGGCTTCTACGACACCTTCGGCTACGACCGTCCCGTCTACACGCTCAGCCACGACCTGATCTTCACCGGTTTCACCGCTGACTTCTTCCGCAAGACCGGGTTCATCCCCGCCAACCACGCCAACGCCGACGAGGCCCTGCGCTCCGGCGGCGTGGTGGTGGTCTTCCCGGGCGGTGACTACGACGTCTACCGGCCGACGCTGGAAGAGAACAAGATCGACTTCGGCGGCCGCAAGGGCTACATCCGCGCCGCGATCAACGCAGGTGTGCCGATCGTGCCGACAGTCGGGATCGGTGGACAGGAAAGCCAGTTCTACCTGTCCCGCGGCACCGGGCTGGCCAAGGCCCTGCGGCTGGACAAGCTGATGCGGGTCAAGATTCTGCCGATCTCGTTCGGCTTCCCGTTCGGCCTTTCCGCGGTGTTGCCGGTCAACCTGCCACTGCCCACCAAGATCGTCATGCAGGTGTGCGAACCGATCGACATCATCGCGGAGTTCGGCGAGGACCCCGACATCGACGTCGTCGACGCGCACGTGCGCACCGTCATGCAGGAGGCGCTGGACAAGCTCGCCCGCGAACGCCGTCTGCCGATCCTGGGCTGAGCGGCATGGGCCTGTTCGACTCGCTCAATCGGGCCGGCTCGATGCTGGTGACCTTCAGCCGGGCCGGCCTGTTGGCGCCCATGCGCCCGGACAAATACCTGCGGATCGCGGCCGCGGCGGCCGCTGAGGGCGGCACCACCACCACTGGGATCGCCATGGCGGCCCAGCGGTGCGGCGACCGCGCGGCAATCATCGACGAACACGGCACCTGCACCTACGCCGAACTCGACCGGCGCTGTAACGCGCTGGCCGCCGCCCTGCAACGACTGCCCGGCCGGACACCCCGGGCGATCGCCCTGATGTGCCGTAACCATCGCGGCTTCATCGAGGCGCTGGCGGCCGCGAACCGGATCGGCGCCGACGTGCTGTTGCTCAACACCAGCTTCGCCGGGCCGGCGTTGGCCGAGGTCGTCGCCCGTGAAGGTGTCGACCTGATCTTCTACGACGAAGAGTTCACCGCGGCAGTGGATCTGGCGGTGCCGGCCGACTCGGGGTGCACGCGGGTGGTGAGCTGGACCGACAACGAGGTCCCCGGCCTGACCGCAGACGAGTTGATCGACGCCAACGCCGGACGCCGACCGGCCAAGGCGTCTCGGAGCGGCAAGCTGGTGATGCTCACCTCCGGAACCACCGGCACCCCCAAAGGCGCACGACGCTCCGGCCGCGGTGGGGGCGGAATCGCGGACCTACAAGCCATTTTCGACCGGATTCCCTGGCACACCGAGGAAACCGTGGTCATCGCCGCGCCGATGTTCCACGCCTGGGGTTTCTCCCAGCTGGCGCTGGCGCTGACCATGGCCTGCACGATCGCCACCCGGCGCAAGTTCGACCCCGAAACCACCCTGGCGCTGATCGAGTCGAACCAGGCGGCCGGACTGTGCGTGGTGCCGGTCATGTTCGACCGGATCATGGCGCTTCCCGACGAAGTCCGGAACCAATACCCTTGCGCGTCACTGCGGTTCGCGACAGCCTCCGGTTCACGGATGCGCCCCGACGTGGTGACGGCGTTCATGGACGCGTTCGGCGACGTGGTCTACAACAACTACAACGCAACCGAGGCCGGCATGATCGCGCTGGCGACTCCGGAAGACCTGCGCTACTCCCCCGACACCGCCGGCCGCCCGGCGCCGGGAACCGAGATCCGGATCCTGGACGCTGATTTGGCCGAGGTTCCGGCCGGGGCGACCGGGCAGATCTTCGTCCGAAACTCCTCGCAGTTCGACGGCTACACGGGCGGTGACTCGAAGCTGTTCCACGATGGTTTCATGGCGTCCGGCGACCTGGGCTACTTCGACGGCACCGGAAGGCTTTTCGTGGTCGGACGGGACGACGAGATGATCGTCTCCGGGGGTGAGAACGTCTACCCGATCGAGACGGAGAAGGCGCTGACCAACCATGCCGCGGTCGCCGAGGCCGCCGTGATCGGTGTCGACGACGCCGACTACGGACAGCGCCTGGTGGCCTTCGTGGTGTTGGCACCCGGCGCTGCGGCCACCCCCGACGAGCTGAAGCAGCATGTCCGGGACAACTTGGCCGGATACAAGGTTCCTCGCGACATCACAATCCTGGATGCGTTGCCGCGCAACAACACCGGAAAGGTACTGCGCCGGGAACTGCAGGCGCTGGCGGCGAGCGACTGATTTTCAGGCGGAGGGTGCGCTGAACTCGCCCAGCAGCGCCGCCAGTTGTGCTCGGCTTCCGACGCCGGTGCGCGCTGTCGCCCGGTACAGGTGGCCTTCGACGGTACGGGTCGACACGCTGAGCACCTCCGCAATCTGCCGGTTCGAAAGGCCTTGCGAAACAAGCGAGATTATCTCGCGCTCGCGATCGGTGAGCGGCAGTGGTTGCACGACTCGGCGCAACACCGGGCTGACCGCGCCGCCGCTGTCTCGGGCCAACCGTTGCGCCCTTCCCGCGGCAGTGAGAGCCGACCCGCGGTGTCCCCGATTCCGGTACGCCAGAGCAGCGTGCGCGGATGCGTCGGCGGCGCACAACATGTCGCCCATTTGCTCGAACCGATCGGACGCCTCGCCGAACATGTCACCGTCGCCCGCCGCGACTGCGGCGGCCAGTACTGCCGCCGCGTCGGCGCGCGGTCCTTCTACGAGGTGGTTCAGCTCCGCCAGCCTCGCCGCCGAACGCTTGTCACCGAATTGACAAGCGGTCTGCAGGCACAGGACTTCACGTGCCCATTGCTCGTGATCGCGCGCGTACTCGGCGGCTTGGAACGCGGCAGCGATGGCGGGTGAGACGGCGCCTCGCGCGGCGGCGACCCATGCGGTGGCAAGTAGGCGATCCGGTTCAAGGTAGGCGAAAGCCGGATGCTTGAGCCGGGTCATAGTGGCCAGTGCGGCGGTTGCGGCGTCCAACTCGCCCAACCGGGCGAACACCTCCACGGTGACTATCGAGAAGCGGTAGCACAGCGTCGACGGTTCGCCCAGCTCGGCGAAGATCGCGTTCGCGGTGGTCATCTGCTGCTGGGCGGCGCGAAGGTCGCCCTCGCCCAGCGCGGCCAGGCCACTGATCGCGGTCGCCACCGTGCTCGCGATTCCGGGCATGTCGGCACAACGCCGCCGCGTCTCCGCGGCGGTTGCCTGCGCTTCGCGGATGCGGCCCGCGACCAGTAGCGCGGTGACATGGTGATCGGCCAGCCCCACGCCCGGGTATGTCGCTTCGGGCGAGGTGGCGGCCAGCGCGTAGCCGGTAGCCGCGGCCCGCGTCGCCTCGGCGATCCTGCCGATGTCGCCGAGCGCGATGACCAGCGCCCAGACCGCAACCAGGCCGGCCACCGCGGGAAGACGCGGCAAGTCCACCGTCCGCGCGGCCGCGATGGCTTCCCGGGGACGCGCCGCCGACGCCAACTGTATGGAGCGCACTGCCTGCAGGGTCTGTTGGACAGACCGATTCTGCGGGTGCTGGCTCAATGCCTCGTCGACGAGCCGCCAGGACAGCTCCGGTTTCGACATGGGCCACAGGCAGTTGGCGGCCCGGACCGTCATCACGTTGCAGCGCTGATCTTCCTCCAGCGCTGCGAGATCGACGGCGCCAAAGATCGCCTCGGCCTCTTCGGCTCGGCTCATCAGGTTCAGGACGTAGGCGTAGAGGATGTGCGCTTGCACCAGGCCGTGCTGCCGGGCCGGTTGCACCAGCCGTTCCACCAGCGGCAGGTCGAGTCGCTGAAACGCGGCAGCCGCGGCCCGCAGCGACAGGTCCGGATTCGGGGGCAGATCGGATTCGGCCCAGAGCACACCGGCCCGGATGAGGGCGTCGACGTCGGAATCGGTGCTGTCGATCAACGCCCGGGCGACTCGGCCTCGCAAGCGGCGCATCCGGAGGGGCCCGCACTGGTTGCGGCGGATCTCGCCGTAGAGGGGGTGGCCGATACGCACGGTGCGTTCCCCCGGCGCGGTCATGGTGATCAGTCCCCGTCGCTCGGCCTGTTCCATCGCATCGCTGTCTGCCAACACGGAAAGCACGTTGGCATCCACCGGCTCGGACACCGCGACGAGATCCACGACGTCGAGCACCGCCTCGGGGACTGACCCTACGTGCGAGGTGATCAGCGCCAGCAAGCTCGCCGATGCGGCCGGCGAACCCGTCCAGAACCACCGCTCATCTCGAGCGGCCAACCGTCCCGCCGCACACTCCTGCTCCACCAGATGCCGCAGGTACAGCACGTTTCCGCAGGTGAGCTCCCACATCCGTTGCGCGCAGCCGGCATCGACAGGCCCGTCCAACGCGGATTCCAGCAGCAGGTCCGATTCACGGCGCGACAGCGGCTGAAGCTCCATCAACAGCAGCCTTCTGTCCTTCCACAAGGCGGTCACCAGGTCGGGGACTTCCGATCCACTGCGGACGGTGATCATCACGTGCGCCGCACGCCGCAGCACCAGTTGATGAACCACCAATGCTGACAGTGCATCCAGGAACTGGGCGTCATCGATCACCACCACGACCGGTCCCGAAGGCACCGCCGTCAAGGCATCGATGACCTCGCCGATCACGTGCACCGAAGGGGCGTCACCGGTTCCGCCGGCCCACTCAGCAAACGCGGCCAGCGGGATCGCCTGGGTGCTCTGCGTGCCTACGGCCCAGCGCACCGTCGCGCCCGAAGCGCGGGCAACGGACGCCGCCTCGGTGGCCAGCCGGCTCTTCCCCACGCCCGCCGACCCGAGAATGGCAGCACCGATATACCCCTCACCGTCGGCGTTCAGCGCCTCGGTCAGCAGCCGAAGTTCATCCTCGCGGCCGGTCAGCGGCCACCGCGATGCCCCGGATGTCAGCCGCCACCCCGCAGCATGCGGATCCGCCACAACATGTCGGTGAATGTACGTGGTGTTCCGCGTGGTTGACGTGGGTTTTACGGACAAAACGAGTGGTCGGCTACTCCAACGGCCGGCACCGGCTCAAGCGATGCTGCCGGTGTGGACGCCGACGAATCAGAATCCGTGAGCGAGCTGGTTGACCAGTTGCCCGTGTCGTACCGGACCGCACTGCAGCTGCAGGCGTCGGGCATGTCTCACGACGCGATCGCCGAGTGCCTCCGTATCCACCCCGAGGGAGTCGACACCATCCTCCGACTCGCCGAGGCAAAACTGCGACGTTTGGGGCAGACCCCCGACTAAAGGACACCTAAGAAGAAATGAGGTAGTCGATTACTCGTACCGGCCCCAACCCGGTGGCCCGACACTGTCGGCATCCGACAGCGAGGAGCAGGCAATGAGGTGTCTGGCGGCAGTACTACGTGGCGTCGGTGCGGACTGGGAGATCTGCGAGGTCGACCTGGACCCGCCCCGCAACGGCGAGGTGTTGGTGCGGATGGCGGTGGCGGGCATCTGCCATTCCGATGATCACTTCGCCACCGGCGACCTGGTGCCGACGCCGGAGCTCGCCGAGCTGATGCGCGCCGGCGGGGCACCGGTGCCGAACCAGTTTCCGCTCGTCGGTGGGCACGAGGGCGCCGGGGTGGTCGAGCAGGTCGGCCCGGGCGTCACCGGCGTCAAACCCGGTGATCACGTCGCGATGTCGTTCATCCCCGCCTGCGGCCAGTGCAGGTGGTGCGTCAGCGGGCAGAGCTATCTCTGTGATGCTGGTTCCAGCCTGTCGCAGAAGGAGATGCCCACCGACGGGACATGTCGGCGCCACCTCGGTGACGAAGACCTGTACGCGATGACACAGCTGGGTACCTTCGCCGAGTACGCGGTCGTCTCCGAGAAGTCCGTGGTCCGGATCGACGACTCGATCTCGTTGACGGCCGCAGCCCTGGTTTCCTGCGGAGTGAGCACAGGCTGGGGTTCTGGGACTACCGCGGTCGGCACGCAAGTGGGTGACACCGTGGTGGTGATCGGCACCGGCGGGGTCGGCGTCAACGCCGTACAGGGCGCGCGAGCCGCGGGCGCCAAGTACGTCGTCGGTGTGGATCCGGTGGAGTTCAAGCGTGATTCAGCGAAGGTCTTCGGCGCCACCCATACCAGTCCCTCGGCCGAGGAGGCGATCGGGTTGGTGCGCGATATCACCGCCGGCGTGATGGCCGACCGGGTCGTGCTGACCGCCGGGGTCGTTCACACCGACCTGATACCGACAGCGATGATGCTGACCCGTAAGGGCGGCACGTGCCTACTCACCGGGATCACCCCGATGAACGAACTGACGGTGCCGCTGTCGCTGCTGGACATGGTCAACTTCGCCAAACAACTCAAAGGCATGCTCTTCGGCGGCATGAATCCGCGCACCAGCATCCCGATGCTGCTGTCGCTGTATCAGTCCGGCGCCCTCAAACTCGACGAACTGGTGACGCGCCGCTACCGACTCGACCAGATCAACGAGGCGATCACCGATCTGCACGAGGGCCGAAACATCCGCGGCGTCATCGAATTCGCGTCGTGAGCACTCGGAGGTTCGCCATGGCCCGCGTCATCGTCACCGGCGGCAACAGCGGCGTCGGCAAAGCGACCGCATCGATACTGGCCGGCGCCGGCTACCACGTGACGATCGCCTGCCGGACGCTGGACAAGGCCCGCCGGGCCGCCGCCGAGATGACCGGCGACGTCACGGTTGCTCAGCTCGATCTGGCCGATCTGGCCAGCGTGCGCCGGTTCGCCGACTCGGTGGACACGGTGGACGTTCTCATCAACAACGCCGGCGTATTCGGGCTGCCGCTCACCTACACCCGTGACGGTTTCGAGGCACACATCGGCACCAACCACCTCGGTCACTTCGCGTTGACCTGCCTGCTCGCCGAGAAGATCACCGACCGGGTGATCTCGGTGAGCAGCGCGGTGTACGCGGTCGGTCATATCGATCTCGACGACCTGCACTGGCGGCGACGCAAATACCGCAAGTGGGGCGCCTACGCGCAGTCGAAGCTGGCGAACATGCTGTTCGTCTCCGAGCTGGCCCGCCGGGGAATACGCGCCTACGCCACCGACCCGGGATCTGCCGACACCGACATCACCCGCGACACCACCGGGGTGATGCACTGGCTCGGCGAGCACAAGGTTGTGAAATTCCATCTGCAGAGCCCGGCGGATGCGGCACGTGCCAGCATCGAAGCCGTCACCACCACGCTGCCCAGCGGAAGCTATCTGGCGCCGCGCTTCAACCAGTGGGGCAGACCCAAGGCAACGGCCCTGCACCGCAAGGCATCTGATCCCGCGATGGCACAGCAGCTGTGGGATCTGTCCGCTGCGCTGACCGGCTGCGACTGGCCCGCGTGTACGCCAGGTCACGACGGTCCCCCTGCGGAGCCCGCCGGATCTCAACCATTCGGATGATGGCCGACGTCTGTCGATCTGATCGATTTGCACAAAAGCTCCCACTGTCTGCAGAGGAGGCATCCCATGGACCGTCGCAACCGCACTGTGCGGAATAGCCGCTCCGCCGCAGCCACAGCACGCCGCACGACTCGAGTGTTGAGTTGGGGTGCGGTCGGCGGCGCGTTCCTGCTGGCCCCGGTCGTCTTCCCACCGGACGCCGACGCCGACGCCGACCTCTTCGACTGGATTCTCGACCCGTTCTTGAATCCGGCCGGGGATGTGGCCGGCGACGCCGCCGCGACAGCTGACTTCGACGCCACAGTGGTGCAGCTGTTCACGCAGTACGTCGATATACCGCTGCATGACATGGAACAAGCCTTCATCACCGATCCGGCCAACGCGGCGTTCCTGGACATGATCAACCAGCCCTTCGTCGAGTTGTTCGGGCGAGATCTCATCGGCAACGGTGTGGCAGAGGCGGTCGACAACACGTCGATCCTCGGCAGCTCGGGTCTGTTCGGCGACCTGCACGATGGCGGGTTCTGGTTCGGCGACGGTGGCGCCGGCGCGACGGGGGTGACCGGCCTCAACGGCGGCGTCGGCGGGGCGGGCGGCGATGCCGGATTGTTCGGCTGGGGCGGCGCGGGCGGTGCGGGCGCCGACGGTGCGACCGGCGGAGACGGCGGTACCGGCGGGTGGTGGCTGGGTGACGGTGGCGCCGGCGGGGCCGGTGGCGACCACGGCGGCAATGGCGGCGACGGCGGTGCCGCCGTGCTGTTCGGCAACGGTGGGGCCGGCGGAGCGGGCGGGGATGGCAGCGCAGGTGCCGCTGGAGTCAACCCCCCGCAGAACGGCGCGGCCACGGCCGGTCGAAACGGCGCCGACGTGTTCGGCCCGCTGGGCGGTGCGGGCGGGGACGGCGGTAACGGTGTCGTCACCGGTACCGGCGCACAAACCGGCGGAGCGGGCGGCGGCGGCGGTTCGGCGCAGGGCGTCAACGGTGTCGCCTCGGGCGGACGCGGCGGGGACGGGGGCGACGGTGCCACCGGCGCGGCCGGCGGCGCCGGCGGCGATGGGGGCTCCGGGGCGGCCACCGCCGGCACGAACCCGGTCGCTCTTGGCGGTCACGGCGGGGACGGCGGTGACGGCGGCGCAGGGGTGAACGGTGGCGCC
>NZ_LDPO01000017.1 GCF_001021505.1 Mycolicibacter heraklionensis
CCACCATTGCCGCCCAGATCATCCAGGCTCACCCCACCCGCGCCACCGCCACCACCGGCGCCACCGGTGCCACCCACACCACCAGCACCACCCACACCACCGATACCCAACACCCACCCGGCCGCGCCACCGGCACCACCATTGCCACCCAAGCCACCGACCAGGCCATCACCACCAGCGGTGCCATTGAGCGCCCCCACCACCCCATCAACACCCGCTACACCCGCGGCACCGACCGCGCCCGCACCCCCAGCACCCCCCGCACCACCGAACCCCAACAGGCTGACCACATCACCACCGGCACCACCATTACCGCCGGCCAGCAACGCATCAACCGAGGCCCCACCCGCACCACCGGCGCCACCATCACCGAACAACCAACCACCCACACCACCAGCGCCACCATCACCACCCTCAACACCGGCACCACCGGCGCCACCATTGCCGAACATGCCCGCAGCGCCACCCACACCACCCACACCACCAGCGACCCCGGCCACCCCCGCAGCACCGACACCACCATCACCAAACAAAAACCCGCCATCACCCAGATTGCCGAACCACCCCAACGACCCGAACAACGAGTCATTGGCCCCGGTGAACCCATCAACACCGTTACCGATCAACTCCCGACCGAACAAGTCCACAAACGGCTGGTTGATCAAGTCCAAAAACTGCTGATTACCAGCAATAAAATCCTGCGTCAGGTCATACAGCGGCAGATACAGATCCTCGTGATAGAACGACGCCACCGCCACATCGAACTGCTCAAACGCATCAACAATGAACCCACCATCAGCCGCACCCGGCTCCGCCCACCCCACCCACAACGCCGAACCCGGATCCGACAACTCCGACCAAAACACCGGATCCAACAAATCAAAACCATCCGCCGACGCCACCGGCACCGACCCCACCCCAAACCCCAAAAACGCCGCCACAACACTCGACGCCCCCACCACACGCCGACCACGAGGCGAACGAACAGCGTCACCGCACACGTGCTGGCCCTGCGATCGACCATTGCTCTTGCTGTTGCGCTGACGAGTCACGTCGTACCTGCTCCCGGATGGCGTGTCCTCTACCTGAGGATGCGGAAAGATTCCGCGAAGACGGAAGTTACCGACGAGTACTGGAGCCCGCCACTCGAAACGGGAGAGAAGTGTCCTGCCGTGGAAAAAACATGACCGAAATAGCCCTAAAAGACCAGGTCGCGTTCACTTGGCAAATGAAGTCCATCACAATAGACCGCAAAAGTGAGGTTTATCATAGGTTTACTAACGGAATCATCGATTTGCCCTAAGAGGTGCCGGGCACGCAGGTAGTCAATCCTTCGACGGAAGCGTAATGGGGTAGACACCGGCCGCCACACCCGGTAAGTGGTTCGCGACTTTTTTCCACTTCTCTGTCATCTCCGCCACCACGGGTTTCAGGCGGCGCTCCAGCCAAAAGGTGACGTTTCGGCCGGTCGCTGCCCCGCCGACCAGATAGCCGACTAGCACGCCCAGGCGCCGCCCACACACGACTCTCAGGTCCGATGGGCCCCGCCCCGACGTAGGTGGGTCGAAGACGGCTCGAGGGCAGGCCGATCGCGTGCCCCTTGATGCGAAAGCCCGCCAAAGCCCCTAAGGTGTCTGCGCCACGACGTCGGGAAGGCCATCGCCCACGTCCCGTCGTGTCAGCGGTTCGTCACCATCGCGTGCAGCTCGTCGAGAGACCACGGCGAAAAGCGCTGGTGATCGCGATACCCCAGCACCGCGGGGACCGGCCGCTCGAAACGGCCCAGGAAGCCTCCCGAAGCCAGGAACACCGACCCGCTCACCCCGACAGACAAGTCACTGGCCAGGTAGGCGTACAGCGGGGCGACGTAATCGGCGGGGGCCGGGTCCAGCGACGCCCGCATGCTGACCTCATCCAACAGGCCCCTGGCGTTCAGGTCACGGATGTGTTTCTCATACTCATCGCCGGTGGACAACCGTGTCTTCGCGCCGGGACAGACGACGTTCGCCCGCACCCCGTAGGGCGCGAGCTCGGCGGCCACCGCCACCGTCAGGCCATTAATCGCACCCTTGCCGGCGGGATAACCGGTACCGCCGTAATCGCCCAGGAATGCCACCGAACCGCTGTTGACGATCGAGCCGCGGCGTTGCTCGGCCATGATCGGGGCGGCCGCCCGGCACGTCTGAAAAGCCGTGCCCAAATGTGCGTCGAGCAGGTTCTGGAATTGCTCGGTGGAGACCGACAGGATCGAGGAGCCGGGCGGCTCGGCGACGCCGGCGCAGTTGATCAGCACATCGACGCTGCCGTACTCGTCCCGGCAGGCCTGGACCAGCGCCACGGCGGTCGCCTCGACATGGGCGGCGCCGGCCAGACCGATCGCCCGCCCACCCGAGCCGGTGATCACCTCGACGGTGTCGTCCACCGCATCCGGGTCCCGGCCATTCACCACCACCCCGGCTCCGGACGCCGCCAGCAATTCAGCCACCGCTCGGCCGATGCCCCGGCTGCCGCCGACCACGACGGCGGCCCGTCCCGCGAGCGAGTCCGGCACGCGGTCGCCGGTCACTCGCCCTTCTGCTTATCCAGCACGGCCGCCACGTTGGCCTTCTTGTCCTCCGACTTACCCTCGGCGGCGGCCTTGTTGCGCTTGGCTATTACCTTTTCCACCACGGCATTCAGCCCTGATCCGCGCGGGAAACCGACGTAGTGGGTGATGAAGATGGCCATCTCGCGCAGCTCGTCCTCGGTAAGCTCGCCGTTGTGCAGCGCGGCGTTGACCTGGATCTCGGCCAGGTCCTTCTCCCCGACTGCGGTCACCACCGTCAGCGTCATCAGGCGCTTGTCGCGCATGGAAAGCCCCGGGCGGCTCCAGATTCGGCCGAACAAGTGATCGGCGGTCAGCGCGAAGTACTCACCCGGCATGTCGGGCATCTCCCAGGCATAGACCTCGTTCATCTTGGCCAGCCCGGTACGGCGCAGTTCGTCCATCAGATCTCTCCTAGTCCTTGGAGTGCGGAACGCCCAGGCCGGCGGCGAGTTCGGCCAGCGCAACCCGGGCAAGCGGAAGGTCGACACCGGTAGCCTGGCCCAATCCCAGTGCCAGGCTGAGGTCTTTCTCCCCAAGCCCGCGCGTGTGGGTGAAGGCGTTGTACAGGAAGTGGTCGGGCGCCAGCGGTGCGGTCGAGTCCAGCAGCATGATCGCGCCGGGACCACCGGTGAGCGCATCGGTGTGACGCACCACCCGGCCCAGCGCCTGCAGGTCGAGTCCGGCCGCCTCGGCCAACTTCATGGCTTCACCGGCCGCTGCATAGGCGGTGAACGTCAACATGTTGCGCGCCAACTTCATTCGCGTTCCGGCGCCAGGTTCCCCGGCGTGGATCACCAATGATGCCCACCGCTTGAATGCCGGCTTGATCTGCTCGTAGACGGCGCGATCGGCGCCGACCATGGTTGCCAGTTGGCCCTTCTCGGCCGCCCCGGCACCACCGCTGACCGGTGCGTCGACGACGTGAATGCCCTGGCCCTTGAGTTCCTCGGCCAGCTCAGCGGCCGTGGTATCGGCGATCGTCGAGTGGATCGCGATGACGGTGCCCGGCTTGGCCGTGGGAACCAGTTCGGCGACCACCTGGCGGACCTGGGCGTCGTCGAGCACCGTGATGCTGATGATATCGGCGCTCGCACCGACCTCGGCAACGCTGCCGGCGACACCGGCCCCGGCCTCAGCCAGTGGCGTCATCGCCTCGGTCCGCAGGTCGAAAATCGTTACGCCGCCAGGCCAGTCGACCAAACGCTTGGCCATCGGCGCACCCATGTTTCCCAGACCGATGTAGCCCAGGCGGGGAGCTTCCTCGGACGTGCTCATGAGCGGATGATCTGTCCGCCGTCGACGTTGAAGATCTGGCCGGTGATCCACGACGCCTGGTCTGACAGTAGGAACAAGCACATCGGGACGAGATCTTCCGGCGTGCCCATGCGGGCCAACGGCAGCTGCTGCACCATCTGCTTCACGATGGCCTGCGGGGTGGTGACCCGGTTGGCCTCGGTGTCGATCGGCCCGGGCGCGATCGCATTGATCCGGATGTTGCGCCAGCCCAGTTCGCGGGAGAGCTGCTGGGTCAGGCCATTGACCCCGACCTTGGCCAGACCGTAGAAATTTGAGTACACCCATGCCGCGGTGGAGGATTGGTTGACGATCGCGCCACCACCGCGCTTGGTCATGTGCTCGTAAACCGCCCGGGTGCAGATCAGTGCGCCGTCGAGATTCACTCGCATGAACTTCTCGTAGTAGTCCCATGGCACGGTCAGCAGGCCGTCGAGCTTCATCCCACCGAAGATCGCGGCGTTGTTGACCAGGTAGTCGATTCCGCCGAACTCGGCGACGGCCGCATCCGCCATGGCCTGCGCCGACTCGAGGTCTGAGACGTCGACCGGCACCGCGATCGCCTTGCCGCCGTCAGCGACGATCTGGTCGGCGACGGTCTTGGCGCCATCGATGTTGATGTCAGCGACCACCACCGCGGCGCCGTCGGCGGCCAGAGCCTGGGCGTAGGCCTGCCCGATCCCGCCACCGGAGCCGGTGACGATAGCCACCTTGCCGTCGAATTGACCCATCTGTTTGTTCTCCTTGATCCGGTGATTGTCCTCAGTTGGCTGCTGTCGCAATGGCTTTGATTTCCAGGTACTCCTCGAACCCGGCGATGCCCATCTCGCGGCCGTTGCCGGACTGCTTGTACCCGCCGAACGGCATATCCGCGGCGTACCAGACTCCGCCGTTGACGTTGACGGTGCCGGCCCGCAGCCGCGCCGCGACCCCCGCTGCCCGCTCGGGGTCGGCGCCGTAGACGGTGCCGGACAGCCCGTAGGGCGAGTCGTTGGCGATGCGCACCGCGTCGTCGTCGCCGTCATGCGGGATCACGGTGAGCACGGGCCCGAAGATCTCCTCGCGGGCCACCCGCGCCTCATTGGTCAGCCCGGAGATCACCGTGGGTTCGATGAAGAAACCGGCGGGCTGGTCAGCCGGGCGACCACCACCGCACGCGAACTCGCCGCCCTCGGCGATCGCCAGATCCAGGTAGCTCTGCACCCGGTCGCGCTGGCGCGCCGAGATCACCGGGCCGCAGATGGTGCCGGGCTTGGACGGGTCGCCGGGCTTGATCGAGCCCATGGTGCCGGCGGCGATGGCGACCGCCTCGTCGTAGCGGGCTCGCGGCACCACCAGCCGGGTGGTGATCGCGCAGCCCTGCCCGGCGTGCAGGCAGACCGAGAACCCGGCGACCGAGCAGGCCGCGGCCAGGTCGGCGTCGTCGAGCACCAGGAAGGCGGACTTGCCCCCCAGCTCCAGGAACACCTTCTTGATGGTGGCGGCGGCGTCCGCCATCACGCTGCGGCCGGTGGCGGTCGAGCCGGTGAACGAAACCAAGTCCACCCGAGGGTCTTTAGCCAGCATGGCGCCCAGCGCATGGTCGGTCGAGGTGACGATGTTGACCACGCCCGGTGGAATGTCGGTGTGTTCGGCGATCAGCTCGCCGAGCACCGCGGCGACCCATGGGGTGTCGGGTGCGGGCTTGAGCACGACGGTGTTGCCGGCGGCCAGCGCCGGGCCTAGCTTGGCCAGGTTGATCTGGTGCGGAAAGTTCCACGGGGTGATGGCGCCCACGACGCCCACCGCCTCCCGCACCACCGAGCGCCGAGTGGGAATGCCCATTGGCGAGGCAAGGCCGAGATCCTGTGTCCACTCGTAGTTTTCGGCGGTGTCCGCGGCGAAACTGAGGTCGTTGATCGGCCCTTCCAACTGCGCCCCGGCGGTCAGCATCCGGGGCGCGCCCACGTCGGCGATGGTCAGATCGCGAAGCTCCTCGACATGCTCGCGCATCGCGTCACGCAGCTGACGTACGCAGCGCACCCGCAGTTCGGTGTTGGTCGACCAGCCGGTCTCATCGAAGGCCCGCCGCGCCGCGCCGATGGCGCGATCCATGTCGGCGGTGTCGGCATTGGCCGCTTCACCGAGCACCTCTTCGGTGGCCGGGTTGACGGTGGCGAAGCCGCCGGCTCCGCCCGAGGTCAGCTTGCCGTCGATAAGCAGCCGGCTCACGCCGTCGGCCAGTAACGCCATCAGTCACTCCCAGAGCTTGGTCGCAGTCCCCCGTGAAGAAACACTGCGAAAATGGACACTTGTCCGTTATCACCGGCTCGAACCCTAGACCCACAGTCGGCGCCCCCGCAACCCTCCCAGCCTGAAACCCTTGTTTCCCTGGGGACTTGCCTAACAAATCCACCTTCAGCTACGTTGGACACGTGTCCAGCGAATCGGTGGCGGCAGTCACAGTGACTGATCCGGCCCCACGCAACCGGCGCCAGGAGGAGACCTTCCGCAAGGTGCTGCGTGCCGGCGTCGAGATGCTGCGGGAAACGTCCTACGCAGACTTGACCGTCCGCGCGGTCGCCGCGCGCGCCAAGGTCGCCCCGGCCACCGCCTACACCTACTTCTCGTCCAAGAACCATCTGATCGCCGAGGTGTACCTGGACCTGGTGCGCCAGGTCCCGTACTTCACCGACGTCAACGAGCCGATGCCGAGTCGGGTCAACCAGGCACTACGGCACCTGGCACTGGTGGTCGCCGACGAACCTGAGGTCGCCGCGGCCTGCACGGCGGCGCTGCTCAGCGGCAACAGCGACCCAGCGGTCCGCGCGGTGCGCGATCGGATCGGCGCGGAGATCCACCGCCGCATCACCTCGGCGTTCGGCCCGGACGCGGAGCCGGAGAAGGTCTCCGCCCTGGAGATGACCTTCTTCGGCGCTCTGGTCAACGCCGGCAGCGGCGCCTTCACCTACCACCAGATCACCGATCGGCTGGCCTACGTGGTCAGCCTGATCCTGGAATCAGGAGCATCGCGATGAGCCTGCAGACGGCCCCACCGGGCCTCAACCCGTACGACTACGACTTCCACGAGGACCCGTTCCCGTATTACCGGCGGCTACGCGACGAGGCCCCGGTCTATCACAACGAAGAGCTCAACTTCTGGGCGATCTCGCGCCACCAGGATGTGCTGCACGGGTTCCGCAACAGCGAAGCGCTGTCCAACCGGGACGGGGTGTCCCTGGACCCGGTCTCCCGCGGCCCGCATGCCCAGCTGGTGATGTCGTTCCTGGCCATGGATGACCCACAGCATCTGCGGCTTCGCACCCTGGTGTCCAAGGGCTTCACCCCGCGCCGGATCCGCGAGCTCGAACCGCAGGTGGTGCGGCTGGCGCGCCAGCACCTGCACAACGCGATCCAGCCCGGCGCCGACGGCACCTGCTCGTTCGACTTCATCAACGACTTCGCCGGCAAGCTGCCGATGGACGTCATCTCCGAGCTGATGGGCGTGCCGGAGGCCGACCGGGCGCGGATCCGGGAGCTGGCCGACGGGGTGCTGCACCGCGAGGACGGCGTGACAGATGTCCCGCAGTCGGCGATTCAGGCGTCGATGGACCTGATGACCTACTACAACGAGATGATCGCCGGCTTCAAGAAGAACCCGGCCGACAATCTGACCTCGGCGCTGCTGGAGACCGAGGTCGACGGGGACCGGCTCGGCGACCAGGAGATTCTGGCGTTCTTGTTCCTGATGGTGATTGCCGGCAACGAAACCACCACCAAGCTGCTGGGCAGTTCCATCTACTGGGGCCACCGCAACCGCGACCAGCTGGCGCCGCTGTACGCCGACCGCTCCAGGATCCCGCTGTGGGTCGAGGAGACACTGCGCTACGACACCCCCAGCCAGATCCTGGCGCGCACCGTCGCGCAGGACTACACCCTGCATGGCACCACCATCCCGGCCGACTCGGTGGTACTGCTGCTGCCCGGTTCCGGAAACCGCGACGAGCGGGTCTTCGATGACCCCGACGCGTTCCAGATCGGACGCGACATCGGCTCCAAGCTGCTCAGTTTCGGCAGCGGCGCGCACTTCTGCCTCGGCGCGCACCTGGCCCGGATGGAGGCCCGGGTGGCGCTCGACGAACTGTTCAGCCGGATCAGCGACTACCAGGTCGACGAGGCCAATGCCGTGCGGGTGCATTCATCCAACGTGCGCGGCTTCGCCAACCTCCCGATCACCGTCAAGGAGGCATAAATGCCACGTTTTGACCCATCACCGGCCCGGCGGCCCGCCATCGTGGCGGGCGCGTCCTCGGGTATCGGCGCCGCCACCGCAGAGGAGTTGGCGCGCCGCGGATTCCCGGTCGCGCTCGGCGCGCGGCGCACCGACCGGCTCACCGACCTGGTCAGCAAGATCCGTGACAACGGCGGCGAAGCGGTGGCATTCAGCCTGGACGTGACCGACGCCGACTCCGTCAAATCCTTTGTGGCGCAGAGTATCGACGCGCTGGGCGAGATCGAGTTGCTGGTCTCCGGTGCTGGCGACATGAACCCCGGACGCATTCACGAGCTGCCCACCGAGGCGTTCAACGATCAGATCCAGGTCCATCTGATCGGCGCCAACCGGCTGGCCACCGCGGTGCTGCCGGACATGGTCGCCCGCCAGCGCGGGGACGTGATCTTCGTCGGCTCCGATGTGGCGTTGCAGCAGCGCCCGCATATGGGCGCCTACGGCGCGGCCAAAGCCGCGCTGGTCGCGATGGTGCGCAACCTGCGAATGGAGTTGGAAGGCACCGGGGTACGCGCCTCCATCGTCCACCCCGGTCCGACCCTGACCGAGATGGGCTGGAAGCTGTCGGCCGAGCAGGTGGGGCCGATGCTGGAGGACTGGGCCAAATGGGGTCAGGCTCGGCACAGCTACTTTCTTCGTCCGCAAGACCTGGCTCGCGCCATCGCGTTCGTCGCCGAGACTCCGCGCGGCGCACACATCGTCGACATGGAGGTGCAGCCCGAGGCCCCGCTGCGCGACACCGCCTCCGATCGCCAACACCTGCAATTGGGTGAGGAAGGAATGCCGTCATGAGCGTCACGACTGAGGTTCCCCGGGTCTCCGGGGGCGAGGCCGAGCACGGCCACCTCGAGGAGTTCCGCACCGACCCGATCGCGTTGATGCAGCGCGTGCGCGACGAGTGCGGCGACGTCGGCTGGTTCGACCTTGCCGGCCGCAAGGTGGTGCTGCTGACCGGCGCCGAAGCCAACGAGTTCTTCTTCCGGTCCTCCGACGACGACCTCGATCAGGCCGCGGCCTACCCGTTCATGACCCCGATCTTCGGCAACGGCGTGGTGTTCGATGCGTCGCCGGAACGGCGTGCGGAGATGTTGCACAACACCGCCCTTCGCGGCGAGCACATGAAACGGCACGCCAGCACCATCGAGCACGAGGTGCGGCAGATGATCGCAGGCTGGGGCGATGAGGGCGAGATCGACCTGTTGGAGTTCTTCGCCGAGCTGACCATCTATACCTCGACGGCCTGCCTGATCGGCAAGAAGTTCCGCGACGAGCTGGACGGCCGGTTCGCCGCGGCCTACTACGATCTGGAGAACGGCACCGATCCCCTGTGCTACGTGGATCCGTACCTGCCGATCGAGAGCTTCCGCCGCCGCGACGAGGCCCGCGTCAAGCTGGTCGAACTGGTGCAGGGCATCATGAACGGCCGAATCGCCAACCCGGAGACCGACAAGCGGCGCCGGGACATGATCGACGTGATGGTGACGATCCCCGACGATAACGGCAACCCGCGGTTCTCCGCGGACGAGATCACCGGGATGATCATCTCGCTGATGTTCGCCGGACATCACACCAGCTCGGGGACTTCCGCATGGACGCTGATCGAGCTGTTGCGCCATCCGGACGCCCAGGCCGCGGTAATCAAGGAGCTCGACGAGCTCTATGCCGACGGCGACGAGGTGAGTTTCCATGCGCTGCGCCAGATCCCGAATCTGGAGAACGTACTCAAGGAGACGCTGCGACTGCACCCGCCGCTGATCGTCCTGATGCGGGTGGCCCAGGACGAGTTCGAGGTCTGCGGCTACCCGATCCACAAGGGAGACATGGTGGCGGCCTCACCGGCGGTCTCCAACCGGATCCCGGAAGACTTCCCTGAGCCGAACGCCTTCGTGCCGGAGCGCTACAACGAGCCGCGCGAGGAAGACGTCATCCACCGCTGGACGTGGATCCCGTTCGGCGCCGGCCGGCACCGCTGCGTGGGGGCGGCGTTCGCCACCATGCAGATCAAGGCGATCTTCTCGGTCCTGCTGCGCGAGTACGAGTTCGAGATGGCACAGCCACCCGAGACCTACCGCAATGACCATTCCAAGATGGTCGTGCAGCTGGCCCGGCCGGCCAAAGTCCGCTACCGCCGGCGCAGCAAGTAGGGAATCGGCAAATGGGTAGCTACAGGGTGAAGGTGGACCTGGACCTGTGCCAGGGCCACGCCATGTGTGAGCTGGAGGCACCCGACTACTTCCAGGTGCCCAAGCACGGCAAGGTCGAGATCCTCGACTCCGAGCCGCCCGACTCCGACCGCCGCCAGATCGAGTTGGCGGTGCGGTCCTGCCCGACCCGAGCTCTGTCCATCGAAGAGAAACAGGATTGAACCATGCCCTCTTTTCCCCGCGAACAACTCGAAGAATGGGTCGAGCGCTGGCTGCAGGCCAATCGCGACGCCGAAGCGGCCGGCGACTGGCGGCCACTGGCTGACTTCTACGCCGACGACGCCACCTACGGCTGGAATATCGGCCCCAAAGAGGACGTCATGTGCGTCGGGATCGACGAGATCCGCGACATCGCCCTGGGACTGGAGATGGAGGGGCTGGACAACTGGCAGTACCCGTACCAAAAGGTGCTCATCGACGACAAGCAGGGCGAGATCGTCGGCTTCTGGAAGCAGGTCGCGACCGACGCCGACGGTGCCCAGTCGGAGATCTACGGTATCGGCGGCAGCTGGTTTCGACTGAACGCCGAGGCCAAGATCGAATGGCAGCGTGACTTCTTCGACTTCGGTCACGTCCAGAAGCTCTACCTGGATCTGATGACCGCCGGCAAGCTCTCCAGCGGAATGCAGAAGCGCATCGAGCGCAGCCTGGCCGGCGAGAAGCTCCCCGGCTACTACCCGCTGGGCAAGTCTCCGGTTCCCCTCTGGTAGCACACAACTCACTTCCAGGAGAACTCGTGGCCATACGCGTCGCCCTGATCGGCACCGGCAATGCCGGGCGCATCGCCCTGCGCGGGCTGATCACCAATCCCGCCTATGAGCTCACCGGCGTGTGGGTCTCGACAGCAGCCAAGGTGGGCCAAGATGCCGGCGAGCTCGCCGGTCTCGACGTCCACACCGGCATCGCCGCCACCGACGACTTCGAGGCGATCATCGCCGCCTTGCCCGAGGCCGCGGTCTACTGCGCGATGGGCGACACCCGGCTGCCCAACGCGCTCAAGGACGTCTGCCGACTGTTGGCCGCCGGCATCAACGTCATTGGGACCGCCCCGGGCGTGCTGCAATATCCCTGGGGTGTCATCCCGGATAAGTTCATCGCGCCTATCGAAGACGCGGCCCGACAGGGCAATTCGACGGTCTACGTCAACGGTGTCGATCCCGGCTTCGTGACCGATCTGGTGCCGCTGGCATTCGCCAGCACCTGCGAGCGCATCGAGCAGATCCGCTGCCTGGAGATCGCCGACTACGCGACCTACGACGGGGCCGAAGTCATGTTCGACGTGATGGGCTTCGGTAATTCCCTCGACGAGGTGCCGATGCTGTTGCAGCCCGGCATCTTGAGCATCGCGTGGGGTGCGACGATCCGCGAGCTGGCCGCCGGCCTGGGGGTGACGTTGGATGCCATCACCGACGCCAGCGAACGCGAACCCGCCCCGGAGGCCTTCGATATCGCCGCCGGACATATCCCCCAGGGCGGTGTCGCCGCACTCAAATTCGAGATCAACGGCATCGTCGACGGCAAGCCGCTGATCGTGGTCGAGCACGTCACCCGGCTGCGCAGCGACCTGCGGCCGGACTGGGCGCAGCCGGCACAGCCGGGTGGCTCCTATCGGCTGGAGATCACCGGCGAACCGTCCTACGCCGTCGATATCTGCCCGACCAGCCGGCACGGTGATCACAACTACGCCGCGATCGCCGTTGGTGTGGGCCGTGTCGTCAACGCGATTCCTGCCGTGGTCGCAGCACCGGCGGGCATCGTCACGACCCTCGATCTGCCGTTGGTCGGCGCGCCTGCCGTCATCGCGGGAACCGGCGACTGAGGCACCGAAGACAACCACCATTGGACTGAAAGGCGGAATGCGGATGGGGCGTGTAGACGGAAAGGTAGCTCTGATCAGCGGGGGCGCACGCGGCATGGGCGCGGCGGACGCCCGGATGTTGGTCGGCGAGGGCGCCAAAGTGGTCATCGGCGACGTGCTGGACACCGAAGGCGCAGCGCTCGCGGCGGAACTCGGTGACGCCGCGCGGTATGTGCATCTCGACGTCCGGGACCCGGAGCAGTGGACTGCCGCGGTGACAACCGCGGTTGAGACGTTCGGGAAGCTGAACGTATTGGTCAACAACGCCGGGACCGTCGCGCTGGGGCCGCTGCGCAAGTTCGATCTGGACCAGTGGCACAACGTCATCGACGTGAACCTCAACGGCACATTCCTGGGAATGCGGGCCTCCATCGATTCGATGATCGCCGCCGGCGGCGGGTCCATCATCAATGTGTCCTCGATCGAGGGTCTGCGCGGGGCGCCGATGGTGCACCCCTACGTGGCCTCGAAATGGGCGGTGCGCGGACTGACGAAATCCGCCGCTCTCGAACTGGCGCGCCACAACATTCGGGTCAACTCGCTGCACCCCGGTTTCATCCGTACCCCGATGACCGAGCATCTGCCCGAGGACATGGTGACGATCCCGCTGGGCCGGCCCGGCACATCCGAGGAAGTCGCCACCTTTGTGGTGTTTTTGGCCAGTGACGAGTCCTCCTACGCCACGGGCTCGGAGTTCGTCATGGACGGCGGTCTGGTCACCGATGTTCCGCACAAGACCGGTTGACACCTGGTCATACACCTAGCCATCATGTGTATGTCCGAGCGAGGTTCGTGTTCCAGCGACAACCAAAGGTGTTCGTCTTGACATCAACGCAATCAGCTTGTCCGTTCGGTTCAGGTTTCGACTTCACCGACCCGGATGTCCTGCTGCACGGCATGCCGATCACCGAGTTCGCCGAGCTGCGCAAGACGGCACCGGTCTGGTGGAACGAACAGCCGTCGCACAGCAACATCTTTGATGACGGCGGCTACTGGGTCATCAGCAAACACCAACACATCAAAGAGATCTCACGCGACAACGACGTGTGGTCGACCAATGCCAAGGGTGCGGTCATGCGGCTGCCCGACGGCATCACCGCCGACCAGTTGGACTTGACCAAAGCGTTGTTGATCAACCACGACCCGCCCGAGCACACTCGGCTGCGCAAGTTGGTGTCGCGGCTGTTCACGCCGCGGTCCGTCGCTGCGCTGGAGGAGAAACTGGCCCAGTCCGCCCGCGAGATCGTCGCCGCGGCGGCCGAGAAGGACAGCGGCAATTTCGTCGACGACATCGCGATGCGACTACCGCTCTTGGCGATCGCTGACCTGCTCGGGGTTCCCGAGGCCGATCGGGAGAAGCTGTTTCACTGGACCAACTCGATCATGAACACCGATGACCCGGATTTCGACTCCGATCCGGCGATGGCCAACGCCGAGTTGATGGGCTATGCCTACACCATGGCCGAGCAGCGGCGGCGCTGCCCGGCCGACGACATCGTCACCCGCCTCGTCCAGGCTGACATCGACGGCGAATCGCTCGGCGAAACCGAGTTCGCGTTCTTCGTCATCCTGCTGGCGGTGGCGGGCAACGAGACCACCCGCAACGCCATGACGCACGGCATCAACGCGTTCGCGGAGAACCCCGATCAGTGGGAGCTCTACAAGCGGCAGCGGCCCGAGACCGCTGTCGACGAGATCGTGCGCTGGGCGACCCCGGTGCACTGCTTCCAGCGCACCGCCAAGGTCGACACCGAGATCGGCGGGGTGGCCATCGGCAAAGGGCAGCGGGTCGGGTTGTTCTACAGCTCGGCCAACTACGACGAAGAGGTCTTCGACCGGCCGTTCAGTTTCGACATCCTGCGCGACCCCAACCCGCACCTGGCGTTCGGCGGGCAGGGCACCCACTACTGCATCGGCGCCAACTTGGCCCGGATGGAGATCCGGCTGATTTTCGACGAAATCGCCAACCAGCTCCCGGATATCGCGAAGCTGGCCGAGCCACAACGACTGCGGTCCGGCTGGATCAACGGTGTCAAGGATCTGCAGGTCGCCTACCACGGCTGAGCCGTCGGCGGCGCGGCCAGGCGGTGTGGGCGCAGGGGTTCGAAAGAACCTTCCCGCCGCCCGGTAGCGGGCTATAGGCTCCGAGCAGGGGACTGCCGGACGTCCGGAAATTCAAGAGGAAAGCAGGTTTGCGGTGAAGACAAAGGGTGCGTTGCTCTGGGAGTTCAACAAACCGTGGTCGGTCGAGGAGATCGAGATCGGTGACCCCCAGAAAGACGAGGTCAAGATTCAGATGGAGGCGGCGGGCATGTGCCACTCCGACCACCACCTGATGACCGGCAGCATCCCCATGGCCGGCTTCCCGGTCCTCGGCGGACACGAGGGCGCCGGCATCGTCACCGAAGTCGGCCCCGGGGTAGAGAACATCGCCCCCGGCGACCACGTGGTGCTGTCCTTCATCCCGTCCTGCGGCAGCTGTCCGACCTGTCAGTCCGGACTGCGTAACCTGTGCGACCTGGGCGCCGGACTGCTCAACGGGGTGGCCGTCAGCGACGGCACCTTCCGCGTCACCGCCCGCGGCGAGGGCGTCTACCCGATGACACTGCTCGGTACTTTCTCGCCGTGGATGGTGGTGCACAAGTCCTCGGTGGTGAAGATCGACCCGTCGATTCCGTTCGAGGTGGCGTGCTTGGTCGGCTGCGGTGTCACCACCGGCTACGGGTCCGCTGTCCGCAGCGCCGACATCCGCCCGGGCGAGGACGTCGCGATCGTCGGTGTCGGCGGGGTGGGTATGTCGGCATTGCAGGGCGCGGTCAACGCCGGCGCCCGCAACATCTTCGTCATCGACCCGGTGGACTGGAAGCGCGACCAGGCGCTGAAGTTCGGTGCCACCCACGTCTACCCGGACATCTTCGCCGCGATGGGCGGCATGATGGAGGTCACCGCCGGCCTGATGGCCCGCAAGGTGATCGTCACCGTCGGCGAGGTGCACGGCGCCGACGTCGACAACTACATGATCTTGACCGCCAAGGGCGGCACCTGCGTGCTCACCGCGATGGGGTCCATGCTGGAGAACCAGGTCACGCTCAACCTGGCGATGCTGACGTTGCTGCAGAAGAACCTGCAGGGCACCATCTTCGGCGGCGGAAACCCGCAGTACGACATCCCCCAGCTGCTGTCGATGTACAAGGTCGGCAAGCTGAACCTCGATGACATGGTGACCCGCCAGTACAAGCTGGAGCAGATCAACGAGGGCTATCAGGACATGCTGGACGGCAAGAACATTCGCGGCATCATCCGCTACACCGACGCGGACCGCTAGCGCGGCGGAGCCGGGCGAAGCGGGTCCGCGTTACAGCACAGCGGATCGCTAGCGCGGCGGAGCCGCGTGCCGGTTGGCTCTGCGCTGAGGGCGAAGAAGTGCGAGAAGCACCCGCCCTCAGCGCAGAGTCAACGAAAGATTAGGCGGGCCGGAACACCAGACTGGCCTTGAGCTTGGTCTTGTTGCCGACCATGCCCAGAAAGTTCCCTTCCACGGCGAACTGTTTACGGGTGACGGTGGTCTCGGTGGTCAGTCGTACACCGCCGTCGTCGAGTGGTGACACCTCGACCTTCAGCGGCAACGGTCCGGTGATGCCCTTGACGGTCAGTTCGGCGTCCAGCCGCGCGACATCGCCGCCGGCCGGCTCCCCACCGCTGACCACGACGGTGATGTCGGGGTAATGGTCGGTGTTGAAGAAGTTCGATCGGCGCAGGTCGTGGTCACGGGTGCCCAAGCCGGTGTTGATCGAGGCGGCCTTGATATCGACCCTGCCGGACACCGTCTTGTCGTCCTTGATCTCGCCGCTGCCGGTGAATTCGGTGAACGCGCCCCGAACTTTCAGCGCGCCCCACATGGTCCCGTTCTCGAATCGGATGCTGGACTGCCCAGGATCCAGATTCCAGGTTCCGACCGCCTTAGGACTGCTGAGAAATGTTGCGACAGATGACATCTCATCTCCTCCGCCTCCGGCGTGGCAAGCCCGCACGATGGGTATCAGCTCGTCCTCGATAATACGCAGCAGCGCCCGTTTAATCTGGCACTCGGCGCATATGCTGAACCCCATGACCACCGTGTTCACCAAAATCATCAACCGGGAGCTGCCGGGTCGGTTCGTCTACGAGGACGACGACGTCGTCGCCTTCTTGACCATCGAGCCGATGACCCAGGGCCACACGCTGGTGGTGCCCCGCGCCGAGCTCGACCAGTGGCAGGACATCGACGGCGCCGTCTTCGCCCAGGTGATGGCGGTGGCGCAGAAGATCGGCAAAGCGGTGTGCCGAGCGTTCGACACCGAGCGCGCGGGCGTGATCATCGCCGGCCTGGAAGTTCCACACCTGCATGTCCACGTCTTTCCGACCCGCAGCCTGTCCGACTTCGGCTTCGCCGGTGTGGATCGCAACCCGTCAGCGGAATCGCTGGACGAGGCGCAGGCCAAGATCAAGGCCGCCCTGGCCGAACTAGGCTGAGGCTCAGACGATCTCAGCGGGCAGCTCGGCGGAGCGAGCCGAGGTGTCGGCAAGACGCGGCAGCGAGACCCGGAACGTGCACCCCTGACCCGGCGGAGAGCTGACGGTCACGGAGCCGTGGTGCGCCCGGGTCAGCGAGTCAACGATCGACAGCCCCAATCCGGTGCCACCGCTGGCCCGCGCCCGCGACGAGTCGGTCCGGAAGAACCGCTCGAAAACCCGCTCCACATCCTGCTCGCTCATTCCGGGGCCCTGGTCGACGACCTCGAGGATCGCGTCGTCGCCCTCCGTGCCGACCCGCACGGTGATCGCGGTCCCGTCCGGAGTGTGTTGCAGCGCATTGGAGACCAGATTGCTCAGCACCTGCCGCAGCCGGGCTTCGTCGCCGAGCACCTCCGGGGTTCCCGGGCCGTCGAAGACCTCGAGTTCGACGGCGCGATTCGGTGCGGTGGCCCGGGCGTCGTGCACCGCGTCGGTGGCCAACACCAACAGGTCGACCCAGTGCCGCTCCAGCGGACGCTGAGCATCGGTTCTGGCCAACAGCAGCAGGTCCTCGACGAGCAGACCCATCCGGCGGGCTTCGCTTTCGATGCGCGACATCAGCAACTCCACATCGCGGGCCGCACCCTGCCGGTACAGCTCGGCGAAGCCGCGAATCGTGGTCAGCGGGGTGCGCAGCTCGTGGCTGGCATCGGTGATGAACCGCCGCATCCGCTCTTCGGAGATGCGTGCGCTCTCGGCCGAGGCCGCCGAGGAGGCCACCGCCTCCTGGATCTGCGCCAACATGCCGTTGAGCGCCAACGTGAGCCGTCCGACTTCGGTACGTGGATCACGTTCAGGCACACGGCTGTCCAACTGACCGGCGGCGATGGCCGCCGCGGTCCGTTCGACCTCGGCCAGCGGCCGCAGGCTGCGGTTGACCACCACATAGCCGGCGGCGCCCAGTACCAACAGCACCCCGACGCCGATCGTCACCCGCCACCAGGCCAGGTAGCGCAGCGTGGCCCGGGGATCGGACAGGTCCCTGGCGACGGTGATCAGCCTGCCGTTCTCGCCGTGCACCGACAACGCCCGCCACTGCACGCCCGACCCGTCGACCGAGCCGATCGTGATCGGCACCGATCCCACGTCGTTGTCCGGCGGCAGCAACGGCTCGGCGTTCTGGTCATTGACGACGGTCCAGATGCTGCCGTCGGGGTCGACGTCGCGGACGTAGAAGCTGGTCGGCGGCCGACCGGGATTGGGGTCCTCCCCCTCCCTCGACGGCAGCCGCCCGCGCTGTTCCAGGGCCCAGCCGTGGGCGGCGTCGATGAGCGTGGCGTCGATCCTGCCGATCAGGCGGTGCCGCAAAATCGTGGTCACGGCGTAGCCCTGCGCCAGCAACCCGATGGCAACCATGGCCAGGGTCGCAGCGACCAGGCTGACTTTCAGCGGCAAGATGTCCCGAAGGGGTTTGACCATCCCCATGTGCGTCGACCTATAACCCGTTTCCGGCCTTCACCGGCCACAGTCGTTCGTCGCGGTTTGCTCTCATCGCGGCTCGCGCAACACATAACCCACCCCGCGCAGCGTGTGCAGGAGGCGCTTTTCGCCGGTGTCGATCTTGCGCCGGAGGTAGGAGACATAGGACTCCACCACGTTCACGTCGCCGCCGAAGTCGTAGCGCCAGACGTGGTCGAGGATCTTCGGCTTGCTCAGTACCGTGCCGGCATTGATCACAAAGTACCGCAGCAAGGTGAACTCGGTGGGCGACAACGACACCGGTTGGCCGGACTTCCACACTTCGTGGGTGTCCTCGTCGAGTTCGATGTCGGCGAACGTCAGCCGCGAGTTGCGCGGTTCCTGGGCGCCCTTGCCCGCCCGACGCAGGATGACGCGCAGCCGGGCCACCACCTCCTCCAAGCTGAACGGCTTGGTCACGTAGTCGTCGCCGCCCAGCGTCAGCCCGGTGATCTTGTCCTGCAGTGAGTCGCGGGCGGTCAAGAACAGCGCCGGCGCGTCGATGCCGTCGGCGCGCAGCCGGCGCAGCACCCCGAATCCGTCCATGCCCGGCATCATCACGTCGAGGATCACCGCGTCCGGCCGGACCTCACGCGCGCGGTCCAGCGCCGCCGGCCCGCTGGAGGCGGTGTAGACCTCGAAACCCTGGAATTTCAGGCTGACCGACAACAGTTCGACGATGTTTGTCTCGTCATCGACGACGAGAACTCGGGCCTCCGGTGCGGCGTCTTGCGCGGCTGTTGCTCCCATAGCGTCAATTCCCTCGCGGCCTGGTGAAAATGACCTGGATATTGGCTGTACGTTTGTTGTCAATCAAACTAGCTGATACCCGCTCCGAACGACCCCTAGACTGGCCTGGTGAGCCTGGTCAAACAGCTGATTGCCGTGTCCACCGCTCCGGCGCGCATCGGTCTGTCGATCGCCGACGCCAGTCTCGGCGTCGCCACGACGGCGCTCGGGCTGGCTCGCCAGGCCCTCGGCGAGGCCGGTAAGCAGGGCTCGAACAGCTCCATGGCGCACATGCTGGGCTTGGACGACACCATCGCCCGAGCCAACCGGCTGGCCAAGTTGATGGACGACGACGCACCGCTGGGGCGTGCGCTGGCACCGGGCGGCCCGGTAGACCGGCTGCTGGCTCCGGGCGGCCTGGTCGACCAGCTGACCGGACCAGGCGGGGTCGTTGACCGGCTCACCGCCGAGGGCGGCGGGCTGCAGCGGGCCCTGCAGCCCGGCGGCCTGGTCGATCAGCTGACCGACGAAGACGGGCTGATCGAACGACTGCTGTCCGAGGACGGGTTGGCCGACCGGTTGCTGTCCGAGGGCGGGCTGATCGACAAGCTGACGGCCCGTAACGGGCCCCTGGAGCAGCTCGCCGGTCTCGCCGACACCCTGGGGCGGCTGGCCCCCGGCATGGAGGCTCTGGAGCCGGCGATCGAGACCCTGCAGGAAGCGGTGATCGCGCTGACCCTGGTGGTCAATCCGCTGAGCAACATCGCCGAACGCATCCCGCTGCTGCCGCGCCGGTCCAGCCGGCGCTCTTCGCCGCGGACGGTGCGCTCCCAACGGGTGATCGACCAGGATCCGACCGATCCGCAGAGTTGAGGCCGCTGGCCGCTAAGCTGGCAGCGCTAGATCCGCCTCCTTAGCTCAGTGGCAGAGCAGCGCTCTTGTAAAGCGCAGGTCGTCAGTTCAATCCTGACAGGGGGCTCCACCACTGACCAAGCGCTGACTAGTCGCGAGTCAGGTACTCCAGCACCACGCGGGTGAAGGCGTCCTTGGCCTCGATCATGGTCCAGTGCCCGCAGTTGGGGAACACGTGCACCTCGGCGTTGGGGATAGTCCGCATCGGGATCAGCGCCATGTCCAGCGGGCTCACCCGGTCGTCGCGGCCCCAGGTGACCAGTGTCGGCGCCTTCAGCCGGTGCATCATCGCCCACGGCAGCGGCCCCTTGGACGCCTGCATCATCTTCACCATGCCTGCGAAGGCTTCCTTGCCGTACATCCGCCGGGCGCTGGCCAGGGTGTCGGGGTCGGTGGCCAGTGCCCACCGCTCCTCGATCAGTTCTTCGGTGATCACCGACGGGTCGTAGACCATCGAGTGCAGCCAGCGCACCAGTGCGTCGCGGCTGGGGTTGTCGACGAAGTCCTGCAGCAACCGGATGCCCTCGGCCGGTCCCGGGCTGAGCAGGTTGGTGCCGATGCCGCCGATGGTCACCAGCCTGCTCACCTTGTCGGGGTTGCCGATCGCGTAGCCGATGCCGACGCCGCCGCCCATCGAGTTGCCCACGATGCTGAACTGGTCCAGCCCCAGCGCTTCGGCGAAGGCCGGCACCGCGCCGAACGCGGTCACCATGGGATGCCCGCCGAAGTCGTCGCTGACCCCGAACCCCGGGAATTCCAGCACCAGGCAGCGGAAGTGCTCGGCGAAGGCGGGCAGCACGCCACGGTAGTTGCGCCATCCGGTCACACCCGGCCCAGAGCCGTGCAGCATCAGCAGCGTCGGTCCGTCACCGGCTTCGTGGTAGCGCAGGACCCCTTGCTCGGTGGTCACCTCGCGCAGGGTCTCGTCGTGGCTCAACTCGGCCGGCATGTGTCTCCTCAAAGATCCCGAAACTCTTTAGACACGCTAACGCCGGACGCTGCCCGTCGCGGTGCCGGGGTCGGGGTCGGGGTCGGGGTCGGTACCTTGCCCGCGCTGGCCCCGCCGTCGACGGCCAGCTCGGCTCCGGTCATATACGCCGAGGCGTCCGAGGCCAAGAAGGCGACCACGTCGGCGACTTCGGAGGGCATTCCGATGCGGGTCAGCGGCGCTGCCGGATGCCGGCCCGGGCCGGGCCGGATGCCCAGATGCGCGACCATCGGGGTGTCGATCATGCCGGGATGCACCGAGTTGACTCGAATTCCGTAGGGCCCCAACTCGATTGCAGCGACCTTTGTCATGCCGCGCAGCCCCCACTTCGATGCCCCGTAGGCGCTGTAGCCGGCCAGGCCCTGCAACCCGGCCTGCGACGACACATTGATCACCGACCCTCCGCCGCTCGCCCGCATCGGCTCCACCACCGCCTTGACGCCCAGAAACGCCCCGATGAGGTTGACCCGCAGCATCGCCTTGAAGCCGGCGGCGGACTGCTCGACGAGCGGAACCGACTGGCAGATAGCGGCATTGTTGACCAGTACGTCCAGGCGCCCGAACTCGCTGACCGCCGTCTCGACCACGGTCTCCCACCCGGCCTCGTCCCCGACGTCGTGCCGCACGAACCGGGCCCCGAGTTCGGTGGCCACACGCTCCCCCTCCTCCAGCACATCGGTCAGCACCACTTGAGCGCCCAGCGAGGTGAACAGCCGGGCCTCAGCGGCGCCCTGCCCGCGCGCCGCCCCGGTGATGATCGCGACTTTGCCCTTCAGATCCACCAACGTCATCTCCTCAGACCGTCTTCACGTCGAGGCCGGTGATCAGGACTTCACTGAGCCGGCGGGGGATTTCGGTGAGCGTCGCGGTCACCACGATCTGGCGCGGCAGGTTCACATACTTGCGGCGCCGCTCGACGGCATCGGCGACCGCGTTGGCCACGAACACCGGATCCAGTGCTTCCCGCGGCTGCATCCGCCACCGCTCGAAGCGCTCGATCACCCGACGCGTCGGGCCGAATTCACGGATGTTGTCGATCATGTCGGTCTTGACCGACCCGAGCTGAACCAGCGTGGTGCCGACCGGGGTACCGCGCAGTTCCTGGCGCAGTCCGTGGGTGAACTGGCTCAGACCGGCCTTCGAGGTGCCGTACAGGGTGAGGCCCGGCGTGATGCTCAGCGCGCCCATCGACGACACGTTGACGATGTGGCCCCGACCGCGAGACACCAGCCGCGGCATGAGCGAACGGCTCAGCTCCATCGGCGCAGCCAGGTTGACCTGCAACACTTCTCGCACCGACTGCGCCGAGGTGTCGGGCAGCAGACCGACGTGGTCCAGGCCGGCGTTGTTGATCAGCACGTCCACCGGCCCGTCGGATTCCACCCGCTCGATCAAGGTCTCCACGGCCGCGGGGTCGGACAGGTCGGTCGGGTAGGCCTTGCCGTCGAGCTCCTTGGCCAGGATCTCCAGGGCCGCACCATCGCGTGCCACCAGCGCGACGTCGGCGCCGCGCTCGGCTGCCACCTGGGCGATGCTCCTGCCCAGACCACGGCTGGCGCCGGTGATCAAGACCCGAGCGTTCCTCAGTTGCATGGTGATCCTTCCGGTAGGGCCGCACGGAGCACCGCGCAGACGTCGTCGCTGGCCTGAGCGGCGAAGGGCAGATGGTCCGCCAGGTTGAAGAAGCCGTGGAAGCCCTGCTCGTAGCGCGTGACGCTGGCCGCAACACCCGCGTCCTCAAGTCGCCGGGCGTACTCCTCGCCCTCGGAACACAGTGGGTCCAATGCGCCGGTGACGACGTGGGCCGGCGGCAGGCCGGTGAAGTCGCCGAGGATCGGTGAGGCCAGCACGTCGGTTCGGTCGCCGTCGCGGCCCAGGTACTGCTCGGTGAACCACTGCATGTGGGCCGCGGTGAGGGTCCCGTTGGGGGCAGGTCGGTCACCGGATGCCGGCGCTTGCTTGCGTCGCTGGTCGACGACGGGATAGATGAGCAACTGGAACGCGATCGCCGGCCCGCCGCGGTCCCGGGCGAGCATGGCGACCACCGCGGCGAGGTTGCCTCCGGCGCTGTCACCGGCGACCACCAACCGCGCCGGATCGCCGCCGAGCTCGGCGAGGTGGGCGGCCACCCACTGCGTGGCCGCCCAGGCGTCATCGATCGCGGCGGGGAACGGCGATTCGGGCGCCAGCCGGTAGTCGACCGACACCACGATCGCCCCGACGCCGTTGGCGAGCCGGCGACAGCAGGAGTCGTGCGAGTCGAGGTCGCACAGCACGAAGCCGCCGCCGTGGAAGTAGACCAGCACCGGCAGCTTCTCGCGGGGCGTGCCCGGGTCGAGGGGGAAGTAGATGCGCACCTGCATCGGGCCGGCGGGGCCGGGTATGTGGCGCTCGTCGACCCAGCCCACCGGGACGGGTCTGGCCGGGCGCCGGCTGGCTTTCAGGCTGGCCCGCACCTGGACCGCGTTGCCGTCACCGGCCGCGATGGATGCGAAGGCCGCGCTCATCCGGTCGGCCAGCTCGGTCTGCATCGAGGCGATATCGCTCACGCAGCGCAACGTAGGACGTCGGCGCCGCCGGCAAATCCCGATGTCCCACTGTGTGAGACAACGTGTCGGGCCGGGCACACCGCAGGCATAGAAGTGAACCGGACCACATCACTGCGATAGCGAGTGGAGCGACATATGCGGCGCCTGACCGGCGAGGACAACAGCTTTCTGGCGTGGGAGAACGCCGCTCAACCGCAGCACACCATCAAGGTGATGGTGCTCGACCCGAGCCAGGGACACAGCCAGCAGCCACTCACCTTCGATGCGGTCCGGGCCATGGTTCCGGCCCTGGTCGAGCGGGTCGAGCCGCTGCAGTGGCAGCTGCTGATGCCCCGGTTGCGGCTCGGCCGGCCCTGGTGGGTGGCCCGGCCTCACATCGACGTCGATCACCACGTCCAGCGGGTCACCCTCGCCGCGCCCGGTGGTGATCACGAACTGGCGACCGCGATCGACGCGATCTTCCACGACCGGCTCGATCGCAGCCGCCCGGCCTGGCAACTGTTCTACGTCGACGGCCTGGCCGACGGCAGGATCGCGTTGATCTGGAAGATCCACCATGCCGTCGCCGACGGGACGGCTTCGCTGCGCATCCTGGAGGCCCTCTGCGGCACGGACATGACCGCGTCGAATCCCCGGCGCGACGAGCGGCGGCCGGCGCCGTGGCACTGGCTGCCGATGGTGGCGCGCCATCAGCTCGCCGCAGCGGTCGGCCTGCCGCGGGTGGTGGCCCGCACCGTCGCGGTGAGCCGGGTCATCCTGGCGCGCCGCCGCGCCGGTAAGCCGGGCTACGCCGCCGCGTTTGCCGCACCCGGGGCTCGCTTCAACGCGCCGCTGACCGCGGAGCGACGCTTTGCCTTCCGCGGCTGCGACATGACCGTCATCAAGCAGGTCGCTCGGGCCTGCGGCGTGACGGTCAACGACGTGTTCCTCGCGGTCTGCAGTGGGGCGTTGCGCGGCTACCTCGACCGGCACGGCGAACTGACCGAGGAAGCCCTCACCGCGGTGGTGCCGGTGTCGATGCGCCCGCCGGAGGGCGACCCCTGGGGCAACAAGGTGGCCCGGTGGAACGTCGCGCTGGCCACCGACATCGCCGATCCGCTTGAGCGGCTGACCGCGATCGCCGCGGCGACTCGGACCGCCCGCGAGGTCCAGGCCGAACGCGACCTATGGCTGCAGCACGACTGGATGGAGTACTGGCCGCTGTTCTGGTTCTACTCGCGCGCCCTGCCGCTGATCGGTGAGCGAACCACCCACCGGCCGACGTTCAGCCTGATCGCGTCGAATATGCGAGGGCCACAACAGCTTTGCTTCGGCGGTGCGCCGGTCGAACGATTGATCTCATCAGGCCCGCTGGTGTTCCCGATGGGGTTGAACTTCACCGGGTGGAGCTACGAGGGCCAGCTGACGATCGGGGTGCTGAGCTGTGCGGCGCACCTGCCCGACCCCTGGCAGATCGCCGACGGCCTGCCCGCGGCACTGGCCGAGCTGGCGAGTGCGGCCTCAGCGGTCGAGGTCGTCGAGCAGTCGCAGTGCCAGCCGGCATCCGGTGTGGACGTCACGCCACAAGCGGGCGACCGGGTCTGAGGCGTCCAGCGCGTGGCCGCGGCTGCTGCCCAGCACGCGGTCGGCGGCGTCACGCGCCCGGACGGCGGCCTGGCGCTGCGCCCGCGCCGCGGCCCGCGGGTCCTGGGACAGCGACGCGACGATCTGCAGCGTGGCCGCGTCGATATCGGCGGCAGCCCGGGCCGCCTGCCGGGTCGACACCGTCAGGTCGTCGGCCTCCGCGCTGCCGTAGGAGGCGGCCAGCTTCTCCCGAACCTGGGCGACGTGCGCCTGCCACAGCCCGTCGGCGGCACCGGCCACCGCGGCGGCTGCGGCCGCACCGGTGACCACGACGGCACCGTCGTCGCGCGTCGCGAAGACCCGCTCACCGGCGATCGGCAGCGCCGAGACCGCCACGTCGGCCAGACCGGCCGCGGACATGCCGGCCGGTGTGGAGGGCGCCGACACCGTCACGTCGGCGCGTGGAACCAGCACCAGACGGTCACCGTCTGCGGGCAGCAGCAGCCAGTCCGCGGTGTCGGCGCCGGTGACGTCGCACCAGCGCCCGTTCAGCCGCTCATCCTCCAGCCGGCCGCCCGGGCCGAAGCCCACCGCCACCCCCTCACCACCCTCGACACCCCAGATGTCGGCCGCGTTGGCCATGGCGGCGCGCCAACCTTGCGACCCGTCGCGGGCGGCCAGGGCCGCCACCTCCGCGACGAATTCCTCGACGGACATCGCCTGGCCGCCGCATCGCCTGGGCTGCCGCATCGCACCCATGGATATCTCCTCGCTGACGCAGGCCCAGCACCACAATGAATGCTAACGACGAAGGGCGGTGCGGATGGCCGAGAACGTCTCGGCGGCGGTACGGCCGCTGCTGCCGGCGATCGCCGCGGCCGCCGCAACGGTCGACCGGGACGGTGCGGTGGCATCCGATACCGTCGCGGCCCTGCGCGATGCGGGCGTGTTCGCGCTGCTGCAACCCGAGGACTTCGGCGGGCACCAGTCGGAACCGGAAACCTATCTGACTGTTGCGCAAGCGATCTCGGCGGCCTGCACCTCGACCGGATGGCTGGCCGCGGCGCTGGCGGTCAACTCCTGGCACCTGGCCTTGTTCGACGTTGCGGCCCAGCGAGATGTCTGGGGTGACGATCCGGGCGCGCTGATCTGTTCGGCCTACGCTCCCACCGGCCGCCTGGAGCGGGTGGGCGACGGTTTCCGGCTGTCGGGGCGGTGGAGCCGCTGCGCGGGGGTGCAGCACACCTCGTGGCTTATCGCCGGCGCGCTGGTGGTCGGGGCGGACGGCGCCGCGGAGGACTTCACGGTGGCACTGGTGCCCCGCGAGCACTACACCGTCGAACCGACCTGGAACAGCTTGGGGCTGCGCGGGATCGGCGCACACGACGTGGTGGTGTCCGGTGCTCCGGTACCGGCCCGGCACTGCTTCGGCTGGGTCAGTGACGCACAGCGGGCCACACTTGCACCGCTGTACCGCCTCCCCCAGCCCACGCTGTACACCCACGCCGGCACCGCACCGCTGCTCGGCGCCGCCGCAGCGGTGCTCGACGCACACCGCGATCAGATGACCAACCCGCTGGGTGAACTCGCCATGGCCGCTGCGGGACTGGAGGTGTCCACGCTGCAGATCCATCGCAACCTGGCCGATCTCGGCGAATGCGCTCGGGCGGGCACCGTCCCCGACGCCGAGCTGATGCTGCGGGCACGCCGCGACCAGGTGCTGGCATTCGAGCGGGCGATGCAGGCGGTCAAGCGCTGCGTCGAGCAGGCCGGCGCCGCTGCGGATGCCCGGCTGGACCGGGTCTGGCGCGACATGCAGACCGCGCGGCTACATGCCGCCAACGACGTCGAGCGGGTGTTGACCGCGGTGGGACAGTTCGCCTTCGGGCTGCCCGTCGACGACCTCATCCTGTGAGGCGGTCAGACCCAGGCGTCGGCGGAGATGGTGCGCAACACCCGCGACAGCATGCTGTCGGTCTCGGCCTCGCGCTGCTGACCGTCGGCCGGGGTGGAACCGCTCAACTCGTGGGAGATCCGGCCCGCGGCGCGCATGACGAACGGCGCGGTGCGCTGCAGCCGGTGCATCGGGACCGCGCCCGTCAGCGACAAGCCGGCGATCAGACCCTCGCCCGCTCGGATCGGCGCGGCGACACTGGACAGGCCGACCGCCAGTTCCTCGGTGTCGTAGGCCAGCCCGTGCCGGCTGCGGATCCGAGCCAGTTCGCGGTGCAGGGTGGCCCGGTCGCCGATGGTGGCCCGGGTCCGTTTGGGCAGCCGGTCGCCGACGAGCGCATCCACATCCTCGGCCGGCAGTTGCGCCAGCAGCGCCTTGCCCAGCGCGCTCGCGTACGCCGGCGTGCGTCCAGCCACCCGGGTCGGTACCAGTGCGCCGCCGTCGCCGGCGACCTTGTCGAGGTAGACCACATCGGCGCCGAGCAGCACCCCGAGGTGCACCACCAGCCTGGTGTCAGAGTGCAGGCGAGCCAGGGTCGGCGAGGCCACGCCCCGCAGTTCGGCATGCTCGACGATCTGCGACACCGGCAACGGTGAGGAGGCCATGCCGTAGCCGTCGGGCCGATGCCGCACCAGACCGGCCGACTCCAGCTGGGTCAGGATTCGATGCACCGACGATCGCGGCAGCCCGGTGCGGGCCACCACCTGGTCGAGGCGCAGCCGTTTGCCGGGCTCGTCGAACAGGTTGATGATCAGCGCCACCCGCGCCACCATCGACGTCGCGTCCATACGAGGGCATTATCCGCGCGACGTCACTGCCCCATCACGTATTTCACGGTGGGTCCCGCGGTCCAGCCGCCGTCGACGGCGATCTCCGCGCCGGTGATGTAGGCGGCCTCGTCGGACAGCAGGAAGCTGACGGCACCGGTGATCTCCTCGGGCAGGCCCACGCGGCCCATCGGGGTGTTCGGATAGTGCCCCTCCCCGGGCTGGATGCCGATCTGTGCGGTCATCGGGGTGTAGGTCATGCCGGGATGCACCGAGTTGACCCGGATCTTCTCGCCGGCCAGTTCGACCGCCGCGATCTTCGACAGGCCGCGCACTCCCCACTTGGAGGCGCCGTACCCGGCGGTCAGCGCCAGGCCCATCAGCCCGGCGGCCGACGAGATGTTGACGATCGAGCCGCCACCGGCGACCCGCAGCGGCGCGATGACGGCTTGGATGCCGTTGAACACCCCCACCAGGTTGACCTCCAGCACGCTGCGGAAGTGCGCGACGGGCTCGTGCTCGACGAGTTGCCCGGTCGCCACACCGGCGTTGTTGACCAGCCCGGTCAGCCCGCCGAACTCGGTGACCGCCGACTGCACCGCGGCTTCCCAGTCGGCCGGGTCGGTGACGTCGAGGTGGACATAGCGCCCGGCGTCGCCGAGTTCGGCGGCGAGCCGTGCCCCGTCGTCGTCGAGGAGGTCGCCGACCACCACCCGGCCACCGCCGGCCACGACGTGCTGAGCGAACGCGGCACCCAGGCCGCGTGCACCGCCGGTGATGAGGACGACTTTGCCCGCCAGTCGGGCCGTGTTGGTGAGCATGGCCATAGCTTCGGGGCGCGAGCGCCGCACGTCACAGCCTGTCCCACCCAGCGGGACAGCCGGTGGGTGGGGCCGGTGAGGCTTCCTAGCATCGCCGGTCATGGAGACGAACGTGGATGTGGTGGTGGTCGGGGCGGGCTTCGCCGGCCTCTACGCGCTGCACCGCCTGCGCGGTGACGGGTTGAGCGTGCGGGTGTTCGAGGCCGCCGACGGCGTGGGTGGAGTCTGGTACTGGAACCGCTACCCCGGCGCCCGCTGCGACGTCGAAAGCGTGGACTACTCCTACTCCTTCGACTCCCAGCTGGAGCAGGACTGGGACTGGACCGAGAAGTACGCCACCGGGCCGGAGATCCTGCGCTACCTCAATCACGTCGCCGACCGCTTCGACCTGCGACGCGACATCTCGTTCGGGACGCGGGTGACCAGCATGGTCCTCGACGAGGCCACCTTGGCCTGGCAGGTCCGCACCGACACGGGCGAGGTGGTGACCGCCCGGTTCTGCGTGCTCGCGGTCGGGCCGCTGTCCAATGCCAATATCCCGGCGATCGACGGGCTGGAGTCGTTCGCCGGCGAGACCTATCACACGGCGCATTGGCCGCACGGCGGCGTGGACTTCACCGGCAAGCGGGTCGGGGTGATCGGCACCGGTTCCTCGGGCATTCAGGTGATCCCGCCGATCGCCGCGCAGGCGAGCCGCTTGGAGGTGTTTCAGCGCACCGCCAACTACAGCATTCCGGCCGGGAACACGCCGCTGGACGAGGCCACCCGCACGGCGCAGAAGGCCGGCTACCCCGAACGCCGGAGGCTGTCGCGGGCCAGCGGCGGCGGCTCGCCGCATGAGCCGCACCCGTGCTCGGCGCTTGAGCTGAGCGCCGAGGAGCGCGACGCCGCCTACGAGCGCCGCTGGCAACTCGGCGGGGTGCTGTTCTCCAAGACCTTCCCCGATCAGCTGGTCACACTGGCGGCCAACGACACGGCACGCCTGTTCTGGGAGAACAAGATTCGCGCGATCGTCGATGACCCGGAGACCGCGGAGCTGCTGATCCCCAAGGACCATCCGATCGGCGCCAAGCGAATCTGCACCGACGACAACTACTTTGAGACCTTCAACCGCGACCACGTGCATCTGGTGAACCTGCGCACCACCCCGATCGAGCGGATCGACGAACGCGGCATCTGCACCACCGAGGCGCACCACGACCTGGACGTCCTGGTCTTCGCGACCGGCTTCGACGCCATGACCGGGTCGGTCGCCAAGATCGACATCGTCGGGCGCGAAGGCGTGACACTCAACGACGCCTGGGCCGGTGGGCCACTCACCTACCTGGGGTTGAGCGTCCCGGGATTCCCCAACCTGTTCAACATGACCGGCCCGGGCAGTCCGTCGGTGCTGGCCAACATGGTGTTGCACTCCGAACTGCATGTCGACTGGGTTGCCGAGGCGATCGCCTACCTGGACGCGCACGGCGCGGCCGCCTTGGAGGCCCGCCCCGACGCGGCCGCCGACTGGGGCGCCGAGTGCGCGCAGCGGGCAGCAGAAACCCTGATGACGCAGGCGAATTCGTGGTATCTGGGCGCCAACATCGCCGGTCGGCCGCGCGTTTTCATGCCGTTCGTCGGCGGCTTCGGCACCTACGGCGCGATCATCGCCGACGTGGCCGCCGCGGGCTACAAGGGTTTCGACATAGTCGGAACCAGGTAGCCGGACCACCCCTCAAGCGTCACGGCCAGAGCTTCCCCCGACACCACTCCGCGGCAGCGGCCGCAGCGAGGTCGACGGTGCGCGAGTGCATCCCGTTCCACCAGTGCAGCTCGACGTCCGTGCCGCGTGCGCGGTGCGACCGGGCCAGGCGGTGGGTGAGCCAGAAGGGCGCCACCTCATCGAACCGGCCGGCATCGACGCGCAGCGGAACGCCGGCGGGCAGACGCAGGTCGGCCACCTCGTCGGCCCGGAACGAGTCGAGCAGGTGCTTGCGCACCTCGGTGCCCCGCGGCCCCAGCAGGGCGCGGGGCGCGAGCCCGCCGAAGGAATCCCGTTCGCACAGCTCGTTCAGGCTGCGCTCGCCCAGGTGCGGCCACAGGGCCAGCGCCTCGCGGCTCAGCCCGCCGCTGTCCAACAGCGTCCGCAACGGCTCCGTCGTCGTCGCCGCGCCGTCGATCATCAGGGCGATCAGCGCCGTCACCACCTGGAATCCGGGCAGCACGACCGGCAGTCGCAGGGCCGCCCCGATCGTCTGGCCCATCCGGGTCACGGGCGTGAAGGCCACCACGGCGCGCAGGTCGAACCCCTCGACGGGTCCGCCGGCGACGGCGTGCAACGCGGCGAGCGACCCCTCGGAGTGGCCGGCGCTGATCCACCGACCGTCCAGCGGCCATCGCTCGCGGGACCACATCAGCAGGTCACGCACGCTGCGCCCGAGGGAGGCGCCGCGCAGGTACGGGTGCGGGCCCGGGCTGCCCAGGCCCTCGTAGTCCGGTTGCAGGACCACCGCGCCGGCGGCGGCCAGCCGCGAGACGAACGCATCACCCTGGTGGATGCGGCGCGACTCGGGATGGCCCGTCGTGGCCAGGCTCGGCGCGGCCCGGTCCGAACCACCGGTCGTCATGTGGCCGTACGTCACGACCGGCCAGCCGGATGCCGGCGGCGGGCCGTCCGGCAACCACACCAGTCCGGTCTGCGTCATCGGTTCGCCGTCGATCGACGTCGACCCGAACTCCACCGGGTCGACGATCACCAGCGGCCCCGCGGGAGGAGCCGACGTAGGCGCCGCGGGACGAAGCCGATCCGGCCCGCCGGCCGGTGGTCGGCGGCGTCGATGAGGTCGACGAACGCCCGGCCCACGGCCTCGAGTTGGTCGACGTCCACCTGCTCGATGGTGTCGGCATCGTCGTAGAGGTACAAGGGGCCCGAGACCAGACTGATGGTGGGCACGCCCGCCGCGAGGGTGAACGAGGCGTCGGTGGGGATGCCGCCGGCGAGGAACTCCGGGACCGTCGCGTTCAGCACCGAGGTGGAGTGCAGCCCGCGGCGGCGGATGGTGCGAACCAACTGCCACTTCAACGCGGGTCCGACGTTCTCGAAGAAGGCACGCGGCTCGGTGTCGCGCAGCGTCTCGAACCCGCCGTCGGCGCCGACGCGAGACCGCAGGCCCACGTGCTCGACCGTGAGATTGAGTGCCAGCGGGAACGGGCTCTGCGGGTCGAGGGCGTACTGGCGGGCGAAGCGTCGGTGGGCCTGGTAGCCGGTGAAGTGGGTGTCGAAAGTGACGAACATCAAAGTCTTCTCGCGGGGGCCGTGGCGTCGGGCGCGAGCGACCTCCTCCTCGGCAATGGCGATGACCTCGGCGGTGCCGCTGGCGTCCTCGACGGCGCCGGGACCGACCGAGTCGTGGTGGGACTGCACCATGATCGTCTCGGCGGAGCGGCCCCTCAGGATGCCGACGACCGTCGACGACCGGACGCGTTCGCGGGTCGAGTCGAGGGTGAGCGTCGCGCGCGGGTCCTCGCGCAACAGGGTGCGCAGGCGCGCGCCGCCGGCACGGGTGACCCAGACACCCGGCAGTTCCATGAGCGCGCGTCGGTAGTACTCGTTGTGGTAGGCCAGTGACTCCGGGTACTCGGCCAGCACGCCGATCACGCCGACGGCACCCGCTGCCTTCGCCTCCGTCATGACCCGGGTCAGCGTCGTCAGGTAGGGGTTGCGCGAGGTGAGCACCTCGCGGCGCAGCATCCGCCGACCGGGGTCGTGGATGTACTCGGTGAGCGGCAACAGGCTGGCCGCGCTCATGGTGAACCGCAGGTCGAACAGCACGAGGCGTCCCCGCACGTCGTGGCGTGCGACCCGGCCGGAGCGTGCGTCGACGACCTCGGCGGTGAGCCCGTCGGGTCCGGTCGACCACGCCCCCACGGCGTCGTGGGCCGGCAACTGGCAGTGCAGCACGGGTGCGGCGGGCACCTCCTGGTGACCGACGCGCACGCCCACGCGCGACGCCTGCCACCGGAAGGACTCGTCCGGCTCGATCCAGACTTCGTCGAGGCCGGCGGCGGTCAGCCGGTCGCGCACGTACTCGGCCGCGGCGACGCCGCCCGGGGTGCCGGTGGCGCGGGGGGCGAGGTCGACGAGGTCGGCGATGGTGGCGACGAGTTCGTCGGTGCGGATCACGTTGCGACCTTAAATTGATCCAACGCTTTTCCCTGCAACTATGCGCCTTTCTGACAGGCAAATGATCACTAGTACAGGATTCCGCTATTCTCAGGCTGGTGAATGGGCCCTTGCCTGCGGCGTGGCAGCCCCCCGACCCCCTGGCCGAGATCGACCTCGCCCTCGTTCACGCCCTCCAGGTGTGGCCGCGGGCTCCCTGGCGTGCGATCGGGGCGGCCCTCGGCGTCGACCCCGCGACCGCAGCGCGCCGATGGCAACGACTCGTCGACGACCGACTCGCGTGGCTCGTCGTCCGGCCGAGCGCGCAGCAGTTGGCCCCCGATCGCGACGCGACGCTGGTCCGCCTGGCGTGCCGCCCGGGCTCAGCGGCGGCGGTGGCGACCGGGATCGCCGAACGCGAGGACGTCCTGGCCGTCGACGTGCTGGCGGGAGCCGACGCCGTCGCCGCGATCGTGCTCGGCCGTGGCCTTGCTCCGCTGCACGACGAGGTCGAACGGCTTAGCGCCGCACATCACGACGTGACGACGACGCGCGTGGCCTTCCTCAGCGCCGTGCACCACGAGGACGCCCAATGGCGGCTTCGGGTGCTGTCCCCAGGCCAGCAGGCCCGCCTCGCGCGCCCCCAGACGGACACGGCCGACCGCGGGCGGCCACCACGTCCCGAGGTCGTCGCCGACCTGACCGCCGCCCTCGCCGAAGATGCCCGGATGAGTCTGGCTGACCTCGGCGGACGCCTGGGCACCTCCGAAGTCACCGCCCGGCGACTGCTCGACCGGGCGCTGCGGACCCATTCGATCCGGTTGGGCTGTGACGTCGTGGCGCCGGCGGTGGGCGCGGGACGGGCCGTTCTGCTCGAGGTCGAGGTCGACGATCCGCACGCCGCCGGGCGGGCGATCGCCGCACTGTCGCCCGTGCTGCGCTGTGCCACGGTCGTCGGTCCGGCGAACCTCGTGCTGGTGGCGCGATTCGTATCGCTGGCCAACCTGGCGGGGTTCGAGTCCGCGGCGGCCGCCGTGGCTCCCGGCTGGCGGGTCCGCGACCGCGCCACCATCACCCACGCGGTGAAGCGTCAGGGTCGGCTACTCGATCCGGACGGCCGAGTGCGCAGCGACTGACCTTCACCTGACGCGTCTTGGCAAACGACCTCATCCGCAACAGGTAACGCACGACACGCCGTACCGGCACGGCGGTCGGCCAGTCGTCGGCACGGAAGTAGGCGTCCGTGCCACCGTCGACGAAGATCACGCTGCCGCACAGGAACTCCGCGGCGTCCGAGAGCATGAACAGCATCCAGTCGGCCAGTTGGCCTGGGTCGCCGAAACCTCCCACCGGCACCGGGAAGCTGCGGACGGCTTTCTCCTGCCCCGGGGTGGCGAGCTGCTTTTCCAGCAGCGGCGTCATGATCGCACCCGGCGCCAGCGCGTTGAGCCGGATACCCGCGCCCGCCCACGACGGCTCGACCGCATGCCGGCGCACCCAGCGCGACACCGCGATCTTGGAAGCCGCATACGCGAGTGAAGGCGCACCCGGTCCGAACAGGCCCAGCCGCCGCGCCGCCTTGGCCGCCTTGCCGGCCAGCAAGGCCCGCACCGCGGACCGCGGCACCGCCGGGACCGTGGTGGTCGAATTGCTGGCAATGACCACGACTTTGGCGCGCTCAGCGGCCGCGAGCGCCGGGCGCCACGCCTGAAGCAGGTCGACCACCCCAAAGTAGTTGATCTGCAGGATCAGCCGCGTCGCCTGCGGGGTGGGTCCGATGCCCGCCGCCAGCACCGCACCGTCCAGCCGGCCCCCGCCTAACGCCAGTACCTGCTCGGCTGCCGTGGATCGTCCGGTTGGGCTGGACAGGTCCGCAACGACTTCGGCGTCGCGCAGGTCGACCCCGATGACGGTGTGGCCGGCCGCCCGCAGTTTCTCCGCCGCCTGCCGGCCCATGCCCGACGCCGACCCGGTCACCGCATAGACGCCCACTAGGAGCCGACCACTCCGCGGAGCCCGTCGGCCCCGAACGCCGGCTCCAGCATGGACGAGAAGTCCGGGCCGCGGCGCAGCATCTGCCCGCCGTCGACGTTGATGACCTGACCGGTGATGTAACCGGCCGCGTCACTGAGCAGGAACAGCGCCAGGTTGGCGACGTCCTCGACCTCGCCGGGCCGCGGAAGCGGCGTCGAGACGCGGTAGTCCTCGCTCAGCTCGGGCGAGTCCAGGATCGGGGCGACCAGCTCGGTGCGGGTCAGGCCCGGGCGGATGCTGTTCACCCGCACCCAGGAGGCGCCCAGCTCGTCGGCGGCCAGCTGCATCATGTGGTCCAGCGCCGATTTGGTCGGGCCGTAGGCACCGAACCAGCGGTGGGTGTTGCTGGCCGCGATCGAGGAGATCCCGACGAACGAGCCCCCGCCGCCGCGCACCAGCGCCCGGCCGGCGTGCTTGAGAACGTACATGGTGCCGTTGACGTTGAGGTCGACGGTGCGCCGCCACAACTCCGAGTCGATCTGGGTGATCGGCCCGATGGTCTGCGAACCACCGGCGCAGTGCACCACGCCGTGCAACCGGCCGTGCTTGTCCACCGCGGCGTCGACGGCGGCGATCACGCTGTCCTCGTCGGTGACGTCGGTCGGCAGGTGACGGACCGTGCCGCCGAGCTCGGCGGCCACCTTCGCCAATCGATCGGCGTCTCGCCCGACGATGAGGACGTCGGCCCCGGCGGCAGCCAGCCCGGCGGCCACCGCCTTGCCGATGCCACTGCCACCGCCGGTGACCAGGTAGCTGCGGTCTTCAAAGGAAAGCTGCACACCGACCCCTCACATCGAAACTGAAACAGGTTCTACCTATGGAACCATGGCGCCCTCATCGCCCAACGTGCATTCAGCACGAAATTCGGGCCAAATTCCCGGGCCGAGTACACGTTCGGCGAAAGAGGGACGACCGAACAAGGCCGTTGGGCAAGGCGCCTAAGTCAGGGTTGGTCGCGGCGGGCCACGGCGGTGGGCCCGGCAGTACGCCAGTCCTCGACATCCGGCGGCAACCCCAACGGCGCCCGGTTTTCATTGTGAGCCGCCCAATGGGCGTGACCCAGTTGATGAATGTGGAAGCCGTGCCGCAGCGCCTCGGTGAAGCCCATCGCGTCGGCGGCGCCGTTCACCGAGTCCTTGATCAGCAGCGCGGCCATGGTCGGCAGCTTCGCGATGCGCCGGGCGAATTCCAGCGTCTGGTCCGCCAGCTCATCGGTCGGGAACACCTTCGACACCATGCCCAGCCGGTAGGCCTCGTCGGCGTCCAGCGAGTCCCCGGTGAGCAGCAGCTCCTTGGCCTTGCGGGGGCCGAATTCCCAAGGGTGGGCGTAGTACTCCACACCCGGCATGCCCAGCCGCACCCCGACCACGTCGGAGAACCGGGCGTTGTCGGCGGCCACGATCAGGTCGCAGGCCCAGATCAACATCAGGCCGGCCGAGATGGCGTTGCCCTGCACCTGCGCGATGGTGATCTTGCGCAGGTCCCGCCACCGGCAGGTGTTCTGGAAGAAGAAGTGCCACTCCTGCAGATACGTCTTCTCCACGATCGGCTCCCGGGTGGCGCCATGGGATCGGAACGTCGGGTGCTGCGCCGGTCCGGGGCGCCGCTCGAGCAAGGTGGCCTCGGACCCCAGGTCGTGGCCGGCCGAGAAGTTCTTGCCCCGCGCAGCCAGAATCACCACCCGGACGGTGTCATCGGCTTCGGCGCGGCCGAATGCCTCGTCGAGCTGCACCAGCAGGGTGCGATTCTGCGCGTTGTGCACGTCGGGGCGGTTCAGCCAGATCCGGGCGATGCGCCCGTTGTCGAGCGTTTCGTAGTCGACCAGGCGATCCGACGTGTCGCCGGCCTGATCCGATGCGGTGTCCGATGTGACCATTGCCTCCGCCCTCGTCGTATTCGCATCACAGGCTACGGCGGCAGGCCTGAGCTGCCCGAGCCAGGTGTGACACAGCGCGCACTTCGCTAGAGTCAAGTCATGCCTGCTAAATCCGAACCCGCCGACATCGAGGACGTGGAACCCCTGGCCGACAGCACCGCGCGCCAGGCCCGGCGAGTGGTTGCCGCCTACGCCGAGGACGCCGACGAGTGTCGGGTGTTCCTGTCCATGCTGGGAATCGGGCCCGCAACACCCGACAAGAACGGGGCGTAAATGCCGGAGTCGGGGGGCCCGGAACCGCCGATTGAGCCCGGAGAGTCCGATTTCGTCGTGGTGGCCAACCGGCTGCCGATCGACATCGAGGTACTCCCGGACGGCACGACGGCGTGGAAGCGCAGCCCCGGCGGATTGGTCACCGCGCTAGAGCCCCTGCTGCGTAAGCGCCGCGGCGCCTGGGTCGGCTGGCCCGGCAGCCAGGATGCGCCCGAAGGGCCGATCGACGTCGAAGACCTGCGGCTGCATCCGGTTCCGCTGGACGCCACCGATATCGCCGAGTACTACGAAGGCTTCTCCAACGCCACCCTGTGGCCGCTGTATCACGACGTGATCGTCAAACCGATCTACCACCGGCAGTGGTGGGACCGCTACGTCGACGTCAACCGCCGCTTCGCCGAGGCCGCGTCGCGAGCCGCCGCGCCGGGCGCCACGGTCTGGGTCCAGGACTATCAGCTGCAGCTGGTACCCAAGATGCTGCGGGATCTGCGGCCCGACCTGACCATCGGCTTTTTTCTGCACATCCCGTTCCCGCCGGTGGAGCTGTTCATGCAGCTGCCATGGCGCGCCGAGATCGTCGACGGCCTGCTCGGCGCCGACCTGGTCGGCTTTCACCTGGCCGGTGGCGCCCAGAACTTCTTGTTCTTGGCCCGCCATCTGGCCGGCGCCGTCACCTCGCGGGGTTCGGTGGGGGTGCGCAGCCGGTTCGGCGAGGTGCGGCTGACCGAGCGCACGGTACGCGTCGGGGCCTTCCCCATCTCGATCGACTCCGGCGAACTCGACCGCAAGGCGCGGGAACGCGGGATCCGGCGGCGCGCCAAGGAGATTCGGGCCGAACTGGGCCATCCTCGCAAGGTTCTGCTCGGCGTGGACCGCCTGGACTACACCAAGGGCATCGACGTCCGGCTCAAGGCGTTCAACGAACTGCTGGCCGAGGGACGTGCCAAGCGGGACGACACCGTGCTGGTGCAACTGGCGACCCCGAGCCGGGAACGGGTGGAGAGCTACCAAATCCTGCGCGACGACATCGAACGCCAAGTCGGCCATATCAACGGCGAGTACAGCGAGGTCGGCCATCCGGTGGTGCACTATCTGCACCGCCCGGTCCCGCGCGACGAGCTGATCGCATTCTTCGTGGCCAGCGACGTCATGCTGGTCACCCCGTTGCGCGACGGGATGAATCTGGTCGCCAAGGAATACGTGGCGTGCCGCAGTGACTTGGGCGGCGCCCTGGTCCTCAGCGAATTCACCGGCGCCGCAGCGGAATTGCGTCAAGCTTACCTGGTCAACCCACACGACCTCGAGTGCGTGAAGGACGTCATCGAGGCTGCGATCAACCAGACCCCGGAGGAAGGGCGCCGACGGATGCGGGCCCTGCGCCGTCAGGTGCTGGCCCACGACGTGGACCGCTGGGCCCGGTCCTTCCTCGGCGCGCTAGCCGACTCCGCGGAGTAGTAACTCAGCTACACAGGTGGACCGGGTTGTCCTGACAGGTCAGCGGGTAGTGGATGACCGGGTACGGCAGTGGCGACACGAACGTCAGCGTGAACGCGCGCTTCTCCAACCCGGGCTGCAGACCACACACCGCATTGTGCGCGGTGGTGTAGGTACCGCGGAGGGAGACGTCGAACTGGTACATCTCGTCGCTGCCGGCGGTGCTGCCGTCGGAGCACCGGGTGCCCGCCAGTAGCGGCGTCTTGTAGGTCCACTGGCCGTTGGCCAGCCGGTAGGCCCCGGCTTGTCCGGGCGGGCCGTTGCTCTCGACCTGCAGCTTGCAACCCACTGCCAAGTGCAGTGGCACCCGGCCATCGCCGACGGTGGGGACGCACAGCGGATAGATCTTCCAGGTCGCGGTCTTGGCACCGTCGTTGTAGGTGTAGATGCCCTCCAGCGTGCCTTCCGGAATCGCATCGTCGTCGGCGCCGGCCTGGACTGCCAGCCCGGTGGCCGCCGTCATCGCCGCAGCCAAGGCGACCAGACCACGAACGAGTTTCCCCATGGCGCTCATCCTTTCAGCTAGATCGGCACGATATTGCTGATCAGCCACTTGCGGTCGATCTTGCGGAAGTCGACCCGCAGCCGGCTGCCCTCGTAGTACTTCTCCTTGGACTTGCCCGTCACGGTGCGGTTGACGAACACCAGTACCGATCCCGAGGTCCGGCGCGCAGCCATGGCGCCGACGCCGACGACGTCGACCTGGTTCACCAACTGCTTCTCGCGGGCCTGCGGGATGATCTCGTTCACGGCACGAGCCTCGAATTCGCGGCGGTAATCCCCGGTGAACATCGGGTAGGTCTCGGTCAGGCTGCGCTCCACGGTCTTGTACTCATAACCGAGCACCTTCGGGATCTCGTCGGCGGTCAGCCTGACCAACTCCGAGCGCGCCGCCTGCTCTCCGCGCGTCTCGACTCTGCTCCAATACAGCGATCCCGCCGCGGCACCGAAACCCACGAACGCCGCGAGTACCCCGGCCAGGACCGCGAGCCATATCCACCGGCGCGTCATCGGCTGCCGTCCGGCCACTTGAGGTCGTAGGCCGTCATGTTGCCCGCGTCGTCTTCGTGCACGATCACCCGCAACGCGTAGGGCTGCGACGGCTTGTTGACGCCATCGACATCGGTGGCGGTAGCCCGCATCGCCACCAACACCGAAGCGTTCGCCGCGACATCGTCGACTCCTTCGAGAGCCGCGGCGTTGATGACGGCTTCCGAGCTGTGCTTGGTCTCGCGCAGCAACGCTTTGAGGTTCTCGGCGTTGGCGGCCATGGTGTCGCGCAGCGGGCCGCTGGTGCCCGCCACGAACAGGTCCACCTGATCACTGATGGTGTCGGGCGTATAGGTGTACATGTTCAGCACGGTCTGGACCGCGGTGTCGATGAATCGCTGGTCGCGCTGCTGCGCCGCGTCGGCATGCCGGTGTTGCACCCCGAGCGTGGCGACCAGCCCACCCAGCAGGACCGACGCCGCCAGTCCGACCGCACCCGCCAGCCGCGCGGTCTTGCGGGCGTTGGGCCGCCGCCGTGCGGGCGGTCCGGCCGGCCGGACCGCCCGCACGGCGGCGCGGCTCGGTGCCGGAATACGTACGGCGCTCGGCGTCGTTTCGCCGGCATCACCCGCTGGTCCCGCAGCCCGCGAGGCCCGGCGCCGGACCTTCGCGTCGTCGGGTCCGCTCACGTCTGCCTCGGCGCAAGCATCAGATCAGCCCAGTTCTCCGCGGGCAGCCACTTGTCCGAGCCGGAGACGAACACTCCGCTGTTGCCGGCCGGATCCACGAACTTTCCGGACCGGTCGTAGGTGCTGTACGCGACACCGTTTGCCTCGGCGGGCAACGGTCCCGGAGCGGGCGCGGGCGACGGTCCCGGCGCGGGGTCGCGGCCATAGGCGGGCAGGCCGCCGTTGCCCCCCGGGCTGGTCGGCATGTTCTGATCCGGCGGCGCGTAGTAAGGCCACGGCGCCGGCGGGTTGGGTCCGAGCTGATTCGGCGGGTACGGCAGCGGGAACGGCGGGTTGGGAGCCGGGCCGGGGCCCGCGGGCACGCCCGGCGGCAGCGCAACGACCGGCGGTCCCGGGTCGTAGTCCGCCGACGGCGGGATGTAGGGGAACTTGTTCATCGGCGTCAGCATCCGCGGATCGGTGATCGGAGTGTCATACGGGACGGGCGGCCCGCGCCACGCGTTGCTGCCGATCGGGACGAAGCCCCGCGGGTCGCGGCAGAGCTGGATGGTGGGCGCCCGCTTGCCGGGATATTCCATGCAGGGGTAGTTGCGGGCACCACGGACCGCGGTCGGATCGTTCTGCGCGGCCTTGCAGTACAGGTCCTTGGGCAGTTCCCGGACGGTTTCGTCGGCCGGTGTGCGCATTTCGGTGAACGGCAGGAAGCCGACCGTGCATGGCGGCGGGTCGTGCATGTCGATCTTGAAGTCCAGCTTCACGCCTTCATCCATCGGCACGCCGCCGGCGACGGTGATCAGTGCCGCCATCAGCGCGGGGAACACCACCAACGCCTGCTCAATGGAGTTACGGTATATGACCCCGACCCGACCGAAGTTGGCGATGCTGGCCGCCAGCGTGGGGAAGGACGCGCGGATTCCGTCAAAAGTGGTGTTGGCCTCGTCGGCGACGCTGGGCAGGGTCTGCAGCACCTCGCGGAGCTGCGGGTCGGCCTTGTGCACCTCGGTGGTGACCGCCGCCAGCGACCGTGCCAGTTTCCTGATGTCGTCACCGCTGCGGATCTGGGCGTCCAAGAAGGGCTCGACTTGGTCGACCAATGCCGAGGTCGCGTCGAAATTGGCGTTGGCCTCGTCGACCAGCTGCCGCGACGAGGCGATCATTCGCGCCAGCTCCTGCCCGGAGCCGTTGAACCCCTCGAACGCGCTGCGCAGCAGATCGCGAAGACGGCTGTTGGCGACGCTGTTGACCAGCGACTGCGCCTGGTCGAGCAGTCCGGCGATGTCCTGACCAATAGCGGTGCGGTCCTGGCCGATGCGCGCGCCGTTGCGCAACGCGCCTGCGGCCGCATCCCCGGCGGGTGGCACGAGGTCGATGTACTGCTCACCGATCGCGGACATGCTCTTGACGGTGGCGGTGACGTTCCCGGGGATCTTGGTACTGCTGTTGAGCCGCATTGCGGCGTCGACGCCGTGGTCGCTGAGTTGAACAGATTCCACCCGGCCCACCGTCACGCCGCGGTAAGTGACATTGGCGCTCTGGTAGATACCGCCGCCACCGATGAAGTCGGCGGTCACCTTGTAGGTGCCGATACCGATCCGGCTCGGCGCGTGCAGGTAGAGGATCGAGATGGCACCGACGGCCAGCACGGTGACCACGGCGAAGATCCCGAGTTGGATTCGAACGAGGCGGGTCAGCATCGCAGGTCATTCCTCATAGTGGGGAGCCGTTCCGGGCGGGATCTTGAACGGGTCGGCGGCCTGTCCGGACAGGTTCGCCATCTCTCCGATCAAGAAATCGGGCGGGTTCAGAACGTCGTGCATGTGCGGCATGTTCGGGTCGAAACCGCCGGTGGTGAACACGGTTTCGCCGAATCGACGCAGTGTCATGTCAAAGGTGACGTAGACGTTGAGGAAGTCGCCACGCACGGCGTTACGCAGATACATCGACGGGAACGGGAACGTCGGGATGAACGGGAACGCCGTCACCAACTCGTTGGCGTTGTCAGCGAACGCCTTGATGACCGGGTACAGGTCCTTGATGTCGGCGGCGAAGTCTTCCTTGGTCTCGCTCATGATCCGCGCTCCGACCACGGCCAGCCGCTGCAGCGCCCCGAACGCGTCGACGATGTTGCTGCGGTTGTCGTTGAGCACCGCCAATGCCGCGGGCATGGTGTCCAGCGCCCGCGCCAGGCTGGGAGCGCTACGGGCCAAGGTCGCCCCGACCCGGTTCAGCCCCTCAGCCGCCGCGACGATGTCGCGTGCCTGGCGGTCCAGCGAGGCGGTCAGTTCGGCCAGCCTCGGCACCAGCTCGGCAAAGGTACCGGCCCGGCCGGCGACCGCGGCGTGGGCCTCTTCGGTGATGTCTTGCACCGCACCGAGATTGCCCTGGTTGACCACCACACCCAACGACGACAGCACCTCTTCGGTGCTGGGGTAGCGCCCGGTCCGGCTGAGCGGAATCTCATCGCCTCGGGCGAGGGTGCCGACCGGAGGTTGGTCGGTCGGCTCGGCCAGCTCGATGTGCTGAGAACCCAGCAGCGAGGTCTGCGCGACGTTCGCGATGGCATTGGCCGGCAGGTGCACATTGCCGTCCAGCGACAGCTTGACCGCGGCGTAGAAGCTGCCGTCGGGCCGTTGCACGGCCCGAATCCCCGACACACTGCCGACCGTGACGTCATCGACCATCACCGGCGAGTTCTGCGGCAGCGTGGTGACGTCCGGCAGTTGCACCGTGATGCTGTAGGAGCCGCGACCATGGCCTGCGGTTCCCGGCATGTTCAGCGAGTTCAGCCCGCCGAACTGACAACCGGACAACACCAACGCCCCGGCACCGAGCACCGCACCGCGGCGGCCGACCCGGTGCAGCGCGCCGCCAAGAGACTTCACGCTCATCCGCCCTCCCGTGGTGCACCGGCACCGGGCTGAGCCGGACCCGTCGGGCCGGGCGCCTTGCCCAGCTGCCCCGGCGCGGGCGGCGGCAGGAACAGGGCCGCGACATCTTCGGTGCTCGGCGGCGTGACACCGGGAGCCGGCAGCCACTTCAGGTACGGCACCGGCGTCTGAGACTTCGCCTCGGTGGCCGGGGTGTCGTAGATGATCTGGCCCTTGTAGGCGGTGATCGAGTTGACCGGGTGGAACAAAAACGGGATAAAGTTCATAGACCAGCGCCGCATGACCGGTCCCATCCGCTCCTTGCAGATCTCCGCCCGCTTGAAGTTGTCGGGCACCGAACCGACGTCGAAGACGCCGCCGCAGATGAACTGCACCGGATTGGCGAAGTCGGGCAGCGACAGGAGCCCGCTCAAGGTCCCCTGCGCAGGATTGTAGATGTTGTAGAAGTTCACCAGGCCGTGCGGGGTGATGTGCAGCGCCTGTTCGAGGTTGTCGCTCTGGTCGGACAGCACCTTGGTGAACTCCGCCAGCTTATTGACCTGGGCGATCAACGCGTCATTGTTGTTGTGCAGGAAACCGCGAACGTCGCGCAGTGCCTGGCTCAGCGTGCCCAGCGTGACATCCAGGTCGACCGAACTCTCGGCCAGCACTGCCGACACCGCCGCGACATGGTCGGTGAACTGCACGATCTGCTCGTTGCTGCCGGAGAGCGCATCGACCAGTACCTGCAGGTTCTTCACGGTGCCGAACAGGTCGGTGCGCGAGTCCCCGAGGCGCCCGGTGATCGCCGACAGTTCACGCAGCGCGTTGCGGAACGAGTCGCCGTTGCCGTCGAAGGTGTCGGCGGCCTGGTTGACGAAGGCGCTCAGTGCCCCGTTGAGCTTGCCCTGCTCGGGTGCCAACTGGGAGCTGAGCTGGGTCAGCTCCTGCTTGACCTCGTCCCATTCGACCGGGACCGCGGTGCGGTCTTCACTCAGTACCGATCCGTCGGCGAGCTTGTCACCTTCGGTGTAGGCCGGGGCCAGCTGAATGACCCGCGCGGAGACGATGTTCGGTGCCATGAGCACCGCATGCACGTCGGCCGGCAGCGGCACATCCTTGCTCACCGACATGGTGATCTTGACGTTCTCGGCACGCGGCTCGATGGACTCGATGCGGCCGACCGGAACCCCGACCACCCGGACGTCGTCACCCGGGTAGAGGCCCACCGCCGAGGCGAAGTAGCCGGTGATGCGGTAGCTGCGCTGCGCGGGCAGCACCACGTATGCCGCGGCGGCCAACAGTACCGCCAGCAGGCCGGCGAGGACGAGGCGTGAAGTTCGGCGTGTCATGGTGACTTCGGCTTAATGATCGTGCGCTCGGAGATCATCCCGCGCAGGTAATCGGCCAAGCTGTCGGGCAGCTTGCCCGGCTGGAAGAACATGTCGACCATGACCTCCGACATCGTGGGCGGCGGTAGGCCGTACAGGTTGATCTGGAAGCCCGGACCCGAGGCCACCACCTCACCGAGTGTGGTGGCGTATCCGGGCAGCCGCTCCAGGGCGCCGGCGATCCGATCCTTGCGCTCGATCACGTTGTCCAGCACCAGGTTCAGCTTCTTCAAGGTCGGACCGATCCCTTTCTCGTTATCGGTCACGACTCCGGAAAGCTGTTGCGACACATCGTCGATGCCGCCGATCAGCGCGCCGAGCGCCTGCCGGCGCTCATCAAGCGCAGCGAAGAGCTGGTTACCGTCGAGCACCAGCCTGTTCACCTGGGCAGCGCGCTGGTTGAGCACACCGGTGACAACCTGGGCGTGCGACAACAACTGGCCCAACGCCTCATCGCGACGGTTGAGGCTGCGCGACAGGGAAGCCACCCCGTCCAGCGCTCCGCGCAGCTGCGGGGTCGCCTCGCGCATGGAGTCGGTGAGCACCTGCAGCGCTTCCTCGAAGCGCGGCTTGTCCAGATCGCGGACGTTGCCGCCGAGGTCCTGCAGTGCGTTGTTGAGGGTGTACGGGGCACGCGTGCGCTCGAGCGGGATCGAGGTCACCGAACCGCCGCCGGCAGGAGTGATCGACAGGGCCTTCTCACCCAGCACGGTGTCGGTGCGGATGGCGGCCAGCGACTGGTCCCCCACCCGGACCTTGCGGTCGACGGTGAAATCCACTTTCGCGCTGGCTCCGGCCAGTCCCACCGATTTGACCTTGCCCACCCGGATACCGGAGACCGTCACGTCGCTACCGGGGATGATGCCGCCGGCGTCGGCGAAGTAGGCGTGGTAGTTCTTGCCCTGGGGCCAGAACGGCAGGCTGGTGTAACCGAAGGACACCAAGACCAGGCATGCCACCAGTGCGATGCCCAACGTACCCGTGCGAACCGGGTTTACGCCGTCAATTTTTGACAGGAGAGCACCTCCCCTTGCTCGTGTCGTTCTGGCCGCCCATGGGCAAGGTGATGTCACTGCCGGCGGGGCCGTTGAGCTTCAGGGCGACGGTGCAGTAGTTGATGTTGAAGAAGGAGCCGTAGGCGCCAAGTGCGTTGAGCCGCAGGTAGTTCTCTTCCAGCGGGTCGATGACGTCGTTCAGCTCCTGCCTGCGCTTGTCCAGCACGGTGGCCAGCGGCCGCGCGTTCTCGAGCACGCCCTGCAGTGGCCGACGGGTGCGGCGCAGCGTGTCGGTGAGGTCGTTCTCCACCGAGGCCAGCGGCCCGATCGCGCCGGCGATCGCATCCTTGCCCAGGGCCAGGCCGGTGATCAGCTGCTGTAGCCGGTCGACGGTGGCGTCGAACTGTTCGCTCTTGTCGTCGACTGTGGTCAGCACCGTGTTCAGGTTGTTGATCACGTCGCCGATGAGCTGGTCGCGGGAGGCCAGCGTGGTGGTGAACGAGCTGGTGCTGGCCAGCATCTGCGACAGCGCACCGCCCTGGCCCTGCAGCAGCTCGATGAGGGCGTTGCTGATCTCGTTGATCTTTCCGCCGTCCAAGCCCTTGAGCAGCGGGCGCATCCCGCCCAACAGTGCATCCAGGTCCAGGGCGGGCTGAGTGTGGTCGCGGGCGATGGTGCCGCCGGGCGGCAGCTTGTGCAGTTCCCCGGCGCCCGAGGCGATCTCGAGATACCGGTCGCCGACCAGGTTTTCGTAGCGGATGAGCGCGCGGGTCGAGTCGTAGATCTGGTAGCGCTTGTCCACGTCGAAGGTGACACTGACGTTGTTGTCCGGCGTCAACTCGACGCGTTTCACCGTACCCACCGGAATACCGGCGATCCTCACGTCCTCGCCGCCTTTGAGCCGGGAAGCGCTGGCGAAATCGGCGTGGTAGGTGTGGTTCGAGGCAAACCGGAATTCGCCGAACACCACCACCAGACCGGCCGATACCAACAGCATGGCGACGGCGAAGATGGTGACCTTGACCAGGGTGCTGCGCGGACTCATCAGTATTCATCCCGTTCCGCGAAGGCGCCGTTGAAGAGGAACTGCGCGGTGGAGGGTGCGTCGAACTGGACCTCGGTGTTGGGCTGGAACGGGATGTAGGCGCTGTCGGTCACCAGGAACGGTGAGCGGAACCAGGAGCCGCCGTACTGCTTGCTGGGGATGTCCGGCAAGCCGCGGCAGTTCGGTCCGCCGGTCGCGTTGGCCACCGGTAGGCTCTCCGGGTAGGTGTAGGCCGGTACGCCCGGGATGAAGCTGGACTGCACATACAAAGCCGGCTTGGTGCCGCCCAGCGACGGACCGAATCGCTCCATGGCATTTTGAATTCCCTTGAACAGGCAGCCGAACTCCGGCGAGTATTCGGCGAGCAGGCTGGTCATGGCGCGGAAGCGCTGGATCCCGGCGATGAAGTCGTCGGCGGCCGGGGCGAAGGTGTCGTAGCCGTTGTTGGCCAGCCCGGTGGTCGCCAGCAATGCCTTGTTCAGGTTCTCCCGCTGATCGACCAGGGTCTTACTGATCGCCGGGACGTTGTCGATGGTCGTCGCCAGGTCCGGGGCGGCATCTCCGTAGATGTTGCCGACGACCGCGGTCTTGGCGAAGCCCGACTGCAACTGGGGCAGTTTCGGATTGAACTTTCCGAGGTAGCTGTTCAGCCCGGAGAGCAGCCCGCCCAGGTTGTCACCGTTGCCCCGCAGGCCCTCGGCCAGCGCGCTGACCGACCCGTTGAGCTGAACCGGGTCGATCTTGTCCAGCACGTCGGTCAGCTTCTGGAACAGGGTGTTGACTTCCAGCTGCACGTCGGATGCCTGCACGTTCGCGCCGTTGCGCAGCGTCGCACCCGAGGGCACCGGCGGCGGAACGAACTCCACCGACTTGGCCCCGAAGATGGTGTTGCCGGCGATATGCACCGCCGCGTTCGACGGGATCTGGCGCATCGCGGAGCTGTCGATGGCCAGGAACAGCTTGGCCTGGTCGCCGGAGTACTTGATCGACTTGACCTTGCCGACCTGAATACCGCGGTACTTGACCTTGGCGTCCTGTTCCATCACCAGGCCGGCGCGCGGCGAGGTGACGGTGACCTTATCGGTGGAGCTGAACACCGACACGTAGGACAGGTAGGTGAACACGGTGGCGGCAAGCAGGATCGCACCGAGGATTGCCGCAGCAAGCCTCACCTGGGTACGCGTCGATCCCGTTTGCACCTGTATTCCCTTGCTAGCCCGAGAGGTTGAAGTTGCCAGAGCCGCCGTAGACGGCAAGTGAAACGAACAGCGTAATGACGACCACCACGACCAACGACGTCCGCACGGCTTGACCGACCGCGATGCCTACCCCGACGGGGCCGCCGGCCGCGTTGAAGCCGTAGTTGGTGTGCACCAGCATCACCGCGACCGACATGATGATCGCCTGCAGGAAGGACCACAGTAGGTCGGTGGGGATCAGGAAGGTGTCGAAGTAGTGGTCATAGAGGCCCGGTGACTGCGAGTTGATGAACACCGTGGTGGACCGGGCGGCGAAGAAGGCGGCCAGCACCGACAGTGAGTACAGCGGGATGATCGCGATCAGGCCCGCCACCAGCCGAGTGGACACCAGATAGGACACCGCATGGACCGCCATCGACTCGACGGCGTCGATCTCCTCGGCGACACGCATGGCGCCGAGCTGGGCGGTGGTGCCGGCCCCGATGGTGGCGGCCAGCGCGATCCCCGCGACCACCGGCGCAACGATCCGCACGTTGAGGAACGCCGACAGGAAGCCGGTCAGCGCCTCGATGCCGATGTTGCCCAGCGAAGAGAAGCCCTGGACGGCGATAACTCCACCGGAGGCCAGGGTGAGGAAGGTGGCCACCCCGACCGTGCCGCCGATGATGGCCAGCGCGCCGGTACCCATGGTGATCTCGGCGATCAGCCGGACGGTTTCCTTGCGGTACCGGGTCAGCGCGTTGGGGACGTACCGGATCGATTCGGCGTAGAACAGGGCCTGCTCGCCGAAGGTGTCGACGGCCTTGGGCACCCCGCGGAACATCCGCCGGAACCGCAATGTGGCGTCGTAGCTCATGGCTCGACTCCCACTCGCTCGTTCTTCGCTTGCCGGAGCACTCGCGGGCTCATTTGACCAGCACCCGGACGCTGATCGCGGTCATGACGACGTTGATGACGAACAGACAAATAAAGGCGTAGACGACGGTCTCATTGACCGCGTTGCCTACGCCCTGGGGCCCGCCCTTGGCGGTCAGCCCGCGATAACACCCGATCAGACCGGCGGCCGTGCCGAACAGCAGCGCCTTGATCTCGGCCATCACCAGCTCGCCGAGCCCGGTGAGCACGGTCAGCCCGTTGATGAAGGCACCGGGATTGACGCCCTGCAGGAAGACCGAGAACACATAGCCGCCGACCAGGCCGATCGCACACACCAGCCCGTTGAGCAGCAAGGCGACGAACGTCGACGCCAGGGCCCGGGGCACCACCAATCGCTGGATCGGGTCGATACCGAGCACCCGCATCGCGTCGATCTCTTCGCGGATGGTCCGTGCGCCCAGGTCCGCGCAGATAGCGGTCGCGCCCGCGCCGGCCACCACCAGCACGGTGACGACCGGGCCCAACTGGGTGATGGTGCCGAACGCGGTTCCGGCACCGGACAAGTCGGCAGCGCCGATCTCGCGCAGCAGGATGTTGAGGGTGAAGGCCACCAGCACGGTGAAGGGGATCGCGACCAGCACTGTCGGCAACAGCGACACCCGGGCGATCATCCAGGTCTGGTCGAGGAACTCACGGTACTGGAAGGGCCGGCGGAACATCGCCCGAAAGGTCTCCAGGGACATCTCGACGAACCCGCCCACGGCCCGAGCCGGAACCGTGAGCTGTTCGATCAAGACACGTCCTTCCCTCAGGTCGGGCTTCCGGGGCATCGGTGGTCGCAAAACTGTATCCGGCAACCTCCTGCGACCGGCGTCATTCGTGCAATTCAGACGCCGCACTGCGTGAGCCGGATCATACTAACTAGAACACGTTCTCAGTGTCAAAGGACACGTTTCGGCGGGATTCCCGAGATATCCGCGCTGGTCACAGCGGATTGTGACCCACGTCTCGCTGTAACGCGTTCTAATTTTGTTCTAATCGCCGGACATCAGTTCGGACGCGGAGAACGTCCGGGCCGGGTCACGGCCGGCGAAGTAATTGGCCAGCGTGTCGGACAACACGGCTGGATCCCACGCCTGCCCGTCCGCGCCGAACTTCCGTTCCACGGTCGGCGCGGCCATCAGGGTTACCTCAGGTCCGTAGACCACAAAAACCTGACCGCTGACCGCAGCCGAGGCCGGCGATGCCAAGAACCGGACCAATGTCACCACGTGCTCGGGCGACAAAGGATCGACATCTCCCGCAGCGCCTTCCGGGGCCTCGCCGAATACATCGGCGGTCATCGCGGTGCGGGCCCGCGGGCAGATCGCGTTGGCAGTCACGCCGTAGCGGCTCAGCGCCCGGCTGGCCGAGAGCGTCAGCGCGGTGATCCCCGCCTTGGCCGCGCCATAGTTGGCCTGCCCGACCGGACCCATCAGGCCGGCCTCCGAGGAAGTGTTGATGATGCGGCCGTAAACGGTCCCATCGCTGTCCTTGGCCTTCTGCCGCCAGTAGGCGGCCGCGTTTCGGGTCAGCAGGAAATGTCCACGAAGGTGGACTGCGATCACGGCGTCGAAGTCGTCGTCGGACATGTTGAACAACATCCGGTCCCGGGTGATCCCGGCATTGTTGACGACGATGTTCAGCCCGCCCAGGCCGTCGGCGGTGCTGACGAGCTCGTCGGCGGTGGACCGCTGACTGATGTCACCGGCCACCGGCACACCCTTGCCGCCAGCCGCGGCGATCTCGTCGATGACGTCCGAGGACTCCAGCGCCGACGCGATGTCGTTGACGACCACCGTCGCCCCGGAGCGGGCCAACCCGATCGCCTCTGCTCGGCCCAGGCCGGCGGCCGCGCCGGTCACCACTGCGACCTTGCCGGTCAGGTCGATCGCGTTGTCAGTCATGTACGCCGCTCCTTTACGTCACCGGCGCACTCGTCGTCACCGGCGGTTATGAATACCTCTAGTCGTTGCCAGTGGGAGGCTAGTCGTCGACGCGGCGCAGCGCGGCCCGCGGGCACTCGGCGATGGCCTGCTCGGCGTGGGCTTCCCGGTCGGCCGGGACCGGAGCGAATTTGACCTCTGCCTGCTCGTCGTCGTTGAGATCGAACAGCTCGGGGTCGATTCCGACGCAAATCGCGTTGCCCTCGCAACGATCCAGATCTACTTCAACTCGCATGACATTCTCCTGTAAAAACCGTGCGCCGGCGGAGCATTTCCGACCGTCGTCGTCAACTAGTGTCACCATACGATCCGACAGCTTTCACACACGAGGCGCTAGGGCCGTTGGACCCCGGGACTAGAACGTGTTACAACGGGCTGTCGAACAGAATCTTATCGTGACACCGATCACCAGCGAAGGACTCCCCTGATGCAGATCAGCTACACGCCGGCACAAGAAGAGCTGCGCAGCGAACTGAGGTCCTACTTCACCACGCTGATGACGCCAGAGCGCCGCGAGGCTCTGAGCTCGACGCAGGGCGAGTACGGCACCGGCAACGTCTACCGCGAGACCGTCGCCCAGATGGGGCACGACGGTTGGCTGACGCTGAGCTGGCCGAAGGAGTACGGCGGCCAGGCACGCTCGACGATGGATCAGCTGATCTTCACCGACGAGGCCGCGGTCGCCGGCGCCCCGGTGCCGTTTCTGACCATCAACAGCGTCGCGCCGACGATCATGGCTTTCGGCACCGAAGAGCAGAAGAAGTTCTTCCTGCCCAAGATCGCCGCCGGCGAGCTGCACTTCGCGATCGGCTACTCGGAACCGGGCGCGGGCACCGACCTGGCCTCGCTGCGCACCACCGCGGTACGTGACGGCGACGAGTACGTCATCAACGGCCAGAAGATGTGGACGTCGCTGATCGCCTACGCCGACTACGTGTGGCTGGCGGCCCGGACGAACCCGGAGGCCAAGAAGCACCGCGGCATCTCGATGCTGATCGTGCCCACCAGCGCCGAGGGTTTCTCCTGGACCCCGGTACACACCATGGCCGGCCCGGACACCAGCGCCACCTATTACCAGGACGTGCGGGTGCCGGTGACCAACCTGGTCGGCGAGGAGCACGCGGGCTGGAAGCTGGTGACCAACCAGCTCAACCACGAGCGCGTTGCCCTGGTGTCGGCCCAGCCGATCTTCCTGGCGCTCCAGGAGGTCCGGGAGTGGGCACAGAACACCAAGGACATCCACGGCAACCGGGTCATCGACTCGCAGTGGGTGCAGCTCAACCTGGCCCGGGTGCTGGCCAAGGTCGAAGTGCTCAAGCTGATCAACTGGGAGCTGGCCTCCGCCGACAAGTCCGCCCCGTCCCCGGCGGACGCGTCGGCGGCCAAGGTGTTCGGCACCGAGTTGGCCACCGAGGCCTACCGCCTGTTGATGGAGGTGCTCGGCACCGCCGCCACGGTGCGCCAGGATTCCCCCGGCGCGCTGCTGCGCGGTCGGGTGGAACGGATGCACCGGGCGTGCTTGATCCTGACGTTCGGCGGCGGCACCAACGAGGTGCAGCGCGACATCATCGGCATGGTGGCCCTGGGCCTGCCCCGTAACCGCTGACCTAATACCCCAAAGACTTTGGAGGCAAGTACTCATGGACTTCACCACTACCGAAGCATCTGACGACCTCTCGGGCCTGGTCGGCACCATCGTGGACGCGGTGTGCACGCCGGAGCACCAGCGTGAGCTGGACGCGTTGGACGGGCGCTTCGACACCGAGCTGTGGCGCAAACTCATCGACGCCGACGTGGTGTCCAGCGCGGCGAGCGAGTCGCTGGGCGGCGGCGGGTTCGGCGTGCTGGAGCAGACGTCGATCCTGACCGCACTCGGCCGTCAGCTTGCCGCGGTGCCCTACCTGGAGTCGGTGGTGCTGGCCGCCGGGGCGCTGGCGAAGTTCGGCTCCGCGGAGCTGCAGCAGGCCTGGGGCGCCCCGGCCGTGGCCGGCGAGAAGATACTCACCGCCGCCCTCGACGGCGACATGGGCGAGGGCCCGGTCCGGGCGGCCACCACCGACGGCGGCTTCCGCCTCACCGGCACCCGCACCCAGGTCGGCTTCGCCTCGGTGGCTGACGCCTTCCTGGTGGCGGCCGAAACCGATTCGGGCGCAGCGGTGTTCCTGGTCGCTGCCGCCGATCCCGGAGTGACGGTGACGTCGCTGGCCACCACCGGGCGGGGCAGCGTGGGCCACCTGGAGCTGTCCGGGGTCAAGGTGGAGGCCGGTCGCCTGGTCGGCGGCGCCGAGGTGCTCGACCACCTGACCAGCGTGGCGGCGTTGGGCCACAGCGCCTACCAGTTGGGGGTGCTGGAGCGCGGCCTGGCCCTGACCGCGGAATACGCCCGCGAGCGCGAGCAGTTCGACAAGCCGATCGGCAGCTTCCAGGCCGTGTCGCAGCGGCTGGCCGACGGCTACATCGACGTCAAGGGGCTGCGGCTCACGCTGACTCAGGCGGCGTGGCGGGTCAGTGAGGGTCTGCCGGCGACCACCCAGGTGGCCACCGCCGCATTCTGGGCAGCCGAGGCCGGACACCGGGTGGCGCACAGCATCGTTCACATTCACGGCGGGGTCGGCATCGACATCGACCACCCGATCCACCGCTACTTCCTGGCCGCCAAGCAGACCGAGTTCGCGCTCGGCGGCGCCACCGGTCAGCTGCTGGCGATCGGCCGGGAACTGGCCGAGACGCCGGCGTAGTTGGCCAGGCGGGACGCTTCAGCGGTTCAGCGCATCCCCGAACGTCACCTTGAACCCGGGAATGTCCGTCAGCGGCACGGTGGCGTCATAGGTGCGCTGGTAGCCGGTGGAGCTGATCTTCCAGCCGTCGGCGGTTCGTCGGTAGGTGTCGTGATAGAACGCGGCACCGATCAGCATCAGGTTGTAGTCGGGCATGATCACCCGGTCCTGCAGATACCAGATGCCGGTGGCACTGTCCGGGCCGGTGAGGGTGATCTCGGGGTGGTTGACCCGGTGCTCGCTGATCAGGTTCCCCGGCAGGGAGGTCCGCATGAACTCCACCAGCGAGTCGCGGTCGCTGAAGGTGTGATCGCTGCCCATCGACTTGCCGTAGTCGGCGGTGACGTCTTCAGTCAGCGTGGCCGCGAAGTCGTCCCAGTGCTTGGTGTCCAGCGCCCGCAGGTAGCGGTACTTGACTTGCTTGATGGCGTCAATGGCCTCGAAATCAGTCACCGCCCTATTGCAGCACTAATCTGACCACCATGTCAGCACCGACCCTCGTAGACGAACAGTCCACCGTCACAGCACTGCTGGCGCGGGTGGCCGAGGCGGACGACCGCGGTGTCTTCTACGAGGACACCTTCGTCAGCTGGCGCGACCACATCGCCGCGGGAGCCCGGCTCGGCGCCGCGCTGCGAGCCCGCCTCGATCCGGACAAGCCGCCGCATGTCGGTGTGCTGCTGGGCAATACGCCGTTCTTCTCGACAATGCTGGTGGCGGCCGCGCTGACCGGGATCGTGCCGGTGGGCTTGAACCCCACCCGCCGGGGCGCCGCCCTGGAGCGCGATGTGGCCCACGCGGACTGTCAGCTGGTGCTGGCCGACAACACCGCCGACGTCACGATCCCCGGCATGATCGATGTCGAATCACCCTCGTGGGCTGCGGAATTGGCCGGCTATGACGACACCTCGGTGACATTCCGGGACGCCGATCCCGACGAGCTGTTCATGCTGATTTTCACCTCGGGCACCAGCGGCGACCCGAAGGCGGTGCGCTGCACCCAGTGGAAGGCGGCGTTCCCGGGGGTGATGCTCTCGCAGCGCTTCGGGTTGGGGCCGTCGGACGTCTGCTATCTGTCGATGCCGCTGTTTCACTCCAACGCGGTGATGGCGGGCTGGTCAGTGGCGGTGGCCGCCGGCGCGTCGATCGCGTTGCGCCGCAAATTCTCCGCCTCCGGGTTCATTCCCGATGTGCGCCGCTTCGGCGCGACCTACGCCAACTACGTGGGCAAGCCGCTGTCCTACGTGCTGGCCACTCCGGCCCAGCCCGACGACGCCGACAACCCGCTGCGACTGCTCTACGGCAACGAGGGTGCGCCCCGGGACCTGGAGCGGTTCGCGACTCGGTTCGGGTGCACCGTGATCGACGCCTTCGGCTCCACCGAGGGCGGGGTGGCGATCGGCCGCACGCCGGACACCCCGGCCGGCGCGCTGGGACCGCTGATCGACGGGAACACCATCATCGACGTCGAGACGGGTGAAGAGTGCCCGCCCGGCGTGGTCGGGGAGTTGGTGAATGCCAGTGGGCGCGGCCAATTCCGCGGCTACTACCGCGATCCCGAGGCCGAGGCGCAACGGATGGCCGGCGGGATCTACCACTCCGGCGACCTGGCCTACCGTGACGAGGCCGGCTACGCCTACTTCGCCGGCCGGCTCGGCGACTGGATGCGAGTGGACGGCGAGAACCTGGGCACCGCACCGATCGAGCGGATCCTGCTGCGCCACAACGCCGTCGCCCAAGCAGCGGTATATCCCATCCCAGACCCCACGGTGGGCGATCAGGTGATGGCCGCGCTGGTGCTGGCCCGCGGGGCGTCGTTCGACCCCGACGACTTCCGTGCCTTCCTGGCCGAACAGCCCGACCTGGGACCCAAACAGTGGCCGTCCTATGTGCGGGTGGCCGCCGAGCTGCCGCGCACTGAGACGTTCAAGGTACTCAAGCGGGTGCTGTCCGCCGAGGGCACCGAGTGCGCCGATCCGGTGTACCGGATCGCCCGGTAGCCCGGCAGTCCAACGCTGCCGCCGGCCGGGTCAGGAGATGACGTCCCAGCCTTGGCTCGGATCGCCATTGCAGTAGCGAGCGGAGACCCACGTCCCTGGCCCCGGCACACCCAGGACTGTGAGGCAATACCAGCCCGTGTCATTTTTGACCTGGCCGCTGGGGTCGATGTTCCAATTCTGCGGCCACATTCCAGCACACGGTCCGAGGTGCGCGAACGCAAGGTCGCTCGCCGGATTTGCCGTCTGATTTGCCGCCGGGTTTATCAGGCATCCCCCGGGGAAGGCCACGTTCTGCAGTTGCCTGCCGTTGAGGTCCCAGCGCTGGGAGTCCGAACCATCGCACGGGTTGACCACCACCGCGGCGAAATAGCTTCCGCTGGGGGCGTCCAGACAGAAATCGCCCAGCCGGCTGCTCAACCCGATCGGGCCGTCAGCGGCCGCCACACCGGCGATTCGCACCGCGACGCACAGCACCATGCTGACCACGACAAGGGCCCGGCCGAAACCGCCCAGCAACCGCAATCGACGCATCGTTCGCTCCATCTTCTCCACCCCGTGTGATTCAGCCACTCCTACCACCATGGCCGCGGACGATGAGCCGCAAATGGCGAATTCGCCACTCCGGTGGCGCACCGTGTGGCCACCACCGTTTCGAACCCTCGGCACGCAATACTGAATCAATGCCTGCCGCCCGCCGCGTGCTCGTCGCAGTCCTGGCCGCCGCCCTCGCCTTACCCCTGGCCCTGGCCTCCCCCGCCTCCGCCGAGCCCCTGCAAGCCAGCTTCGCGCAGCTGGCCAACACCATCCCGGGCAACGTCGGCATCGCCTATGCCCCGGTCGGCCAGAACCAGGTGGGCACGCTCGGGTCCCTGCAGAACGGCGTCGCCTGGTCGACCATCAAGGTGCCGCTGGCGATCGCGGCGCTGCACGCCAACCGCCCGAACGCCCAAGAGCTGGCCGCCAAGGCCGTCACGGCATCCGACAACGACGCCGCCGAGCAGTTGTGGTCCTCGCTGGGGCCGGCGCCGCAGGCCGCCCAACAGGTGCAGGCCGTGCTGCGGGCCGGCGGCGACACCGGCACCGCGGTCGAATCCCGGCGACTCCGGCCTGAGTTCAGCGCGTTCGGCCAGACCCAGTGGCCGCTGAACCGCCAGGCCGTGTTCGCCGCCCACCTGCCGTGCATGCCCGCTGCCGCACCCGTCTACAGCTTGATGAAGAACACGGTTCCCGATCAGCGCTGGGGCCTGGCCAGCATCGGCGCCCCGACCAAGGGCGGCTGGGGTCCGGGCCAGGGCGGCGGCTACCTGGTGCGGCAGTTCGGCATCGTGCACGCACCGGCCGGCGACCTAGCGGTGGCGCTGGCCGCCGAACCCAAAGACGGCAGCTTCGGATCCGGGATCGCGGCGCTCAACCAGATGACCCAGTGGCTCAGTGCCCATGCCGCCGAGCTACCGGGTGGCCGCTGCGCGGGGTAGGTTGGCCGCTAGCCACGTGTTACCCGCGAGTAGGAGACACCCATGCCCGCCCCATCCGCCGCAGACTTCGACCGGCTGCGTCAACTGTCCGCCATCGCCGACATCGACGCGCGGCAGTCGAAGACCATCGACGAGGTCTTCACCGGTAAGCCGCTGACCACCATCCCGGTCGGCAACGCCGAGGACGTGACGGCGGCGTTCGCCAAGGCCCGCGAGGCCCAGCGCACCTGGGCGGCGCGCAGCGTCAAGGAGCGCAGCGCGATCATCGAGCGCTACCGCGATCTGGTGATCGCCAACCGGGACTTCCTGATGGACGTCTGCCAGGCCGAAACCGGCAAGGCGCGGTCAGCGGCCCAGGAGGAGATCCTCGACATCATGCTCAACGCGCGCTACTACGCGCGCCAGGCCACCAAGTTACTGGCTTCCAAGCGGGTTCCGGGGCTGCTGCCCGGCATCGTCAAGACCGTGATCAACCACCACCCCAAGGGTGTGGTGGGCGTGATCGCGCCGTGGAACTACCCGATGACCCTGTCGATCTCCGACGCCATCCCCGCCCTGCTGGCGGGCAACGCGGTGGTGGTCAAGCCGGACAGCCAGACCCCGTACTGCACGCTGGCCAACGCCGAACTGCTGTATCAGGCCGGCCTGCCGCGCGAGTTGTTCGCGGTGGTGCCCGGCCCGGGATCGGTGGTCGGCACCGCGATCGTGCAGCAGTGCGACTACCTGATGTTCACCGGCTCCAGCGCCACCGGCCGCACCCTGGCCGAGCAGTGCGGTTCCCGGCTGATCGGCTTCTCCGCCGAACTGGGCGGCAAGAACCCGATGATCGTCACCAAGGGCGCCAACCTGTCCGAAGTCGCCAAGGCCGCCACCCGCGCCTGTTTCTCCAACGCCGGGCAGTTGTGCATCTCGATCGAGCGGATCTACGTCGAGCGCGACGTCGCCGAGGAGTTCGCCGCGAAGTTCGCCGAGCAGGTGCGCGCCATGAAGCTCTCGGCCGCGTATGACTTCACCGCCGATATGGGCAGCTTGATCTCCGAAGACCAGATCAAGACCGTCTCCAACCACGTCGACGACGCAAAGGCCAAGGGCGCCAAGGTGATCGCCGGTGGAAACGCCCGCCCGGACATCGGGCCGCTGTTCTACGAGCCGACGGTGCTGACCGACGTCACCGACGAGATGGAGTGCGGACGCAACGAGACGTTCGGCCCGGTCGTCTCCATCTACCCCGTCGACAGCGTCGACGAGGCGATCGCCAAGGCCAACGACACCGAATACGGGCTCAACGCCAGCGTGTGGGCCGCGAGCAAGTCCCAGGGTGAGGCGATCGCCGCGCGCATCAACTCCGGCACGGTCAACGTCGACGAGGGCTACGCGCTGGCCTTCGGCAGCACCGCCGCGCCGATGGGCGGCATGAAGGCCTCCGGGGTGGGCCGTCGCCACGGCGCCGACGGAATCCTCAAGTACACCGAGTCGCAGACGGTCTCCACCGCCCGGATCCTGAATCTGGATCCGCCGCTGGGCATTTCGGCCCCGGTGTGGCAGAAGCTGCTGACCCCGATGATCCGCGCGGTGCAGGCGCTGCCCGGCCGGTAGCGCTCAGCGCCGGCCGGTGCGGTTCTTCCCCCGGTCGATGTCGCGCTCCAGCTCGGCCAGTGCGGGCTCGATCGCGTCGGCCATCTTGTGGATGTCCTCGGCGACTTCCGGGGTGGTCACGAACCCGAAGTCCAGGTGGTCGCGGTAGGAGAAGCAGGTGATGTTCAGCGCCACGTCCATCACCGGCGGGCCGAGCGGCACCAGCGACTCCAGTTCCGCGCCGGCCATGTAGATCGGAATCGGCGGGCCCGGCACGTTGGAGACGACGAGGTTGATCGGAGCCAGCCGATTCGACAGCCCGGTCGCGGTGTAGGCACGGGCGGCCAGCTGCAGCAGCCCCGGCGGGGTGGTGTCGGTCAGTCCCATGATCTGGTGCGCCGACAGCGCCTTGGCCATCTGCTTGGCGCTCTGGGTGCTGGCGTGAATCGTCTTGAGCCGCTGGGCCGCTCCCTCGATGTCGGTCGCCATCGATACCGTCATCGAGCTGACCTTGTTGCCGACCTCGCCCTGGCTCTCCTCGGTGCGGGTCGATACCGGGATCTGGGCGACAAGCGGCTTGTCTGGCAGTTCCCCGCGCTCGCGCAGGTACTCACGGACGGCGCCGGCGACCATGGCGAGCACGACATCGTTGAGCTTCACCCCGTAGGCGTCCTTGACGGCCTTGATCCGGGCCAGCTCGATGCGAGTGGCGCTGATCCGCCGGTGCGGCGACACGCTGGCGTTGAACCGGGTCACCGGGGCGTCGAAGTAACGCGGTGGTTTGCGGGGCAGCCCCAGTCCCACGGTGGCGATCTGCTGGCGAACGGTCTGCTGCAGCAGCCGGCCGATGCGGTACGGCGTCTTCACCGCGACGTTGACCAACTCCTCGACGATACGGCGCTCGTAGCTGGGCATGGCGGAGCCATTGGATGACCCGATCGCCTCCGGGTCCGGCGGCCGTGGCTCAGGGGTGACGTCCAACATGATCTCGAACAGTCCCGCGCCGGACACGCCGTCGACGATCGCGTGATGCATCTTGGTCAGGGTCGCGACCCGGCCGCCGTTGACGCCTTCGATCACCCACATCTCCCACAGCGGGCGCGACCGATCCAACTTGTAGGACATCAGCCGTCCCACGAGCTCCTCGACCTCGCGCCGCCCGCCCGGGGCGGGAACGCCGATGCGACGCAGGTGGAAGTCGATGTCGAGATTCTCGTCCTCCACGAACCACGGCCGGTCCAGCCCCAGCGGAGCAGGGGTGACCCGCCAACGCAGCTGCGGCAATTGCGGTAATCGCTCGATCAGAAGCTGGCGAACCCGCTCGAAGCTGTAGTTCGGCGCATTGGTGGTGTCGCAGATCGCCAACCCACCGATGTGCATGTGCCAGCCCGCCGTTTCGGCGGACCAGAACGCCGCGTCGACGCCCGAAAGTCGCTGCATCGACAGAGACTAGCCCGGACACCGGTTCGCCGGGAGCGGCTCACCGTCAAAAGATTCGGTGAATCTAGCTCTCGGCCGCCACATGCTTCGCGTGCACCTCGTCGGCGGGGCGGGCTTCGGTCTGCTCCTTGGCCCAGCGGTAGTCGGGTTTGCCGGCCGGAGAACGTTTGACCTCGTCGACGAACCACAGACTGCGGGGCACCTTGTAGCCGGCGATCTCGGTGCGCGCGCAGGCGTTGATCTCATCCAGCGAGGGCCGGGCGTCGCCGCGCGCCTGAACCACCGCGGCCACATGCTGGCCGTAGCGGGGGTCGGGCACCCCGACCACCAGTGCGTCGAAGACGTCGGGGTGGGTCTTGAGGGCGGCCTCGACCTCCTCGGGGTAGATCTTCTCGCCACCGGAGTTGATCGACACCGACCCACGGCCCAGCATGGTCACGGTGCCGTCGGCCTCGACCTGCGCGAAGTCGCCGGGGATCGCGTAACGCACGCCGTTGATGGTGCGGAACGTCTCGGCGGTCTTCTTCTCGTCCTTGTAGTAGCCGACCGGGATGTGGCCGCGCTTGGCTATGATGCCACGCACGCCGGAGCCGGGCTGGACCTCGTTGCCGTCCTCGTCGAGCACCACGGTGGTCTTGTCGATGGTGACCCGGGGGCCGCCGGTGTGCGCTTCACCCTTGGCGACGATGCTGGTGCCGCCGAAACCGGTCTCGCTCGACCCGATGGAGTCGGTGATGATCCGATTGGGCAGCAGCTCCAGCAGGCGTTCCTTGATGCTCGGGCTGAACAGCGCCGCGGTGGATGCCAGCAGGAACAGCGACGACAGGTCGTACTCGTTACCGGCATCCTGATGGGCCAACAGCGCGTCCAGCAGCGGGCGCGCCATCGCGTCCCCGGTGAAGAACAGCAGGTTGACCTTGTGGTCGTGGATGGTGCGCCACACCTGATCGGCGTCGAATTCCGGTGCCAGCACCACGGTTTGGCCGCTGAACAGCGACATCCAGGTCGCCGACTGGGTGGCGCCGTGGATCATCGGCGGGATCGGGTGGCGGACCATCGGCGGGTTGGCGGCGGCCTGCTTGGCCAGGTCGTACTCGTCGGCGATCGGCTCACCGGTGGCGAAGTCGGTGCCGCCGAACAGCACCCGGTAGATGTCCTCGTGGCGCCACATCACGCCCTTGGGGAACCCGGTGGTGCCGCCGGTGTAGAGCAGGTAGATGTCGTCGGCGCTGCGCGGCCCGAAGTCACGCTCCGGCGATCCCTGCGCCAGGGCGGCCTCGAACTCCACGCCGCCGTAGCGCTGGTAGTCCAGATCGGAGCCGTCCTCGACCACCAGGATGGTCTTGACGTTCGGGGTGTCGGGCAGCACGTTGGCCACTCGGTCGGCGTACTGGCGCTCGTGCACCAGCGCAACCATGTCCGAGTTGTCGAACAGGTAGCGCAGTTCGCCCTCGACGTAGCGGAAGTTGACGTTGACCAGGATGGCGCCGGCCTTGATGATGCCGAGCATCGCGACGACGATCTCGTTGCGATTGCGGCAGTACAGGCCGACCTTGTCGTCCTTCTTGACGCCCTGGTCGATCAGGTAATGGGCCAGCCGGTTGGCCTTCTCCTCCAGCTGCGCATAGGTCAGCTGGTCAGGCCCACAGATCAGGGCAACCCGATCCGGTACGGCGTCGATGGCGTGTTCGGCTAAGTCGGCGATGTTGAGAGCCACAACACACAAACTAGAACGTGTTACATTTCGATTTCAAGTCGAGGTTCCCACCCGGAAAGGCGGACGCCGGTGAGCGAGTCGTCAGAACAGCCCCACGCCCTCATTGAGCAGCGCGGACACACCCTGATCCTGACCCTGAACCGGCCAGAGGCCCGCAACGCGCTCTCCGGCGAAATGCTGGCGATCATGGTCGAGGCCTGGGACCGTGTCGACAACGACGACGAGATCCGCTCGTGCATCCTGACCGGCGCCGGTGGTTATTTCTGCGCGGGCATGGACCTCAAGGCGGCCAACAAGAAGGCGCCGGGCGACTCCTTCAAAGACGGCAGCTACGACCCGTCGCGTATCGACGGCCTGCTCAAGGGCCGCCGGCTGACCAAGCCGTTGATCGCCGCGGTGGAAGGCCCGGCCATCGCCGGGGGCACCGAGATCCTGCAGGGCACCGACATCCGCATCGCCGGTGAAAGCGCCAAGTTCGGGATCTCCGAGGCCAAGTGGAGCTTGTACCCGATGGGCGGCTCCGCGGTGCGGCTGGTTCGCCAGATTCCCTACACCATGGCCTGTGACCTGCTGTTCACCGGTCGGCACATCACTGCCGCCGAGGCGCTCGACATGGGCCTGATCGGCCACGTGGTGCCGGACGGTCAGGCGCTGACCAAGGCGTTGGAGATCGCCGAGCAGATCAACAACAACGGGCCGCTGGCGGTGCAGGCCATGCTGCGCACCATCCACGAGACCGAGGGCCTGCACGAGAACGACGCCTTCAAGATCGATACCAAGATCGGCATCAAGGTGTTCTTGAGCGAGGACGCCAAGGAAGGCCCGCGGGCGTTCGCCGAGAAGCGCAAGCCGGAGTTCAAGAACCGCTGATGCGCGTCGCAGTCACCGGCGGCACCGGCTACCTCGGCGCCCACACTGTCAAGACACTGCTGGAAGCCGGACACTCGGTACGGCTGCTGGTCGCCCCGGGCTGCGCTGACGAGCCCGTCATTCCCCGGCTGCGCGACCTGGGCGCACTGGAGGTGCTCGACGGCGACATCCGCGACACCGCGGTGGTGACCGCACTGCTGGACGGCTGCGACTCGGTGCTGCACGCCGCCGGGGTGGTCGGGACCAACGACCGCCAGGAAAAGTTGATGTGGGACATCAACGCCCACGCCACCGAGGCGATCCTGACCCGTGCCGTGGCCGCCGGTCTGGACCCGGTGGTGTCGGTCAGCAGCTACAGCGCGCTCTTTCCGCCGCCGAACGGGATCATCGGCCCTGATTCGCCCACGGTGCCCGGGCGCAGCGCGTACGCCCGCACCAAGGCCTACGGCGAGCGGGTGGCCCGCCGGCTGCAGGACGAGGGCGCCCCGGTCGTGGTCACCTATCCCTCCAGCGTGGTCGGCCCGGCGTTTCACACCGCGCCCGGCGTCACCGAACGGGGCTGGGCGCCGATCGTCAAGTATCGGGTGGCGCCGGTGGTGCGCGGCGGCATGGCGATGGTCGACGTGCGCGACATCGGGCTGGTGCACGAGGCGCTGATGCGGCCCGGCCGCGGTCCGCACCGCTACCTGTGCGGCGGGATCATGGTCAGCTTCGACGAGATGATCGCCGCGGTGGAACAGGGCCTGGGCAAGCCGGTGCGGCGAATCCCTATTGCTCCCAGCGTTTTCAAGGGCATCGGGCGGGTCAGCGACCTGGCCAGCAAGCTGCTGCCGCTGCCCGAGTCGCTGAGCTACGAGGCGGCCTGGCTGCTGACCTCGGCCACCCCGACCGACGACTCGGCCACGCTGGCCGATCTGGGCCTGGCCTGGCGGTCACCGACCGAGGCGATCATCGAGTCGCTGCGGGTCCCTGCGACGCCTCCCTGCTCGCCGAACGTGTAATCAGCCCGCCTTTTCGGGAGGGCGAATTTCTCGGTCCGAGTACACGCTGGGCGTGAAGGTCGCGTCAGGCCAGCACCGGCTTGCTCGGGGTGAACACCACCGGCATCGACTCGAGGCCACTGACGAAGTTCGCCGGACGCAGCGGCAACGTGTCGTCGGAAGCCAGCCGCAGATCGGGGAGCCGTTGCAGGATCCGCTGCGTCATCAGCCGCAACTCCAGCCGGGCCAGCTGGTTGCCCAGGCAGAAGTGCGTGCCAAAGCCGAATGCCACGTGACTGTTGGGGTCTCGGGTGATGTCAAAGCGTTCCGGCTCGTCGAACACCGACTCGTCGAAGTTGGCCGACTCGAACAGCAGCAGCATCTTCTCGCCCTCGCGCAGCTGCGTGCCGTGGAACTCCGTGTCTTGGGTCAGGGTGCGGCACATGTTCTTCACCGGCGAGGTCCACCGCAGCATCTCCTCGATTGCCACCGGCACCCGATCGGGATCGCGCTGCAGCAGATCCCACTGGTCGCGGTGGCGCAGCAGCTGCGCCGTGCCGCCGGACAGGGTGTGCCGGGTGGTCTCGTCACCGCCGATCAGGATCAACAGCGTCTCGAAGATGATCTCGTCGTCGGTCATCTGTGCGCCGTCCACCTCGGCGTTGACCAGCACGGAGAACAGGTCGTCGGTGGGCTCGGCCCGACGTTTCGTGATGGTGTTCCTGGTGAATTCGGTCCAGCCGGCGAACGCCGCCATGACCGCCTGAGCCGTCGCCGATTCCGGATCGAGGTGTGAGCTCAGCCCAGCCACCAGGTCGTCTGACCACCGCAGCAGCATCGATCGTTCTTCGGGCAGCACCCCGAGCATGTCACCGATCACCGCCATCGGAAGCGGCGCGGCGATGTCGCGCACGAAGTCGCATTCGCCGCGCTCGCACACCGCGTCGATCAGGGTGTCGCACAGCGTTTCGATGGAGGGCAGCTGGGCATGCACGCGTTTGCGGGTGAATCCGGCGTTGACCAGCTTGCGGCGCAACAGGTGCGCGGGGTCGTCCATGTCGATCATGTACGGGAAGCCCGGCTGGTCGGGACGGATGCCGCCGGCGTTGGAGAACACCTCGGGTGTGCGTTCAGCGTCGATCACCGCCTGGTAGGTCGACGCCGCGGCCAGCCCATTGCGGTCCCGGAACACCGGCTCGTATGTGCGCATCCACCGGTAGGCGGCGCGCGCAGCACCGCCGTCGGCGTAGAACGTGCCGTCGGTCAGATCGATGTCCGGCTTGGTGGTCGGCTTCGCTTCGGCCATTACCTCGGTCATTGGCGTCCTCCGGATTACAGTGGGAGCCATGGCTCTTTCACAGCACACCATCGCTGGCACTGTGCTTACCATGCCCGTCCGCATCCGTCACGCGGATGTACATTCCGCGATGTTTTCGGTGCCCGCGGACGCCGCACAGGCGATGATCGACTACAGCGGCCTGCAGGTCTTCCAGCAGCAGCCGGGACGCGCCGTGGTCAACCTGATGCTGGCCCGCTACATCGACGGCGACCTGGGCCGCTACCTGGAGTTCGGCACCGCGGTGATGGTCAACCCGCCGGGCACCGAGGCGCGCGGCTGGCGAGCACTGGGCGCCGCGGGCGCGTTCATCCACCACCTACCGGTCGACCAGGAGTTCACCCTCGAGGCCGGACGCACCATCTGGGGATTCCCGAAGATCATGGCGGACTTCACCGTTCGCGACGGCCGGCAGTTGGGTTTCGACGTCGCCGCGGACGGCCAGCACATCGCCACCATGGAATTCGGTCGCGGGCTGCCGGTTCCGGGGCCGCTCACGTCGCGGCCCCGGGTGCTCCAAGCGTTCAGCCACCTCGACGGCGTTACCCGCCAAGTGCCTTGGGAGATGCGGATTTCGAAGGTGCGCGGGTCGCTGGGCGGTACCACGTTGCGGCTGGGCACCCACCCGTACGCGCGTGAGCTGGCCGCGCTGGGCCTGCCCAAGCGGCCGATGATGTCGTCGACCGTGGGCCGCGTCGAGATGACCTTCGGCGACGCGCAGGTGGTGGGGGGTTAGATCTTGGCGGCCCGCCTCTCCCATTACGGGTCGCGCAGTTCCGCTTGTACAGCTTGCCGTTGGGGTCGCTGGGGGTCTCAGCGATGGAGCCACCCATCTGCATATAGGCGGTGCCGCGATGCCACCAGGTGCTGCCGTCAGGGTCCGGGTGGGCGTCCACGGGGGCTGACCATCGCCCGGGGTTGAGGTTCTGACTGAATTGTCGGCGACGCAAGCACGCGGTTACCGTTCTCGGCGTGCCCGAAGAACGCGGTGCGTTCGCCGATGCTGCGCGGAAGCGCGAAACGCAACTGGCGCAACGGCTGGCGTCATCCGTGGCAGCAGATCAGGAGTTCGAGGCGCTGCTGCGCGGCGCCGTGCAGCACAACCGCGAGTACCGGCAGCGTCTTGATGCCATCGAAGCAGAGGTCAGGCAGGCCGCCGCCACCTGGCGGGGCCTGGACACTCCCGCGGGTGCTCGCCAGTTCCAGCAGTTCTTGACCGGCAAAGCCCGCGAGATCTACAAGATCGTTGCCGACGGCCTTGCCGACAGTCGAGCCAGGTCCCAGGCGGTGCAGGCGCTCGGTGGGCGCTACACGGTCGAGGGCGGGTTGCGCCGGGCGCCGACCGACGGCTCGGACCCCACGGTGCACTTGGCCGGCTGGGGTCGGCCCTTGAGTCCGCCGCCCAAAGGCCCAGCGAATCCGAGCGCGTTCGACGATCTGCTGCGGGCCAACGACCAGGCGGTGCTCGACGCGATGGCACGCGTGCGGGCCGCCCGAAAGGCGCTCGACGACGCTGCCGGCAAGGCCTATGCCCACGGCGCCGGCAGCGATGAGGCCCAACAGGCGATGACCCGACTGCCGGCATTGAAGAAGAACCTCGCCGACGCCCTTGATGAGTTGGGCAAAATCCCCGACTACTCCACCATCGACCCCGCCTCGGTGCACCTCGGCCCGGACGGAGCCTTGTCGTTCACCTATACCCTTGCGGGCCAGAAGATGGTGGTGACCGGGGCGCTCGAGAACGGCACCGGCGAAATCTACGACCAGGGCGCCAGCAACGGCAGCGGCGCCTACTTCACCTACCACGACGGGAAATTGGCCACCTCCCGATTCCTCGATCCCGGCCGTGTCACCCCCGATGACGCACTGCTGCAGAACGTCATCTTCACCGCGGTCGGCGCCGGACCCGCGATGAGCGCAGGCAAGGCCGGTGTCGAAGCCGGGTGGCAGGGCATGCGGTCATTGTTTGCCCGCGAAGCCCTTGAAGCCGGCGGCGGTGCAGCCACTGGCCTGACCGCTGACAACGTGCTGCCGCGGGCGATCGCCCAAGCAGAAATCCGCGCCCAAGCCGCCGCGGATGACCTCGCCATCCGCCACCCCCACACCACGGTTACCGCCGGCGGCGACCACATCCCACCCCTCACGACAGCCGAACACGGCCCGCCGGCCGTCACTCACGAGCACCCGCTGCCGGACACCGGTCCACACCTTCCTCATCCACTGCCGTCCGAACCGATGTCGTCGTGGCCCGCATTCACGCTGGAGAACCCCCTCGATCACATGAGTCCGCAGCTGCGAATCTTGTCCGAGCAGCACCTCACTGGCAGCGGCGAAACTGTGCTCGGACCGTTTCAGCCAACTGTGGGACCGTCCTACATCGAGGTCGCACAGGAACGCGGCGCCAGCTACTTTGACATCGGGCAACAAGCATGGAATGCAGCCCCCGAGACCGAACGGCTCGCCGCAAACCAACATGTACTTGATATCGCAATCACCAATCGCGATCGAATTACGCTATCAGTACCATTTCGCATGATCCGGCAAGACAGTTACACTGGGGCCGAGATCAGGTATCTCGAATCCCACGGATACGTCCGCAGCGGCAATACCTTGGTTCCGCCAGTCCTAGGGAGTGGGTAAGATGACGCGATTACTCGAATTATTCCTGAAGTATCTCCAAGTGTTGTATTTGGACCCAAAATATCGGATCACCAACTCCACAACCACCGGCTCGCGCACAGAGAATGCGTCGCTGCGAATGACCGGCGACACCACCAGCTGGCAGCTAATAAATGATAGAGGGCAGATTTACGTAGCGGTCGCCCCAACCCGGCTGGATACTGTCGAGAATTGGTTCAGACTCACAATCATCCAACAATATCTTGACGGAGTGGAAGAACATACCACGGTGCTCACCGACGAGCTTGCGGCTTGGCTGAGCGACAATATCAGCCGAGTGGAAGCACTGTTCGATGATTCGATTGTAGAAGCTTCCTGCAAAGCCCTGATCGCCCTGGAAGAATTGAAGGCCACTGAACTATTTGGACCACCCTAAAGGTTGAGACTTACAACGGAGTTCTCCCGAATCAAATGGATTCCGTCAAGTGGAGGTCATTGGAATGAAGACCCTTTTGGAATATTTCCTGTAACATTTTGAGGCGTTGTATCTCGACCCTCAATACCACATTACCAATTCCAGCAGTCGCGGCCTTCCCACGATCGATGCCTCCCTGAGCTGACGGGACCGACCCTAAGTTGGAATTTTGCCAATAACCGAGGGCAGATGGCGCTTACGGTAGCGCCTACGCAGCTAGCTACGCCCGAGAACTGGTTTTGGGTCTCCTTACTCAAGCAGTATGTCGACAACGAACCGGACATTCACTATCAGTCAGCGGCGGAAGAGATCGCTTGGGTGCGCGAAAATATGGGTGGGGTCGAGGAAATTTTTTCTAACACGTCGACACTCGATGAGACATGCAAAGAATTGCGAGCATTACGGCCATCCAACTCAGACCAGTATTGGTCACGCTGGCGTCAGCAGCAGGGGCTCAGTTAATTCCCTAATGAGGACCCTGTTGGAGTTCCATCTTCGGTGCCCTCTGAATCCCGATTATCGGCAACTGTTTCCGAGTCCCTATCGTCCGGGAGCATCTGGATGGCTTCGATGAGACTAGCGTGGTATCGCCAGCAGGGACGGCATCGTGGATCCGCAACGTTGTGAGGCGCATTGAGGATCCGTTCGCAGAGCCATTGGTAGGCCAGTCATGCAAGGCGCTTTCCGCGCTGGAGGAAGCAAACGCGTTGAAGTATTGGGGCCCACCGAGGTAGTTCCCCGGCCGGATCAATAATCCCTAGCTGCCCCCTAGATCTTGGCGTCCCGCCCCTCCCAGTACGGGTCGCGCAGCTTGCGCTTATACAGCTTGCCGTTGGGGTCGCGGGGCATCTCGGCGATGTAGTCGATCGACTTAGGCAGCTTGAACTTCGCCAGCCGCGCCGCCGCGTACTCCATCAGCTCGGCGGTCAGCGCGTCATCGCCCACCACGCCGTCGGCGGGCTGCACGACGGCCTTGATCGCCTCGCCCCAGTCCTCGTCGGGCACCCCGAACACCGCGACGTCGAGCACCTTCGGGTGAATGATCAGCTCGTTCTCGATTTCGGCCGGGTAGACGTTGACCCCGCCGGAGATGATCATGTTGGTCTTGCGGTCCTGCAGGTACAGGTAGCCGTCCTCGTCGAGGTAGCCGACGTCGCCGACGGTGAACAGGTCACCGGCGCGGTTTTCGGCGGTCTTCTTTTCGTCATTGTGGTAGGCGAAGGTGGAGCCGCCCATCTGCATGTAGACGGTGCCGACCTCACCGGCCGGCAGCTCGTTGCCGTCGTCGTCGAGCACCTTGACCACCGAATACGGCCAGGCCTTGCCCACCGAACCGGGGTGGGTCAGCCACTCGGCGCCGCTGATCTTGGTGCCGCCGCCCTCGGTGGCGGCGTAGTACTCGGTGATCACCGGGCCCCACCAGTCAAGCATCTGACGCTTGACCTCGGGCGGACACGGCGCAGCGCCGTGGATGATGTTGCGCAACGAGGACACGTCGTAGCGCTCGCGCACCTCGGCGGGCAGCGCCAAAAGCCGACGGAATTGGGTCGGCACCATGTGACTGTGGGTGACCTTGTGCTGCTCGATCAGCGCCAGCATCTCTTCGGGGTCCCACTTGTCCATCAGCACCACCTTGTGGCCCAGCTGGATGGAGATCGATGAGAAGTTCAGCACGGCAGTGTGATACAGCGGCGAACCACAGATGTGTACGTGGTTGTCGAACGGCAACAGGTCATAGAGCGCGAAGAAGCCGGCCGAGGCGACCGGAACCGCGTCGGGGTCTGCGCCGGTCAGCGGGCGCTTGACGCCCTTGGGCTTACCGGTGGTACCGGAGGTGTAGAGCATCGCGGCGCCCATGGTGCGCACGTCGGGCCGGGTCGCCGGCTCGTCGGCGCCCAAAGCGGACAGCGGGGTGAACCCCTCGATGTCGCCGACGGCGAACCGCCCCTGCGCGGGCAGGCCGGCCTCGTCCGCGGCGATCTTGGACGCTTCAGCGAAACGTTCATGAGCGACAACAACTTTCGCGCCACTGTCGGAAAGGATGTAGCCGATCTCCGGACCGGTCAAGTGCCAGTTGATGGCCACGATGTAGAGCCCGGTCTGCATGGCGGCGAAGTACACCGCGAGCGTGTCGACGATGTTCGGCAGCACCATCACCAGCACGTCGCCGGGCTCCAGACCCATCGCCTGCAGGCCGCGGCCGTAGCGGTCGGCGCGAGCAGCCAGTTCCCCGTAGGTCAGCTGACCACCGTGGACGTCGACCACGGCGACGGCGTCGGGGGTGTCACGGGCAATGTTCCACAGGCCGGCTTCACTCATTCGGCCAATCTAGAACGCGTTCTAGTCTGCCCGCAAGGTGGGACCAGCGCCGCGCGCCGAACCGAACTAAACCAGCGAGGCCAGCTGCTGAATCTGCTCGGCGCTGCGTCCGGTGACCACCATCGTGGTGACGCCGGCGGCCTCCCACACCTTGATCTGCTTACGGACGTAGTCGACGTCGCCCACGATCGCGGCGTCGTCCACCAGCTCGTCGGGGATGATCTCGCCGGCCTTGTCCTTTTGTCCGCTGCGGAACAACTTGGTCACGTCGTCGACAACCTCGCCGTAGCCCATCCGGCGGTAGACCTCGGCGTGGAAGTTGGTGTCCTCGGAACCCATGCCGCCCATGTAGAGCGCCAGGTAGGGCTTCATCGCCGCGAACGCCGCGGCACGGTCGGAGGTGATGACGATATTGGCCGTCGCGCAGATCTCGAAGTCTTCGCGGGTGCGCCGCGCTCCGGGCCGCGCGAAGCCCTCGTCGAGCCATTCGTTGTACATGTCGGCCAGCCGCGGGGCGTAGAAGATCGGCAGCCAGCCGTCGGCGATCTCGGCGGCCAGCGCGATGTTCTTCGGGCCTTCGGCGCCGAGCATCACCGGGATGTCGGCCCGACGCGGGTGGGTGATCGGCTTGAGCGCCTTACCGAGCCCGGTGCTGCCCTCACCGCTGATCGGCAGCGGGTAGTGCGGGCCGGCGCTGGTCACCGGGGCCTCGCGGGCCCACACCTGACGCAGGATGTCGATGTACTCGCGGGTGCGGGCCAGTGGTTTGCCGAAGCGCTGGCCGTACCAGCCCTCCACCACCTGCGGCCCGGACACACCCAGGCCCAGGATGTGGCGGCCACCGGAGAGGTGGTCCAACGTCAAGGCGGCCATCGCGCAGGCCGTGGGGGTCCGTGCCGACAGCTGCACCACCGAGGTCCCCAGCCGAACCCGTGACGTCGACGAGCCCCACCAGGCCAGCGGTGTGTAGGCGTCCGAACCCCATGCCTCGGCGGTGAAAACCGAGTCGAAGCCTGCGTCCTCGGCCGCGGCTACCAGTTCAGCGTGGTTGGTCGGCGGCTGCGCGCCCCAATATCCGAGTTGCAGTCCCAGCTTCATCCTTGGCTCCTCGCTTGCCTGCTTGCCACCATTGTTAGAACCTGTTCTACTCGATGCCGTGACTGCCAGCCAAAGCAACCGCGCGCAGATCGATGAGCATGAGCCACCCCTCTCTGCGCCGCTGAAGTTGTCCTTCGACTACACACGTTCAGTCGGCCCCGTTCTCGGCGCGTTCTTCACCGCGCTGCGTGAGCGCCGCATCGTCGGCGTACGTGGTTCCGACGGTCGGGTGTACGTGCCGCCGGCCGAGTATGACCCGGTCAGCTACGCACCGCTCACCGAGATCGTACCGGTGGCCAGTGTCGGGACCGTGGTGTCGTGGTCTTGGCAGCCGGCCCCGCTGGAGGGCCAACCGCTGGACACCCCATTCGCCTGGGCGCTGATCAAACTTGACGGTGCCGACGTGCCGTTGCTACACGCGGTGGCGGCCGAAAGCCCCGACGCCATCAGCACCGGCACACGGGTGCACGCGCACTGGGCCGACGAAACCGTCGGCGCCATCACCGATATCGCCTACTTCGCGATCGGCGAGGAGGCCGAGCCGGTAGCCGACACCACCGACGAGCGGGACCCGGTCACCATGGTGGTGGTTCCGACCAGCATCGAGATCCAGCACAGTGCCTCGCGCCCGGAGAGCGCTTACCTGCTGGCACTGCAGGAAGGCAAGCTGCTCGGCGCCCGTACCGGCGAAACCGGCAAGGTGTATTTCCCTGCGCGCGAAGCCGACCCAGCCACCGGCTTGCAATTGGACAACTTCGTCGAGCTGCCCGACAAGGGCACGGTGACCACGTTCGCCATCATCAACATCCCGTTCGCCGGGCAGCGCATCAAGCCGCCGTACGTGGCCGCCTATGTGCTGCTCGACGGCGCCGACATCCCCTTCCTGCACTTGGTGTCTGACATCGACGCACACGAGGTGCGGATGGGTATGCGCGTCGAGGCGGTGTGGAAGCCCCGCGAGGAGTGGGGTCTGGGCATCGACAACATCGAATACTTCCGGCCCACCGGCGAACCGGACGCCGACTACGACACCTACAAACACCACCTGTGAGGGGCAGCATGACGCAACGCGATGTCGCGGTGGTGGGCTTCGCCCACGCCCCGCACGTTCGCCGCACCGACGGCACCACCAACGGCGTCGAGATGTTGATGCCGTGTTTCGCTCAGTTGTACTCCGAGCTGGGAATTGCCCAGACCGACATCGGCTTCTGGTGCTCCGGTTCCTCGGACTACCTTGCCGGACGGGCCTTCTCGTTCATCTCGGCGATCGACTCGATCGGCGCGGTTCCGCCGATCAACGAGTCCCATGTGGAGATGGACGGTGCGTGGGCGCTGTATGAGGCCTACATCAAGGTGTTGACCGGCGAAGTCGACACCGCGCTGGCCTACGGCTTCGGCAAGTCCTCGGCCGGCCAGCTGCGCCGGATCCTGGCCCTGCAGACCGACCCCTATACCGTCGCGCCGCTGTGGCCGGACTCGGTCTCGATCGCAGCACTGCAGGCCCGGCTCGGCTTGGACGGCGGCCAGTGGACGCCCGAGCAGATGGCCCGGGTGGCGCTGGACTCGTTCGCGGTCACCGACCGGGTGGATTCGGTGGAGTCATCCGCCAACCTCGACGAACTGCTGGAGCGGCCGTTCTTCGCCGACCCGCTGCGCCGGCACGACATCGCGCCGATCACCGACGGCGCCGCCGCGATCGTCCTGGCCGCCGGCGACAAGGCCCGCGAACTGTGCGAAAACCCCGCTTGGATCACCGGTTTCGAGCACCGTATCGAGTCGCCGGTGCTGGGCAGCCGGGATCTGACCCGCTCCCCGTCGACCACCGTCTCGACGCGCGCCGCCACCGGTGATGACATGCCCGCGGTGGACGTCGCCGAGATCCACGCGCCGTTCACCCATCAGCATCTGATCCTGACCAAGGCGATGCGGTTGCCGTCGAAGACGAAGGTGAACCCGTCCGGTGGTGCCCTAGCGGCCAATCCGATGTTCGTCGCGGGCCTGGAGCGCATCGGCTTTGCGGCCCAACACATCTTCAATGGTTCGGCGGGTCGGGTGCTGGCGCATGCCACCAGCGGCCCAGCGCTGCAACAGAACCTGGTCGCGGTGATGGAAGGACGCAACTGATGGGCCAACTCGCTGCGGTGCTGGGCACCGGGCAGACCAAGTACGTCGCCAAGCGCCAGGACGTCTCGATGAACGGCCTGGTGCGTGAGGCCATCGACCGCGCGCTGGCCGATTCGGGCTCCACGTTCGACGACATCGACGCGGTGGTGGTCGGTAAGGCACCGGACTTCTTCGAGGGCGTGATGATGCCGGAGCTGTTCATGGCCGACGCCGTGGGCGCCACTGGCAAGCCGCTGATCCGGGTGCACACCGCCGGTTCGGTGGGTGGGTCGACCGCGGTCGTGGCGGCCAGCCTGGTGAAGTCCGGCAAGTACCGGCGAGTGCTGGCGATGGCCTGGGAGAAGCAGTCGGAGTCCAACGCCATGTGGGCGCTGAGCATCCCGGTGCCGTTCACCAAGCCGGTCGGGGCCGGCGCCGGCGGCTATTTCGCCCCGCACGTGCGTGCCTACATCCGCCGTTCCGGAGCGCCGAACGACATCGGCGCGATGGTCGCGGTCAAGGACCGGCTCAACGGCGCCCGCAACCCGCTGGCGCACCTACACCAGCCCGACATCACCGTGGAGAAGGTGATGGCGTCCCAAATGCTGTGGGACCCGATCCGTTTCGACGAGACCTGCCCGTCCTCGGACGGTGCTTGCGCGATCGTGATCGGAGACGAGGCCGCCGCACAGGCCCGGATCGACGCGGGCGAGCCGGTGGCCTGGATCCACGCCACAGCGCTGCGCACCGAGCCGTTGGCGTACTCCGGGCGCGACCAGGTCAATCCGCAGGCCGGCCGGGACGCCGCTGCCGCGCTGTGGAAGGAAGCCGGGATCACCAGCCCGATCGACGAGATCGACGCCGCGGAGATCTACGTGCCGTTCTCCTGGTTCGAGCCGATGTGGCTGGAGAACCTGGGCTTCGCCGCGCCCGGTGAGGGTTGGAAGCTCACCCAGGCCGGCGAGACCGCGATCGGCGGGAAGCTGCCGGTGAACGCCTCGGGCGGGGTGCTGTCGTCCAACCCGATCGGTGCCTCGGGCATGATCCGGTTTGCCGAGTCGGCAATCCAGGTGATGGGCAAGGCCGGCGACCACCAGGTGCCGAACGCCCGTAAAGCGCTGGGCCACGCTTACGGCGGCGGCTCGCAGTACTACTCGATGTGGGTGGTCTCCTCTGACAAGCCAGCCGACAAGCCCGCCAACTGAGAGGACGACCCGCATGAACGCAGATCACCCCGCCCACGTCGCCGGTAAGCGCTCCCGTGACGCGGTAGCAGCCCGCGACAAGGAAGCCTGGCTGGCCAACTTCGCCGACGACGCGATCGTGCAAGACCCGATCGGGCCGTCGCACTTCGACCCGGAAGGCAAGGGTCACCGCGGCCGTGACGAGATCTCGGCGTTCTGGGACAAGGCGATCGCCCCGACCGACAAGATCGAATTCAACTTCTCCGACAACTTCCAGTGCGGCGATGAAGAGGCCAACACCGGCAACATCACCATCACCATGGGCGGCCACCAGATCGTCACCGAGGGTGTGTTCACCTACCGGGCCAACGAAAAGGGTGAACTGGTCGCGCTGCGGGCCTACTGGGAACTGGACCGGGCTGCGGCGACGGCGAAGCCGGTTTGATCAGTCCAGCGCCAGCACGTCCCGCAGCGCCTCATCGACGGCCTGCATCTCCCCTGTAGCGAGCCGTCCAACGAACTCTCCGTGACACTGCTGCGGATCGATCACGGTGAGCTGCTCGACCGTCACACGCGTTCTGGTGCCGTCGATCTCGATCTCCGGCCGAAACGATGCCGCACGCCGGCCCGTCGACGTCGGCGCGACAACCCACGTGGACAGCGGCAGATCGTCGGACTGTACGACGACCGCGTAGCGGGGACCAGACCGCTCATGACCATGGACGTTCTTGGGCGCCTCCAGGCGATACAGGTCACCACGCACGGATGGGTTAGACAAGCCCCACAGGCTGGCCGAATGATTGAAATTCAGCCACCGTCGCGCCGGCCGACTCGAAAAGCTCGCCAATTTTTTTGACATCATCGGGCGTAACCGGTGCCTTAATTGCCTTCTCATACGCGCAAGATTGGGCAATCACAGCCGCTTCAATGCCGCAGCCGAATTCCGATTCTGCGCCATATAATCCGGATTTATCTCCATAGTTATACGGGACACCTGCAGTGTAGAGGCCATCTCTGGTCATAAAGCTACTCGGCGATACATCTTTTCCGACGACCCAGACAACTTTCCCGCCTCGCTCCTCAACCTGTGGACGATGAAAAGAACCCGGCTGACTATCATCGATGATAACCTTCCCGCTCAAGTCAATTGGCCGCCCGAGGCGTTGCTCTTCTGCGCAAAGATCAATTACAGATGTGATCGCCGAGACAATAATATTTGAAGCCTCAAGCACATCGATCACGCCGTCGTGGATCTGGACATTTAGGGTCGATTCATCGTCCAAAATATCGCGTAATCTACTAACCCGCGTATCAAAAGTATGGATCCTCACATCGGGAAGTACATGCCGTATTGTTGATATGGTTGACCAGCCGATAGATCCCGCTCCACCAATTACGCCTATCACACCGTCGAATTTTGCACCGATCGACGGAACTTCGAGAACTTTCCGTACGGTCTCCGCAATTAAATGCACCGTACCACCATGGCCTGTAGTTGTGGTCCGCTGGTCAGCACCTTCTATTCCAGTCAGAAGGCTTCCGAATTTTGTAATCTGCGGCAACAGCGCTCCGAGCCCTATGACTGATGCACCCAGTCCATGGTGTGAAAACCTTACAGACGCTTCGAGCGCTTTATACCCGACCGCCAAACGGTCGGCCTCGTTCACGATGTCGACATTCATGTCTTGATACAACGGAGCTATGACGAGCGCTCCCCGCTCTGCAGCCTTATCGCTTCTCGTGTATGTATCAGAGATGAACGGGGGCAATCCAAATTGACTACGCATACGCATCTCCGGCGAGACGTAGAAATTACTTGTCGCGAGCGGAAAATGATAACGGGATTCGCTTTCATATTCATCGTTATCTGCTTTGTGCGCACGCCTTGTGACCATAAATACACGCTCGACACTTTCGATGCCAGATGTACCATTAAAGTTCCTATAGATATCGTCAATAAGAGCCGCACCCGTTTCATACGCGCGGTGAACGAAGACAGGATCAGCGTCTGTCTCGGCCAAAATCGCATCTCGCAATTGAACCATGCGAAAATGGGAAGCCTTCTCCGAAAACTCGCAGAATTCGGGCACTCCCGTCCAAGGACCGCCCAGAGACTGAAGATGTCGATCGAGTTGCAAGCTCTGACTTGTCATATACGCTCCTTTATTACATGAGTTATCGCAGCCGTGATGACAGTCGCGGATAGCATCGCGGCATGCTTTTTACCAAGCTCGTTCCCGGCAGCTAGGAATTTTGCGTGGAGAAATTGGTACGAAGGCGTCGACTTCCGTTCCGATTTCCTCGCTTTTTCCGTCGGACCTCAGCGAAACCGCAAAGACGCTGTCGATCGGGCCACCCGGGACATCCTCGACCGGCGCCGTATACGCCCGGAACGCCGCCTCGGCGAATCGACAACTGCCCTCGTAGGCATCGTGAACGGCACCGGGGTGTGAATTGGTCGTCGTGGTTATCGGATCATCAAGTTGCCCGAATACCCGTCGGGGAACCATCTGCCCGTAGTCACGCGGTCCTACCAAGACCCGCCCTTGGACTCCAAACAGGCCGCCAACGCGGCACGTTCTTGGGAGTGCGCATGTTGCTATGAACTCCTCATTTGTCCCGCACGATCATTCGATCTCTGGGTCATCACGCCGAAGTGGCGGCGAATTGTCTTCCGCTGCAACAATTCCCGCGATGCCATCACTGAGTAGCGCCACCCCCCTCAGCACATGCATGTACAGCCTCAGCCCGAAGTCGCGAATATCAAGCCACGGAAACACGCCACCCCCTCGCCCGGCATGCGAGACAGACGAGCCGCGTCACGCGGTTCCCTACTGCTGGCCCCGCGCCTGGCGCAGCTGATGTGCGCGAATCTCGGCCTCTTCGGCCGCAACGCGCTTCTTCTCCGCACGCTTCTTGACGTCTTGGTAGATGAAGGCCCCGCTTGCAAACAGCCCGAGAACGGCGAGCACATAGAAGATGGCCGAGCCGGTGCCCATACCGATTAGGAAGAGAAAGAGACTCCCCGGGATCAGTAGGGCGGCCTGCGCCCGCGTCTTGTCTTTCCGTGAAAACTGCGGGTCCAGTAAGCCCATGGCTTGATTTCTCCTCTTCAGGTAGTCAACAGTCGTCTAGAGATGCCGAAAAGTGCACTGCGGTCCTGAGGCTAACACGAACAGCCATCTATAGATGGTCGACCTGGCGGATTGGCCTCGGCATGTTTCGGGGGTGCCAGAGTCCGCCATTGAACGCGAGCTGGCCGAGGCTCTGGGTCGGACATTGGCGGAATTGCGCCAAGAGCGAGGCTTGACACAGGAGACTGTCGCCGAGGCCGCGGGGATCAGCCGCAACCACTACCAACTGTTGGAATACGGACTAGGCAAACGCGACGGGCGAAAGCCCGCGAACCCACGCCTGTCGACACTGGTCGCGCTCAGCGAAGTCCTCGGCACCACGGTGCCTGCGTTGATCAACACGGTATTCCGGTCAAGCGCAGAACACCGCCAGACTGAAAGCTAGCGGGAAATCCCCACTGCCCCAGGCGATGCGGTCACAAGCCTGACCGCTCGGCCGCCCATGCAGCTCACTCCGGCGTAACCGGCTCCATGCCTTCGCGGTAACGCTGCGCGAGATCCCGGTAGTACGGCGGATTGGCGTTAATCCACACCTCGGCGCCGGTTCCCGCGATCGGGCCCTTGACCACGGCGGGTGAGCCGGTCACCAGTACTCCGTCGGGGATCTTGGTCCCGGCGAGCACCATCGCGCCGGCCGCGACCAGGGTGCGGCTGCCGATCACCGCGCCGTCGAGCACGGTGGCGTGGTTGCCGATCAGCGCCTCTGCACCGATGTTGGCCCCGTGAATCAGACACATGTGGGCGATCGTCGCCCCCGGGCCGATGTCCACCGGCACCCCCGGCGGCACGTGCAGCACCGAGCCGTCCTGCACGTTGGCACCCTCGCGCACCACGATGGGGGCGTCGTCGGCACGCAAGATGGCGCCGAACCACACGGAGGCTCCGGCTTCGATGGTGACGTCACCGATCAGCGTGGCGGTGGGAGCGACGAAGGCGGTGGGGTCGATCCGGGGCGAGCGACCATTGAAGGAGAACAGCTGCATCGTCCACATATACCAGGGACCAAAGACCCCGAACCAGCAGGGTTTATTGCGCAAACAGGTGTCAAAACTGTAACGTGTTCTAGTTAGAAGCAGAGGGTTGGAGGCAACAGGTGAGCACTGACAACGCCGAGGTCGGCGTCCGCCACATCGATACCGGCACGCTGCCGGATCGCTACGCCCGGGGCTGGCACTGCCTGGGCCCGGTGAAGGACTTCCGGGACGGCAAGCCGCACTCCATCCACGCGTTCGGTGCCAAACTGGTGGTGTTCGCCGACTCGCGCGGTGACCTGCACGTGCTCGACGCCTACTGCCGCCACATGGGCGGCGACCTGAGCCGCGGCGAGATCAAGGGCGACGAGGTCGCCTGCCCGTTCCACGACTGGCGTTGGGGCGGCGACGGCCGCTGCAAGCTGGTGCCCTACTCCAAGCGGACTCCGCGGGTTGCCCGCACCCAGTCCTTCCCGACCGACGTGCGCGGCGGGCTGCTGTTCATCTACAACGACCCGGAGGGCAACCCGCCGCCGGACGAGGTGCGGATCCCGGAGATCCCGGAGTGGTCCAGCGGCGAGTGGACCGACTGGCGCTGGAACTCCATGGTGATCGACTCCAACTGCCGCGACATCATCGACAACGTCACCGACTTCGCGCACTTCTTCTACATCCACTACGGCCTGCCCACCTCGTTCAAGAACGTCTTCGAGGGGCATATCGCCTCGCAGTACCTGCACAATGTCGGGCGTTCCGACGTTCCCGGGCTGGGCACCAGCTACGGCGGTTCGGAATTGGACTCCGAGGCTTCCTACTTCGGTCCGTCGTTCATGATCAACTGGCTGCACAACAGCTACAACGGTTTCAAGGCCGAGTCGATCCTGATCAACTGCCACTACCCGATCAGCCAGGACCAGTTCCGGCTGATGTGGGGCGTGATCGTGCAGAAGCCCAAGGGCCTCGACGACGCGACGACCGAGAAGATCGCCGATGCCATGACCGACGGCGTCAGCAAGGGCTTCCTGCAGGACGTCGAGATCTGGACGCACAAGAGCCGCATCGAGAACCCGCTGCTGGTCGAGGAAGACGGGGCGGTCTACCAGCTGCGCCGCTGGTACTCGCAGTTCTACGTCGACGCCGCCGACGTCACCCCGGAGATGACCGATCGCTTTGAGATCGAGATCGACGCGACGGTGGCCAACGAGAAGTGGAACGCCGAAGTCGCCGAGAACCTGCGGGTACAGGCCGAGGAAAAGCACGCAGCGAAAGCCGCCGAAACCGTTAACGCAGAGTAGGTCTGGCATCATGGCCCGCGAGGTTCCCGACGCCGGCGAGCTGGCCCGGTCCATGCTGATGTTCTACGGCCCGCACGACGACCACGGCGAGCACGGCGACTCCCCCGACGACGGGCCCGACACCCGTTACTCGCGGCAACCGCTGTTTCCGGTCGACCCGGAACGCTACGAGGCGATTCGTGCTGCGACCGAACGGGATACCGACCGCTATCTGCATTCGGGCCTGATGCCGGTGGAGTGTCGGCACTGCACCGCCACCGTCGAGGTGAAGAAGCTGGGCCCCGGATACACCTCGGTGCAATGGAATTCGGCAGCGGTCAAGCAGTGCGCGTACTTCGCCGCCGAACGCGAGGCCGGTCACACCAGCAGCCGTAGCCGCGGCTGCCCGAAGCTGGCGAAGAGCATTTCGCACGCGGTCGCCGAGGGCCACCTGGAGGAGCGATCCAGCGCTCCCCCACCCGGCGACGGCATCGACTGAGCCCCACCTACGCGAGCGTGCGTGTCCCCGGCCGCACGCTCGGCGTGTTGACCGGGGACACGCACGCTCGCGGGGAAAGACACCCGGTCACAGGCCGGCGAAGCGCTCCCGGACCTGCTCGGCGGTCAACCCGTAATCGGCCAGCGAGTACTCGTGCTTGGGCGCGCGCGGGCCGGTCTTGCTGGCGGCGTAGTCGTCGGCCATGGCCTGGCGTGCCTCGTCGGAGAGCGGCAGGCCGAAGCGTTCGTAGATGCCGGCCGCGGTGGCCAGCGGGTCGGCGACGAACTCCTGGTAATCGATGTCGCAGAACTGCGCCTGGTCATATTGCGCGCGTTGGGTGTTGAACAGCTCCAAGCCGCGGGCCCAGGTTTCCATCTCGTCGGCACCGATCTGCGCGCCGACGAAGGTGTTCGACTGTCCTTCGGTGGTGTGTTGGGCCAGTGAGCACATCGACGCGAGGATGGTCTCCACCGGCCGGTGGCACTGCACGATGAGCGCGTCGGGATAGACGGCCATGATCGCATCCAGCGCGAACAGGTGACTGGGGTTCTTGAGCACCCACCGCTTGCCCGGGTCGTTGAGCCCGATCAGTTGCAGATTGCGGCGGTGCCGCCGGTACGCCGGGGTCCAGTCCTGCTCGGAGAGCCAGCGCGAATAGGTCGGCAGGTGCGCCAGCGTCTCGTAGGACACCGAGTGCAGCGACTGGCGCAGCAGCTGCCAGCACTCCTCCAAACCATCAGCGGTCATGAAGTGCAGCCCGGTGTAGTCCGGGTTCTCATCGTGGTGCCGGGCGAACTGCGCCTGCATCTGCTGGAAAACCGGGTTGCTGTCCCAGGTTTCGCGTGGTGGCCGAGGCTGCGGGAACTCCGCCAGCCACATCTCCAACCCCTGGTGCGCCGGGTCGGCACCCAGCAGCCGGTGCAGCGCCGTTGTTCCCGTGCGGGGCAGCCCGGTGACGAAGACCGGCCGCTCGACGGCGATCTCGGTGTACTCGGGGTGCGCATTCCAGCCGGCCTGCGACAACAGCCGGGCCACCAGCGCACCGCGCAGGAAGAACCGGTTCATCTTGCTGCCCAGCTCAGTGAGGTCGGCCTCGGTGCGGTAGGAGTCCAGCAGCACGCCGAGCGCTTCGCGGTAGTTGTCGTCGTCGGGGCCGAAGTCGTCCAGACCCACCATCTTGGTGGCCGAGGCGTGCAGGTCCTCAACGGTGCCAACGTCAGTACGGGCGGTCATCAGTTGTGGTACTCCCCGCAGTTCACGTCGAGAACCTGGCCGCTGATGCCGCTGGCCAGATCACTGGCCAGGAACAGCACCGCCGATGCCACCTCGTCCTCGGTGGGCAGCCGCTTCAGGTCGGAGTTCGCGGCGGTAGCGGCGTAGATCTGCTCGACGGTGGTGCCGTACTTTCCGGCCTGGTGGGTGAAGTAGCTCTGCAAGGTGTCGCCCCAGATGTAGCCGGGCGCAACGGAGTTGACTCGGATACCCTGCTCACCCAGTTCGGACGCCAACGACTGCGACATCGCCAGCAGCGCGGCTTTGGCCATCTTGTAGGCGCCGTACTTGGGCTGCGAGTGCCGGATCACCATCGAGTTCAAGTTGACGATCGAGCCGTTGGCCGCGGCCAAAGCCGGCGTGAAGCCCTGGGTCAGGCGCAGCGCGCCGAGCCCGCTGAGCTCTATGGCGTCGCGAATGTGCTGAAACGTGGTCTGCGCCAACGGCTTCATCGACGGCACCCGGAAGGCGTTGTTGATCAACACGTCGATGTGGTCGAACTCCGCTGAGGCCGCCTCAACCAGGTGCGCGACCTGGTCGTCATCGGTGATGTCGGCCGGGACCACCAGGGCGCGACGCCCGGCGGCCCTGACCTGCTTGGCCACCTCCTCGAGGCGATCCGCGCTGCGCGCGACCAGCACCAGGTCGGCGCCCTCGGCGGCGAACCGATTGGCCATCGTGCTGCCGAGGCCAGGCCCGACACCACTGATCACCACGACTTTGCCGTCCAGCATTCCGGCCATATTCACCCCAGCATTCTGTTAGCGATTTGCTGCTGCCGCAGCGCGATACGCGCGCGCCAGTCTTCTTGGGAAATCTTGTTGTGGTCGTAGAACGGCAGTGCGGCCTGCACCGCGTCGACGTCGATGAGCTCGACGGTGGGGCCGTCCGCCTCGGTCAGCTGCCGCGATACCCGCTGCCAGCGGAACTGCAGGAAGCCGCGCCGATGTCCCAGGGTCTCGACCCAGTTGGTCACCCCGGGGTCGGTGTCGGAGACCACGATCCGGATCTTGCCGTCCGGATCGACTTGCGCCTGAGTGCCGTTCAGCGATGTCTGGTGGTTGATGTAGTCCAGCGAGATGTACCACAGGCTGCCCAACTGGAAACCCAGATACGGCGCATCCGTCACCGGCAGGGTGATGACCAGCGCCTGGCCGGGCTCAAGCTCGTAGTGCCCGGCCGACGAGTATTGGGTCGCCAGACCGCCCGGCGTGAGCCGCGGCGCCACCATGGTGTTGACCGGCAGATTGAGATAGAACCACTGCGGGAACGCCAGCCAGGTCTTGACCCGGTTGATCAGCTGCTTTCCCGCTGCCGCGTAACGCTTCTCGATCAGCTGACGGGTCAGCGGCGGCGGCGCGGTGCCTTCGGTGTCGGTCCGGGCGATCGAGAGCGTGCCACGACGGGCGGCCCAGTCGTTGTAGACCTCGCGGATCACCAGTTGCGCCGGCGTCTTCGGCTGGAAGCGCCAGGTGAAGGTGCCGTCGCCGGCCACATCGAGCTCGCGGTCGTCGAAGGCCGCCTCACTGGCCGGGACGTTGTCATCGGTGTATTCACCGCCGAGCAGTTGGAAACTCAGGTCGGTCGTGGTTCCCCGGGTGCCACTCACCACGTAGTCGTTGCCGGGGCGCACCACGGTGCCGAAGTACAGCGTGTCGGGGTTGTCCAACCCCATCTTGGTGAACGGCCCGGTGCCCGACAGCAGGAACGGGTGGTCGCGTTCGCTGTTGAAGGCGGCGTGCACACACGCCTCGACACCGCCTGCCAGGTATTGCAGGCCCTCGAGCAGGTCAGCCTCGGTCTCGATGTGCGGGGCCGCGGCAACCAGCTTCTCCGCCTCGGCGATCGCGGCCGAAAGGGGTTCGGAGTACATCGCTGCAGCACCTCTCAGATCATTTATCGGTCCAATATTGGACCGAGATGGTAGATATCTCGAACCGACTTTAGACGGTCGCGGTAGCATGCTGCAATGGCTGTGCCTGGAGCAGCGGCGTCCGAACAAACGCCAGACCAACAAGTCGTGCGGTCGTCCCCGCCGACCGAGCGGGTGGTGACGGTTCTGGACTTTCTGGCCCGCCACCCCGACCAAGGCTTCGGCCTCTCCGAGCTGGCCCGCCGCACCGGGCTGGCCAAGCCCACCTGCCTGGGCATCGCCAACGCCCTGGCCGACGCCGGCTACCTGACCCGGGACGATCCCGACAAGACCTACCGGCTCGGGCCGGGCCTGATCTCGCTCGGCCGCGCCGCTCAGCAGGCGCTGCGGGTCGGCCCCGAGGCACGCGAGCAACTGCGACGGCTTTCCGCGGATTTCGCCACCTCCGTTGCGCTGAGCGCGGTGGTCGACGACCGGATCACGGTGCTGGAGCTGGTCGCGGCACCCAACGCGCATCTGGGCGTTCAGGCCGGCCAGAGTTATCCGTTCGCTCCGCCGGTCGGGTTGATGTTCGTGCTCTGGGACGACCACGCGTTGGCGGACTGGCTGGCCCGTCAGCCCACCATCCCGCTGCGGTCGGAGAGCGAGCGACTGCAGCGCGTCATCGACGAATGTCGCGCCGACGGCTACCTGGTCGAGCGACTGACACCGGGCGGCCAACGGCTCTACGGGTTGATGGCGGGCCTGTCCAGCGATCTGCCCGACGAGCTGCGGGCCCTGCTGGGCGAGCTGGTCTCCGACATCGGCGAGCGGGTGTATCTGCGTGGCGAAGCCGGCGGGCGGAGGCGCCACGACATCAGCGTGATCTCCGCACCGGTCTACGACCACCACCAACGCCAAGCGATGGTGGTGTCGCTGCACGCCCAGCGAGCACTGACCGACGCCGAGATCACCAAGTGGGCGCGCGGGCTGCTGCGGACCGCCGAAGCGCTCACCGCGCAACTCGGCGGAAGCAAGCCCGCACCGCTGTTAGGTTCGGCGCCATGACACTGTCGGTCGCCGAGAGACTAGAGCTGTCCGAGCTCGTGCACCGCTACGCCGGCTACGTCGACGCGCGACGATTCGATGAGGTGGCCGAATTGTTCACCGCCGACGCCGAACTGGTGCTGCCGGATCCGCCGCATCACCTGGAGCCGTGCGTGCGCCACCGCGGCCACGCCGGCGTGCGAGAAGCGATGTCGGCCCTGGGCGCGGTGACCCGCACCCACCACGGCATCGTCGGCGAGGTCTACACCGCCGCGACGGCTGACGTGGCGACCGGAGAGATCACCGGGGTCGCGCATCATTGGATCGAGCACGGCGGCAAGCTGACCGACCACGTCTGGTACCTGCGCTACCGCGATGCCTATCACCGCGTCGGGCAGGGCTGGCGGATCGCGCAGCGTGCGCTGACCATCGACGCGATCGAGTCCCGATCGGCGCGCCAGGTGCGCTCATGACGTCAGCCCAGAAGCCTCAGATCTCTTTTCAGCTGAAGACTTTCACCGACGACCCCGGCCACAACTGGGGCACCACCCTGGCGCTGGGCGCTGCGATGGACGCCGCGGGCGTGGATCGTGTCGTGGTCTCCGATCACGTGGTGTTCGGCGAGAACCCCGACGCCTACGCCGACCCCCGGCTCGGTGGCATCGCCGGCGGCCGCCAGCCGACCGGTCCCGACGGTCAGTGGCTGGACCCGGTGATCGTGCTGACCGCGCTGGCCGCAACCACCACCCGCATCCGCTTGGGCACTGCGGTGTTGCTGGCGGCACTGCGCCGACCGGCGGTGCTGGCCAAGGAGCTGGCCACCCTGGACGTGCTGTCGGGAGGACGGCTGGATCTCGGCGTGGGCGTCGGCTGGCAGCGCGAGGAGTACGAGGCCGCCGGACTGCCGTTCGAGCGCCGCGGGCGACTCCTGGACCACACCCTGGAGGTGTGCCAGACCCTGTGGACTCGGCAGCGCAGTAGCTACGCGTCCCCGGAGTTGTCTTTCGAGAACATTCACCAGATGCCCAAACCCGTTACGCCCGGCGGGGTTCCGATCTGGGTGAGTGGCACCGTCAACGACGCGGTGGCGCGCCGGCTGGCCCGGTTCGGCTCCGGCTGGATCCCGTGGGGCCCTGCCATGCGCGACCCGGCCGGCGCCATCGCGGCCATGAAGGACCGCGTCGCCGCACTCGGCGGCGATCCGACCGGCCTGCAGGTGCTGGGCCACGCCACCACCGCCAAGAAGCCGGACGGCTCACTGGACACCGACGCCACCGCCGCCTCCGCGCCGGCGCTGGTGGCCGCCGGGGTCACCGATGTGCGGGTCACCTGCTCGCTGCCGAAGGACATCGGCCGGGCCACTGATCTGCTTCGCGAACTCGTCGAGGCGTTCCGCGCCGCAACCGGTTAAGGAGACATCGATGGAAAAGGTCATGATCGTCGCGCGGACAGCCGATTTCAGCGACCAATGGTGCCAGAAACTGCGCGGTCCGATCGCGGCGAAGCTGCTGGATCTGGGGCTGCCGGGCGTCGTGGTCAACGTACGCGACGAGCCGGTGCGCGATTCCATGATGACCCTGACGACGCTGGATCCGCCGGCAGCGGCCATCATCAGCCTGTGGACCCAGCAGTACTACGGTGAAGCGACCCGCACCGCCATCGCACTGATCGAAGCCGAATCTGATTCGGCGGCAGCGTATCTGGTGACCGAATCGATGCCCATGCCACCGCCGGATCTCGGCGAGGGCCGCCGCACCCGGGGTCTGGCCAATGTGGCGTTACTGCGCCGGCCGGCCGATTTGGACGAGGCGACCTGGCTGCACCGCTGGCACATCGACCACACCCAGGTCGCCACCGACACCCAGGCGACCTTCGGCTACACCCAGAATGTGGTGATCCGCCCGCTCACCGCGGACGCACCCCGCATCGACGCCATTGTCGAGGAGCTGTTCCCCGACGAGGCGGTGTCAGACCCGTACGCGTTCTACGGCGCGGCCGACCAGGCCGACCTCACCGACCGGGTGAGCCGGATGATCGCCAGCGTCAGCGCGTTCGGCGCGCACCTGAACATCGACACGGTGCCCACCAGCCGCTATGTGTTCCGGTCGCCGTTCCTCACACACACTGCTGGGACAGCGTGATCAGGGCCTGCCGCACGTCGGGGTGCCGTTGCAGGTAGGACAGCACCGGATCCGGCGCTCCCGGGTCTTCCTGCTTCCCCCGATGCGACAGGTTGTTCTTGACGTCGGGATGCCGCTTCAAGTACGAGTCGACGGAGTTGCCGACGGTCTGGTCGCACTGCTGCGGTGCGGCGTTGGCCACCGGTGTCAGTACCCCGGCCACGCTCAGCAAGCCGACCGCGATCGCTCGAGTAATACCGCTCATCACTCGACGGTACCCGCGTTTCAGTTCACGCTGGCCAGGGCGAACGGCAGGACCTGCGGCGCACCGGCAGCACGCAACACCCGGGCCGCCATCGTCAGCGTCCACCCGGTGTCGGTCACGTCGTCGACCAACAGCACCGGGCCGATATCGACCGGTAGTTCCGCCGGCGGCAGCCAGCAACCCTGCAAGGCGGCGACCCGATAGGCGGAGTTCGCGGCGGTCGCCGCCCTCCGCCCAGGCGCGTACCGCAAGGTGTCCAAGCGGGTCAGACGGCCCAGCTCGGCCAGCCGGTCGGTCAGCGAACCGATCAACACCGGGTGCGTCGCCGAATCCAGGCCCAGCACCGCGGTCGGCCGCTGCCGCCACTCCCAGCCGGCAAGCACACTCACGGCCGCGCGCACCACCTCCTCGGGCACCTCGCCGTCCGGCTCGTCGAGCAGCCGCCGCAGCCGCGCACCCCAGCCCAGATCGGTGAGCCGGCCGATGACCCGGCCCGGCTCCGGCCCGTCGGTGATCCGGCCGGACAGTTCGACGCCGAGCTGCGCCAGGCCCGACGGCCACTGCCGCCGCGGCGTGATCTCCACGCCGGGACGCATCAGCCGCTCCCGGGTGGCCGCGGCAGCGGCGGGATCCACCGCGGCGTCAAACCGCGACCCGGCGCAGTTGTCGCACCGCCCGCAACGCTCCCCCGCCTGCAGCTCGGGGTCATTGAGCTGGGCACGCAGGAAACTCATCCGGCAGCCGTCGGTGGCCTGGTAGTCCAGCATCGCCTGCTGCTCGGCCCGGCGCAGCTCATCGAGTTTGCGGTAACGCTGCTCGTCGTAGCTCCACTGGGCGCCGGTGCCCAGCCAGCCGCCCTTGACTCGGCGCACCGCGCCGTCGACGTCGAGGACTTTGAGCACCATCTCCAACCGCGACCGGTTCAGGTCGACCCGGGCTTCCAGCGCCGGCGTCGACAGTGGCTGATCGGGCGACAGTTCGCCGATCACCTTGCGCACCAAGGACTCCGCGGGGAAGGCCAGTGATGCGAAGTAGCGCCAGATGTCCTGGTCCTCGGTGCCGGGCAGCAGGATCACCTCGGCGCTGGCCGTGGCGCGCCCGGCCCGACCGACCTGCTGGTAGTAGGCGATCGGCGAGGACGGCGCACCCAGGTGCACGACGAATCCCAGGTCGGGCTTGTCGAATCCCATGCCCAGCGCCGACGTGGCGATCAGCGCTTTGACCCGATTGGCCAGCAGATCGGCCTCGAGTTGCTCGCGATCGGCCGCGTCGGTCGAACCGGTGTAGGCGGCCACCGCGAACCCCTGAGCACGCAGGTCGGCGGCCACATCGTGGGCTTGGGCCACGGTGAGCGTGTAGACGATGCCGGAGCCGGGCAGCTGCTGAAGGTGCGCGCCGATCCAGGCGGCCCGCTGCGCCGGACCGCCGGCGGCCACCACCGACATCCGCAACGACTCGCGGTCCAGGCCACCGCGCAGCACCAGGGTGTCGCCACCGCCGACCCCGAGCTGGCCGGCGACATCGGCGACCACCCGGTCATTGGCGGTCGCCGTGGTCGCCAGCACCGGGATGTCGGCGCCGAGCTCGGCGATCAGCGTGCGGATACGCCGGTAGTCCGGCCGGAAATCATGCCCCCAGTCCGACACGCAGTGCGCCTCGTCGACCACGACCAGCCCGGCCCGGGCCGCCAGCGCCGGCAGCACCTCATCGCGGAAGTCGGGGTTATTGAGCCGCTCCGGGCTGACCAGCAGCACGTCCAGCTCGCCCGCGGTCACCCGGCGTTGCACGTCGGCCCACTCGGTCACGTTGGACGAGTTGATGGTGGCCGCGTGCACGCCGGCCCGCTCCGCGGCCGCGACCTGGTTGCGCATCAACGCCAGCAGCGGCGAGACGATCACCGTCGGACCGTACCCACCCGCACGCAGCAGCTTCGCCGCGATGAAGTACACCGCCGACTTGCCCCAGCCGGTGCGCTGCACCACCAGTGCGCGGCGGCGCCCAACGACCAGCGCCTCGATCGCGGCCCACTGGTCGTCGCGCAGCAGCGCCTGCGGTCCGGCCAGCTGTTCCAGAATCGCCTGGGCGTCGGCGCGCGTCGAGCTCACAGCCCCATCGTGCCGGACCGCCCCGACAACCGGTTACTTCGCAGCCCGCTCCCGCTGGATCTCCAGCGCGATGTCGATGAGCTGGTCCTCCTGGCCGCCGATCAGCTTGCGCTGCCCGGCCCGGTGCAGCAGCTCGTGGGCGGGCACGCCGTAGCGCTCGCCCTGGCGCACCGCGTGCTTGAGGAAGCTGGAGTACACCCCGGAGTAGCCCATGATCAGCGCGTTGCGGTCCAGCACGCACTCGGCCGGCATGGCCGGGCGCACCACCTCCTCGGCGGCGTCGGCGATGTCGAAGAAGTCGATGCCGGTCTTGATCCCGACCTTGTCGAACACCCCGATCAGCGCCTCGACCGGGGCGTTGCCGGCGCCCGCGCCGAACCGGCGCACCGAGCCGTCGATCTGCTTGGCCCCGGCCCGCACCGCCTCCAGGGAGTTGGCGACGCCGAGCCCGAGGTTCTCATGGCCGTGGAAGCCCACCTGGGCGTCGTCACCGAGCTCGGCGACCAGCGCGGCCACCCGATCCCGGACGCCTTCGAGCACCAGCGCGCCGGCGGAGTCCACCACGTACACGCACTGGCAGCCGGCGTCAGCCATGATGCGGGCCTGGCCGGCCAGCTTCTCCGGGGAGACGGTGTGGGCCATCATCAAGAACCCGACGGTCTCCAGGCCCAGCTCCCGGGCCAAGCCGAAGTGCTGGATGGAGACGTCGGCCTCGGTGCAGTGGGTGGCGATCCGGCAGATCTCGCCGCCGTTGCCCTGCGCCTCCTTCATGTCTTCCTTGGTGGCCACGCCGGGCAACATCAGGAAGGCGATCTTGGCGTCCTTGGCGGTCTGCGCCGCGAGCTTGATCAGCTCCTGGTCGGGCGTCTTGGAGAACCCGTAGTTGAAGCTCGACCCGCCCAGCCCGTCGCCGTGGGTCACCTCGATCACCGGCACGCCGGCGGCGTCGATCGCGGCGACGATCGCCGAAACCTCCTCGGGGGTGAACTGGTGGCGCTTGTGGTGCGAACCGTCCCGCAGCGAGGTGTCGGTGATCCGCACATCGAAGATGTGGTCGCTCATTTCGCTCCTCCAGCCTTTGCTGCCGCCATCTCGCGGGCGATCTCCTCGCCGACCTTGGTGGCCGCGGCGGTCATGATGTCCAGGTTGCCCGCATAGGGCGGCAGGTAATCGCCGGCGCCCTCGACTTCGACGAACGTGGTGACCACCGCGCGCCCACCGGAGTTCAGCGACGGCTCGTCGAACTGCGGCTCGTTGAGCAGCCGGTAGCCCGGCACGTAGGTCTGCACCTGTTCCACCACGGACAGGATCGACTTGGTGATCGCGTCGCGGTCAACGTCCTCGGGGATCTGGCAGAAGATGGTGTCGCGCATGATCATCGGCGGGTCGGCCGGGTTCAGGATGATGATCGCCTTGCCCTTTTGCGCGCCGCCGATAGTCTCCACCCCACGAGAGGTGGTCTTGGTGAACTCGTCAATGTTGGCCCGGGTGCCCGGTCCGGCCGAGACGCTGGCGACGCTGGCCACGATCTCCGCATACGGCACGGTGCCGCCCTGCTCTTTGACCGCGCGGGTGACCGCGTACACGATCGGGATGGTGGCCTGGCCACCGCAGGTGATCATGTTGACGTTCGGCGCGTCGACGTGTTCGTGCAGGTTTGCCGGCGGGATCACCGCCGGGCCCACCGCGGCCGGGGTCAGGTCGATGGCCCGGATACCGGCGGCCTCGTACTTGGGCGCGTACGCCTTGTGCACGTAGGCGCTGGTGGCCTCGAAGACGAAGTCCGGCTTCTCATCCAGGGCGAGCAGCCAGTCCGCCCCCTCGGCGGAGGTCTCCAGGCCCAGCTTGCGGGCTCGGGCCAGACCCTCGCTGTCCGGGTCGATGCCGATCATCCAGCGCGGCTCCAGCCACTCCGAACGCAGCAGTTTGTACAGCAGGTCGGTGCTGATGTTGCCCGACCCGACGATCGCGACTGAGGCTTTGGCAGCCATGAACGCTCCTCTATTCGAATCTATTCGAAAACCAGCCGGACTGAACCCAGCCCGGAAAACTCGGCGACACAGTCGTCCCCGGCGTGTACGTCGATGGCCCGGGTCGCGGTGCCCGGCAAGACAATGTCGCCTGCCTTCAACCGCACCCCAAAGCTTTCCACCTTGCGAGCCAGCCAGGCCACCGCGGTGACCGGGTTGCCCAGCACCGCGTCACTGCGGCCTTGGGCGACCACCTCGCCGTTCTTGGTCAGCGCCGCATCGATGTTCTTGATATCGATGTCACCCGGCTTGACCCGCTGCTTGCCCAGCACGAATCCCGCCGACGAGGCGTTGTCGGCGATGGTGTCGCAGAGTTTGATCTTCCAGTCGCTGATCCGGCTGTCGATCAATTCGATCGCCGGGGCGAAGGCCTCGGTGGCGGCCAGCACGTCCTCCTCGGTGCAGTCCGCGCCCGGCAGATCCTCGGCCAGAATGAACGCCACTTCCACCTCGACCCGCGGGTAGAGGTAGTTCGACGCCTTGACCGGCTTGTCCTCGAACACCTGCATCTCGTTGAGCAGGTGGCCGTAGTCCGGTTCGTCGACGCCCATCATCTGCTGCATCGCCTCGCTGGACAGGCCGACCTTGTGTCCCACGACGCGGGCTCCCTCGGCGATCCGCTGGCGAATGTTGATCAGCTGGATCTCATAGGCGTCGACGACGTCAATGCCGGGCTGAGCCGCCGTCAACGGAGAGATCGGAACCCGACTCCGCTCCGCTTGCGCCAACTCGGCAGCGAGTTCCTCACGGATCTGGGCGCTGAGCATCTTCGATGGTCCCCTCGGGTGGTGTTGAGCGGGTGAAAACGTGCCGTTCAGCGGCAATTCTATAACGTGTTCTAAAACGCCAACACTGAGACGAGGCCGTAGCCCCGTAGCGACCCGGACGTGATCTGTACCCGTCAGGATCTGCCGATGGAACAACTGTCAGGACAACAGTCCACTTTGTGAAACCCTCGGAGGCGGCGTGCGGTCGATGGCCATCATGACCAGTATCGCCCTGGCCGCCGTAGCGATCGCGACCGTCCCACCCCCGGCAGCGCTGCCGGACGCCGGCGAGCTGAGCTTTGCCGGCCCCGGATTCACCGTGCGCGTCAATCAGACACCATTTGCCATGCAGGTGCTCAACTCCTCTGGTCAACCGGTTTTGACGCAGGTGCCCAGCAACGGTGGGCCGCGACTGGTCAAGAACGAAGCCCAGAAGCCGCTGGGTGTGACCCCTTCCGAGTGGCTGTTTCCCACCCGGTACACGCCATTCACCTTCACCGTGGGTACGTCCTCGGCGACCCCGTTTCTCATCAGCCCGTTGTGGGTGGGTGACCTATGGGAGGCCTCCAGCTGCGGGATGCAGTACGCGGCCACCGGAGTGCTTTCCACTCGCCCCTTGCCGCAGGGCCTGGAGCTGACGCTCAGTACCGACGACCCGTCGGGTCGGACCCTGGGGGTGACGCTCAGCGAGGACTCCGGCCGGCTGCGGGTGTCGGTCATCCCCAGCAGCACCCAGGGCATCGTCGCGATGGGAGACAGTTTCGCGTCGCCGACCGGTGAGCGGTTCGCCGGCTTCGGCGGCCTGCACAACGGACTGGATCAGCATGGGGGCCGATTCACCAACTGGGTGCAGGAGGCCAACGTCGGCGCCGGGCCATTGGCACCGGTGTTCAATGTCCTGATGGCCAGCTCCGGCGGCCCGCACTATCTGTTCCCCGGCGGTCCGAGGGCCGCCTACTACGTGCAACCACAGTTCACCTCCACCGCGGGCTACGGCTTCCTACTGGCCCAGACCGAGCTGGCCGACTGGCATCTGGACTCCGATCGCCCCGACGCCTGGCACGTCAACGTCGCCGCCGCGCACCTGGACTATGAGGTCGCCGTCGGCGACCCGGGACAGGTGATCAGTGCACTCAGCGCGGCCAACGGCCGCCATCGCGTCCCGCCGGCATGGGCGCTGGGCACCCAGTTGGACCGCCGCATCGTGACCGGGCAGACCGGGGACGACTACGCGGCGGTCGTCCGCAGCGACCTGGCCAACATCGTGGCCTACAACCTGCCGATCACCGCCTACCGCCCCGAGGCCTGGATGACCCTGGACCCGGCGGTCCTACGCCAACTGATCAGCGAATTCGGTTCGCACGGTATTCACGTGCTGCTCTACACCCGCAGCTTCGTCAGCATGGATCCGCTGCGCAACACCTCCCCGGCGGACTACCGGTACGCGGTGGCCAACAACTACGTGGCGACCCACGCCAATGGCAAGCCCTACATCGTCGGCTCCCCCAACCAAGCGCTCGGCGGACAGGCCGCCGTCATCGACTTCACCAACCCGGCCGCCAAAGCCTGGTTTCAACGCACCGTGATCGAGGAGTTGGAGACCGGGGCGGACGGTTTCATGAGCGATTTCGGCGAACAGACCCTGCCCGACATGCATTTCGCCAACGGGCAGACCGGGGCCACCATGCACAACGCCTACCCCGCGCTGTACCAGCAGGCCGTCCGCGAAGCGGTGGAGTCCTTCGAGCAGTCACATCCGGGCCGCCACATCTGGTTCTACAACCGCGCGGGCTATACCGGGTCGACCGGCTTCGAAGGTGGCAACTTCCCGGGCGACGAGAGCACCGACTTCTCGGTGGCCTCTGGCCTGGCCGCACTCATCCCGGACATGCTCAACCGGGGCCTGGCCGGCGCCTATGGCTATGGCACCGACATCGGCGGTTACCAGGACCTGCTGGCCGGCCCCACTCCCAAGGAGCTGTTCGTGCGGTGGTCTCAGATGGCTGCCCTGTCACCGATCATGCGGGTACACGGGGCGCACTCGGGCACCCACATGCCGTGGGACTACGACCAGGAGACGTTGGACACCTTCCGGCAGCTCGCCGAGCTGCGCCAGCGGGCCATCCCGTTGATCTCCGCCACCTGGGCCACCGCGGCCAGCACGGGCGTGCCGCTGTCCCGGCCGGTATGGCTGGCCGCACCCGACGACCCCCGGGCATGGGCGGCCGACCAGGAATGGATGATCGGGTCCGACGTCCTGGTCGCCCCGGTCGTCACCCAGGGCGCCACCTCGCGGAAGGTCTATTTCCCGCCCGGTTGCTGGACACGGAAAGACAGCGATGGAAGCTACACCGGCCCCTCCGAGGCCACCGTGGCAGCGCCGCTCACAGACCTGCCCTACTTCGCCCGCTGCAACACCGGCGGCTTCTGATCACCGACCGCCGGTGTAGTCGACGTTCCAGTGCTTGACGGCGTTGAGCCAGCCCGAACGCAGTCGCTGCGGGCGGTCCAGGGGCTTGAGGTCGGGGATGTTGTCGGCGATCGCGTTGAAGATGCAACCGATGGTCATCCGCGCCAGATGTGTGCCGATGCAGTAGTGCGCACCGGTGCCGCCGAATCCGACATGCGGGTTGGGGTCACGCAGGATGTTGAACTCCTGCGGCTTGTCGAACACCGCCTCGTCGAAGTTGGCCGCCCGGTAGAACATCACCACCCGCTGACCTTTCTTGATTAACGTGCCGTTCAGGTTGTGATCGCGGGTCGCGGTGCGCTGGAACGACGTCACCGGAGTGGCCCAGCGCACCACCTCGTCAGCGGTGGTCTCCGGGCGCTCCTTCTTGAACAGCTCCCATTGGTCGGGATGTTCGGTGAACGCCATCATTCCCTGGGTGATCGAGTTGCGGGTGGTCTCACTGCCGGCCACCGCCAGCAGGATGATGAAGTAGCCCAACTCGTCGTCGTTGAGCTTCTCGCCGTCGAGATCCGCCTCGACCAGCGTCGTCACGATGTCATGGCCGGGGTTCTGCCGCTTCATCTCGGCCAGCTTGAGCCCGTAGGTGATGATCTCGATCGCGGAATTGGCGGGGTCGTAGTGCGCGAACTCGGGGTCGTCATACGAGGTCATCTGGTTGGTCCAGTCGAACAGCTTGCCGCGATCCTCCTGCGGCACTCCCATCAGCCCCGCGATCGCCTGCAGCGGCAGCTCGGCGGCCACCTCCACCACGAAGTCCCCGGTACCCCGAGCCAGTGCCTCCTTGGTGATCGCCTGCGCCCTGGCCTGCAAGTCATCGTGCAGCGGCAGGATGTGCCGCGGGGTGAAGCCCCGCGAAATGATCCGGCGCTGCCGGGTGTGCTTCGGGGCGTCCTGATTCAGCATCAGGATCCGCTGCGCGTCGAGCTGTTCACGGGTTGTTTCGTCGTGGAACCTGGGGATGGCACCGTTCATCTCGCTGGAGAACACGTCGTCGAGGCGCGAGATCTCTTTGACGTCCTCATGCCGGGTGATCGCCCAGTAGCCGCCGTCCTTGAATCCGCCGCTCTTGTCGTCGGGTTGCTCGATCCACTTGATCGGCTCGCTGCGCCGCAGTTCGGCGAATTCCGCGTCGGGCAGTCGCTCGGCATAGATATCCGGGTCGGTGAGGTCGAAACCGGCCGGAAGGCTAGTGGTTGACGAGAGAGTAGGGCTGGCCACGATGAGGACTCCTCACTACTGAACCGTTGGCAAACACGATACGTTCTCGTGTCAGTAAAGCATGCCCTCACCTGAGACGAAAGGGCAGAAAGGCCCTCCGTCGAAGGCAAAACTGAAACACGTTCTACCGTGTCATGATGCCGGTCTGACCTGGCCGGAACCGATCGGTTATCAGCAGGGTAGAGAACGGTTATCCGGGACGCGCCCGAGCAAAACACCCGGCCAACTGGCGCCCGGGCGGGGCAATTCTATAACGTGTTCTACATGGCCGAACAGGAGTACGACGTCGTCGTGGTCGGAAGCGGCGGCGCCGGGATGGTCGCCGCCCTCACTGCCGCCCACCAGGGACTGTCCACCATCGTCATCGAGAAAGCCGCCCACTACGGCGGTTCGACCGCTCGCTCCGGTGGCGGCGTGTGGATCCCCAACAACGAGGTGCTGCGGCGCGCGGGCGTCAAGGATGACGCCCAAGCCGCTCGCACCTATCTGCACACCATTATCGGGGACGTGGTTCCGGCCGAGAAGATCGACACCTACCTGCAGCGCGGGCCGGAGATGTTGTCGTTCGTGCTGAAGAACTCGCCACTGAAGATGTGCTGGGTTCCCGGTTACGCCGACTACTACCCCGAGCAGCCGGGCGGCAAGCCCACCGGCCGCTCGATCGAGCCCAAGCCGTTCAACGCCAAGAAGCTGGGCGCCGACATGAACGGCCTGGAGCCGGCCTACGGCAAGGTGCCGCTGAACGTCGTTGTCATGCAGCAGGACTACGTCCGGCTCAACCAGCTCAAGCGCCACCCGCGCGGCGTGCTGCGCAGCCTGAAGGTGGGCGCCCGCACCATGTGGGCCCAGGCCACCGGCAAGAACTTGGTCGGCATGGGCCGCGCACTGATCGCGCCGCTGCGCATCGGCCTGCAAAGGGCCGGGGTTCCGGTGCAGCTCAACACCGCGTTGACCGACCTCTATGTGGAAGACGGCGTGGTCCGCGGTGTCTACGTCCGTGAAGCGGGCGAGTCCGAATCGAGTGAGCCGCGGCTGATCCGCGCGCGGCGCGGGGTCATCCTGGCCAGCGGCGGATTCGAGCACAACGAGCAGATGCGGGTGAAGTACCAGCGCGCCCCGATCACCACCGAGTGGACGGTGGGCGCGAAGGCCAACACCGGCGAGGGCATCCTGGCCGGCGAGAAGCTCGGTGCCGCACTCGACATCATGGAGGACTCCTGGTGGGGCCCGACGGTGCCGCTGCCGGGATCGCCGTGGTTCGCGCTCTCGGAGCGCAACTCGCCCGGGTCGATCATCGTGAACATGGCCGGCAAGCGGTTCATGAACGAGTCGATGCCCTACGTCGAGGCCTGCCACCACATGTATGGCGGCCAATACGGCCAGGGCCCCGGCCCCGGTGAGAACATCCCGGCCTGGCTGATCTTCGACCAGCGCTACCGCAACAACTACATCTTCGCGGGATTGCAGCCGGGCCAAAAGATCCCGAAGAAGTGGCTGGAGTCCGGGGTGATCGTGTCCGCCGACACCCTGGACGAGCTGGCGGCCAAGACCGGCGTGCCGGCCGCCGCACTGGCCGCCACCGTCGAGCGGTTCAACGAGTTCGCCCGCACCGGCGTGGACGAGGACTTCCACCGCGGCGAGAGCGCCTACGACCGCTACTACGGCGACCCGACCAACAAGCCGAACCCCAACCTGGGCCAGATCGCACAGGGCCCGTTCTACGCGGCCAAGATGGTGCCGGGCGACCTGGGCACCAAGGGCGGCATCCGCACCGACGTGAACGGCCGGGCGCTGCGTGACGACGGCAGCGTGATCGCGGGGCTGTACGCGGCAGGAAACGTGAGTGCCCCCGTGATGGGCCACACCTATCCGGGTCCGGGCGGCACCATCGGACCCGCCATGACGTTCGGCTACCTGGCCGCCCTCGACATCGCCGGCTCACAGTCCGGGAGGGCCTAAGACATGCCGATCGATCTGAAAGCGGCACTCGGCGCCGAGTTCGGCGCTACTGAATTCTCCTGGACCGCAACAAATGTGCAGCTCTATAACCTGGCGCTGGGCGCCGGGTCGGACCCGATGGACCCGCGTGAGCTGAGCTATGTGGTGGACGGCAAGCCGCAGGTGCTGCCGACCTTCGGCTGCGTCGCAGCGTCGTTCAACGAGGTGGACCCGCCGAAGGTGAGCTGGCCCGGTGTCGAGATCGACCTGGCCAAGATCCTGCACGCCTCGGAGAAGGTGACCGTGCCCGCGCCGCTGCCGCCGTCCGGCAGCGCCCGCGCGATCAGCCGCATCGTCGAGGTGTGGGACAAGGGCAAAGCCGCGGTGGTGGTGCTGGAGACCTCGGTGACCAGCACCGACGGCACGCCGCTGTGGACGCAGCACCGGTCCATCTTCGCCCGCGGCGAGGGTGGCTTCGGCGGTGAGCGCGGTCCGTCCACCTCGAGCGAACTACCGGACCGGGCACCGGATTTCGAGATCGACATCCCGGTGTCCCCGCAGCAGGCACTGCTGTACCGGCTCTGCGGCGACCGCAACCCGTTGCATTCGGACCCGGCCTTTGCGGCGGCGGCGGGCTTCGACCGGCCGATCCTGCACGGGCTGTGCACCTACGGTATGACCTGCAAGGCAGCGGTGGACACCGCGCTGGACGGTGACGCCGGCGCGGTTCGCTCCTTCGGCGCCCGGTTCGCCGGCGTGGTCTTCCCGGGCGAGACCCTGCGGGCCCGGCTGTGGAAAGACGGCGACCGACTGGTGGGCAATGTGGTGGCACCCTCGCGTGAGGACGCCGCCATCCTCAACGATGTGGAGCTTGTTTCGGCCTAGTTAGACCCCCGGCTCCCCAGCCGGCCACCCGCGCGTGGCACCTAATTGAAAATGACTTTCATCTTCGATATGGTGGGCGCCATGACAGCGCCGGTATGGATGGCCTCTCCCCCAGAGGTGCATTCGGCGGCGCTGAGCAGCGGCCCGGGACCGGGTCCACTGTTGTCTGCCGCCGGCGCGTGGTCATCACTGAGCCTTGAATACACCGCGATCGCAGAGGCGCTGCGGGACGTGCTGGGAGCCACCCAGGCAGCGTCGTGGCAGGGGCCCAGCGCCGAGCGTTATCTCGCCGCACATCTGCCGTACCTGGCCTGGTTGGCGACGGCCAGCGCCGACAGCGCCGCGCGGGCATCCCGGCACGAAACGGCGGCCGCCGCCTACGTCAGTGCGTTGGCAGCCATGCCGACCATGCCCGAGCTGGCAGCCAACCACGCCATCCACGGAGTCTTGGTCGCTACCAACTTCTTTGGTATCAACACCATCCCGATCGCGCTCAACGAAGCCGACTATGTCCGGATGTGGATCCAGGCCGCCACCACGATGGCGACCTACGAAGCCGTCTCCGGCGCAGCGGTGGCGTCGGCCCCGCAGCTCGCCGCGGCACCGCCGATCGTCAACCATGACGAGGCCGGCCATGATCATGACCACGACGATGACGACCACGACCACGACCACGACCACGACCACGACCACGACGACGGCATCCACGACGGCGACCTGGACCCGACCGACCCGGAGTGGTGGAAGGACGTCTTCGGCGAAATGGGCGAGTGGACCGAGCTCATCATCAACGACTTGCTGACCAATCCGGCCGCGCTCCTGACCGATCTCCCAGTCATCATGGCCGATCTGACCTTCCACGCCAGCCAGCTTGCCGCCACGCTGAGCCAATTCGCGCCCGCTCTGCTCCAGCCCGCACTGGCCCTGGCGATCGGCAACCTGGGGTGGGCAGCCGGCCTGGCCGGCCTGGCCGGAATTCAGCCTGCCCCATCCGTTCTGGCCGCCGAGGCCCCGCCCGCCGAAGGGCCCATGCCCTCGGTGGGCTCCGCGAACACGTCCACCACCGTGGCCAATACGGCTGCGGCACCGGCGACCGCGGGCTCGGTGTCGGCGCCGGCGACCAGCGCGGCACCGGCTTCCGCGCCGCCTGCGGCTCCCCCAGCCAGCGGCAGCCCAGCGTTCTTCCCCCCGTACGTGATCGGGCCTCCCGGCGCCACCGGCCAGATCAGCGCGGTGGCCCGCCGCTACGCCGTGAAGAAGGCGGCGGCCCCGGATGTGGCCGCCGAATCGGAGGCTGCGGCTGCGGCCGCACGGGATCGGTCTCGCGCTCGCCGACGCCGAGCTGCGCGCGGGCACGCGGACGAGTTCATCTATGTGTACGCCGACGACGACCCGCACCTGGGACCCGATACCTCGACCCGGGCTTCCGACAGGAGCGCCGGCGCTCTGGGTTTCGCCGGGGCGCAAGCCCAGCCGGATCGGCCCGCGGCGGGTTTGGCCACGTTGGCCGGCAGCGGTTTGAGCGATGGGCCAACCCTTCCGCTGTTGCCCGAGAGCTGGAGCGAGCACACCGACGGCTGAACGAAGCCGGTCAGGGGATATCGGGCAGCAGGTTGGCCAGGTCTTCCAGCGCGCCCGGGAACAGGTTCACCAGATTGATCAGGTTGAGCCCCACCGCCTCCACGACGGGCGCGACGATGCCGAAGCCGATTCCGAGCGGCAGCAGTGCGGTGGCAGCCGCCAGCGCCTCTCCGATTCCGCCCAGGAGATTGCCGTCCGCGGCCTCTTGCGCGAGGTAGCTGATGGCGACCGACGGCAAGGTGGTGAGCAGCGCGTTGAACGTGTCGGCGATCGGGAGCAGGGCCGCGTAGTCGTTCGACACGTTGGCGATGAGGGCGTTGAAGATCTCCATGGGCGGCGAGTCAATCGTCACGCCCGAAATCGAGCCCGGGACAGCGTTGTTGAGCAGGTTCAGACCCACCTGCACCATCTCACCCCACGTCGGGGTCGGGTTGCCGACGGTGCCGCCGACCACCCGGTACGCCGTCTCCAGCAGCCCCTGCAGCGCCGGCGTGTCGAGGACCGACGTGGGCTGGTAGGTCGCCGGGTCTTGCAGATCCCGGATGGCATCGTTGATTCCCTGTTGCACGCCGTTGCCCAGCGCGGTGGCGACCTCGGCCCAGTCGAGATTGGTCGGGAACAGGCCGAAAGTGGTTGGCGCACTGGCATCGGTGACCTCGCACCAGGCTTCGGTGATGCAGCCGTAGCCCAGGTTCACCAGTATCGAGGTGGCGGGTTCCAGGAGGTCGTAGAGGGGCTTTCCCAGGACCGGCAGAAACTGCAGCGGGGCCAGTAGCGGTAGGGTCTCCGCGGGAATCATGTAGTAGTTGGTCAAGCTGTCGGCCGCCGTGGGCAGTTGGATCGCATCCTGGATCTGCTCGGCCTCCAGGCCCAGATATGCGCCGTGCGAGAAGCCCATGCCGAGAAAGGCGTTGAGGTCGGCGAGGAAGTTGATCGGGTAGCGCGGAAAGTCGGCGAAGCCGTCGTATTCGATCGTGTAGATGTTCGTCGGGTAGAGGTCGGCCGGTGTCGCGCCGCTGAACGTGAGGCCGAAGCTGGGGATGGTGGGGCTGGCGCCGTCGATCGGGACGTTGAAGCGCTCCAGGATGCCCCCGTCTGGATTGGCAGGGTTACCGAGCATGACGAAGTGCACGTAGTCACTGGGCACGCCTTGCGCGGCAAGCAGTTTCATCGCTTCTGTCTCGACGACAGCGCCCTGGGAGTAGCCGAACACCACGACGGGGTTTGCGGCGTCGACGTGGCCGCCGGCGATCTGCTGCGCGATCGCGGTCGCCAGGACTTGCCCGCCCTGGGCGAATGACTCGTCGGTGGTCAGGTTCTTCACGCCGGTCAGCGGCCACAACGACTCGGGGGTGACGACAGCTTGGGTGGTGCCGCCGAAACCGCGTGGTGCCAGGTAGTACGTTTCGGCGGCGTCCACGTAACCGGCGGGGGGAATGGGCAGGCCGCTGGCGCCCACGATCAGCGCGGTGCCGTTGCCGAGCGGAGAGTCCGCGGTATTACCGCTGGCCAGCCGGACCGCACGCGCCTGCAGGTCGGGTGCCGACGAACCCGCCGGCGGAGCCCCGATCAGGCCGCCGCCCACGATCACCACGCCGGTGGCGAGGCAGCTGCCCAACGACCGGATCATCGCGACCTCCTTGCCGGAGCACTTCGCCTACCGTTCACCGACGAATAGAACGGCACCGTAGCATTGCTGACGAGGCGAATGCAACGGTGGCGTAAACTTTGGATCGTTATGGACTCGACTCGGCCGCGGCGCAAGTACTCGCCACGCCTGACACGGGACGAGCGCCGTGCGCAGGCGTTGGACGCGGCATTAGAGGTCCTCGGCGGGTGCGACTTGCACGAGTTGAGCATGGCGGCGGTCGCGGCCGCCGCCGGTGTCGCAAAGCCGGTGCTGTACACGGCATTTAGTACCCGAGCAGAGCTGGTCGACGCGTTGTTGGAACGAGAACGCGATCGCGGCATTGCCGAGGTTCGTGCGGCCATGCCCGATGACCTCAGCACGCTGGGGCCGACCGGCGCCTACACCGCGACCATCGGGGCGTTCCTGCAGGCCGTGCTGAACAACCCGACCGGGTGGCGGCTGATCCTCACCATTCCGGACAGCGCGCCCCGCGACTACCGCGACTCACTGCGCAGCGCCCGGTCTGCGGTCCTGGGCCAGTCCGAGGAACTCGCCCGCGCCGGGGCCGCCTTCATGCCGCAGTTGGCCCGCCTGGATCCGGTCCTGCTGGGCCACACCATGTTGTCCTTCGCCGAGATGCTGGGGCGGCTCGCCGCACGCGACCCGCAGACCTACCCGCGCGAGCGCCTCGAAGGCTTCGTCACCGCCATGCTGTCGATGGTGGCCGACGATACGGGACCGGCTAACCCAGGATCAGACCCGACGTAGGCACCCCGGTGCCGGCGGTCACCAGCACGTGCTCGACGCCATCGACCTGGTTGACCGAGGTGCCGCGCAGCTGGCGAACGCCCTCGGCGATGCCGTTCATGCCGTGCACATACGCCTCGCCGAGCTGGCCGCCGTGGGTGTTGATCGGCAGCCGGCCGCCCAGCTCGATGGCGCCGCCGGCGATGAAGTCCTTGGCCTCCCCCTTGCCGCAGAATCCCAACTCCTCCAACTGGATCAGCGTGTAGGGGGTGAAGTGGTCGTAGAGCACCGCGGTCTGGATGTCGGCAGGTGTCAGGCCCGACTGCGCCCACAGCTGCTTGCCCACCAGGCCCATCTCGGGCAGCCCGAGCTCCTCCCGGTAGTAGGAGTACATGGTGAACTGGTCGGCCCCGGCGCCCTGCGCTGCCGCCTCGATGATCGCGGGGCGATGCTTGAGGTCGCGGGCCCGCTCCGGTGTGGTGACAACGATCGCCACCCCGCCGTCGGTCTCCTGGCAGCAGTCCAGCAACCGCAACGGCTCGGCGATCCACCGCGAATTCTGGTGATCCTCAATGGTGATCGGCTTGCCGTAGAAGTGCGCCTTGGGGTTGGTCGCCGCGTGCTTGCGGTCGGCCACCGACACCACACCGAAATCCGCACTGGTGGCGCCGTATTCGTGCATGTAACGCTGGGCGATCATCGCCACCGATGCCGCCGGAGTGCTCAAACCGTGCGGATAGGACCAGCTGTACTCCACACCGCGGGAGTCGGCGTTGATCGTCAAGCCGGTCATCACCTGGCCGAACCGGAACTCCGAGCGCTCATTAAAAGCCCGGTACGCCACAACGACTTCAGCGACTCCGGTCGCAACCGCCAAGGCGGCCTGCTGCACGGTCGCCGCGGCCGCACCGCCGCCGTAACCGATCTGGGAGAAGAACGTCAGGTCGCCGATCCCGGTGGCGCGCGCGACGGCGGTCTCCAGGTTGGAGTCCATGGTGAAGGTGACCAGGCCGTCGACGTCGGAGGGCTTCAGACCCGCATCGTCGAGGGCATCGAGCACCGCCTCGGCGGCCAGACGCAGTTCGCTGCGCCCGGATTCCTTGGAGAAGTCGGTCGCACCGATTCCGGCGATAGCCGCCTGTGCTGAAAGCATGCCGGGCATTAACGCTCCCCGAGGGTGAGAGTGGCGGTGGCGATGACGTGGTCGCCCAGACTGTTGTTGCCCACAACTTTCACCGTGACCAGGCCTTCTTCGACCGCGGTCACTTCACCGGCGAAGGTGACGGTGTCGTAGGCGTACCACGGCACGCCCAGCCGCAGCGCGATCGAGCGGATCACCGCGTTGGATCCGGCCCAGTCGGTGAGGTAGCGCTGCACCAGGCCGGTGTCGGTGAGGATGTTGACGAAGATGTCCTTGGAGCCCTTGGCCTGCGCCTTGTCCCGGTCGTGGTGCACGTCCTGGTAGTCGCGGGTGGCGATCGCCGTGGAGACGACGAACGTCGGGTCACCGTAGATCTTCAGCTCGGGCAGCTTGGTGCCCACGTCGACAGTCGGAGCGCTCATGCCCCGTCTCCTTCCACAGGCTCCCAGGCGTACAAGGTCCAGGCCGGACCGGCATCGCTGGCCGGAAAATCGAGGTAGGTTGCGCGAACCGGCATTCCGATCTTTACCGCGGCCGCGTCGGCGCCGCGGAGTTCACCGAGCATCCGCACGCCCTCTTCGAGCTCGACCAGCGCGATCACGAATGGCAGGCTGCGGCCGGGGACCTTGGGCGCGTGGTGCACCACGTAGCTGAACACCGTTCCCCTGCCGCTGGAAACGACATAGTCGGTGGTCTCGGTCTTGTCCTTCCAGACCGCCGGCACCGGCGGATGCTGCAGACTGCCGTCCGGGCGGAGCTGGATGCGCAGCTCGTGTGCGGCCACCCCGTCCCAGAAGTACTTGGAGTCCCTCGACCATGACGGGCGCATCATCTTGTCGGGGTCGAGATCCTCGGGCACAGCCGCAGCCGGCGCGGAGCCTTGACCCCCCTTTTCCGCGGGCAGGAACTTCAGGATGCGCCAGACCATGTCGGCGACGTTTTCTTCACCGACCCACCAGCGGATCTTCTGGGTGACGAAGTACCCCTCACCCAAACCGGTCTGCTTGGGACCCACGATGTCGGTCACCTCGGCGGTGACACTGACCTCTTCGCCGAGGCGCAGGTAGCGGTGGTAGGTCTGCTCGCAGTTGGTGGCCACCACTCCGACGTAGCCTGCGCCGTCGAACAGTTCCATGACCTTGCCGAGCGGGTCGTCGGCGGGGCGCTCCGCACCCAGGCCCATCATCGTCCACACCTGGATCATGGCCGGCGGAGCGACAATTCCGGGGTGCCCGGCCGCCCGCGCCGCCGCCTCGTCGGTGTAGATCGGGTTGGCGTCGCCGATCGCATCGACCCAGTGCCGAATCATCGGCTGGTTCACCGGATCCCGACTGGTCCGCGGCTTGCTGCGGCCGGACGCCAGTATCTGCTCGATCCCGGAGGAAAGGTCGCTCATCTGTCTCCTCGACTCATCGTGGCACCCGCGGAACCTTGAGGCCGGAGGCGGCGATCATCTCGCGCATCACCTCGTTGACTCCCCCGCCGAATGTGATGACGAGGTTGCGCTTGGCCATCTTGTCCAGCCAGATCAGAAGTTCTGCGGTCTCCGGATCGGCCGGGTTGCCGTACTTGCCGACGATCTCCTCAGCGAGGCGGCTGACTTCCTGGATGCGCTCGGTGGAGAACACCTTGGTGGCCGCAGCATCGGCGACGGCGATGGTCTCGCCGGAGGAAGCCACCTGCCAGTTCAGCAACTCGTTGATCCGCCAGATCGACTTGATCTGTCCCAACAGCCGTTGGACGTCGTGGTGCTCGATCGGCGTGACGCCGTCCGAACCGGGCTTCGAAGCCCAGGTGCGCACCTGGTCATAGATGCCGGCGACACGCCCCGCCGGGCCCAGGCCGACCCGTTCGTGGTTGAGCTGGGTGGTGATCAGCTTCCAGCCGCCATTCTCCTCACCCACCAGCATGTCCGCGGGCACGTGCACGTCGTTGTAGTACGTCGCGTTCGTGTGATGCGCCCCGTCGGACAAGATGATCGGAGTCCAGGAGTAGCCGGGATCTTTGGTGTCGACGATCAGGATCGAGATGCCCTTGTGCTTGGCAGCGGTCGGGTCGGTCCGGCAGGCCAGCCAGATGTAGTCGGCGTCATGTGCGCCGGTGGTCCACATCTTCTGGCCGTTGACGATGTATTCGTCACCGTGCCTGACCGCCGTGGTGCGCAGCGAGGCGAGGTCGGTGCCGGCGTCGGGCTCGGAGTAGCCGATTGCGAAATGCACGTCGCCGGACAGAATTCCGGGCAGGAACTTCTTCTTCTGTTCCTCGGTGCCCAGCGCCTGCAGCGTCGGGCCCACGGTCTGCAACGTGACCATCGGCAACGGGATGTCCGCCCGATTGGCCTCGTTGATGAAGATCTGCTGCTCGACCGGGCCGAATCCCAGGCCGCCGTACTCCTTGGGCCAACCGACACCGAGCTTGCCGTCGCTGCCCATCCGCTTGATCACCGCACGGTAGGCCTCGTTGTGCCGATCGGACTCCATCGCCGCGGCCTCTTCGGGCGTGATGAGGGTCGAGAAGTACTCTCGGAGTTCGGCTTGCAGCGCGCGCTGCTCGGGCGTCAGGTCGATGAACATTACGCTCCCACCAAATCGAGGCGATGCGACGGACCGCCCAACAGCCGAGTCAGATCCTTGATCGAGGAGTAGTAGCGGTCCATCGGATAGGTGATGTCCATACCCATGCCGCCGTGCAGGTGATGGCAGAGCCGCATGGCCGGCGCGGCCTGCGCGGTGAGCCAATATCCCAGAATGTTCAGATCCTCGTCGGCGTCAAGCCCTTGCGCCAGCCGCCACAGTGCCGAGGTCGACAGCAAAGAGATTGTCCGCGAGGCGATGTAGACCTCGGAAAGCTGTGCGGCCACGGTCTGGAATGTCGACAGCGGGCGGCCGAATTGTTCACGGGCCGCCACGTAGTCCGCCGTCAGACGCAGCGCGCCGGCTACCAGCCCGGCCGCGAAGGCCCCGGTGGCCGCCAGCGCCAACTGGTTGACCCGCCGCGCGGTGGCCCCGTCGAGCACATCGGCGGCCTCGATCGCGACGTCGGCGAACGTCACCACATACTCGTCGGACCCATTCGAGGTGGGGGTCTTGGTGACCGTCACGCCGTCGGCGGTGGGAGAAACGACCACCACGGCCTGGTCAGCGGTGACGATCAACCAGGCCGCCGTCTCGGCGTAAGGCACACCGGTCTTGGTGCCGTTGAGCTTTCCGTCCGCGTACGTGGTGTTGGGGTGTTCGGGCAGCTGGCGCCCCGGCTCGTTGAGTGCAGCCGACAGCAGCGCACCGGCGGGCACACCCGACAGGTACCGGTCCTGCTGAGCATCCGACGCCAGCTCCAGCAGCGGTATCAGACCAAGACCCAAGGTGGCCAGCGCCGGCCCGACAGCGCCGTGACGCCCGATCTCGGTGAGTGCGGTCGCCAGCTCGCTCAGACCCAGGCCGTCACCACCGAGCCGCTCAGGCACCCCCAACGCCGCAACACCCCCGGAAACGAGTGCATCCCAACTGTTTTCGCGGTCCAGGACAGAAGTCACCACATCAGCGACAGCCTGTTGCTCCGGGTTCGGTGTGAAATCCACCCGAATCCTCCTTGATTCGTCTACGCCGTCAGTGAGCTCAGTGCGCGACCGGGCACGCGCCCGAGTAATCGACCGGCCAGTGCTTGATGCCGTTGAGCCAGCCGGACTTCAACCGCTCCGGCTCGCCCATCGGCTTCAGGTCGGGCATGTGGTCGGCAACCGCGTTGAAGATCAGGTTGATGGTCAGGCGGGCCAGGTTGGCGCCGATGCAGTAGTGCGCCCCGGTGCCGCCGAAGCCGACGTGCGGGTTCGGGTCACGAAGGATGTTGAAGGTGAACGGGTCATCGAACACCTCCTCGTCGAAGTTGGCCGAACGGTAGGACATCACCACCCGGTCGCCGGCCTTGATCTTGACGCCGGAGATCTCGGTGTCTTGGTTGGCGGTCCGCTGGAATGCCGAAACCGGTGTGGCCCAACGGATGATCTCGTCCACGGCGGTCTGCGGACGCTCCCGCTTGAACAGCTCCCACTGGTCGGGGTTCTGCGAGAACGCGACCATGCCGTGCGTGATCGAGTTGCGGCTGGTCTCATTGCCGGCCACAGCCAGCATGACCACGAAGAAACCGAACTCGTCGTCGCTGAGCTTCTCACCGTCGACGTCGGCCTGAATCAGCTTGGTGACGATGTCGTCGGTGGGGTTCACGCCCCGCTCCTCGGCCATCTTCATGGCGTAGCTGATGACCTCGAACGACGACATCGCCGGGTCGACGTCGGCGTACTCGGGGTCTTCACCGGCGGTCATCTCGTTGGACCAGCGAAACAACTTGCCCCGATCGTCCTGGGGCACACCGAGCAGTTCGGCGATGGCCTGCAGGGGCAGCTCACAGGACACCTGCTCGACGAAGTCGCCGGTGTTGGCCGCCGCAGCGGTCTCGGCAATGTTCTGCGCCCGCGCCCTCAGTTCGTCCTCGAGCCGTGAGAGGGCGCGCGGGGTGAAGCCGCGGGAGATGATCTTGCGCAGCCGGGTGTGGTGCGGCGCATCCATGTTGAGCAGGACGGCGCGCTGCAGGTCGACTTGCTCGCGGGTCATGGACTGCGGCCAGACCGGGATCGCGCCGTTCATCGCACTGGAGAAGACCTCGCTGCGCAGCGAGACGTCCTTGACGTCTTTGTGCTTGGTCACCAGCCAGTAGCCCTTGTCGCCGAAGCCTCCGGTACCGCCGGGAACGTCGACCCAGTGCACCGGCTCCGCCTTGCGCAGCTCGGCGAGCTCCTTGACCGGTAGGCCTCGAAGGTTCAGCTCGGAGTCGAGGAGGTCTAAGTCGTTGGGGACGGGGCAGCCCATGTGTCTACTCCTAGGGTGTCTGTTAGTGGGTTCGACGACGTTTGAACGACAGAGCCTGAACAACGCCGTCTAGTGCCGGATTGCCACCATTGAAACACGGCCCGACCGCAGATCAAAGGCAGTGCCGCATCGTCGCTTGTCAGACTAATGAAACGTGTTCTAGCCTGGCCGCATGGGTAATCCTGTCATCGTCGAGGCCACACGCAGCCCCATTGGTAAACGTAACGGCTGGTTGTCCGGCCTGCACGCCACCGAACTGCTCGGGGCGGTGCAGAAGGCACTGATCACCAAGGCCGGCATCGACGCGGGCGACGTCGAGCAGGTCATCGGCGGCTGCGTCACCCAGTTCGGCGAGCAGGGCAACAACGTCACCCGGCAGTCCTGGCTGGTGGCCGGGCTGCCCGAGCACGTCGGCGCCACCAGCGTCGACTGCCAGTGCGGCAGTGCGCAGCAGGCCAACCACCTGATCGCCGGCCTCATCTCGGTCGGTGCCATCGACGTCGGCATCGCCTGCGGCATCGAGGCGATGAGCCGCGTTCCCCTCGGCGCGAACGGCGGCGGTGCCCGCGCAGCATCCTGGGACATCGACCTGCCCAACCAGTTCGAGGCGGCCGAGCGGATCGCCAAGCGCCGGGGCATCACCCGCGCCGACGTCGACGCGCTCGGGCTGCGGTCGCAGCAGCTGGCCAAGCAGGCCTGGGCGCAGGGCCGGTTCGACCGGGAGATCTCCCCGATCGAGGCCCCGGTGATCGACGAGAACAAGCAGCCCACCGCTGAGCTGAACATCGTCAGCCGCGACCAGGGCCTTCGTGACACCACGGCCGAGGGCCTTGCGGCGCTGAACCCGGTGATGGAGGGCGGCATCCACACCGCCGGTACCTCGTCGCAGATCTCCGACGGCGCGGCCGCGGTGCTGTGGATGGACGAGGAGAAGGCCAAGGCGCTGGGTCTGAAGCCGCGGGCCCGGATCATCAGCCAGGCCAACGTCGGCGCCGAGACCTACTACCACCTGGACGGCCCGGTGCAGTCCACCGCCCGGGTGCTGGAGAAGGCCGGGATGAAGATCGGTGACATCGACCTGGTCGAGATCAACGAGGCGTTCGCCTCGGTGGTGCTGTCGTGGGCCGCGGTGCACAAGCCGGACATGGACCGAGTCAACGTCAACGGCGGGGCGATCGCGCTGGGGCACCCGGTGGGGTCCACCGGCAGCCGGCTGATCACCACCGCGCTGCACGAGCTGGAGCGCACCGACAAGTCGACCGCACTGATCACCATGTGTGCCGGCGGGGCGCTGTCCACCGGCACCATCATCGAGCGCATCTAGTGGCCCGCAAATGACTCCAGTTCCGGAGACCGACCGCATCGCGGCGGCGCAGGCCTACATCGACGCGCTGGTCAGTCATGACGCCTCGGCGGTCCGGTTCGCACCCGGCTGCGTCCGCATCGAGGTCGGGCTCAAGACCGGTTTCTCGGGAAATCATCTGCGCCGCAGCCTCAACCGCGGGCCGCAGTTCCGGTTGATCTCGGCGGCCACGCTGCCGAAATACAGCATCGACGGCGACGACGTGCGGGCGGTCTACGACATCATCACCAAGCCGTCCCTGTTCGGCATCCGGGTCTGCTCGCATGTCGACGAGGTCTTCCGGATCCCCGCTGACAGCCCGGACGGTAGTGCGGTGATCCACCACATCCGCGCGGGGATTCGTCCGTTCATCCACCGTTAGAGTGAGCCCGTGAGCAACCCAGACACACCAGAAAAGCCGAAGGCACTGGATTCGCCCGTCACCGGGACGGTGATCAAGTGGATGTCGCGGGCCAACACCTGGGCCTACAAGGCGACCGGCGGCCGGGTCGGCAGTAAGTGGCGGATGGGCACCAAGCATTTCGGCGACCTTCCCGAGGTGGGCATCCTCACCACCACCGGCCGCAAGACCGGGCAGCCGCGTGAGTCCCCGCTGTTGTTCCTGCGCGAAGGTGACCGGGTGATCCTGGTGGCTTCCCAGGGCGGGCGCGCCACCAACCCGATGTGGTATCTGAACTTGAAAGCCAACCCGCAGGTGTCATTCCGGATCCGCAACGAGGTGCTGACGCTGCGTGCCCGGGACGCCAGTGAGGCGGAGCGGGCCGCCTACTGGCCCAAGCTCGACGCGATGTACCCCGACTTCGCCAATTACCGAGCTTGGACCGATCGGGAGATCCCGATCGTCATCTGCGAGCCCTAGGGCCCTCCGGTGATCCGCGATTTGCGGCGCCTGCGGTACGGGGCAGTGGCTCTTCCTGCGGTCGTCGTGTTCTTCGCAGCGCCGGCGGCGTGGGCTGCCGAATCGATCACGCTGGAGTTCGTGCGGCACGGACAAGCCGGCGACAACCTGGTGATCAACAACGAGGTGCCCGGTCCCCCGCTCACCGAACTCGGTCAACAGCAGGCGCAGACCGTCGCCGATCTTCTGGCCGATGACGGCATCACTGGCATCTACTCCTCGATCATGACCCGCGCGCACGAGACGGCGGATCCCTTGGCGGAGCTACTGGGCCTGCCCGTGCATGAGCTGGCTGGACTCAACGAGATCGACGCCGGTTTACTCGCGGATCTGCCGGTGAACGTCGGCGGCCTGCCGTTCGGGGCGGTGCTGTACGCCGCGGCACCGATGCTGTGGGCGTTCGGTCTGTATTTCGTTCCGCAGCTGGGTTCCTCGGATTTCAACGGGATGGTGTTCCAGGATCGTTTCTCCGACGCGGTGGCCGCAATCTATGCCGGCAGCGAAGGCGGCGATACCGATGCGGTGTTCGCCCACGAGGGGTCGATCGTGTTCTGGACGTTGATGAACGTCGACAACCCCGATTTCGGCATCATCCTCAACGAAGCGCTGACCACGGGTGAGCTGCTGCCCTTCACCGGTGTCATCGAAGTCCGGGGCAACCCGGAGGACGGCTGGACACTGGTCAGCTGGGACGGGCAGCCGGTGGCCGAAGATCCGGGACTGCTCACCGAGCTCTTCGTCGATGTGCGCGACGTGATCACCGCGCCGCAGATGGCGCTCTTCCACATCTGGGAGGCTCTGCTCAGCGGGGACCCGACGGTATTTTTCGATGCGATCCAGGCCGGTGCCGACGACGTCGGCACGGCGGCTCTGCAATTCCCGGTCGAGGTGTGGAACGACCTGCTCGGCGCGTTCTGATCTGACCAGCCAACGGGAGAGAGCCCCGCACACACCAGGTGGGCGGGGCTCTCCCTGTCGAGACGCTTAGGGCGTCTTGCTGCCGTTCGCGCCGGTCGCGCCGGTCGCGCCGTTGGTGGCACCGGTGCCACCCGTGGCGCCGGCACCGCCGTTGATCTGACCGGCATTGGCGCCGATGGATCCCGGACCGGTCGGCAGGGCCGGGGTGACGACGGTGCCGCCAGTCCCGCCGGTACCGCCGACACCGACGGTGGTGCCGTTGCCACCGTTGCCGCCGGCGCCACCCTTACCACCCGACACGTTGTTGACCGCACCGGAGGAGCTGGTGGTTCCGTTGCTGATCGAGCCCGGGGGAGTCCCCTTGCCGGTCCAGCCCCAGCGGATGTTGCTGCCGTCACCGCCCTTGCCACCGGCGCCGCCGTCACCGCCGGTGCTGCCGGTCCCGACGCCAGCGCCGCCGTTGCCGCCCTTACCGCCCGCACCGCCGTTGGAGCCGGCCGCGTACTGATCGCTGCCGCCCATACCGCCGGCACCGCCCTTGCCGCCGACGAATCCGGTACCACCGTTGCCACCGGCACCACCGGTACCGGTGACGGTGATCGGGGTACCTGCCTTAGAGGCGTTTCCAGCGGTGTCGACGTAGGCCAGCGGCTGGATGTTTCCACTGCTGCCGCCCTTGCCGCCGGCACCGCCGTCGCCGCCGTTACCGGCTTGGCCAGCAGCCCCTTGGGCGGTGCCGGCACCGGCCGTGCCGCCGTTACCGCCGACGCCGCCGGCGCCACCGTTGGCACCGGTGCCGATGTTGTGACCTTGGAGCGGGTAGCCATCGTCGCCGTGGGTGGTGTAGCCGCCGTTGCCGCCATCGTTGCCGGCGCCACCCTTGCCGCCGTTGCCTCCGTTGGAGCCCACGCCGGTGGTGCCACCGCCGGCCCCACCGGCGCCACCGTTACCTCCGGTGCCACCGGCGCCACCCACGGTTCCGTTGCTGGCGGCCTCGTTGAACTCCGGGGACGCAACCCCGTCGGTGCCGCGACCGCCGTTGCCGGCGTCGCCGCCGTTGCCGGCCACACCGCCGTTGCTGTCGGCACCCGCCGTTCCGTTGGCCGCGCTACCGCCGGCCGCGCCGTTGCCGGCATTGCCGCCGGTCCCGCCGTTGCCGCCCTTACCGCCGGCCGCCGTGGCGTTGGCTCCGGTACCGCCGTTGCCGCCGCTGCCGGCCTTACCGGCATTGCCACCGGTGTCGGTGACGCCCGCACCGGCCTTGCCGCCGTCGCCGGCGTTGCCGCCGTTGCCGCCGGCGGAGCCGTTGGAGCCGGCCGTGGTCGCGTTGGCGCCGGTGCCACCGTTGCCGCCGCTACCACCGGCACCGCCGTTGCCGAGCGCCCCGGCTGCACCGCCCTTACCGCCGGCACCACCGTTTTGGCCGACGCCGCTGGCCAGTGTGGTGCCGGTGCCGCCGTCGCCGCCCTTACCACCATTGCCACCGGCAGTACCGGCCACACCCGCCTGGCCACTGGCGGCCGACTGGCCGCCACCGCTGTCGCCACCGGCACCCGCGGTGCCCGCAGCGCCCCGGTTACCACCGGTACCACCGGCACCACCGACGCCCGCCGTCGCCCCGGTGCCGCCACCAAGGCCCTTACCGCCGGCGCCACCGTTACCGGCGTTGCCGCCGCTGCCGGCGTTACCACCGACACCACCAACACCGTGGTGGTTGGCCGTGCCATTGCTGGCGGTACCGCTCGCACCGCCGGCGCCACCAGCGCCACCGTTGCCGCCCTTGCCGCCGCTCGTGGCGTCACCACCGGTACCGCCGGCGCCACCCGCCACGGTGGCGTCCGTGCCGGCCTTGCCGTCCGCGCCGGAACCGCCGTTGCCGGCGTTGCCGCCCTGGCCACCGGCGCCACCGCTGGCCGCCACCGCGCCCCGGTCACCACCGGCACCACCGACACCACCCTGGCCACCGTTGCCACCAGTGGCCGAGCTGCCCGCCGCCTGGGTGAAGCCATTGCCACCGCGGCCACCGGCACCACCATCAGCACCCTGACCATCAGCTGCTCGCGTAGCACCGTCGGCCTGCAAACCACCGACACCGCCGCTGCCGCCCTTGCCACCGTTGCCACCGGTGCCACCGTTGGGGCTGCCCGAAGTGGTGGCATCGGTGCCCGCGGCGCCCTGGCCGCCCTTACCGCCGGCACCACCGACACCCGCCGAACCGTTGGTGCCGTCGGTGGCTGCGCCGGTACCGGTGCCGGCCTTACCGCCGATACCGGCGTTACCGCCGTTACCACCGTCATGCCCGGCGCCACCGGCACCGTTGTTCACACCCGCGACACCAGCCGTACCCGCATCACCGGCAGCACCAACACCACCGTTGCCGGCATTGCCACCCGAGCCCGCAGCACCCTGAACGCCCGTGGTCGACCCCGTACCGGCAGCGCCACCGTTACCACCGGAGCCACCGCTACCCCCGGCGCCACCATTGCCATCACCGGTCACAAACGAGCCGGCCGCACCGTCAACACCGTTGCCGCCCTTACCACCAGCACCACCGTCAGCACCCGCACCCGACGCAGCATGCGTGGAACCGTCGGCCTGCAGACCACCCTGGCCACCGTTGCCGCCCTGGCCGCCGTTGCCCCCGGAGGTACCGCTGTCACCGGCGTTGACACCGTTGACACCCGCGGCACCCTGGCCGCCCTTGCCGCCGGCACCACCGACACCCGCCGAACCGTTGGTGCCGTCGGTGGCTGCGCCGGTACCGGTGCCGGCCTTACCGCCGATACCGGCGTTACCGCCGTTGCCACCGTCATGCCCGGCGCCACCGGCACCGTTGTTCACACCCGCGACACCGGCACTGCCCGCATCACCCTGAGCACCAACACCACCGTTACCGGCATTGCCACCCGAGCCCGCAGCACCGGTAGCACCCGTGGTCGACCCCGTACCGGCAGCGCCACCGTTACCACCGGAGCCACCGCTACCACCGGCGCCACCATTGCCATCACCGGTCACAAACGAGCCGGCCGCACCATCAATACCGTTGCCGCCCTTACCACCAGCACCACCATCAGCACCCGCACCCGACGCAGCATGCGTGGAACCGTCGGCCTGCAGACCACCCAGGCCACCATTGCCGCCCTTGCCACCGTTACCACCGGAGGCGCCGCTGTCACCGGCGTTGACACCGTTGACACCCGCGGCACCGTCACCGCCCTTACCGCCGGCACCACCGACACCCGCGGTGCCATTCGTGCCGTCGCTGGCTGTCCCGGTACCGGTGCCGGCCTTACCGCCGATACCGGCGTTACCGCCGTTACCACCGTCATGCCCCGCGCCACCAGCACCGTTGTTCACACCCGCGACACCAGCCGTACCCGCATCACCGGCAGCACCAACACCACCGTTACCGGCATTGCCACCCGAGCCCGCAGCACCCTGAACGCCCGTGGTCGACCCCGTACCGGCAGCGCCACCGTTACCACCGGAGCCACCGCTACCACCGGCGCCACCATGGCCATCACCGGTCACAAACGAGCCGGCCGCACCATCAACACCGTTGCCGCCCTTACCACCGGCACCGCCGTCAGCACCAGCACCCGAGGCAGCATGCGTGGAACCGTCGGCCTGCAGACCACCCTGGCCACCATTGCCACCCTGGCCACCGTTACCACCGGAGGTGCCGCTGTCACCGGCGTTGGTGCCGTTGACGCCCGCGGCGCCGTCACCGCCCTTGCCGCCGGCACCACCGACACCCGCGGTGCCGTTGGTGCCGTCGGTGGCTGCGCCGGTACCGGTGCCGGCCTTACCGCCGATACCGGCGTTACCGCCGTTACCACCGTCATGCCCGGCGCCACCGGCACCGTTGTTCACACCCGCGACACCGGCACTGCCCGCATCACCGGCAGCACCAACACCACCGTTACCGGCATTGCCACCCGAGCCCGCAGCACCGGTAGCACCCGTGGTCGACCCCGTACCGGCAGCGCCACCGTTACCACCGGAGCCACCATTGCCACCGGCGCCACCATTGCCATCACCGGTCACAAACGAGCCGGCCGCACCATCAATACCGTTGCCGCCCTTACCACCAGCACCACCGTCGCCACCGGAACCGGTTGCAGCCCGGTCAACGCCGTTGACCTCCAGGCCGCCTAGGCCACCGTTGCCGCCCTTGCCGCCGTTACCACCGGCGACACCATTGACGTCAGCGGCCGTGCCATCGGCACCGTCGGTGCCCCTGGCGCCGTTGCCACCGTTGCCGCCGACACCGGCCGCACCGTCGGTGCCGTCGGCGGCATGGTCACCACCGCCGCTGTCACCGCCGGCTCCACCGACACCGGCGTTGCCACCGGCGCCGCCGTTCTGGCCGTCACCGCCACCCGTGGACCCGTTGGCACCGTTGGCACCGTTGCCACCGTTACCGGCGTTGCCGCCGAGCCCGCCGACTCCGTGGTCACCGTCGACGTGGCCGGTACCCGCGGCACCGCCGTTACCACCGGCACCACCGTTTCCGCCATTGCCGCCGTCAGCGCCCGGGGTCTGACCGTTGAGGCCGTTGAAGCCGTTACCGCCGGCACCGCCGTCGCCACCGGTGCCACCGTCGCCCTGGTTGAGCTGCGTACCGTCGCCGGCGAAGCCACCGGCACCGCCGTTACCACCGGCACCGCCGTTGCCGCCGGCCGTTCCGTCGATGCTTCCGGCCGTGCCGTTGCTACCGATGTAGCCGCGGCCACCGTTGGCGCCATCTCCACCGACCGTGCCGTTACCGGCCTGCCCGTTGGCACCGGTCGTGCCGTCGCCGTTGTCGCCGCCGGCACCCGCCGCGCCTGCGCTGCCACCGGCACCACCGGCGCCACCGTTACCACCATCAAGGTGGCTCGCGGTGCCGTTAGCGCCCTTGCCTCCGTTACCGGCGTTACCGGCGTTGCCGCCGTTGCCGCCGGTACCGCCGGCGCCGTGGACACCGTCAGTGGCACCGTTCAGGCCGACACCGGCGTTACCACCGGCCGCACCTGCGCCACCCGCGCCGCCGTTACCGGCGTTGCCACCTTGGCCACCGTCACCGTTGTCACCACCGGCGAAGGTTCCGGTGGCGCCCTTGGCGCCGTTACCGCCGTTACCGCCGTTACCGCCGTTACCGCCTAGGCCGCCGCTACCGGCGTGGTAACCGACACCGCTACCGGCACCACCGTCACCGCCCTTACCGCCTGCGCCACCGGCCTCACCGTCGCCGCCGGACTCACCCGGCTGAGTTCCGCTGCCACCGTTGGCACCGTTGGGGCCGTTCGGGCCGGGAAGACCATCGCCGCCGTAACCACCGTTGCCGCCATTGCCCTCACCCGTGGCACTGCCCCCGGTACCGCCGTCGCCGCCGTGCTGCCCGCCGTCACCGCCGTCACCGGCGTTACCACCGTTACCGGTCTCGGTGCCGCCGGCACCACCGTCGCCACCGTTCCCGCCGTCACCGGTCTGGCCAGTGCCGCCGTTACCGGCGTTGCCGCCATTGCCGTTGGAGCCGGCGTCGCCACCATCACCGCCGGCACCGCCGTCGTGGTCGCCGTTGCCGCCGTTGCCGCCGTTGCCGCCGTTGCCGACGTCGGTGCCACCGGCACCACCGGTTCCACCGGAGCCGCCGTTGGAGTTGTCACCGTGGCCATCGCCACCGTTACCGGCATTGCCGCCGTTGCCGTGGCTGCCGGCGTCGCCACCGTTACCGCCGTTGCCGCCGTCGCCGTTGGGGTTCGTGTAGCCGTTACCGCCGTCGCCGCCATCTCCCGACGGCGTGCCTTCGGCACCGTCGCCACCGTCGCCACCGGCATTACCGGTGCCGCCAGCGCCACCGGTTCCGGCACCACCGCCGGAACCACCGGACCCGGCGTTGCCGGTGTCGCCACCCTTACCGCCGTTGCCGCCGTTGGGGTTCGAGGCGTCGCCGTCAGCACCCTTGCCGCCGTTGCCGGCCGAGCCGGCGTTGCCGCCGGCGCCGCCGTCGCCGCCATTGCCGTTGTTTCCGGCGTTGCCGTTGCTGGCACCGCCGCCGCTGCCGCCGGTACCACCGGCGCCACCGGTACCACCCGAGCCGCCGTTGCTGCCGGTACCGCCGTCGGCGCCGGGAGTGGTGGCGTCGTCGCCGTCCGCTCCGCCACCACCGTTGCCGGCGTCACCACCGGTGCCGGCGTTACCACCGGCACCACCGTTGCCCACGACCGAACCGCCGGCCCCACCAGAACCACCGTTGCCACCGGCGCCACCGTTGGTGCCGTCGCCACCGGCCTGCGACGGGTCGGTGCTGTCGCTGCCGTCGGTGCCGTTGGAACCCGAACCGCCGTTGCCGCCCTGGCCGCCATTGCCGTGGTCACCGGCGTTACCGCCGGCACCACCATTGCCACCGGCCGTACCAGGCGCAGCACCCGGGTCCTTGGAAGCGTCATAGCCGTTACCGCCGGCGCCACCGTCACCGCCGATGCCCGCCGTGCCGTCCGTACCACCGTTGCCGCCAGTGCCGGTGCCGCCGGCACCGCCGCTGCCCGCCGAACCACCGGTTGCACCCTGGCCGATGGCGCCGTCGTTGCCGCCGTCACCGCCCTTGCCGCCGTCGGGGTTGGCGGCATCGCCGTCCGCGCCCTTGCCACCGTTACCGCCGACACCGGCATTGCCGCCGTTGCCACCGTTACCGCCGTCACCGTTGGCGCCCGCCGAACCATTGGTCGCCGAACCACCGTTACCGCCGGTACCCGCCTTGCCACCGTCACCGGCGTTACCACCGACGCCGCCGTTACCACCGTCCTGGCCAGGCTGGGTGGCGTCGGCACCGTTAGCGCCAGTCCCACCGGAGCCACCGTTGCCACCGTTGCCGGCCAAGCCGCCGGCGCCGCCGTCACCTTCGACGGATCCGCCCTTGCCGCCTGCACCGCCGTTACCACCGGAGCCACCGGCAGTTCCGGAACCACCGGCGTTGCCATTGCCGTCGCCGTCGGTACCGCTGCCGTTCGCACCGGTGCTGCCGTCGGTGCCGCTGCCGCCATTACCACCCAGGCCACCGTTGCCGCGGTCACCGGCGTCACCGCCGACACCACCATTGCCACCGGAGGTGCCCGGTGCCGCGTTCGGGTCGGTAGAGGCGTCGTAGCCGTCGCCGCCGGCGCCACCGTTGCCCTGGGCGCCCGACGGGATCCCCCCGTCCTGGCCGTCCGTCCCGTCGGTCAGGCCGCTGCCGCCAGTGCCGCCGCTGCCTCCGGCGGCGGAGTTGCCGCCCTGGCCACCGTTGCCACCGTCAGGGTTCTCCGCGGTGCCGTGCGCACCGGCACCACCGTCGCCGGCCTTGCCGGAGTCTGCACCATCGCCCGCGTTGCCGCCGGCGCCCTCAGTGCCCGCCTTGCCGTGGGCCGAACTACCGGCGGCACCACCGGCACCACCGTCGCCACCGGCACCACCGGCGCCGGCGCTACCGCCCGCACCGCCGTTGCCGTCACCGCCGTTGTCGAACGTCCCGTCCGAACCGTTGGCGCCATTGCCACCGACGCCGCCGTCGGCGCCGGCACCACCGGCACCACCGTTGCCGCCATCACCGGCGATCGATCCGCCGGCACCACCGGCACCACCGGTGCCGCCCTTACCGCCCGATCCGCCGGCCTGACCGGCGTCGCCCGGGTTTTCGCCGTTACCACCGGCACCACCGGCCGCGCCGTTACCGGCGTTGCCGCCGTTACCGCCATTGCCGTGGTCACCGGCGGCACCACCGGCACCGCCATTACCGCCGTTCGTTCCCGGCGCGGCGGTCGGGTCGGACGCGGCGTCATAGCCGGCCCCGCCGTTACCGCCGTTGCCACCGCTGCCGGGGGTGCTACCGGCCGATCCGTTGTTGCCTGCGATCGCGCCGGACCCACCGGTTCCACCGCCGCCGCCGACACCGACGTTGCCGCCGTGGCCGCCCGCACCACCGTCGGGGTGAGCCGCCGTGCCGTCGATACCGTCGCCACCGTCGCCGGGAGCCCCGCCGTTGCCACCGTTACCGGCGTTGCCGCCGGCCCCGGTGGTGCCACCACCGGCACCACCATTACCACCGGTGCCGCCGCCGCCGCCATTGCCACCCGCGAAGCCGTCAGCGTGCCCGGCGTCACCATTGTTGCCGTCGAAACCGGCACCACCCACACCGCCGTTACCGCCGACGCCGCCCTTGCCGTCGGTCGCGTGGCCGCCGCCAACCTCTTGGCCGCCGGCGCCACCCGCGCCACCGTTACCGCCGTTACCACCGGCGGTGCCGTCGACGTTGTCCCGGTCGCCGTTGGCGCCGTCCATGCCGGCGCCACCCGCGCCACCGTTACCGCCGGTGCCGGCAGCACCATTGCCGCCGCTGACGCCCTGCTGACCGCCACCCGAGTCGCCGCCCTTGCCGCCGGCCCCGGCGTTGCCGCCGTTACCACCGGCGCCACCGTCGTAGCCGCCCACGTGCTGGGCGTCCCCGTTGGCGCCGTTGTAGCCGTCGGCACCGTTACCGCCGTTACCACCATTGCCGCCGGCGCCGCCGACGCCGTGACCACCGGTGGCCGCACCCGTGCCGCCGACGCCACCGGCGCCGCCGTCACCACCGGTACCGCCGGACGTACCATCACCGCCCGGGTTGGTGCCGTTGGTGCCGTTGAAGCCGCTGCCGCCCCGGCCGCCAGCACCACCGTTGCCGCCATCACCATCAGAGGCGCGGGTCACCCCGTCGGCTTGTAGGCCGCCTTTGCCGCCGTTGCCGCCGGCGCCGCCTGCTGCGCCTGCGGTG
>NZ_LDPO01000018.1 GCF_001021505.1 Mycolicibacter heraklionensis
GGGGCCGGGGCGGGCTGTACTTCAGCAACGGCGGGGTCGGTGGTGCCGGCGGTGCCGGCGGTGACGGCTTCACCGGCGGCCGGGACGGCGGCAACGGTGGCGTCGGTGGTGCCGGTGGCGTCGGCGGCGGTGGCGGCACCTTCTTCGGCAACGGCGGGTCCGGCGGTGCGGGCGGCGTGGGCGGTGACGGCGGGAGCGGCGCGGCGGGCACCGATGGCGCGCAGGGCACCTTCACCGGCCTCGGCAACGGCAACGGCGGTGCCGGCACCAACGGTGGTGTCGGTGGCGTGGGCGGCAACGGCGGTGTCGGTGGCGATGCCGGGGCGGGCGGCCTGTTCGGCTCCGCGGGCCACAGCGGATCGGGTGGCGCCGGCGGTGATGGCGGCGACAGCGGTGCCGGTGGCAACGGCGGCAACGGCGCGGCCGGAACTGCCGCGCACATCAACGGCGGCAACGGCGGCCGCGGCGGCGACGCCGGGATCGCCGGGGCCGCGGGCCGCGGTGGCGCTGCGGGCAGCGGCACCGGAGGCGTTGCCGGCGTGACGGGCAGTGCCGGCGAAGCGGCCACCGTCAGTGGTAACGGCGGCAATGGTGGCGCCGGCTTCAGCGCGGTCAGCCCGGGCCAGTCCGCCGGTAACGGTGGTCGGGGCGGTGACGGTGGGTCGACCGGTAACGGCGGCAACGGTGGCGTCGGCGGTGACGGCGCGGCGGGTGCCCTCGGCGGCAACGACGTCAACGGCAACGGCTTGCAGGGTGGTGCGGGTGGAGTTGCCGGCAACGGTGGCGCCGGCGGCGCCGGTGGATCGGTCTCGGGCAACGGTGGTGCCGGCGGCGCGGGCGGTGTCGGTGGCACCGGTGGTGCCGGCGGGACCGGGGAGACCGGCGATGCCGGTCAGAACGCCGCCGCCGGCAGCGGTGGCGCCGGCGGGACCGGCGAGAACGGTGGCAACGGCGGCAAGGGTGGCGTCGGCGGACTCGGCGGCAACGGTGGTGCCGGCGGCACCGCGGCGCACGGCACCGCGGGTGCATTCGGTGCGGGCGGTGTCGGTGGTGCCGGCGGTGCCGGCGGCAACGCGGGCGACGGTGGTCAGGGTGGCACGGGCGCCGGTGGTGGCAAGGCCGTCGCGGCCGGCGCCGGTGGCCTCGGCGGCAACGGGGGCACGGTCGGTATGGGAGGCGCCGGCGGCTCCGGCGGCCTGAGCGCCGGCGGTACCCACGCGGCAAGTGGTGCCGCGGGCGCGGCCGGAACCGGCGGCGACGGCGGCGCGGGCGGCACCGGCGGTGCCGGGCAACTGCTGGCCAACGGCACGGCCCAGGCCGGTGGCGTGGGCGGCCACGGCGGTAACGCGGGCGCGGTCGGCGACGGCGGTGCCGGCGGTACCGGTGGCGCCGGGGCGACCGGCGCGGCCGGGATCACCAGCGGTTCGGGTAACGGCACCAACGGTGCGACCGGCGGTGTCGGCGGAGCCGGTGGCGTGGGTGGTGCCGGCGGCTCGGTCTCAGGCAACGGCGGTGTCGGCGGTGCCGGTGGCGTGGGTGGCACCGGCGGTGCCGGTGGTGCCGGCGCCAACGGAATCGATGGCGCGGACGCGGTCGCGGGCAGCGGCGGAAACGGCGGCGACGGTGGCAGCACCACCAGCGTCGGCGGCAACGGCGGCACCGGTGGCGTCGGTGGCGTCGGCGGTGCGGGCGGCACGGCGGCGCACGGCTCCGCGGGTGGCCAGGGCGTCGGCGGTGTCGGTGGTGTCGGTGGCGCGGCCGGCAATGGCGGCACCGGTGGCGCCGGAGGCGACGGCGCCGGTGGCGGCACCAACGCAGTGGCCGGCCACGGCGGCAACGGCGGTAGCGGCGGCACGGCGGGTGTGGCCGGTAACGGTGGCGCCGGCGGTAACGGCGCCGGCGGGCAGGCCGCCAGCGGCGCCGCGGGTGCGGCGGGCAGTGCGATCGGCGGCGTCGGCGGCAACGGCGGCGACGGCCAGGTGCTGGCTGACGGCACGGTCCAGGCGGGCGGTGCCGGCGGCAACGGCGGCAACGCGGGTGCGATCGGCACCGGCGGCGCCGGCGGTAACGGCGGCAGCGGCGCAGCCGGCGCGACCGGCGGCCGCGACGCGGGCGGCAATGGACTGACCGGTGGCACCGGCGCCGCGGGCGGCGTCGGCGGAAAGGGCGGTGCCGGCGGCACCGTCTCCGGTGACGGCGGTGTCGGTGGCCGGGGCGGCGCCGGCGGTGCGGGCGGCAATGGCGGCAACGCCGGCTTCGTCACGCCGGGCAGCGGCGCGTCCGGCGCGGCCGGCGGCAATGGCGGCGTCGGCGGCACCGGTGGCACGGGCGGCGTCGGCGGTAGCGCCACCAACGGCAACGGTGGTGCCGGCGGCCAGGGCGGCACCGCGGGTGCGGCCGGCAACGGCGGCAACGGTGGCGTCGGCACCGGTGGCGGCACCGGCGCCACCGCCGGCAGCGGCGGCACTGGTGGCAACGGCGGCGAGCGCGGCACGGCGGGCGCCGGTGGCGCCGGTGGCAGCGGCGCCGGATCCGGCCAGGCCGGCGCGGCGGGCGCGGTCGGCGGCAACGGCGGCGGCGGTAACGGCGGTGAAGGTGGCCGCGGCGGCGACGGCCGGGAGCTCGCCGACGGCACGATGCAGGTCGGCGGCGCCGGTGGCCACGGCGGCAACGCCGGGTCGATCGGCAACGGTGGCCGTGGTGGCGACGGTGGCGCAGGCGCCAGCGGTGGGACCGGTTCGGTCAACAGCGCCAACGGCGCCAATGGCGCCACCGGTGGTGTCGGTGGTGCCGGCGGTAGCGGTGGCTCGATCGCCGGTAACGGTGGCGCCGGCGGTGTCGGCGGCCACGGCGGTAACGGAGGCAACGGCGCGACCGGTCTGACCGGCGCCGCGGGCACCGATGCCGCGGCGGGCAGCGGACTGTTCGGCGGCAACGGCGGCACCGGTGCCGACGGCGGCAACGGCGGAACCGGCGGTGTCGGCGGCCAGGGCGGTGTCGGCGGCAGCGCGGTCAACGGGACGGCGGGCAAGGCCGGGATCGGCGGGATCGGCGGAAACGGTGGCAACGCCGGCAAGGGCGGCGACGGCGGTGCCGGTGGGCAAGGTGCCGGCGGCGGGTTGAACCTGGTCGCCGGAAACGGCGGCAACGGTGGTGCTGCCGGCACCGCGGGCCACGCCGGTGGCGCAGGGCAAGGCGGTCTGAGCGGTGACGGTGTTACCCAGCGCGCCGGCGGTGTCGCGGGAGCGGCGGCGGTCGGCGGCGGCAACGGTGGTGCCGGCGGTACCGGCGGTGCGGGACAGGTGCTGTCCAACGGCGCCGCCCAGGCCGGCGGAAACGGTGGTGCCGGAGGTAACGCGGGTGCGATCGGCACCGGTGGCGCCGGTGGTGATGGTGGCGCGGGCGCGACCGGGAGCGCGGGTGTCACGGACGCCGGCGGCGACGGAACCCACGGCGGGAACGGTGCGGCCGGCGGTAACGGCGGCGTTGGCGGCGCGGGTGGCGCCATCTCCGGTAACGGTGGCGCGGGCGGCCGCGGCGGTGCCGGCGGCAACGGTGGTGCCGGCGGCAACGGCCTGACTGGCACCGCGGGAGTCACCGACGCCGCGGGGCAGGGCACCGACGGCGGCGACGGTCGCGACGGCGGCGACGGTGGCAACGCCGGACACGGCGGTAACGGTGGCGCCGGCGGCACCGCGGTCAACGGCAACGCGGGTGCGGCCGGGTCCGGTGGGGTTGGTGGCACCGGTGGAGCGGCCGGCAACGGCGGGACCGGCGGCCGAGGCGGCGACGGGGCCGGCGGCGGCCTTGACCTGGAAGCCGGCACCGGTGGCAACGGCGGTGACGGTGGCGAAGTGGGGCAGGCCGGTCACGGCGCCGCCGGTGGCATCGGAGCCGATGGCATCCAAGCCGCGGATGGCGCAGACGGCGCCGCGGGCCACTCCAACGGTGGCGCGGGCGGCAACGGCGGCGCCGGCCAGATCCTGATCAACGGCACTCTGCAGGTCGGTGGTCAGGGCGGCAACGGCGGCAACGCCGGGACGGTGGGCACCGGCGGTGCGGGCGGAAACGGCGGTGCCGGTGCGACCGGCGCGGCCGGGGTCACCGATGCCTCCGGCACCGGCACGCATGGTGGCAACGGCGGACTCGGTGGCAACGGCGGCACCGGGGGTGCCGGCGGCAGCGTGGCCGGTGATGGCGGCGTCGGCGGTCAGGGCGGCGCGGGCGGCACGGGCGGTCTCGGTGGTGCCGGGCTCAATGCGACCGTCGCCGGCCAGAACGGCGGCAACGCCGGTGACGCCGGCAACGGCGGCCAGGGAGGCGTGGGCGGCCAGGGCGGCACCGCCACCCACGGCACCGGCGGGGCCGGCGGTCGCGGCGGTGCCGCGGGTGACGCCGGGACCGGCGGCCAGGGTGGTCAGGGTGTTGGCGGCGGCGCCGCGGCAAACGCCAGCAACGGCGGCAACGGCGGCACCGGTGGGGAACGCGGCACGGCCGGACAGGGTGGGGCCGGCGGGGTCGGCAGCGCGGGCGACGGCGCACACGGCGACGTGGGCGCGGCCGGCGGCGGCGGCAACGGCGGTAACGGCGGCGCGGGCGGCAACGGCGTCGGCGTGATCAACAACGTCGGCCAATCCGGCGGTAACGGCGGCCTCGGCGGTGCGGCCGGCTCCAACGGCAACGGTGGCGACGGCGGCGCCGGCGGTAAGGGCGCGCTGGGCACCAACCCGGTCGCGCCCACCCCAGGCGGCTCGAACCCGTCGGCGGGTAACGGAGGCACCGGGTCTGACTGCGGCAGCACCGTGGGCACCACCTCGTGCACGGCCGGCGTCGGCGGTAACGGCACCGCGGGCAATAACGCCAGCAACGGCGGACACATCCAGAACGGCGGCAACGGTGGCACCGGCGGCCGGGGCAACACCGGCGCGTGGCTGGGCCAGACCGCCACCGGCGGCAAGGGCGGTAACGGTGGTACCGGCGGCGTTGCCGGCGACGGCGGCGACGGCGGTACCGGCGGCTACGCCTACGTCGGCGGCAGCTCCAGCAGCGCTCACGGTGGGACCGGCGGCAACGGCGGTAACGGTGGCAACGGCGTCAACGGTGTGACCGGCGGCAACGGCGGGGCCGGCGGGGCCGGCGGCGCCGGTGGGTCGGTGTCGGGTGTCGGCGGCAACGGTGGTGTCGGCGGTGCGGCCGGCAACGGCGGCGACGGCACCGTCGGCGGTAACGGCGGCGACGGTGGTACCGGCGGGCAGGCCTACATGTCGGCGCCGGTCGGCGGCACCTCCGCGGTCGGCGGCCAGGGCGGCAACGGCGGCAACGGCGGCTACGGCGGTAACGGCGGTGCGGGCGGCATCGGCGGCCAGGGCGGCGACGCCGGCGCGGCCGGTGCGGACGGCGCCGGTCAGGCCGGCGTGGGTGGCGCCGGCGGCAACGGTGGTGCCGGTGGTCACGGCGGCAACGGCGGCGACGGCGGCGACGGCGGCAACACCAGCCGCGGCACCGCATTGGGAAGCCAGACGGCCGGCCAGGGCGGGTCCGGCGGGACCGCGGACTCCGGCGGCAGCGGCGGCGCGGCCGGCAGCGGCGGCGCGGGCGGCCACAACGCCGACGGCTCGAACGCATCCAGCGGTGCGGGGGGCACCGGTGGGGCCGACGGCGCCAACGGCGCCGCCGGCAGTGGCGGATCGACCGGCACTACCGGCTAAGACGTTCGCGGCATTGATCAACGAATCAACCATTCCTGCTTAAGTAATGAGGTCCCCTGTGATTGGTAAGCGCCACAAGGCAACTCGGGCTAGTCGTCGGTTGTTGGGTGCGGGCTCCGCGGCGGCGGCGTTCCTGACGTTCGGTGTGACGCCGTTGGTGTCGGCGCCGGCGGCGCAGGCTGATGGTGAGTTCGACTGGTTGCTGGATCTGTTCAATCCGGCGGCGTGGCCGGCTGCCGAGGTGGACACCGCGGGTGCGTTCGACTGGGGGTCGTTGTTCGATCCGTCGGCGGGGTTGGCCAGTGGCGACCCGTTCGATCTGACCGTGTTGGTCGAGTCGTACATCTACACCCCCATGCACGCGAGCATGGTCGACTGGATTGAGAGCCCGTTGGGCATTCAGGTCGACAGCTTCATCAACGACACGTTCGGGTTCGGCTCGATCATCATCGGTAACGGCGCTGCGGGTGTGGCCGGTGTCGATGGCGGCAATGGTGGTGCGGGCGGGTGGCTGTTCGGTGATGGCGGTGACGGTGTCGCCGGTGGTGATGGTGGTGCGGCCGGTCTGTTCGGCAACGGCGGTGCCGGCGGTGCGGGCCTGGCCGGTGGTGACGGCGGTACCGGTGGTGCCGGCGGTTCGTGGATGGGCATTGGCGGTGCCGGCGGCGCCGGTGGTGTCGACGGCGGCAACGGCGGCGATGGTGGTGCGGGCGCGGGCTGGCTGTTCGGCTCCGGGGGTGCCGGCGGCGCCGGCGGCATCGGTGCGGCCGGTGCGGCGGGCATCGATGGCGCCGCCGGTGTCTGGGCCAACGGTGGCGCCGGCGCGGGCGTGGCCGGCGGCAATGGTGTTGTCGGCGGTAATGGCGGCAATGGTGGTGCCGGCGGTAAGGCTTCGGGTCTTTTCGGTACTGGTGGCAATGGTGGTGCCGGCGGTGTCGGTGGTGTCGGCGGTAACGGTGGCCGCGGTGGTGACGGTGCTGCCGGGCAGTGGGATGCGGCTGCCAGCAACGGCAATGGTGGTGACGGTGCCGGCGGTGGTGACGGCGCCAACGGTGGTCTTGGCGGCAATGGCGGCGTGGCCGGGGCGGGCGCCGGCTTCGGTTCGGCGGGCGTCAACGGCCTCGGCGGGCAGGGCGGTGCGGGCGGTAACGCCGGGATCGCCGGTGACGGTGGCGCCGGTCTGGACGCCACCAGCGAGCACCCCGACGGCGGTGACGGTGGCGACGGCGGCGATCCGGGCGCGATCGGCCACGGCGGGGAAGGCGGCCTGACCGGCGGCTCCACCACCGAGCGCGCGGCCAGCGGTGCCGACGGCCAGGCGGCCGGGCACGGCGGCAACGGCGGTAACGGCGGCGACGGCTTCGACGTGGCGGCCTACAACGCCGCCCACGCCAATGATGTGGGCTTCCGGGCGCTCACCTTCGCCGGCGGCAACGGCGGCAACGCCGGCAACGCCGGGCTGGTCGGCGACGGTGGCGACGGCGGCAACGGGGGCAATGGCGGCGCGGGCGGCCCCGGCGGCAACGGTGGCTGGTCCGGCGGCAAGGGCGGTACCGGCGGCGACGGCGGCAACGGTGGCAACGGTGGTGCGGCCGGCGCCCTGAGCGGAAACGGCGGCCAGGGCGGTAACGGCGGCCTGGGCGGCGACGGCGGACACGGCGGCAACGGCACCGGAGTCAACAGCAACGCCGGGAGTGGCGGCGACGGTGGCAAGGGCGGCATCGGCGGCCAAGGCGGCGCCGGACAGACCGGTGCGGCCGGCAGCTACCTCACCGGTGATGGCAACGGTGGCAACGGCACCAACGGCGGGGCCGGCGGAACCGGCGGTGACGGCGGCAAGGGCGGGGACGCCGGCACCGCCACCGGTACCGGAAACCTGGGCGCCAACGGCAACGGCGGCGCCGGCGGCCAGGGCGGCATCGGCGGCGCGGCCGGCGACGGCGGCCGCGGCGCGGACGGCGACGCCTCAAACATCAACGGCGGCAACGGTGGCAACGGCGGCCACGTCGGGATCGCGGGTGCCGGCGGTAACGGTGGCGCCGCCGGTGTCGGCGGTCTGGGCGGCAACGCCGGCGCGCAGGGCGCCGAAGGCAACACACCGACCGGCGGGGGCAACGGCGGCGACGGCGGGAACGGCTTCACCTCCTCCACCGCCGGCGTCAACGGCGGCGCGGGCGGTGCCGGCGGCAACGGCGGCGACCACGGTAGCGGCGGCAACGGCGGCAACGGCGGCAACGGCTTCACCGGCGTGGCGGGCGTGAGCGCCACCACCGCGGGCGGCTCGGGCACCAGCGGCGGCAACGGCACCGACGGCGGCGCGGGCGGCGCCGGTGGTCTGGGCGGCTCGATCGCCGGCAACGGTGGCAACGGTGGTCTGGGCGGCGCCGGTGGCGCCGGCGGAAACGGCGGCGACGGCCTGGCCGGCGCCCAGGTCACGGCGGCCGGGGCGAACGGCAACAACGGCGGCTCCGGCGGCAACGGCGGCAACGCCGGCTCCGGGGGTGCGGGCGGTAACGCCGGAGGCACAGCAGGCGGCTCGGGCAACGCGGGTGTCAACGGCACCGGCGGGGCCGGTGGTTCCGGCGGCAACGCGGGCACGGCCGGCAACGGCTCGGACGGTGCAGCAGGCAACGCCTCAAACGTCAACGGCGGCAAGGGCGGTGACGGCGGTGACGCCGGTACTGCCGGAACTGCCGGCCAGGGCGGCGCGGTCGGAACCGGGGGAACCGGCGGCAACGCCGGCGCCGACGGTGCTGCCGGTGCGGCGATCACCGGCCCGGCCGGTAATGGCGGCAATGGCGGCGCGGGCTACAACGCGGCCGGCGACGCCGGTGCTGCCGGCGGTACCAGCGGTGGCAATGGTGGCGCCGGCGGTGACGGCGGCAACGTCGGCAATGGCGGCAATGGTGGTGTCGGCGGCAGCGGCAAGTCCGGCGTCGGCGGCGGCAGCGCCGCGGGCACGGCGGGCACGGCCGGCAGCCCCAACGGCGGCATCGGCGGTTCGGGCACCGACGGCGGTAACGGCGGAAACGGCGGCGCGGGCGGTGCCGGCGGTGCGCTGGCGATCAACACCGCGGGCAATGGCGGCGTCGGTGGTGATGGTGGAGCCGGTGGCAACGGCGGCACCGGTGGCAATGGGTTCAACGCCACGGTGGCCGGTGCTGCCGGCGGAAACGGCGGTAGTGGCGGGCAGGCCGGTTCCGGCGGGCACGGCGGCACCGGCGGTGCTGCCGGTGCCACCGACCACGGCACCGTCGGCCTCAACGGCAACGGCGGTGCGGGCGGTAACGCCGGCAGCGCAGGCCAGGGCGGCAACGGAGGCCGTGGCGGCGACGGCAACGCGAGTACCCCGAATGGCGGTCGCGGCGGTGACGGCGGCGACCCGGGCAGTGCGGCTGGTGCCGGTGGTCACGGTGGTGCGGCCGGCAGCACGGTCGGCGGCGGTGGAAGCGATGGCGGCGACGGCGTGTCCGGTACGCCCGTGCAGGGTCCGTCCGGCAACGGCGGCGACGGCGGAAACGGCTTCACCCCGACCGGTGCCGGCGCCAGCGGCGGCAACGGCGGCGCCGGCGGTAACGGCGGCAGCGCGGGCAACGGCGGTAACGGCGGGGCAGGTGGTGACGGCGTGGCCGGTACCGCCGGTGCGGCGGCGACCGCGGCCGGGACGACCGGCGGGAACGGCAACATCGGCGGCAACGGCGGCAAGGGCGGTGCCGGCGGTAACGGCGGCACCCTCGCGGCTAACACCGCTGGTAAGGGTGGTGCCGGTGGCGACGGCGGTGCCGGTGGCCGGGGCGGCGATGGCGCTACCGGCACCAGCAACGCGACTCAAAAAGACGGCGGTCGCGGCGGTGACGGCGGCGCCGGCGCCGCGGGCGGTAACGGCGGTGCCGGCGGGGCCGCCGGTACGGCTCAGAACGGCAGTGTGCAGGGTGTTGCCGGCGTCAATGGCGACGGCGGCACCGGTGGCGCTGGGGGTAATGCCGGCGCCGGTGGAATGGCTGGCCACACCAGCTCGAGTGACTGGACCTTGGGTACCGGCGGTACCGGCGGTACCGGCGGTCTCGGCGGCAACGGTGGGGCGGCCGGCGCCGGACCGAGCGCGACCGGTGTCGACGGTACCGGCGGCGCCGGCGGCAACGGCGGCACCGGTGGCGCGTCGGCGGACGGTGGCGGCAACCCGCACACCATCCCGAACACTGCGGGGTCGGCAGGCAAGGGCGGCCTCGGTGGAAACGGTGGTACCGGCTATATCGGTGGCGCCGGTGGCAACGGCGGCAACGGCGGCAACGCCAACCCGCTCGCTTCGGTCAACAACAACGGTCCGGGCGCGGCCGCCGGGGCCGGTGGCAATGGTGGCGCCGGCGGTATGGCCACCGGCAACAGCGCCGGGGCCACTGGTGGCAAGGGCGGTGCCGGCGGCGACGGCGGCACGCCCGGCTGGCTGAGCCAGGGCGGCGCGGCCGGCGGCAACGGCGGTGCCGGTGGCGACGGTGGGACCGTCGGTAACGGCGGCGACGGCGGCGCCGGCGGCAAAGGCGGGGCCGGTACCAACGGCATCAACGGCAGTGGTGATGGCGTTGGCGGCTACAACGGAGCCGTCGGTGGCGTGGGTGGCGTCGGCGGTAACGGTGGCAGTGGCGGCTCGATTTCCGGCGACGCCGGTAACGGCGGCGTTGGCGGCGCCGGCGGAAACGGCGGCGTCGGCGGAAACGGCACCAACGGCCACAGCGCCGGATTCAGCCCCACCAACAGCAAGTCGGGTGGCGCCGGTGGCTCGGGCGGTGCCGGTGGCGCGGGCGGTCGCGGCGGCGCCGGTGGCACCGCCACCAACGGCGCCGGCGGTGATGGTGGCAACGGTGGCCGCGGCGGAGCGGGCAACAACGGCGGCACCGGTGGGGCCGGCGGCAGCGGTTGGGGCCTCTACTCCGCCTCTGCCGGCGGTGACGGTGGAGCCGGCGGTACGGGTGGCGCCAGCGGCGCGGGCGGTGCCGGTGGTGCCAGCGGCAATGGCCCCGGTGGCGACGGCGGCGACAGCGGCCAGGGCGGCAACGGCGGCAACGGCGGCAACGGCGGTGGCGGCGGCGGCAGCTACAACAGCAAGCCCGGTGGAAACGGCGGCGGGGCCGGCTCCGGTGGTGCTGCGGGCGCCGTCGGCACCGGTGGCAGCGGAACCCCGACCGGTGATCCGGGCTCATCCGGCGGGAACGGACCGGGTGGCAGTACGGGCACCGCCGGACCCCATGGCTAACCGCACGTTCGCCGACTCGACCAACTAACCCGAACTCAGCAGATAGGCGTCACTCCCATGGCTCGTAAGAACCACAGCAACCGTCGTCGCGCCGTCGGCGCCGCTGGGGCCGTCAGCGCATTCCTGGCATTCGGCATGGCGCCGCAAGCACAGGCCGACTTCGGTTTGGACGACCTGTTCGACCCGAGCACCTGGGCGCCGCTATTCGACTCCAGCACTTGGGATTCGGGCTTCAACTGGGATCATCTGTTCGCCGGTGACGAGCTGACAGACGCGCTGACGGCGGCCTATGCGGGCTCGGCGGCCGACACCGGTGGTATCACCGCCATTGTCGACCAGTGGTTTTACACCCCGATGCACAACGCGATGGTCGACTGGATCAACAGTCCGTTCGGCACCCAGGTCGACACCTTCATCAACAACACCTTCGGGTTCGGCTCGATCATCATCGGCAACGGTGCGGCGGGCACCGAGCTCAACCCCGACGGCGGCAACGGCGGCTGGTTGTACGGCGACGGCGGCGCGGGCTATGACGGTTCGCTGACCGGCGTGGCCGGTGGCGATGGTGGCGCGGCCGGGATGTTCGGCAACGGTGGGGCCGGCGGCGACGGCGGCGCGGGCTTCGACGGCGGCAACGGTGGTGCCGGCGGCAGCTGGAGCGGTATCGGCGGCGCCGGCGGTGCCGGTGGTGTCAACGGCGATGGCGGTAATGGCGGCGTTGGTACCGGCTGGCTCTTCGCCATCGGCGGTGCCGGTGGTGTCGGCGGCGACGGCCTGGTCGGCACCGCGGGTGCGGTCGGTGTCGCCGGCATTGACAGCGGTAACGGTGGCGCCGGCGGTAATGGTGGTGTCGGCGGCAACGGTGGCACCGGTGGTGCGTCCAAGGCATTCCTGTTCGGTGCGGGCGGCAAGGGCGGCGCGGCCGGTGACGGTGGCAGCGGTGGCGTCGGTGGCGCGGGCTTGGCCGGCACCAACGGAAACGACGGCGAGACAGGCACCTTCGCCGGCGGTGGCACCGGCAACGGTGGCGACGGCACCGACGGCACGAATGGCGGCAACGGCGGCACCGGCGGCAACGGCGGAGCGGCCGGGACGGCCGGTGCCGGTGGGACGGCCAGCTCGTGGTTCGGCAGCAACGGTGCGGCCGGGGCCGGCGGTCAGGCCGGCAACGGCGGCAACGGCGGGGCCGGCGGTGTCGCCGGACTCGGCGGCAACGGCGGTGCGGGTGCGACCGGCACGGCGTCGAACCTCAACGGTGGCGCGGGCGGTCACGGCGGCGACACCGGCACGGCCGGCGCCGGCGGCGCGGGCGGACAAGCCGGGGGCGCCGGAGCAGTAGCGGGTCAGCAGGGCATCAACGGTGCCGACGTGACCGGTGTCGGTGGCAACGGCGGCGCCGGTGGCGACGGTTACAGCCCCACGGCCGCAGGCGAATCGGGCGGCAACGGGGGCGCCGGCGGTGACGGCGGCGCCTACGGCAACGGCGGTGCGGGCGGCAACGGTGGCAACGGGGCGGCCGGCATCGCCGGCAGCGACGGCAGCACCACCAACCCCGACGGCACCGACGGTCACACGGGTGGAAACGGCGGCACCGGCGGCGTCGGCGGCAAGGGCGGTTCGGTAGCCGGTAACGGCGGGGCCGGCGGTCGCGGCGGCCACGGCGCGGACGGTGGCGCAGGCGGCGACGGTGTCCTCGGCGCGACCGGCTCGTTCGACGGCGGTGGCACCGGCATCGGCGGCAATGGTGGCGACGCGGGCAGCGGCGGCAACGGGGGCAGCGGCGGCAACGGCGGCGCGGGCGGTACCGCGGCCCACGGCGTCGCGGGTTCCACCGGAGCTGGAGGCAACGCCGGTAGCGGTGGCGCCGCCGGCACGGCCGGCGACGGTGGCGCCGGTGCGGCTGGCACGGCTGCGCATCGGGACGGCGGCAACGGCGGTAACGGTGGCGACACCGGCACCGGCGGCAGCGCCGGCACTGCGGGCACCGGATCCCACACCGGCGCAGCGGGTTCGGCCGGCAGCACCGCCACCATCGGCCAAGGCAACGGCGGCGCGGGCGGCGACGGATTCAGCGCCACCAACGCAGGCGAATCGGGCGGCAACGGCGGCGCCGGCGGTGACGGCGGCGATCACGGCAACGGCGGAAACGGTGGCGCCGGTGGATCCGGTGCCGACGGCACGAACGGGGCCGTCGGCAACGCGGTGAACCCCGATGGCGGCAACGGCACCGTCGGCGGCAGCGGCGGCGCCGGTGGTGCCGGCGGCAAGGGCGGCGCTGAGGCCGGCAACGGCGGCGCCGGCGGCGTGGGCGGTGCCGGTGGCGCGGGCGGTAACGGCGGTAACGGGGTGACCGGGGCCAACGCCAGCACAGCCGGCGGCAACGGCGCGAACGGTGGCGACGGCGGCGATGGCGCCGTCGGCGGCAACGGCGGTGCGGGCGGTGTCGGCGGAACGGCCGCGCACGGTACTGCCGGTGCAAACGCCTCCGGCGGCGCCGGCGGCCGCGGCGGTGACGCGGGGGCTGCCGGCAACGGCGGGGCCGGCGGCAACGGCAACGCCACCCACATCGACGGTGGCAACGGCGGCGACGGCGGCGATGTCGGCACCGCCGCCGCGGGCGGCAACGGCGGAGCGGCCGGCGGTGTGGGGGCGACGGTCGGTGCCACCGGCGCACACGGCGCCGAAATCATCGGGGCCTCCGGCAATGGCGGCCAGGGCGGCGCGGGCTTCAGCCCCACCGCGGCAGGACAATTCGGCGGCGACGGCGGCGCAGGCGGTAACGGCGGCGCCCACGGCAACGGTGGCAACGGCGGTGCCGGTGCGGCAGGTTCTGCCGGAACCAGCGGGCCGGTCGGAAACAACGGCACCCAGGCCAGCGTCAATGGCACCAACGGCGGACAGGGCGGCTCCGGCGGCAACGGCGGTAACGGCGGCGCCGGCGGTGCCGGTGGCTCACTGAGCATCAACACCGCGGGTAACGGCGGCATCGGGGGCGCGGGCGGCGCCGGTGGCAACGGCGGTGTCGGCGGCAAGGGCTTCACCGCGACGACGCCCGGTGCCGACGGCGGCAACGGCGGCAAGGGTGGTCAAGCCGGGTCCGGTGGTATCGGCGGCGCCGGCGGCAACGCGGGCACCGCGGCCAACGGAACCGTCGGCAACAACGGCAACGGCGGGGCCGGCGGTAACGCCGGCGACGCCGGAGCGGGCGGCAACGGCGGCGACGGTGCCGCCGGAAATGCCGCCAACCCCAATGGCGGCAATGGGGGTCAGGGTGGCGACCCTGGCAACGTCGCCGGGACCGGTGGCGCCGGCGGCACGGCCGGCGCCACCTCCGGCGGCGGCGGCACCCACGGCGGCCACGGCGCCGACGGAGTCTCAGCGACCACGGTGTCGGGTAACGGCGGCAACGGTGGTGCCGGGTACAGCCCGACCAACATGGCCGACAACGGCGGCAACGGTGGTGCCGGCGGTAACGGTGGCGCGGCGGGTGCGGCCGGCAACGGCGGAAATGGTGGTGCCGGCGGTGCGGGCGCCACCGGGCTCGGCGGTAACGGTGCGGTCGGTACGGCGGGCACGGCCGGTAACCCCAATGGCGGTGCCGGCGGTTCGGGTGCGGCCGGCGGCAACGGCGGCCGGGGTGGCAGCGGCGGCGCCAGCGGCGCGCTGGTGACCAACCACGCGGGCAATGGTGGCGCTGGCGGCAAGGGCGGTGACGGCGGCGCCGGTGGCACCGGTGGTGCCGGGTTCAGCCCGACCGCGGCAGGCGCCAACGGCGGTGACGGCGGCAAGGGCGGTCAGGCCGGCTCCGGTGGTATCGGTGGTGCCGGCGGCAACGCGGGCGCGGTCAACGGCGCGGCCTCCGCGGGTGACAACGGCAACGGTGGCGCCGGCGGCAACGCCGGGGTGGCCGGCGCGGGCGGCAACGGTGGCAACGGCGCAGCTGGAGACGTGACCAGCCCCAACGGCGGCAACGGTGGCCGGGGCGGGGATGCGGGCAATGTCGCCGGAACCGGTGGTGCCGGCGGTGCGCACGGCACCGGCGGTACCGGCGGTCTCGACGGAGCAACCGGCGCCAACGGCACAGCGGTGAGCGTGGCCTCCGGCAACGGCGGCAACGGTGGTGCCGGGTTCAGCCCCACCAGCGTGGCCGACAACGGCGGCAACGGTGGTGTCGGCGGTAACGGCGGCGCGGGTGGTTCGGCCGGCAACGGTGGCAATGGCGGCGTCGGTGGTGCGGGTGCGACCGGTGTCGGTGGGACCGGCGCAGCCGGCACGGCGGGCACGGCCGCCAATCCCAATGGCGGCGCCGGTGGTTCCGGTGCAGCCGGCGGCAACGGCGGCAAGGGCGGCAACGGCGGGGCCAGCGGCGCGCTGGTGGCCAACCACGCCGGCAACGGTGGCGCTGGCGGTAAGGGCGGTGACGGCGGCGCCGGTGGTACCGGTGGTGCCGGGTTCAGTCCGACGGCGGCCGGCGCCAACGGGGGTGACGGCGGCAAGGGTGGTCAGGCCGGCTCCGGTGGCGTCGGCGGTGCCGGCGGTAACGCGGGCGCGGTCAACGGCGCGGCCTCCGCGGGTGCCAACGGCAGCGGTGGTGCCGGCGGCAACGCCGGGACGGCCGGCCAGGGTGGCAACGGTGGCAACGGTGCCGCCGGCGATGCCACCACCCTCAACGGTGGCAACGGCGGTCGCGGCGGGGATGCGGGCAACGTCGCCGGCACCGGTGGTGCCGGTGGTGCACGCGGCACCGGCGGTACGGGTGGCCTGAACGGAGCGACCGGTGCCAACGGCACACCCGCCGTCGGCCCATCCGGCAACGGCGGTAACGGCGGTAACGGCTACAACGCCGCCGCTGACCCCAACGCCGCGGCCGGCACCCGAGGTGGCGACGGCGGTAAGGGCGGCACCGGCGGCTCAATCGGCAACGGCGGCAACGGCGGTGCCGGTGGCACCGGTGCGGCGGGCCAAGCCGGCGGAAACGCCGCCAACGCCGGAGGATCCGGCACGGCCGGACTCACCGGTGGTGCCGGCGGCAACGGCGGTGCGGGCGGCAACGGCGGTGCGGTGTCCGGCGCGGCCGGCAACGGCGGCGCCGGCGGCAAGGGCGGCGTCGGTGGTGCGGGCGGTAGCGGCGCGAACGGCTCGACCGGCATCACCGCACCCGACGGTGGCGGACTCACCGGCGGCAAGGGCGGCAACGGCGGGAGCGGGGCTATCGGCGGAGCTGGTGGGGTCGGCGGCAACGGCGGCGTCGGCGGCACCGCCACCGACGGCAGCACCGGCAGCCACGGCGTCGGCGGCCAAGGCGGTGCCGGTGGCCAGGGCGGCAACGCCGGCAATGGCGGTACCGGCGGCGCAGGTGCCGGCGGCGGCACCAACGCGGCCGCCGGAAACGGAGGCCAGGGCGGCAACGGCGGAAACCGCGGTGGCGGCGGGGCCGGCGGTCTGGGCGGCGACAGCGGCAACGGCCAGCTGGCTGCAAGCGGGACCGCGGGCGCGACCGGCGTCAGCGGCGGTAACGGCGGTAACGGCGGTGTCGGCGGCAACGGCCAGGGCACCGTCAACGGTGCCGCGCAGATCGGTGGCATCGGCGGCAAGGGTGGCGACGCCGGCACCATCGGCAACGGCGGCAACGGCGGTGCCGGCGGCAATGGTGCGGCCGGAACCGCCGGCTACACCCCCCCGACTGGCCAGGCGGCCGGTGGCGGAACCGGAGCCAACGGCTCCAACGCCACCCAGGCCGGTCAGACCGGTGGTGCCGGTGGCACGGGGGCGTCCGCGTCGTGCGCGCTCTTCTTCGGCTGCGGCGACATCAACGCCGGCGACGGCGGCAACGGCGGCAACGGCGGGCAGGCAGCCGCGGGCGGCAACGGCGGCGCCGGCGGTGGCGCCAAGGCAGAGACCGGCGGAACCCGCGGCTACGCATACGGCGGCGACGGCGGTGACGGCGGTAACGGCGGTAACGGCACCAACGGCACGGCCGGGGCCAGCGGTGGCGCCGGCGGCGCGGGCGGCAAGGGCGGCACGATCGCCGGCAACGGCGGTGACGGCGGTCTCGGCGGCTTGGGCGGTAACGGCGGCGCCGGCGAGAACGGTGGCAACGGTGGCGCCGGTGGCGGCGGCGGTACCGGTGAGAACTACCAGGGCACCGGTTACGCCAAGGGCGGCGATGGCGGCGACGGTGGCACCGGCGGCAAGGGCGGTAACGGTGGCGCGGGCGGTAACGGCGGAGTTGGTGGCGCCGCGGGGACTGCGCAAGGCATCGGTGCCAACGGGAACACCGGTGTCGGCGGCGGCGGCACCGGCGGTGCGGCCGGTTCCGGTGGCGCCGGCGGTACTGCCGGGGCGGCCGGATCGGCGTCGGCGGGCGGCGCGGTGAGCGCGGACCCGGGCGCTGCGGGGCAGACCGGCACCGCCGGCGGCTCCGGCACGAAGGGCACCGATGGTGCTCACGGCTGAATCCCGCATCCACGCCAGCTGTCGTCAGCACCTGCTCCCCTGACTCACTCCACTCATCCAGATAGAGGTCGATCCAATGGCTCGTAAGCGTCGCAGCGCAGCACTGCACGGAACTCGCGGCAACGCCGGGCGTCGGGCGGTCGGTGCCGCCGGTGCGGTGAGCACCTTTCTGGCACTGGGGATGGCGCCGCAGGCGCACGCCGACTTCGGCCTGGAAGACCTGTTCGACCCGAACGCCTGGGGGTCGTTGTTCGACGGCGGCACAGGGGATCTGGGCCTCAACTGGGACCAGTTGTTCGCCGGCGATGAACTGAGCACCGCCCTGAGTGCGGCCTACGCCGAACCGGGTTCGGCGGCGGCGATGCTGGGTGACCCGTTCGGCATCACCGGGTTGCTGGGCCAGTACCTGTTCGAGCCGATGCACGCCGGGATGGTGGCGTGGATCAACGACCCGTTCGTCGGTAAGCCGGTGGATGACTTCATCAACACCTGGTTCGGGTTCGGTTCGATCATCATCGGCAACGGCGCGGCGGGCACCGAGCTCAATCCCGATGGTGGCAACGCGGGTTGGCTGTTCGGCGACGGCGGTGCGGGCTACGACGGTTCGCTGACCGGGATTGCCGGTGGTGACGGCGGCGCGGCCGGGATGTTCGGCAACGGTGGTGCCGGCGGGGCCGGTGGCATCGGCTTCGAGGGTGGCGCCGGCGGCAACGGCGGCAGCTGGATCGGTGTCGGTGGCGCCGGTGGTGCTGGCGGCGACGGCGGCAACGGCGGTGACGGCGGCGCCGGGCTGGGCTGGATCTTCGGCATCGGCGGCAATGGCGGCGTCGGCGGCGACGGTCTGGTCGGGTTCGCCGGCGCGGTCGGTGTTGCCGGTGTTGATGGCGGCAACGGTGGCGCGGGCGGCAACGGCGGCACTGGCGGTAACGGTGGCGCCGGCGGGGCGTCCAAGGCGCTGTTGTACGGCTCCGGCGGTCAGGGCGGCGCGGCCGGAAACGGTGGCGCCGGTGGTGCCGGCGGCCAGGGCGTTGGCGGAGATGACGGCACCGACGGTGCGGCCGGCACGTTCGCCGATGGTGGCTCCGGCAATGGCGGTGATGGCACCGCGGGCTCCAACGGTGGCAACGGCGGTGCCGGTGGCAATGGCGGCGCGGCCGGGGTGGCCGGGGCCGCGGGCGTCACCCATGCGCTGTTCGGCTCGGACGGCAGCACCGGTGCGTCCGGCCACGGCGGCGCCGGCGGCAATGGCGGTGACGGCGGTGACTCCGGTGTGGGCGGCAATGGTGGCGCGGGTGCAGCTGGGACGGCCGCCAACCCCGACGGTGGCGACGGTGGCAACGGCGGCGCCACCGGCACGGCGGGCATCGGGGGTGCGGGCGGTCAGGCCGGCGCCGGTGGTGTGGACGGCCAGGCGGGCAACGGCGGCGAGGCATCGACCGGTGCCGCATCCGGCGGCCGGGGCGGCGACGGCTACGACGCTGCTGCCGACCCGAACGCGGCGGCCGGAACCGCCGGCGGCAACGGCGGCAAGGGCGGCAACGCCGGTGACAACGGCAGCGCGGGCGTCGGCGGTAACGGCGGCAGTGGTGCCGCTGGAGCAGCCGGCATCAGCAGCACGACCGACGGCGTGGACGGCACCGCCGGCACCGACGGCGGCGCCGGCGGCAATGGTGGCCTCGGTGGCCTGAACGCCGACGGAATTACGCACGCCGCCACCGGTTTCGGCGGCGACGGTGGTGCCGGCGGTCAGGGTGGCCACGGCTACACCGGCTTGAGCGGCGCGAGTGCCGGCGCGGACGGCGAGAGCGGCACCAACGGTGGTGCCGGCGGCAACGGTGGCGCCGGGGGTTCCGGGTCGGTTGCGGGCCAGCAGGGCGCTGGCGGTGCCGGGGGTAACGGCGGCAGCGGTGGCGACGGCGCGGACGGTGATGCGGGCATCGACGGCACGTCGGCCAACCACGACGGCACGGCCGGCGGCAATGGCGGCAACGGCGGCAACGCGGGCACCGGTGGTGCGGGCGGCCAGGGTGCGGATGGCGTGGCGGCCAGCGGCAGCGACGGCGCCGCGGGCCTCGGCGGCAACGGCGGCAAGGGCGGCAACGGCCTGGCTGGCACCAGCAGCACGACGGCGGGTGTTGACGGCACCGCCGGTGGCAATGGTGGCAAGGGCGGCAACGGCGGTATCGGTGGTCTGCTGGCGGGCAGCACCACGGACCGGGCTGCCTCGGGCGCGGGCGGTGATGGTGGTGCCGGCGCCAAGGGCGGCAACGGATTTACCGGTGCTGACGGCGCCACCCCGGGTGCTGACGGCGTCAGCGGCACCAATGGTGGTGCCGGTGGCAACGGTGGCGCTGGCGGTACCGGTGCGACCGTCGGCCAGCACGGTGCCGGTGGTGTCGGCGGTAACGGCGGTAGCGGCGGCAAGGGTGCGGCCGGCAGCGTGGGTGTCGATGGCACGGCGAGCAACCATGACGGCACGGCGGGCGGTAATGGTGGCAATGGCGGGAACGCGGGAACCGGTGGCGTAGGCGGCGAGGGCCCCAACGGCAGCCACGCAGCCACTGGCGCCAACGGCACCGCGGGTGTCGGCGGCAACGGCGGCAAGGGCGGTAGTGGTCTGGCCGGGACCAACAGCACGACGGCGGGTGTGGACGGCACCGCGGGTGGCAATGGTGGCAAGGGCGGTAACGGCGGTCAGGGTGGTCTGCTGGCGGGCAGCACCACGGACCGGGCTGCCTCGGGTGCCGGTGGTGACGGTGGTGCCGGCGCCAAGGGCGGCAACGGATTTACCGGTGGCGACGGCGCTACCCCGGGTGCTGATGGTGTGAGCGGAACCAACGGCGGCCAGGGCGGTAACGGTGGCGCCGGGGGTACCGGTTCGACGGCAGGGCAGCACGGCGCCGGTGGTGTCGGTGGCAATGGCGGTAGTGGCGGCAAGGGTGCGGCCGGTACTGCGGGCATCGATGGCACTGTGGCCAACCATGACGGCACGGCCGGTGGTAACGGTGGCAATGGCGGCAATGCCGGTGTCGGTGGTGCCGGTGGTCAGGGCGCGACCGGTGTTGCGGCCAGTGGCAGCAATGGCACCGCGGGTGTGGGTGGCAACGGTGGTTCCGGCGGTAAGGGTCTCGACGGCACCACCAGCACGACGGCGGGGGTGAACGGCACCGCCGGTGGCAATGGTGGTTTGGGCGGTAACGGTGGCCAGGGTGGACTGCTGGCGGGCAGCACCACCCAGCATGCGACGTCCGGTACCGGTGGCGATGGTGGCGCTGGTGGTAAGGGCGGCAACGGATTTACCGGTGCTGACGGCGCCACGCCGGGTGCTGATGGTGTGAGCGGCACCAATGGTGGCGCCGGTGGTAACGGTGGCGCCGGTGGTACCGGTGCGACCGCCGGCCAGCACGGTGCCGGTGGCGTCGGCGGCAACGGCGGCAGCGGCGGCAAGGGTGCGGCCGGCAGCGTGGGTGTCGATGGCACGGCGAGCAACCATGACGGCACGGCCGGTGGCAACGGCGGCAATGGCGGTAATGCCGGCGTCGGGGGCGCCGGTGGTCAGGGCGCGACCGGTGCTGCGGCCAGTGGCTCCAACGGCACCGCGGGTGTGGGTGGCAACGGCGGGTCCGGCGGTAAGGGTCTCGACGGCACCACCAGCACGACGGCGGGTGTGGACGGCACCGCGGGCGGCAGCGGTGGTCTAGGCGGCAACGGTGGCCAGGGTGGTCTGCTGGCGGGCAGCACCACCCAGCACGCCGCCTCCGGTACCGGTGGCAACGGTGGTGCTGGTGGTAAGGGCGGCAACGGATTTACCGGCGCCGATGGCGCCACCCCGGGTGCTGATGGTGTCAGCGGCACCAATGGTGGTGCCGGTGGTAACGGTGGCGCCGGCGGTAGCGGTGCGACCGCCGGCCAGCACGGTGCCGGTGGTGTCGGTGGCAATGGCGGTAGTGGCGGCAAGGGTGCGGCCGGTACTGCGGGCGTCGATGGCACCGTGGCCAACCATGACGGGACGGCCGGTGGTAACGGTGGCAATGGCGGGAATGCCGGTCTCGGGGGCGCCGGTGGCCAGGGCGCGACCGGTGCTGCGGCCAGCGGCAGCAATGGCACCGCGGGTGTCGGCGGTAATGGCGGCAAGGGCGGTAGTGGTCTGGCCGGGACCAACAGCACTCAGGCGGGGGTGGACGGCACTGCAGGTGGCAATGGTGGTCTGGGCGGCAACGGTGGCCAGGGCGGTCTGCTGGCGGGCAGCACCACCCAGCATGCGACTTCCGGTCTTGGCGGCGACGGCGGCGCTGGCGGTAAGGGCGGCAACGGATTTACCGGCGCCGATGGCGCCACGCCGGGTGCTGATGGTGTCAGTGGAACCAATGGTGGTGCCGGTGGTAACGGCGGCGCCGGTGGTACCGGTTCGACGGCCGGGCAGCACGGCGCCGGTGGTGTCGGTGGCAATGGCGGTAGCGGCGGCAAGGGTGCGGCCGGTACTGCGGGCATCGATGGCACGTCGGCTCAGCACGACGGCACGGCCGGCGGCCAGGGTGGCAACGGTGGCAACGCCGGGTCCGGGGGCGCCGGCGGCCAAGGAGCCAGCGGGCCCGCGGCCGGCGGCAGCAACGGCACTGCGGGCGTGGGTGGCAATGGCGGGTCCGGCGGTAAGGGTCTCGACGGCACCACCAGCACCCAGGCCGGTGTGGACGGCACCGCGGGCGGCAATGGTGGTCTAGGCGGCAACGGCGGCCAGGGCGGTCTGCTGGCGGGCAGCACCACCCAGCACGCCGCCTCCGGCAACGGTGGCAACGGCGGTGCTGGCGGTAAGGGCGGAAACGGCTACACCGGTTTGAGTGGTGCCAATACCGGGGACAACGGCGAATCCGGCACCAACGGCGGCCAAGGCGGCAACGGCGGCGCCGGCGGTACCGGCGCCACGGGCGGCGCCGGCGGCAACGCGGGCAACGGCGGCGTCGGTGGCAACGGCGGCAATGGAATCGACGGCGCCAACGCCACGTCCGCCGGTGCCGACGGCCAGAACGGCGGCACTGGCGGCAACGGCGGCCAGGGCGGCGCCGGTGGACAGGGCGGCAACTCCGGTACCTCGACCACCGGCACCGCGGCCGCCAACGGCAACGGCGGCAGTGGCGGACGCGGCGGTGACGCCGGCACGGCCGGCAACGGCGGCAGGGGTGCCGATGGCGACGCCACCAACCCGGACGGCGGCCAGGGTGGCAATGGCGGCGAGGTCGGCACGGCGGGTAACGGCGGATCGGCCGGCACCCACGGCAGCGGTGGTGCCGGCGGCACGAACGGAGCCACCGGGGCTGGTGGCACCGCGATCACCGGCCCGGCCGGTAACGGCGGGCAGGGCGGCAACGGCTTCAGCTCCACCAGTTCGGCCCAGAACGGCGGCAACGGCGGCAATGGCGGTGAAGGTGGCGCCGGAGGCTCGCACGGCAACGGTGGCGATGGCGGCAAGGGTGGCGCGGGTGCCACCGGCGTCGGTGGCACCGGCGCGGCTGGCACCACGGGCACGGCAGCCAACCCCGACGGTGGCGCGGGTGGCTCCGGTCTGTCTGGTGGCAACGGCGGCAAGGGCGGCAACGGTGGTGCCAGCGGCACCTTGGCGGCCAACCACGCCGGAAACGGTGGCGCCGGTGGCGTCGGTGGTGACGGTGGCGCGGGTGGTACCGGTGGCGCCGGCTATGACGCCGGCTCCGACGCGAACGCAGCGGCCGGCACCAACGGCGGCAACGGCGGCAATGGTGGTGAGGCCGGATCTGGCGGAACCGGCGGGGCTGGCGGTAATGCCGGCGCCGTCCACGGTGCGGCCGGCGCGGGCACCAACGGCAACGGCGGCAACGGCGGAAACGCCGGGGTCGCGGGCCAGGGTGGCAACGGCGGCAACGGTGCCAACGGCGACGCCCTCAACCCCAACGGAGGCAAGGGCGGTAACGGCGGTGACCCGGGCAACGTCGCGGGTACCGGCGGCGAGGGCGGCGCACACGGCACCGGCGGAACCGGGGGCGTCGACGGCACGAACGGCGCCGGCGGCACACCGGTCACCACTGCGTCCGGCAACGGCGGCAACGGTGGCAACGGCTACAACGCGGCCTCTGACCCAGGTGCCGTCCCGGGCACCAACGGTGGTGAGGGCGGTGCCGGTGGCAACGGTGGCTTGGCCGGCAACGGTGGCAACGGTGGAACCGGTGGCAGCGCGGCTACCGGTGTCGGCGGCTCCGGTGCGGCAGGTACGGCCGGAGATGCCCTCAACCCCCACGGCGGCAGTGGACTTCAGGGCGACGCCGGCGGTGACGGCGGTAAGGGCGGCAAGGGCGGTAACGGCGGCCTGCTGAGCGTCAACACCGCGGGCAACGGCGGTAACGGCGGTGCGGGCGGTGACGGTGGTGCCGGCGGCACCGGCGGCGCCGGCTACAGCCCGACCGCTGCCGGCACCAACGGCGGCAACGGTGGCAACGGCGGCGAGGCCGGCTCGGGTGGCACCGGTGGAGCCGGCGGCAACGCCGGAACCGCGCAGAACGGCAGCGTGGTCGGCGCCAACGGCGACGGCGGCAAGGGCGGCAATGCCGGCAGCGCCGGCCAAGGCGGCGACGGCGGCCGGGGTGCCGACGGCAATGCCACCACCCGCAACGGTGGAGACGGCGGCAACGGTGGCGACGCCGGCAATGTCGCGGGCACCGGCGGTCAGGGCGGCGCGGCCGGAACCACGATCGGTGGCGGCGGAACGGCCGGCGGATCCGGCGCCAGTGGCACCCCGGCGGCCGGCCCGTCCGGCAACGGTGGCAACGGCGGTGACGGCTACAGCCAGCCTGGATCCGGCAACGGAGGCCAGGGCGGCGCCGGCGGCGACGGCGGCAACATGGGCAACGGTGGCGACGGCGGGCGCGGCGGCGACGGCAGCGCCGGCGCGGCTGGCGGATAAGGCGTCAGGTCGTCGAGTGAACGGATGTCCGCGATGAGAACGCTGCTCTGGCACGCCAGGGCAGCTGGGCCGAGCACCTGTCAACACAGGAAGCGCTCAGTATCCCGAGCTGCACCCATTCGGGTGCGGGTGGTTCAGGTAATTGCCGCGATGACATGGGTGGACAGCTCGACGCCCCGCGGATTCTCCGTGGCGGATCGGTCTCCGGTCTGACTGTTGCCGCGCAGCGCGCGCGGCGATAGCTGAGCAAAACATTAAAACCATCCATCGGTCCATCGCAGGTGGGCCACCGTTTGAGAACTTGAGGCAGGAAATGACTGGAAAGCGTCAGAGCGCACGGCAGACCGGAGCCGGGCGACGGATGGCGGGATCGCATCGGCGAGTGCTGGGTGCGGGTTCGGCGGCAGCGGCATTCTTGGCGTTCGGCATGACGCCGTTGGTGTCGGCGCCTGCGGCACAGGCCGATGGTGAATTCGACTGGCTGCTAGAACTTTTCAACCCGGCTGCGTGGCCGGCTGCCGAGGTGGACACCACGGGTGGCCTCGACTGGGCGTCGTTGTTCGACTCGTCGGCGGGGCTGGCCAGTGGCGACCCGTTCGATCTGAGTGCATATATCGATGAGTTCGTCTACATGCCGTTGCATGCCGGCATGCTCGACTGGATTGAGAGCCCGTTGGGCATCCAGGTCGACACCTTCATCAATGACACGTTCGGATTCGGCTCGCTCATCATCGGCAATGGGGCCACCGGTGTTGCCGGTGTCGATGGCGGCAATGGTGGTGCGGGCGGTTGGCTGTTCGGTAATGGCGGTGACGGTGTCGACGGCGGTGACGGCGGCGCGGCCGGCCTGTTCGGCAACGGTGGTGCCGGCGGTGCGGGGCTGGCGGGCTTGGCTGGTGGCGACGGCGGCGCGGGCGGTTCGTGGATGGGCGTCGGCGGTAGCGGCGGGGCCGGTGGCGAAGGTGGTGGCGCTGGCGGCAACGGCGGCGATGGCACGGGCTGGCTGTTCGGTTCCGGCGGTGCCGGTGGTGCGGGCGGTATCGGCGCGGCCGGTGCGGCGGGTCTGGCTGGTGCCACCGGGGTGTGGGCTTCGGACGGAAACGGCGCGGTCGGCGGCAACGGCGTGGTCGGTGGTAACGGTGGCAACGGTGGTGCCGGCGGTAAGGCCTCGGGCTTCTTCGGCAATGGTGGCAACGGTGGTGTCGGTGGTGCCGGCGGCGTCGGCGGTAACGGTGGCCGCGGTGGTGACGGTGCTGCCGGTGAGTGGGACGAGGCCGCCAGCAACGGCAATGGTGGTGTCGGTGCCGGTGGTGGCGACGGCGCCAACGGTGGTCAGGGCGGCCAGGGCGGGCTCGGCGGCGCCGGCACCAGCCTGGGTTCGGCGGGCGTCAACGGCCTCGGCGGCCAGGGCGGTGCGGGCGGTAACGCCGGGATCGCCGGTGACGGTGGCGCCGGCTTGGAGGCGACCAGCGAGCACCCCGACGGCGGTAACGGCGGCGACGGCGGAAACCCCGGCGCGATCGGCCACGGTGGCGAAGGCGGCCTGACCGGCGGCTCCACCACCGAGCGCGCGGCCAGCGGTGCGGACGGCCAGGCCGCCACCAGCGGCGGTAACGGCGGTAACGGCGGTGCCGGGTTCGATGTGGCGGCCTACAACGCCGCCCACGCAGGCGAATTGGGATTCAAGGCGCTCACCTTCGCCGGTGGTAACGGCGGTCTCGGCGGCAACGCCGGCGCGGTCGGGGACGGCGGCACCGGCGGCAACGGTGGCAACGGCGGTGACGGCGGCAAGGGCGGCAACAGTGGCGTGCTGCTGGAGAACGGCCACGGCGGCAAGGGTGGTGCCGGTGGCAACGGTGGCAACGGCGGTGCCGGTGGTGCCGGCGGCTGGGAAGCCGGCCAGGGCGGTGCCGGTGGTACCGGCGGCAAGGGCGGCGCCGGCGGCGTCGGCGGTGACGCCCTGAACCCGAACTCCGGAACCGGCGGCGACGGTGGTGTCGGCGGTCGGGGTGGTCTCGGTGGTGCCGGCGGTGCCGGATACACCGGCGCCGCGGGTGTGCAAGGCGTGAATGACGGTGCGGGTGAGAACGGCGGCAACGGCGGTGCCGGTGGAACCGGCGGCGAGGGTGGCGCCGGCGGTAACGCGGGCCACGGCGCCACCAGCAACGGCGGCAACGGCAACGGCGGTGCGGGCGGTAAGGGCGGTGACGCCGGCGCCGGGGGTAACGGCGGCCGGGGCGCCGACGGCGACGCCACCCACCTCGACGGTGGCCAGGGCGGCAACGGCGGCAACGCCGGCGTCGAAGGTGCCGGTGGTGCCGGCGGCAGCGCCGGCACTGGAGGTAACGGCGGCACGGCCGGCCTGCATGGAGCCAGCGGGAACCAGGTGACCGGCGGCGGCAACGGTGGTGACGGCGGCGACGGCTTCACCTCCACGGTGGCCGGGGCCTCCGGTGGCAACGGCGGTGCCGGTGGCAACGGCGGCAACCTCGGCAACGGTGGCAACGGCGGCGCCGGCGGCAACGGCGTGGCCGGGAACAATGGTGTCGGCACCGACGCAAGTGGTAACGGCAACTCCGGCACCAGTGGTGGCTCGGGTGGCGTCGGCGGCAAGGGCGGCAACGCCGGTACCGGGTCGGCGGCACTGACCGGCGGTCTCGGCGGCAATGGTGGTTCGGGCGCCAACGGTGGCGACGCCGCGGCGGGCGTGACCGGTGCAGCCGGATCGTTCGCCACCGGTGACGGCAATGGTGGTGCCGGTGGCAACGCCGGGACCGCCGGGGCCGGTGGTAACGGCGGCAACGGTGGCGCCGGTGGCACCAACGGCGACGGCAGCTCGGCGTCGACCGGCACCGGCGGCAACGCCGGCAACGGCGGCGCGGGCGCCAAGGGCGGTGACGGTGGCGCGGGTGCCAACGGAGACGCGTCGCACCTCAATGGCGGCAACGGTGGCCGCGGTGGTGACTCCAGCCAGGGCGGTGCCGCGGGCACGGCCGGTACCGGCGCGTCGACCGGCGCCGCCGGATCGCAGGGTGCGGGTGTGGGCGGCCCGGCCGGCAACGGCGGCAAGGGCGGTGACGGCTTCACCTCCAGTGCGGCCGGTGCGTCCGGTGGCAACGGTGGTGCCGGTGGTGATGGTGGCAACCTCGGCAACGGTGGCGACGGCGGTGCCGGCGGCAACGGTGTGGCGGGCATCAACGGTGTCGGCACCGACGCCGGCGGCAACGGCAACTCTGGCACCAGTGGTGGCTCGGGTGGCGTCGGCGGGAAGGGCGGCAACGCCGGTACCGGGTCGGCGGCGCTGGCCGGCGGTCTCGGCGGCAATGGTGGTTCGGGCGCTGACGGTGGCGACGCCGCGGCGGGCGTGACCGGTGCAGCGGGTTCGTTCGCCACCGGTGACGGCAATGGTGGTGCGGGTGGCAACGCCGGGACCGCCGGGGCCGGTGGTAACGGCGGCAATGGTGGTGCGGGTGGCACCAACGGCGACGGCAGCTCGGCAACCGGCGGGGCCGGTGGCAACGCCGGCAGCGGCGGCGATGGTGCCGCGGGCGGCAACGGCGGTGCCGGCGCCAACGGCGACGTGAACAACATCAACGGCGGCAACGGTGGTCGCGGTGGTGACTCCAGCCAGGGCGGTGCCGCGGGCACGGCCGGTACCGGTGCGTCGACCGGCGCCGCCGGATCGCAGGGTGCCGGCGTCAGCGGCCCGGTGGGCAACGGCGGCAAGGGCGGCGACGGCTTCACCTCCAGCGCGGCCGGCGCGTCCGGCGGCAACGGCGGCCGCGGTGGCGACGGCGGCAACCTCGGCGACGGTGGCGACGGCGGGGCCGGCGGTGCCGGTGTCGCGGGCACCAACGGCATCGCCGCCACGGTGGCGGGAGACAACGGCACCAGCGGTACCGACGGCGGGTCGGGCGGCAACGGCGGCGCGGGTGGCCTCGGCGGCGCGATCTCCGGTCATGGCGGCAACGGCGGTACCGGCGGTGCGGGCGCCCAGGGCGGAAACGCGGGTGCCGGCGCGGCCGGGACCAACGGCACCTATCTCAACAGCGGTGACGGTTCTGGGGAGAAGGGCGGCGACGCCGGTTCAGCCGGCAACGGCGGCCGGGGCGGCAACGGTGGTGCGGCCGGCGGCGTGGCCGCGGGTGGCTCCGGAGCCGGTGGCAGCGAGGGCGCGGCCGGGTCCGGAGGATCCGGTGGCGACGGTGCAGCCGGGGGCAACGGCGGTGACGGTGCGGCCGGCGACGCGTCCAACCTCAACGGCGGCAACGGCGGAGCCGGGGGTAACTCGAGCACCGGTGGAACCGGCGGCGCGGCCGGTACCGGCGCAGGTCCTGCCACCAGCGGAACCGACGGCAGCAGCCCGGCCGGTCCGGCAGGCAACGGCGGCGCCGGCGGTGCCGGCTTCGACAATGCGACCGGCGTCGGTGGCGATGGCGGTAAGGGCGGCGACGGCGGCAACATCGGCAACGGTGGAGCGGGCGGCGCAGGCGGCACCGGCGGCAACGGCACCGACGGCAACCAGGGCACGCTGGCCCACATCAGCGGCACCGACGGCACCGCGGGCTTCCACGGCGGCAAGGGCGGCGACGGTGGTGTCGGCGGCTCGACGTCCGGCAACGGTGGCACCGGCGGTGTCGGCGGGGCCGGCGGCAGGGGCGGCAGCGGCGGCGACGGCGTCGCCGGCACCAGCGCCACGGTGGCCGGCGACTCCGGAACCGATGGCGGGTCCGGCGGCAACGGCCAGGCCGGCGGCTACGGCGGCGCCGGTGGCAACGGTGGCGCTGCCTCCAACGGGACCGCTGGTGCCAACGGCAACGGCGGCGCCGGCGGTGCTGGTGGTGACGCCGGCACACCGGGTGATGGCGGGAACGGCGCCAACGGCGATGCGCTGGCCATCAACGGCGGCAACGGCGGTGCGGGCGGTAACGCCGGCACCGCGGGCAGCGGCGGCGCCGGTGGTGCGCACGGCACCGGCGGCACCGGTGGGATCAACGGCGGTAACGGGGCCGACGGCACCGGCATCACTGGGCCGGCCGGTAACGGTGGTGCGGGCGGCGACGGCTACAACGCCGCCAACGACGCAGGCGCGGCCGGTGGTACCAGCGGCGGTGACGGCGGAGCCGGCGGCAACGGCGGCAACATCGGCAACGGCGGCAATGGTGGCGTCGGCGGTGACGGTAAGACCGGCGTCGGCGGCACCGGCGCGGCCGGCACCGCGGGCACCCTCGCAAACCCGAACGGCGGCGCCGGTGGTCAAGGCCTGGCCGGCGGCGACGGCGGCAAGGGTGGTGCGGGCGGCAACGGCGGGTCGCTGGCGGCCAACGTCGCCGGCAACGGCGGCAACGGCGGCAGCGGTGGAGCCGGCGGTGCCGGCGGCACCGGTGGCGCGGGGTATGACGCCAGCACCGGATCGGTGGCCGGCGCGAGCGGCGGTAACGGCGGTAACGGTGGCGAAGCCGGATCGGGCGGTACCGGAGGTGCCGGCGGCAATGCCGGCACCACCAGCCACGGCACCGTGGGCACCAACGGCAATGGTGGCAACGGCGGCAGCGCCGGCACCGCGGGCGAGGGCGGCCAGGGCGGCAACGGTGCCGCCGGCAATGCCAGCACCCCCAACGGCGGCAACGGCGGTAACGGCGGTGACCCGGGCAGCATCGCCGGCACTGGCGGAACGGGCGGCGCGGCCGGTACCACGGTCGGTGCCGGCGGCACCGACGGTACTGACGGCGCGAACGGAACCCAGGCCATCGGCCCGTCTGGCAACGGCGGCAACGGCGGCGCCGGCTACGACCCGTCCCACGACCCGAACGCGGCGGCGGGAGCCTCCGGCGGTGCGGGCGGCAAGGGCGGCAATGGCGGCGCGATCGGTAACGGTGGCGACGGTGGTGCCGGTGGTAGCGGTACGGCGGGGGTGGCCGGGCTCAGCGCCACCGTCGCGGGTGGCTCCGGTCTCGCGGGCCAGGACGGTGGCGCGGGCGGCAATGGCGGCGCCGGCGGACTCGGCGGCGCGCAGGCCGGTAACGGTGGCGCCGGTGGTGCGGGTGGCTCGGGCGCCGACGGTGGCCAGGGTGGCAGCGGCATGAACGGTGCTGCCGGTGCGGTGGCGTCGGGAGTCGCCGGGCAGGCCAACAACGGCCAAGACGGTGGCGACGGCGCTATCGGCGGTAAAGGCGGTAACGGCGGCAACGGTGGTCTCGGTGGGACCGCGGCCCACGGCACCACCGGCAGCCTCGGTGCGGGTGGCAATGGTGGCAACGGCGGAGCCGACGGCACGGCGGGCAACGGTGGTGCCGGAGCAAACGGCGACGCCACCAACCACCACGGCGGTGACGGCGGCGACGGCGGCGACGTCGCCTACCCGAGCGCCGCGGGCGGCAATGCCGGTACCGGTTCCGGCAACGCCACGGCCGGCAGCGCGGGCAGCACCCCGACCGGCCCGGTCGGCAACGGCGGTAACGGCGGTGACGGCTGGAACAACACCGGAACATCCGGCACCGGCGGCGCTGGCGGTGCCGGTGGCGACGGCGGGAACCTCGGCCTGGGCGGCGACGGCGGCCACGGCGGTAACGGCCCGAACGGATCGGGCCCCAACGGCTGATCCTGCTTCGATAGACCGACGCGGCTACCCCGGCAACGGGGTGGCCGCGTCGCTCTTTTGGGCGGGAGAGGGAGAAACGGTAGTCCTTATCGCGAACAGTTGTCCTTATTGCCACAGGTGGCGACGTGTTACTGAACGGTAATCCGGACAACGGAATCGCAATGGACGCGAATTCCCGCTTACCTCGTAGCAACCCTGCGCAGAAGCTTTTGTAGCTGGACCGGCGCATGCGGGTGCCGCCGCGCCGTCGGAGGCGATCCAACTGCCATGAGAGGCGATCCGCCAACTGGTGCGCGCCTGGCTGCTGAGACGACTCGGCACCCGGTTGCCGGCACCCGGTGGCCGTAGTCGACGCAGTCGGCGGCGGGCGATTCGGGGCCGACAACTGCCAGCAAACTCATTGAACGCCCGATCATATTGCTGACAACCGCTGGCGGGACCCTAAGCTGTCAGTAAGCTGTGAAATGCGGAGAAACCACTTGAGTTATAAGTCTCCTTACGGAGCATCACTAACCGTAATCAAGGGTCACAAGCATGGATGCAGTTCCTTTGGTCTGCTGGAGTGCACTGGGGTTGACTGATCCTGAATCGTTGTTAACGTATGTCCTCAGTTGAAAATTACTGTGCTGGCGTTGAGCGTTGGCTAAAGGGGGAAGACGCCGTGGCTCGTCATCGTCGGGGTGGATTTAAGGCTCATAGCAGCAACCGTGTCTTTGGCGCCGGGACCGCGGTCGGTGCGTTTCTGGCGTTCGGGCTGGGGCCCTGGGCCGGGGCGCCGGCCGCGCATGCCGATTTTGACGATGTGTTGGCCGACCTGTTGGGTGCCGACCTGGGTAACGCCGTTGCGGATCTGGGTGCCAACTGGGCTGACCAGGCTGCCTGGTCGGTGGTTCTGGATCCCGGCAGCTGGTCGCCCTTCTTCGACCGCCTCGGTGAGCCGGCCATCTGGGATGCGATCCTTGCGGATCTGAATCTGGCCGGGATCGGGGTGGCGTCGCTGGATCTGCCCGGTTCTGCCGATGCGTCGTTCAATTGGGCCGACATCAATTGGCTGATGCCGTTCGGTGATGGCGCAGACGGCACGGCCGCTCACCCCGACGGTGGCGCCGGTGGGTGGATCTATGGCAATGGTGGTGCGGGTTGGGATGCCGACGGCACCGGTTCCAGCGACGATGGCGGCGCCGGCGGCCAGAGCGGCCTGTTCGGCGGTAGCGGCGGTGCCGGTGGTGACGGCTTCGGCACCGGCGACGGTGGTGACGGTGGCGGCGCCGGTTGGTTCGCCTGGTTCAGCCACGGTGGCGTCGGCGGTGTCGGTGGCGGTGACGGTGGTGCCGGTGGCGACGGCGGTAGCGGCGCCTCATCCGCGTGGTTCAGCGACGGTGGTGCTGGTGGTGCCGGTGGCGCCGGTGGCGGTGACGGTGGCAACGGTGGTGGCACCGGGTGGTTGTCCTGGTTCAGCGACGGTGGTGCCGGCGGCGCCGGTGGTAGCGGCGGTGGTGACGGTGGCAACGGCGGCAGCGTCGGCATCTTCTCCTGGTTCAGCAACGGTGGCGCCGGTGGTAACGGCACTGACGCAGTCGATTTGGGCACGCCTGGCGGTAATGGCGGCAACGGCGGCGACGCGGCGCTGTGGGGTGCCTTCAGCGCCGCCGGTATCGGTGGTAACGGTGGCAACGGCGTGGCCGGTCTCGCGGGTGCGGCCGGCAGCTTCGCCAACGGGGGCGACGGTAACGGTGGTTCCGGCGGTAACGGTGGTGCCGGCGGTAACGGCGGTACCGGTGGTAGGGGCTCGAACTGGTTCGGCGCCGGCGGTAAGGGCGGCGCGGCCGGTGACGGTGGTAAGGGCGGTGCCGGTGGCGACGGCGCCGACGGTGCTGACGGCTCCGTGGCCGGCGCCGACGGAACTAACGGTGGAAACGGCGGCGTCGGTGGTAACGGCGGCGCGGCAGGCCAGGCCGGTGCCGGTGGCGCGGGCGGCTGGTTCATGGGTAACGGCGCGTCCGGCGCGGCCGGCAGTCAGGACTCCGGCGGTGTGGGCGGTAACGGCGGCGACGGCGGCGACGGCGTCGACGGTGCGAACGGCACCGCGGGAACCGCGGCGGACCCCGACGGTACCGACGGTCAGGCCGGCGGCCACGGCGGCAACGCCGGTCTGGCCGGGGCGGGTGGCCAGGGTCCGGCTGGTCAGGCCGCCAGCGGCACGGCGGGCACGGCCGGTAAGGGTGGCAGTCGGCGGCGAGGGCTACAACGCGGCGACTGACGCGACCGCGCCGGCCGGGACTGCCGGTGGCAATGGCGGCGCCGGTGGCGACGCCGGCCTGGGTGGTCTGCAGGCTGACGGCATCACGCATGGTGTGTCGGGTGCGGCCGGTGTCGGTGGTGCCGGCGGTGACGGCAAGGACGGTGCTGCTGGTGCCGCGGGCACGGCGTTGGACCCCAACGGCAAGGCCGGTCAGGCCGGTGGCGCCGGTGGTAACGGCGGCCAGGGCGGCCTGAAGGCCGACGGCACGCGTGCTGCGCAGGGTGCCGGTGGCGACGGTGGTGCCGGTGGCAAGGGCGGTGCCGGGTATGACGCCGTCGCTGCGGGCGCGGCCGCCGGCACGTCCGGTGGTAACGGCGGTGTCGGTGGCGATGGTGGGACCGGTGGCACCGGTTCCGTTGCGGGCCAGCACGGCGTCGGTGGCGTCGGTGGCAAGGGTGGCTCGGGTACCGATGGCGCCAACGGTGGCGCCGGCACGAACGGTGATGCCGCCAACCACGACGGCGGCGCGGGCGGCAATGGTGGCAATGGTGGTAACGCCGGTGTCGGTGGCGCCGGTGGTGACTCCGGTGGCGGCAACCACGCCGCCAGCGGCGCCAACGGTGTCGCGGGTAAGGGCGGCAACGGTGGTGTCGGCGGCGCCGGGTATGACGCCGCCTTGGATGCGACTGCTGCGGCCGGGACTGCTGGTGGCAATGGTGGTGCCGGCGGTAATGCGGGCCTGGGTGGTCTGCAGGCCGACGGCACGACGCGGGCGGCGGCGGGTACCGCCGCCGTCGGTGGCAACGGTGGTGACGGCAAGGACGGCCAGGACGGTGTCAATGGCACCCAGGCCAACCCGGACGGCACGGCCGGCCAGGCCGGTGGCGCCGGCGGCAACGGCGGCCAAGGTGGCCTGACCGGCGACGGCGTGACTCGTGCCGCCACCGGTGACGGTGGCGACGGTGGTGCCGGCGGCAAGGGTGGCGCCGGTTACACCGGCTTGGCTGGGGCTACCGCAGGCTCGGCCGGCGAGAACGGCGGCAACGGTGGTGCCGGTGGTGCCGGTGGTGTCGGTGGTACCGGTACCCACGCGGGTGACCACGGCGCCGGCGGCGTCGGTGGCAACGGCGGATCCGGTGGTGCGGGTACCGCGGGTGCGAACGGTGTCGACGGCACCGCCACCCATGTGGACGGCACGGCGGGTCAGGCCGGCGGCGCCGGCGGTAACGCCGGCAAGGGCGGCGTCGGCGGCGACAACGGTGACGGGACCACCGCCACCGCCGGCAACGACGGCTCGGCCGGTGTCGGTGGCAAGGGTGGTGCCGGCGGCAAGGGCTTCGACGGTGTCGACGGCTCCAACACCGGCGTCGGGCGGATTGACGGCACCAACGGTGGCGCCGGTGGCGCCGGTGGTGACGGTGGCCTGGGTGGTCTGAAGACCGACGGGACTCGCGCCGCGCAGGGCGACGGCGGTGCCGGTGGTGCCGGCGGTAAGGGCGGAAACGGTGGCAACGGTGTGGCCGGAGCTACCGCGGGTGCCAGTGGCACCAACGGTGGTGTCGGCGGCAACGGTGGCGCCGGTGGCGTGGGCGGCCACGGCACCAACAACGGCGCGGTCGGTGGCGGCGGTGTCGGTGGCAACGGTGGCAACGGTGGCGCGGGCGCCACCGGCGCGGCCGGCGTCGACGGCACGGCTTCGCACGTGGACGGCACCGCCGGCGGTAACGGCGGTGCGGGCGGTAACGCGGGCAAGGCCGGTACCGGTGGCCTCAGTGGCGCCGGTGTCGCGGCCGCAGGCGGAACCGACGGCACGGCCGGTGCCGGTGGTGCCGGTGGTCAGGGCGGTAAGGGCTTCAACGGTGCCGACTCCACCAGCGCCGGTGTTTCCGGTGGCAATGGTGGTTCCGGTGGCGCCGGCGGTAACGGCGGCCAGGGTGGCCTGAAGGCTGACGGCGTCACGCGTGTCGCCGATGGCGCCGGTGGCAATGGTGGTGCCGGCGGTACCGGTGGTAAGGGGTACACGGGTAAGGCGGGTGTTGACGCCTCGGTTGCCGGTGGTGACGGTGGTGCGGGTGAGTCGGGCACCAGTGGTGGTAATGGTGGTGCCGGTGGTGCGGCCGGTACGGGTTCGACGGCGGGTCAGCAGGGTGTTGGTGGCGCCGGTGGTGCTGGTGGCGCCGGTGGTGCCGGCGGTAAGGGTGCTGCGGGCTCGGCTGGTACGGCGTCGCATGTCGACGGCCAGGACGGCGGTAACGGTGGTGCCGGTGGTAACGCCGGCGCTGGTGGTGTTGGTGGTGTGGGCAAGGGTGGTCAGGCCGCCGGTGGTGCCAATGGCACCGCTGGTGTGGGTGGCGCCGGCGCTCAGGGTGGTCAGGGCTTCAACGGTGCCGACTCCACCAGTGCTGGGGTTTCCGGTGGCAATGGTGGTTCCGGTGGCGCCGGCGGTAACGGTGGTGCCGGTGGCCAGCAGGTGGGTGGCGGAACTGCTGCCCAGGGTGCCGGTGGCAATGGTGGTGCCGGCGGTAAGGGCGGCGCCGGCTATGACGCGGTCGCCGCGGGTGCGGGCGCGGGTGTCTCGGGTACCAATGGTGGTGTCGGCGGCGACGGTGGCGCTGGTGGTACCGGATCCGGACCGGGCGACCACGGTGCTGGTGGCGTCGGTGGCGCTGGTGGTGGCGGCACTGATGGTGCCAATGGCGCGGCCGGTACTACAGGTACCGCTGAGGACCACACCGGCGGTGCCGGTGGCAATGGTGGCGATGGTGGTAACGCCGGTGCCGGTGGCGCCGGCGGTTCGTCCGGTGGTGGTAACTACGCCACGGCGGGCACCAATGGTTCGGCCGGTAAGGGCGGCTCCGGTGGCGCCGGTGGCGCCGGGTATGACGCTGCCGCGGATGCGACTGCTGCGGCGGGTACCGCCGGTGGCAACGGTGGTGTCGGTGGTAACGCCGGCCATGGCGGCCTAGAGGTCGGTGGCGGCCACGCCACCGACGGCACTGCCGGTATCGGCGGTGATGGTGGTGACGGTAAGGACGGTGCCAACGGTGTGGCGGGCACCGCCCCGAACATTGATGGCACCGCCGGTGGTAAGGGCGGCGCCGGTGGTAACGGCGGCCAGGGTGGTCTGCAGACCAATGGCAGCCACGCCGCGCAGGGCGACGGTGGCGATGGTGGTGCCGGCGGTGTCGGTGGCGCCGGCTACACCGGGCTGTCCGGTGTCAACCCCGGCGACAACGGTGAGAGCGGAAGCAACGGTGGCGCCGGCGGTGACGGTGGTGCCGGTGGTGCCGGCTTCGTCGGCGGCAAGGGCGGTGTGGGCGGCAATGCCGGCAGCGGCGGCAGCGGTGGCGACGGTGTCACCGGTGCCCAAGGGACGTTCGCCAACGGCGGCAGCGGCACCGGCCAGACCGGCGGCTCGGGCGGCAGCGGCGGCTCCGGCGGCAACGGCGGCACGGGCGGCGCCGGAGGTACGTCCACCGGCGGCGGCCCGAACGGAGCCACCGGCGTCGGCGGCGATGCCGGTGACGGTGGTAACGCGGGCACGGCCGGTGATGGCGGCAAGGGCGCGGACGGTACCGCGGCCCATGTCGACGGTGGCAACGGCGGCCACGGTGGGGAGGTCGGCACGGCCGGCCACGCCGGTACCGCGGGAGCGGGCGGTAACGCCGGCACGGACGGCCACGACATCACCGGCATCGCCGGCAGCGGTGGCCAGGGCGGCGACGGCTTCAACGGAGTCAATGCCGGTGACCGCGGCGGCAACGGCGGCGCCGGTGGTGACGGTGGTAGCCGCGGTAGTGGCGGTAACGGTGGCGCCGGTGGTGACGGTGTGGCCGGCGACAACGGTGAGAGCTTCGGCAACCCCAATGCCCCGGGCGTTCCGGTCAGCGACGCCGGTCACGCCGGCGGCGCTGGCCAGGCCGGTGGTGCCGGCGGTAACGGTGGCGCCGGAGGTGCGAGCGGCGCGCTGGCCGGTAACGCCGGTAGCGGCGGCAAGGGCGGTGCCGGTGCCGATGGTGGTGACGGTGGCGATGGCGGTTGGGGTGCTGACCACGCTCTGGGTGCGCTGCATCCGACGGCCAACATCAACGGTGGTGCCGGTGGTGTCGGCGGCGACGGTGGCGCCGGTGGCAATGGTGGTGCTGCGGGTGCGCTGAACAACGGCAGCGGCAACGCCGGTGTGCAGGGCGATGCGGGCACGGCCGGCAAGGGTGGCGATGGCGGTGACGGTGGCCGAGGTGGCACCGGTGGCGACGAGGGTGGCCCGGACGGTATCGGCGGTGCCGGCGGCGCTGCCGGTGACGGCGGTAACGGTGGTGCCGGTGGCTCGGGTCTGAATGCCACCGATGGTGGTGACGCCGGTAACGGTGGTGTCGGCGGTCATGGTGGTCACGGCGGTTCCGGCAACTACCCGGGCGGCCTCGACGGTATGGACGCCGGCCGGGCCGGTAACGGTGGCAACGGTGGCGTCGGTGGTGAGGGCGGTATCGGCGACAACGCCACCAATGGTGGCGCCGGTGGCGGTGGTGGTACCGGCGGTGAAGGCGGCACCGGTGGTGTCGGCAAGTGGGGTGTGGGCGGCAACGGCGGCGAAGGCTCCGACGGTGGCACCGGTGGTAACGCCGGTGCCGGCGGTGCCGGGCACAACGGCGGCACCGATGGGGCCGACGGCGCCGGTGGTGACGGCGGCCTGGGTGGCCGGGGCGGCCAGGGCGCGGCGAACACCAGCCAAGACGCGAATGGCAATGGTCTGGCCGGTGGTGACGGTGGTCAGGCCGGTAACGGCGGTGCCGGCGGTCAGGGCATCGGCGGCGTCGGCGGTGGTAACGGTGGCCGGGGCGGTCAGGGTGGTCAAGCCGGTTCGGGTGCCGGCGGAGCCAACGGCACCATGGCCAACGCTCAAGGTGGCAACGGTGGCGCCGGTGGTACCGGCGGTAACGCCGGCCAGGGTGGTGCCGGCACCGATGGCGGCACCACCGGCGGTGAAGGCACCGGCGGTTGGGGCGGTAACGGTGGCGCCGGCGGCACGGGCTTCAACGCGCCGGCCGGTAGCGGCGTAGTCGGCGGCAACGGTGGAGAGGGTGGACGCGGCGGCGATGCCGGCCAGGGCGACCAGGCCAACGCCACCGGCGACGACTACCACCCCGGCCAGGCCGGTAACGGCGGTGCCGGCGGTGCGGGCGGCAAGGGTGCCACCGGCAGCAACGGCGATGACGGCACCGACGGAGGTAACGGCGGTAAGGGCGGCGACGGCGGCAACGGCGCCATCGCCGGTAACGCCGGTCAGGGCGGTGCCGGTGGTGTCGGCGGCGACGGCAGCACGGGCGTCGTAGGCCACTACGACGGCGGCGACGGCGGCAAGGGCGGTAACGGCGGCGCCGGCGGTGTCGGCGGCACCGGTGACGGCGGAACACACGGCCTCAACGGCGCCGGCGGCAACGCCGCCAACGGCGGCAAGGGTGGCGACGGCCTCGGCGGCGGCAGCGGGGCTCACGCGGGCGACGGCGGCAACGGTGGTGACGGCGGCAACGCCGGTGCGGCCGGCGGTGCCGGTGCGACCGACGGCAACGCCGGAAACGGCGGCCAGGGCGGCAAGGGCGGCACTGGCCAGGGCATCGTCACCGACGGTGCGGGCAACGCCTACGCCCAGGGTGGTGGCGACGGTGGCTCCGGTGGCACCGGCGGCCTGGGCGCCTCCACCACGGCTGACGGTAACGGCGGCCAGGGTGGCGCCGGTGGTACGGGCGCGGCGATCCTCGACGGTGCGGGCGCCAGCGGCACCGTCACCGGTGGTCCCGGCGGGGCCGGCGGCGCTGGAGCGACCGGTACCGCCACTGAAGCGGGCCGCGGCGGTGGCGGCGGTGGCGGTGGCGGTGGCGCCCTGATCCAGGCCGCCCCGGGTGGTACCGCCAGTGGCAGTGCCACCGGTGGTACCGGCGGTGCGGGCGGTGCTGGCACCACCACCGAGTCCGGTAGCACCGGCAGTCTGGGCGGCAACGCCGCGATCACCGCGGATGGCACCAGCAGTGCCAGCGGCAGCGCGACCGGCGGTAATGCTGGTGCGGGTTCTGATGGTGGCGTTGGTGGCAACGGTGGTAACGCCAGCGTCTCCGCCAAGGCTGGTGGCGTGATTACTGATGGTCACGCCGTTGCTGGCAATGGCGGTGCTGGTAGCACCGGCGGCAAGGGCGGTGCCGGTGGTGCCGGCACCATCTCTGCCAGTGCGTCGGGTGCGACGGCTTCGGGTACTGCTACCGGTGGTGCGGGTGGTGCCGGTACCACGGGTGGTGTCGGTGGCGCTGGTGGTGACGGTGCCGTTTCTGCCAGTGCGTCGGGTGCGACGGCTTCGGGTACTGGTACCGGTGGTGCGGGCGGCGCGGGCACCGACGGCGGTAAGGGTGGCGCTGGTGCTCAGGGTGGCGTTTTCGCTCAGCGGGTCGGTAGCCAGGCCATTGGTACGGGTATCGGCGGTGCCGGCGGCACCGCCGACGGTGCCGGTAGCACGGGTGGCGCCGGTGCCGGCGGCTGGATTCAGACCGGCTTCTATTCCGGTGGCGCCAATAGCTCGGCCAGCGGGTATGCCCTCGGTGGTGCCGGTGGCGCCGGGACCACCGGCGGCCATGGTGGTGTCGGTGGCCAGAGCGTCGTGCTGGCCACCGGGGATGGCTCCACGGCCACCGGCAACACCTACGGCGGTACCGGTGGTGCGGGTGACCACGGCGGAACCGGTGGTGCCGGTGCGCTTGGGCAGATAGTGACCATGGGCACCGGTACTCAGGCCAGCGGTACCGCTACCGGCGGTGACGGCGGCAGCGGCAGCGGTACCGGTATCACCGGTGGTAACGGTGGTCAAGGCATCGTCAGTTCGGGGGCATCGTCTGGTCTTGGCGCCAACTCCACAGCCGAGGGCACCGCGACCGGCGGTAACGGCGGGGACGGCCAGAACGGCGTCAACGGCGGCAACGGTGGGGTCGGCGTCATCTCGACCAAGGGCGAAAACAACTCCATCACCGGCAGCACCGCGACCGGCGGTAACGGTGGCACCGGCGCGATCGGCGGTGAGGGCTCGGTCCGGACCGACGGCACCGGTAGCACGGTCAGCGGCAGCACCGGGACCGGTGGCAACGCCGGCGCGGGTGACGCCAACGGTGGGGTCGGGGGCGCGGGCGGCGCGGGCACCGTCAAGGCCAGCACCGGTGGCACCGTCATCGACGCCACCGCCACCGGTCATGTCGGCGCGGCCGGCACCGACGGTGGAACGGGCGGGGCCGGCGGTTCCGCCGCGATCCTCGCCAGCAACGGTGGCACGGTCGGCGGCACGGGTGTCGGTGACACGGCCATCGCGACCGGTGGTGCCGGCGGGGTCGGCAGCAACGGTGGAACGGGCGGGGCCGGCGGTCAGGGCAACCTCTCCGCCACGGCTTCGGGGGCCACAGCTACCGGCACCGGTACCGGTGGTGCGGGTGGCGCTGGCGCGGACGGCGGCAAGGGCGGCGCCGGTGCTCAGGGTGGGATTTTCGCCCAGAAAGCCGGTAGCCAGGCCAGCGGTATCGCCACTGGCGGCGCCGGCGGGTATGCCACCGGCGCCGGCAGCACCGGTGGTGCCGGTGCCAGCGGTTCGATTCAGGTCGGCTACACCGGCAGTGCCGGGGTCAATGGTGTTGCCGGCGGCCAAGCCACCGGCGGTGCCGGCGGCGCCGGGACCACCGGCGGCCACGGTGGTGTCGGCGGCCAGAGCGTTGTGCTGGTCGGTGGGGATGGTGCGGTAGCCAACGGCACGGTGCTCGGCGGCACCGGCGGCGCGGGCTCTAACGGCGGCACGGGCGGTGCCGGCTGGACCGGCCAGGTCGCGGCCTTGGGCAGTGGATCGCATGCCAGCGGCAGCGGCACCGGTGGCAGCGGCGGCACCGGCGACGGTAACGGCGTTGTCGGCGGCAAGGGCGGCCAGGGCTTCGTTCAAGCACTGGGCGCCAACAGCACCGCCGACGGCCAGGCCACCGGCGGCGACGGCGGCGCGGGCGCCAACGGCGTCAGCGGCACCAACGGCCAGGACGGCAACATCAAGGCCCAAGACCAAAACAGCAGCGTCACGAACAGCACCGCTACGGCCGGCGACAGCTCCACCGGTTTCCAGGGTGGTCGCACCCAGATCACCGCCAGCCACGGCGGCAGCATCGACGGTGTGGACGCCGTTGGCGGCAACGCCAGCGCCAGTGCGGCTGGTGGCGCTTCCACGGTCACCGCCGACGGCACTGGTAGCACCATCAACGGCGGCAGCGCCACCGGCGGCAACGCCGGCACCAGTAACGCCAACAGCGGCGCCGGTGGCAGGGGCGGCGCCGCCACCCTCTCAGCTACCGCCGGCGGCCACATCACCGACGGCAACGCCACCGCCGGAGCCGGCGGCAACGGCGGCGCCAACGGTGGCAACGGCGGTGCGGGCGGTAAGGGTGCTGCGGGCGGCACCGCCACCATCAGCACTTCCAACGGCGGCAGCGCCGGCGGTGAGGCTACCGGCGGCGCCGGTGGCAACGGCGGCGCCGGCAACACCGGTGGCAACGGCGGTAACGGCGGCATCGCCGGCAATGCCTCGATCACCTCTCCCAATGGCGGTAGCGCAACCGGCACTGCCACCGCTGGCGCGGGCGGCAACGGTGGGGATGCCACCGCAACGCAGGCCGGCGCCACCGGCGGCACCGGCGCCGATGCCTCCATCACGGCATCCGACACCAGCAGCGCTCACGGCACCGCGATCGCTGGTGCTGGTGCGGCGGGGACTACGGCTGGCAGCACGGCCGGCAACGGTGGTAGTGCCACCATCACCGCCAGCGGTGCCAGCACCGTCCAAGGTGGCACTGCCACCGGTGTCGCCGGGGCTCAGGGTGTCAACGGTGGCACCGGCGGCACCGGTGGTGCGGCCAGCATCACGGCGACCAACGGCAGCACCGTCACCAACACCGTCGACGGCAATGGTCACGACACCACTACGGCGACCGGCGGTGCGGGCGGCGTCGGTGACGCCGGCAAGGGCGGCGCAGGTGGTGCCGGCACCGTCTCCGCCAGTGCGTCGGGTGCGACGGCTTCGGGCACTGGTACCGGTGGTGCGGGCGGTGCCGGCACCACCGGCGGTGTCGGTGGCGCCGGTGGCCAGGGTGCCGTTTCTGCCAGTGCGTCGGGTTCCACGGCTTCCGGCAGCGGTACCGGTGGTGCGGGCGGCGCGGGCACCGACGGCGGTAAGGGTGGCGCCGGTGCTCAGGGTGGGCTTTTCGCTCAGCGGGTCGGTAGCCAGGCCATTGGTACCGGTATCGGTGGTGCCGGTGGGTCTGCCGACGGTGCTGGTAGCACGGGTGGTGCTGGTGCCGGCGGTTGGATTCAGACCGGCTTCTATTCCGGTGGCGCCAACAGCTCGGCCAGCGGGTATGCCCTTGGTGGTGCCGGCGGTGCCGGGAACAGCGGTGGCCATGGTGGTGTCGGTGGTCAGTCCACCGTGCTGGCCACCGGGGATGGCTCCACGGCCACCGGCAACACCTACGGTGGTGCCGGCGGTGCGGGTGATCACGGCGGGACCGGTGGTGCCGGTGCGCTGGGGCAGATAGTGGCCATGGGCACCGGCACTCAGGCCAGTGGTACCGCGACCGGCGGCGACGGTGGCAGTGGCTCGGGTAGCGGTGTCACCGGTGGCGCCGGTGGTCGCGGTGTGGTGAGTTCGGGGCAGTCCTCTGGTGCTGGTGGCAACGCCACCGCTGACGGCACCGCCACTGGCGGTGACGGTGGGGCGGGCCAGGGCGGCGTCAATGGTGGTGCCGGGGGTGGCGGCACGATCTCGACCAAGGGCGCCGGCGACTCCATCACCGGTGGTACTGCGACCGGTGGTGACGGGGTCACTGGGGTAGCCGGCAATGCTGGGCAGCTCTCCACCAACGCTGGGGGCAAGATCACCGACAGCAGCGCGATCGCGGGCAACGCCGGTGGCGGTGCCGTCGGTGGCGGTGCCGTCGTCCAGGCCACTGGGGCTGGTGGCAGCTCGGTCAGTGACACTCACGTCACCGGTGGCGACGGTGGTGCCGGCGGGGCGGGCGGTGGCGCTAGCGCGTCCGCCACCAATGGTGGCGTCATCTCTGCTAGCACTGTCGACGGCGGCGACAGTAGTGACACCGCAGTCGGCGGTGCGGCCACTGTGACTGCTGCGGGCGCGAACAGCGCGGTCAGTGGTAGTTCCGCTGAGGGCGGCAACGCCGGGGCCGGTGACGCCAACGGGGGCACCGGTGGAGTCGGCGGTAACGCCAGCGTGGCAGCCAGCAACGGCGGCCACATCACTGATGGTCACGCCGTTGCTGGCAATGGCGGTGCTGGTAGCGCCGGCGGCAAGGGTGGTGCCGGTGGTGAGGCGGACGTCACTGCTGGTGCCGGCGGCACGGTCACCGGTACCGCTACCGGCGGTACCGGCGGGAGCGGCACCGGGGCGAACAGCATCGGTGGCGATGGTGGTTGGGCTCAGATGCAGGCTGGTTACTCGGGCAACACGCCTCCCACCGGCGGAACGGTGAGTGGCTCCGCCACCGGCGGTGACGGCGGTGTCGCCACCAACGGGGGACAAGCCGGTGGTGGCGGAGGCGCCTTGGTGATGGCGGCTGGTCCGACTGGTGTTGCTGATGCGCAGGCCACCGGTGGTAATGGCGGCGGTGCCAGTGCTGCGGGTGCGCATGGCGGCAACGGTGGGTTCACCAACGTGGCCGGCCTCAACGGGAGCATCACCGGTGGGGTTGCGACCTCCGGTGACGGTGGCGCCGGCCGCGGCGGTAACGGCGGCGACGGCGGCATGGGCTGGATCCAGGCCTACGACCCGAGCGGTGCGGCCGGAACTCAGATCGTCAACGGCTCGTCGGCCGGCGGTAACGGCGGTGACGGCGGCGTCGACGGAACGAACGGCGCCGTTGGTGGTAACGGTGGCACGGGCGGCAACAGCACCTTCTGGATGTCGGGCGGCCAAACCTCTACTGGCGCGGTCAATTCCGGTGGTGACGGTGGTGACGGTGGCACGGGCGGCGACGGCGTCGGTAGCACCGGCGGTAACGGCGGTGCCGGTGGTATCGGTGGCGACACGGCCGGCAATGTCGGCCACGGTGGCGACGGCGGTAACGGCGGTACCGGTGGCACCAACGGCGGCAGTGGTGGCGCGGGCGGTGCGGGAGCCAACGCTGCGGCCGCAGCCGGCAGTGGCGTAGCCACCGGCGGTAATGGCGGTGTCGGTGGTGTCGGTGGTGCCGGCTATGACGGCGGTAAGGGCGGTGCCGGTGGCACTGTCAGCATCTCCACCAGCACCGGCGGCACGATCGACTCCATCAGCACCGCGACCGGCGGTAACGGCGGCGACGGCGGTGCCGGGTCGGCCACTGGCGTCGGCGGCACCGGCGGCAGCGGTGGCACAGCGACCATGTCCGCCTCCGACAATGGCGCCATCCACGATGGTCATGTGGTCGGCGGCGATGGCACTGACGGTGGGCCCAACGGCGTCAACGGCAATGCCGGCGCGAATAACTCGCTGATCGTCAGTGGCGCCGGAAGCAGCGTCACCGACACCACCATCGCCAGCGGCCAGAACACCGCCAACTTCGCCGGCGGCGCGGCCACGGCGACGGTCAGCAGCGGCGGCGTCATCACCGGCAGCACGGTCACCGGCGGCGATGCCAGCGACACCGCGGCCGGTGGCGCGGCGAGCCTGGCCGCCACCGGGTCGGGAAGCCTGATCACCAACAGTCACGCAACCGGTGGCAACGCCGGCGTGGGTGGCACCAATGGCGCCACTGGAGGTGGGGGCGGCGCAGCCGGCATCCAAGCGGTTGGCGGTGCGCATGTCACCGACACCACTGTCACGGGCGGTGTCGGCGGTAACGGGATGGACGGCGGCGCGGGTGGCGGCGGCGGCTTCGCCGTCGCCTCGGCGATCGGGGCCGGCAGCGCCATCACCGGCGCTACTGCCACCGGCGGCAGCGGTGGGCTCGGCAATGCCGGGACCGGCGGTGAAGGCGGCAGCGGTCAACTGATCGTCGACGCCGCGGGCGGCTCGATCGGCGGAGGCGGCAATACCGCGATCGCGATCGGCGGCGACGGCGGCGCCGGAAGCAACGGCGGCCACGGCGGTAACGGCTCGTGGGGTGAACTCGAGGCCGACGGCCTCGGCGGCAACTCCTACGGCATCTCCACCGGCGGTTCCGGCGGTGCTGCCGACGGGCCTGGCAGCCAGGGCGGCAACGGTGGAAGCTCCGACATCGAGAGCGCCAAGACCACCGGCGGCTTCGGTGACCCGAGCCTCGGCGGCCCCGGCGGGACGGCCAGCGGAACGTCGACCGGTGGTGCCGGGGGCGTAGCCCACAACGGTGGCCACGGCGGTAATGGTGGCAAGGCGAGTATCGCCGCCGGTGGGGCGAACGCTGTCGCCAGCGGCACATCCAAGGGCGGCGCCGGTGGCGAAGGGGATGGTGGCCAGGGCGGCAACGCCGGAACCAGCCGGATCACGGCACTGGGTGAGAACACCACGTCCACCGGTGGCAGCGCCACCGGCGGCGACGGCGGCAAGGGTAGCGGCGGCGGGACCGGCGGCGCCGGCGCTGACGGCAACATCGGGTCCGCACTGACCAGCGCCGGGAGCCCCGGCGACAACCCGACCGCCAACAACAACACGGTCGTCGGTGGGAGCGGCGGCGAAGGCGGCAGCGGTCATACCGGCGGCGGTGGCACGGAGGCCGACGTCTATGCGGTCAACGGGGGAGAAAACCCGGGGTGGCCTAACCCGAACAACAACCAAAACGTTCTGGGTGCGGACGGCGCGAACAACCCGTAACCCCCGACACGCCACGCATTACGGCCCGGTCCTTCGACCGGGCCGTAATGGCGCTGGCGCTTCCGATGGTCGTGACGCCCCAGGGCTGACCGGCCTGGCCCGGCCCGTCCGCTCTGGCAAACAAATCGTCGGTATTTTTACCTAATCTGAGAAATATATAAGTGGTTGGGATCGACTGTGAATATATTTCGAGCATTAACTTAAGCGCTTCGCTGCTTGGGTAATACCTGTTCAGTCAACCGCGAATCCACCCGGGCACCCCCTTCCAGTTTCCTCACAGAAATAGGGGTTGACTAAGAATTTGCCACTGCTAGCCTAGCCCCCCATCAGATTTGCCACCGTCGTCAATATCTGCAGCTAAGGGGCACGTGCCATGTCTCGTCATCGTCAGAGTGGTCGAAAGATTCATCGCAGCAACCGGGTGTTCGGCGCCGGAACGGCGGTGAGTGCGTTTCTCGCGTTCGGGTTGGGGCCGTGGGCGGCCGCGCCCCCGGCGCATGCCGATTTTGACGATCTACTGGTGGACCTGTTGGGTGCCGACCTGGGTAATGCCGTGGCGGACCTGGGTGCCAACTGGGGTGACCAGGCGGCCTGGGCGGTGGTTCTGGATCCGGGCAGTTGGTCGCCCTTCTTCGATGGTCTGGGTGACCAGGCCATGTGGGATGCGATCCTGGCGGACCTAAACCTGGCAGGTATCGGGGCCGCCTCGCTGGATGTGCCGGGCGCTGCGGACGCGTCGTTCAATTGGGGTGACATCGACTGGTTCAGGCCGTTTGGCGACGGCGCGGACGGCACGGCTCTGCACCCCGACGGTTATGCGGGCGGGTGGATTTACGGCACTGGCGGTGCGGGCTGGGATGCCGACGGCACCGGCACCGGCATCGACGGTGGCGCGGGCGGCCAGGGTGGTCTGTTCGGTGGTGACGGCGGCGCCGGCGGTGACGGTTACCTGGGCGGCGATGGTGGCGACGGCGGTGCCGCGGGTCTGTTCGCCTGGTTCAGCCAGGGTGGCGCCGGGGGTAACGGCGGTGACGCGGTCACCGCGGGTGGTGTCGGTGGCACGGGTGGCATCGGTGGCGACGCCGCATTGTGGGGACTGTTCAGCACGGCAGGTGTGGGCGGCCAGGGCGGTGACGGGTTGGCCGGTGCCGCCGGTCTCGCCGGCAGTTTCGCCAACGGCGGCGACGGCAATGGCGGGAACGGCAACAATGGTGGTGCCGGCGGTAACGGTGGCGCCGGTGGCCGGGGCTCGTACCTGTTCGGTGCCGGCGGCAAGGGCGGTGCGGCCGGAAACGGTGGCGCGGGCGGTGCCGGTGGCCAAGGTGCTGACGGAGTTGACGGCACCAGTTCCGAGATCGACGGGGCCAGCGGTGGCAATGGCGGCGTCGGCGGCAATGGTGGCGCGGCTGGTGTGGCCGGTGCCGGTGGTGCCGGTGGCTGGTTCATCGCCAACGCCGCTTCGGGTGCGGCCGGCACCCAGGGTGTCGGCGGTCTCGGCGGCAACGGTGGTGGCGGTGGCGACGGCCTCGACGGCGCCGACGGTGCCGACGGGACCGCGACCCATGTCGACGGTTCCGCCGGTGAGGCCGGTGGCGCAGGCGGTAACGCTGGGCTTGCTGGTGCTGGTGGTCAGGGTGCTGGTGGTCAGGCCGATAGCGGCGCGGCCGGTACCGCCGGTAAGGGCGGCAGCGGTGGCGTCGGCGGCAAGGGCTACGACGCGGCGACGGATGCGACCGCGGCGGCCGGTACCGCCGGCGGCAATGGCGGTGCGGGCGGCAACGCGGGTCTGGGCGGTCTTGAGACCGATGGCTCCCGCGCGGACTCCGGCGTGGCCGGCGCCGGTGGCGCCGGCGGCGACGGCAAAGACGGTGCCGCAGGTGCTGCGGGCACGGCGCTCGACCCCGATGGCAAGGCCGGTGGTGCCGGTGGCGCCGGCGGCAACGGCGGTCAGGGCGGCCTCGAGGCCAACGGCACCACGCACGCCGCGCAGGGCGCCGGCGGCGACGGTGGCGCCGGCGGCAAGGGCGGCGCCGGGTACGACGCGGTGGCTGCGGGCGCTGCGGCCGGCACCTCGGGCGGCAATGGTGGCGTGGGTGGCGACGGTGGTGCCGGTGGCACTGGCTCCACGGCGGGCACTCATGGCGCGGGTGGCATCGGCGGTAAGGGTGGATCCGGAACCGATGGCGCCGACGGTTCAATTGGATTGGCGGGCAACGCATCTGACCCCGACGGCGGGGCCGGCGGCAACGGTGGCAACGGCGGCAACGCCGGTGTCGGTGGTGCCGGTGGTGACTCCGGCAACGGCAACCACGCCGCCAGCGGCAGCAGTGGCGTCGCCGGTAAGGGCGGCAATGGCGGCGTCGGCGGTGCCGGTTATGACGCCGCTTCCGACAACGGCGCGGCCTCGGGTACCGCGGGCGGCAACGGTGGCGCCGGCGGCAACGCCGGCGTGGGTGGCGTGGAAGCCAACGGTTCTCGGGCGGCCGCGGGAGCTGCCGGTGTCGGCGGCAAGGGCGGAAACGGTTCTGACGGCCAGGACGGTGTCGCTGGTTCGCAGGCCAACCCCGATGGCACCGCGGGCCAGGCCGGTGGCGCCGGCGGTAACGGCGGCCAGGGCGGCCTGAACGCCGACAACACGCGCGCCGCCGACGGCGATGGCGGCAACGGTGGTGCCGGCGGTAAGGGCGGCAACGGCTACGAAGGCCTAGATGGGGCCACCGCCGGTGCGGCCGGCGAGAACGGCGGCAACGGCGGTGCCGGTGGCGCCGGCGGTGTCGGCGGAACCGGCACCAACGCGGGCCTCCACGGCCTCGGCGGTGTGGGCGGAAACGGTGGATCCGGCGGTGACGGCGCCACGGGCGGCAACGGCGCCGATGGCACGGCCACCCACGTCGACGGCACGGCGGGCCAGACCGGCGGCGCCGGTGGCAACGCCGGCAAGGGCGGCGTCGGCGGCGACAGCGGCAACGGCTCCACCGCCGCCTCCGGCAACGACGGCTCGGCCGGTGTCGGCGGTAAGGGCGGCGCCGGCGGCAAGGGTTTCGACGGCGTCAACGGCAGCACAGGGCGTGTCGATGGCACCAACGGTGGCGCCGGAGGCGCCGGTGGTGACGGCGGTCAGGGCGGTCTGCAGACCAACGGGACACGTGCTGCCCAAGGTGATGGCGGCGACGGTGGCGCCGGCGGCAAGGGCGGCAACGGACTCGAAGGCGTGGCCGGAGCCACCGCGGGCGCCAGTGGCACCAACGGTGGTGCCGGCGGAAACGGTGGCGCCGGTGGCGTCGGCGGGCACGGCACCAACAATGGCGCGGCGGGCGCCGGCGGTGTCGGTGGTAACGGCGGCAACGGCGGCGCGGGTGCCGCGGGCGCAACCGGTACGGACGGCACGGCTAGCCATGTCGACGGCACCGCCGGCGGTAACGGCGGTGCGGGTGGTAACGCCGGCAAGGCCGGTAGCGGTGGACTCAGCGGCGGCGGTGTCGCGGCCGCGGGCGGAACCGATGGCAACGCCGGTGTCGGAGGCGCCGGCGGCCAGGGCGGTAAGGGCTTCAACGGCACCGACTCCACGACTGCGGGTGTTTCTGGGGCCAATGGTGGTGCGGGTGGCGCTGGTGGTAACGGCGGTCTGGGCGGTCTGCAGGTTGATGGCAGCACGCGTGCTGCCGACGGTGTGGGCGGCAATGGTGGCGCTGGTGGTTCCGGTGGTGCTGGTTACAGCGGTAAGGCGGGTGCTGACGCGACGGTGGCCGGTGCCACTGGTGGTGCCGGTGAGTCGGGCACCAATGGTGGTAACGGTGGTGCCGGTGGTGCCGGGGGCACGGGTTCGGTGGCCGGCCAGCAGGGTGTCGGCGGTAACGGCGGTGCCGGCGGTTCCGGTGGTGCGGGTGGCAAGGGTGCCGCGGGTGCGGCGGGTACGGCGTCGCATGTCGATGGTGGCGATGGTGGTGCCGGTGGTGCGGGCGGTAACGCCGGCAAGGGCGGTACCGGTGGGGCGGGCTTCGGTGGTCCGGCTGCCAATGGAGTTGCGGGCACTGCGGGTGTGGGTGGTGCGGGTGCTGCGGGCGGTGCGGGTTATGCCGGCGCCGACTCCACGACTGCGGGTGTTTCTGGTGCCAATGGTGGTGCGGGTGGCGCCGGTGGTAACGGCGGTCTGGGCGGTCTGCAGGCTGATGGCACCACGCATGCCGCGCAGGGCAATGGCGGTGCTGGTGGTGCCGGTGGCAAGGGCGGCGCCGGCTATGACGCAGTTGCCGCGGGTGCGGCAGCGGGCACGTCGGGCACCAACGGTGGCGCCGGTGGTAACGGCGGCGCCGGTGGTAGCGGCGCCACGACCGGTGCGCACGGCGCCGGTGGAGTCGGCGGCGCTGGTGGCTCGGGCACCGATGGAGCAGACGGCACGGCCGGTACCGCGGGCACCGCGGAGGACAGGACCGGTACGGCCGGTGGCAATGGTGGCGACGGCGGTAACGCCGGTGCCGGTGGCGCGGGTGGTTCATCCGGTGGCGGCAACTACGCCTCGGCCGGCACGAACGGCTCTGCGGGTAAGGGCGGCAACGGTGGTGCCGGTGGCTCTGGCTATGACGCAGCCTCGGACGCGACCGCTGCCGCGGGTACTTCCGGTGGCAACGGTGGCGTCGGCGGCAACGCGGGTCACGGTGGGCAGCAGGTCGGTGGCGGGCACGCCGCGGACGGCACGGCCGGCGTCGGCGGCAATGGTGGCGACGGTAAGGACGGTGCCGTCGGTAACGCCGGCACCGCGGCCGACCCCGACGGCACGGCCGGCGGGAAGGGTGGCGCCGGTGGTAACGGCGGCCAGGGCGGCCTGAACACCGACGGTTCGCACGCCGCGCAGGGCGACGGTGGCGATGGTGGTGCCGGCGGGACGGGTGGCGCCGGATACGACGCGGCCGCGGACAACGGTGCCGCGCCGGGCGCATCCGGCGGCAAGGGTGGCGTCGGTGGTGATGGTGGCGTCGGCGGTACCGGTGCCACGGCCGGCGTGGACGGTGCCGGTGGCGTCGGTGGCGCCGGGGGCAGCGGCGCTGATGGCGCCGACGGCTCAATTGGCCAGGCGGGCAGTGCATCTGACCCGACCGGCGGCACCGGCGGCGATGGTGGCGACGGCGGTAACGCCGGTGCCGGTGGCGCGGGTGGTCTCGCCGGTGGCACCGGTGCCCAGGCCGCCAGCGGTGCCAACGGTGCGGCCGGCAAGGGTGGCAACGGTGGCGCCGGCGGTGCTGGCTATGACGCCGCCACCGATTCAACTGCGGCCGCAGGTACTGCCGGCGGTGATGGCGGTGTCGGCGGCAACGCCGGTCACGGTGGCCTCGAGGTCGGTGGTGGGCGCGGCGCGGACGGCGCGGCCGGCGTCGGCGGTAACGGCGGCGACGGCAAGGACGGCGCTGTCGGTTCCGAGAGCCACACCGCAGGTGTTGCCGGCGGAGATGGTGGTACCGGTGGTGCCGGTGGTAACGGCGGCCAGGGTGGTCTGGAAGCCAACGGAATTGATCGCGCCAACCTCGGCAATGGTGGTGCCGGTGGCGCCGGCGGTAAGGGTGGCGACGGCTACAGCGGACACAGCAGCGTCGCCGCCGGGAGTGACGGCGAGAACGGCACCAGTGGTGGCTCCGGCGGTACCGGCGGTAAGGGTGGCACCGGCTTCGTCGGTGGCGCCGGCGGTGCGGGCGGCCTCGGCGGTAACGGCGGCAACGGTGGTGACGGCTACACCGCCGAAGCCGGCAGCGGCGACTCGGGCACTGACGGCGGCAACGCCGGCACGGGTGGTGTCGGTGGCAACGGCGGTGCGGGCGGCAGCAGTGCCACCGGAACCGCCGGCAACGGCGGTAACGCCGGCAGCGGTGGCAACGCCGGCACCGCAGGCAAGGGCGGTGACGGCGCCGGTGGTGGCGGTGGCAACACCGCAGGGGCCGGTGGCAAGGGCGGCGACGGCGCCGACGGCGGAGCGGCCGGCAGCGTTGGCCTGGCCGGAGCGGGCGCCGGTGGCAGCGACGGCAACACCGGCAGTGCCGGCACCGACAGCGCCGGCGGCGACGGCGGAGCGGGCGGCGACGCCCAGGGATTGCAAGCCGACGGCGTGACCGGCCAGGCCGGCGGCCAGGGCGGCGCCGGTGGCGCCGGTGGGTCGCACGCCAACGGCGGCGCTGGCGGTGCCGGCGGCGCGGGCGCGACCGGTGCGGCTGGAATTGATGGCGCTACGGCGGGTGCGTCGGCGACCACCGCGGGCGGTACCGGTGGCAAGGGTGGCGCCGGTGGTGCCGGCGGTGCCGGTGGCGTGATCTCCGGTGTCAGCGGCAATGGCGGTCAGGGTGGCGAGGGCGGTACCGGTGGTGCCGGCGGCTCCGGTGTCGATGGCGCTGCGGGCACCGACAACTCGGGCAACACCGGCGTTGCCGGCGGTAAGGGCGGCACTGGCGGCAACGCCACCGTCGGCGGCGACGGCGGTGCCGGTGGTGCCGGCGGTGCGGCCGGCGCGGCGGGTGGCGGTGGATCCGGTCAGCACGGTGCCGGTGGTGTCGGCGGATCGGGCGGTGTCGGGGGGAACGCCGGAAACGGTGGCAACGGCGGTGACGGCGGCGACGGCGACGGTGCCTCCAACATCGCCGCGGGCAAGGGCGGTGACGGCGGAACCGGTGGCTTGGTCGGCCGGGGTGGCGCCGGCGGTGCCGGCGGCGACAACGGTGACGGCACCTCGGCGGCCGACGGTTCCCAGGGCGCGGTCGGTCTCGGTGGTGACGGTGGCAACGGCGGTGACGGTGGAGACGGTGTCGGCCAGCTCCCCGACGGCACCGGCCAGGCAGGTGGGGCCGGTGGTAACGGCGGCGACACCGCGCTGTTCGGCCAGAACATCTACTATAACCCCTTGAAGCCCGCGGGTAACGGCGGTGCTGGCGGTAACGGCGGTGCCGGTGCGGCCGGCGCCGACAACGCCGCCGGTGACGGCTTCGCCGGTGGCGCCGGCGGTGCCGGCGGTAACGGCGGCAACGGCGGCTACCAGAACGGGCACGGCGGCAACACCACCGGTGCCGGTGGCGCCGGCGGCAAGGGCGGTGCTGGCGGTGAGGGCGGCGCGGCCACCGGCTTGATCGGTAATGGTGGCACCGGCGGCAAGGGTGGCGCCGGTGGTGTCGGCGGCTGGGCCGGTAGCGCAGAGAACCCGGGCTCCCTTTCCGACGGCTACGACCACAGCGTGGTCGGCGGCAACGCCGGCAATGGTGGCGAAGGCGGCGTGGGTGGCGGCGGCGGCGAGTCCAACGCCGGCACGGGCGGTACCGGTGGGGCCGGCGGTGTCGGTGGCGAAGCCGGCCGTGGCGGCTGGGGCTCGCTGCAGGGCACCGACGGCGGTAACGGCGGTGTCGGCGGTAACGGCGGTAACGGTGGTGTCGGCGGCAACGGTGTGATCGGCGGTACCGGCGGTGCCGCCGGCGACGGAGGTACCGGTGGCACCGGTGGCCACGGCGGTTACGGCTCGCCGGGCTTCGCGGCCGGCGACGGCGGTCTGGGCGGTGCCGCCGGTAACGGCGGTGTCGGTGGAGCCGGCGGCCAAGGCGTTGACGCAGCCAGTGGCGGTGTCGGTGGAGCCGGCGGCAACGGCGGTCTGGGTGGCCGCGGCGGTACGGCCGGCAACCCGGGATCGGTGGCGGGCGCTCCCGGTCGCGACGGTGGCCTGGGAGGCAACGCCGGTAGCGGTGGCAACGCGGGTGCCGGCGGCGCCGGTGCCGGTGACGCCGCTGATGGAGCCAACGGACATGGTGGCGACGGCGGTCTGGGTGGCCGCGGCGGCCAGGCGGCCGCAGGCGCGGGAACCGATGCCAATGGCAACGGCTACGACGGCGGTAATGGTGGCGCCGGTGGTGCCGGTGGCGCCGGCGGTCAGGGCATCGGTGGCGTCGGCGGCGGTAATGGTGGCCGAGGCGGCCAGGGCGGCCAGGGTCTCAATGGCGCCGCGGGCGCCAACGCCACGGCGGGCAGCGGCCTCGACGGCGGCAAGGGCGGTAACGGCGGCGACGGCGGCGCCGCCGGCCAGGGCGGCACCGGTACCGACGGCGGTCAGGACGGCGCGGTGGGTGCCGGCGGTTGGGCCGGAAGCGGCGGTGCGGGCGGTAAGGGCGCCGATGGCGCCTCCGGCATCGCGGCCGGCAACGGCGGCGCCGGCGGCAACGGCGGCGCGGCGGGCGCTGGAAACAACGTCAACCCGGACGCCTCGGACTACAACCCGGGCAAGGCCGGCAACGGTGGTGTCGGTGGTGCCGGCGGCAACCAGGGCGCGGGCACCGCGGCCGGCAACGGTGGTGCGGGCGGGAACGGCGGCGACGCCACGGGCGGTGCGGCCGGCATCGGTGGCGCCGGTGGCGCCGGTGGCACCGGATCCACCAGTAACGGCGGCAGTGGTGGCGCCGGTGGTAACGGCGGCGACGCCGGTCCGACCCCCAGCGCCACCGGCCCCGGCGTCGACGGCGTCGCCGGCGGCGCGGGCGGTGCGGGTGGCGCCGGCGGTAACGGTATTGGCGGCGGTACCGGTGGTAAGGGCGGCGCCGGTGGCACCGGCAGCGACGGCACCAACGGTGCCGACGCAGTAACCCCGGGTGCGGCGGGCGGTAATGGCGGTAACGCCGGCGCCGGTGGCACCGGTGGTGCGGGCGGCAAGGGCGGCACGGGCCTGTCCGGCAGTGCCGGCGGCCAGGGCGGAAACGGCGGCACCGGCGGTACCGGGGGTAAGGGCGGTGACGGTGGCGACGGTGCCGACGGAGGCACCGGTCTGTTGGCCGGCAAGGGCGGCAACGGCGGCAACGGCGGCAGTGGTCTTGGTGGGGCGGCGGGTGCTGGCGGCACCGGCGGCACCACGGGAGCAAGCGGCACCGTCGGAGCCGCCGGCACCGGTGGTACCGGTGGTAACGGTGGCGACGGCGGCGACGCCTCGGGCCTGATCGGAGGGATCCCGCAGTCTGGCGGTAGCGGTGGCAATGGCGGTAACGGCGGCGTTGGCGCCAGTGGCGGTACCGGCGGCGTCGGTGGCACCGGTGCGGGGGTCGGCGCCGGAGCGTTCGGCGGTGACGGCGGCGTCGGTGGCGTGGGCTACCTGGGCTCCGGCGACATCGGCTACGGCGGTGGTGGCGGCGGTGGTGGTGGCGGTGCCTACGTGGGCGGCACCGGATCCACCAGCGGCTCCACGGTGACCGGTGGTAAGGGCGGCGACGGCGCGAACGGCACTGTCAGCGGTCCCGGGGCTCCCGGACTGACCGGTGGTGTCGCCACCCTCGTCATCGACGGCACCGTGGAAAACGTGGAGATCACCGGCGGTAATGCCACGGCGGACTACGCGGGCGGCGCGGCTAACGTCATTGTCGACGCGACCAGCACCATCACGGGCGGCAGCATCACCGGCGGTAACGCCGGCAACGGTGGCGCGGGTGGCGATGCCACCCTGGCCGCGACCAACGGGGCCGCGATCACCGGCAGCTCCGTCACCGGCGGTAATGGCGGCGACAGCTATGCGGGCGGCGCGGCTGTCATCAACGCTGACGGCGCAGGCGTCACGGTCACCGACGTGACGCTCGTGGGCGGCAACGCCGGTAACGGCGGCGACGGTGGCGGTGCCACCGTGACGGTCGACACGGGCAGCTCTGTCACCGACACTGAGGTCACCGGCGGTAACGGCGGTGACGGCGGCGCTGGCGGGTCGGCAACGGTGTACGCCACCGGCGACAGCACGATCGAGGAGAGCTCGGCGACGGGTGGCGACGCCTCAGCCAGTGCGGCCGGCGGCGAGGCGTCGATCACTGCCGATAACGGCAGCCACGTCACCAACAGCCACGTCACCGGTGGCAATGGCGGTGGCGGCAACGGCGGCAGCGAGTCTGCTCGCGGCGTCTCTGCCTTCTCGCTCTTCTCCGTCGACGGCACCGATCGTGTCGGTGGTGCGGCCACCATCGCCGCCACCAACGGCGGTGTGATCACCGACGCCTACGCCTACGGCGGCGCCGGCGGCATCGGCACCGACGGCGGTGTCGGTGGGGCCGGTGGCGAGGCCGCGGTACTGGCCGATGGCACGGGCAGCACCGCAACCGGTAGCGCCTACGGCGGCACGGGCGGTGCCGGAACGGGTGGCATCGGTGGCGCAGGCGGACGAGGCGCCGTCGAGGCAACGGGCACGAACAGCTCGGCCAGCGGCACCGGAACCGGCGGCAACGGCGGCGACGGTATCGACGGCGGCAAGGGTGGCGCCGGGGCCGAGGGTTCGACCAATGCCAGCGCGTACGGCACCGCGGACGGCGACAGCGTCGGCGGCAACGGCGGAACGGCAACCGGCGAGAACAGTGTCGGCGGTGACGGCAGCGGCGGCTGGGTCCAGGCCGGATATGGCGGCCCGGTGGGCGGCACCGCGACCGGTGACGCCACCGGCGGTGACGGCGGCGACGCCACCGGCGGCGGCACGGGCGGCAACGGCGGCCTGGCAGTCGTGCTGAGCAACGGCGTCGGTGCGGAAGCACACGGCAGCGCGTTCGGCGCCAACGGCGGCAGCGGTCTCGACGGCGGGACCGGCGGCGACGCCCGGGCTGCCGGCACCGGTCAGGTGGCCGCGACCGCCGACGGGTCCTACGCCTCGGGCATCGGCAAAGGCGGCGACGCCGGCGACGGCCTGGGCGGGGGCAACACCGGCGGCGGCGGCAGCACCGGCTGGCTGCAGGCCTCGGGTGTGAACAGCACAGTCACCGGAACCGCCACGGGCGGCGCGGGCGGCGACGGTCACGACGGTCTCGCCGGTGCGGGTGGCGGCCGGGGCTCCCTGCAGGCAATCGGTGAGGGCGCACAGATCCTCAACAGCCACGCCAACGGTGGCGACGGCGGTGCCGGCTACGTCACCTCTGCGGCGTCGGGCGGCACCAGCAACTTCCTGGTCTATGACGATGCGACCGTCAGCAACGTCACCGCTACGGGTGGCGACGGCACGGACGGCTTCGCCGGCGGTTTGGTGAAGGTCGAGCTCCACGGCAGCGGAAGCTCCGTCGCGGACACCACCCTTGCCGGTGGTGAGGCCAGTGTCGGCGGTGCCGGTGGCAGCGCCACGGTGACGGCTACCACCGGCGGCAGCGTCGCGGGCAGCAGTCTCGTCGGCGGTGCCGCCGGTTCCGGGACCAGCGGCGGCGCCGGTGGTGCGGCCACCGTGAGTGCCAGCAACGGCGCATCGGTCACCAATGGCGACGCCGCGGGTGGTACCGGCGGTGGGGGCACCGATGTTGGTGTCGGCGGCGCCGGTGGCGCGGGCAGGATTACTGCCGACGGCCTCACCAGCACCATCACCGACGGTGCGGCTACCGGTGGGAACGGCGGTACGGCCGACGGCGCCGGCAGTGTCGGCGGTGCCGGCTCGGACGCTGATGTCACGGCTGCCTTGGGCGGCAGTGTCACTGCGGGTACCGCGACGGGCGGCTCGGGCGGCAACGCCACCGCTGGTGGCGCCGGTGGTGCCGGTGGTTACTCGGCTGTGACTGCCGGTGTGGAGGGCGGCACCGGAGGCAGTGCTTCCGGTGATGGCCACGGTGGCACCGGTGGCAATGCTGATGGTGCCGGCAGCGTCGGCGGCAAGGGTGGCAGCGGCAACATTCAGGGCGGCTTTGTCCGGACCGGTATCGGCGGCAACGACGGTTCAGCCAGCGGCACCGCGACTGGCGGCAACGGTGGTGGCGCCACCGGCGGCGGCAAGGGCGGCAGCGGCTCCACCGGCAGCGTGGTCGCCGGCGGAGCCGGCGCCGTGGCCAACGGCACGGCGAATGGTGGCGCCGGCGGCGACGGTCTCAGCGGTGGCGTCGGCGGCAACGGCAGCGCCGGCCAGGTGGGCGCGTTTGCCGCCGGTTCGCAGGCCAGCGGCACCGCGTCCAGCGGCAACGGCGGCGACGCCACCGGTGCCGGCAGTGTGGGCGGCAACGGCACCATCGGCAACATCCAGGCGTTCGGTCAGAACAGCCAGGCATCGGGTACCGCGACCGGTGGCGACGGCGGCGCGGCCAGCGCCGGTGGCCGCGGTGGCACCGGTGGTCAGGGCCGGATCGTGGCGAACGCTGATGACAGCATCGCCACCGGTAGCACGGCGACAGCCGGTGACGGTGGGTCCGGCGTCGGTGGTGTCAACGCTTCGGGCGCCCTTGGCGGCCAGGCGTACGTGTTCGCCGGCACCTTGGGCGACGCGGCGAGCGGCGGCAACATCACCGGCAGCACCGCGATCGGCGGCGACGCCAGCAGCACCGTCAACGGTGGGATCGGTCAGGTTGAGGCCATCAACGGGACCATCACCAACAGCTCCGCCATCGGAAGTGATGGTGGTGCCGCGGGTCTGGGCGGTTATGCCACGGTGAGCTCCACCAACGGCGGCGCCATCTCTGACAGTCACGCGATCGCGGGCCAGAACAGCAACACCGCGATTGGTGGTAATGCAACGGTCTCGGCTGATGGCACCGATAGCAGTATCAGCGGTACCACCGCCACCGGCGGCAACGCGGGCGGTGGCACCAACGGCGGCATCGGTGGTGGCGGTGGTTCAGCCACGGTGACGGCAACCGCGGGCGGCGCCGTGCATGACACCCTCGTCGAGGGGGCGGCCGGTGGCGCTGGTGCAGATGGCGGTCAGGGCGGTCTCGGCGGATCGGCCGCCGTGATTGCGGTCGGTGCCGGCAGCACCATCACTGGAACCGCCACAGCCGGCGGCGGTGGTACTGGTACCGGTGCGGGGAGCATCGGCGGTAGCGGTGGCGGCGGTTACTTGCAGGTCGACCATGAGGGCGGCACCATCGGTGGCGGCGGCAACACAGCTGTGGCGCAGGGTGGCACGGGTGGTAACGCCACCAATGGCGGTAAGGGCGGTCAGGGCTGGTTCGGTGAGCTGGAGGTCGGTAACGATCAACCGGTTGGCAGCGGTGGCGTTGCCTACGGCACTGCCACCGGCGGTAACGGCGGTAACGCCGACGGCGTCGGCAGTGTGGGCGGCAAGGGCGCGACCGGCATCATCCAGAGTGCTCGGCCCGAGGGCGGAAACGTCGGTGGGACAGCGCACGGAACCGCCACCGGAGGCAATGGCGGTGACGCCACCAATGGCGGCAAGGGCGGTGCCGGCGACCGCGGAAGCATCTTGGCCGGCGGCGTCGGTTCCGAAGCCTCCGGCGTCTCTCTCGGCGGCAACGGCGGCGATGCGGACGCTGCCACCGCTCAGGGCGGTATGGGTGGTTCGGCCAACTTGAGTGCCTTCAACGCCACTGCCAGCGGCACCTTGACCGCTGGCGACGGCGGCGACGGCCACGGCGGCAACGGCGGACTGGGCGGTCGTGCGTGGTTGCAGGCAACCTACCCGGGCACTGAGATTGTGGACAGCATCGCGACCGGCGGCCGAGGCGGTGACGGCGGCGTCAACGGCATCAACGGTGCGATCGGCGGCGCCGGTGGTGCGGGCGGATGGGGCAATGTCCAACTGCAGAACGCGGGCGGTCCCACGTCTGTCACCGGCAGCGTCGGCATCGGTGGTGCTGGCGGTGCCGGTGGTGCTGGCGGTACGTACGTCTCTCCCAGCCTCAACGGTGTCGGCGGCAAGGGCGGTGCTGGCGGCACCGGCGGCTTCAACGGGCAGTCGGGTACTGGCGAGAACGGGACTGACGGCGGACCTGGCGGGGCCGACGGTACGCCGGGCACTGCCGGCAGCAATGGAGCCAGTCACTGATCGGGCAACGGCCAGCGGTACGTCGACCGGCAGCGTCGGCGGTGAAGGCGATGGCGGACAGGGCGGCAACGCCGGAAGCAGCCGGATCAACGCACTGGGTGAGAACACCTCCGCTACCGGCGGCGACGCCACCCGTGGCGACGGTGGCAAGGGCAGCGCAGGCGGTACCGGCGGCGCCGGTGCGGACGGCAACATTGCAGCCACACTTCGGGGCCAACGGCGCGGACAACCCGTAACCCCGAACCCGCCAAACCAGTCGCGGCCCGGTCTTCCGACCGGGCCGCGGTGGTTTTGGGACGCCGCTGACGACCGGAAGCACTTAAAGTTTACTGAGATTATTTTTCCGTCTCGTACCAGATGCTGGACCGTTAACCTCGCGCGGATGCGAGTTACCGACCCCGGCATCGTCCGATATCGCGCAGCTGAACCACGGTAATTAGCCCATCAAATCTGGATCAGCCCAGCTCGGGTGGCTGTTGGTCGGCGACGGCCGCCGGGCCGCACCATAGCCCTCATCATTAGAACCACTCTTGACTAAGCGAAGAATGTCATTAGCGTGAGAACTAAGTTATTGACGGTTAGCCGTCCGTCCGCGCGGGAGGTCGGCTAGAACAGCCTCGGGGGAGTCGAAGGGAACGGCGGTGCCGGTGGCGGGGGGACCACCGGTACCGCCGGCGCCGACGGCATCTAGGGGGCCGATCGGCCGTAGCGCCGCAGCGTCGGTGCTCGCTGCTGAGATCCGTAACGGGCAGTCGTTTCAGCGCGCCCGGAAGATCAGCGTCCGCTGCACCACGAAATTGATGACGGTGGCAGTGCCCTGCGCCGCCACGAACGCCACCGGCAGCGCCCACCGCTGGTAGTCCAGTAGCTGCAGGCACAGGTGGTTGATCCCCACCTGGACAGCGAACGTCAACGCGTACAGGGCCATCACCGCGACGAACCGCCCGGCGTGGGCCGAGGACTGAAACGTCCACCGTCGGTTGATCAGGTATGCGGTGGTGGTCCCGGCGACGAAGCTGCACCCCTTGGCGATGTCGACCGGCACACCCGCCCCGAGGTACAGCAGCAGGTACAGCCCGAAATCCACTACCGCCGACAGTGCCCCGGTGACCAGAAAACGCCACACCTGCGTCGAGAGCTGCAGGGGGCGGGGTGTTGTCTCGGCCACCCGGGAATCCTAATCAGCTGCCCGCTCAACCTCGACCCGCAGGTACATATCAGGAAGCCTATGTATTTCACAGTTTTTTGGTCAGTGTGAGCGGTTTGAGTTTTCCTGTGATCCGTTTCATATTTAGACACGTGTCCAATTTGACCGGGGGCATCGGTCGGAAATCCACTGTTCACCGGCATTTCAACAAGTTCCCAGGTTGTTGATTTCCGTCCGGTTGCCGTCGTCGCCGGCGCTCTGTTACCTTAACGGCGGCTTAGCAATTTACGACTCTGTCAGCCGCCAAGAGCTAATCCTTACCTGAAGGGAAAACATGTCGCACCGATCCACCGCCAAGAGCAGGACCCGTCGTCTCAGCCGCGCCGTGGGCGCCACCAGTGCCGCCGGCGCCTTCCTCGCGTTCGGCATGACGCCGATCACGGCTGCGCCGGCCAGTGCTGACTTCGATGACTTCCTCGGGGACCTGTTCAGCTGGGTCGAGCCGGCGTCCGTGGACTCCTCGGCCTATGACTGGTTGGGTCTGAACGCGTTCTTCGACGGTGACCTGGCGGGTTCGGCGGCGGCGACTCCGCTCGATGGCCTCAACGCGTTGGTGGCCAACACCCTCAACACGCTGATCTACCAGCCGATCTATGGCATCAACCAGTTCCTGATCGACAGCGGCCTGCGTATCGACGGTGTCTTCGACAACGGCGACAACGCCTTCGTCAGCATCAACGGCGACGGGGACCTGGTCTACCACGCCGCGTCCGCGGGTGGCTTCCTGTTCGGCGATGGTGGTAGCGGCGCGTTCGTCAACGATGCCGGTGAGGTGCTGGGCGCCAATGGTGCGGTGCTGCTGGACGGCAATGGTGACGTCGTCACGCTGGACGGTATCGAGGACGGCACTTACTCGTTCGCTTCGAGCGACTTCACTCTCAACGGCGCCAACGCCGGCCTGATCGGCAACGGTGGCGATGGCGGCAGCTTCTTCGGCCTCGGCGGCGACGGCGGCGCCGGCGGCTTCCTGATGGGCAACGGCGGTGCCGGCGGTACCGGCGGGATCGGTGACACCGGCGCGATCGGCTTCGCCGGCGGCGTCGGTGGCGACGGTGGCTTCTTCCTGGGCAACGGTGGCGCCGGCGGTACCGGTGGCACCGGCGGCACGGGTGCTGCCGGTGGTGTGGGCCAGGCCGGTGGTGCTGCGGGCGACGGCGGCGCGGGCGGCAACGGTGGTGTGGCCGGCCTGTTCGGTAACTCCGGTGCCGGTGGCACCGGTGGCACCGGTGGTGTCGGTGGCGCCGGCGGCGCGGGTGCTGCTGGCGAGGACACCCAGGACGGCAACGGTGGCGCCGCTGCTGTCGGTGGTAACGGCGGTAACGGTGGTGTCGGCGGTAACGGTGGCGCCGGTGGCTTCTTCGGGGTGCACACTCAGGGAGCTGCAGGCAACGGCGGCAACGGCGGCGACGGCGGTGTCGGTGGCACCGGTGGCACCGGTGCCACCGGCGCGGACGGCAGTTTCGAGAACGGCGGCACCGGTGACGGCCAGAACGGCGGCAACGGCGGTGCCGGTGCAAACGGTGGCGTCGGCGGCAATGGCGGTGCTGCCAGCACGGTCGGTGGCGCTGCGGGCATCGGCGGTACCGGCGGTAACGGCGGCAAGGGCGGCGACGTCGGCCTGGGTGGCGACGGCGGCAACGGCGCGGCCGGTACCGCGGAGAACCCCGACGGCGGTAACGCCGGCAACGGTGGTGACCCGAGTGACATTGCAGGCCTTGGCGGCGCGGCTGGTCAGGGCACCGGCGGCAGCGCGGACGGCGTGAACGGTGCGGACGGCAGCGTCAACCCGATCGTCTCGGGTAACGGCGGCCGGGGTGGTGACGGCTACGACGCGGCTTCCGACAACGGCGCGGCTGCGGGAACCAGCGGTGGTAACGCAGGTGCCGGCGGTAACGGCGGCAAGTGGGGCGACGGCGGTAACGGCGGCAACGGCGGTAACGGTGCCGAGGGTGCCGAGGGCACCTTCGCCGGCAACGGCAACGGCAACGGCACCGTCGGCGGCAACGGCGGCAACGCCGGCAACGGCGGTAGCTCGGGTGAGCTGGCGATCAACACCGCCGGTAACGCCGGTACGGCCGGTAACGGCGCCGACGGCGGTGCCGGTGCCAACGCCACCGCGCCGGGCGGCAACGGCGGCAACGGCGGCAGCGGCGGCAACGCCGGTAACGGTGCCGCCGGCGGCAATTCGGCCAACGGCACCGCTGGCACCGACAGCGACGGCGGTGTCGCCGGCAACGGCGCCATCGGCGGCAATGGTGCGGCCGGCACGAACGGCGTCCCGTCGGCGGTCTACACCGACCCGGCGGCCAACGGAACCGCGGGCGGTAACGGCGGTACCGGCGGTAATGGCGGCAAGGGTGGGGCCGGTGGCGGCACCACCGGTCTCGACAGCGACGGGGGCAACGGCGCTGTCGGCGGCAATGGTGCCGACGGCGGGCACGGCGGCTACACCACCCACGGTGACGACAACGACCACCCGCTGCAGGGGCACAATGTCGGAGTCGGTGCCAAGGGCGGCGACGGCGGCGCCGGTGGTAACGGCGGCGCGGCCGGTGGAGCCGGCGCGAACGCCGGTAACGGTGCCAACGGCGGTACCGGCGGCAACGGTGGCGCCGGTCCGGACCTCAAGGAGCTGGGCTACGTCGACACCGCGGGCAACACCGACGCGGGCGTGGCAGCCAACCTCACCGGTGCCGGCGGCAAGGGCGGCGACGGCGGCAGCGGCTACGTCGCCGGTGACGGCGGCAAGGGTGGTAACGGCGGCAGCGACCAGTTCGCGGCCGGCTCCAACGGCGGCAAGGGCGGCAACGGCGGCAACGGCGGTGCGGGTGTCGGCGACGGCAGCACCGGCGGCAACGGCGGTGCCGGCGGCCAGGGCGGCGACGGCAGCGACATTCGCTGGGGCTGGACCGGTAGCGACGAGCCTCCTGCGCAGACACCGGGCGGCGACCCGTTCAGTAACGGAACCACCAGCTCGTCGGGCCCGGTCAACAACGTGCACGGCGGCAATGGCGGCAACGGCGGCAACGGCGGTGTCGGTGACGCGGCCAACGGCACCGGCGGCACCGGCGGCGCCGGCGGCACCGTGGAGACGCCGGACCTGCCCACCGGGCCGGGGTCCATCGGCACCAACGCTGGTGCGATCAACGGTGGCGCCGGCGCCACCGGGGGCACCGGGGGGACGAACGGCACCCAGGGAACCAACGGCACCACCCCGTAGCCACAGCGCAAAAGAAACACCCCGCACAACCGTGCGGGGTGTTTCGTTTGGTGTCTGCCAAACCGTGTTGCGAAGTTTCCCCCCGCTGCCACAACCGAATTCGCCTCTGAGCTCATCCTCGAGTTCGCAAATTCACTGCCCTGCAATACAATCAACGACTATGTGGACGACGTCGAACGGATATTCCCGGGCCATCGCCAGCGTCGCGACCGCTGGCGCGGTTGCGTTTTCGGCCAGCGGCGTGACGGCCATGCCTGCCACGGCGCTTCCGGCCTCGCCGGCGTCCGCATCGGTCTTCGCTCCGGTCGAGCTGACCGCGCTGAGCGGCGACTCCAGCCTGATGGACATCATCGGCACTCTGACCGGGTTGAACTGGATCATCCCGTTTCTGGACAACCCGGACAATCCACTGTTCCCTCTCGTCATCTCCCTGGAGGCCCTTGGCGAGCTGTTCGTGATCATTCCGCTGACCTTGCTGATCGGCACGCCGCTGCTGTTGCTCACCGAAGGCTTCCAAGGCATTCAGGACACCTTCTCCCTGCTGGGCACCGCCGTCGATGGCGTGCAGAGCCTGATCGACGAACTGGCGGACTGGTACCAAACCCGTAACTGGTTCACCGGCCAACTGCTTGATGCCGGGTCCAGTGAAGCCGTCGGCGTGGCCGGTTGGGGCGACGCGTTCCACCCGAGCGGCCTCGATGACATCGTCGCCCCAGTGAGTCTCGACGATGCGTTCACCGTGGGCGCTGCCGACGCCGGGCTGCCCATGGACGGCTTCGACGCCGTGCTCACCGACTTCGGCCTGGGCGACCTGACCGCCTAACCCGCGGGCCGCTGACCCAGTTGCCCGCTGGCGCAGCTGCCGCCAACCCGGGCGTGCATGCGCGGGAGTCAAATCCCATAGGCGATGGCCAGGGTAGTCCTGGGGGTTGAACAGCTCAGACTTATTGAGAAGACTCTGGCAACCTAGACAACGCACAGCTTTTTGCCCGTTATGAGCGTAAAAGCGGGCCGAAAAAGCTCCTCGTATTCGCACGATTGTCCTCTCGATAAGACTCCTTTCTACGTGTATCACCAGGTCCAGGCGATCTGCACTGCTCCTAGCTGGCGTGATCCCTGAAATTGGTTGCCCACTCGCTGGCGCGTCTGTTAACTTAACGAACGCTAAGCAATTTACGTCTCAGTCAGCCGCCACCAGCCCATCTCGCCTTAGGGGAAGACATGCCGCACCGTTCGGTCGCCAAAAACAGGAAGAGCCGCCTCGGTCGCGCTGTCGGCGCTACCAGCGCCGTGGGCGCGTTCCTCGCGTTCGGCATGACGCCGTTGACGGCAGCGCCGGCCAGCGCAGACGGTTTCGACACCTTCTTCGGTGATCTGTTCGGCTGGATCGAGCCGTCCACCGCCGACACCTCGGCGTTTGACTGGTCAGACCTTGGCGCGCTGTTCGGCGGCGACCTGGCCGGCTCGGCGGCCGCCGTGGACCCGCTGCAGGCCCTTAATGAGTTGGTGGCCAACACGATCAACATGGTCGTCTACCAGCCGTTGCACAGCATCGGTCAGTCGTTGATCAGCAGTGGCCTGCAGATCGAGGGCGTCTTCGATAACGGCACCAACGCCTATGTCAGCCTCGACAGCGACGGCGGGCTGGTCTTCCACGCTGCGACCGGCGGTGGCTACCTCTTCGGTGACGGTGGCAGCGGCACGTTCGTCAACGCCGACGGCGACCTGCTCGGTGCCGGTGGCGTGGTCCTGCAGAACTCTGATGGCGACGACATCACCTGGGCCGACGTCGAAAACGGTGTGTACCAGTTCATTCCGGGCTCGACGGTCAGCCTTGATGGCGCCGACGCCGGCATGCTCGGAGACGGCGGCGACGGCGGCAGTGGGCTGCTGCTCGGGCTGGCCGGCGGTGACGGCGGCGCCGGCGGTACCTGGATGGGCAACGGCGGCGACGGGGGCGCGGGTGCCTTCGGGGTGAACGGTGTGGGCGCGGCCGGCACGGACGGTCTGGCGGGTGGCGCCGGTGGCGCCGCCGGTTTCCTGTTCGGCAACGGCGGCAACGGCGGTGTCGGCGGTAACGGTGGAAGCGGTGCTGCTGGGACGAACGGGAACGCGGGCACCACTGGCCTGAGCCCGAAGGGCGGCAGCGGCGCCACCGGCTTCGATGGAACCAACGGCACTGACGGCACCAACGGCTTTGCGGGTGGCAATGGTGCGGCCGGCGGTAACGGCGGGGCCTCCGGCCTGTTCGGTAACTCCGGCACGGGCGGTAACGGTGGTCTCGGCGGTAACGGCGGGGTCGGCGGCAATGGCGGTAACGGTGGTGGAGGCGGCGACGGTGACCTGAACAACGGTCCCGTCATCGGTATTCAGGCCCTGGCGAGCGACCCGGGTGGCGACGGCGGCACGGGCGGCAACGGTGGTAACTCCGGTGCCGGTGGCGCCGGCGGTGTGGGTGGTGCCGGCGGCAACGGTGGTGGCGGTGGGTTCTTCGGAATCCACCCCTCTGGTGCCGCGGGTAACGGCGGCGCGGGTGGCGCCGGCGGTGGTTCCGGGCAAGCCGGTAACGGCGGTAACGGTGGCGCGGGTGGCGCCGGCGGCGGTACCGCGGAACAAGGGCTCGGCCGTGCCGCTGACGACGTGGTCGTCGGCGGCGGTCGCGGTGGTGACGGCGGCCAGGGCGGCAACCTCGGGGCGGCCGGTCTCGGCGGCAAGGGCGGTGCGGCCGGTGTCAGCCCGGGCACCATCTTCAGCGGCCCGCACGGCAACGCGGGCGCGGACGGCGCCGACGGCGCGCTGGCGACGGGCACGGGCAGCGGCGGTAACGGCGGCGCCGGTGGTAACGGCATCGGCACTACGGGCGTGGCCGGTGGTGACGGTGGCAACGGTGGTGCCGCCGGCGACCACGGCAACGGCGGCAACGGCGGCGCCGGCGGCAACGGCGGCCAGGGCGCTCCCGGGGACGACAGCTCCGACGTGGCCACCCCCGGCGGTGACGGTCTCGTCGGTGGAAACGGCGGCGCGGGTGGCGTCGGTGGCGCCGGCGGCTCGATTGCCGGCAACGGTGGCAACGGCGGCAACGGTGGCGTTGGCGGCACGGGCGGCACCGGGGGTCGCGGCGCAGACTCGGTGAACCCGAATGTGGACGGTGGCAAGGGGGGCAACGCCGGCGACGGCGGCCAAGGAGGCAATGGCGGCAACGGTGGTGCTGCGGCCAACGGCAACGGTGGCAACGGTGGCAACGAGGGCCGGGGCGGTAACGGTGGCGTCGGCGGTAGCGGCGGCCACGGTGCCGACGGTGGGACCAGCAACGGTGGCGAGGGCGGTGCGGGTGGCAACGCCGGCCCGGGTGGCGCTCTGGCCGGGGTGGGAGGCAAGGGTGGTGGTGGCGGCACCGACGGCACCTACGGCCTGATCGGCAACCTCGGTAACGGTGGCGCCGGCGGCGCCGGTGGTGACGGCGGCAACGCGGCCACTGCTCAGGGCATCTTCGTCGCGAACGGGGCCAACGGCGGAAACGGCGGCACCGGCGGCCTTGGCTACGCCGCCGGCACCGGCGGCCAGGGCGGCGCCGGTGGCGAGGGTGTCATCGGTGGCACCGGTGGTAACGGTGGTACCGGTGGTGCACTGACCTCGCAGGCCAACGGCGGCAACGGCACCGGCGGTAACGGTGGCACCGGCGGAACCGGCGGCCAAGGTTCTGCCCTCGGTGGCACCGGCGGCAAGGGCGGTGCCGGTGCCAGCGCGACCGGCAACAACGACGCCGGGAACGGCGGTGACGGTGGCGCCGGCGGTAACACCACTGGTGTGGGCAACATCGGTGACGGCTCGCTGACCGGTGGACACGGCGGCGCCGGTGGTGTCGGTGGTAGCTCCGAGAACGGCTGGGCCGGCTCGGGCGGGAACGGCGGCAAGGGTGGTGCCGGTGCACCGGTCGGTAACAACAGCCAGAATCCGGTGTTGACCACCGGTGGCACGGGCGGCGCCGGCGGTAACGGTGGCGGGACCAGCAACGGCAATGCCGGCCACGGTGGCGACGGTGGTGCCGGTGGCGCCGGCAGCTTCACTGGTGGCACCGGTGGTGTCGGCGGCGCCGGCGGCGGTGTGACCAACGAGGGCAGCGGACGCGCTGGCGCCGGTGGTGAGGGTGGCGACGGAGCCAACGGTCGCGGTATCGGCGGCAACGGCGCCACCGGTGGTGCCGGCGGTAACGGTGGCAGCGGCGCGGCCGCTAACGGCAAGACCGCCGGGCAGGGCGGTGGTGGCGGCGGTGGCGGTGGCGGCGGCATCTTCAACCAGCTCAACGGCGGCACCGTGACCGTCAGCACCGCGGCCGGCGGCAAGGGCGGCGACGGTGGTGCAGGCAGCCTGACCGGTACCGGTGGCAACGGCGGCAACGGTGGTTCTGCTTCCATCACTGCCAACGGCTTCGGCATCAACAACGCTCACGTCACGGGCGGCAACGGCAGCAACGGACAGGCCAATGGCGTCAACGGCGCCAACGGTGAAGACAAACACATCCCCTAGGGCGTGACTGTTCGGCGAAGCTGAGACAACTGCGGCCCGGTCGAAAGGCTGGGCCGCAGTTGTGTTTTCGGCACCCCTGGCGGAAATTGCGCGCTGTCGACGGCAGCACAGAAGTAGCCGGCAGGTTTCTGGTTTTGAGCCCGAAACCGCGTGTACTGCAATAGAATCAGCCTTCATGTGGACGGCGTCGAATGGACATTCCCGGGCCCTTGTCGGTGTTGCGACCGCTGGTGTCATCGCGATGGCGGTCGGTGGCATCACCGGTGACACCGCCATCTCCGCCGCCGATCATCACAGTGTGGTCCCGTCGGCATCGGTCGTCGCCCCGGTGGAATTGACCGCGCTGACAAGCGATTCCAGCCTGATGGACATCATCGGTGAGCTCACCGGCTTGAACTGGATCATCCCGCTACTGGACGACCCGGACAGTCCACTCTTTCCGATCGTCATCGGCCTCGAGGCGCTCGGCGAGTTGTTCGTGGTCATCCCGCTGACGCTGCTGGTCGGCACGCCTCTGCTTCTGATCACCGAGGGGTGGCAGGGCGTCGAGGACACCATCACGTTGTTGGGTACGGCCGCCGACGGTGTGAAGAGCCTCTTCGACAACCTCGTCGACTGGTACGAGACTCGCAACTGGCTCACCGGTGAATTGCTCGATCCCGGCTCCAGCGAGGCTGGCGCTCTGTCCGGCCTGGGCGATGTATTCCACACGGGCAGTTGGGATGACGTGTTCACTCCCGTCGGTTTCGACGCTGCCCCCACGGTGGACGGTTTCGACGCCGGTCTTGCCGACGTCGGTCTGGGTGACCTCGGCGAGGTGTTTGCCTGACCCGCGGGGCCGCTACGGCCCGTAAGCCGCGCGCGCCGGTGCTGCCATGCGCGACGGCCGGAACTGCTGTTTCGAATGAGACCGCTCAGCTGAAGCTACGAAACCGGTGGGTTTCGCCGCGTCGGGTCGCCCCGAACGGAAAGTTGAGCGCCTTATGGGCCGCGGCAGCACCGGGCGCTGAGCGCCGCGGATCACGCGGGTTTGCCGGTCCAGCTACCTCCCTAGCCTCACTCGAGAGCGGGCGAATCGCACCCTAGTCAGTGGTAGGAAGGGTGCTTCGCACAAACAAGCACTCTTATCGTGACGTCGATGGCAACTCGGATAGAACCACTTATTTCTACCGGATTCTGGCTGGTGACTCTCTCCATAACTCTCCTTATAGTTGCACAACCGTCTCCTCGATAAGACTTCTTTCTACACGTATCAGCAGGTCAGAGGCGTAAACGTCCGAGCTCCGACCTTGCCGAATTTGAAATATTTCTGTTAACTTAACGCGGGCTAAGCAATTTACGTCACCGTCAACCATCGAGCGCTAATCAGCCTGAGGAGATCTCATGTCACACCGCTCTGCTGCTAAGACAATAAAAAGCCGAGTCAGCGCTGCCGTGGGCGCCACCAGCGCAGTGGGCGCGTTCCTGGCTTTCGGCATGACACCGCTCGCGGCGGCGCCGGCCGGCGCTGAGGGGCTCGACGGCCTTTTCGATGACCTGTTCAGCTGGGTCGAGCCGCCGGCCGCGGACACGTCGGGGCTCGAATGGCTTGGCTTCGACGCGTTCGGCGGCGACCTGGCCGGCGCGGCGGCGGGCACCGACCCGCTGCAGGCACTCAACGAGCTGGTGGCCAACTCGATCAACATGATCATCTACCAGCCGCTGTACGACATCGGCCAGTTCTTGATCGGCAGCGGTCTGCACCTCGACGGCATCTTCGACAACGGCGCCAACGCCTACGTGGACTTCAACGCCGACGGCGACCTGGTGTACCACGCGGCGAGCGCCGGTGGATTCCTGTTCGGTGATGGCGGTGCCGGTGGATTCGTCGACGCCGACGGTGATGTGCTCAACGCCGGCGGTGCGGTACTGCTCGACGCTGATGGCAATGAGGTCACGCTGGCCGACATCGAGAACGGCACCTACAGCTTCGCTGCCGGTTCAACATTCACCCTCGACGGAGGCAACGCCGGCATGCTCGGTAACGGCGGTGACGGGGGCAGTGGCATCGGCCTCGGCCTGGTCGGCGGTAACGGCGGGGCCGGCGGGTCTCTCCTGGGCAACGGCGGCGACGGTGGCGCAGGTGCGTTCGGCATCGACGGTATTGGCGCGGCCGGCACCGACGGGTTCGTGGGTGGCGTCGGCGGCGCCGGTGGATTCTTCTTCGGCAACGGCGGCAACGGCGGTACCGGTGGTAACGGCGGCAACGGTGCGGCTGGGACCAACGGAAACGTGGGTGCCGACGGTCTGAGTCCGGTAGGCGGCACCGGAGCCACCGGACCCGATGGCGGCAACGGCGGCGACGGCACGGACGGCTTTGCCGGCGGTAACGGCGCCGTCGGCGGTAACGGTGGCGCTGCCGGATTGTTCGGCAACTCCGGAGCCGGCGGCAACGGTGGCCTTGGGGGCAACGGTGGTGTCGGTGGCAACGGCGGTAACGGTGGCGCCGGCGGCAACGGTGATGTCAACAACGGGCCCGAGATCGTGCCCGCGGCACTCATTCCCGCCAGCGACCCGGGTGGGAACGGCGGCACCGGCGGTAGCGGCGGTAACGCCGGTTCCGGTGGCGCGGGTGGCGTCGGTGGCGCCGGCGGCAACGGCGGCGGCGGTGGCTTCTTCGGCGTCCACCCCTCGGGTGCCGCGGGTAACGGTGGGGCCGGTGGCGCGGGCGGGGGTTCCGGCTTGGCCGGCAACGGTGGCGCCGGCGGTAACGGTGGCGCCGGCGGCGGCACCGCTCCGGAGCTAGCAACTGAGGCGGTCGGCGACGACATCGTCGGCGGTGGAGCCGGTGGCGCAGGTGGTGCCGGCGGCAACCTCGGTGCGGTGGGCGCCGGCGGCGCGGGCGGCGCGGCCGGTATCAGTGCTGGTCCCTTCGGCGGCACGCCGGGCACCGCGGGTGCGGATGGCGCCGATGGCACGCTGCCGGACACGGTGTCGGGCAACGGCGGTGACGGCGGCGCCGGCGGTGCCGGGATCGGTGGCACGGGCGTGTCCGGCGGTAACGGCGGCGCCGGCGGCAACGGTGGTGACCACGGCAACGGCGGCAACGGCGGCGCCGGTGGTAACGGCGACCAGGGCGCGGCCGGCGCCGACAGCCAAGACGTCGGCACGCCCGGCGGCGACGGCGCGGTCGGCGGCAATGGCGGCGCCGGCGGTGTCGGCGGCAGTGGTGGCTCGGTCTCGGGCAACGGCGGTAACGGTGGCGCCGGTGGTGCCGGCGGCACGGGCGGCACCGGCGGGCGTGGCGCGGACTCGACCGACCCGGCTGTGGCAGCCGGTGCCGGCGGCAACGCCGGCAACGGGGGCAACGGTGGCGTCGGCGGCAACGGCGGTTCGGCCACCAACGGCAACGGTGGTAACGGCGGCAACAGCGGCAAGGGTGGCAACGGCGGCGTCGGCGGTGAAGGCGGCACCGGAGCCAATGCCGGTGCGAACTCCGAGACCGGTAACGGCGGGGCAGCGGGCGCCGGTGGTAACGGTGGCAACGGCGGAGCGGCGGGCGCCGCGGCGGGAACCGGTGGCCAAGGCGGCGGCGACGGCCACACCGACGGCGCCGACGGCAGCGTCGGACAGATCGGTAACGGAGGTGATGGTGGTGCCGGTGGACTCGGCGGCAACGCCGCCGTCGGCGAGGACGGCAGCTTCCTCGGCAACGGTCTGAGCCCGGCCCACGAAGACGCGACGGGCGTGGGTGGCTCCGGCGGCAAGGGCGGTAACGGCGGCACCGGTTACCAGGCCGGTAACGGCGGGTCCGGTGGTTCCGGTGGCCAGGGTGTCTACGGCGGCACGGGTGGTGTCGGCGGCACCGGCGGCGCGGTGACCAGCACCGCCGACGGTGGCAACAACACCGGCGGCAACGGCGGTGCCGGCGGTGCCGGCGGCGACGGTTCCGGTCATGGCGGCTACGGCGGCGACGGCGGCGCCGGCGCCAACGCGACCGGTGACCAGACCGCCGGCAATGGGGGTAACGGTGGCGTCGGTGGCAACACCACCGGTGAGGGCAACACCGGAGAGAACGGGACGCTGGCCGGCGGGCACGGCGGCAACGGCGGCGCCGGCGGCACCTCCGAGGACGGCAAGGCCGGCTCCGGCGGTAACGGCGGCGACGGCGGCACCGGCGCACCCGTCGGCGACAACGCAGCCACTCCGGTGCTGAGCACCGGCGGCTCCGGTGGTACCGGCGGCAACGGCGGTGCCAGCAGCGGTGCCGGCACCGGCGGTAATGGTGGCGCCGGTGGTAACGGCAACTCCGGCAGCTTCACCGGCGGCCACGGCGGCGCCGGGGGCAACGGCGGGGCGTCGGCCACCGGCACAGCCGGTAACGGCGGGGCCGGTGGCACGGGCGCCAACGGCGTCGGCATCGGCGGTGGTACGAACGGCAACGTCACGACCGGCGGAACCGGCGGCGGCGGAGGTGCCGGCGGGGTTGCCGACGGCCAGACCGCGGGTCAGGGCGGTGGCGGCGGTGGTGGTGGCGGCGGTGCCATCGTCGGCGGCACCAACGGCGGCACCGTGACCAACAGCACCGCCACCGGCGGTAACGGCGGGGCCGGTGGCGCGGGCAGCACGACCGGGGTCGGTGGCAATGGCGGCGCCGGCGGACTCGGCGCGGTCATCGCGGACGGGGCGGGCAGCACCATCGACGATGGCCACATCGCCGGCGGTGATGGCGGCGCCGGCGGCGCGAACGGGGTCAACGGCGAGAACGGTGCCGACAACGTGCTGGAGGCCACCGGCGGCGGCACGATCAGCAACGTCACTGTGACCAACGGGCAGAACTCCGGTGACTTCGTCGGCGGTAGCGCCTCGGTGATCGCCAGCGGCGGCGGCAGCATCTCCGACAGCACCGTCACCGGTGGTAACGCCAGCGACACCGCCAACGGTGGGGACGCCGGCCTGAACGCCATCGGGGCGGGCAGCTCGATCACCGGCAGCCACGCGACCGGTGGCAACGGCGGTGCGAGTGACGGCAGTGCCGGCGCCACCGGTGGTGACGGCGGCAGCGGCGTCATCAACGCCACCGACGGCGCCAAGGTCAGCGACACCACCGTCACCGGTGGGACGGGCGGCGCCGGCTCCAACGGCGGTCAGGGCGGCAAGGGCGGTTTTGGTCTCGCCGACGCCACCGGCGCTGGCAGCACCATCACCGGGACCGCCACCGGCGGCACGGGCGGCGCCGGCGTCAACGGCACCGGCGGTGACGGTGGGAGCGGCCAACTGATCGTCGATGGTGCCGGCGGCAGCATCGGCGGTGGCGGCAACGACGCGATCGCCCAGGGCGGCAATGGCGGCACCGGCACCGACGGCGGCGTCGGGGGCAACGGCTCCTGGGGTGAGCTGGAGTCCGGAGAGATCGGCTACGCCGCCACCGGCGGTAACTCCTTCGGCACCTCCACCGGTGGTGACGGTGGCAACGCAACCGGTGAAGGGAGCCACGGCGGCAACGGCGGGAGCTCAGACATTCAGAGTTCCAAGACCACCGATGGCGGCACCTTGGGCGGTCCGGGCGGAACAGCCAGCGGCAACGCGACCGGTGGCAACGGTGGCAACGCCACGGGCGGCGGCCAGGGCGGTGACGGCGGCAAGGCCAGCATCGCTACGGGCGGTAACCCGGAGAACGTCGCGAACGGAACTGCGTCCGGCGGCAAGGGCGGCGACGGCCTTGATGGCGGTACCGGCGGCAAGGCCGGTTCGAGCCGGCTCGACGCGTTTGGCACCGGCGTCGGGAACATTCCATCCAGGGCCACTGAGGGCACCGTCACCGGCGGTAACGGCGGAAGCGGTACCGGGTCCGGCGCCACCGGCGGCAACGGGACCGACGGCAACATCGTCAACCAGGGCGGGATGCAGACCGACGGTCAGACCGCAACCGGCAACAACGGGGCGAACGACCCGGCCACTCCGTAGCTCCGGACGAGAAAGGCCCCGGCTCCGGCCGCCTCCGGCGGCGCAGGGCCGGGGTCCTTTTCGTCCCTCGTCCAGGCGTGATAGCCGATTCGGCAACACGAGTGTGGCGCGACGATGCCCTACACCCAGTACGCCACTCGCGCCCGGTACTGGCGCAGCACCAATGCGGCCACCGCCCAGCCGACCACGGTCAACACCAGCACTACCGCCCAGTGCCGCAGCGGCTGATGCGCCCCCAGCAGTGGCAGCCGCACCAGGTCCAGGTAGTGCATCAGCGGGTTGAACTCCACCACCGCCGTCCAGCGCGACGCCCCCTGAGCACGCAGGGTGTCGTAGTTCCAGATGATCGGCGTCATCAAGAACAGCAGCTGCACCACCGAGAACAACAGCGGGGCGATATCGCGGTAGCGGGTGGCCAGAATCCCGAAGCACAGCGACACCCACACGCAGTTCAGCGCGATCAGGAGCAATGCCGGAATCACCGAAAGATCCGCCCATGACCAGGGTTTCGGGAAAATCAGCGCGATGGGCAGATAGATGACGATGTTGTGCGCGAACAGGATCATCTGGCGCCACACCAGCCGGTAGACATGCACACTCAACGGCGTCGGCAGCTGCTTGATCAGCCCCTCGTTGGCGACGAACACGTCGGCGCCCTCCAGGATGGCGGCGTTGAGCAGGTTCCACACGATCAGCCCCAGCGTCACGTACGGCAGGTGCACCGCCAGGTCGAGGTGGAACAGCTTGGAGTACAGCCCGCCCATCGCCACCGCCGTGGTGGCGGTGCCGATGGTGATCCAGAACGGGCCCAGCACGCTGCGCCGATAGCGCTGCTTGATGTCCTGCCAGCCCAGGTGCAGCCACAACTCGTGGCGGCGGAAGCCATCCACCAGATCGGCCCGCGCCCGCGCAAACGTCTTGGACTGCGCGGCAACGTCGTCGAAACTCATTGCTGCCCCTCAGGTCTGGCGAACTGTTCTCGGCGTCCCTGCCGGCGCAGCCGGGCCCACTCCATCAACCCGGCCGGGTCGCGGCGCGACACCAGGAAGAACCAGCCGAACCGCAGCCACTCCTGGACCAGCAACCGGCGCATCCCGGGCTGAGCCATCAGATAGCCGCGGTTGCGGTAGGTATAGAAGCGTTTGACGGCGCTGTCCGGATATTGGGCGTGCATCCGGCCGCCCAGGATCGGCTTGAACTCCGCCGAGCCGCACGGGTGCAGATATGCCGCGTTCAGGCACGTCCCGAACGCTAACCCGGACCGCGCCAGCCGGCGGTGTACCTCCACCTCGTCGCCGCGCATGAACAGCCGCAGGTCGGGCACGCCGACCGCGTCCAGGGCATCCGCGGTGAACAGCGCCCCGTTGAACAGCGACGCGATCCCCGGGAGTAAATCCTCATCCGATGCGCCACTGCGTAATTCGCCGACCTCGCGTCGCCACACCAGGCCTCGCCGTAGCGGGAAGGCCAGCCGGGACGGGTCGTCGATATTGCACACCATCGGGGACACCTCAGCCAGGTGATGCTTGGCCGCGCAGTCCAGCAGTGCCGACAGCACGCCGGCGTCCGCCGGGCGCCCGTCGTCGTCGGCCAGCCACACCCAGTCCGCACCGGCGGCCAGGGCGTGCAGAATGCCCAGCGCGAAACCGCCTGCGCCACCGAGGTTTCGCCGCGACCCGAGGTAGGTCGAGGGCACCGGCTGCCCCGCTACCAGCGCAGCCACCGCAGCGTCGTTGTCGTTGTCGACGACGATCACTTGGTCGGGTGCCCGGGTCTGGCTTGTCAGCGCCTTCAGCGACTCGGCCAGCTGCTGCGGCCGCCGGTGGGTGACGACGACGGCGTAGATGGTTTCGGTCACGCCTGATCTCCGGTCCGCGTCTCGGCAAGCACCTCGCGCACGTGCCGGGCCGCATCCGGGCCTTCGTAGGCGCCGACCACTTCCTCGATCCCGCCGGTCATCCGGATGCTGCCGTGGTCGATCCACATCGCGGTTTTGCACAGCCGGGCCAAGAATTCGTTGGAATGGCTGGCGAACACCAGGATTCCGGACCGCTCCACCAGCTTCTGCAGCCGGGTCTGGGCCTTCTTCAAGAACTCGGCGTCCACCGCGCCGATGCCCTCGTCGAGCAACAGGATCTCCGGGTCGATGCTGGTGACCACACCCATCGCCAACCGCACCCGCATCCCGGTGGAGTAGGTGCGCAGCGGCATCGCCAGATAGTCGCCCAGCTCGGTGAACTCGGCGATCTCGTCGACCTTGGCGGCCATCTGCTTACGGGTCTGTCCGAGGAACAGCCCGCGGATGATGATGTTCTCGAAGCCGGAGATCTCCGGGTCCATGCCCACGCCCAGGTCGAACACCGGCGCCACCCGACCGACCACCGATGCGGACCCGCGCGTCGGCTCGTAGATCCCTGAAAGCAGCCGCAGCAGTGTGGATTTCCCCGCGCCGTTGTGTCCCACCAGACCGACCCGGTCGCCCAGCGACAGGCTCATGGTGATGTCGCGCAGCGCCTCGACCACCACCACATTGGAGTTGTTGCGTCCGATTGCCCCGCCGGCCTTGCCGAGGAACGCCTTCTTCAGCGACCGCGACTTGGCGTCGAAGATGGGGAACTCGACCCACGCGTCGCGGGTTTCGATACGAGGCTCGTTGGCAGACAAGGTAATTCCGCTTGCAGGTTTACAGATACTGGCCGGAGCCGCTGTGGCCCTGGGCGTGACCGCCACCGGCGGCGCCGGGGGGCAGGGCGCCGTGACGCATCTGCTCCAGCTGCGCGCGGGCCGCCATCTGCTGGGCGAACAGCGCGGTCTGGATGCCGTGGAACAGGCCCTCCAGCCAGCCGACCAGTTGGGCTTGGGCGACTCGCAGCTCGGCGTCCGAGGGTGTGGCGTCCTCACGCAGCGGTAGCGTCAGCCGGTCCAGCTCCTCGCGCAGCTCCGGCGCCAGGCCGTCCTCGAGCTCACGAATGCTGGCGGAGTGGATCTCTCGTAGCCGAATCCGGCTCGCCTCATCCAGCGGAGCCGAGCGGACTTCTTCGAGCAGCTGCTTGATCATGGTGCCGATCCGCATCACCTTGGCGGGTTGCTCGATCAGGTCCGTCAGCGACGCCTCTTCATCCTCGGCGTCGTCCGTGGAGCTGTTGAGTCCGGCCGTCAGCAGCCGCGGGTTGGCACCGCTGATGATCTCGACACCATCTGCGCTGTCCATGTCGTCTGCGCTGCTGCCGCTGGTGCTCACCGCGCTCTGTCTCCTTGCCATTCGTAGATGCTGGCCCCGCCATTGTCGTAGATCTTGGCCCACGACCGCGATTTCTCCAGTGACACTAGTCCGTCGGGCAGCGAGAACCCGCGGACCGTCGGGCTGCTGATCAGCACGTAGCGGATATTGAGGTCACGCACGGCGTCGGCCACCCGCGGATCGGTGTCGGCGTCGTCGGCGAAGGCCCAGAAGACGAACCGCTCCGGGCCGGGGCCCTGCTGCTGGGGGTAGTCGTAGTGCGTCCACAGCGGGTGCAGGTCGGCGACCGCATACATCCAGGCACTGCCGTCGACGTTGGCGTTGCCGATCACGGTGTCGTGGGCGCCGGGCAGATCGGCCAGATACGCGTACGCCTGCAGGTCGCGGGCGTCGACCATCACCGAGTCGTACTTGTCGCCGAACAAGAACGCGTGGCGCGGCAGGTAATGCCAGGCCAGCCCAACCGTCGCGGCCACCAACAGCAGGCCGGTCACCAGCGGCCGCGCCCGCGGGCCCACCGGCTTCGAGACCAGCCTCGCCAGCGCCGCCAGGCCGATTCCGGCCATCGGGACCAACAGCAGCGTCATCGCCGCCATGATTCGGCGCGGGTCGCTGTAGAACAGGTCGGTGAAGGTGCCCAGCACCTTGCCCACCGCGCCGCCGATCGGAGCCGAGGACTGCACCACTCCCACCACCAGCACCGCCCACAGCGCCAACGGCCACCACACCCTGCGGGCCACCAGCACCGCCGCCCCCGCCGCGGCCAGAGCCACCAGTGCGTATTGGATCGGAAAGTCGTTGAGGTGACGGGTGTGCATCAGCAGCGCGTCCCGCAAACCCGACTTGCGGCCCTCGTGGGTGAGGAACGCGTGCCCGGCGATGATCTCGGCCTGCTTACGCACGCTCAGCAGTTGCGGCAACAGCAGCAGCCCGGTCGGGATCAGGACCCCGGCCAGCGCGAGCGTGTCACGCCGCTTCCCGCGCAGCGGGTTCCACAACGCTCCGTCTTTAGGGCACAGCCACCAGGCCGCCACCAGCAAGACGGTGACCACTCCGCCGGTCAGGTGGACCGAGAACACCCCCAGCAGCGCCAGCACCGCCACGCCGATCCGGTCTCGCAGCGTGCGGACCGCGGTGATCAGCGCGAACGCCGGCGCCACCAACCCGTAGGCCACCAGGTTGGGCATGGCGGCGGTGCCGAACTCGACGTAGGGCAGTGCGGTGAACGACGCCGACACTGCGGCGGCGGTGCCCGCGGAGACCGCGGTCACGGCGGGGCTCGTCACCCGCTGCAGCAGATTCCAGGTGAGCAGCGCGGCACTGACCGGAAACAGCCATACCGAGGCGGCCAGGCCGGCCACGGTGTAGCCGGTGGTGGGTGCGGCGCCGGTGAGTTGGCACAGCACCGCGGTCAGCGCGTGGAACGCCGACGGGTAATACAGCGCGGCGTGGGTTTCGACGTTGCGCAGCTCGCCCATGTGGGTCGGTGAGGCCTGGCCGGTGTCGAGGATGAAGCGGACGGTGTTGGCGTGCCATACCGCGTCCCAGGTGCTGGGAATGCTCTGCCAATTCGGGATTCCCCGTACCGCGGCCCAGCCGATCAGCAATAGCCCCAGCAGCGCTCCGGCGGCCACCGTGAGGATCGGCCACACCGCCGGCGAGGGAGCTGCCACATGGATCCCGGGACGGCGCTCCAGCAAATACCGTAGGCCCTTTGTCAGGCCGCCGGTCAATGCGCCGGCCACCACCAGTGCCAGCGCTGCAGTGGTTGCGTTCCAAGGGATTCCGAGCGCACCGAAAGGGACGATGGCCAGGCCTACCACTCCGTAGGTCAGTGCCGGGGCCACTGCCACGGCTAATGGCCAGTTCAGGCCCGCACCGGCCGCTACGAGCGCACCCGGAACCACCAGCAGCAAAAGCGCTGTGACCATTCCGAAGACCATTCCGAACCCCAGAAGCACTGCACTAGTATGTCTGCCAAGGTGGCCCAGCTCCGTATTGCGGGGGAGCTATCTCGTTATCCGAGACGTTCACCGATCGATCTTGAGAAGTTCTAAGGTGGCTCGCATGGCCTATGACGTCGCTCGAGTGCGTGGATTGCACCCGACGCTCGGTGACGGATGGGTTCATTTCGATTCGCCGTCCGGCATGTTGATTCCAGACTCGGTGGCCACCACCGTGTCGACCGCGTTCCGGGGGTCGCTGGCCAAGGCGGCCGGCCCGCACCCGGCGGCCCGGCGCAGTGCCGCGGTGCTGGTCGCGGCGCGCCAGGCGGTGGCCGATCTGATGGGCGCCGATCCCTCCGCGGTGGTACTGGGCCCTGACCGTGCGTTGCTGCTGAGTGCCCTGGCCGATGCCGCCTCGTCGCGGGTGAGTCTGGGCTACGAGACGGTGGTCACCCGCCTCGACGACGAGGCCAACATCGCCCCTTGGGTGCGGGCGGCCAACCGCTATGGCGCCAAGCTCAAATGGGCCGAGGTCGACATCGAGACCGGGGAGCTGCCGAGCTGGCAGTGGGAGAACCTGATCACTCCGTCCACCCGGCTGGTGGCACTCGCCTCGGCGTCGGGTGTGCTGGGTACCGTCACCGATCTTCGGCCGGTCACCAAGCTGGTCCACGATGTGGGCGGGGTGGCCGTCGTCGACCACTCGGCCGCGGCGCCGTATCAACTGCTCGACATCAACGAGGTCGAGGCGGACGTGGTGGCCGTCAACGCGGCCTCGTGGGGCGGGCCGCCGGTGGGCGCGCTGGTCTTTCGTGACCCGGCGCTGATCGACACGTTCGGGTCGGTGTCGCTGAATCCGCACGCCGCGGGTCCGGCCCGCTTGGAAGTCGGCCTGCACCAGTTCGGGCTGCTGGCCGGACTGGTGGCCAGTGTCGAGTATCTGGCTTCGTTGGACGAGTCGGCCCGGGGCAGTCGGCGCGAGCGCCTGGCGATTTCGATGCAGTCGGCCGCTGGTTATCTGAACCGGCTGTTCGAATACCTGCTGAGCTCGCTGCGGTCGCTGCCGTTGGTGATGCTGATCGGCCAGCCCGAGGCGCGCATCCCGGTGCTCAGCTTCGCGGTGCGCAACGTGCCCGCTGAGCGGGTGGTGCAGCGGTTGGCCGACAACGGTGTGCTGGCGATCGCCAACGCCGGATCCCGGGTGCTGGATGCGATCGGGGTCAATGACATCGGGGGAGCGGTCACCATCGGGTTGGGCCACTACTCGACGATGGCCGAGGTCGACCAGCTGGTTCGTGCGCTGGCGTCGCTGGGTTAGACCCCGGGATCCGCTTCGCCCGGCGCCGCCGCGCTTGCGATCCCGCTCGGTTTATGGCGGGATCCTCTTCGCCCGGCTCCGCCGTGCTCGCGATCCCGCTACGCTGTGGGCCGTTACTCGAAGCACCCCTGAAGGTTGATCAGAAGATGGCAGAACCGACGACATCCCTAGCCCCCTTGGAGCTGGACTCCCTGGTGGACCTGATGCAGCAGCAGGCTGCACGTTTTCAGGACACACCGGCGTTCATCTTCTGCCCGGAAGGCGATGCCGAAGAGGCCCGGATCACCTACCGCCAACTGGACAGTCGTGCCCGTTCCATTGCGGCGGACCTGCAGCGCCAGGGTGCCGCCGGTGAGCGGGTGCTGGTGCTGTGCCGCCCCGGGGTGGACAGCGTCGCCGGACTGTTCGGCTGTTTCTACGCCGGCGCCGTCGCGGTCCCGGTCGACGAGCACTGGCCGATCCGCCGGATCGAGACCGTCGTCCCCGAAGCGGACGCGCGTTTCGCGCTGGCGACCGCCAAGACCCAGGCCAAGATGAAGGCCGCCGTGGACGGCCTGAGTTCCGGGCCGAAGCTGACCTGGCTGGCCATGGACGAAGTCGAGGACGACGGGTCGGGCTGGGAACTGCAGGATGTCAGCGCCGACAGTCTCGCGATGATCCAGTACACGTCGGGCTCCACCGGGGTGCCGAAGGGTTGCGTCCTGACCCACCGGAACTACCTGAGCAACCTCGAGATCATGCGGTGGGCCCTGAACCCAGCCGACGACGCACCGGTGATGAACAGCCCGATCAGCGGGGTGTCGTGGCTGCCGCAGTATCACGACATGGGATTCGTCGGGGGCATCGTCGGCACCATCTACGGCGGTCGCACCACCGTGCTGATGTCGCCGAGCGCCTTTTTGATGCGCCCGATTCGCTGGATGCAGGCGATATCGCGCTACCAGGCGACGATCACCGCTGGACCCAACTTCGCCTATGAGGCCTGCGTCAAGCGCAGTACGGCAGAACAGCGCGCCGCCCTCGACCTGTCGAGCCTGTCGATCGCCGTGGTCGGCGCCGGGCCGATCAGCTCCGAGACCCTGCGATCCTTCACCGAGGCATTCGCGCCGGCCGGCTTCCGGCCCGAGGCCTTCATTCCCGCCTACGGGCTGGCCGAGGCCACGCTGGGTGTGACCGGCATGTCCAACTCGCCGGTGCCGGTGGTCACCCACTTCGACCGGAGTGCGCTCGGTGAGGACCGGGTCGTCGAGGTACAGGCCGACGCGGCTGGGGCGGTGCCCCTGGTCGCCTGCGGCGCCAAGGCGGAGACGCAGGAAGTTCTGATCGTCGATCCTGAGACCCGGTTGCGCCGCGGTCCCGAGGAAGTGGGCGAGATCTGGGTGTCGGGGCCCAGCGTCGGCGTGGGCTACTGGAATCGCCCGGAGGAGACCGAGCACGCCTTCAACGCCCACCTGGCCGACACCGACGAGGGGCCGTATCTGCGCAGCGGCGACCTGGGCTTCTTCCGGGACGGCGAACTGTACGTCACCGGCCGGTGCAAGGACTTGATGACGATCGGCGGCTACAGCCACTACCCCAACGACATCGAGCTGACCGTGCAGGCCTGCCATCCGGCGCTGATGCCCAGCCGCGGCGCGGTATTCCTGTTGCCCACCGAGCGTTACGCCCCCGAATACATGGTGGTGGTGCAGGAGGTGCACCACCACGAGGCGGTCGGGGTCGATCTGAATGAGCTGATCGAATCGATTCGGGCAGCGATCCGCGCCCACCACGGCATCGACGCGCAAGCCGTCATGCTGCTCAAGCCGATGCGGATCCCCACCACCACCAGCGGCAAGATCCAGCGCAGTGCGTGCCGCGACCAGTACGTGGCCGGTGAACTGTCGGCGTTGGCCCATTGGGCGCAGCCGCGGCCGGAGAAAGCGGCCCCGGGATTCAAGGGTGCGCTGTTGGCCGGTCTGGGGCGGATGGTCGCGTCGGCTGTGGCGCACGGCCAGAGACCGCAGGACGGGCCGGGCGGGGCCTGAGTTTTAGCCCCGCCGGGACCGCCGCTGTTGCCTGGCCGACTTGAGAGCGCTGCCCAGCAGGCCCAGGTTCGGCTTCCCGCCGCTGGCTGCTTGTTCGGGCGGTGAGGCCGGAATCCCGCCCGTGTGTCGAGCTCCCGGTAGATGCTCGGGCTCTGTCGGCGGCGCCTCCCCCGCCAGAACACCCCTACCTTAGCGCCGCCACACCCCGCAGAATATTCATTAACAAAACCCAAGAATCCTGCTTGGAATCAGGGTGCACACCGCGGTGACATGGGGATACGCCCTTCCCTTCCGATGGACATCTATCGCCTCACGTGCAATTAACCAGGGTTTTTACGACTGTTTTCCTTATAAAAATTACGGTTCGACAAAGCGGAAAACTCATGTAAGTTTAAGCAACGTCCGTAGTCAGTGTCCGTAGGAGAGCATGATGCAGCTCGCGCTTCGCCCGTACGTCACCCCCGGTGTCGCGATCGCGGGTGCCGCGTTGATCGCAGTCAACGGGGCGGTTCCCGCGGCAGTGCTGCGGCCCCAAATCGAGCCTCGGCAGGCTCTTCACCAGGTTCAACAACTCCCGGTGAAGCTCACGGCCGACTTCTTCGGACCGTGGCAGGACCTGTTCACCAACACCGCCACCAACCTGGTGGCGATGGGGCAGGACAACGGGTGGGCCAATCTGCTCGAGCAGATCTTCACGGACCCGAGCTCGCTGTCGCGGCTCCCGGAGGTCTTCGACTTCCTGACGTCGATCATGCCGTCGATCAGCGGATCCGACCCGTTGATGGTCCTGCTCTCGCCGATCCTGACCATCGGTATGGGGATCATCGGCCCGCTGGTCACCGTCAATGACGCAATGCAGGACATTCTGAACCAGATCTTCAACCCCAGTGACCCGCTGGACCCGTTCGCGGCGATCTTCACCGCCTTCCCGCGTCTGCTCGACGCGTGGCTGAACGGCACCAGCACCATCGATGTGGCGGGTCTCAGCATCCCGGCTTTCAACGGCCTGCTGGTCCCCGGTCAGAACCTGATCATCGACCAGACCGCCACCGAGTGGGCCGACAACCTCAACATCGGCGACCAGACCATCGCCAGCCTGCTCGACCAGACCGGGATCGGCACGCTGCAGGTGGCGGGGATGTTGACGGGCCTGCTGGACAGCGTCGGGCTCGGAGACGACACCCCCGTCGACGTCGTCAACGCCCTCGGCCTGGGCAGCCTTGAGGTCGCCAACGTGCTGACCACCGTCTTCGACGCGGTGGGCATCGGCAACCCCACCATCGCCGAACTCATGGACCAGCTGGGTATCGGCAACGTTCCGGTCGCCGACATCGCCATCGACTTCACCCATGCGCTGGGCTTCGACAACCCGACGATCGTCGACCTTGCTGGCGACGTCGGTTTGGCCGACCTCAAGCTGGCCGACCTGGGCATGGACGTGCTCAACGCACTGGGTATCGGAGATCCGACGGTCAACGAGCTCCTCGGTGACATCGGCGCCGGCGACCTGACGCTCAATGGCCTGCTGCAAACAGCGGTGGACGCGCTGGGTCTCGGCGGTCAAACCGCGGCGGACATCCTTGACGCGACGGGTCTCGGTACCCAGAGCACCCACGAGTTCATCACTTCGCTGCTCGGCGGGCTAGGCCTGGGCAACCAGACGATCATGGACCTGCTCAGTTCGGCTGGCATTGCCGACGCTGACCTAGGCCAGTTGGCCGCCAGCATCCTCGGCCCCTACGGCGACACCACGGTGGCCGAGGTCATGGGTTTCGCGGGCTTCGGAACGGTGACCGTCGGCAACATCACCGACCTGTTGGGCATCACCAACCTGTCGGTGGGCACCATTCTCGGCAATCTGTCCTACATCACCGGCAATCTCACGATCAACGACATGCTCGCCGCTACCGGAATGACCCCGCTGGACAAGGGTGGCGACGCCCTACTGACCGACTCCCTGGCGAGTATGACCATCGGCTCCTTCTTGGGCGACCAGTTGAACGCTCCACTCGTTTCGATGCTCGGCGCCACGGGCGAGATGACCCTCAACGAGATGATCTCCACGAACTTCTCGATGACGTTGGGTCAGATGCTCGAACAGTCGGGCATGGCCGATCAGACCCTGACCGACCTGGTGCTCGCCGGCATGCCCGACGCGCCGCTCTCGTCGCTGCTCGGCGTCATGGGCAACACCACCCTGTCGGACCTGATCAACCAGCTGGTGCCCTCTGACCAGACCATCATCGACATGCTCAGCGCGTCGGGACTGGGCGACCAGACCATGAGTGAGCTGCTCAACCAGGCCTTCGGTGACCAAACCGTCGCCAACGCACTGAACGACGGTGGCCTGGGCAGCATGCAGCTCGACGACATCATCCGGCAGGCGCTGGGACCGGGGACCGTCAACGACATGCTCAACTCGTTCGGCCTCGGCGGCCAGTCGCTCAGTGACCTGTTCGACCAGTTCTTCGGCGTCTCGACCATCGCCGACCAGATGCTCGCCCTCGGCCTGGGCGACCAGACCCTCAACGAGCTGATCGACTCGCTGTTCGGCACCTCCACGGTCAGTTCGCTGCTCGGCGACTTCGGCACCCAGACCGTCGACGAGCTCCTGACCTCCCTGGGCCTCGGGGATATGACCCTGATCAACGCGCAGATCGGCGAGTTCTGGGGCTCCGTGTCCTACTGGCTTGACGGCCTAGGGGACCAGATCACGGCGGTGCTCAGTGGCTAAGCGGCAGGCAAACGTGGCCAAGCGACAGGGAAACTTCGGAACTTCCGTCCGGGAGGGCGTCATGCAGCAATCACTTCGTCCGTACGTCACCACCGGCCTGGCTGTTGCCGGGGTGGGCTTGGTCGCGGTTCCGCCCGTGGCCTCGCATCTGCCGCAGTTGCAACATCAGATCGCGGCCACCGAGCGGCTCGACGTCGCGCTGACCGATTTCTTCTCGCCCTACACCGACCTGTTCCAGCACACGGCCGCGAACCTGCAGGCGCTGAACCAGAACTCGGTCGACATGTGGGGCCTGCTGCAGCACATCTTCGAGAACCCCCAGCAGGCGATCTCCGGTATCCCGGATGTCATCAACATCTTCACCAACGCGATGCCCAGCATCGACGTGCAGGCCTTCCCCTTCCCGGCCCAAATCGACATTGAGCTACCGCTGTGGATCAACCAGCTGCTCGCTGGCATCGGCCCGTGGGTGACGCTGGGCAACGCGTTCCAGCAGGTTCTGGACGACATCTTCGGCAACCTCCTGACCGACCCGCTGAAGTCGTTTGAGGCGCTGTTCGGCGCCCCGGCGACCCTGCTCGACGCCTTCCTCAACGGAACCTCGAGCGTCAGCTTCAGCGGCATCACCCTTCCGCTGTTCAACGGCATCCTGACCCCGGGACAGCCGATCGACGCCAACTTCAACATCGGCGACGTGGTCGACTTGTCCGGCATGGGCGACACCACCATCACCGAGCTGCTGTCGCAGGCCGGTATCGGCGATGTTCCGCTGGAAACGCTGATCATCGACCTGCTCGACGGGCTCGGCTTCGGCCACCTGACGCCGGTGGACTTGCTCAACGACATGGGCATCGGCACCCAACCGCTCTCCGACCTGCTGATCGGCGTCTTCAACGAGGCCGGCATCGGCAACCCCACCATCGCTGAGCTGTTGGAGAGCCTTGGCGGAATCCAGCCCGGCGACTCGGTCGCCAGCCTGCTGATCGCACTGCTCAACGAGACCGACATCGGCAACCCCAGCCTGTCCGAGCTCGTCCTGAGCTTGGTCGGCGGCGACGACGCCACCGTCGGTGGGCTGATCAAGGATCTGCTCGGCGCCTCCGGCAACGAATCCCTGGCCAGCCTGATCGACCCCTCCTGGACCATCGGCGGATTGCTGACCGATTCGCTGGGCGACCCCCCACTGACCGACGTCTTCGCGCAGCTGGGCCTCGGCAGCATCACCCTCGGGGCGCTCCCCGCAATGTTGGGCGACTACGGCGACCAGACCCTGGTCGACCTGCTCAACTCGGGTTTCCTCGGACCGGACATCACCGGCAGCACCCCGTTGACGGACGTGCTGCTTTCCATGTTCCCGCCCGGCGCCACCTTGGGTGACTTCATCGGCGATTACGGCAACACGACGCTCGGCGACATCTTTGAGGCGATGCCGATCGGCGAAAACACCATGGGGTTCCCCCCCGACACTCCGGTGACCGACATCCCGGTTCAGTCCTTGCTGTACACGCTTCCCAGCCCAGACCCGGCTTACGCCAACCTGGGTGACACACCGCTGGGCGTACTCGCCCCCGATCAGGCCAGCCTCCTCGAGAAGGCCGGCAACCCCACTCTCGGGGCGGTGATGGGGACCAACACCGTTGGCGAAACTCTCCAGAACCTGCACATGTACGACATCACCGTGTTCCAAGGGCTCGACGCCATGGGCCTCAGCAACTACACGCTGGAGTCGTTGTTCGACGGCCTGGGCAACCTGACCGGCAATGTCACCCTGGAGCAGTTCTTCGACGCCTGGGGCTTCGACCCGACCCTGACCGAGCTCATGACGAACGCTATCGCCGGACTGGGATTGACCGACACCACGGTGCTCTCGCTGTTCGAAGACTGGGGGATGGGCAGCGTCAGTCTGTCCGGCCTGATCGACAGTCTCGGTTTGAACGACATCTACGTCCAGTCGATTTTCAACAACCTCGGCCTGAACAACATCGACATCGACATGTTCATCGACCGCCTCGGACTGAGCAGCATCTCGATCGCCGGCATTCTCAGCGGTCTGGGCCTGGACAACCAGTCCCTCGACGACTTCATCAACAGTCTGTTGGGCGGCGTCTCGATCGACAGCATCCTCAACGGTTTGGGCCTGGACGAGGTGCACCTGGACCAGTTCATCACCGACCTGATGACCAGTGTGCTCGGCGACCCCACGCTGGGCACCTTGCTCGGCTGGATCGGTCTGGACAACTACGACCTGGACACCATCGTCTCCAACCTCGGCCTCGACGGCACGATCAACTCGTTCCTCAACGACCTCGGATTGGGCAGCCTCGACATCAATGGCCTGATTGACGGTCTGGGACTGTCCGACCTGGGCTTGCTGAGCGTCAACGGCGACTTCTTCGGCGTGGCGTCGGAGTGGCTCAACGATATTCCGAACCAGATCGCCGCAGCGTTGGGCTTCTACGGCTGAACCCGCTGAGCGGGCAAGTCGCCAAATCCAAACTTCATCACAGACAGAGCGAGCACAACTGTGGGCCACACAGATAGGAAATCCCAAATGGCAGTAGGGCGTAACACTTCGGGCAACGGTCAGCAGGGTCGGCGCGGCCGGCGACTGTTGGGGGCCAGCAGTGCCGTTGGCGCGTTTTTGGCGTTTGGGTTGTCGCCGTTGGCTTCGGCGCCTGTTGCGCATGCTGATGAGCTGGATTGGGTTGTTGATCTGGTTGGCGCGGATTTGGCTGGGGCTCTTAGTGATTTGAGTCAGGCGTCGTCGTGGGAGACGTTGTTTGATCAGGCTTCGTGGGAGCCGTTGCTGAGCAATGTGGGTTTGTCGTTTGATGCGTCGTTGGCGGGGGTGCCGGGTTCGGCTGCTGCTGATGATTGGTTTGGGTCGTTGTTCTATGACCCGTGGCATGACTTGGGTCAGGACTTCCTGAACAGTTCGTTCGGTTCGTCGGTTGCGGATTTCGTCAACTTGTTTGGTTTCGGTCAGATTCTGATCGGTAATGGTGCTGACGGTATTGATGGTGGGACGCTGGCGCAGGCTGCTGGTGGTGCTGGTGGTTTGTGGTTCGGTGATGGTGGTGCTGGTGGTACGGCCGCTGATGGCACTGGTGGTGTTGGTGGTTCGGCGGGCATGTTCGGCGATGGTGGCGCCGGTGGTGCCGGTGTTGATGGTGGTGACGGTGGCGCCGGTGGTAACGGTGGCTGGTGGATGGGTATCGGTGGTGATGGTGGTGCTGCGGGTGCTGGTATCGCTGGTGGTGCCGGTGGTGTTGGTGGTGCCGGTGGTGATGGCATTGGTTTGGCGTTCGGTTCGGGCGGTAATGGTGGTCTTGGTGGCGATGGTGCGGTGGGTGCTGCTGGGGCGGCTGTTGGTGCGGGGCTGAATGGTCTTGCCGGTGCTAATGGTGGTGCTGGTGGTAATGGTGGTGCCGGTGGTAAGGGTTCGTGGCTGATCGGTTCCGGTGGTAAGGGTGGTGCCGGTGGTGCCGGTGCCGACGGTGGTAACGGTGGCGATGGTGGCGACGGCATCAACGCCACTGTCCCCGGCGCCGATGGTGGCGCTGCTGGTAACGGCGGCAACGGTGGTGCCGGTGGTGCCGCGGGTCTCGGTGGTGCCGGTGGCTCTGGTGGTCTGCTCGGTTCGTCGGGTGTCGCGGGTGCTGGTGGCGCAGCCGGTGACGGTGGTAATGCCGGTGTCGGTGGTAACGGTGGCGACGGCGCCGACGGCGATGGCGCTCACATCGATGGTGGTGCCGGTGGGCGTGGTGGTGACGCGGGTGTGGCCGGTGCCGGTGGTGCGGGTTCGACCCCGGGTACCGCGGGTAATGCGGGTTTGGCGGCGACCGGTGGTGGTAACGGTGGCCGTGGTGGTGACGGTGCCGACGCCACCATCGCCGGTGGTGCCGGTGGTGCCGGTGGCCGTGGTGGTGACGGTGGTTCGCTGGGCAACGGTGGCGCTGGTGGTGTCGGTGGCGATGGTGCGGTCGGCGTGGCCGGGCACACCGATGCCAGTGGTGATGGCACGACTGGTCTGGCTGGTGGCGCTGGTGGTGTCGGTGGCGCTGGTGGTGCCGGTGGTTCGCAGGCCGGCAATGGTGGTGCTGGTGGTTCTGGTGGCCGCGGTGGCACCGGTGGTGTCGGTGGTGCCGGCGCTGACGGCACTGCGGGTCTGAATGCGGCTGCCGGTAGCGGTGACAACGGTGGCGACGGTGGCGACGCGGACAGCACGGCCGGTAACGGTGGGGTTGGTGGTGTTGGTGGCGACGGCGGCGCGGGTGGTACCTCGGCGCACGGCACCGCGGGAGCGCACGGTGCCGGTGGTATCGGTGGCGACGGCGGCGCCGCCGGCGCCACCGGTGTCGGTGGTAACGGTGGCGACGGTGCCGGCGGCGGGACCGGGGCGGCGGCCGGCAACGGCGGTAAGGGTGGCGCCGGCGGTGCCATCGGTAGCGGTGGCGCAGGTGGCGCAGGTGGCTCCAGCGGCGGTTCGACGCACGCGGCCTCCGGTACGGCCGGCGCAGACGGCACCGGCGGCAACGGCGGTAACGGCGGTAACGGTGGTGCCGGCGAGCTCCTTGGCGACGGCACCGTGCAGACCGGTGGCCAGGGCGGCAACGGTGGCGACGCCGGGGCGGTCGGTGACGGCGGTAATGGCGGTGCCGGCGGCAAGGGTGCGACCGGGACGGCCGGACACACGGACATCAGCGGTAACGGCACGGACGGCGGCGTCGGCGGCACCGGTGGTGCGGGTGGCATCGGTGGCGCTGGCGGTACGACTTCCGGCAACGGTGGTGCCGGTGGTTCGGGCGGCGTCGGCGGCACCGGCGGCGCCGGCGGCCACGGCCTCGACGGCGAGGCCGGTGTCGATGCGACGGCTGGCAGCGGCGGCGACGGTACGGTCGGTATCGGCGGCGGCGACAGCGGCAACGGCGGTGCCGGTGGTGTCGGCGGTCAGGGCGGTGCCGGCGGCACCGCGACCGCGGGCAACGCGGGCACTGACGGCGGCGGCGGCCAGGGTGGCATCGGTGGTGCGGCCGGTAATGCCGGCAACGGTGGTCGGGGCGGTGACGGTGCGGGTGGCGGCAACAACGCCACGGCCGGATCCGGTGCACAGGGCGGTACCGGCGGCAACCGCGGCTCGGCTGGCGCTGGTGGCGCCGGTGGCTGGAACGCAGACAACAGTGCCCAGGCGGACCAGGGCGCTGATGGTGCCGAGGGCGGCGGTGGCAACGGTGGTGCCGGCGGTCGCGGTGGAGACGGTGAACTGCTCGGTGGAACTGTGCCGCAGGCCGGCGGCAACGGCGGTGCCGGTGGTACGGCCGGTATCGGCGGCGACGGTGGTGTCGGCGGTGATGGCGGTAACGGTGCGTCGGGAATCGACGGAACGACGGTGGTCATCGATGGGACTGCGGGTGGTACCGGTGCCGTAGGCGGCAACGGCGGAGCTGGCGGCGCCGCTGGCGTGGGCTCCGGAAACGGTGGTGCCGGTGGTAACGGTGGCACCGGCGGTAACGGTGGTAACGGTGGCGCAGCCGACGACGGTTACCTACTGGACCTCGCGGGCGGCAAGGGTGGAAACGCCGGTGCCGGTGCCGCGGGCGGCAACGGTGGTGCCGGCGGTACGTCGGCGGAAGGCACCGGCGGCCAGGGTGGCGCCGGTGGTGCCGGCGGCAACGCGGGAACCGCGGCCGTTGGCGGTCAGGGAAGCGGCGGGGGTGGCGGCGCGAACGCCGGTGCCGGTGGCAACGGCGGTGATGGCGCCCTCGGCGGAGCAGGCGGCCAGGCCGGCGTTGGTGGTAATGGACTCAACGCGGGCGCGGACGGGGCCGTGGGCACTGACGGCATAGCGGCCGACGGTGCAGATGGCGGTCGCGGAGGCGACGGATACGGCCTGATAAGCGGGACGAACACCGGCCAGGGCGGTGGCGCGGGCGGTAACGGCGGTAACGCCGCTGCAGTCGGTAACGGCGGAATGGGTGGCACTGGCGGAGCCGGCGCCACGGTAGACGGCGTCACCGGTAACGACGGGCATGGCACCGACGGAGCGGTTGGTGGTATCGGCGGTGACGGTGGCCAGGGTGGTGCTGGCGGCAGCACTTCGGGTAATGGCGGTGCGGGCGGCTACGGCGGTGTCGGTGGCCAGGGTGGTGCCGGCGGCGCGGGTGCGGATGCCACGGTGGCCGACACGGACGGTGGCAACGGCGGCAACGCCGGTGCCGGCGGTGCGGGCGGTAACGGCGGCCAGGGTGGCGCGGCCACCAATGGCACAGGTGGCAATGGCGGCAACGCCGGCATCGGTGGCAATGGCGGCGTCGCGGGCGCCGGCGGTGCCGGTCTCGGTGGCGGCGGTGCGGCAAACGCGGGCAACGGCGGTAACGGCGGAAACGGTGCGGACGGAGCTGCAGCAGGCCAGGTAGGCCTGGGCGGTGCCGGCACCACCAACGGGGCGGATGGCTCCACTCGCCCCGACGGCATTGCCAGCGATGGCGGTGTCGGTGGCCAGGGCGGCGCCGGCGTGGGTCTGAGCGGCGGGGTCGGCCAGGGCGGCGGCCATGGCGGCGCTGGTGGTAACGCGGCTTCGATCGGCAACGGTGGTGCCGGTGGTGCCGGTGGTGTTGGTGCGACCGTGGACGGGATCACGGGCGGCGACGGCAATGGGACCGCGGGTGCGGTCGGTGGCGTCGGCGGTAACGGCGGCACCGGTGGTCTCGGGGGCTCGACGTCGGGCAACGGTGGTGCTGGCGGCAACGCCGGCAAGGGTGGCAACGGTGGTGCCGGCGGAGCGGGCGCGGACGCAACAGTGGCCGACACCGCGGGTGGTAACGGTGGGAACGCCGGTGCTGGCGGCCAGGGCGGTGTCGGCGGCCAGGGCGGTGGCGCTGTCGCCGGCACCGGTGGTGTAGGCGGTAACGCCGGCGACGGTGGCAACGCTGGTACGGCCGGGTCCGGTGGTAAGGGCCTCGGTGGCGGCGGCGCTGCCAACGCGGGCGCGGGCGGCGCGGGTGGCAATGGCGCCGACGGCGCCGCTGCGGGCACGGCCGGCGCCGGCGGCACCGGCACGAATGGCGACGGTGCGGACGGCAGCGATGGCCTGTCCGGTATCGGTAGCGACGGTGGCGCCGGTGGCGCAGGTGGCGCTGGTGTGGGCCAGGTGACCGGCGGCGTGGACGCTCAGGGCGGCGGTGCCGGCGGTAACGGCGGTAACGCGGCGACGGTCGGCTCCGGTGGTGCGGGCGGTAACGGCGGTGCCGGCGCTGCTGGTGACGACGGCGTCACCCTCAGCGACGGAAACGGTACGAACGGGTTGAGCGGTGGTGCCGGTGGAATCGGCGGCGTCGGCGGTGCCGGTGGAACCGACTCCGGTGATGGCGGCGCGGGTGGCCAGGGTGGCATCGGTGGTGCGGGCGGTAACGCCGGTCACGGCGCCAACGGTGTCAGTGGCACCGTCGTAACCCCCGGCAGTGGTGCATCCGGCGCGGACGGGACCAACGGGGGCAACGGTGGCGTCGGTGGAAACGGCGGCATCGGTGGTAACGGTGGTGCTGGTGGCGCGGCCAACAACGGTGCCAGCGGTGTGGACGGTTCCGGTGGCGCCGGTGGTGACGCCGGTAATGCCGGTAACGCCGGTAACGGAGGTCGCGGGGCCGACGGTGCCGGTGGCGGCACTGGCGCGGTGGCGGGCTCGGGTGGTCACGGCGGTGACGGAGGCGTCCGTGGCACCGCGGGCACGGCCGGGGCGGGTGGCTGGAATGCCGACCACAGCGCCCAGGCGGCCAGCGGCAATGCGGGTACCGCGGCGATCGGCGGCAACGGCGGGGCCGGCGGCAAGGGCGGTACCGGTGTCCTCCTCGCCGACGGCACCGCGCAGATCGGTGGCGCGGGCGGTGACGGCGGCAACGCCGGACCGGTCGGCAATGGTGGCGCCGGCGGAAACGGTGGCGCCGGCGCCGTGGGCGCGACCGGCTCAACTGCTCTGGCCAACGGCGGAACCGGTGGCAACGGCGCGGCCGGTGGCAACGCGGGCAACGGCGGTAAGGGCGGCTCGATCTCCGGCAACGGCGGTCAGGGTGGTGTCGGAGGTGCCGGCGGCAACGGTGGTGCCGGCGGCGCGGGCGTGCAAGGCCTCGCGGGAGCCGATGCTGCCGCGGGCAGCGGCGGCAACGGCGGCGACGGCACCGATGGCGGCGACGGCGGCCAGGGTGGTAACGGTGGCCAGGGCGGTAACGGTGGCCAGGGTGGTAGCGCCACCAACGGAACGGCCGGCCTCAACGGCAGCGGTGGTATCGGTGGTAACGGCGGCGCCTCCGGTCAGGCTGGTGACGGTGGCCGCGGTGGTAACGGTGCCGGCGGTGGCGTCGAAGAAACCGCAGGACACGGTGGTAACGGCGGCGCCGGTGGCGACCGCGGTGCGGCTGGCTCCGCCGGTAAGGGCGGCCTGAACGGTGACGGTGTCACCTACCGGTCCGACGGTGCGGCCGGCGTGGTTGCTGGCGGCGGCAACGGCGGCAACGGTGGCGCCGGTGGCGCGGGCCAGCTGCTCGCTGATGGCTCGACCGGCCAGGCCGGCGGCTACGGCGGTAACGGTGGCGCGGCGGGTGCGATCGGTACCGGTGGTGCGGGTGGCGCTGGTGGCGCCGGTGGCAACGGCGTGCTCGGCGTGACCGGCGGCGACGGCAACGGAACCCTCGGTGGCAACGGCGGCGTCGGTGGCTACGGCGGTACCGGTGGCGCCGGTGGCAGCGTTTCGGGCGCCGGTGGCGTCGGTGGCGCGGGTGGCACTGGCGGTAGCGGTGGCAACGGCGGCAACGGTGTGGCCGCGGGTGCCGGCAACCTCGGCGGCAACGGTGGCCAGGGCGGTAACGCCGCTGCCGGTGGCGCTGGCGGTATCGGTGGTAACGCGGGCAACGGTGCAGGTGGCGTCGGCGGCGCCGGTGGTAACGCCGGTAACGCGGGCAACGGTGGCACCGGTGGTGCCGGTGGTGACGGTGGCAGCGGCCTGGCGGCCGGCAACGGCGGCGACGGCGGTACCGGTGGTGACCGCGACCTCGGCGGCGCCGGTGGTGCGGGCGGTATCGGCCAGGGCGGCACACAGGCGGCCAGCGGTCAGGCGGGTACCAACGGTGCTGGCGGCGACGGCGGCGCCGGTGGTAACGGCGGCAACGGCGTCCTCCAGCCGGGCGATGTCGCACAAGACGGTGGCGCCGGTGGTAAGGGTGGCGCGGCCGGAGCGATCGGTACCGGTGGTGCCGGTGGTAACGGTGGCGCGGGTACTGCCGGGGTTAACGGCATCACCGACGGCCTCGGCGACGGCACGGCCGGGACCGCGGGCGGCAATGGCGGTAGCGGCGGCCAGGGTGGCGCCGGTGGTACCACCTCCGGCAACGGCGGCGCCGGTGGGCTCGGCGGTGGCGGTGGCGCGGGTGGCCACGGTGGCGCCGGTGCTAATGCGGCTAACGGCGCAAACGCGGCCAGCGGTAGTGGCGGCAACGGCGGAGACGGTGCCGACGCCACCAGCACCAACGGAAACGGTGGAGCGGGCGGTAACGGTGGTGCCGGCGGTGTCGGCGGCACGGCGACCCTCGGCGAGACCGGTGCCGCTGGTGCGGGCGGCGCGGGTGGCGCCGGTGGTAACACCGGTAACGGTGCCAACGGCGGTAACGGCGGCACCGGTGCCGGCGGCGGCATCGAGGCCATCGCCGGGTCCGGTGGCAAGGGTGGTGCCGGCGGCATCGCGGGTACGGCCGGCACCGGCGGCGCCGGGGGCCTCGGTGGCGACGGCACCGCGGCCGAAAACGGTCAAGACGGCGCTCAGCTCGGTGCCAGCGGTGGTAACGGTGGCAACGGTGGCAACGCTGCGCTGGGCCAGCAGGGTGGCAACGGCGGTAACGGTGGCGCCGGCGGCACCATTGGTCACGGCGGCGCAGGCGGCGACGGCGGTGCCGGTGCCAACGGTGTCGCGGGTATCACCGACGGGTCCGGTAACGGCACCGACGGCACGGCTGGCACCGCGGGTGGCAACGGCGGTCTCGGTGGAGTCGGTGGTTCGATCGCCGGTGACGGTGGTGTCGGTGGTAACGGTGGTGTCGGTGGTCACGGTGGCGCCGGCGGCAATGCCGCCAACGGCACCGCGGGAACCAACGCCACGGCCGGCAGCGGTGGCAACGGCGGTGTCGGTGGCGACGCCACCGGAGCGGCTGGGGCCGGTGGCGCTGGTGGCGCCGGCGGTAACGGTGGTGCCGGTGGCACCGCGACCAACGGCAACAGCGGTGCGGACGGCGCCGGCGCCGTCGGTGGCAACGGTGGCGCGGGCGGTAACGCCGGCGTCGGCGGTCGCGGTGGCGACGGCGCGGGCGGCGGCTCGAACCTGGTGGCCGGTTCCGGTGGTAAGGGCGGCAACAGCAGCAGCACCGCTGGTGCGGGCGGCGACGGAGGTGCCGGCGGCCTCGGTGGCGATGGCGTCACCCAGGCCGGCAGCGGCATCGACGGCAACGGCGGCGCGGTCGCGGTCGGTGGCACCGGTGGTAACGGTGGCAACGGCACGGTGCTGGGCAGCGGCCTGGCGCAGGCCGGTGGTAACGGCGGTACCGGCGGTAGCGCCACAGGCGAGTACGGCAACGGCGGCACCGGCGGTAACGGTGGCACCGGTGCCAATGGAACCGCGGGTACCAGCGCCGCAAACGGTGCCGGAGCTGCCGGCGGCAACGGCGGTAACGGCGGTTCGGCGGCCCAACACGGCAACGGCGGCACCGGCGGCAACGCCGGCAACGGTGGCAATGCCGGCGCCAACACCTCGGTCGCCGCGAACGGCGCCACGGGTACCCAGCCCAAGGACCCGAACGGCAACGCCATGCCCGGTGGCACCGGCGGCGCCGGCGTCAAGGGTGCCACCGGGTACGCCGGTGGAGCGGGCGGCACCGGCGGTGTCGGTGGTGCCGGCGGCACCCTGACCGGTGACGGCGGCAAGGGCGGTCTCGGCGGCAGCGGCGGGATCGGCGGCACCGGCGGTACCGGCGGTAACGGCGGCACCGGTGGTGCCGGTGGTGCCGGTGGTCTCGGCCTTCCCGGGCGTACCGGCGGTACCGGTGGTGTCGGCGGCCAGGGCGGCGACGGCGGCGTCGGCGGCGCGGCCGGTCAGGGCGGTGCCGGCGGTGTCGCGCTGGGCGATGGGAAGTCCGGCGAACACGGCGCCGGCGGGTTCGGCGGTAAGGGCGGTGTTGGCGGTAAGGCCGGTGTCGGCGGCACCGGCGGTGCCGGTGGTGCCGGGTACAACGGCATCGTCGGTCAGGGCACCGGCGGTGGCGGTACCGGCGGCAGCGGTGGCGCCGGTGGCCAGGGTGGCACCGGCGGTCAGGGCGGTCTCAACGCCGACGGCACCACCGCTCAAGGCGGTTCCGGTGGTATGGGCGGCAAGGGCGGTAACGGTGTCAACGGTGCCTCCAAGCCCAGCAAGTCCAACTGGGCAGGCTCGGGTGGCAGCGGCGGCCAGGGTGGTGCAGGTGGTACCAATGGCGACGGTGTCGCCGGTTCGCCAGGTACTGCTGGTGTCACCGGCGGCAAGGCCAACGGTGGCACTATCGGTCAGGGTGGCGCCGGCGGCGCCGGCGGTACAGGAGCACCGTAGCCGGCCGCCGGTCCCGGGAGTTCTGGGCAAGGGTGAAAGAACGTACGAATCCCCGGTCCGACACTTTGGTGTCGGGTCCGGGGATTCGTCGTTGTTTGCTAGGCGGCCGGTAGCGACAAATGGGCGGTGACGGATGAATATCCGTCACCGCCCATTTCCGTCGGCGCGTTAGGGCGTGTCGCGATAGCCAGGCATGTCTTCCGGTGACCGCAGCCAGGCGAAGAGCGCGATATGCTGATCCCACTTGGCCATGTAATGCTCGCCGAGGAAGGTTCCGCCGCGTCGCTCCCAGAACCGGCGACCGTACGAGCCCTCACCGGCATTGGTGTCTCCGATGATCCGTCGGCATTCCGGCTCGGCTGCGAAAATGCTGGAGACCAAGGGGCCGAAGATGTTCTTGCCGTGGCCCTTTTCGACCGCGGCGGCGTCTGCCATGGCTCCGTGCAAGCCCACATCGTAGGGAAGGGCGTCGTACACGGTAGCCAGGTCGTCTTTGGCCACCCGAAACAGCTCCATATATCCGAGGGGCTCCCCGTGGAGGAGCCAGATGTATGGGCGTGAGTAGGCGCCGTCGAACTGGGTTTGCAGGTGACGGCGCCATTCGTCGGGTGGATAGGCGTAACCCCAGGTTTCGGCCAGGTGCGGCCGGTTCATCCACTCCGAGATCATCTCGGCGTCGCCGGGCTGGTCTGCGAAACGAACACTGTAAGGATGGGCGAGGATCGGCAGGGGCGGCGGCGGAACGGCCAAGAGGTAGTCACTCAGGCCGACCCGTTCCCGCGGCATGCGTGTACTCATCGCGCGCCCGAATCCGTTGTGGCCGAATCGACTTGAGTGGTCATTGCAAGTGCCTCCTGGGCATCCGTTGACAATCGGTTTTCGGCAATAATCGTACGTCGACCCCCCGGGGCGAGCGGGCGTGTTTGCACGGCAACACACCGCGAAAACTGGCATTCTGCGCACGCTCGGCACTCAGACCGTCAGAACAACCTTCCCCGTTACTTCGCCCGCCGACAGCATCCGATGCGCCTCGGCGGCCTGCTCGATGGGCAGCCGCGCACCGATCACCGGCTTGATGCGGCCGTCGCCGACCATCGGCCACACCGAGGTGGTAACGGCGTCGACGATCACGCCCTTGCCGTGCGGGCCGTCCACCGGCCGGCCCCGCACTGCGGTCCCGATCACCCGAGCGCGCTTGGTGATCAGCTTCCCGATGTTCAGCTCGCCCTTGACGCCGCCCTGCATGCCGATGATGACCAACCGCCCGTCGTTGGCCAGCGCGTCGACATTGCGGTCCAGGTAGGCCGCCCCCATGATGTCCAGGATCACATCGGCCCCACCGGCCTCGCGGACTCGCGCGACGAAGTCTTCGTCGCGGTAGTTGACGGTGATCTCCGCGCCCAGCTCGCGGCAGAACGCCAACTTGGCCTCCGACCCGGCGGTGACGGCCACCCATGCCCCGAGTTGACGTGCCACCTGAATGGCGTGAGTGCCGATGCCGCTCGCCCCGCCATGCATCAGCAGCAGCTGCCCCTCCGACAGGCCGGCCGTAAGCACCAGGTTCGACCAGACTGTGCAGGCCACCTCCGGCAGGCCCGCAGCGTCCACCAGGTCCACCCCGTCCGGTATCGGCAGCACCTGAGGGGCGGGAACCGCGACGTACTCGGCGTAGCCGCCCCCGGCCAACAACGCACAAACCTGTTGTCCGATCGTCCAATCAGATACCTCGTCACCCACTGCGGCGATGACGCCGGAAACCTCCAGGCCGAGGGTGTCGCTGGCCCCGGGCGGGGGAGGATACAAACCCGCCGCCTGCAGCAGATCGGCCCGGTTCACCCCGGCCGCGACTACCCGAATCAGCACCTCGCCCGGGGCTGGTTGAAGATCGTCGACCTCTCGCCAAGCGAGGACGTCGGGGGATTCGGCGATGATGGCGCGCATGTCCGACACGCTACTACCGGTCCGACACCGTCGAAAACGATGAGGAACCCTAACCGTGTCGCTTAGCATGACGCTGTGCAGCGCCACGATCGCCGCCGGACGGGGAGTGATTTACCCGGCTTGGATCTCGCCGAACGTCAAGCATGGCAACATTATTTGGAGGCTGTGCTGCGATTCGACGCGGCGCTGAACCGGGTGTTGAACACTGATCATCAACTGTCGGTGATTGACTTGCGGGTGCTCGACATCCTGGCCAAGTCCTCGGACGGATCTGCCCGGATGGGTGATCTGGCCGAACTGCTGGGCGCGACTCGGCGTCAGATGACGAAGCGGATCGACCGTTTGGGAGAGCGGGGACTGGTGCGCCGCGAGCCCGATCCGAAGGACAGACGCGGGGTTGTCGCTCTTCTCAACCACGCCGGCCGGACGATCATCGCCCCGGCGATCATCAGCTACGCGGAAGCCGTGTCGACGTACCTACTCGGATCGCTGTCGACTCGCCAGATCAGCACTGTTGCGGAGAACTGTTGGCGCATCGGCGAGGGGCTGCGGCTTGACGAGTTACGGCGCACATTAGTCGGTGCCGGCCCACCGGTTCCCGTTCACATTGGTGCCCAAGCCTTTCCGGAGGCGCCCACGTGTTATCTACCCGGGGTCGACGATGCCGGGAAGCGTTGCTGGCATCAGTTCATGTCGTCGTCGGCGACGCTGTTCCCGGTCTTGAACGCCCGATTGGTCGAGGCGATCCAGCTTGCCCTGATCGACATTCTGCTGTTGGATCTGATCGCGAAGTCACCGGGCGGATCAGCGCCGATGAGCGTTTTGGCCAAAGCGTGTGCATTGCAGCCCAGCCGGCTGACCCAGCAGATCAGCCGCCTGGAGTCCGAAGGACTGGTGCGCCGCGGCCCCGGGCAGGGGGATCGGCGGCGCGTGGTTGTTGCTATTACGCTGCACGGCCGAGTGCGATTAGGACCGGCACTTGCGTTCTACGCCAGGGAAATTCGCAGGCATTACTTGAACCCGATGTCGCGCCAGCAGGCAATCGCGCTCGGCGACGCGTGCCGTCGGATCAGCGTGCCTCTCAAAGCCGGTGCCGAGCGGTCGGCGCGGGCGGATCGTCGAAGTTCGGCGAGAGTGACGGCGGTCGAAGGCGACATCGGTCACCGGTGAGGCGCCACCGAGTCTAACGGCGTTGCCGCCCAGTCGCATTGTGGTTTCCCGTGTTTCCACAGTTTGCTAAAACTCGATCACGTGGTTCCGCATGGGGCACAAGCGGAATGGCTACCCACTGGTAATTACCGTTTGAAACAGTTGGGGCCGGTGCAGTGGATGATCGGGCGCTCCCGATTTCGGTGCTGACCAGGGAATTCAAGCTCAGTCGAAGCGCCTTCGCGTGACGTCACCTCAAACGTCTTCGGGGATAACAGCGTTCGATTAGAGACACTCAGCCCTCGCTTAGTTACGTTCATCGCTGTTCAGTGCCTCACCAATCCACCTGCCGAGGAGTTCCCCTTGCACGCCACCGTTCGCCCCTATGCCACCGCTGGCGTGGCTCTGGTCGGAGCCAGTCTTGTTGCGGTCACTCCGTTGTCTGCGCCGGTGCCGGTTCGGTCTGACATCCAGTCCCACGCAGTCGCGTTGACGGGGGCGTTCCAGGATGTCCTCAATGCCGCGTCGGCGAATGTCACGACGATGCTCAACAACTGGTATCTGGCGCCCGGAGTGGGGATGCAACAGTTTTGGGCCAACCAGATGGACTACTGGGATCGCCTACTCAACAATCCGTCGGGTTCCACCAACGATGTCAACGAGCAGATCCAGCTGCACCTGAACGCCGTGGTCTCCGGCTGGGCATTGCAGAACGAGACCGACGCGACGCACTCCACGGTGCTCAACCACACGATGGACGGCACGCATGCGCTGATGTTCGGCCAGATCGGCGGGTATATCCCGGCCGATGTCGATGCCAGCCAGATCATGCCGATCATCGACTACCTGGGGTCGCCCGCCAGTGCGGTGCTGATGGGGATGATCGGACCGGGGATCAGCCCGTGGGTGGCGTTGCTCAACAGCATCACCGACCACGACAGCCTGGGCGACACCCTGATCAATATGGGCGGCGCCTTCTTCAACGGCGCCACCTTGAACCTGGACGCACTGTTGCCGATGATCAACGGGTTCGGGGTATTTCCCGCGGGGATGAACATGGATCACCTGGACATCGCCTTCGGTGGACTGTTGTCGCCGGGCGCGGTCGCGGTCGGCCCGTATCAGGTGCTCGGCCCCGGTGGCGAGGTCGCCGCATCGGTGCCCGCGGTCGGCGGGTCGATCTTCCAAAGTGTCGGTATCGAATTCAGCGGAGTGCCGGTTCTAGGAACCCTCGATCTCAACAGTGCCGGCATCGGGCCGATCGCGGCCTGGCAGGCCTGGGGTCAAACCGTCGGCGCCCTGCTCGGGTCGGGCTGGGATGGCAAGGGCCCGGTCGTGGTCACCCCGCCGTTGGCTGGTGCGGAGCTGCCCCTGCTGCCCACCGACGCCCTCGACGACGGCGGCACCGGTGCGGCGACTGATGCGTTCGGCTGGCTGGGCGACCTGCTCGGCCTCTGACCCCCCGAAAATCTTTTTCCCCCAACTTCTTAGAGAGGTTTCCCTCACGATGAATCGCGATCGCACTATCCGGAGCCACTCCCGGGCAATCGGAGCCGCCAGTGCAGTGGGCGCATTCCTGGCGTTCGGAATGGTCCCGCTGAGCGTGGCGCCGCCGACTCAGGCCGACGAATTCGATTGGATCGTTGATCTTTTCGATTCCTCTGCGTGGCTGGCCGCCGGGCCGGCCGACGCCGGCACCTTTGACTGGACCATCATGCTGGATCAGTGGTTCTACGAGCCGATCCACGCTTCCGTGGAGGGCTGGATCAACAGTGATTTCGGGGAGCTGGTCAACGGCTGGATCAATACCTCGGCCGGCCAGTTCCTGATCGGTGATGGCACCGATGGCACCGAAGCCAACCCCGATGGTGGCAACGGTGGGCTGTGGTTCGGCGATGGCGGAGACGGTTGGGACAGCACGACGGCCGGTGTTGCCGGTGGTGCTGGCGGCAATGCGGCCGGCTGGCTGGGCAACGGCGGGGCCGGTGGCGACGGTGGTGCGGGAGCCGACGGTGGTGACGGCGGAGCCGGCGGCATCTGGATGGGCAACGGCGGCGCCGGCGGTGCTGGCGGTGTCGCAACCGATGCCGTGGCCAACGGCGGTAACGGCGGCAACGGCGGGGATGCTTCTGCCTGGTTCTTCGGCAACGGCGGAGACGGTGGTCTCGGCGCGGCCGGAGCAACGGGTGTCGCGGGAACCTACGCCAACGGCGGTGACGGCAACGGCACCGGCGGAGGCAACGGCGGCAACGGCGGCAACGGCGGGCGCAGCAGCTTCATGTTCGGCAATGGCGGCAGCGGTGGCAACGCAGGGGATGCGGGGGCCGGGGGCAATGGCGCTGCCGGCACCGCCGATCACGTCAATGGCGGCAACGGCGGCAACGGCGGCTGGAACGGCGGTAGCGCGGGTGCAGGCGGTGGCCGAGGCTCGTCCATCTACACCAGCCCCATGTACGGGCACCCCGGACAGGCTGGCATGGCCGGCGATGGCGGCGATGGCGGCGCCGGCGGCAACGCCTACCAAGACGCCACCGGTCACTACCTCGGCAACGGCGGCGACGGCAGCTACGGCGGCGACGCCGGCACCGGAGAAGGCGCCAACGGTGGAAACGGCGGCACTGGCGGCACCGGCCTCAACGGTGGCAACGGAGGCGACGGCGGCGGCAGCTGGAACTACGGCACCGGCAACGGCGGCAACGGTGGTAACGGCGGAGATGCCACCGCCGGCCAGGCTGGCAACGGCGGCGAAGGCGGCGCCACCTTGGGCGGTGCCAGCGGCGGTGGCGGTAACGGCGGCAACGGCGCCACCGACGACGCAGACGTGAAGACCATCGGTGGAAACGGCGGTAACGGCGGCTTCATCGGAGGGAAGCTCCCCGGCGGTGCCGGAGGTAACGGCGGCACCGGTACCTACGCCGGCGGCAACGGCGGTGCTGGCGGAGATGGCGGCGGAAACGGCGGCAACGGCGGCATCAGTACCGGCTGGAACGACGGGGCCGGCACCATCTGGAGTCGAGGCGGTAATGGTGGCGACGGCGGCGCCGGCATCATCGGCTACGCCCCCGTGGCCGGCGGTGCTGGAGGCGTCGGTGGGGCCGGCGGTGACGGCGCCACCGGTACCGGAGTGGTCAGCGCGGGCGGCAACGGCGGTAACGGTGGTAGCGGAGGAGGTACCGCCGGCGGGAATACGGCCGGCAATGGTGGCAGCGGCGGCAGCGGCGGCAGCGGTACGGCCTCCGGCGGCAACGGTGGTGCCGGCGGCGCCGGCGGAACCGCGTCTGTCCCCCTTACCGGTGGCGAAGGCGGCATCGCCGGGAATGGTGGGGCTGGCGGCGCCGGTGGCGACAGCGGCGGTGTCACCTTGCCCGCCGACAACCCCTACGGCCTCGGACCCAGCCATGCGGGTAATGGCGGTGACGGCGGCGTGGGCGGAACCGGGACCATCGGCGCCAGCGGCAACGGCGGGGCCGGCGGCAACGGTGGTAATGCGCACGGCACTGTGAACGCCGGCAGCGGTGGCAACGGGGGCGCCGGCGGCACGGGTGCGGACGGCGCGCCCGCGGCCAGCCCCGCGCACGGGCCCGGTGGTGCCGGCCGCGACGGTGGTACCGCCGGTAACGGCGGCCAGGGCGGAACCGGCGGCACGGCTGTCTCCGGAACCGGCGGAAACGGCGGTACTGGTGGAGCGGGCGGCACTGGTGGAGCTGGCAGCAAGGGCGGCAACGGCGGCACCGACGCGGGCGGCAACACGCTGCCCGGTGGCAGCGGCGGCGATGGCGGTACCGGCGGTAACGGCGCGGCCGGTGGCGCGGGCGGCACCAGCACCAACGGGACCAACGGGGCCCATGGCGCGGCCGGTGCGGCCGGCGCAGGTGGAGCGGGCGGCGCGGCCGGGAACGGCACTCCGCCGGGCCAGCCCGGCACCAACGGCGGTAGCGGTCAACCCGGCTGACCCGGTGACGAGCAGACGCAGACTCGCACTAAAGGCGCCGTGCGCGTGCGAGTTTGCGTCTGCTCGGAAGCACCGATCCGGCCAAGGTACGATTTCCCGCGGTGGCGTGGCAGAGCGGCCTAATGCACTCGCCTTGAAAGCGAGAGACGGCTAACACCGTCCGGGGGTTCAAATCCCTCCGCCACCGCCATGTGATGAGTCGGGTCATGGGTTACACATGAGTCGCGTCATCGGTTACAGATTGCCCCGGCTTTTGCCGGGGTTTTTCTGTTTGTTGGGCCAGTAGTTGCGGTCCGGGTCGATGTGGTGGCTGGCGA
>NZ_LDPO01000019.1 GCF_001021505.1 Mycolicibacter heraklionensis
CGCCCCCGCCCACGCACCCTCGGCCCGCCATTCCGCCGGCGCCGACGGGAGCGAGCAGGGCCCCAGCACCGGCGGTCAGTCGGTGGCCGACCTGTTGGCCCGGCTGCAGCCCACCCCCGGCGAAGGCCGCCGACGCCGACGCCGCGAGGACTGATCCGCGGTCAACTGCGACCAACGTCACTCGCAGTGCCGGGACCGATCGGGATAGACTCTCCCGCGACCGTCCGGTACCCGCAGCGCGGGACTGGAACGAATACCAAGAGAACCTGTGAGGTCGTCTGCATGGCGCAGTTCGACGGACTGCGGCCCGCCCGGCTCAAGGTCGGCGTCATTTCGGCTGGCCGCGTCGGCACCGCACTCGGTGTTGCGCTGGAGCGCGCCGAGCATGTCGTGGTGGCGTGCAGTGCGATCTCCGAGGAGTCGCGGCAGCGCGCCCAGCGTCGGCTGCCCGACAGCCTGGTGCTGCCGACGCCCGATGTCGCCGCGGACGCTGAATTGCTGCTGCTCGCCGTGCCCGACACCGAACTGGCCGGCATCGTGTCGGGTCTGGCCGCCACGGGCGCGGTGCGCGCCGGCACGATCGTGGTGCACACCTCCGGCGCCACCGGGATCAGCGTGCTGGCGCCGTTGACCGAGCAGGGTTGTCTGCCGCTGGCCATCCATCCCGCGATGACCTTCACCGGCTCGGATGAGGACATCGACCGGTTATCGGAGAGCTGCTTCGGTATCACCGCCGCCGATGAGATCGGCTATGCCGTCGCCGAGGCGCTGACGTGCGAGATCGGCGCCGCGCCGTTCCGGGTCGAGGAGTCCGCCCGCACCCTCTACCACGCCGCGCTCTGCCACGGCGGAAACCACGTGGTCACCGTGATCGATGACGCGCTGGCGGCGTTGCGGGCGGCGTTGCCGGGACGGGTCGGCTCGGCCGTGGCCGATGACCCCGACGGTATCGCCGAGCGGGTGCTCGGACCGCTGGTGCGCGCCGCGCTGGCCAACACCCTGCGTGACGGCCGGGCCGCGCTGACCGGGCCGGTGGCCCGCGGAGACTCGGACACCCTGGCCCGGCACCTGGGGGCGCTGGCCGACGTGGACCCAGACCTGGCCGAGGCCTATCGCACCAACGCACTGCGCACCGCGCACCGTGCCGGTGCCGCCAATGACGTGTTGGAGGTGCTGGCTCGATGAGCTCGAACACGGCCCGGGGTCCGCAGCCCACCTTCACGGCCGGTGCGCTCAACGTCTACGAGCGCCCGGACGATGTCGCGCGCGTCAGCCGCGCGCTGCGGTCGACCGGTCGCCGGGTGATGCTGGTGCCGACCATGGGTGCCCTGCACGAGGGTCACCTGTCGCTGGTTCGTGCGGCGCAGCGGGTGCCCGGTTCGGTGGTAGCGGTGTCGATCTTCGTCAACCCGCTGCAGTTCGGCGCCGGTGAAGACCTCGATGCCTATCCGCGCACTCTGGACGACGACCTGGCTGCGCTGCGTGCCGCAGGGGTCGACCTGGTTTTCACACCGACTGCCGCGGCGATGTACCCGCACGGCCCGCGGACCGCCGTGCACGCCGGTCCTCTGGGAGCCGAACTCGAAGGCGCCGCGCGCCCGACCCACTTCGCGGGCATGCTCACCGTGGTCGCCAAATTGTTGTCGATCGTGAGCCCCGACCGGGTGTTCTTGGGCGAGAAGGACTATCAGCAGTTGGTGTTGGTGCGCCAAATGGTCGCCGACCTCAACCTCGACGTCACCGTGGTGGGCGTGCCCACCGTGCGGGAATCCGACGGCCTGGCGATGTCGTCGCGCAACCGCTACCTCGACCCCGCGCAGCGCGAAGCCGCGACGGCCCTGTCGGCCGCCCTGGCCGCCGGTGAGCGCGCGGCCGCGGCCGGCGCGCAGGCGGCGCTGGACGCCGCCGCCGCGGTGCTGTCCGCGGCGCCCGCCGTCGATGTCGACTACCTGCAGGTGCGGGGTGTCGATCTCGGCCCGGCGCCCGCCGATGGGCCCGCGCGGCTGCTGATCGCCGCCCGCGTCGGTGCGACCCGACTGCTCGACAATGCCGCGATCACACTCGGACTTCCCATCGACGCCGATGTGGCTTTGGCCGGTTCGGAGGCCGGTTCAGACCGATATCACGCAACCCGGAGGAATTGATGTTTCGGACGATGCTCAAGTCGAAGATTCACCGTGCCACGGTCACTCACGCGGACCTGCACTATGTCGGCTCGGTGACCATCGACGCCGACCTGATGGAGGCCGCCGACCTGCTCGAAGGCGAGCAGGTCACGATCGTCGACATCGACAACGGTGCTCGGTTGGTGACTTACGCCATCACCGGGGAGCGGGGCAGCGGTGTCATCGGAATCAACGGTGCGGCAGCGCATCTGGTGCATCCCGGTGACCTGGTGATCCTGATCGCCTACGGCACCATGGACGACGCGGAGGCGCGGCGCTACCAGCCGCGGATCGTGTTCGTCGACTCCGAGAACAAGCAGGTGGACCTCGGCAACGACCCGGCCTTCGTGCCCGACGACGTATCGGACCTGCTCTCACCCCGAAGCGTGCGGTAGCCGTGCTGCTGGCGATCGACGTCCGCAACACCCACACCGTCATCGGCCTGATCGCGGGTTCCGGTGACAATGGAAACGTCGTGCAGCAGTGGCGGATTCGCACCGAAGCGGAGATCACCGCCGACGAGCTGGCGCTGACCCTGGACGGGCTCATCGGCGACGACGGCGAACAGCTCACCGGGGCCGCCGCACTGTCCACCGTGCCGTCGGTGCTGCACGAAGTCCGGCTGATGCTCGACCAGTACTGGCCCTCGGTGCCCGCGGTGCTCATCGAGCCGGGTGTGCGCACCGGGATACCACTGCTGGTGGACAACCCCAAGGAAGTGGGGGCCGACCGGATCGTCAATGGGCTGGCTGCGTTTCACAAGTTCAAGACGGCGGCGATCGTCGTCGACTTCGGTTCGTCGATCTGCGTCGACGTGGTTTCGGCCAAGGGCGAATTCCTGGGCGGCGCCATTGCGCCGGGCGTCCAGATCTCGTCGGACGCCGCCGCAGCTCGCTCCGCCGGCCTGCGCCGGGTCGAACTCACCCGGCCGCGCTCGGTGATCGGCAAGAACACCGTCGAATGCATGCAGGCCGGCGCGGTCTACGGGTTCGCCGGTCTGGTCGACGGCCTGGTTCGCCGGGTCCGCGAGGAGGCCGCGGGCGCCGGGGACGACGTCACCGTGGTGGCCACCGGGCACTCCGCACCGCTGTTGCTGGCCGATCTGGAGACGGTCGACCATCACGACGCCAACCTCACCCTGGACGGACTGCGGCTGGTGTTCGAACGCAACCGGGACAGCCAACGGGGCAGGCTTCGCCCGGCGCGCTGAGCGCCGCCGGCTTTTCGTTCTGCCGTCCCTGTTCCTCTAAGCTGGCGGGTCGTGAGCTCCGCCGATGTATCCCCTGAGACGCAGGACGAATCCGACCTCCCCGAGCAGTTCCGGATCCGCCGCGACAAGCGGGCTCGATTGCTGGCCGAAGGCCGTGATCCTTACCCGGTGGCAGTGGACCGCACCCACACGCTTGCCCAGATCCGGGCCGACTACCCCGATCTGGTCGCCGACACCGCCACCGGCGACGTCGTGGGTGTCGCCGGCCGGGTGGTGTTCGCCCGCAACTCGGGCAAGCTGTGCTTCGCAACCCTGCAGGAGGGCGACGGCACCCAGCTTCAGGTGATGATCAGCCTGGCCAGTGTCGGCGAGCAGGAACTCGAGGCGTGGAAGGCCGACGTGGACCTCGGCGACATTGTCTACGTCCACGGCGAGGTGATCAGCTCCCGCCGCGGCGAGCTGTCGGTGCTGGCCGACTCCTGGCGGATGGCCTCGAAGTCATTGCGGCCTCTTCCGGTCGCGCACAAGGAGATGAGCGAGGAGTCGCGGGTTCGGCAGCGCTATGTCGACCTGATCGTCCGACCGGAGGCGCGTACGGTGGCGCGTCAACGTATCGCGGTCATTCGCGCGGTGCGTAACGCCTTGGAGCGCCGCGGGTTCCTCGAGGTCGAAACGCCGATGTTGCAGACATTGGCCGGCGGAGCGGCCGCTCGGCCTTTCGTCACCCATTCGAACGCCCTCGACGCGGACCTTTTCCTGAGAATCGCACCAGAACTTTTCCTGAAACGGTGCGTTGTCGGTGGGTTCGACCGGGTCTTCGAACTGAATCGGGTGTTCCGGAATGAAGGCGCGGATTCCACACATTCGCCCGAGTTTTCGATGCTGGAGACCTACCAGGCCTACGGCACCTATGACGACTCGGCGGTGGCCACCCGCGAGATTATTCAAGAGGTCGCCGATGAGGTGATCGGTACCCGGCAACTGCCGCTGCCCGACGGCAGCATCTACGACATTGACGGCGAATGGGCGACGGTCGAAATGTACCCGTCGTTGTCGGCCGCACTCGGCGAGGACATCACACCGGCGACAGCGGTGGCCGACCTGTGGGCGATCGCGGATCGCCTCGGCGTCGAGATACCCAAAGACCGTGGCTTTGGTCACGGCAAACTGGTCGAGGAACTGTGGGAACATGCCGTCGGCCACGCCCTGAGTGCGCCGACTTTCGTCCGGGATTTCCCGGTCGAGACGACGCCGCTGACCCGCCAGCACCGCAGCATTGAGGGCGTCACCGAGAAGTGGGATCTCTATATGCGCGGTGTCGAACTGGCCACCGGCTATTCCGAACTCATCGACCCAGTGGTGCAGCGTGACCGTTTCGCCGCTCAGGCGCGCGCGGCGGCCGCCGGAGATGACGAGGCGATGGCGCTCGACGAGGACTTCCTGGCAGCGATGGAACATGCGATGCCGCCGTGCACAGGTACCGGAATGGGTATCGACCGCCTGTTGATGGTCTTGACGGGTCTATCAATTAGAGACACCGTTTTGTTTCCGATTGTTCGTCGTCACGGCAACTGAACTGCACCGAGGCCTGTTGTGTTGAAGCAGGCGTATTTTTATGGCAGATTAGTCGGCGAGGTCGAATACGGCTTTGCGCACCGATTGCGCGCAGGAAAGCTAACCAAGGGGTACCAATGGCGAAAAAAGTGACCGTCACCTTGATCGATGATTTCGATGGTGAGGGTGCCGCCGACGAAACGGTCGAATTCGGCCTGGACGGGGTGACCTACGAGATCGACCTTTCGAGCAAGAATGCTACGAAACTGCGCGCAGAACTGAAGAAGTGGGCCGACGCGGGCCGTCGGGTGGGAGGCCGTCGGCGTGGACGGTCCGGTGGCGGTCGCCGCGGCACCATCGACCGTGAGCAGAGCGCCGCGATCCGCGAATGGGCCCGCCGTAACGGGCACAATGTGTCCACCCGCGGGCGTATCCCGGCCGACATCATCGACGCATTTCACGCCGCGACCTAAACCCGGCGGTTTAGCGAGCCTCGACGAAGGTTTCGCTTCTGGCGAACCGGATGATCCCTGGGAAACGCATTCGGGGGTTTAGGCGTTGTGCCCTTGCATCCGGTGCCAGGTCCTTCGGGGCCGGCCACCGGGTGGTCGATTCAGTACGCGCTGCAAGGCAGGTCACAGCGCGCTGCGTCGCCCACTAGAGTGGACAGCAGGCACGCCGGCCGAGCCGAGGCCGATCAAGTGCCGATCGCGAGGGAGAGCAGGTAGCCACCGATGTTCGAGAGATTTACCGACCGCGCCCGCAGGGTTGTCGTCCTGGCCCAAGAAGAGGCCCGGATGCTCAACCACAACTACATCGGGACCGAGCACATCCTGCTGGGCCTGATCCACGAGGGTGAAGGCGTAGCCGCCAAGTCGCTGGAGTCGCTGGGCATCTCTTTGGAAGGGGTGCGCAGCCAGGTCGAGGAGATCATCGGCCAGGGCCAGCAGGCGCCGTCCGGGCACATCCCGTTCACCCCGCGCGCCAAGAAGGTGCTCGAGCTGAGCCTGCGTGAGGCGCTGCAGCTCGGCCACAACTACATCGGCACCGAGCACATTCTGCTCGGCCTGATCCGTGAGGGTGAGGGCGTCGCCGCCCAGGTGCTGGTCAAGCTGGGTGCTGACCTGACCCGGGTGCGTCAGCAGGTGATTCAGCTGCTGAGCGGCTACCAGGGCAAGGAGACCGCGGAGGCCGGCACCGGCGGACGCGGCGGCGAGTCCGGCTCACCGTCCACCTCGCTGGTGCTCGACCAGTTCGGCCGCAACCTGACCGCGGCCGCCATGGAGGGCAAGCTCGACCCCGTCATCGGCCGGGAGAAGGAAATCGAGCGGGTCATGCAGGTGCTGAGCCGCCGCACCAAGAACAACCCGGTGCTGATCGGTGAGCCCGGCGTCGGCAAGACCGCTGTCGTCGAGGGCCTGGCCCAGGCCATCGTGGCCGGCGAGGTCCCCGAGACGCTGAAGGACAAGCAGCTCTACACCCTGGACCTGGGGTCGCTGGTGGCCGGCAGCCGTTACCGCGGTGACTTCGAGGAGCGCCTGAAGAAGGTCCTCAAGGAGATCAACACCCGCGGCGACATCATCCTGTTCATCGACGAGCTGCACACCCTGGTCGGTGCCGGTGCGGCCGAGGGCGCGATTGACGCGGCCTCGATCCTCAAGCCGAAGCTGGCCCGCGGGGAGCTGCAGACCATCGGTGCCACCACTCTCGACGAGTACCGCAAGTACATCGAGAAGGACGCCGCCCTGGAGCGCCGGTTCCAGCCGGTGCAGGTCGGGGAGCCCACCGTCGAGCACACCATCGAGATCCTCAAGGGCCTGCGGGACCGCTACGAAGCCCACCACCGGGTCTCGATCAGCGACTCGGCGATCGTGGCGGCGGCCACCCTGGCCGACCGTTACATCAACGACCGGTTCCTGCCGGACAAGGCGATCGACCTGATCGACGAGGCCGGTGCCCGGATGCGAATCCGCCGGATGACCGCGCCGCCGGACCTGCGTGAGTTCGACGAGAAGATCGCCGACGCGCGCCGGGAGAAGGAGTCCGCGATCGACGCGCAGGACTTCGAGAAGGCGGCCAGCCTGCGGGACCGGGAGAAGCAACTGGTCGCGCAGCGCGCCGAGCGCGAAAAGCAGTGGCGCTCCGGGGATCTGGATGTCGTGGCCGAGGTCGACGACGAGCAGATCGCCGAGGTGTTGGGCAACTGGACCGGCATCCCGGTGTTCAAGCTGACCGAGGCCGAGACCACCCGCCTGCTGCGCATGGAAGACGAGCTGCACAAGCGGATCATCGGGCAGGAGGACGCGGTCAAGGCGGTCAGCAAGGCCATCCGGCGCACCCGCGCCGGGCTGAAGGACCCCAAGCGGCCGTCGGGCTCGTTCATCTTCGCCGGCCCGTCCGGCGTCGGTAAGACCGAGCTGTCCAAGGCGCTGGCCGAGTTCCTGTTCGGCGACGACGACGCGCTCATCCAGATCGACATGGGTGAGTTCCACGACCGGTTCACCGCGTCGCGGCTGTTCGGCGCCCCTCCGGGCTACGTCGGCTACGAAGAGGGCGGTCAGCTGACCGAGAAGGTGCGGCGCAAGCCGTTCTCGGTGGTGCTGTTCGACGAGATCGAAAAGGCCCACGCCGAGATCTACAACAGCCTGTTGCAGGTTCTCGAGGACGGCCGGCTCACCGACGGGCAGGGCCGCACGGTGGACTTCAAGAACTGCGTGTTGATCTTCACCTCCAACCTGGGCACCTCCGACATCTCCAAGGCGGTCGGACTGGGCTTCACCCAGGGCGGCGGGGAGAACAACTACGAGCGGATGAAGCTCAAGGTCAACGACGAGCTCAAGAAGCACTTCCGCCCGGAGTTCCTGAACCGTATCGATGACATCATCGTCTTCCACCAGCTCACCAAGGAAGAGATCATCGAGATGGTCGACCTGATGATCGGCCGGGTGGCCAAGCAGCTCAAGGCCAAGGACATGGACATCGCGTTGACCGACAAGGCCAAGTCGCTACTGGCCAAGCGCGGCTTCGACCCGGTGTTGGGGGCGCGTCCGCTGCGGCGCACCATCCAGCGCGAGATCGAAGACCAGCTCTCGGAGAAGATCCTGTTCGAAGAGCTGGGTCCTGGTCAGCTGGTCACCGTCGACGTCGACAACTGGGACGGCGAGGGTGCACACGAGAACGCGGTGTTCACCTTTGCCGGTAGCCCGAAGCCGACGGCGGAGGCTTCCGACCTGGCTAAGGCCGGCGCGGAGTAGTTGCTACTGACGCGAAACGGGCGGCACACCTTCACGGGTGTCGCCCGTTTCGCGTCCAGCAGGGCCGTCAGCTGAGACCTCGGTGCCAGAAGAAGTGATGCACCATCCCGCTGGGGCTTGGGATCTGCTCAAGATGGAACCGGTCCACCAGTTCGTCGGGGCTCGTCCACAACCTTTCCCCGCGGCCGAGTTCGGTCGGTGCCACCGCGACATGCATCGTGTCGATGAGATCGGCGTCGAGGAACTCCCGAACCGTGGCCACGCCGCCGCCGATGCGTACGTCCCTGCCGTCAGCTGCAGACAGTGCTCGCGCCAGTGCGTCCTCGGGGGAGGCGTCGAGGAAATGGAATGTGGTGTCGCCCAGTGTGAATGATGGCCGCACGTGGTGGGTGAGGACGAACACCGGTGTGCGAAACGGCGGCTCGTCGCCCCACCACCCTTGCCAGTCATAGTCTTCCCACGGCCCGCGCTGCGGACCGAATTTGTTGCGCCCCATGATCTCTGCGCCGATATTGTTGGCCCAGTCGCGGGTGATGTAGTCATCGAGTCCGAAGCTGCCGCCGGGATCGGTCCGGTTGACCCAGTGCGCGGTGGCGCCTGCCCAGGACATGAAGTCCGCCGGATCGGCGTGACCGAACGGACGCTCGACGCTTTGCCCCTCGCCGGCGCCATACCCGTCGCTGGAAATGCTGAAGTTCTGCACACGAACCAGTTGTCGCATGGGGTCCCTTCCCGGGCTAGCGCTGGACGGGTAACAGGCCGAACGCCTGCTTGGCGACCTGCAGCATCCAGCTGCCGACGCTCTTGCCGTGGTCACGCGGCCAGTTGAGCTGGAAGCTGACCACCCACGGCTGACCACCCCGGTCGACGGCGTACCAGCTGAAGGTCAGGTCGCCGGGCAGGCCGCCCGCTTTGGCGCCGATATAGGGCCAGTCGGTGCGCGGCAGATCGATGCCGCGAACCGCGGACAGGATCTCGCGGACCGGTGCGGCCTTGTCCACCGCGGCGGCCTGCAGCGCGACGTGCACCCGGCAGATGTCCTCGGCGCTGCCGTACCACTCGGCGCCGTAGGCGGATGCCGGGATGTGCGCTCGGATCGGGTCGGGCTCATACGGCCGGGAGTCGGCCTGCCGCAGCAACTTCGCTCGCTCCTGCGGCGAGCCGTGCTGCCACTGCTCGCGCAGGTCGGGCTTACCCCAGCCCACCGAGAACAGTTCATACATGGTGGGAAACGGAGTCATGCTGGCCGGGTCGTGGTGGCCGGCCGCGGCCAGTGCGCGCTCGACCGCGCGCGTGCCCACCCGGCCGATGAGCAGATCGGTCGCCATGTTGTCGCTGGTTGCGATCATCTTCTCGGCAGCTCTGCGCACCGAGACATGGGCGCCGTCGGGCAGTTCCTCCAGCCCGGATGAGCCGACCGCCTTGGCCCGGCCGGTGATGGTCAGCGGGTCGTCCCAGGACACCGTCCCGGCCTTCACCTCGTTGGCCACTGCCAGCAGCACATACAACTTGAAGATCGATGCCAGCGGCAGGGACTGGGTGGTGTTGGCGCCGGCCACCGGCTTGCAGACGCCGTGCTCGACGCGCGACGCCTGGTAGGAGTACCGGGCACCGGTCTTGTTCAGCACCGAATCAAGGTCATGCCAGGAGCGGATGTCCGGTGCCTCGGTGGTCGGTTTGAACAGGTCCACCATGCCGTTGTCGTCAGTGCGGATCCGGATGTCCTGACGAGCACCGTAGGAGGTGGTCAGGTGCAGGGTGGCCGCTCCGGCGCGAATGTCGACGCTGTCGAGGTGGAACGGTCGGTCCCACCACAGCGACTCCATGGTCGCGACCACCTGCTCGACCTTGTCCGGCGCGGCCAGCGTTGCCACCCCGATCGGACCGATCGGCCAATCGGAGTTCAGCATGTCCATGGTCTGCTTGGCGCGCAGACCGGGCGGCGTCTTGGTCGAAATAGTCACGCCGCCCGCGGAACCGGGGTCGCCGGGAGATGCCGGCGAGGGTGCGCAGCCGGCGGCTGCGGCTGCCAGCGTCGCCGTCACTACCCAGGCGGCCAGCGGTCGCCTCATCGGGCTAGCCCTGTGCGGCGGTTCCGGCGACGTCAAGCACGACCTCGAACTCCAGCAACGATGCCCCGGTCGCCACCGGCTTGGCGCGCTGGCCGGCGTGGGCTTCGACGGCGGGCCCCTGCGCCCAGGCCTGGAACGCTTCGTCGGACTCCCAGTGCGTCACCACGAAGTAGCGGTCGTCGCCCTTGACGGGGCGCAGCAGCTGGAAGCCAAGAAAACCGGGCTGGTTCTCCACCGCGTGCGCGCGATTTGCGAACCGTTTCTCCAGTTCGGGCCCGGCATCGGCGGGCACCTCGATTGCATTGATCTTCACCACTGACATGGGCCTAGGCTACCGTGCCCTGGGTGGGGATCGCGTCGACCGAGCTGCTGACCTACCGCGGCGGGCACGGGGCGCCGCTGGTGCTGGTTCACGGACTGATGGGCCGTGGCACCACCTGGCCGCGCCAACTGCCATGGCTGACCAGGCTGGGCGCGGTCTACACCTACGACGCCCCCTGGCACCGTGGCCGTGAAATCGCCGACCCCCACCCGATCTCCACCGAACGCTTCGTCGCCGACCTGGCCACCGCCGTGGAGCAGTTGCCGGGCCCGGTGCGGCTGATCGGGCACTCGATGGGCGGCTTGCACTCGTGGTGCCTGGCGGCCCGTCACCCCGAGCTGATCTCCGCACTGGTGGTCGAAGACATGGCGCCGGACTTCCGGGGCCGCACCACCGGACCCTGGGAGCCGTGGGTGCATGCCCTGCCGGTGGAGTTCGCCAGCGCTGAGGAGGTGATCGCCGAATTCGGCGACATCGCCGGACGGTACTTCCTGGAAGCCTTCGACCGCACCGAGACCGGCTGGCGGCTGCACGGCCGCCCCGAGTGGTGGTTGCAGATCGCCGCCGAGTGGGGCACCCGCGACTACTGGGAGCAGTGGCGCGCGGTGCGTGTGCCGGTGTTGCTCATCGAGGCCGGCAACTCGGTGACCCCGCCGGGGCAGATGCGCGAAATGCACCGCATTGCAGTCGACAGCAGCTATCTGCACGTCCCCGATGCGGGGCACCTGGTGCACGACGAGGCGCCGCAGATCTACCGCGAGGCTGTCGAGTCGTTCCTGTCCTGACCGGGCAGCGCGAAGCGGCCGTCGGCGAGCTGTTCCACCAGGCCGTCACCCAGCAGCGAGGTCAGGGCGCGTTCGCGTTGCACCGCGTCCACCGGCCAGGCCAGGTCAAGGTCGGCACGTGTCACCGCAACGGCGTTGTCCCGCAACACATCCAGTAGTCGCCCACGGACCTGACGGTCGGTGCCGGCATAGCGTTGGGCGGGACGCTTGGGTCCGGTGCCCGGCGGCGAACCGGCAAGCCGCCAGCTGCAGGTGTGGCGCAGCGGGCAGCCGTCGCAGCGCGGCGACCGCGCGGTGCACACGATGGCGCCCAGCTCCATCAGCGCCGCGGAGAACCGGGCGGCCCGGTCGGCCTCGGGCAGCAGGGACTCGACGTCGGCGTGGTCGCGCTTCGCCGACGGGGCACCGGCGTCGGCCTGTCCGTGCACCGCCCGCGCCACCACCCGGCGCACGTTGGTGTCCACCACCGGAACCGGCCGGCGGTAGGCGAAGCTGGCCACCGCTCTGGCGGTGTAGCTGCCGATCCCGGGCAGCTGCTGCAGAACATCGACGTCGTCGGGCACCACGTCGGCGAAGTCCTGAGCGATCACGGTCGCGCATTCGTGGAGCCGTTTGGCGCGGCGGGGATAGCCGAGCTTCCCCCATGCCCGCAGGACGTCGGCCTGGCTTGCGGCCGCCGTCGCCGACGGTGTCGGCCAGCGCGCCACCCAATCCGGCCAGATCGGCAGCACCCGGGCGACCGGAGTCTGCTGCAGCATGAACTCGCTCACCAGGATCTGCCACGGCGTGACATCGCCCGCCCGCCAGGGCAGATCGCGCTCGGCCACGGCGAACCAGCTGAGCAGATCGTCGGCTTCGACGCTCATCGAGCGCCCGGACCTGATCCCGTGCACAATGTCGGGCATGCCCAATTCAAACCCGATATCGGCGTGGAAAGCACTCAAGGAGGGTAACGAGCGCTTCGTCGCCGGCGAGCCCAGCCATCCCAGCCAGGATGTCGCGCGCCGCGCCGCGCTGGCCGCCGGTCAGAAGCCGACCGCGGTGGTGTTCGGCTGCGGGGACAGTCGAGTGGCCGCCGAGATCATCTTCGACCAGGGTCTCGGGGACATGTTCGTGGTCCGCACCGCCGGTCACGTGATCGACTCGGCGGTTCTGGGTTCGATCGAGTTCGGGGTGGAGGTGCTCGACGTGCCGCTCATCGTGGTGCTGGGCCACGACAGCTGCGGGGCGGTCAAGGCCACCTTGACCGCCCTCGACGACGGTGTCGTGCCGGGCGGCTACCTGCGCGACATCGTCGAGCGGGTGACGCCGTCGATCCTGGTGGGCCGCCGCGAAGGTCTCAGCAGCGTCGACGAATTCGAGGCCCGCCACGTCAACGAGACCGTGACGCAGTTGGCCGGGCGTTCCCGGATCATCGCCGACCAGATCGAACAGGGGCGGCTGGCGATCGTCGGCGCCACCTACCACCTGGCGGACGGCCGGGTGTCGGCTCGCTACCACCTCGGCGATATCGGCGACGAGTCGTAGCTCAGCTGCCGTACCGCGGTGTGACGATGCCGTGGTCGTAGGCGTAGACGATGGCCGCCGCACGGTCGCGCAGGTCGAGTTTGGCGAAGATGCGACCGATGTGGCTTTTCACCGTCACCTCCGAGATGTAGAGCTCGTCGGCGATCTCGCCGTTGGAGCGGCCTAGCCCGATCAGCCCGAGGACGTCGCGCTCGCGTGCGGTCAGTTCTGCCGCCGCATCGGTACGGTGTGCGACGGCGACGGCCCGGTAGGTGTTGAGCACCCGGGCGGTGACGGCCGGGTCCAGGTAGCCGTCGCCGCCGGCGACTGCGCGTACCGCGCGGATCAGCTCCTCGGCCGAGGAGTCCTTGAGCACGAACCCGGACGCGCCGGCCCGCAGCGCCCCGGACAACAGCTCGTCCTCGTTGAAGGTGGTCAGGGCCAGAACCGGCGGTGAGCCGGGCGTAGCGGCGAGTCTGCGGGTGGCTGCGATGCCGTCCACCCGTTTCATCCGTAGATCCATCACCACCACGTCCGGCCGGTGTTCGGCCACCGCACCGGGTACCTCGTCGCCGTCGGCGCATTCGGCGATGACGACGAAGCCGTCCTTGCGGCGCAGTATCCGGCGCAACCCGGAGCGGACCAGGTCTTGGTCGTCGACCAGCAGCACGGAGATCTCAGGGTCGGTCATGCCCACACCGCCGGCGTTGCGGGCCCGGGTCGGTCAACGGGATCTCCGCGCGCACCGACCAGCCCTGCGGGCCCGGTCCGATGTCGATGGTGCCGCCGAGCAGCTCGACCCGTTGGCGCATTCCGGTGATGCCGTGGCCGTCCGCTGGTGGCCAGACCAGCGCGGCGGGCGTCCGGTTGACAACCGACAGCACGACCGTCGACGGGGAAACCGCGAGGTCTACCAAGGCTTTCGAATCCGGGGCATGCTTGGCGACATTGGCCAGCGACTCCTGGGCGATGCGGTAGAGGGCCAGGCCCACCGCGGCCGACACCGTCTCGATCCGGCCGTCGCTGCGCAGTTCGGCGTCGACGCCGGCCTGCCGGTAGTCGACGACCAGCGTGGGGATGTCGGCGACACCGGGTTCGGGTGCGTTGCCGGTGCGGCCATCGTCCAACAGCCCGACCGTGCGCCGGATGTCGGCCATCGCCTGGCGGCCCAATCGCTCGGCATCGGTCAGCGCCTCGACCGCGTCGTCGACGTCGCGGTCCTGCTGCAGGGCGCGGCGCGCCCCGGTGACGTGCAGCAGGGTGATGCTCAGCGAATGGGCGATCACGTCGTGCACCTCGCGGGCGATCCGGCGACGTTCGTCGGCCGCGGCAGCCCGGGCCAGATCTGCCTGCAGTTCCTGCTGGTGCACCAGCAAGCCGGCCTGGATTCGGGTCAGGATCCCGACCAGCCAGCCCATCGCGGCCATGCCCAGATACAGCGTCGGAGATTCCAGGCGGTGCGCCCCCGCGGCTGCCATCAGCAGTGCGGAGACCAAGCCGAGCGCCACCGCCCCGGACAGCAATGGGGACAACGCCGCGAACGCTCCCAAGGCCACCACCAGCAGCACCGGCGCGAGATCACCCGGGACCGGGGTAGAGGTGGCGAAGAGCAGGACGGCGGTGGCCGCGGCGGATGTTGCCAGCACCAGTCCGGGCAGGAATTTGATGCCGGCCAGGAAGAACAACAGCAGGGGCGCCGACGCCACCACCGCCGCCCCGATGCCGACGGGCAGATCAGCACCGGGCCGCTGCAGCAGCGCCGCTGCCAACCCGGCCAGCATGGCCCCGTCGATCAAGAGCACGAACAACCAGGAGTACCCGGGCGGGATGAGCGTGCTGCGATGCCGGAGCTGATCGCGCACGAACGTGGTTACCACCCGCAGCATCGGCTCATCGTAGAAGGGGCACCGCCCGGCGCACATCCTGCCGTGGTCGGATTTTCACTGCGACCGGAGTAGGAGACCGAAAACGGGACCGCGGCACGATGTCGAGGCGCTCGCCGATTCTTAGCGTTGTCGGCATGAGTTGGAATCACTTTCACGAGCGGATGGCCTTCATGGCCGAGCTGATCGACCGGGCCGCCGAATCCCCGGACTCGGCAATGCATTTAGATGGAGACCCCTCGGACATCGAGCGATTGTTCGGTAGCGAGGAAGGACTACTGCTGGCGTTGCAGCACCGCTGGATGACCACTTTGACCGCCAGGCTCGACCAGGCGCACTACGAAGGCATCCCCGCCGAGGTCGCTGTCGCCGAACTGGCAGCACAGCAGCCGGGCCTGCGCGCCCTGCTGGACGCCGCCGGGGCATGGTCCACCCGGATCCGGGGGCTGCAGCGCCGGGAACCGCAGCTCGCCGTGCAGTTCGACGGAACCCCATTCGGGCAGCAGTACATTGCCTGACCTGCTGACCCGTGTCGCGCGGTGGCTGCAGCGCCGGGCCGTCGTGGTGGTGCTGGTGTGGATCGCGGTGGCCGGCCTGGCCAACGTATTCGTGCCGCAGCTCGAACGGGTCGTGGTGTCGCACTCCGGGTCGTTCATGCCCGCGGACACCGCCAACAACCTCGCTGCCCTGCGCTCCTCGGAGCTGTTCGGCAACGCACCCGGAAACAACATCAATTATGTTGTGCTGGAACGAGAAGAGCCGCTGCAGACCGAAGACCGGAACTATTACCAGGCGCTGGTCTCCGCACTGCGAGCCGATACCCGCCATGTCGATGCGGTGACCGAACTGTGGACATCGCCGCTCACCGCGGCCGGCGTACTGAGCGCTGACGGCCGAGCAGTCGACCTGATGGTGCGGCTGTCCGGGGCGCTGGGCACTTCGGCCGCCGCCGATTCCGTCACCGCGGTGCGGGATGTGGTCCAGCGACTCGGACCGCCGGCCGGTCTGCAGGTGCTCGTAACCGGGCCCGGCGCCACCCTGGTCGACGAGTTCGCCGCGATCGATCACCAGATGCTGGCCATCACCGCCGCCACCGTCGTGGTGATCCTGCTGTTGCTGCTGGTCGTCTACCGTTCCCCGGTCGCCGCGGCGGCCCCGCTGATCTCGGTCGGCCTGGCGTTGGCGGTGGCCCGCCCGTTGGCCGCGATACTCGGCGACCGCGGACTCGTCGAGGTGTCGTTGTTCACCGTCGCGCTGATCGCGGCGCTGATGCTGGGCGCCGGAACCGACTACGCGATCTTTCTGATCGGCCGTTACCACGAGGGCCGCCGCGGTGGGGACCGTCCCGACGACGCGCTGGCCGCGGCCTACCGCGGTGTCGCCCCGGTCGTCATCGGGTCCGGACTGACCATCGCGGCGGCGCTGGCCTGTTTGAACCTGGCTCGGATCAGCATGTTCCGAAGCGCCGGATTGCCGTGTGCGATAGGAATTCTGGTCGTGGTCATGGCGGCGCTGACGTTGACGCCCGCGTTGGTCTCGCTGGCAGGCCGCCGTGGTCTGCTGGAACCGCGCCGACCGGTCATCGCTCGCCGGTGGCGCCGGCTCGGGGTGATGATCGCTCGCTGGCCCGCGCCGATAATGGCCGTGAGCGCGGGACTGATCCTGCTCTTGACGGTACCGCTGGCCGGGATGCGTACCGGGTGGAACGAGCCGTCGGCGACCCCGGCCGGTACCGAGTCCAATCGTGGTTACGCCGCGATGGACCGCCATTTCGCGGTCAACCGGCTACTGCCGGACTTGGTCACCATCGAGGTGGACCATGATCTGCGCAATCCGGCCGGTCTGATCGCCATCGAACAGATCAGCAAAGGGCTCATGGCAATTCCCGGAGTGCGCGGTGTGCAGTCGGCGAGTCGCCCGGCCGGCACGGTGCCCGAGGAGGCAACCCTGACCCACCAGTCCGGGCTGGTCGGTGAGCAGATCGCAGACGGAATGGGTTCGCTGACCGAACGGCTGTCCCGGGTGCTCGACATCGAGGCCGTGCTGTCGCAGGTGGCGGAAACGCTGGATTCGCTGGAGAACGGATTGGTTGGCGGTACCTCCGGTCTGCGCCAGATCGACGCGGCCGCAGGCGATATGCGCGCCGGAATGGACGGTATACGGCACAACCTCGATACGGTCTCGGGATATCTCGATCCGCTGCGCGGCTTCGTCGACAACACCCCGGACTGCGCGGCCAACCTGATCTGTTCGGTGGTGGGCCGGGTCGTCGAACCCGTCGACGACGTCATACGCAACTCGGCGCAGCTGTCCGACGGCGCCGCCAGGTTGACCACGGGATCCGATATCGCGAACACCGCGCTGGCCGGCATACCGGCGGCGGTGCGGTCGATGCGGGAGGTGGTGAGCCGAGCCCGCAGCGCCACTGACGAATTGCGCGGGGTGGCGGAGGGCCTTGCGCCGCAACTGGACGGACTCACCGGATACCTGCGTGAGGCCGCCGGCGATTTCCGGGACAGTGCTGCCGGCGGCTTCTACCTGCCGTCGCGGGCGCTCTCGGACCCGAGATACGCCGAGGTCCTGCGCACCTTGGTGTCGCCGGACGGCCGGGCCGCCCTGCTGCTGGTGTACGGCGACGGCCAGGAGTGGGGTGCGGACGGCGCCCGCCGGGCCGGGCAGATCGAGCAGGCGGTGGTCGAGGCGACTAAGGAGGGCACGGTGACCGGGGTGGCCGTGCATCTGGCCGGCGTTGGGCCGGCCACCCGGGATCTGCAGTCGCTGGTTCGGGGCGACATCACGCTGCTGGTCGCGGCAACGCTGGCATTGATCTTCGTGATCGTCGCGGTGATGCTGCGCAGTCCGGTGGCAGCGATGGCGGTGGTCGGCACCGTGATCGTCTCCTATGCGTCGGCGCTGGGGGTCAGCGTCTTGGTGTGGCAGCGTCTGCTGGGCCTGCCGCTGCACTGGGCGGTGGCGCCGATGGCGTTCATCGCGCTGGTGGCCGTCGGCACCGACTACAACCTGCTGCTGGCGCTCCGGATCCGTGAGGAGGCGGTCGCCGGAATCGGCACCGGGCTGATCCGCGCCTTCGCCGGAACCGGCGGCGTGGTGACCACCGCCGGCATCGTGTTCGGGATGACGATGTTCGCGCTGGTGGGCAGCAGCGTGCTGAGCATCACCCAGATCGGCGTGACGGTCTGCGTCGGGCTGCTGCTGGACACCCTGGTGGTGCGGACCTTCGTGATGCCCCCGCTGATCATGCTGTTGGGCCGCTGGTTCTGGTGGCCGCGCCGGGCCGCTGGCACAGCTGAATACTCGGGCCAGGTCACAACGCGGCTACGACACGCCGCGAAGGGTCGGACAACTCGCGGTGAGGTCGTCCTACCGTGAGAACGTGCTCGATTTGGAACCGCAGGGTCCACTGCCTTCGCAGATCTATTGGCGACGACGTGGCCTCGCGCTGGGCATTGTGCTCATCGTGATTGCAGTCGTGTCGGCCATCATCTTCGGCATCGTCCATGGCAGCGCCGGTGCCGACAATGCCGACGGGAAGAAGACCGCCGCCGCGCAGCACGCCAAGCCACAGAACTCCTCGCCCGAAGAGGTCAAGACGCCCGTGGTGGCGCCCGCCGAGCAAGCCCCACCGCAAGCGCCGACGCCGACCGCCGCGGTGACCCCGCCTCCGGTGCTCAAGGAGGGCGACGACTGCCCCGACTCGACGCTGGCGGTCAAGGGATTGACCGGCCCGCAGTACACCGTGGGTGAACAGCCCCAATTCACCATGGTTGTCACCAACATCGGGCTGGTCGCCTGCAAGCGTGACGTGGGTGCCGCGGTGCTGGCCGCCTACGTCTACTCGCTGGACAACCAGCGGTTGTGGTCGAACCTGGACTGCGCGCCGTCCAACGAGACCCTGGTGAAGACCTTCGACCCCGGCGAGCAGGTGACCACCACGGTGACCTGGACCGGAATGGGTTCGGCGCCGCAGTGCCCGCTGCCGCGTCAGCCGATCGGACCCGGCACCTACAACCTCGTCGTCCAACTCGGCAATCTGCGATCCGCGACGGTGCCGTTCATGCTTACCGAGCCGTCACCGGACATGCCGCCGCCGGGCCAGGACGTGCCCCCGCCGGACGCTCCGCCACCGGGCAACTGAGCTAGCTTCGATCCAGTAGCTGCGGCGGCGCCAGATGGCCGCCGCGCCGGTCAGCGATCTCGACCAGGTGGTGCAGCGCCGCAACGATGTTGGCGGCCGGCACCGTGCGCAGGCCGCCGACGGTGGCCGGGGCGCCCGGGGGAGTGAGCGCGGTGGTGAATCCCAGCCGGGCCGCCTCGGCGAGCCGGCGGTCCATCCCGCTGATCGGCCGCAGGTCACCGGCCAGGCCGACTTCGCCCACCACCACGGTGGTCGCCGGCAGCGGCAGATCCGAATACGCCGAGGCCAGCGCGATGGCGACGGCCAGGTCCGTGGACGGGTCAGTCAACCGCATACCGCCGACCGTGGACAGGTAGATGTCGCCGGCCGCAATCGGCAGCTCGGCGTGCTTGTCGAGCACCGCGGTGATCATGGCGGCCCGGGCGTGGTCGATACCGCTGACCGCACGCCGCGGCGAGCCGCCCGCCGGTTTGGCCAGCAGCGCCTGGACTTCGCCGATCAGCGGGCGCTTGCCATCCAGGGCGACGGTGATTGCGGTGCCCGGCACCGGCTCGCTGCGCTGCTCCAGGAAGAGACCGGACGGGTCGGCGATCCCCTCGATGCCGTCGTCGCGGAGCAGGAAGCAGCCCACCTCGTCGGTGGCGCCGAACCGATTCTTGACCGCCCGCACCATCCGCAGCACCGAGTTGCGGTCGCCCTCGAAGTGCAGCACCACATCGACGAGGTGCTCCAGGGAACGCGGGCCGGCGATCGCGCCGTCCTTTGTCACGTGTCCGACCAGGACCAACGCCACATCGGCACTCTTGGCGGCCGCGGTCAGGGCGGCCGTGACGGCCCGCACCTGGGTGACCCCGCCGGCCACGCCGTCGGTGTCGGCGGCCGCGACGGTCTGCACCGAATCGACCACCACCAGGGTGGGCCGCACCGCCTCGATGTGGCCCAATACGGTCTGCAGGTCCGATTCGGAGGCCAGGTAGATCTCGTCGTGGCTGCAACCGGTGCGCTCGGCGCGCAGCCGGATCTGCCCCGCGGACTCCTCTCCGGATACATACAGCGCCCGGCGCCCGGCCAGCGCCCAGCGGTGGGCCACCTCGAGCAGCAGCGTGGATTTGCCGACGCCGGGATCGCCGGCCAGCAGCGTGACCGAGCCGGGGACCACTCCGCCGCCCAACACCCGGTCGAGTTCGGTGACACCGGTCGGCGCCGGTCGTGCGCGACCCGCCTCGATGGAGCTGATCGGCACCGCGGGCCGTGCCGGTGCCGCCGGCCGCAGCCCGCCCGCCGGTGCGGCTGCTTCGCCTACCGGGTCGATACCGCCCCAGCTACCGCACTCCGGGCAGCGGCCCAACCACTTCGCGGTGGTGTTCCCGCATTCCGAACAGCGAAAGAGCGAACGTGCCTTGGCCACTCGGCGACCGTATCGGCTAGGTCCGACAGTGTCGGCGGTGACGCGCTCGCGTCAGTGGTGTGAAGCTGGGCCGGCAGAGATCGGCACGTCCACGCGCACGTCGCCGGCCTTCCTGAAGGTGAAGGTGAAGTCGTAGGTGAGCCCGTTGCGGATCGCCTTGTCCAGGGTCACCGTCGCCGAGGCGGTGTTGGCGTTGGCGACCTCGGGCAGCGCCTTGGCGGCGGGAGCGGTCGGCAGGTCGGGACCGGCCGGGGCGCTGAAGACCAGGACGCCGCCGACGGGCACGGTCTTGCTGCCGGTCGGTGACACCTTGCCGATCGAGGTCTTGATGTCGGTCAGCTCGTCGTCGGAGTCGGTCGACTGATTGCTGACCGCGAACACCAGGTCGACGGTCTCGCCGGGCTCCAACGCGTCGCCGGTCTGCGTCGCCTGGATGCGCACGTCGCGCAGTGCCAGGTTGCCGATGGTGGCCGAGGCGCCATTGACCGCGGACGCCTGGTCAGCGGTCTGAGAGATCTGTCCGGTACCGCAGCCGGCCAGCGCCGCCGCAGCAACCAGCGCGATCGCAGCCTTGTTGAAGGCCCTGCTGAACGAGTTCACGTATGGTCTCCTGCTCGGCCGTCGCGACTTGTGACTATGCACTGTAGTAGCAACCATCTCATGGCGGTAGCGCAGGGTTGCGGGCCGTCCGCCACCCCCGTCGACCAGCCCTGATCAGGCTCCGATCAGGATTGACCCAGCACGCTTCTGTCGTGCTGTCAACCCCCCTTCTGGGGCTGCGGTGCCCCTGACCTGCACCGTTGGTGGTCGCGTGTTGTGGCGGCGTGTTAGCATGGGGTAGCGAAAGGGGCTCAAATCAGATGATCTTTAAGGTCGGAGACACCGTCGTATATCCACACCACGGTGCAGCGTTGATCGAGGCGATTGAAACCCGGACCATCAAAGGCGAGCAAAAGGACTATCTGGTCCTCAAGGTGGCGCAGGGCGACCTCACCGTTCGAGTTCCCGCTGAAAATGCCGAATATGTCGGTGTGCGTGACGTTGTCGGCCAAGAAGGCCTGGACAAGGTCTTCCAGGTGTTGCGTGCCCCGCACACCGAGGAACCGACCAACTGGTCGCGTCGCTACAAGGCCAACCTGGAGAAGCTCGCCTCCGGCGACGTGCACAAGGTAGCCGAGGTTGTTCGTGACCTGTGGCGGCGTGACCAGGAGCGCGGCCTGTCCGCCGGCGAGAAGCGGATGCTGGCCAAGGCGCGTCAGATCCTGGTCGGTGAGCTGGCCCTGGCCGAGAACACCGATGACGCCAAGGCGGAGACCATCCTCGACGAGGTGCTGGCCGCGGCGTCCTGAGCTGCCGGGAAATAGGTGGCAACCACAGTAGCCGTGGTGCCGGCCGCCGGTTCGGGTGTGCGGCTCGGTGCTGGCGTACCGAAGGCATTCTTTCTGCTGGGCGGCGTGACGCTGGTCGAGCGCGCCGTGGCGGGGCTGCGACAGTCCGGGGTGGTCGACCAGGTTGTGGTCGCGGTGCCACCCGATCGCACCGATGAGGCCAAGCTGATCCTGGGCGGGACGGCCACCGTGGTGGCCGGCGGTGCTCATCGTGTCGACTCGGTGCGGCTGGCGCTGGAGAGTGCCGGGGATCCCGAATTCGTGCTGGTCCATGACGCGGCGCGACCCCTGACCCCACCGGCGCTGGTGGCCCGGGTGGTCGAGGCCTTGCACGCCGGGTACCGTGCCGTCGTTCCGGCGCTCCCGGTCGCCGACACCATCAAGGCGGTCGACGCGAACGGCACCGTCCTGGGCACGCCCGAGCGGGCCGGCCTGCGGGCCGTGCAGACCCCGCAGGGCTTCGCCGCCGACCTGCTGTTGCGGGCCTACCAGCAGGCCGGAGCGGGCACGCAGTTCACCGACGACGCCTCGATGGTCGAACACGTCGGCGGCCAGGTCCAGACCGTCGAAGGCGATCCGCTGGCCTTCAAGATCACCACCGCGCTGGACGCGGTGCTGGCCGAGGCCGTGGTCAACCGGTGAGCGCGCTGCCGCGGGTCGGCTTGGGCACCGACGTGCATCCGATCGAGCCGGGACGGCCCTGCTGGCTGTTGGGGTTGCTGTTTCCCGACGCCGACGGCTGCGCCGGGCACTCCGACGGCGATGTGGCCGCACACGCCCTGTGTGACGCGCTGCTGTCGGCGGCAGGATTGGGGGACCTGGGGGCGGTGTTCGGCGTCGACGAGCCCCGCTGGGCACGAGTAACCGGTGCTGTGATGCTCGGCCACGTGCGCGAACTGGTGGCCGAGAGCGGGTTCGTGATCGGGAACGCCGCGGTGCAGGTCATCGGCAACCGGCCGAAGGTGGGGCCCCGCCGTGTCGAAGCGGAGCAGCTGCTGTCGGAATTGCTGGGCGCACCGGTTTCGGTGTCGGCAACCACCACCGACGGCCTGGGACTCACCGGTCGAGGTGAGGGACTGGCCGCGGTGGCTACCGCGTTGGTGGTGCCTGCTTAGTTGCTGCGGCGGATTTAGCAGCCGATGCCGAAGATGGCGCCGATGATCCCACACGGGATCTCGGTGGCCGCCGCCGTGCCAATCTGCGCGCCCGCATCCGCACCGAGGTTGGCGACTTCCGCGCCGATGTTGGCGCCAAGGTCTGGGACAGTGTCGAGAATTGCGCTGGAAGCGGTGTCGCCAGCTGCGCCGGCGGCGTCACCCAGAGCGCCGGCGGTGTCACCCAGAGCGCCGCTCAAGAGGTCCGTGCTGGTCCCTGTGACCAAGTCGGGATCCACGGTGGACAAGAAGTCGATATTGCCCAGATCAAAAGGCAGATCCGCGGCGGAGGGCGCGCTGAAGAGGTCGGTCGCAGCGGCCGAGCCGACTTCCGCGGCTCCCAAGTTCAAAGCGTCGGTAGCCGCGGCCGAACCGGCGGCGGCGTCGGTCGAGGAGTTGGCTACGGTGGAGGCCGCTGAGCTGGTAAAGAGGCTCATCGCCGGCGTGGCCAGCATCGGCGCGTACATCGCCAACATCGGGGCCATCATCGCCATCTGCATGCCGATCTGGGGACCCATCGCAGCCATGCTCGCGGTGCTGGCGCCGGCGCCGGCGGTGGTGGCGGTCTGACCCATCTGGTCGGCCTGCTGCTCCGCCTGCTGCCGCTGCTGCTCGGCCTGGGCGTCCTGCACCATCTCCTGCTGGCCCGGCGCGATCGCCTGCTCGGCGGGCGTGATCTCCTGCTCGGCCGGTGCTGCCTGCTGGACCGGCGCAGAAACAAGTTCGGCGGGCTGAGGCTGCTGCTGCTGGTTGTTGTTCGGCTCATCGGCGTATGCCGTCGCGCTACCTGCGAATGCGACCGCAGCCAAGAGTGCACCCGAGACTGCCACCAGACGTTTACCCACTGCCGCAATATATGCCACGTCACACCACCTGTCCACCGATGCGGCAGTTGGTAGCCGTTCCTGGCAATCCCTGGTAGCGGCGCGCGTGGCGGTCGAAGACCCGGCGCCCGGTAAGCTGGCCCGTCGTGACCGATCGCCCCAGCCTGCGGCTGCACGACACGGCAACCGGCGCCGTGCGTGAATTTATCCCGCTGCGGCCCGGTCATGTGTCTATTTATCTATGCGGTGCCACCGTGCAGGCGCCGCCGCATATCGGCCATGTCCGCAGCGGCGTGGCGTTCGACGTATTGCGCCGGTGGCTCACCGCCCGCGGCTACGACGTCGCCTTCGTGCGCAACGTGACCGACATCGACGACAAGATCCTCACCAAGGCCGCCGCGGCGGGCCGGCCCTGGTGGGAGTGGGCCGCCACCTACGAACGTGAGTTCACCGCCGCCTATGACGCGCTGGGGGTGCTGCCGCCGTCGGCCGAACCGCGCGCCACCGGACACATCACCCAGATGGTCGAGCTGATCCAGCGCCTGATCGACTCGGGACACGCCTACACCGGCGGCGGCGACGTGTACTTCGACGTGCTCAGCTACCCCGACTACGGCCAGCTGTCCGGTCATCGGATCGACGACGTGCACCAGGGCGAGGGGGTCGCCACCGGCAAGCGCGATCCGCGCGACTTCACGCTGTGGAAAGGCGCCAAGCCCGGTGAGCCCAGCTGGCCCACGCCGTGGGGACCGGGCCGTCCGGGCTGGCACCTGGAGTGTTCGGCGATGGCCCGGACCTACCTCGGCGCCGAATTCGACATCCACTGCGGTGGGATGGATCTGGTCTTCCCGCACCATGAGAACGAGATCGCCCAGAGCCGCGCCGCCGGGGACGGATTCGCGAACTACTGGCTGCACAACGGCTGGGTCACCCTGGGCGGCGAGAAGATGAGCAAGTCGCTGGGCAATGTGCTGTCGATGTCGGCGGTGCTGCAACGGGTTCGGCCCGCCGAACTGCGGTACTACCTGGGCAGCGCGCACTACCGGTCGATGCTCGAGTTCTCCGAGACCGCGCTGCGCGACGCCGTCAACGCCTACGTCGGCATCGAGGACTTCCTGCACCGGGTGCGCAGCCGGGTGGGTGCGGTGAATCTGGGCACCTGGACACCGCGGTTCGCCGCCGCGCTCGACGACGACCTGTCGGTGCCGATCGCCCTGGCCGAGGTGCACCGGACACGCGCGGAGGGCAACCGGGCGCTGGACTCCGGCGACCACGAGGGCGCGCTGGCCGCGGCCGGTGCGATCCGGGCGATGATGGACGTGCTGGGCTGCGACCCGCTCAACGAGCGCTGGGAGTCGCGCGATGAGACCTCCGCGGCGCTGGCTGCGGTCGACGTCCTGGTGCGCGCCGAGCTGGAACGCCGGGAAACCGCTCGCGCGGAACGGGATTGGCAGCTGGCCGACGAGATCCGCTGCCGACTCAAGGACGCCGGCATCGAGGTCACCGACACCGGGGATGGTCCGCAATGGTCACTGCTGGTGGAGGGGTCTGAGTAGATGGCCGGAAATTCCAAGCGCAAGGGTGCGGTGCGTAAGCCCGGCACCAAGAAGGGTCCGACGGTCGGCTCCGGCGGCCAGCGGCGCCGTGGGCTCGAAGGCCGCGGCGCCACGCCGCCGGCCCACAAGCGCGAATACCACCCGGCGGCCAAAGCGGCCAAACGCGCGGCCAAACAGCGCGCCTACCGGACCGCCAAGCGCACCGACGAGAACGAGACCGTGCTGGGCCGCAACCCGGTCCTGGAGTGCCTGCGTGCCGGAATCCCGGCCACCGCCCTGTATGTGGCGCTCGGCGCCGAGGCCGATGAGCGCCTGACCGAATCGGTCACTCGCGCAGCCGATTCCGGATTGCCGATCCTGGAGGTTCCGCGGTCCGACCTGGACAAGATGACCACCAATGGTCTGCACCAGGGCATCGCGCTGCAGGTTCCGCCGTACGCCTATGCCCACCCGGACGATCTGCTGGCCGCCGCCCGGCAGGATGCCGCGCCTGCGCTGCTGGTCGCGCTGGACAACATCTCCGATCCACGCAACCTGGGAGCCATCGTGCGCTCGGTGGCGGCGTTCGGCGGACACGGCGTGGTGATCCCGCAGCGTCGCTCGGCGTCGGTGACCGCGGTGGCGTGGCGCACCAGTGCCGGTGCGGCAGCGCGCATTCCGGTGGCACGGGCGGCAAACCTGAACCAAACCCTGAAGGCGTGGGCGGACCGCGGCCTGCAGATCGTCGGGTTGGACGCCGGCGGCGACACCATGGTCGACGACCTCGACGGCGCCGGCCCGATGGTGCTGGTCGTCGGTTCCGAGGGCAAGGGGCTGTCCCGACTGGTCCGGCAGAACTGCGACGCCATCGTGTCGATTCCGATGTCCGGACCCACCGAGTCGCTCAACGCATCGGTGGCCGCCGGGGTGGTACTGGCCGAAATCGCCCGTCAGCGACGGTGATTCGCCGCGCCTTCCTCGCGGCGGCGCTGATCGCTGCGGTGGTGAGTCCGTCGGCAACGGCCGCCGCGCTACCGCCGACGTTCGACCTGCAGGCGCATCGCGGCGGCCGGGGCGAGACCACCGAGGAGTCGCTGCGCGCCTTCGCCAAGTCACTCGAGCTGGGGGTCAGCACGCTTGAGTTGGACATCGTGCTGACTCGCGACGCCCAGCCGCTGGTGTGGCACGACCCGGTGATCGAACCGGCGAAGTGCACCGACACCAGCCCGGCCTTCATCGACGACCCCGACTACCCGTACGTGGGCAAGCGGGTAGCCGATCTCACCCTCGTCCAGATCCACACCCTGGACTGCGGACAGCTGCTGCCGGAGTTCCCCGATGCGGAAGTGGTGCGGCACAACGTGATCGCGACCTTGCCGGAGGTCTTCGCGCTCGCCGGTCACACGGGCATCCGCTACAACATCGAGACCAAGGTCGACGCGCGCAACCCGCAGCAGATCGTCGACGTGATCCTGGCTGCGGTGCGCGCCGCCGGCAAGCTGGACGCCGTCGACATCCAGAGCTTCGACTGGCGCACCCTGGCGTTGGTGCGCGCCGCGGAACCGGCCATTCCGCTGGTCGCGCTCTGGGAGGAGGGGCCCGACCCGATCTCCGGTGCGGTGACGGCCGGCGCCGACGTCGTGTCGCCGGACTACTCGGTGGTGGATCGAGCGTTCGTGCAACGCGCACATGCGGCTGGGCTGCGGGTGATCCCGTGGACGGTCAACGACGCCGACGCCATGCGTCAGCAGATCGCCGCAGGAGTCGACGGGCTCATCACCGACTATCCGGCGCGGGCGCGTGCCGTCATGGCCGAGCTCGGTATGTCGTTGCCGCCCGCCTACCGGGTCGGTTAGACACCGAGCAGCCGAGCACCGGCCCACAGGGCCAGCACTGCCACTCCCAGCGTGGCCGGAACCGTGCACAGCCCCAGGCGGGTGTATTCGCCGACTCCGGCCGCAACGCCATAGCGGCGCAACACCCGGCGCCACAGCAGGTTCGACAGTGAGCCGGTGTAGCTGAGGTTGGGTCCGATGTTGACCCCGATCAACACTGCCAGCACCGCGAGCGGGCCGCTCGGTGCCACCAACGGCACCAGCACCAGCGTCGCCGGCAGATTGTTGACCACGTTGGCCAGCACCGCGGCCACCGCCGCGACGCCCAGCAGCGCCGGCAGACCCGATCCCGCCGGCAGCACCGTGGTCATCTGTGCGCCCAGCCCGTTGTCGACGACGGCGCGCACCACCACGCCGAGGGCCAGCACGAACACCAGGAAGCCGGGGTTGGCGGCCCGCAGAATGCCGGCCGGCGTGCTGCGCCGCTGTGCCAGCCCTCGGGCGGCCAGCACGGCCGCACCCGCGACGGCCGCCCACGCCGCCGGTACGCCGAATGTCTCGGCGACCACGAAACCGGCGAGCGTCAGCCCCAGCACCACCAGCACGAACACCGGAACCGGGGGCGGCGGGCCGGCGTGCTGATGCACCGGTGTGGCCCGCAGATCGGCCCGGAAAAACCAGCGGAAGATCAGGTAGACGACCGCGGTGGTGGCCAGCCACGGCGCCGTCATCAGCGCGGTGAACCTCACGAACGACAAGCCGGCTTGGTTGAACGCCAGCAGATTGGTCAGGTTCGACACCGGCAGCAGCAGCGACGCTGTGTTGGCCAGGTGCGCGGTCGCGTAAGCGTGTGGGCGCATCGGGGCGTGGCGGCGGCGGGCCATCATCAGCACCACTGGCGTCAGCAGCACCACCGTCGCGTCCAGGCTCAGCACCGCGGTCAGACCCGCGGCGATCACGAAGACGCGGCGCAGCAGATGGTGCGGCGGGCCGACGTCGGCACGTGCCATCGCCGCGCCGGCCGCCTCGAACAGGCCCTCGTCGTCACAGAGCTGCGCCAGCACCAGCACCGCGCCCAGGAATGCGACGACGTGCAGCAGCGTGGCGGCTTCGGCGAGTGCGTCGTGCATCGAGATCGCGCCGGTGGCAACCAGGATGACCGCGGCCGGCACCGCCGCGAACATCTCCGGCCAGCCCTGCGGGCGGGCCACCGCGAACCCCAGCACCACGGCAAGCAGCAGCAGTGCGAGAGCCAGGTTCAGGCCCACGGATCCTCACGACGCCACACCGTGGGCAGGTGTAGCCCGACTCCGTCGGCCTCGGCGAGCTCGCTGAGAACCCGCATCGTGACGTCGAGGTCGTCGCCGGCGTAGGGCAAGGCGCGCAACGGTTTCGACAGCGGCCAGAAGAAGTCGTCCCAGTGGATCGCCACTACCGTCTTGGCTCCGACCGCGCGCACCGTTTCCGACCAGTAGTCCACCAGGTATTGCCGGGGCTGCAAGCCGAGCTGGCCCACGCCCAGGTACGCGACCTCGGCGCGGTGCCCGGCCAGTGCTCCGGGGATGAACCCGGCGCTGCCGACGATCAACAGGCGTCGGCCGGACGGGCGGTGGGCCACCAGCACCGACCATGCCTCACCGCACCGGTACGCCGCGGTCGGCACCGGTGGTATGACCGGTTCGGTGATCAGTCCGGGAAACCGATCCGGTGGGCAATGATGCGACTCGACCAGGGTGACGTCGTAGGAGCCCAACGTGATCGGTTCGGCCGGGGCGGCGACGACGAGACGATCCTCGGACAGACCGTGCCCGCGTCCGACATTGGCGGTCGACTCGCCGCCCACCAAGACCGCCCCGGTGCGCTCGGCGACCACCGGCGAATCCATCACATGGTCGAAGTGGGTGTGCACCGCGATGATCCCCGCCAGCTCCTGTACCCCGGCGCGGGACAGGCAGCCGTCGATGCGGGCCGGTGACGGTGACAGCTTGCCGAACGCCGCCCGCAGCAGGCCGGGCCGGGAGAAGAAGCCGTCGGTCATCAGCGCCGACGACCCGTCGTCAACCAGCAGTGTGGAGACCCCGAGCCAGGTCACCGACAGCGGCGCGCCCGGCGCCGCGGAGGGTACGTCGAACCGGTCGGTGTACCGGCCGATGTCGGGGCGGCCGAGCTTGAGACGCATCCGCTCAGGCTAACGGGGCGGCGGTGGCGCCCCTGATCCTGGCTGTCTCGGGCATCGCGGTCAGGTAGAGCACGAAACCCGCGCCGGCCACCGCTGCCAGGGCGATGAACGCCGTGTCGTAGCCGGCGGCCGAGACGATATGGCCGGCGATGAAGTTCGACAAAGCGGCGCCGACACCGCAGGCCGCGGTGATGGCCCCCAGGCTGACGTTGAAGCGGCCGGTGCCGTGCGTGACATCCTGCACCACCAGCGGGAACAGTGCACCGAAGATCCCCGCTCCCACCCCGTCGAGCAACTGCACCCCGACCAGCCAGTAGGAGTTGTCCCAGACCGGGTAGAGCAGCCCCCGGATGGTCAGCACCGCGAACCCCACCAGGAAGATCGGTTTGCGACCCCAGACATCGGCTTTGGAGCCGGTCAGATAGGCCACCGGCACCATCACCAGCTGGGCGGCCACGATGCACGCCGCCATCAGAGCGGTGCCGACCTCGGTGTTGACCAGAGCCAGTTCCTGGCCGACCAACGGCAGCATCGCCGCGTTGGCGAAGTGGAACGTCACCACGGTCGCGCCGAACACCAGCAGTTGCCGGTTGCGCAGCAGCACCGCGAATCCCGATGGCTGCGGATGGGGCTCGCCGGCCAGATGATCCATGCCCCGGGCGACGTCGTGATCGATCGCGGACTCGGGGACGCGCAGCGTCGCCACCACGCTCAGCGCAGCCATGGCGGCCAGCATCCAGAACACCACGACCGGGCCGTAGAAGTAGGCGAGGCCGCCGGTGGCGGCCGCGGTCGCGGCATTGCCGGCGTGGTTGAACGATTCGTTGCGGCCGAGCCGTTTTGCGAACATACGTGGACCGACCACACCGAGGGTGATCGCGGCCAGCGCCGGCGCGAACACCGAAGCCGCGATTCCGGTCAGCAACTGCAACGCGGCGACGCTGTAGAAGCCGGGGAACAGCGGCATCGCCAATGCCGCCGCGGTGACCGCCAGCGCACCGACAACGAGCAGTGCGCGTTTGGCGGTGGTTCGGTCGACCAGGGCACCCATCGGGGTCTGCGCCACGACCGCGGCGATCCCGCCGATCGCCATCACGAGGCCGATCGACGCCTGGTCCCAATGGTGGGTCACCAGCAGGTAGACCGACAGATAGGGGCCCAGCCCGTCGCGCACGTCGGCCAGGGTGAAGTTCAACAGGTCCAGCGCGTGCGCCAGCCGGCGCGGAATCGGATCCGCGACCGGTTCTGAATCTGGTGAACCGGCGCGCATCTTCTTCGAAACTGGGACTAGACCTTGGGACTGTCGTCGTCGCCGATCAGCAACCGGACCGCCAGGTCCAGGCGGGTGCTGAAATCGGTGGCCGACGCCCGCCGGGTCAGCCAGGCGAGCAGGTTGGACAGCCACACATCCGAGATCACCCGGGAGATGTGGTACTGCTCCTCGGTCGGCTCGCCGTCGCTCATGGCCCCGGCGAACATCGAGTCGATCAATTTCTGGACATGGTCGACTTCGCCGGCCGCCGAGGCGTCGGCGAAGACATAGGCCCGAGTCATGGCCTCGGTGAGCAGCGGGTTGCGCTGCATGGCGCGGTTGAGTTTGTTGACCACCAGGTTGAGCCGCTGGTGGCGAGTGGTGGCGGCGAACGTCGCCGGATCGGTCTTGGTGTCCACCCGCGCGATCTCCCGGCCCATCGCCGAGACCAGTAGGTGAACCTTCGAAGGGAAGTAGCGGTACAGGGTGCCGACGGCCACGTCCGCACGGTCGGCGACCGCACGCATCTGCACCGCGTCGTAGCCTCCCTTGGAGGCGATCGCCAGCGTTGCGTCGAGGATGCGCTTGCGGCGTTCGCGTTGCGCTTCGGAGCCCAGGTCGGATTCAGTCAGCACAGCGACGTTGACCACCTCGCGCGGTTGGCTGGCCGACCCGCGGCCCGCGGTGCCCTCAGCTGGTGACGTCATGTGCTGCGCGGCTCCCTCCGTCGATCTGCTGGCCCATAACGATACGCACCGCGGTGTCGAGTTTCCGTACTCCCGACGCCGGCCGGACCCAACGTGTCCAGCCACAACGGTTCGACTTGACGCTCGGACGCTGGCACCATTAGAACACGTTCTAGTGGTTGGTGGGGGCGTTCGTGACCCGCCTCTCCCAAGCCCATCTCGACACCGAGGAGCCCAGCGTGTCCGTGACCACCACCGACGAACAGCTCGCTGCCCGCGAGCTGGTCCGCGACTGGGCCGCCGCCGCGGGCACCACCGAGGCGATTCGTGCCGCGGAATTGGGCGAAACCGATTCCTGGCGAGCCGTTTTCGCGCGCCTGGCCGAGCTGGGCCTGTTCGGGGTGGCGGTGCCCGAGGAGTCCGGCGGGGCCGGCGGGCGTCTCGAGGATCTCTGCGCGATGGTCGACGAGGCCGCCAAGGCCCTGGTCCCCGGGCCGGTGGCGACCACCGCGCTGGCCACCCTGGTGGTCACCGATCCGGCGCTGGCCGAAGCCCTGGCCGCCGGCGAACGGGTGGCCGGGGTGGTGACCGACCCGTCCGCGGCGAACGTGAGTTTCGATGCCGCGGCCGGCCAGGCCACCGGCACCGCGGATCGGGTGCTCGGCGCCACCACCGACGGGCTGCTGCTGCTGCCGGCCGGCCAGGACGGCCAGGCTTGGATCCTGGTGGACGCCCGCGCGGACGGGGTGGTGGTCGAGCCGCTGGCTGCCACCGACTTCTCCCGGCCACTGGCCAAGGTGACGCTGTCGGCAGCCCCGGCCGTGCCGCTGGAGGCCGGCAGCCGGGTGGAGAACCTGGTGGTCACGGTGCTGGCCGCCGAGGCCGCCGGGGTGGCCCGCTGGGCGTTGGACACCGCCGTCGAATACGCCAAGGTGCGTGAACAGTTCGGCAAGCCGATCGGCAGCTTCCAGGCCGTCAAGCACCTGTGTGCGGAGATGCTGTGCCGGGCCGACCAGGCCGCGGTGGCCGCCAGCGATGTGGCGCGCGCCGCAGCCGACCCCGATGACCAGCAGTTCGCGATTGCGGCCGCGGTGGCCGCCGCCATCTGTATCGACGCTGCCAAGGCCAATGCCAAGGACTGCATCCAGGTCCTCGGCGGCATCGGCATCACCTGGGAGCACGACGCGCACCTGTACCTGCGCCGGGCATACGGCATCGGGCAGGCACTGGGCGGGCCCGAGCGCTGGCTGCGCCGCACCGCCGCACTGACCCGCGACGGCCTGCGGCGCCGGCTGGAGGTCGACCTCGGCTCGGACGATGTGGCCACCGACGTCCGGCCCGAGATCGCTGCGGAGGTGGCCCGCATTGCGGCGTTGCCGACCGATCAGCGTCAGGTGGCGCTGGCCGAATCGGGTCTGCTGGCACCGCACTGGCCGGCGCCCTACGGACGCGCGGCCGGCCCCGCCGAGCAGCTGGTGATCGACCAGGAACTCGCCGCGGCCGGCGTCGGACGTCCCGACCTGGTGGTCGGCTGGTGGGCGGCCCCGACGATTCTCGAGCACGGCACGCCCGAGCAGATCGAGCGCTTCATCCCGGCCACCCTGACCGGTGAGGTGTTCTGGTGCCAGTTGTTCTCCGAGCCGGGCGCCGGCTCAGACCTGGCGGCGCTGCGCACCAAGGCGGTGAAGGTCGACGGCGGCTGGCGGTTGACCGGTCAGAAGGTCTGGACGTCGCGAGCCCACGACTCGCAGTGGGGCGTCTGCCTGGCCAGAACCGATCCCGACGCGCCCAAACATAAAGGCATCACCTACTTCCTGGTCGATATGGCCGCCGAGGGCATCGACATCCGGCCGCTGCGGGAGATCACCGGCGAGGCCCTGTTCAACGAGGTCTTCCTCGACGACGTATTCGTCCCCGACGAGCAGGTGGTCGGCGGCGTCAACGACGGCTGGCGGCTGGCCCGCACCACCCTGGCCAACGAGCGCGTCGCGATCGCCGGCGGCACCGCGCTGGGCAACCCGATGGAGGAGCTGCTCAAGACCCTGGCGGATCGGGAGCCCGACACCGCCACCGCCGAGCGGCTGGCCCGGTTGATCATCGCCGCGCAGGCGGGTTCGCTGCTGGATCAACGCATCGCCCAGCTTGCGGTCGGCGGCCAAGACCCCGGCTCGGAGTCTTCGGTGCGCAAGCTGATCGGGGTGCGCTATCGCCAGGAGCTGGCCGAGTTCCGGATGGACGTGGCCGACGGGGCCGGCGCGGTGGCCGGGCGCGAGGTGCACGACTTCCTCAACACCCGGTGCCTGTCGATCGCCGGTGGCACCGAGCAGATCCTGTTGACGCTGGCCGCCGAGCGGCTGCTGGGGCTGCCGCGCGGGTAGCTCACCGCTGTCGCGCTGGCCGTCGGTCGCGTAGCTTTCCGTCACCGCGGGTACCCACTGTCGGAATCGCAGCCGACGAACGGAGTACTGGGTGCCGGGCCGAATCGAGGTCGATGGCGTTACGCCGGTTGTGTCCTGCGGCAGGCACCCCGCCCCGCAGCAACTGCGCACGCTGCGATTCCACTCGATCGACAACGACGCGCTGTTGGCCTACAGCAAATTCGATCCGGCCAGCGGTGACACGGTGCTGGGCATGGCGGCCTGCGAGCGGTTCGGGGTGCGTGACGAGAGCGGGGAGGAGTACCAATGGGGGCAGGACAATTACGTGCGACTCGACCCGGTGATGAGCGCGCAAGCGCGAACCGAGCAACTGCATCGGAGGTGAAGGCCCGATGACACGAAGCAAACACCAGGCCGGTGGGCTGGCCGTGAACCTCGAAGATGTCGACCGGCTGATGTCCGGCGTGCACTACGACCCGCACGCGATCCTCGGCGCCCACGACGACGGTGAACACACCGTGATCCGAACGCTGCGCCCCGGTGCGCACGCGGTGGCGGTCTTGGTCGGCGGTGACCGGATCCCGATGCAACACCTGGGCGATGGGCTGTTCTCCGCGACGCTGCCGTTCGCCGACCTGATCGACTATCGGCTGCAGATCGACTATCCGGGCGCCGCGGAGCCGCTGGTGGTGGCGGACGGGTATCGCTTTCTGCCGACGCTGGGCGAGATCGACCTGCACCTGTTCGCCGAGGGGCGACACGAACGGCTGTGGGAGGTGCTTGGCGCCCATCCCCGCACGTTCACCACCCCAGACGGGGCGGTGACAGGGGTGTCGTTCGCGGTATGGGCGCCCAACGCCAAGGGAATCGGCCTGATCAGTGACATCACCGGTTGGGACGGCATCGGAGCGCCCATGCGGGCGCTGGGTTCTTCCGGTGTGTGGGAACTGTTCTGGCCGGACTTTCCGGTCGACGGGCTGTACAAGTTTCGGGTCCACGGCGCAGACGATGTCGTCACCGAGCGGGCCGACCCGATGGCGTTCGCCGCCGAAACCCCGCCGCACACCGCGTCGCGCGTGACTGCCAGTCGCTACACCTGGAGCGACAGCGACTGGATGAGCCGGCGAGCCACCGCCAACCCGGCGTTCGAGGCGATGAGCATCTACGAGGTCCATCTGGGGTCCTGGCGCCCTGGGCTGAGCTACCGGCAGCTTGCCGTGGAATTGACGGACTACGTTGTGCAGCAGGGGTTCACCCACGTCGAACTGCTACCGGTCGCCGAGCACCCGTTCGGCGGGTCGTGGGGCTATCAGGTCACTTCGTACTACGCGCCGACCGCTCGCTTCGGCACGCCCGACGATTTCCGTGCGTTGGTCGACGCGCTGCACCATGCCGGCATCGGGGTGATTGTGGACTGGGTGCCGGCGCACTTCCCGAAAGACGCCTGGGCATTGGGCCGGTTCGACGGCACCCCGCTGTACGAGCACGCTGATCCGCACCGCGGCGAGCAACTCGACTGGGGCACCTACGTGTTCGACTTCGGCCGGCCCGAAGTGCGCAACTTTTTGGTGGCCAATGCGCTGTACTGGCTCCTCGAGTTCCACATCGACGGGCTACGGGTGGACGCTGTGGCCTCGATGCTCTACCTGGACTACTCGCGACCCGAGGGCGGCTGGACACCCAACGTCCACGGCGGTCGAGAGAACCTGGAGGCGGTGCAGTTCCTGCAGGAGATGAACGCAACCGCACATAAGTCGGCGCCCGGTATCGTCACCATAGCGGAGGAATCGACCTCGTGGCCCGGTGTTTCCAGGCCGACAAGCCTTGGCGGGCTGGGCTTTTCGATGAAGTGGAACATGGGCTGGATGCACGACACCCTGGCCTATCTCGGTCACGACCCGGTGCACCGCTCCTACCATCACCACGAGATGACCTTCTCGATGCTCTATGCCTACAGCGAGAACTTCGTGCTGCCCATCAGCCATGACGAAGTGGTGCACGGCAAGGGCACGCTATGGAGCCGCATGCCCGGCGACGACCATGCCAAGGCGGCCGGGGTGCGCAGCCTGCTGGCCTACCAGTGGGCGCACCCCGGCAAGCAGCTGCTGTTCATGGGCCAGGAGTTCGGCCAGCGCGCGGAGTGGTCGCAGGAACGGGGGCTGGACTGGTTCCAGCTCGACGCATCCGGTGAACACGACGGATTCTCTGCCGGAATACAGTGCCTGGCACGCGATCTCAATGCCGTGTACCGCAGCCGCCCCGCGCTGTGGAGCCAAGACATCAACCCGGCCGGTTATTCCTGGATCGACGCCAACGACTCCGCCAACAATGTGCTGAGCTTTCTGCGTTACGCGGCGGACGGATCGGTGCTGGCGGCGGTGTTCAACTTCTCCGGTGTGGCGCACGCCGACTACCATCTGGGCCTGCCGTTCGCCGGCCGGTGGCGCGAGATACTCAACACCGATGCCGTCGACTACAAGGGCGGCGGCGCCGGCAATCTCGGTGGCGTGGACGCCGTCAACGAGCCCCGTCACGGCCGTCCGGCCTCCGCCGTACTGGTGCTGCCCCCGCTGTCGGCGCTGTGGCTCGAACCTGCCCAGTGATGGCTGCGACGCGGTGTCAGGCGGCGGTCAGCCGAGTCAGCGCCCGCAGCGGAATGGGCAGCCAGGCCGGCCGGTGGCGGGCCTCGTAGCCGGCCTCATAGACCGCCTTGTCCACTTCGTAGGCGGCCAGTAACGCGGCGCTCTCACGCGGGTCGGCGCCAGATTCGGCCCCATAGCCCTCACAGAAGGCGCTGCGGCAGCGGTCCAGCCACTCGCGGGCGCGGGTGGCCAGTTGCCGGTCGTGGCCATCACGCGACACGTCGGCCAGTTTCCCGTACGCGGCGTACTCGTAGGACCGCAGCACCCCCGCGACATCTCGCAGCGGCGAGTCCGGCCTCCGACGCTCCGACAACGGCGCGCCGGGCTCGCCTTCGAAATCGATCAGCAGCCACCCGTTCGGGGTACGCAGCACCTGACCCAGATGCAAGTCGCCGTGGACTCGCTGCACCGTGATCTTCTCGTCGGCCAGCGCCGCGAATCGTTGTTCGATCGCAGCCATGTGGGGGCGCAGCTCGGGCACCGTCTCCGCCGTCGCCGCCAGCCGCGACAGCAGCGTCTGCGCCGGGAAGACCGACTCCGACGTCCCCAGGCTTTCGGCGAGTGTCCGGTGCACCGACGCGACAGCCTCACCGAGCCGGTACGACTCGCCGGCGAAGTCGCCGCCTACTTCGTAGGCGTACAGGTCGGCTTCGGCGAACAGATCGCGCACACTCGCGGTCGCCATCGCCCAGCCTTCGGCGGAGTTCATCGCGTATTCGCTGACCATGCCCAGTGCGTAGGTGAGCACGCCGGAGTCGCCCGGTAACTCGATCCGGTAGGAGCCCAACAGCCGCGGCACGTGGGGGTTGGCGGCCCGGCCCAGCGCCGCGTTGAGCTCGATGTCCGGATTGATGCCGTCTCTGGGTCGCCGGAACACCTTGAGGACCACTTTCTCCTCGACGATGACGCTGGTGTTGCTCTGCTCGGCTTCCGATACGCGAGAGTCGGCCCGGACCGGCAGCGCTGCCCCCGGCTCCGGTGCGAACGTGACGTCGCCCCGCTGGGCCGACGAATCGATCAGTGACAACAAGACTCGGGTGGTCGCGGCGTCATACAGCGCGTCATAGGCGGTGTGGCCCGCATGGGTTCCGATCATCGCGATCTGGGCGTATTCCGGCGCCAGGTCCACGTCCCAGGCGACTATCACCTGGTAGCGATCGGCGGTGCCGTCGGTGTAGCCGACATCGATCAGCACCAGCTGCAGCCCGTCACCCAGCTCCTGCACCACAACGGAATCTGCGTTCCTCAGTTGCCGATTCCGTCCCGCGTACCAGCGTCGGGTCGGTAGCCATTCCGCCCACGGCAGGCCCGCTGGTTCGCCGGTGCCACCAGTCATGACATGTCCTCCTTCGACTCGCATGGCTCGCACAGCTGAAACCAGTAGAAGCCGTGCCCGGGCAGCGTGAGCAGGTATGGGAGTTTTCCGATTCGGGGAAATTCCACGGACCCGGTGAGTTCCACCGGCGTATGGCCGTCCCAGTGCTGCAGATTCAATTCGATCGGCTGCGGAAACCGGGACAGGTTGTTGACGCACAAGACGGTGTTCCCCTCGTCGCCCGAGATCTCCCGCACGTAAGCCAGCACTGACGGATTGGACCCTCCCAATTCCCGGAACCCGCCAAGGGCGAAAGCCTCATAACGGCGCCGGATGGCGAGCATGGTGCGGGTCCAGTTGAGCAACGACGTCGAGGTGTCGCGTTGCGATTCGACGTTGACCGACTGATGGCCGTAGACCGCGTCTTGAATGGGCGGCAAATAGAGGCGACCGGGGTTCGCGGTCGAGAAACCGGCATTGCGGTCGGGTGTCCACTGCATCGGGGTGCGCACCGCGTCCCGGTCGCCCAGCCAGATGATGTCCCCCATGCCTATCTCGTCACCGTAGTAGAGGATCGGGGAGCCGGGCAACGACAGCAACAGGGCGGTGAACAGCTCGATCTGGTTGCGGTCTTTGTCCAGCAGTGGAGCCAGCCGGCGCCGGATCCCCACATTCGCCTTCATCCGCGGGTCTTTCGCGTATTCGGCGTACATATAGTCGCGCTCGTCGTCGGTGACCATCTCCAAGGTCAACTCGTCATGGTTGCGCAGGAAGATTCCCCACTGCGCCAGATGCGGGATCGGCGGAGTCTGCGCCATGATCTCTGAAATCGGGAAGCGTGACTCGCGGCGCACCGCCATGAAAATGCGTGGCATCAGCGGGAAGTGGAATGCCATGTGGCATTCGTCGCCGCCGGTGTCGGGATCGCCGAAATATTCGACCACGTCGGTGGGCCATTGATTGGCCTCGGCCAGCAGCACCGCGCCGGGGAACTCGTCGTCGACAACCTTGCGGCAGCGTTTCAGGAAATCATGTGTCTCGGGCAGGTTTTCGCAATTGGTTCCCTCTCTCTCGAACAGGTACGGCACCGCGTCCAAACGAAAACCGTCGATGCCGAGGTTCAGCCAGAACCGCAGCACGTCGATCATGGCCTCCTGCACCGCCGGGTTGTCGTAGTTCAGGTCGGGCTGGTGGGAGAAGAACCGGTGCCAATAGAACTGGCGGCGAACCGGGTCAAAGGTCCAGTTGGACTCTTCGGTGTCGACGAAGATGATCCGTGCGTCGGCGTACCGCTCGCTGGTGTCGCTCCACACGTAGTAGTCGCCGTGCGGGCCGTCCGGGTCCTGGCGCGACTGTTGAAACCACGGATGGCTGTCGGAGGTGTGGTTCATCACCAGGTCGGTGATGACCCGGATGCCCCGTCGGTGCGCAGCGTCGAGCAGTTCGACGAAGTCATCGACGGTGCCGAACTCCGGCAAAACCTTGTAGAAGTCCCGGATGTCGTAGCCGCCGTCGCGCAGCGGCGAGTCGTAGAACGGCGGCAGCCACAGGCAGTCGACGCCGAGCCACTGCAGGTAGTCCAGCTGCTCGGTCAGGCCGCGCAGGTCACCGATGCCGTCGCCGTTGGAGTCGTAGAACGCCCGGACCAGCACCTCGTAGAACACCGCACGTTTGAACCAGACGGGGTCCGCAGGCAGTGCCGCGGCATCGCCGAAGTCGTCTGCGCTCGGGTGCTCGACGATGCCGTCCTCGACATGGCTACCCGATGCGGGGTCTGGTGGGTCCTGACCAAATTCGTGGTGAGCGTCGATGGCCATATCTCGACTTGTACCCCATTCCGCACGTGATTACCTGCCGGATGTTTCGTGACCTTCGTCGGGCGAGAACAACGCCGCGATGCGGGCGATCCTCGGGTCGGCTTGCAGCTGCTCAAGAGGTTGGGGCAGCGGCAGCCGCCAGTTCGGGTATTGGTCGACGGTGCCGGGCAGGTTGGGCTGACACGGCTCGGCCAGCACGTCGTAAGGGGAGACCAGCTTCAGCCGGCTCGGGGTGGCCGCCAGAAATCGGTGCAGGGCGTCGATGATCGTCTGCTCATCCGGCGCCCCGGTGTCCTCGGGCCCCAGCAGCCCTTCGGAACGCAGCAGCGCGAGCCACTCGGCGCGTTCTTTGTCGGCGGCGGCCTGCGCGGCCGCCACGTCGTCGAGCAGCCCCCGGGTGGCGCGTGCCCGCACATGCTCGGCGCGGAAGAACCCGGCCGCGGTGGGCAGGTCGTGGGTGGAAATGCTGGCGGCCACCCGCGATGGCCACTTCGCCGGCGGAAGCAACGGCTGGCCGGGGGTCGACTCATCGCGGGTGAACCAGGAGACCGCGCAGCCCAGCATTCCGTTGTCGGCCAGTGCCCGGGTGACTTCCGGTTCGACGGTTCCCAGGTCCTCGCCGATGACGACCGCGTTGGCGCGATGCGCCTCCAGCGCCAGAACCGCGAGCATGACGTCGGCGTCGTAGTGCACGTAGGTACCGCGATCGGGGCTCTCACCGGGTGGGATCCACCACAGCCGCCACAAGCCGGCGACGTGGTCGATGCGCACACCATCCGCGTGGGCCAGCACGGCCCGCAGCATGTCGCGGACCGCGGTGTAGCCGGTGGCCGCCAAGCGGTCCGGCCGCCAGGGCGGTAGCCGCCAGTCCTGGCCCCGGGGGCTGAAGGTGTCCGGAGGCGCACCGACACTGGCCTGCACGGCCAGCACGTCGGCCAGGGCCCAGGCATCGGCGCCATCGCCGTCGACGCCGACTGCCAGGTCATGCAGCACCCCCAGCGCCATGCCGGAGTCTTTGGCGGCGGCCTGGACCGCCAGCAGCTGCTCCGCGCAGCGCTGCTGCACCCAGGCATGGAACGCGACCCGCGGCGCGAGCTCTCGGCGCGCCGCCGCCACCGCGGATCCGGTTGCGTCGCGCAGCGGCGCCGGCCAACTCGACCACCGCCCGCCATGTCGTTCAGCCAGCGCGCAGTAGGTCGCCCAGTCGCGCAACGCCCTGTTCTCCGACGACTCGTCAACGGGGCAGGGGCGACCCTCGGCACGCCAGAGCAACTCCAGGGCCGCGCGTTTGGCCGCCCAGACCAGGTCGTAGTCGATTCGCGCGGTGTCCGCAGCCACCCGTAGCGCGTCGACTTCCGCCCGGGTGTCCGGATCGGCGCGGTGGTAGGCGGCGAGGTCGACGATGCTCAGTGCCAGCGGGTTGGCAAACCGCCGGCTCGACGGCGTATACGGCGACGGCTGCACCGGATGCGTCGGACCCGGCGCGTGCAGCGGATTGAGCAGGACCGCACCGGCGCCGTGTTCGGTGGCAGTCCAGGCCACCCAATCCCGCAGGTCTGACAGGTCGCCGATGCCCCAGGAGCGCGCGGACCGCAACGCGTACAACTGCAGCATCCATCCCCACGTGGCCGGCGCCTGCGGCACCCGGGCGGGAGCCGCCACCAGCGTGACTTCCTGGCCATTGCGCAGCTGAAGTCGGTACCAGCCCGCAGCCAGCTCGGCGGGCAGTTCATCGCGCACCACCGTGCGCTCGCCGTCCTCGCTCAGCACCGCGGTGGCCCCCGGGAACGACAGGGGCAGTCCGGTCACCCGGACGGCGGCCGTGGGTGGCGCCGCACCCGCACGCCGGCGTTCGTTCAGCCTGGCCAACTCACGACGACGGTCGGCTTCGTTGCCGGCCTCGACTTCGAGCAGCCGAAGCACCCGGACCACGACGTCGGTGTCGACCTGCACCAACTCGCGCCGTTCGTTGCGGTAGGCGGTCGCCACGCCGTGTGCCGTTGCCAGCCGGCGCAGGTCATCAGCCACCACGACAACGTCTATACCCGCGTCGGGGGCGTTTCAACAACGGCCACCGTAATGTCGTAGGCGGCCATAGTTTGACCGTCCGGCAGGCGGGTAGCCAGCACCGGCAAAGGTGCGTGGAATCGAAAGTCCTGACGAGGTTGGGTGAGTATGAGCGTTACGCACACCGTCTGGCCGGGCAACAGCGCCCCGCTCGGTGCCAGCTACGACGGTGGGGGAACCAACTTCGCCCTCTTCTCGGAGATCGCGGAGAGCGTCGACCTGTGCCTGATCGATGACGACGGCGACCAGACCTGCGTCCCGCTCGAGGAGGTGGACGGCTACGTCTGGCACGCCTACCTGCCGACGGTGTCGCCGGGACAGAACTACGGCTTCCGGGTACACGGGCCGTTCGACCCGCCGGCGGGACATCGCTGTGATCCCAGCAAACTGTTGCTGGACCCGTACGGCAGGGCGTTCACCGGCGACTTCGACTCCAATCAGGCGCTGTTCTCCTACGACATGGCAGCCGGTGAGGAACCGCCACGGGCCGACACGCTGCCGAGGGTCGACTCGCTTGGGCACACCATGACCAGCGTGGTGATCAACCCGTACTTCGACTGGGCAACTGATCGGCCGCCCAAGACTCCGTACAACGAGACCATCATCTACGAGACCCACGTCAAGGGCATGACGCAGACTCATCCGGACATCCCCGAGGAACTGCGCGGCACCTATGCCGGTTTGGCCCACCCGGTCGTCATCGACCACCTTGTGGCACTGGGCGTGACAGCTGTCGAGCTGATGCCGGTACACCAGTTCATGCACGACGACCGCCTGCTGGAGATGGGACTGCGGAACTATTGGGGCTACAACACTTTCGGGTTCTTCGCCCCGCACAGTCAGTACGCGGCAAATCGGCAGCCGGGGGCGGCGGTCGCGGAATTCAAGACCATGGTGCGCACCTTCCACGAAGCCGGCATCGAGGTGATCCTCGACGTGGTCTACAACCACACCGCCGAGGGCAACCACCTCGGCCCGACCATCAACTTCCGGGGAATCGACAACGCCGCCTACTACCGGCTCGTCGACGACGACCGAAGCATGTACATGGACTACACCGGCACCGGCAACAGCCTCAACGCGCGCCATCCGCATGCCCTGCAGCTGATCATGGACTCACTGCGGTACTGGGTGACCGAGATGCACGTCGACGGGTTTCGCTTCGACCTGGCCTCGACGTTGGCCCGCGAATTCTATGACGTGGACCGCCTTTCGGCATTTTTCGACCTGATCCAGCAGGACCCGGTGGTCAGTCAGGTCAAGTTGATCGCCGAGCCGTGGGACGTCGGTGAAGGCGGCTATCAGGTCGGCAATTTTCCCGGACTGTGGACCGAATGGAACGGCAAGTACCGGGACACCGTCCGTGATTACTGGCGTGGCGAGCCGGAGACGCTGGGGGAGTTCGCCTCCCGGCTCACCGGTTCGTCAGACCTCTACGAGGCCACCGGGCGGCGGCCCGGCGCCAGCATCAACTTCGTGGTCGCCCATGACGGATTCACGTTGCATGACCTGGTCTCCTACAACGACAAGCACAACGAGGCCAACGGCGACGACAACACCGACGGCGAGAGCCACAACCGGTCGTGGAACTGCGGAGTCGAAGGCCCCACCGATGACCCGGAAGTCCAGAAACTGCGGGCACGGCAGATGCGCAACATGCTGGCCACCCTGCTGCTGTCCCAAGGCACACCGATGATCGCGCACGGTGACGAACTGGGCCGCACTCAGCAGGGCAACAACAACGCCTACTGTCAGGACTCCGAACTCGCCTGGATGGACTGGTCGCTGGCCGACACGAATGCCGATCTGCTGGCCTTCACCCGCCAAGTGACGCAGCTTCGCAAAGAGCATCCGGTGTTTCGCCGACGGCGGTTCTTCGAGGGCCGCCCGGTGCGCCACGACGACGAGATCGGCGACATCGCGTGGTTCACCTCCGCCGGCCAGGAGATGAGCCAAGACGATTGGGACAACGGCTTCGACAAGTGCATCATGGTCTTCCTCAACGGTGAGGCGATCCGCGAGCCTGATATGCGCGGTCAGCGGGTGGTGGATGACTCGTTCCTGCTGTGCTTCAATGCGCATCAGGAGTCGGTCGAGTTTGCCGTCCCCGGAAAAGATTACGCGCAGGAATGGACCGTCGAATTGGACACCGCGGAGCCGGCTTCCAGGGCTGAGCAGGCTGTGCATGCCGGGGGCGAGCTACCCGTTGTCGGACGTTCGCTGCTCGTCCTGCGGAAAGTGCGCTGAGGAATGGCCCTCCCGGTGCTGTCCACATATCGGTTACAGCTGCGGGGCGCGGAAAGCGGCTTCGCGTTCACCTTCGCCGACGCCGAGGAACTGCTCGACTACTTCGACGCACTCGGCGTTTCGCACCTCTATCTCTCACCCGTGCTGACCGCGGTACGCGGATCGACCCACGGTTACGACGTGGTTGATCCCACCACGGTGTCTGCCGAACTGGGTGGCGCCGAGGGTTTGGCGCGGCTGTCGGCGGCCGCGCGCGCACGCGGAATGGGTCTGGTCATCGACATCGTGCCCAACCATGTCGGGGTGGCCAGACCGGAGCAGAACCCGTGGTGGTGGGATGTGCTCAAGCATGGCCGGGCATCGCGATACGCCGCATACTTCGACATCGATTGGGAACTCGGTGACGGCCGAATCATTCTGCCGGTACTGGGATCTGACCACGATGTCGCTGACCTGGCGGTCGACGGCGACACACTGCGGCTGGGTGATCTGGTGTTTCCGATCTCGCCCGGAACCGGCAGCGGCAGCGGCGCCCAAGTCCACGATCGCCAGCACTATCGGTTGGTCGGCTGGCGCAACGGTATCTGCGGATACCGCCGCTTCTTTTCGATCACATCGCTGGCCGGCCTGCGCCAAGAGGATCGGACCGTTTTCGAGGCCTGGCACGCCGAGCCGGCCCGCTGGTTCGACGCCCGGCTGGTCGACGGCGTGCGGGTCGATCACCCGGACGGGCTGTCGGATCCGCAGGGATATCTGGAGCGGCTGCGCGCGCTGATCGGGCCTGACGCCTGGATCGTCGTCGAAAAGATTCTGGCCGTTGATGAGTCGCTCGAACCGAGCCTCCCGGTAGCCGGCTCGACCGGTTACGACGCCCTGCGGGAGATCGGCGGGCTGTTCATCGACCCCACTGGCGAGCCGGCGTTGACCGAGCTGTTCGAAACCACCGGGGTCGACTATCGCGCGATGCCGGTCCTGCTGGCCGAACAGAAGGAGAGCGCGGCTGCCGAGACGTTGGGCAGCGAGCTGGCGCGACTGTGCCGCTGTGTGGTGAGCGCTACCGGCGCCGAACATCCGCTGTTGCCCGATGCCGTCGTGGCTCTGCTCGGTCAGGTCGGTGTCTATCGCAGCGACTATCCCGGCTTGGCCGCGATACTGCCGGTGGCGCTGGCGCAAACTCACGCCGAGCGGCCGGAACTCGACGAGCCGCTTGAGCTGGTCGCGGCTGCGATCGCCGACGACGGCGAAGCCGCGGTGCGGTTGCAACAGCTGTGCGGGGCGGTGACCGCCAAGGCAACCGAAGACTGCCTGTTCTACCGGGACGCAAGGCTGGTGTCGCTCAACGAGGTCGGCGGCAATCCGCGGTATTTCGGTGTGGGATCGGCGGAGTTTCATCACCGGGCCGCCACCAGGGCACGGCACTGGCCGCACACCATGACCACGCTGTCCACCCACGACACCAAACGCGGCGAGGATGTACGGGCGCGTATCGGCGTGTTGTCGCAGGTGCCGTCGTTGTGGGCGGAGTTCGTCGCCCGTTGGGAATCCAGGGCGCCGTCACCCGACCTGGCTACCGGACTTTTCCTGTGGCAGAACATTTTCGGTGTCTGGCCACTCGACGGTCGGGTGACCACCACGCTGCGGGAGCGACTGCACGCCTATGCCGAAAAGGCGGCTCGCGAAGCGGACCGGCGGACATCGTGGCACGACCCCGACACAGAGTTCGAGAGCGCACTGCATCGTTGGCTCGACGACATCCTGGATGGGCCTATCGCGCAAGAACTGACGGAGCTCGTCGCCGAACTCGCACCGCACATCGACAGCGACATCCTGGGTCAGAAACTGGTGGCCCTGACCGTCCCCGGCATCCCGGACGTCTACCAGGGCACTGAACTGTGCGACGACAGCTTGGTCGACCCGGACAACCGGCGGCCTGTCGACTACGGCGCGCGCCGTGAAGCGCTCACCTCTTTGCGCCACCCGAAGATGGCAGTGGTCGCTACCGCGTTGCAGATGCGACGAGCCCGGCCCGCCACCTTCCTGCACGGTGGTTACCGCCCGGTGCTGGCGTCCGGTCCGGCGTCGGAACATGTCGTGGCGTTTCGCCGCGGCGATGACGTCGTGGTGGCGGTCAGCCGGTGGACGGTGCGCCTGCAGGGCACCGGATGGCGCGATACCGCCGTCGCACTGCCGCCGGGCACCTGGTCCGACGCGCTCTCCGGCGTCAGGCACAGTGGACCGGTGCCGGCTGTCGAGTTGTTCGCCGAACTACCGGTTGCGCTGCTGGAGCGTATCGATGACTGACTTCGCCGTCTGGGCGCCAACGCCGGCAGTCGTCGCCCTCGACGTCGAGGGGGTGGCGCACCCGATGGCCCGTTCGGGTGGTGGGTGGTGGCGGACAACGCTCGACGTGGCGCCTGATGCCCGCTACGGGTATCTGCTCGACGACGACCCGCAGGTGCTGCCGGATCCGAGGTCGGCCCGCCAGCCCGAGGGCGTGCACGCGCGTTCGGCGGTGTGGGACGAGGGCAGCCTGACTTGGACCGACGACGACTGGGCAGGGCGGCCGGTCGAAGGCGCGGTGATCTATGAACTGCACGTCGGCACATTCACTCCTGCGGGCACCTTCGATTCCGCCATCGAGAAGCTGGATCACCTGGTCGACTTGGGTGTCGATTTTGTGGAGCTGATGCCGGTCAATGCCTTCTCCGGTCCGCACGGCTGGGGGTACGACGGCGTGCTGTGGTACGCGGTGCATGAGCCCTATGGCGGCCCGAATGGGTTGGCGCGCTTTGTCGATGCCTGCCACAACCGCGGCCTGGGGGTGCTGGTCGACGCCGTGTTCAACCACCTCGGCCCGTCCGGGAATTATCTTCCGCGCTTCGGACCGTATCTGTCGGAGGCACGTAACCCGTGGGGCAATGCCGTCAACATCGACGGCGCCGACTCCGACGAAGTGCGCCGCTACATCATCGACTGTGCGCTGCGCTGGATGCGTGTCTTCCATGTCGACGGCCTACGGCTGGATGCCGTGCATGCGCTGGTGGACACCACCGCGATCAATATTCTCGAGGAGCTGGCTGCCGAAACCGACACGCTCGCTGCGCAGTTGGGCCGGCCGCTGTCGCTCATCGCGGAAAGCGACCGCAACGACCCACGGACCATCGCCCGTCGCGAAGACGGTGGCTACGGGATGACCGCGCAATGGGACGACGACATCCACCACGCCATCCACACCGCGGTATCCGGTGAGCGGCAAGGCTATTACGCCGACTTCGGCAGCATGGCCACCTTGGCGACCACGTTGCGTAACGGCTTTTTCCATGCGGCCACCTATTCGTCGTTTCGCCGCCGGCGCCACGGTCGTCCGCTGCCGATCTCGCAGATTCCGGCGACCCGCTTGTTGGCCTACACGTGCACCCACGATCAGGTCGGCAACCGAGCGCTCGGCGACCGACCCTCGCAGAACCTGACCGCCGGACAGCTCGCGATAAAGGCCGCACTGGTACTGCTCTCGCCCTACACCGCAATGCTTTTCATGGGCGAGGAATGGGGCGCACTCACCCCGTTTCAGTTCTTCAGTTCGCACGAGGATCCGCAGGTGGCGCGCGCCACCGCCGAAGGCCGCAAGGCCGAGTTCGCCGAGCACGGCTGGAACGCCGACGAGATCCCGGACCCGCAGGACCCCGAAACCTTCCAGCGGTCCAAGCTGGCCTGGGGCGAGCTCGCGGAGCAACGCCACCGAGAGCTGCTGGGCGTCTACCAGGCGCTGATCGGGCTGCGCGCTGAAATCGGTCCGGCCGGGCCGTGGTTGAGCCAACTCACGATCGACTACGACGAGGACGCGCGCTGGTTCGCCATGCGCCGCGGTCCGCTTCTGCTGGTCTGCAACCTCAGCGAGACCGCGGCGAGCGTGCCGTTCGACGGCGAGCCGGTGCTGGCCTGGGGAACACCACGGGTTGACACCGACACCACACTGTTACCGGGACATTCGTTCGCGGTCCTACGCCAGGCTCAGGAGTCCTTGGCCGGGGAGTGATTCGCGCAACACCGGTCCGCGATTGCAGTCGGCGTCACCCATGGTCAGCAACCCTGCAGGAATATCGCAACCCGTGGTAATGGTCCCGAAATGATCTTGAAACCTGCGCGCGGCAGGGTGACGGCAAGGCCCGCAACCGCAGGAGGTGACCTTCCGTGCCCGCGCAAGACGACTCCCAGCGTGCAGAGGCCGTCACCACCCTGTGCGCCTACTGCGGGGTCGGCTGCGGCATGGTGCTGCAGGTCGAGACCGATGCGGCCACCGGACGCCGGCGGGTGGCCAAATCTGCCGGCGACAAGTCCCACCCGACCAACTTCGGCCGGTTGTGCACCAAGGGAGCCACCACCGCGGATCTGCTCGCCGCGCCGGGCCGGATGGAGTCGGCATTCGTGCGGCCCGGACGCGACGAGCCCGCCGAGCCGACCGATGCCGGTGCCGCCATCACGCACTGCGCCGCCCGGCTGCGGGCGATCATCAACGAGCACGGACCCGACGCCGTAGCGCTCTACGTCTCCGGCCAGATGTCGCTGGAGGCCCAGTACCTGGCGAACAAGCTCGCCAAGGGCTTCATCGGCACCAACCAGATCGAGTCCAACTCGCGGCTGTGTATGGCCAGCGCAGGCAGCGGTTACAAGCAGTCACTCGGCGCCGACGGACCGCCCGGCTCCTACCAGGACTTCGATCACGCCGACGTGTTCTTCGTCATCGGCGCCAATATGGCCGACTGCCACCCGATTCTGTTCCTGCGGATGATGGACCGGGTCAAGGCCGGTGCCAAGCTGATCGTCGTCGACCCGCGCCGCAGTGCCACCGCGGAGAAAGCCGACCTGTTCTTACAGATCGCGCCCGGAACCGATCTGGCGCTGCTCAACGGGCTGCTGCATCTGATCGTCGCAAACGGTCACACCGACGAGGAGTTCATCGCCGAGTACACCCAGGGCTGGGACGTCATGCCCAGCTTCCTCGAACAATTCACGCCGGAGGCGGTGGCCGAGCTCACCGGAATCCCCGAGGCCGACATCCGCACCGCCGCAGCGTGGATCGGCGAGGCGGGCAACTGGATGAGCTGCTGGACAATGGGGCTCAACCAGAGCACCCACGGAACCTGGAACACCAACGCCATCTGCAACCTGCACCTGGCCACCGGCGCCATCTGCAAGACCGGCAGCGGGCCGTTCTCTCTGACCGGCCAGCCCAATGCGATGGGTGGCCGGGAAATGGGTTACATGGGCCCGGGGCTGCCCGGCCAGCGCAGCGTCGTCTCTGCCGACGACCGTGAATTCGTCGAGGACATCTGGGGTGTTCCGCGTGGCTCGCTGCGCACCGAGGTGGGTGCCGGCACCATCGACATGTTCTCTCGGATGGCCGATGGCCAGATCAAGGCGTGTTGGATCATCTGCACCAATCCGGTTGCGACAGTGGCCAATCGCAAGACTGTGCTGGAAGGGCTGGAACGGGCCGAGTTGGTGATCGCCCAGGATGCGTTCGCCGAGACCGAGACCAACGCCTACGCCGACGTGCTGCTGCCGGCGGCGCTGTGGAGCGAGTGCGACGGGGTGATGGTCAACTCCGAGCGCAATCTCACGCTCTTTCAGCAGGCGGTCGACCCGGTCGGGCAATCGCTGCCGGACTGGCAGATCATCGCCCGCGTCGCAGCGGAGATGGGATACGCCCAGGCGTTCGACTACTCGAGCGCCAAGGAGGTGTTCGAAGAGATCAAGCGGTTCCACAATCCGAAGACCGGCTACGACCTGCGCGGCATCAGCTATGAGCGGTTGCGCCAGAACCCGATCCAGTGGCCTTGCCCGCCGGGGAGCGGCTGCGACCGCCACCCGATCCGTTACCTCAACGACGGGGCCAGTCAGACACAGCTGGTCCGGGAGGACGGCAGTGTGCCGCGATTGGCGTTCGCGACCGAGTCCGGCCGAGCGGTCTTCTTCGCGCGGCCGCATCTACTGCCCGACGAGATGCCCGATGACGATTATCCGTTCCTGCTCAACACCGGACGGCTGCCGCATCAGTGGCACACCATGACCAAGACCGGAAAGGTCGCCAAGCTCAACAAGCTCAACCCGGGCCCGTTCGTGGAGATCCACCCCGACGACGCCGTCCGGCTGGGCGTCGTCGACGACGACCCGGTGGAGATCGCCTCGCGCCGGGGCCGCGCCGTGCTGCCGGCGGTGGTCACCGACCGGGTGCGGCCGGGGAACTGCTTCGCACCGTTCCACTGGAATGACGCGTTCGGTGAGTACCTGTCGATCAACGCCGTCACCAATGACGCCGTCGACCCGACCTCGCAACAGCCGGAGTACAAGGCGTGTGCGGTCACCCTGGTCAAGGTCGCCAAGCAGCCGGCCGACGAGGTCGAAGCGCCACCGGAAGGGGAGGAGAGCTACTTGTCGAAGGTTGACGCCCTGACCGAGCTGTTCGGGATCGCCGCCGATGTCGAAGCACCGCAATTCGACTCGTCGCAGCGGCGCTATCTGGGCGGACTGGTGACGGCGTTGCGCACCGAGGCCGGTCGCAGCGCCGCCGGAGTGCCGACGCTGCCGCTGAGCGCCCCGTTGGATGCCGATGCGCGGATGTGGGTCGACGGTGTGCTGGCCGGATTGTTCTCGCGCAGCACGCAACCGGGCGCCACCGTGCAACCGGATCCGGCGCTTCCGCAACCGCCGTCGCCGGCGCCGGACGGCGGGGCGAAGGCCACTCCCGTCGTCGTGCTGTGGGCGTCGCAGACCGGCACCGCCGAGGAAGCCGCGGAAATGTGTGCGGCCAGACTGGGCGAGAGGGGCGTGGCGGTCACCCTGTACGGCATGGACGACTTCCCGCCGGCCGAGCTGGCGAGCACGCCGGTGCTGTTGCTGGTCACCAGCACCACCGGCGACGGTGATCCGCCGGACAACGGCTGCGCCCTGTGGGAGGCGCTGAACGGCCCTGGCGCGCCCCGGTTGCCCGACACCCGCTATGCCGTACTGGCGTTGGGCGACTCCAACTACGACGACTTCTGCGGGCACGGGCGCAAACTCGACGGCCGCCTCGCCGAACTCGGCGCGCGCCGCATCGTCGACCGCGTCGACTGCGAGCCCGATTACGGGGCTGCCGCGGCCGGGTGGCTGGAAGCGATCAGCGAGGCCCTGGTCCGTGCGCCGGTGCCCGCAGGTGAGGCCCCACCGGCGCCGGCGGCGCCCGCTGCCCCGCTTACCCCCGAGCCGCAGCCGTACGGCAAGAAGAACCCGCTGATCACCGCTCTGGTCGGCAACACCCGGCTCAGCGGGCCGGGATCGGCGAAAGATGTGCGGAAGTTCGCCTTCGCGCTTCCCGAGAACACCCTGCACTACCAGGCCGGCGATGCCCTGGGCGTGTGGCCGCGCCACCACCGCGAGCTGGTCGACGAATGGCTGCGCGTCACCGGATTGGACGGCGACGACGGTGTGGAAATCGTTGAGGGACAGCTGATGGCGCTGCGTGACGCACTGCGGGAGCGGTTCGCCATCGCCCGGCTGAACCCGGACCTGGTGAGGTTCGTCGCGGAACGCAGCGGGAGCGCGGAGCTGGCCGAACTGGTCAAGCCGGAGAACAAGGCTCGCTTCGCCGAGTGGGCGTGGGGGCGCCACCAGATCGACCTGCTGGCCGAGCTTCCAGTGCGGGTATCCGCCGACGAGTGGCTCGCGGTGCTCAAACCCCTTCAGCCACGGCTATATTCGATATCGTCGAGTCCGAAACAAGATCCTCGCGAAGTGCAGCTGACCGTTTCAACGGTGCGCTACGACTTCCGGGGGCGCCCCCGTCGGGGGGTCTGCTCGACCTATCTCGCCGACGCCGCTGCTCAGGACTCGGTGGGGATCTTCGTGCAGAAGGCCAACCACTTCCGGCCGCCGAGCGAGCCGGACATCCCCATGATCATGGTCGGCCCCGGAACCGGGATCGCGCCGTTTCGGGGATTCCTGCATGAGCGGCGCGCGCTCGGCCACACCGGAAGAAACTGGCTGTTCTTCGGGGAACAACATGCCGCCACCGACTTCTACTACCGCGACGAGATCACCGGGATGCACGCCGACGGCTTCCTCACCGAACTCGACTTGGCTTTCTCCCGCGACCAGCCGGAAAAGATCTACGTGCAGGATCGGATGCGCGCGCGGGGCGCCGAGTTGTGGCGGTGGCTGCAGGACGGCGCGCATCTCTACGTCTGCGGCGACGCGCAGCATATGGCGAAGGCAGTCGAGGCCACCGTCGTGCAGATCGCCGAGCAGCACGGTGGCCTGCAGCACGATGCCGCGAAGGCCCATGTGCGGGCGCTGGCTTCGGCGGGACGCTACCAGCGCGACGTGTACTGAGCCGCCTTAGAACACCGTCTGCGCGCAGGTGGACGGCGTGGTCAGGTTGACCCCGCTGTACACCACCTGCACGTGGGTGCAGACGATCACATTGGCGTCGGTCTTGGGACGGCCGGTGGAGTATTCCAGCACGTCGATGCTGCCGTTGGTCTGGTATTTCTCCGGCGGGCCCTCGCCGTAGTACATCGATTGGATCACCGCGCCGGTGCCGTCCTTGAACACCTTGGTTCCCGGGCCGCCGCGGTCCTTGAACCAGCCTTCACCGCCGTCGGTGTGCACATCGAGGTAGGCGGTTCGCTTCGACGAGCGGATCTCAGTGCTTTGGCGGGCCCACAGGTCCGGCGGGAAGCCGGCCAGCCCCCCGGGCGTCTGCAGTTGCACCCCGACGGTGAACCGGCACAGTGGCGGCGCGCTGCAGTCGACCCAGCTGTGGGTCTGCAGCTGGTCGGCGTCGTTGACCGGGAGCAGTGACGTCTTGGTGTCACTTGCCGCCGAGGAGCTCGCCGGGGGGATCAGCGCGGCCAGCAGCGTCAAGGCCGCCGGGATCATCAGCAACCGTCTCATGTCGCACCAACCTAGACCGGGGATCACTCGTCGTAGGTCACTTCCACCGAATCGGTCTCGGGATGGGCTTGGCAGGCCAGGATCAGCCCTTCGGCGAGGTCCTGGGGTTCCAGCACGTCGTTGATCTCCATGCTGACCTTGCCCTTCTTCAGCTCGCAGGCGCACGCGCCGCAGTGGCCCTCCCGGCAGGAGAACGGGGCGTCAAGACCCTTGTCGAGCAGCAGGTCGAGCAGCTTGACGTGCCGTGGCCACACCAGCTCGTGCTTTTCGCCGTCCAGCTCGACGACGACGGTGGCCGGCGCTTCGGCCTGCTCGCCCTCGGGAGCGTCGGTGATCTTCACCGCGGCGAACGGGTCGCTGTCCAGTGACTTGAACACCTCGAGGTGGACCTGCTCGGCCGGGACCTGGCAGGCATCCAGGGCTTCGCGAGCGGCCTGCATGAAGGGGCCCGGGCCGCAGATGAAGACCTGGCGGTCGGTGTAGGGGGCGGCCAGCTGGGCCAACGCCGCGCGGCTGGGCAGGCCCTGGACCGACTCCAGCCAGTGCACGACGGTCAGCCGGTCGGGGTACTTGTCGGCCAGCTCGCGCAGCGCGGCGCCGAAGATCACCGACCGCTCGTCACGGTTGGCGTAGACCAGCACCACCTTGCCGCTGCCCTGCGACAGCGCCGACTTGCAGATCGCCATCATCGGGGTGATCCCGCTGCCGGCGGCCAGCAGCAGAAAGTCGGTGTCCAGTGACTTGGGCACGAAGGTGCCCGAGGGTGCCAGCACATGAATGCGCATGCCGGGGCGGGCGTTGTCGCACAGCCAGTTCGATGCGTAGCCGTCGGCGGTCCGCTTGACGGTGACGGCCAGCGAGTCGTCGGTGAACGGCGAACTGCACAACGAGTAGCAGCGGGCCACCGAGCCGGTCTGGTCGCTGGGGATCCGCAGCGTCAGGAACTGGCCCGGCGAGTACTTCAACCGCTGTTCGGGGATCTCCGGGTCGTCGGGCCCGTCCGGCACGCCGAATACCAGCGAGCGCGCATCGTCGGTCTCGGTGACGACTTCCGTGATCTGCAGTTCCAGCACGTGACTGCCGAGTGGTTCGTCCGGAATGGTCTCCGTCACGGGCCGCCCTTCATCTTCGGTCATAACTAGAACAGGTTACAGAAAAGTGGTCCGGTATTGCTACCAGCTGCAGGAACACCCCGCTCGACACAAATCGGAACGTGTTCTAATCTCACTCTAGGCTGGTTGGAAAACGGGCCGGAAGAACCTGTTCACTTCTGGGAGGCAATCTAGTGACGTCCATTCAACAGCGTGACGCGCAGTCGGTGTTGGCCGCCATCGACGACCTTCTGCCGCAGTTGCGTGACCGCGCCCAGGAGACCGAAGACCTCCGCAAGCTGCCCGACGCCAACGTCAAGGCGCTCGAGGACATCGGCTTCTTCCGGCTGCTGCAGCCCGAGCAGTGGGGCGGCATGCAGTGCGACCCCACCCTTTTCTACGAGGCGGTGCGCCGGCTGGCCAGTGCCTGCGGCTCCACCGGTTGGGTCGCCGGGATCATCGGCGTGCACAACTGGCACCTGGCGCTGTTCGACCAGCAGGCCCAGGAAGACGTCTGGGGTGAGGACACCAACGTCCGGATCTCCTCGTCCTACGCGCCGATGGGCGCCGGTGTGGTCACCGAGACCGCCGACGGCTACATCGTCAACGGTTCGTGGAACTGGTCGTCGGGATGTGACCACGCCACCTGGGCGTTCCTGGGTGGCCCGGTGATCAAGGACGGCAAGCCGGTGGACTTCGGCAGCTTCCTGATCCCGATCTCCGACTACCGCATCGACGACGTCTGGCACGTGGTCGGGCTGCGCGGCACCGGCAGCAACACCGTGGTGGTCAAGGACGCGTTCGTGCCGCGGCACCGCTTCCTGTCCTACCGGGCCATGAACGACGGCACCGCCGGCGGCTACCAGACCAACACCGCGCCGGTCTACAAGATGCCGTGGGGCACCATCCACCCCACCACCATCTCGACGCCGATCATGGGTATGGCCTACGGCGCCTACCAGGCGCACGTCGAGCACCAGGGCAAGCGGGTGCGCGCGGCATTCGCCGGCGAGAAGGCCAAGGACGACCCGTTCGCCAAAGTCCGGATCGCCGAGGCCGCCAGTGACATCGACGCCGGCTGGCGTCAGCTGATCGGCAACGTCGGCGACGAGTACGCGCTGCTGGCCGCCGGCCAGGAGATTCCGTTCGAGCTGCGGGCCCGGGCCCGGCGTGACCAGGTGCGAGCCACCGGCCGGGCCATCGCCTCCATCGACCGGCTGTTCGAGGCGGCCGGCGCCACCGCGCTGTCCAACGACGCTCCGGTGCAGCGGTTCTGGCGCGACGCGCATGCGGGTCGGGTGCACGCGGCCAACGACCCGGAGCGCGCCTACCTGATCTTCGGCAATCACGAGTTCGGGTTGCCTCCCGGCGACACCATGGTCTGATCGGAGGCTGGCTGATGAGTATCCGTTCGCTGGGCTACCTGCGGATCCAGGCCACCGACATGGCGGCCTGGCGGGACTTCGGGTTGAAGGTCCTCGGCATGGTCGAGGGCTCCGGTGCGACCGACGGTGCGCTGTACCTGCGGATGGACGAGTTCCCCGCCCGGCTGGTAGTCGTGCCGGGTGACACCGACCGGCTGCTGGTATCCGGTTGGGAATGCGCCAACGCCGAAGGGCTGGCCGAGATTCGGCAGCGTCTGGACGCCGAGGGCACGCCCTACAAGGAAGCCACCGCGGCCGAGTTGGCCGAGCGCAGCGTCCAGGAGATGATCGCGTTCGACGACCCGTCCGGCAATCACCTGGAGGTCTTCCACGGAGTGGCGCTGCAGCATCGGCGGGTGGTCAGCCCCTACGGTCACCGGTTCGTCACCGAAGAGCAGGGCCTGGGTCACGTGGTGCTGTCGACCAAGGACGACGCCGAGGCGCTGCACTTCTACCGCGATGTGCTCGGCTTCAAACTGCGCGATTCGATGCGGCTGCCCCCGCAGATGGTCGGCCGGCCCGCCGACGGCGACCCGGCCTGGCTGCGGTTCTTCGGCTGCAACCCGCGCCACCACAGCCTGGCCTTCCTGCCCATGCCGACTCCGACCGGAATCGTGCACCTGATGGTCGAAGTGGAGAGCGCGGACGACGTCGGGCTCTGCCTGGACCGCGCCTACCGCCGCAAGGTGCCGATGGCCGCCACCCTGGGCCGGCACGTCAACGATAAGATGCTGTCGTTTTACATGAAGGCGCCCAGCGGTTTTCAGATCGAGTTCGGCTGCGAGGGTCTCGAGGTCGACGACGATGACTGGGTGGCTCGGGAGAGCACCGCGGTCAGCCTGTGGGGGCATGACTTCACCGTGGGTATGCAGTAGCGGTGACCGACGACCTACCGATCGACCCGCGTGCGTTCCGCAACGTGCTCGGCCAGTTCTGCACCGGTATCACGATCATCACCACCGTGGATGACGATGTGCCGGTCGGGTTCGCCTGCCAGTCGTTCGCCGCGCTGTCGCTGGACCCGCCGCTGGTGCTGTTCTGCCCGACCAAGCAGTCGCGGTCCTGGCAGGCCATCGAGTCCAGCGGAAAGTTCTGCGTCAACATCTTGGCCGAGGAGCAGAAGGATGTCTGCGCCCGCTTCGGCTCCCGCGAGCCGGACAAGTTCGCCGGCGTGGACTGGGAGCCGTCACCGCTGGGGTCGCCGATCCTGGCCCGGTCGCTGGCCCACATCGACTGCACGGTCGCTTCGGTGCACGACGGGGGCGACCACTTCGTGGTATTCGGTGCGGTGCAGTCCCTTTCGGACGTGCCGGAGGTGAAGCCGCGGCCGCTGCTGTTCTACCGCGGCGACTACACCGGCATCGAGCCGGACAAGACCACTCCGGCGCACTGGCGCGACGACCTGGAGGCGTTCCTCACCGCCACCACCGACGACACCTGGCTGTAATTTCTGCCGACGAGTGTGAATCCGGCGACGCCGGCGCGGCGTGTCGCGTCGTGAGATTCACACTCGCGGGGTGGGCTGGCGCCTGACGTCCACCCGGTGAAGCGACTTGGCTGGTCGGCGGCGGTATATGTCGGCTACAGCGTTGTGATGCTGGTGCTCGACGGCGTCGACGTCGACACCAATGCCCGGCTTGCCCGCGGTGCTGCACTCGGCAAGTTCGCGTTGTTGGCAGTGGCTCACGCCTACCTCGTCAGCGCGGTGGTTCGCCGGCGATCGTGAGCCGTGCCAGCAGCCAGCCGACCTGATCGGCGATGATCTGGGTTGAACGGCTGCTGACGAACGGTTCGAAGTGATCGACGTCGTAGTTCTTCCGGGTCGCCCGTGGCGCCCGCTGGGCGAGGCGATCGATGGCCCGCGCTGACACCGTGATGTCTCTGTCGCCGGCCTGAATCAGCACCGGGCAGGTGAGCTTTGCCGCCTGCGTGACCGGACGCCACAGCGGTAACGGCAGTGCCAGGCCGGCATGCACTTCGTTGCGCCAACCGGGTGTCACCACCGACAGAAATCCCTCCAACTCACCGGGGAAGGTGAGTCCGGCGTGGTCCCCCGGGGCGCCGGCCACCGGTACCAGCGCATCTCGCATCGCCTGGACCATCAGCCACAGTGCATTGCCGGGCTGGTTTCGCAGCCCGTGGACTGTCCGCCATCTGCCGTCGAGGAAGGGGCAGAGCAGGATCGCGCCCGCCACACGCTGATCGGTGACGGCTGCCTCCACCGCGGTGCCACCGCTCAGCGAGTAGCCCCACAGGATGATTTGGTCGGGATCAACGCCATCGAGGGTTCGTGCGAAGGCAATAGCTGCCAACCGGTCCTCGAGCTGCTCTGAGGTTCGAATACGTTGCCGGGGTTCGCCGTTCGAATCGCCCAGAAAGCGGTGGTCATAGACGAGCACCGCGACGCCGGCTTGCGCCAGCGCCTCGGCGTAGCCGGGCAGTCCATCGTGGCGCGTCAGCCCGAAGCCGTGAGCCATCACGACGCAGGGGATGTCGCCGGAGGCATCGCTCGGGCGATAGAGCCAGCCCGCGCAAGGCGTTCCAGCGGAGAGGAAGGTGACATCCGCTCGCTTCATGGACCGCAATCTAGCTGACCTCCGGCGCTGACGTCGCCCGAATCGACTGGCGCCCGGGGCTGGCTTACACCCTCAGCGCAGGCGTTCGCCGGCGATCATGAGCCGTGCCAGCATCGCTGGTGCTCGGCGTGGGTGCGCAGATACGCGCCGGGGGAGTAGAACTCGTCGTAGAAGTCGGTGTCCAGGTGCTGGGCCTGCAAGTACATCAGCACGTGCACGGTCGGGACGGTGCCGGGCAGCTTGCCGAAGGTGTCGTAGATGTAGGACGCCTCGCAGGTGACCAGTTCGGCGATGCCGTCCGGTGCCAGCGCCGAACCGCGCACGGCCGGACTGTCCGACCACGGACCTGGCGTATCACGGTGGGACGGTCCACCCGGACCGAACTTCCGGGCGATCAGCTTGCGCACGCCCTCGGCAACGGAGGCGACATGCGGCGGGCTGAGCGTTTCGAAGTGGCCGGGTAACCCGGTGACATTCGGGAACGGCCAGCGCGGATCGGTGTCGGCGACGAATCCCAGTCCGGGTGCTCGCGGGTCACCGGAGCCGCCCAGCACCGACAGCCGGTCCAGGCCGTCGAAGATCCAGCCGCCCAAGCCCATCGCCTGCAAGCCCAGCGCCCCATTGTGGGCCGCGATGGACAACTCGGCGCTGGCCTCGGTGAGGGTGTACTGCTCCACGAACGACAGCGGTATGGGATCGTCGGCATGCGCCAAACCGGAGAACGCTTGCACTCCCGGGATGTCGCGGCCGTTGACGTCATCGCGGACCGGATAGCCGTTGGCGGCGAAGAACCACAGATTCTCCAGCAGGTGCTCGGCCAAGTCGGCCACGTTGAATGCCAGCAGGCTGCCGGGGTGGTTGCCGATCCAGGTGTTGTGACCCTCCATGTAGGGCTCTTCGGCGGGCAGCTCCAGGCGGGTATCCGAAAGTCGCACATAGGAATCGGCGGTGTGGCCGATCCATTCTTCGATGGTGTCGAACGCTCTCGGTTCCTGGTCGCGCGTGGGCAGCAGGTAGCAGCCGGAGTCGTCGGTGAAGAACAGTTGGCTGGTGTGAAAGCCCGCCGCCGACGGCATGGCCCGCCCGGTGGCGCTGCCGGGGTAGCTCGGCAGCGCCGGGGCGTAGCGGGGATGGTGCGCGATGCCGTCGTGCCACCCGGTGACGCCGGCCATCAGCGACAGCAGCAGCGCCCGTTCCACCTCGGACAGCGGCTGCACCGGACGGCGGCTGGTGTAGGCCAGCGCACCGGCCGGAATGGCGCCGCCCACCGGGAAGCGCCGTGACCGGCGTCCGGTGATCGCGGCGAACAGCCCGAAACCGGTCGCCTGCGCCAGCGCGGCCCGTTCGTGGTCACTGATCACCAGGGCCATGGCCCGGACCTACTTGCTGACGGTCTCCAGCAGCGTGGCCAGCTGGGTCGGCGAGACCGCGATCCCGCACTGGCTCTTCAGGTCGGTGAGCGGCTGGGCGATGCCCTGCAGGGTCGACAGCTGGTCGAGGTGGCCGATGAAGTAGCCCTGCACCGAGGACTTGGCCTGCTCCGCGGGCATGGTGGCCGCCGAGGTCAGCACGTCGTTGGCCTCGGGGTGCTCGCTGAGGAATCCACCGGCCTGGCTCAGCACGCCACTGGCAGTGCTGGCGAGCCCGGCGGCCGTGCAGGCGGCGGGTGCGGCGTCGGCCGGCGTGCTGGTCGTCAGCGTCGATGCGGCCACCGCACCAAGGATGCCGACGGCTGCCGCGCCGAGCGCGAGGCGGTTCAGCGAGCCTCGACGGAGGAGAGGCGATGCTGGGACCGCCGCGAGAACAGGGTCAGAAGTCGTGGTAATGCGCATAGCAGTGGTCCCTTCGATCAGGTATTTCCAGCTTGGAAGGTAAACCTACCGGAGCGGCAGCCAACCGCGGAGCCGGCGCAGTGCTTCGTCGATGTCGGCGGTGGGGCCGGCGAACGACAGCCGGACGAAGGTGTTGCCGCGTTCGGTGTCGAAGTCGACGCCCGGCGCCAGCGCCAGACCGGTGTCGGCCAGCAGGCGCGCGCAGAACGCCAGCGAGTCGTCGGTGTGCTCCGCGACGTCGGCGTAGACATAGAACGCCCCGTCGGTGGGCGCCAACTTCTCGATGCCCATGCTCCGCAGCCCGCCCAGCAGCAGCTCGCGGTTGGCGGCGTAATGCCGCAGGTGGCCTTGCGCTTCGGCGATCGCCTCCGGCGTGAACGCGGCGACCGCGGCGTACTGGGCCAGCACCGGAGGGCAGATGGTGAAGTTACCGGTCAGGCAGTCCACCGCCCGGCGCAGTGCCGGCGGCACCAGCAGCCAGCCCAGTCGCCAGCCGGTCATCGCGAAGTACTTGGAGAAGCTGTTGGCCACCACCGCGTTGCGAGAGGTCTCCCACGCGCAGCTGGTCTGCGGGGCGCAATCGTAAACCAGGCCGTGGTAGACCTCATCGCTGATCAGTCGCACCCCGGCGGCGTCGCACCAGGCGGCGATCGCGGCCAGCTCCGCCGGCGCCAGCACCGTGCCGGTCGGGTTGGCCGGGCTGGCGACGATCACCCCGGCCAGGGGCCCTTCGATCTCGGCCAACATCGCCGCGGTGGGCTGGAAGCGGGTCTCGGGGCCGCACGGGATCTCGACCACCTCGCAGCCCAGCGCGGTCAGGATGTTGCGGTAACAGGGATAACCGGGGCTGGCGATCGCCACCCGGTCGCCGGCGTCGAAGCAGGCCAGAAACGCCAGCAGGAAGCCGCCCGACGAGCCGGTGGTGACCACCACGTCGTCGGGGTCGACGGACAGCCCGTAGCGATCGGCGTACGAGCCGGCAATGGCCGAGCGCAGCTCCGGGATGCCCAGTGCGACGGTGTAGCCCAGTTCGTTGGTCTGTAGTGCCGCCGCGGCGGCGGCACGCACCGGTTCGGGGGCTCCCACACTGGGCTGGCCGGCCGACAGGTTCACCAAATCGCCATGGCTGCGTTGGCGTTCGGCGGCGGCCAGCCACACGTCCATCACATGGAACGGCGGGATGCCGGCGCGCAATGCGACGCGATCGGTCATGGGTTTTCCTCCGTCATGACGCGTTGCAGGAAGCGGGTGGAGTCGGGCATCGAGGCGATCACGGTGCCGGAATGGTCCTGATCGGGGTACAGGTGCAACTCCACGTCCTGATGATTGTCGACGAGCTGCTGGTGCAGGGTCTGGGTGGACAGCGGGGGCACGTCGGTGTCGAGCAGGCCCTGGCCCAGGAAGATGGGCCGATCGTAGCCCTCGACGGGGGTGCCCAGGAAGTTGTCGAGTGCGCTCTGGATGCCCGGCAGCGTGTCGATCCGGGCACTGAACAACTCATTGATACCGGTGTCGGCCACCTGCTGGTCCAGCGCGGGTTTGCACAGCGACTGCGCGAGGTCGGTCAAGGCTCGCCCCCGCGGCGTCAGCACCTGGTCGACGCCCAGGTCGGGACGCGCCTCGCGCAGGGCGGCAAGGATATACGAGGTGTAGCTGATCGCCGCCGGCGGCGTCGGGCGCGACGGCAGATCGGGACCGGCCTGCATGACCACTCGTTCGATGTTGGCCGGAGTCCCGGTGGCCACGACGCCGCGGTAGTCCAGGCCGGTGCCGGCGGTGAGCCTGGTGGCCCACCAGGCACTGCTGATGGCCGCGCCGCCGCCCTGGGATTGGCCGACGATCGCCCATTTGGGGGACAGCGGCAGATCCATCTGGTGGACGGCTCGTACGGAGTCGATCACCGAGTGCGCTTCGGTGGCGCTGTTGAGATAGCTCATCAGCCCCGGCGTGCCGAGCCCGACGTAATCCGTGCCGACCACCGCATAGCCCTGGTCGAGCCAGTGCGACAGGTATTCGTTGTCGCGGGTGCTGCGCGGGCGGGCCGACGGGGTGCAGTCGTCGCCGAGACCGACGGTGCCGTGCGCCCAGGCGATCAGCGGCCATCCGGTCGCCGGCGGTGTACCGCGCGGCACAAAGACCGCGGCGGTGCTGACCGCAGGCCGGCCGTGCTGGTCGGGCGTGGCGTACAGGATCCGGAATGCCTTGGCGGCGCCGGTCACTGACAGCGCCGGGTCGAGCGGGACCGAGGTGATCAGCTCGCCCTCGGCGGGAATGCTGCCGGCGTACGTACGCGCGTCCAGTCCCGACCACCGCGGTCCCGGTTCAGCGGCGGCCGGTGCGGCCAGCGCCAGGACCACCAGCCCGACCGACAGCGAGGTCGTCGCCAGAAGGCGACCGCGGTGAGCCGAACTCACCTGTTCAAGCCGAGGAAGGTGAACGGCTCGGCGACTTCGAAGTCCGCCGACGTCTCACCGGCGAAGATGTTGCTGTCGTCGGAGCCGAGGTCGAGCTTGCGCGCCGCGGCGCCCTCGCTGAAATCGAGCTTCTTCAGGTCCACCCAGAACACGTTGGGCGTCAACGCAGATTCGAAGAAGTACAGCTTGCGGGTGTGGTGGGCGACCGTGCGCCAGCGGGTCGAGGAGATATTCGGCTCGTCCGGTGTTGAGATGCCGAACGGCACCGACACGTTGCGCACCACACTGAGCACCGAGGCGAGTGCGATCTTCATGTCCTCGGATTTCGGTACCGCGTTGACGTAGAACGAAGCCCGCGCGAACCGGTCCGCGGCGCGATTGGTGCCCGGCAGCATGACGGTGCCGCCGAGCTGTTCCCAGTAGGAATTGACCGCGAGCTGTTGGTCGAAAATCGGCGAGTTCGTCATCACCTGGTACTGGCGGCCGTGGTGGATGACCTGTTTGCCGTCAACATATTCCACGATCGCACTGTCACCTTCGGCGTCCGACAGCGACAGGTGCAGGGTGGCCAGGCGGTTCTCGCCGGGCACGCCGTCGGTGACCACCGCGAACGGTTCGGCACTCAGCGCTGCGACGGCTTCGGCCACGGTGGCGAAGTTGTCCAGCACGTATTGCGCCCAGATGGAGATGCACAGGCCCGGCCCGCTGCCGTCGTATTCCGGGTACACGGATTCGGCCAGCCAGAGCAGGTTGGCGGACAAGCCGGCCTCGTTCAAACCGTCGGTGGTGCAGATGTCGTAGCCGGTGGCCACCACGCTGCCGTACTTCGCGGTCCATTCAATCGAGTTCGCCCCGGCCCGGCCGTCGCGCTTCACGCCTCGCGGCAACGACCACAGGTTGGTCGCCAAATCCAGCTTCCAGTCCATGGACCGCCCGGTGATGATGTTGCCGTTCGGGCCGAGGTAAACCAGTCGGGTGCACATGCGGCTACCGTACGGGGCTGCTACAGCACCTCGGCCTGCAACCGGCGAAGATGCTGTGCCGGCGGGCCGAACAGCTGCGAACTGCCGTGCGCGCGTTTGAAGTACAGCTGGATGTCGCTTTCCCAGGTGATCGCGATACCGCCGTGCAGCTGCACGGCTTCGCCGGCCACCTTGGAAAACGCCTCGCTGGCAACCACCCGCGCCAACGCCGCCGAGGTCCCCGAGGGCTCGGCGATCGCGTCCTCGACGACGGCGCGGGCGGCCGCCACGGCCACGTACAGGTCGGCCATCCGGTGTTTGAGGGCCTGGAAACTGCCGATGGGCCGGCCGAACTGCACCCGGCTCTTGGTGTACTCCACGGTCAGCTCCAGGCAGCGGGCCGCGGCGCCGATCTGCTCGGCCGCCAACAGGATCGCCGCGTAGTCCGCGATGCCCGGGTCGTCTCCGATCGGTGTGGTCGCGGTGGCGGTGATCCGGCCCAGGCGTCGGGTGGGGTCCATGGTGGCCACCGGCTCGGTGCTGAATTCGCTCCACCGGGTGAGCTGGCTGCCGTCGGTGCCGATAACGACGTCGGCTGCGCCCACCAGATCCCCGTTGGCCGCGTAGTCGTCGTCGAAGACGACAGCTCCGATCACACCGCCCGCTGCGAGCTGTTCCAACGCTTCGGCGTCGGGCTCGGGCGCGGCCAGCAGCGCCAGCTCGGCCAGGATCGTGCCCAGCAGTGGGGTGGGCACCAGTGCCTTGCCCAGTTCCTCGAGAACGACTGCGGCGTCGCCCAGTTCGCCCCCGGCACCGCCGAGCTCCTCGGGCACCACCAGGGCGGCGGCGCCGACCTGCTCGCACAGCAGCTGCCACAGCGTCTCGTCGTAGCCGCGCTCGGACTCCATCGCCGCCCGTACCGCTTCGGGTGTGGCGTGCTTGTCGACCAGCGCGGCCACGGTCTGGCGCAGCAGGTCGCGTTCGTCGTTACGGGCCACTTAGATCGCCTCCAACACTCGCCGCCGATGGGCGGTCGGATCACCCCAGGCCGGGCGCAGGGCCTGCACCCGCAGCAGCCACAGCGACAAGTCGCACTCGCTGGTGAAGCCGATGGCGCCGTGGGTCTGCAGCGCCGAATGCGCGGCCAGCAGAGCGGCGTCGGATGCGGCCACCTTGGCGGCGCTGACGTCGCGGGCGGTGTCGGCGGACTTGTCATCGAGCGACAGGGCCGCCCCGTACACCAGCGGGCGGGCCAGCTCGAGCGCGATGTGCACGTCGGCCAGCTTGTGCTTGATGGCCTGGTAGCCGCCGATCACCCGGCCGAACTGGGTGCGCTGCTTGGCGTAGTCGACGGCGGTGTTCAGCATCGCCTGGCCGGCCCCGATCAGCTGTGCGGCGGTGGCCAGGGCGCCCAGCTCGTAGGCGCGGGCGGTGTCGGCGTCCCAGGTCGGTCCGGTGGCGGTGACGTCGAAGACACCGCGGCTGGGGTCCACCGAGGCGTGCCGGGTGCCGGCCTGTGCCGTGCCGGCCTGGCCGTTGTCGGCGAGCAGGATCAAGTCGGCGCGGTCGGCGTCGACAGCGCGGGGAGTGTGCGGTGGCAGCGCCGCGGTGGCGATCAGCTCACCGGCGGCCAGCCCGGCCAGCTGCGCACCGGCCTCGGGTGAGCCGGCCAGCAGGGTCGGCGCCACCGCAATGGATTCCACCACCGGGCCGGGCACGCACCAGCGGCCCAGCGCCTCGATGGCCAGCACCACGTCGACGGTGTGCGCACCGATGCCGTCGAACTCCTCCGGCACCGCCAGCGCCGTCACGCCGAGTTCGCTGAGCTGATTCCACACCCGACGGCCCGGCTCGGCGTCGCCCCGCGACCAGGCGCGCACCGCACCGGGCACGTCGGCGGCACCCAGGGCGGCGTCAATGCTGGCCGCGAAGTCGCGCTGCTCTTGGTCCAGATCGAATTTCATTTCTTCTCCCGGGGCAGGCCCAGCAGCCGCTCGGCGATGATATTGCGCTGAATCTCGTTGGTGCCGGCGTAGATCGGGCCGCCGAGGGAGAACAGGTAACCGTGGGTCCAGGCGTCGGCGAGTTCCCCGTCGACGCCGCGGATGTCCAGGCCGGTCTGGTGCAGGGCAACGTCGAGGTCGGACCAGAACACCTTGGTCACCGAGGATTCCGCACCCAGCTCGCCGCCGGCAGCCAGCCGGGTGACGGTGCCGAAGGTCTGCAATCGGTAGGCCTGCGCCTTGATCCAGGCGTCGGCGACGCGGTCGGTGAACGCCGGATCGCTACCGTGCTGCTTCCACATGCTCGCCAGTTTCTCGGCGCCCACCAGGAACCGGGCCGGGCTGCGCAGGCTCATGCCGCGTTCGTTGCTCGACGTGCTCATCGCGGCGCGCCAGCCCTCGTTCGGCACGCCGATCACGTCGTTGTCCGGCACGAAGACGTCGTCGAGGAAGATCTCGCCGAAGCCGGTCTCGCCGCCCAGCTGTTCGATGGCGCGCACGGTGATCCCGTCGGCTTTCAGGTCGAACATGAAGTAGGTCAGGCCGTGGTGGCGTTGGGCCTCCGGGTCGGAACGGAACAGCCCGAAGCCGCGCTCGCCGAACGGGGCGCGCGAGCTCCAGATCTTCTGCCCGTTGAGTTTCCAGCCACCGTCGACTTTGGTCGCCGTCGAGCGCAGCGATGCCAGGTCACTGCCGGACTCCGGCTCCGACCACGCCTGTGCCCAGATCTCCTCGCCGCTGGCCATCTTCGGCAGCACTCGGTCCAGTTGCTCCTGCGTGCCGTGCGCGAACAGCGTCGGCGCCAGCATCGAGGTGCCGTTGGCGCTGGCCCGTCCCGGTGCACCGGCGCGGAAGTACTCCTCCTCGTACACCACCCACTGCAGCAGGGTGGCGTCGCGCCCGCCGTATTTCTTCGGCCAGGCGATCACCGACAGGCCGGCGTCGAAAAGCACCTTGTCCCAGCGGCGGTGCTGCTCGAAGCCCTCGGCGGTGTCGTAGGACGCGACCGGGAACTTGTCGGAGTTCGCGGCCAGGAAGTCGCGGACCTCGGCCCGAAAGGCCTCGGTCTCGTCATCGAAATTCAGGTCCATCTAGGCCCACTCTCTCAACTCATGCTTGACCACCTTGCCGCCGGGATTGCGCGGTAGGGAGTCGGTGAAGGTCACCGATCTCGGTGCCTTGAAGTTCGCCAAATGCTCACGGGCGTAAGCGATCACCGCAGCTTCGTCCAACTCGAACCCGGGCCGGCGCACGATGAATGCTCGGCCCACTTCGCCGAGCCGCTCATCGGGAACCCCGATCACGGCGACGTCGGCCACCCCGTCGAGGCGGGCCAGTGCCTGTTCGATCTCGGCGGGATAGACGTTGAAGCCGCCGCAGATGTACATGTCCTTGAGTCGGTCGGTGATTCGCAGGTTCCCGGCCGCGTCCACGGTGCCGATGTCGCCGGTGTGCAGCCAGCCGTGCTCATCGATCGCCGCGGCGGTGGCCTCCGGGTCGTCGAGGTAGCCGAGCATGATGTTGGCGCTGCGCAGTAGTACTTCGCCGGCTTCGGGATCGGTGGCGCCGACTGATTTTTCCAGCCGCAGCTCGAAGTCGCCGATCGGGCGCCCGCAGGTGGTGGCGACCGTGATGGCGTCGTCGTCGGCGCGGCACATGGTGGCGAACCCGCCGGACTCGGTCAGCCCGTAGGCGGTGAGCACGATGTCGATGTCGAGTTCGGTCTGCATCCGCTCGATGAGCACCACCGGGACGGTGGCCGCCCCGGTGACCGCGAACCGCAGCGAGCTCAGGTCGTGGCGGTCGCGGTCGGGGTGGTCGAGCAGGGTCTGGTAGATGGTGGGCGGCCCGGGCAACACGGTGATCCGGTGGGACTCGATGGCGCGCAGCGCGGCGGCCGGATCGAAGGTGACCTGTGGGATCAACGTGGCGCCGGTCTGCAGGCAGGCCAGGATGCCGGCCTTGTAGCCGAAGTTGTGGAAGAACGGGTTGATGCACAGGTAGCGGTCCTGCGCGGTCATCTGACCGCACGCCGCCCAGGCCGCCGGGCCGGCCAGCGACTGCCGGTGGGCGCAGAGCACGCCCTTGCTGCGGCCGGTGGTCCCGGAGGTGAACAGGATGTCCGAGAGATCGTCGGGCCCGACGGCCGCGGCGCGTGCGTCGATGTCGGCGGCCGGCACCGCGGCACCGGCGGCGATGAACTCGTCCCAGGTTCCGTCGGCGACGTCGATGGGCACCCGGACGACATGCTGCAGGTCGGGTAGCTGGTCCCGGTCCAGTTCGGCCAGCCGGTCGGACTTGAGGAACCGCCCCATGCCGACCAGGACTTTGGCGTTGCTGCGGGACAGGATGTCGGTGGCTTCCGCGGCGGTGTAGCGCGTGTTCAGCGGCACCAGGACACCGCCGGCGTAGTGGGTGCCCAGGCAGGTGATCACCCAGTGCCAGGTGTTCGGCGACCAGAGCGCAACCCGGTCGCCCGGCTGGACGCCAAGGGCGATCAGAGCCGCGGCGGCCCGCCGCACTTCGTCGCGCAGGCTCGCGTAAGTGAAGCGTTTGTCCTCGGTGACCAGGGCGTCATGGTCGGGAAGTGCACGCGCGATGTGGTCCAGGGCCGCAGGTGTGGTCTGCGGTTCTGTACTCATAGGCGCTGCTCCTCCCCGTCGCTGAACACTGCATCGCCGCCAGCGCGGGCTCCCTGGGCTCGACGGCTCGTAGCCGAGCAAGTGCTTGGTAGGTTAGCCTACAGGGGTGCAAGCAGTCGAGGAGTTCCGGGCTGAGGTCCGTGCATGGCTGGCCGACAACCTGGTCGGGGAGTTCGCCGAGCTCAAGGGCCTCGGCGGCCCGGGGCGCGAGCATGAGGCGTTCGAGGAGCGGATGGCCTGGAACCGCCATCTGGCCGACGCCGGGCTGACCTGCCTGGGCTGGCCGGTGGAACACGGCGGGCGCGGCCTGTCGGTGGCGCACCGGGTGGCGTTCTACGAGGAGTACGCCCGCGCCGACGCGCCCGACAAGGTCAATCACCTGGGCGAAGAGCTGCTGGGGCCGACCCTGATCGCCTTCGGCACACCCGAGCAGCAGCAGCGTTTCCTGCCCGGCATCCGCAACGTCACCGAGCTGTGGTGCCAGGGCTACTCCGAGCCGGGCGCCGGCAGCGACCTGGCCAATGTGGCCACCACCGCCGTGCTCGACGGCGATGCATGGGTGATCAACGGGCAGAAGGTGTGGACGTCGCTGGCGCACCTGTCGCAGTGGTGCTTCGTGGTGGCCCGCACCGAGAAGGGCTCCAAGCGGCACAACGGACTGTCCTACCTGTTGGTGCCGCTGGACCAGCCCGGGGTCGAGGTCCGGCCGATCGTGCAGCTGACCGGCACCTCGGAGTTCAACGAGGTTTTCTTCGACAACGCCCGCACCGACGCCGACCTGGTGGTCGGCGAACCTGGCGACGGCTGGAAGGTGGCGATGGGCACGCTCACCTTCGAGCGTGGCGTGTCGACACTGGGCCAGCAGATCCGTTACGCCCGTGAGCTGTCTTCGCTGGCTGAGCTCGCGGCGCGCAACGGGGCCGCCGAGGACCCGTTGATTCGGGAGCGGCTGACCCGCTCCTGGGTGGGCTTGCGGTCGATGCGGTCCTACGCGATGGCCACCATGGACGTCGAGCAGCCCGGTCAAGACAATGTCTCCAAGCTGCTGTGGGCCAACTGGCACCGCGATCTCGGCGAGCTGGCCATGGACGTGATCGGGCGCGACTCGATGGTGTTGCGCGACGGCGAGTTCGACGAGTGGCAGCGGCTGTACCTGTTCACCCGCAGCGACACCATCTACGGCGGGTCGAACGAGATTCAGCGCAACATCATCGCCGAGCGGGTTCTCGGCCTACCCCGGGAGGCAAAGGGATGAGCTCGACGTCGGACCTTTCCAAGGATCTGTCCAAGGCGCCGGAAGAGATTGCCGGGCACGGCCTATTGGCGGGCAAGACCGTCTTGGTGACCGCAGCCGCCGGCACCGGAATCGGCTCCACCACCGCCCGGCGTGCGCTGCTCGAAGGTGCTGACGTGGTGGTCTCCGACTACCACGAACGCCGGCTCGGCGAGACCCGCGACGAGCTGGCCGGCCTCGGGCTGGGTCGGGTGGAGGCGGTGGTCTGCGACGTCACCTCCACCGCGGCGGTCGACGCGCTGTTCGACGAGGCCGTGGCGAAGATGGGCCGGCTCGACGTGCTGGTCAACAACGCCGGACTCGGCGGGCAGACCCCCGTCATCGACATGACCGACGACGAGTGGGACCGCGTGCTGAACGTGACGCTCACCTCGGTGATGCGGGCCACCCGGGCGGCCTTGCGTTACTTCCGGGGCGTGGACCACGGTGGGGTGATCGTCAACAACGCCAGCGTCTTGGGTTGGCGCGCACAGCATTCCCAGTCGCATTACGCCGCGGCCAAGGCCGGCGTGATGGCGCTGACCCGGTGCAGTGCGATCGAGGCCGTCGAGTACGGGGTGCGGATCAACGCGGTCTCGCCGTCCATCGCCCGGCACAAGTTCCTGGAGAAGACCAGCTCCGCCGAACTGCTGGACCGGCTCGCCGACGGCGAGGCGTTCGGCCGGGCCGCCGAGCCGTGGGAGATCGCCACCACCATCGCGTTCCTGGCCAGCGACTACTCCAGTTACCTGACCGGCGAGGTCATCTCGGTTTCCAGCCAACGGGCCTGATGCCATGACGCGCCGTGACGAACTCCTGAACCTGGCGGCGGCGATGATCGCCGAGCGTGGCCTGCGTGCCACGACGGTGCGCGACATCGCCGACGCCGCCGGGATTCTGTCCGGCAGTCTGTATCACCACTTCTCCTCCAAGGAGGAGATGGTCGACGAGGTGCTGCGCGACTTTCTGGACTGGCTGTTCGCCCGGTATCAGCAGATCGTGGACAGCGAAACCGATCCGATGGAACGGCTCAAGGGGCTGTTCCTGGCCTCGTTCGACGCGATCGAGCATCGACACGCCCAAGTCGTCATCTACCAGGACGAAGCCAAGCGCCTGTCGTCCCACGAGCGGTTCTCCTACGTCGACGAACGCAACCGGCAACAACGTAAAATGTGGCTTGACGTGCTGCAGCAGGGTATTGAAGCGGGATGTTTCCGCCCCGACCTCGACGTCGACCTGGTCTATCGCTTCATCCGCGACACCACCTGGGTATCAGTGCGCTGGTACCAACCGGGTGGCCCATTGACCGCCGAGCAAGTCGGCAGGCAGTACCTCGCCATCGTGCTGGGTGGAATCACCAAAGAAGGAAGTTGATATGTCACAAGCCGCTCACGTTTCTCAGGCGTACGTCATCGACGCCGTTCGCACCGCCGTCGGCAAGCGTAACGGGTCGCTGGCCGGCATCCACCCGATCGACTTGGGCGCGTTGGCTTTTCGCGGTCTGCTGGACCGCGTCGGGGTTGACCCGGCCGCCGTCGACGATGTGATCACCGGCTGCGTGGACGCCATCGGCGGCCAGGCCGGCAACATCGGCCGGCTGGCGTGGCTGGCGGCGGGCTACCCCGAAGGGGTGCCGGGAGTCACCGTCGACCGGCAGTGCGGTTCGTCCCAGCAGGCGATCTCGTTCGGCGCGCAGGCGATAATGTCGCGCACCGCGGACCTGATTGTGGCCGGTGGCGTGCAGAACATGAGCTGGATCCCGATCTCGTCGGCGATGATCGTCGGCGAGCAGTTCGGTTTCACCTCGCCGACCAACGAGTCGAAGAAGTGGCTGGAGCGCTACGGGGACGAGGAGGTCTCGCAGTTCCGCGGCGCCGAGATGATCGCCGAGCGCTGGGACATCTCCCGCGAGGACATGGAGCGCTTCGCGCTGCAGAGCCATCAGCGGGCGTTCGCCGCGATCGCCGAGGGGCGCTTCGACAACGAGATCATCGACGTCGATGGTTTCCGGGTCGACGAGTGCCCGCGCGAGTCCACGCTGGAGAAGATGGCCGGCCTCAAGACGCTGGTCGAGGGCGGCCGGCTGACGGCGGCGGTCTCCAGCCAGATCTGTGACGGGTCGGCCGCGGTGCTGCTCGCTTCTGAGCAGGCCGTCAAAGACCACGGTCTGGCGCCCCGCGCCCGCATCCACCACATCAGCGCCCGGGGTGACGACCCGGTGATCATGCTGACCGGCCCGATCCCGGCCACCCGCTACGCGCTGGAAAAGACCGGCCTGAGCATCGACGACATCGACGTTGTGGAGATCAACGAGGCGTTCGCTCCGGTGGTGCAGGCCTGGATGAAGGAGTTCCCGATCGACCCGGCCAAGGTCAACCCCAACGGCGGGGCGATCGCGCTGGGCCACCCGCTGGGGGCCACCGGGGCCAAGCTGTTCACCACGATGCTCAACGAGCTGGAGCGCACCGGCGGCCGGTACGGTTTGCAGACGATGTGCGAGGGCGGGGGCACCGCTAACGTCACGATCATTGAGCGCCTTGGCGGCTAAAATCGGACTTTATGGAAACACCGACTCCGACGGCACCGGGGGGGCGCCGGATTCGCGGGCTCGACGCTGACCAGCGCCGCGCTCAGCGGCGTCAGCAACTCCTGACCGCAGCGTTCGAATTGTTTGCCCGAGACGGTTACGCCAACACCTCGATCGAGCAGATCTGCCAAACCGCCTACGTCGGCAACAAGGCGTTCTACGAGCTGTTCGACAGCAAGGAAGACTGTTACCTGGCGCTGATGAACGAGATCGGCGATCGGATCGAGGCAAAGGTCGAGGAGGAGTTGCTCCACGGCGCTCCCGATGAGACCGAAGAGGCGACGGTGCGCCGGGTGCTGACGGTGTTCGCCTATGAGCTGGTCGTCGACCCCCGGGTGGCAGTCGTCGCGTTCCGGGAAAGCACCGGAATCTCGCCGCGGGTCGAGGCGCAACGGCGGGCAAATCGTCGGTGGGCCGCGGACTTCATCGAGTCGTTCTGGCGCAGCAAGGCCCTAGCCGGTGAGGTCGTCGACTACCGGGCGATGGCGGTAGCCACCGTCGGGGGGCTCTTCGAGATCATTGCCGATTTCCTGCACCAGACCGACCCACCGCGATCGATGGACGACCTCACGCGGGACCTCACCTCATTCGTGATCACGGTGACCAACGGGATCCATCTGCCTGCCCAAGCCAGCTGAACTGGACGTCGGTACCGTCGCGGTTCTGCGGAGCTTCCGAATCCACTTGGCGATTGCGGGTGCGACCGTGACGCCCACCGGGATCCACAGCGGAATCAGGGTCGCAAGGACGAATGCAACGATGGTCGCGTAGGCGCTGATGAGGTTACTCACGGCGTGCTCATTTCCTCCGCAAAGCGGACTGGAGTAGTTGGGTTTTCTTGGCTGTGGCAGGCACGTTAGCCAGCGGGTATCCCGGTTGGCTTTGTCGTCGGCCGCCCAACTAGTGGCAGGGCTTTGTCGTCCGCGCACGAAGGCAGCGGGGCGACGGCTTTAACGCACGCGCCCGGCGATGACGCTGCGGACCGCCCGTTGCGCCAGCGTGTCCAGGACGGCGCCGGTGCGCCGATTCGGTTGCAGCGCAACGGAATCCGCGCCTAGCTGATCACGCGGTGGGTCTGGCTCCGCGCTCGGTGAACCGGTTGCGGTCGCTACGGGGTGTGGCTGCCGTTGGAGCCCGATGAACCGTTGGGGTGCCCGGTACCGCCGCCTCCGCCGGTACCGCCCTTCGCGGTGCCCGGAGCGTTGGTCACGGCGCTGCCGCCATTGCCGCCGTTGCCGGCGCCTTCGTTGGTTCCGTTGCCGCCCTTGCCGCCGTCCCCGCCGGTGGCATTGCCGGTGCCGGCGCTATTCGCCGAACCGCCGGCGCCGCCGTTGCCGCCGAGGTAGCCGGAGGCGCCGGCTCCGCCCTTTCCGGCGGTCGCGTTAGCGTGCGAGGCGCTGTTGTTGATGGTCGCGTTGCCGCCCTTGCCACCGTTGCCGGCCCAGTTGGTGCTGCTGCCGCCGGTGCCGGCTGCCCCGTCGCCGCCGATGGCGTTTCCGGTTCCGTTCGCAGTGATGGTCGCCGAACCGCCGTTGCCGCCGGTGCCGTCGCGGCCGCCATTGACGCCCGTACCGCCGCCGTGGCCGCCGAGGCCGGCGGCACCACCCACGGCGTCGCCAGAGCCGCCGTTGTACGCCTCGCCGCCGCTGCCGCCGAGGCCACCGCTGCCGATGTCGCCGACACCGCTGCCGCCGGCGCCGTTGCCGCCGGTTCCGCCGTGACCGCCGGTGGCAACGGCGTTGCCGCCTTGGACCCAGCCCGTGCCGCCGTCTCCGCCGAAGCCGCCGCCCAAGCCGCCGTTGCCGCCGTTACCACCGTTACCGCCGACTGCGGCGTGCAGGTTGGCGGCGTTGTTGGTGGTCGCGTTGCCGCCGTTGCCTCCGCCGGCGCCGTTGGTGCTGCCGGCACCACCATCGCCGCCGTTGCCGGCGATCACGTTGCCGGTTCCGTAGGTGTAGGCGTTGCCGCCGTTGCCGCCCTGCCCACCGCCGACTCCGGTCGCGCCAACGCCACCGTTGCCGCCGGTGGCGGTGCCGGTCGAGGCGCTGTTGGTGATGGTCGCATCGCCGCCGCGCCCACCCCACCCGCCGTTGCCGCCGGTGAACGCGACGCCGCCGTTGCCGCCGTTGCCGCCGGTGATGTTCCCGGTTCCCGCTGAGGTCGCGGAGCCGCCGTTGCCGCCGTAGCCGCCGTTGATATGGCCGGCGTTCCCGTTCGCCCCGTTGCCGCCGTTGCCACCGTGGGCCGCGCCGCTGGCAGCGCCGCCCACGGCGCCGCCGCTACCCGCGGTGCCCCCGGTGCCGCCAGTGCCGGCCGCACCGCCAGCGCCGCCGGCGCCGGCGGACCCGCCACTGCCGGCATTGCCGCCGGCACCGCCGGCACCGTCCAAGCCGTTGGAGGCGATCTTGCCCCAGACGCCGTCCGCACCGTTACCGCCGTCGCCGCCGTTTCCGGCGGCACCACCGTTGCCGCCGGTGCCACCGGAACCGTTGATCCCAGCGGTGCCGTGGGCGGCAGTGCCGGCGTTGCCGCCGGTGCCGCCGTTGCCGCCGGCAAAGCCGTTACCACCGGTGCCGCCGTCCTGGCCGTTGCCGCCGTTGACTCCGGCGACACCGGTGTTGCCGGTGCTGCCCGCCGTGCCGGCAGCACCCGTACCGCCGTTGCCGCCGCGCCCGCCGGTGCCACCGTTGCCGGCCTGGAATCCGCCGGCCCCGCCGTCGCCACCCTTGCCGCCGGACCCGCCGACACTGTTAACCCCGGTCGCGCCGTTGCCGCCGACGCCGCCGTTGCCGCCGTTGCCCAGCGCTCCGCCGGCGCCGCCGTTTCCGCCGGTCCCGCCGTTAGCGCCGGCGGCGGTGGGGCTGAACCCGGCTCCACCGGTACCGCCGTTGCCGGCTGCCCCGCTCACCGCGGCGCCGTTGCCGCCGCCGGCACCCGCGTGCCCGCCCGAGCCGGAGCCGGCCGCGCCACCAGCACCGCCCTGGCCCACCGCGCCGGGGTCGCCGCCGTGGCCGCCATTGCCTCCGTTGGGATTAGCCGCGTTGCCGGCGCCGCCGGCCCCGCCGTCACCGGGAGTGCCGGCATTGCCGCCGGTGCCGCCGGCTCCGCCGCTGCCGCTGCTGCCTGCGGTGCCACCAAGTCCTGCCGCGCCGGCGTTGCCGCCGACACCGCCGTGCCCACCGACACCACCGTTTCCGCCGTTGCCGCCGGCCCCGCCGGTGTTGCCGGCCAATACCGCATCCACACCGTTACCGCCGGCGCCGCCGGTGCCACCCTCACCACCGGCGCCACCAATTCCACCGGAACCGGCGCCGCCGAACAGCAGGCCACCCGCTCCGCCGTTGCCGCCGACGCCGCCGTTGCCGCCAGTTCCGCCGGCGGCGCCGTCCTGGCCGGCCAGCGCAGTGCCCGCGTCATACCCAGCACCACCGATCCCGCCGGCGCCACCTGCGCCGCCGCTGCTGAACAGAAGCCCGCCGCTGCCGCCGGTTCCGCCGGCCCCGCCGGTTCCGCCGGCGGTATGGGTCGCGGTACCGGCCCCGCCGGCTCCGCCGGCCCCGCCGTCACCGCCATTGCCCCACAGGACGCCGCCGTTGCCCCCGTTGCCGCCCGCGCCACCGTTGCCGCCGAATTGGCCGGCTCCGCCGGTGGTGCCGTTGCCGCCGTTGCCGAACAAGAACCCGGCGTTGCCGCCCTGGCCGGGCGTTCCATTGATTGGGGCCGGGTCCGCGCCACCTGCCAGCGGGAAGACGTTCTCATCGGCGGCGGCACTGCCGGCACTGCCGCCGTCACCGAACAGCCAGCCGGCATTGCCGCCCGAGCCGGTCGAGCCGTACCCGTCGCCGCCGTCGCCGAGCAACAGCCCGGCGTTGCCGCCGTTGACATGGTCTGCCGTGCCCGCCGTGCCGTCACCGATCAGATACAGCCCGGACACCTGGTTGATCAAGCCGCTGACCTGCAGGCCTAGCGGGCTGTTGATCCAGTCCTCGATCGCGGTGTGCAACGGGGTGTAGATCAGCTGGTCGAACCAGTCGTCTCCCGGCAAAGCCACCGCCGAGCCGGCGCCAGCCACGTCGAGACCGGCGAGCTGGTGGAAGAAGTCCTCCCACGCCGCCGGGTCAAACACCGTCACCGGGTCGGCCGCCCCGCTGATCACCGCGGAGATCGGGTCGATTGGTGGATCGATGAGCACATCGAGCACATCGGCGTGCGCTGGCGGTGCGGTGGCCAACGGGCTCATCCCGGACCCGGCGAACGCCGCCGCCGCACCGATCACGGCGGCGATCCGCCGCAGCGCCCCGGCCTTGTGTTTTCCGCGAGTGCTCCGCACGACGACGTTTCCAAACACCTGCCGACCTCCTCGAACGAGATGTGCCACGGGGTGCACTAAAGTTCGGTTAGAGGATGCTGAGTTGATCTCAGTCGTCCATAGTCGAAATTAAAGAATAGGTTTTGGCCTCCGGTCAACGTTTTGCTTCGACTACGGCAAAAAATCGGGACTTTGGTCCGTTGAAGTCGCCTGTCCCCTGGTTGCGCTGCGGTTGGGTGGCGGGCTCTCGTCGTGCGCGGACGACGGAGTTGGGCAGCCGACTCAGCGGCTCAACCCACCAACCCGGCGATGATGTCGTCGACCGTTCGTTGCGCCAGTGCATCCAGATCGGAACGCGGGACGCCGCGTAGCGGTCCGCGCAGGGCCAGTTCGGCGAATCCGTGCACGGCCGACCAGCACGGCCACTCCGCGCCGGCGCGCCGACTCGGTTTCAGCACACCGGCGTCCACCATCGCATCGAGTGCATCGACCAGTGCGCGAAACGGCGGCGGGGGCCCGTCGTCGTCCACCGAGGTGACCCCGGAGCCGAAGAAGGCCACGGTGAACCAGCCCGGCTCGTCCAACGCGAATCCGATGTAGCCGAGCCCGACGGACCGGAGCTGATTGCGTGCCCGGTTCGCCGCGGTGCCGCGTCGGCTCGCCGATGGGAGCATGCGTGCGGCCATCCGGTCTCCGATGGCGATCGCGACCGCCCGCAACAGTGCCTCGCGGTCGGCGAAATGACGGTATGCGGCGTTCGGGGACACGCCGACGCGCCGGGTCGCCTCCCGGACCGTCAGCGCCTCCGGACCGCCGAGTCGGGTCAGCTGCAGGCCGGCGTCGATCAGCGCCGCGCCCAGGTCGCCATGGTGATAACCGGTCTTTGTCCCAGCCACCTCTTGACAGCCCCCTCGGGTCCAAGTGTACGGTGTGAACATAGCCAATGTGGACGCCGTACACATGACAATGGGGGTTTTCGTGAAGACGGATTTCAAGGCGCCGCCGGTGGTGGATAACCAGACCTGGCAGCGGGAAATCGACACGTTGCGCGCCCGGGAGAAGGCCGCCACCCGCGAACTCGACGCGATCGCCGCACAGCGCCGACGCCTGCCGATGGTTGCCATGGACGACTATGTGCTCGAAGGCGAGAGCGGGCCGGTGCACCTGTCCGAGGTGTTCGAGGGCGCAAGTCAACTGATCGTCTACCACCACATGTGGTCGCCGGGCCAGGAATGGCAGTGCCCAGGATGTACCGGCTACACCTCGCAGTTCACCCGACTCGACTTTCTTGAGGCCTATGACGCACGGTTCGTGATTGTCACGCAGGGCCCCATCGACGAAGCGATTGCGTACAAGCGGCGGGTCGGCAACCAGATGGCCTGGTACAGCACGGCCAACAGCTCGTTCGGAGCCGATGTCGGGGTACCGCCAGGCGGTCAGTTCGCGGTGAATGTCTTTTTGCGTCAGGGTGATGCGGTGTTCCGCACCTGGTACACCAACCACCGCGGGGTCGAACAGCTCAGCCACATATTCCCGTTGCTGGATGTGCTGCCCTATGGGCGCCAGGAAGAGTGGCAAGACTCGCCCGAGGGGTGGCCGCAGAGTCCCACCTACAGTCGCTGGGCGAGCTCGCCGGAGATCGCCCAGCTCTACGGCGTCAATTCGTAGTGTCCCCAACCGTTCCCAACCTAGAAGGAGCATGATGAGCACCGCCAAGACCGGGCTGAAGACGATCAACCTCGTGTGTGTGCCGACCGTTGAGCAGGACAAAGCCGTTGCGTTCTACGAGTCGCTGGGCTTCGAGAAACGCACCGACGAAGAGTTCGGTGGCGGCTACCGGTGGATCGAGGTCTATCCGCCCCAGGGGACGACCGGCATCGCGCTGGCTCCGCCGCCGCCGGAGAGCGGTCCGATCGAACCGACCGTCACCGGTATCACGCTGAGCACCGACGACATCGACGCCACGCACGCCGCGATACGCGAACTCGGGGTCGATGTGGACGAGCAGGTGTCCCGGATGGGCGAACCCGTTCCGCCGATGTTCTGGCTTCGTGACCCGACCGGGCACACCCTGATGGTGGTCGAGGCGTAGCCTTCGCCGCCGAGTGTGAATCTCCCGACGCCGCCACGGCGTGTCGCGTCGTGAGATTCACACTCGGTGGGCTGTGGACGGGCGTCCGCACGTTTCGGCCTTTGGTAGCACGCTTCGGCCATGGACGAACTGGACTGGCCGTTCCTGGGGGCCGAGGCGTTAGCCGACAGAGTGATTTCCGAGCGGGCGATGCGCACCCTCTACGCGACGGTCTACCCAGGCGTCTTCGTGCCGTGGGGTATCGAGCTGGATGCGGCGCAGCGGGCACGTGCGGCCTGGCTGTGGTCGCGGCGGCGGGGGATCGTCGCGGGTAATTCGGCCGCAGCGCTGCTGGGGTCGAAGTGGGTGAGCCCTGAACTCGACGCGGAACTGGTGCACGACAATCGCAGGCCGCCGCCCAAGCTGGTCGTGCACACCGACACCCTGAAAGCCAGTGAGATGACGACCGTCGACGGGATTAGGGTCACCGCTGCTGCGCGGACTGCCTTCGACATCGGGCGGCGAACGCCGTCGAGGGTGCTCGCCGTTGCGCGCGTCGACGCACTGGCCAACGCGACCGGTATTGGGATAGCCGACGTCGAGGCCGTCATCGCCGCGCATCCGGGAGTGCGGGGCTTGAATCGGCTGCGACGAATCCTGCCGCTGGTCGACGCCGGCGCGGAATCTCACCAGGAGAGTCGTACCCGGGTGGCGCTCATCGACGCGGGCCTGCCGCGCCCGGAGACCCAGATCGTGGTGTACGACGAATACGACGGGTTCGTGGCGCGGGTCGACATGGGATATCGGGAATTGCACGTCGGCGTCGAATACGACGGCCCCCAGCACTGGACCGACCCCAAGCAGCGCCAGCGCGACATCGACCGGCAGGTGGCGCTGGCTGACCTGGGCTGGGTGATCATCCGGGTCAGTGCCGAGCTGCTCCGCTACCGGAAGGCGACGCTGATCGCCCGCGTAGAGGACGCAATGAACGCCGCCGGCTGGCCCGGCTCCGGCGTGAGTGTGGAATACACGACGCTTCCGCGGTGTGTTGCGTCGTGAGATTCACACTCACGGTTAGGGGTTGGGCCGTTAGACGACGAACCGTGACGCGGCCTGCAGGTGCTCGACGGCCTCGTCGACGATCGAGGTGATCAGCTCAGCGCACGACGGCAGGCTGTCCAGGATGCCGGCCACCTGACCTGAGGCCAGCACTCCGGCTTCGGTATTGCCCTCCACCAGACCGGCTTTGAGCAGCATGGGGGTGTTGGCCGCCATCAGCACCTGCGACCAGGTGAGCTCCTTGCCGTGCCGCATCGCGAGTCCGTCGCGGACCATGGTCGGCCAGCTCATCTGCGACATCTTCTTGAACTTCGCCGCATTGCGGATGGCGGCGCTGAAACCGCGCGCCCGCGAGCCGCTTTCGAGCTTCTCCACCAGTTCGGTGCGCAACACCCGGTGCGGCATGCCGTCCACTCGGGTGGAGACCACGGTGCCGCTCAGGTCGGCGGCCAGGTAGCGCTGCTTGACCGCGTCGGGAACGGTGGAGTCGCTGGTCAGCAGGAAGCGGGTGCCCATCGCGACACCGGTCGCGCCGTAGCACAGCGCGGCGGCCAGGCCGCGGCCGTCGAAGAAGCCGCCAGCGGCGATCACCTGCACCCCGGTGCCGGCCACCGCGTCGAGCACCGACGGCAGCAGCAGTGTGGTGGCGACCGGGCCGGTGTGGCCGCCGCCCTCGCCGCCCTGCACGATCACCGCATCGGCGCCCCAGGACGCCACCTTCTTGGCGTGCTTGGCCGCACCCACCGACGGAATCACCACCGAGCCGGCCTCTTTGAGCCTGGCGATCAGCTCGGCCTTGGGTGCCAGCGCGAACGACGCCACCTTCACGCCCTCACGGATCATCAGATCCACCCGGTCGCCGGCGTCGGACGCGTCGGCGCGGATGTTCACCCCGAACGGCTTGTCGGTCGCCGACTTCACCTTGGCGATCGCGGTGGCCAGCTCGTCGATCGTCATGGTCGCCGAGGCCAGGATGCCCAGCCCGCCGGCGTTGGCGGTGGCCGACACCAGCCGGGCGCCCGCCACCCAGCCCATCCCGGTCTGCACCACCGGGTGTTCGATGCCGACCAGCTCGGTCAGCGGGGTCTTCAACCGGCTCATGCGCGTACTTCTTTATCCCGCAGCGACTTCGGGTCAATGACCTCGCGGATCAGCCGCAGCTCCTCGACAGTCGGTTCCCGGGTCACCGCGGCGTCGGCCAGGCCGTGCACCTCGAACGAGGTGTTCTCGGCGACCTCGTCGGCGGTGACGCCCGGGTGCAGTGAGACCGCGCGCATCTGGTGGTCCGGGCCGCCGAAGTCGAACACCCCGAGGTTGGTCACCACCCCGCCCAGGTTGAAGAACCGGAATGCCGGGTTGGCCGGGTCCACCTTGTCGTAGCCGATGCCGGACACGATGTCGACGGCCTCGCAGAACACCCGCGACGAGTGCGCACCCACCCAGTAGCTGGTGGTGTGGTTGATGGTGTTGCCCGGCGCCCCGCGGACCCCGAACATCTGCCGAGTCGGGTGCTGCAGCGGGCCGAACGCCGACAGGTTCTGGTTGCCGTAGCGGTCGATCTGGTTGGCGCCCATGATCACATGGCGCCGGCCCCAGGACAGGGTCTCGAAGACCCGGTTGAACGGCATCCACCCTTCCAGCGGCCCGACCTTGCCGATCGCCGGGGTGTCGGCCAGGATGCGGGCCTCGCCGTCGGTGAGCACCAGGTCGGGGGAGAAGGTCAGCCGGGCGAGCCGGGCGCCGACCGAGGGCACCGTGGCCATGGGTGAGGCCATGATCTCGCCGGCGTCGCGGAACAGCTCGGCGCAGGCGACGGCGCACACTTCGGCTCGAGTTGCTGAATCTGTCATGCGTTCTCTCCGAACTTCTTGACCGCAGCCTGGTAGTCGTCCTCGCTGCCGGACAGGTAGGTGGCCTTGAACTCCGCCCAGGTCTCGTCGGACTTGGCGGCCTCGGCATAGTGCCGCTGGAACTTCTCGTCGCGTCCGTAATCGGCTGCGCCGATGGTGAAGTGGGCGCCGTTCGGTGCTTCCACGACCTTGTCCACCATCATCCGGTTGATCACCTGGGTCTGCGGCGACGTGGTGGCGATCAGCTCCTCGGTGGGCACGATCTTCTCCACCGACAGGAAGCGGCGCTGCGCCGACATCAGGAACAGGTCGTCGAAGTACGGGTCGATCCCGGTGTAGGCGGCGTTGCCGCGCTCATCGCCGAGGTTCATGTGCACGAACGCGGCGTCCAGGTTCAGCGCCGGCATCGCGACCAGCGTCTCGTGCCCACCTCCTTCTGCAGCCGAGACCGGGTACGGGGAGGTGACGGTCTTCAGCTCACCCTCCCAGAAGTCGATCACCGAACTGCCCAGGCCGGCGCGGATCGGCAGGAACGGCAGCCGCTGGGCGGCGGCCTGCAGCCCGCAGCGCAGCATGCCCTCGTCCATCTCACGGGCCTCGATGGCACCGGTGGTGCGGGCCTTCGAGAACCACGGGTCGTAGAACGGCGGAGAGTCCAGGGAGACGAAGCCGTAGTAGGCCCGGCGCACCTTGCCCGCCGAACACAGCAGGCCCAGATCCGGTCCGCCGTAGGTCACCACGGTCAGATCTTTGACGTCGGTGCGCAGGATGGCCCGGACGAACGCCATCGGCTTGCGCCGGGAGCCCCAGCCGCCGATACCGATCGTCATGCCGTCACGCAGCTCAGCGACGGCGTCGTCGAGAGTGGTTACCTTGCTCATTTCTTGGCGCCCTTCTCGGTACCGGCGAACTCGTCGCGGTGCTCGTCGGCCACACCGGAGAGGTTGAGCTCAAAGGTGAAGCCCTGCTCCATCCGGTAGCTGGAGTTGACTTTCTGCACGTCGATGAGGTTCAGGGCTTCCTTGGCCGCCCGGATCACCCGAGTGTCCTTGGACGCGATGTCGCGGGCCACCCGCAGCGCGGCCTCGTCGAGCTCGGCGCGCGGCACCACCTCGTGCACCGAGCCGTACTGGTGCAGGGTGGCGGCGTTGACGGTGGCCGCGGTGTAGAACAACCGCCGCATCATGTGCTGCGGCACCAGCCGGGACAGGTGGGTGGCCGCGCCCAGCGCGCCGCGTTCCACCTCGGGCAGGCCGAACTTGGCGTCGTCGGAGGCCACGATTACGTCGGCGTTGCCGACCAGGCCGATCCCGCCGCCGACGCAGAAGCCGTTGACCGCGGCGATCACCGGCACCGCGCACTCGTAGACGGCCTTGAACGCGGCGAAGCAGCCGCGGTTGGCGTCGATCAGGGCGGTGAAGCCCTCGGTGTTCTGCATCTCCTTGATGTCCACGCCGGCGTTGAAGCCGCGGCCCTCGGCCCGCAGGATCACCACGTGGGTGGACATGTCGTTGCCGGCGGCGGTGATGACCTCGCCCAGCTCGAACCAGGCCCGTGACGGTAGGGCGTTGACCGGCGGGTAGTCGACGGTGACCGCGACGATCCCCGGTTCGACGGTTTTGGATGTGATCGGCATGGGCGGACTTCCCTGTCGTATTGGGGTCTTGGATACCTAAGCAAGCACTTGCTTGGTACGCTAGCACAGTGTCTGACTCTGCGGCTGCCGCTATCAACCTCGGATTGACCGGCAAGGTGGTGCTGGTGACCGGTGGAGTGCGCGGTGTCGGCGCGGGCATCAGCGCCGTCTTCGCCGATCAGGGCGCGACGGTGGTGACCTGCGCCCGACGCCCGGTGGACACCTCGCCGTATGAGTTCCATTCCTGCGACGTCCGCGACGACGACGCGGTCCGGGGCCTGATCGAGGCGATCGTGGCCCGGCACGGCCGGATCGACACCGTGGTCAACAACGCCGGCGGATCCCCGTTCGCGCTGGCCGCCGATGCGTCGGCCAACTTCAGCCGCAAGATCATCGAGCTGAACCTGCTCAGCGCCCTGTACGTGTCCACGCACGCGAACGCGGTCATGCAGACCCAGGACGGCGGCGGTTCGATCGTCAATATCACCAGCGTCAGCGGGCGCCGGCCGTCACCGGGTACCGCCGCCTACGGCGCGGCCAAGGCCGGGGTGGACAGCCTGACCACGTCGCTGGCCGTCGAATGGGCGCCGAAGGTGCGGGTGAACTCGATCGTGGTCGGCATGGTCGAGACCGAGCAGTCCGAACTGTTCTACGGCGACGCCGAGTCGGTGGCGGCCGTCGGCGCCACCGTGCCACTGGGACGGCTGGCCAAGCCAGCCGAAATCGGTTGGACAGCAGCATTTTTGAGTTCAGAACTGGCGTCCTATGTCAGCGGCGCCAGCCTGACCGTGCACGGCGGTGGCGAAAACCCCGCCTACCTCGACGCATCCAGCGCTAACAAATAAGGAGAAAGCACTCATGGGACTTCTTGACGGCCGCGTGGTCATCGTCACCGGAGCGGGCGGCGGAATCGGGCGGGCGCACGCGCTGGCCTTTGCCGCCGAGGGCGCCCGGGTCGTGGTCAACGACATCGGCGTGGGCCTGGACGGCTCACCGGCCGGTGGGGGCAGTGCTGCCCAGGGCGTGGTCGACGAGATCGTCGCCGCCGGCGGAGAGGCCGTCGCCAACGGCTCCAACGTCGCCGACTGGGACCAGGCCGCGGCGCTGATCCAGACCGCGGTCGACCACTTCGGCGGTCTCGATGTGCTGGTCAACAACGCCGGTATCGTGCGCGACCGGATGTTCGCCAACACCAGCGAAGAGGAGTTCGACGCCGTCGTCGCCGTACACCTCAAGGGGCACTTCGCCACCATGCGGCACGCCGCCGCCTACTGGCGGGCACAGTCCAAGGCCGGCGAAACGGTGGATGCCCGAATCATCAACACCAGCTCCGGCGCCGGCCTGCAGGGCAGCGTCGGGCAGGCGAACTACTCGGCCGCCAAGGCCGGTATCGCCGCGCTCACACTGGTCGCTTCGGCCGAGATGGGCCGCTACGGGGTCACGGTCAACGCGATCGCCCCGTCGGCACGGACCCGGATGACCGAGACCGTGTTCGCCGACATGATGAACACCCAGGACCAGGCCTTCGACGCCATGGCCCCGGAGAACGTGAGTCCGCTGGTGGTCTGGCTGGGCAGCGTCGAGTCGCGTGACGTGACCGGCAAGGTCTTCGAGGTCGAGGGCGGCAAGATCCGGGTCGCCGAGGGTTGGGCGCATGGCCCGCAGGCCGACAAGGGCGCCCGCTGGGATCCTGCTGAGCTCGGGCCGGTCGTCGCCGACCTGCTGGCCCGGTCGCGGCCACCGGTGCCGGTGTACGGGGCCTGAGTCCCGGGAGACTGTTGCGGGGGACTAAAGTCCCTATGCGCGGACCTGCGACGTTATACGCGTGCGTCAATATTGTGATACTTACTTAGCCGTACGAGTAAGCGTTGCGGCCCGTCCCTCATCGGGAAGCGACGTAATCTTTCACCTGCTCTTAGGTGACGCGCTCGTGTTTTCGCCCAGCTGCTGGAGGTCTCGTGTCGGTGCTCGAGGTGGAAGACCACCGACCCGCGGCAGTCCGGCGACGGCCGCACCCGCACCCCGGCGAAGGCGTACCGAGTTTCTCGTGGCCCACCTTCGGGCTCGGGGTGGGCGGCATCAGCGTATTCGTGCTGGTGGCCATCGGCGCGGCCCGCGGATCCCTGCCGGCCTGGATCGTCATACCGCTGAGCACCCTGGTGACGTATGTGCTGTTCTCGGTGGCGCACGAGGCCCTGCACCGCTCGTTCTGCTCGGTGCGCTGGGTCAACGCGGTGGTCGGCCGGGTGGCCTGGCTGTTGGTGGTGCTGCCGTTCTCGTTACCGGCTTTCGGCTACGTCCACGGCGAGCATCACCGCCATACCAATGACCCTGAGCGCGATCCAGACATGTTCGCCACCCATGCGCCCACCTGGCAGCTGCCGTTCCGCTGGGCGCTGATGGACCTGTTCAACGCGACCTGGTATGTCCGCAAGCTGTGGCCGCGGATACGCCATTCGTGGCGGCGTCCGATTGCCGAGCTCGCCGAAACGTCCGTGCTGTTCTCGTTGACGATCGCCATGACCGTCGCGGCGATCCTCACCGACCACTTCTGGCTGCTGGCGGAGGTCGTCTTGATCCCGCAGCGCCTCGGTCTTTTCATCATCGGATGGGCGTTCGACTGGTTACCGCATCACGGGATCGACGTCACGCAGCGTGAGGACCGGTATCGCGCCAGTCGTCTTCGGGTCGGGATGGAATGGCTGCTCGCGCCGCTCATGCTGTCCCAGAACTACCACCTGATCCACCATCTGCATCCCTGGTTGCCGTTCTACCGCTACCTGCCGGCGTGGCGCCGTAACGAGGAGCTCTATTTGGAGCATGACGCCGCCGTCACCACCGTGCTCGGTCGGGAACTGAACGCCGAGGAATACCGGAACTGGAAAAGGTGGGCGCAGGTCGAGCCCGCCCCCCGGATCGCCTGACACCGCCGCGTCAGGTGTGTTGCGCTGCTTCTTGAGCGAGTTGCAAGCGGGAAGTGATGTTGAGCTTGGTGTAGATCCGGTTCAGGTGTGAATGCACCGTGCGGGGCGAGACGCTCAGTTCTGCGGCGATCTCCTTGTCGCGAAGTCCGGCACTGATCAGCCGGACGACATTGCGTTCAGCCGGCGTCAGCGAGGCCCAACCGCTGGACGGGCGTTTGCCCTTGCTCATTCCGTCGCTCCGGCACGCGTAGGCGATCGCTTCCGCCGGCGACATTGCGGCACCCTCGGCCCACCGGATCTCAAAATCCTGCTGCCCCATCGATTTCCGCACGGTGTCGACCGCTGCGGTGTAGTCGGCGTCATAGATCTTGAAGCGGACGGCGCCGGTGTGGTCGCGGATGGCAACTGCCGATCCGAACAGTCGCGCCGCGTCGCGGTGTCGACCGGCGCCGGCAGCCAGCGTTGCCAGGCACTCGATTACCTCGGGAATCGCCAGATATGCGCCGGTCTGGCTGGCGATCTCCAAGGCCTCGCGGGCGTCTTGTTTGGCCTGCCCCAACTTGCCTTCGACGATCGCGATCCGAATACGTATCTCCAGCGGTAAGAGCCGGTTTACCCCCGACGACAACGAGAACGCTTCGTCGGACCGGCGGCGCGCCGCGATCGCATCACCGGATGCCAGCGCGGCCCTGGCCGCCGGGTTGCCGTTGATGGCCAGCAGGTGCGGTAGGGCACACGCCTCGCACGCAGTATCGCTGGCCACTTGTCCCGCCGGCACATCACCAGCAGCCAACGATGCGTCCACCAACGCACCCAGACTGAGGCCTCGGTGGAAAGCGGCTTGGTCGACAGTGATGTCGGCGCTTGCTTGTGCCGCGGCGCGAGCTCCGCTGGTGTCACCTTGGCATGCCAGCGCCTCTGCCAGCAGCATCAAGCCCTTTGCCGCGAAAAGCGGATCGTGTGTCGCCGCGGCCTCGGCGGCCATTTCCTGGCCCGCAGTGGCAGCTTTCGCCAGGTCCCCGGACAGCAGGTCTCCTAAGCCCAGGCAAAAGCGGCAGAGTCGAGACGCTGACCAGTCGCCGACCGCGTCGGCCAGTTTGCGTCCTTGTTCGGCGGCTTGGCGCAGGGTGCCTAGGTCGCCCGCGACGAAGGCGGAGTAGGCATAGACGCCGTATATCTGGCCAAATCTCCAGTCGCCGAGAGGGGGGGTGAGTTCGAGCGCCTCGCGAAGGTAGGGCAGGGCGGTCTCAGGGCTATAGCAGGTAGTGAAGGCGCAGGCGGCCAGTGCCCAGGCCAGCAGTGCCCGATCGTCGAGGTCGCGTGCGATCGCCACGGCCTGCTCGGCCTGATCGACGCGGTAATAGTGCCCGCTCCACCCCTCGAAAACAGTCTTGTCGGCGAGCAGGTGGCTACGGATGACGGGTGCCACCGCGGCACCGCCGGTCAGAACGGCGTTGAACCAGGCGAGCCCTTCCAGACTCCGGCTGTGAATCCACAGTGGCAGCAGTCCTGATACCAGGAGAGCGGCCAGCTCAATATCGCCGTGTGCGTGACTCCAGGTGAACGCTGCCCGCAGGTTATCAATCTCGATCTCGGCCTGCCTGATATGCCATGGATAGCCGTCAGACGATTGGCTCGCGAATAGTGCGGTGTAGTGGTCGCGGTGGCGGCGCTCTACCGCATCGGTCTCGCCGGCTTCGTCGACCTTCTCCAGCGCGTACTGGCGCACCGTCTCCAGCATCGAATAGCGTGTGGTGGGTCCGGTGCTATCGGCTGTCACCAGCGATTTGTCGACCAGCTGGGTGATCCTGGCGAGGGTCTGATTGCGCGTCAGGTCAGAGCCGGCGACGACCGCGTGGGCGGCGCCGAGGTCGAATCCACCCAGAAAGACCGCCAGTCGGCGAAACGCGACGCATTCCGGTTCGCTGAGCAGGTCGTGTGACCAGTCGATTGAGGCGCGCAGGGTCTGCTGGCGCGGTACCACCGTGCGTGCACCGCCGGTCAACAGTTGCAATCGCTCATCGAGCCCATCGCGGATCTCGGTCAGCGACAACGCTCGAACCCGTGTCGCGGCAAGTTCGATCGCCAGCGGTACCCCGTCCAGGCGTTGACAGATCTCAGCTATCGTGGCGACGTCATCGTCGGTGCCGACGAAATCGGGCCGGACCAGCCAGGTGCGCTGGGTGAACAACTCCACTGCCTCGTCGGCTAGCGATAGAGACGGAGTTGGCCAGGTCACCTCGCCGGCGACCCCGAGGGGTTCCCGACTGGTCGCCACGATGGTCAGTTCCGCGCTGGCGGCCAACAGCGTGTCGGTCAGCCGTGCGCAGGCGTCCAGCAGATGCTCACAGTTGTCGAGCACGATCAGCAATTGCTGGTCGGCGATCAAGCGAACCAGGGTGTCGACCGGGGAGCGGTCAGTCTGATCGGGCAGGCCCAACGTGTGCGCAATTCGCTCGGCGACCAGATCCGCATCGGTGATCGGCGCCAGGTCCACGCACCAGGCTCCGTCGCGGAACCGGTCGACACAATCATCGGCCAGTTGCAGCGCCAGCCGTGTCTTGCCGACTCCGCCGGCGCCGGTCAACGTCACGAGACGGTTGCAGTCAACCAGCACCCTCAGTTCGTTCAGCTCGGCCTTACGTCCGACGAAGCTTGTTGGTGGTGTCGGAAAATACCGCTCAGGCAAGGCTTTTCCGGTTCGAAGCGGCGCAAAATCAGTGGGGAGGTCGTGGTGACAGAGCTGCGTGACGCGCTCCGGATACGGTATGCCGCGTAGCCGGTAGACACCGAGGTCAACCAGCCATGCCTCCGGTGTCAGCCGATCCGCGATCGATTGCCGAGCTATCTCCGACAACACCGTCTGCCCGCCGTGGGCCAGGTCACACAGCCGCGCCGCGCGGTTCACCAGGGCTCGCGGGCGTGCGCAGGGCTCAACCAGCGGCCGCTCGTCGGTGTGCACCGCGATCCGCGGACGGATCGGCTCCGAGCACGCGCGCTGCAAAGCCAGTGCACAAGCCACTGCATCGTCAACGTCCGCGAACCCGGCGGCGAACTTGTCTCCGCGGTCCTGCGCCACCAAGCGTTCACCACGATGGGTCGCCAGCACCTCGGCGAGCGTGCTCTGTAGCCATGAGAGGCCGGTCGTCGACGACTCCGTCGGAGATTGCCAGGGTGGACGGAGGTCGCCGGGACCGACCACGAGGACTGTTCGCACTGTGGAAGGCGGCGAATGCGCCTCGCTCGGGTTCGGCGGCATCTATGGTCCTCTAGCCTGGTGCTTTCGTGCCGGTTGCGTGTTGTGCATGAGGAAAGGTGCTCTGAATTAGGGCAATTCAACTTGCCACACGTTGAATCAGTCCAGTTCGAGGAGCACCTTCCGGTGAGTTGAGTCTAGGTCGTGTTGCCGACGGTGCTCACCGAACTGCGCAACCGGGGTGCCGTGATGTGTTGTCTGTCTGACGCGACGGCTCCCAAGCGATCGTGCAAACGTGCGTGGTGCATCGGTCGGCGGCCTCGAGGCGATCGGCCGGTTCGGTTTCGCCCTCCGAAGAGGCAGAGGGCTTGCGGGAATGACGCTGCGGCGTCAGGCGTGTTGGGCCGCCACTTGGGCGAGTTGCAGGCGCGACGAGATATTGAGCTTGGTGTAGATCCGGTTCAGGTGCGAATGCACGGTCCGGGGCGAGACGCTCAGTTGTGCGGCGATGTCTTTGTCGCGGAGGCCGGCGCTGATGAGGCGGACGACATTGCGTTCAGCCGGCGTCAGCGAAGCCCAACCGCTGGAGGGACGTTTGGATTCAGCCCGGCCCTTTCCGTCGCCTTGGCACGCGTACGCGATGGCCTCCGCCGTCGACGATGCAGCTCCTTGGGCCCAACTTCGCTCAAAGTCGTTCTCCTGCATCGCTTCTCGAGCAACGCTGACAGTGGCCGCGTAGTTGGCGTCGTAGACTTTGGCACGGACTGCGCCGGTGCGACTGCGGGCACCGGCTGCGGAACCGAACAGCCGTGCTGCGTAGTGGTGTCGCCCGGTGGCGGTGGCCACTGCCGCCAGCAACTCCAGCAGATCCGGAACGGCCAGATATGCCTCGGCGTCCGCGGCTATCGCCAGCGCCTCACACGCGTCTCGTTCGGCCTGTTCCACTTGGCCTTCGGCCATCGCTACCCGGCCACGTATCTCCAGCAGCAGTATCCGGTGGATTCCCGAGCCCACGGACAGTGCCTCGCCAGCCCAACGGCGCGCCGCGGCCAAGTCTCCGGATTCCAGCGCCACCCGGGCGACCGGATTGCCGTTGATGGCCAGCAGCTGGGGCAGCGCGCACGCTTCGCACGCCGCATCGGCAGCCCTGAGTGCGCCGGAAATATCACCGGCGGCCAGTAATGCGTCCGCTACAGCGCCGAAGCCGATCGCGCGGTGAAAGTCGATGAGTTCGGCGGCGGCCTCGACGCACGCTTCCGCCGCGGCGTGCGCCCCGCGGGTATCGCCCTGGCACGCAAGGGCTTCGGCCAGGATCGTCAGACTCTGGGTACTGAACAGCGGGTCGTGTGCTGCCTCGGCCTCCATCGCTACCTGCCTGGCCTGCTCGACGGCCATCGTGAGCTCTGCGCGATGAAGATGTGCCAATCCCAGGCAAAGACGGCACAGTCGCGAAACCGACCAGTCGCCGACTGCGTCGGCCAGGACTGCTCCCTTTTCCGCGGCCAGCCGCATCGTGTCGAGGTCGCCCGCCACGAACGCCGAATACGCCTGCACGCCGTATATCTGGCTCAACCGCCAGTCGTCGTTCAACGCGGGGGACAGCGCGATGGCCTGCTCGAAGTAGGGTAGGGCCAGTTCGGGGCCGTAGCTACAGGTGAAGCCGCAGGCAGCCAACGCCCAGGCAAGCAGGCCCGGCTCGTCGAGATGGCGTGCGATCGAGACTGCTTCCTCTGCTTGCTCGACCCGTCCGTAGTTTCCGGTCAGCGCGTCGAAGATCGTCTTGTCCGCGAGCGCGCGGGCACGCGCGGCGGGCGCCATCGTGGCGCCGTCGGTGAGCACGGCATTGAACCACGCCAACCCCTCCAAAGTCCGGCTGTGGATCCACAGCGGGAGCAACGACGAGGCCAGGCGTGCGGCAAGCTCAATATCGCCATGCTCACGACTCCACGTGAAAGCGGCTCTGAGATTGTCGATCTCGAGTTCCGCCTGCTCGATGTGCCAGCCGTATCCGGCGGTGATCCCGGCGTCGAACATCGCTGTGTAGTGATCACGGTGGCGTGCCTGTATGGCCTCTGATTCGCCGGACTGCTCAAGCTTTTCCAGGGCGTACTGCTGAACAGTCTGCAACAACCGGAAGCGTGTCGACTCCCCAGTGCTGTCGGCTACCACCAGCGATTTGCCCACCAGCTGGGTGAGTTTGTCCACGATCTGCGTGCGTGACAGGTCGGTGCCGCCGGCGACCGCGTGGGCGGCATCGAGGTCGAATCCGCCCGGAAATGGTGCCAATCGGCGAAACACCACGCGCTCGGCTTCGCTCAACAGGTCGTGTGACCAGTCTTCCGATGCTCGCAGCGTCTGTTGGCGTGGCACCGCCGTACGCGCACCACCGGTCAGCAGCTGGAAGCGCTCGCCCAATCCGTCCGCGATCTCGGTCAGCGATAACGCCCGAACTCGTGTCGCGGCAAGCTCGATAGCCAACGGAACCCCGTCCAGGCGACGGCAGATCTCGGCTACCAAGTCGGCATCACCATCGGTGTCGGTGAAACCCGGCCGGACCAGCCGAGCGCGTTGCCGAAACAACTCGACGGCCTCGTCGACGAGCGAGAGTGAGGGGGTCTTCCAGGTCACTTCGCCCGCGACCCCGATGGGCTCGCGACTCGTCGCCACGATGGTCAGCTCTGCACTGGCGGCCAACAGCGTGGCGGCCAGCTGCGCGCACGCGTCGAGCAGATGCTCACAATTGTCGAGCACCAGCAGCAATTGCCGATCTGCGATGAAGCGCACCAGGGTGTCGAGCGGGTAGTAGCGGTCCGGTCGATCAGGTAGGCCCAACACGTGCGTCACTCGCTCCAGAAGGAGATCCGGGTCCGTGATCGGTGCCAGGTCCACGCACCATGCCCCATCGCGGAACCGGTCGACGAACTCATCGGCCAATTGCAGCGCGAGTCGCGTCTTGCCGACTCCGCCGGAGCCGGTCAGCGTCACAAGACGGTTGCCGTCAATCAGCCGACGCAGCTCGGTCAGCTCCGCATCGCGTCCGACGAAGCTCGTCAGCGGTGTCGGAAAGTACGGCTCGTGCAACGCATTTCCGGTCCGGAGCGGCGGGAAGTCGGTGGCAAGGTCGCGATGGCAGAGCTGGGCCACCCGCTCGGGATACGGTATGCCGCGCAGCCGAAAGGCTCCCAGATCGACCAGCCAGGCGTCCGGCGGCAGTCGATCAGCCAGCAATCGCTGGGCCGTCTCCGACAGCAACGTCTGACCGCCATGGCCCAGATCGCACAACCGCGCCGCACGGTTCGCCAGGGTTCGCGGGTGCGCGTACGGCTCGACCAACGGCAGCTTGTCGGCGTGCATGGCGATTCGCGGCCGAATCGGCGCCGCGGGAGCGCGCTGCAAGGCGATGGCGCAGGCCACCGCATCACCGGCGTCCGCGAATGTGGCCGCGAACTTGCATTCGTGGTCCTGCTCCACCAGCCGCGCACCGCGGTGGGCGGCAACCACGTCGGTGAGCGTGCTTTCCAGCCACGAGAGCCCGGTCGTCGACGACTCCGTCGGGGGCTGCCATTGCGGCCGGGAGTCTCCGGGGCACACCACGACGACCGTCCGCGGTGGGGAATGCGGCGAAAGCGCCGCGCTCGCGTTCGACATCATCTACCGTCCTCAGAGGCCAGGATGCTCGCGCAAGCGGGCAGACCCTCCATTCCCCCCGGATGGATTAGCTGTGCATCCGTGTAGTCGTAAGCCTTGCTTCACCGTCATCTACGCATTTTTACTGCCAAGTCTCGGCGTCACGATACCAGCGTGATTTCGGCATTTTTGCCGATGTTCTCCAGGAGTGTGCTGTTGCACAGTGACAGTGGCACAACTGCGCCTGCCTCGCCCGCCACCTCACGGCGGACTTGTTTCGTCGATCACCAACTGATCGCGATCTGCTGATCGAGGGCAGCGGCGGCAAGGGCGTCCAGGATGCGCTCCGCAGCGGTCACGGCGTGTCGTCGGGATCCGCATTCGGCGTCCGGTTGCTGTCGAATTTGTCATGCCAGCAAACTGCAATTGAATATCTAATCCGTTTCATGCATAGGCCTGCTGGGCTGCGCATGAAACGTGTGCACTTGCTGCTGAATTCTTTGAAGTAAATCCCTGTTTCTTGCCAATGGTTCACGTTTTTCCACTGTGGCCAACATCACACTAATCAGTGTCAACCGGCATCGATCCCTGTTGACCTGCGCGTATGACGCCGCCGGCGGGGTCACAATCGCCGCACGAGTGTGGTTTCAGCCACATGAGGAGTGCCTGAGTTGGCGATAAGTGAACAGACGACCATAATTTGAACCTGCGTTAATGCTTAGCGGAAATTATGAGAGGGTCGTCATGAGCAGTCGGATGTCTAGCAAATTTGTTCGTTCGTCTGCTCGGGGTGCGTCCGGTCGGCGTGTGGTGGGGGCGTCGAGTGTTGTGGCGGCGTTTTTGGGGTTTGGGGTGGGGTCGGTGCCGGTGGCGTCGGCGGATGGTTTTGATTTGTTGGATCCGGTGTTTTGGTCGGAGTTGTCG
>NZ_LDPO01000002.1 GCF_001021505.1 Mycolicibacter heraklionensis
GGACAGGGCCTTGTCGGCGGGATCGGCGGGCACGGCGGTGACGGTGGCTGGTTGTTCGGGATGGGCGGACACGGCGGGGCAGGGGGTGACGGCGGCGCCGGAGGTCATGGTGGTGACGGCGGCGACGCGATCGGGGTCTTGGGAAGCGGTGGAAATGGCGGCAGCGGCGGTGAAAGCGGAATAGGTTCTGCCCCTGCCGGTTTACCCGCACTGGGTGGCGCTGGCGGCAACGGGAGCATGCTGGGCAGCCACGGTGTGGTCGGGCACTTCGGTACCGGCATCCCGTTGAGCGGCGGCAGTGGAGGGTTTTCCACCGCCGACACCTGGATCACCGACAGTGCCGGACGAGTCGTGATCCTGCATGGCCTCGACGAGGTCTACAAGCTGTCACCGTACGAGCCGTCGGCTTCCGGATTCGGCGACGACGACGCAGCTTTCTTGGCCGCCAATGGCTTCAACAGCGTGGGGTTGGGCATCGTCTGGGCCGCTCTGGAACCCGAGCCCGGGGTGTTCAGCCAGACGTACCTCGACTCAATCGCCGAGACCGTACAAACCCTGAGCAACCACGGCATCGTCACCGTTCTGGGTATGCACCAAGACCTCTACAGCACGGTATTCGGGGGAGAAGGAGCGCCCGACTGGGCGGTGCAGACCGGCGGACTGCCCAACCCCGACTTCGGCTTCCCCAACAGCTACTACCTCAACCCCGCCGAGATGTATGCCTGGGATACGTTCTGGTCCAACGCCCCAGCATCCGATGGCGTTGGACTCGAGAATCATTACGCGCTGGCTTGGGAATACGTGGCCGACTATTTCAAGGACGACCCCAACGTAGTCGGGCTCAACATCATGACCGAGCCGTCCGCAGGCTCACAATGGCTGTCGAGCATGTTGGGCAACCCGCACTTCGATGCCCAGCAGCTGACTCCCTTCTACAACCAGGTGACCTCGGCGATCCGGGCCGTCGATCCCAACACCACCGTCTACTTCCAACACAACGTCAACTTCGACTTGGGGTTCCCGACCCACTTGGGCACGGTGAACGATCCGAACAAAGCCTTCGAGTTCGCCTATTTCTGCCCCACATCGCTGCTCGGCGATGGCCTGTTCTGCGACGTGCTCGACGATATGGCCCTGAACAATGTCGTGGCTTATGCAGGCGCACACAATATTCCGGCACTGATGGGCGGATTCGGAGCCACCGACAATATCGCGGTCATCATCGACATGCTGCGAGGCGCCAGTCAACGCCATTACGGATGGACGGAGTGGGCCTACACCGGCAAAGACGACATCACCACCGGCGCGTCCTCGCAGAACTCCGAGGCGCTGGTGTTCGATCCGAGCAAGCCGCCCGTCGGCGACAACGTCAACGTCGCCACCCTGGCGGCATTGGCCGAGCCGTATCCGCAGGCGGTGGCCGGCACCCCGAGCTCCTGGTCGTTCGACCACGGCATCTTCCAGCTCAGCTACGCCACGGCGCGGGCCGATGGCACCGGCAGCTTCGCAGCGGGCGCGCAGACCACCATCTCGGTGCCGGCCATCCAATACCCGCACGGCTACCAGGTCAGCGTCACCGGTGGCCACGTGGTGTCAATCCCCAACGTGCCGGTGCTGATCATCGCCTCAGACGCCGGTGCCACCACCGTCAACGTCGTCGTGGCGCCGGCGCACTAGGTCGAAGAATTCATCCGACAGCGTGTTCGGCCATCGGGGTGAGGACTTCCTGAGCGAAGCGTCGCAGCGCCGCATCGTCGCGAAAATCCGGATCGGTGGATGGCAGCGAGATATAGGTCAAGAACAGCCGGGCGAACACGTCGGCCACCCAGCGCACCGACTGGGTCGGACTGCCGGGCGCCTCGCCGTGAATGTAGTTGGCGATGAACGCTGACCCCATCGCGAGCAGGTCCTTGGCATCGGCGGACGGTAGTGGCTCGAACTGCGCGGCTCGGCTCAGCATCGGATGCTCACGGGCGAAACTGATGGCGGCGACGAAGGCCTCGGCTACACCGTGATGGGGGTCGGGTGTGGTTTCGATGGCGTCGGCCACCGTCGCGAGAAAGCGCCCGGTCTCCCGACGGATCAGCGCCTGAATCAGATCTTCGCGCCGGGGATAGCGGCGGTAGGCGGTCATGCGTGACACGCCCGCGCGCCGGACCACGTCTTCGATGGTGATGCGCCGCAGTCCGACGGTCGCGGCTTCGTGAACGGCGGCGTCGAGAATGCGTTGGGCGGTCGCATCGGTGGCATGTTCGGCGGGCATTCCGGCGACGGCCTCGCCGATGACCGTGACGAACTGCGGGTCAATCATGGCGTGCCTGCGGTCGTGACACCGACACCGTTGGCGCGCTCGCGCGCCAACCGGGCATAGGGAGGAAGGCCATAAGCCCACCGTATCCGGCGAGCGTCGAACTGCAGTGCCGGGCCGATCAGTCGCCGAGCCAGGAGGGAAGGGTGGTCGAATCCGGTGAGTTCTCGTGCCCAGCGGGGGGCGTAACTCATCCCGGCATACACCGCGAACCGGTGCAGTGCGCGATCGAGGGGACCGGGCAGGTCGGGGAAGAAGGGTGCGGTGAGCAGGAAGTCGATGAATTCGCGGGTCTGCGCGTTGACACCCAATTGCGGGCGCACCCGGCGAACGTAGTCGTCGAGTTCAGCCATGTTCGATGGCACCCACTCGGCGCCCGCCATCCGACCGATCGTCGCCTGCTCGGCTAGGTATTGGTCGCGTTCGTGCTGCGACAACGGCCGATTCGTGCGCTCGAACGCGCGCATGATCATCCACGGGATGCAGGTGTGCACCCACGCCAGCAGTTCGGGGTCCAGGGCCCGGTATGCCACACCGTCGGGCCGGGTGCCCGTCACGTGGGAATGGATGGACTTGACCTGTTCGATCAGCTGCGTCGCCGCTTCGGTATTGCCGAAGGTCGTGGTCAGCACGTAACCGAGGGTGGTGCGGGCGCGCCGGAACGGGTCCGCACGGTACGTCGAAAGGTCCTGCACGCCGGCGATCACCGACGGATGCAGAATCTCCAGCACGATCGCCGGCAACCCGGCCTGCGCCACCGCGGCAAGGTCCGCGTTCACCTCCCACGACACACTGCCCGGACCGATCAGACCCGGGTCGCCCGGCTCACCACCGTAAACGCGGGGATCGTCATGTCGTCCGGCGATGTTCTGAAATTCGTCCACGATGCGGTGCCGTAGCGTGCCCATTTTCAACCGCCCATTGGTATAAATGTGACAGATATAGTCTTATATATACCATGGTGGTGGTCCGGCGCCCAGCGGATCCTGCCGGCCGGGCTCGGCGGGTAGTATCGGGTCCGCATCAGCCTCGCGCGGGAGAGTTCCGTGGCAGCCAGCCGCGGACGCCGAAGGAGCAATACCTCTCCGTCAACCTCTCAGGCACCCGGACCGCGCCGGCATTGATGCCTCTGGAAAGCGGTGGCGCCCCTTCGGGTTACACCCGCCCATGGGGAAAGGCGCTGCAGATATCTCGGCGCCGAATCTCTCAGGCGCCCGGGTCGGGCAGACGACAGAGGGGGAGGACACGAATTCGTCTCGCAGTCGTCTAGCGCCCAGGAGTTCCCGTGTCCGAGTACACCGAATCCCGCTTTGTTGACCGGCATATCGGTCCCGACCGCGCCGCGCTCGGCGCGATGCTCGCCACCATCGGTGTCGGGTCGCTGGAGGAGCTCGCGGCCAAGGCGGTTCCCGCCGGCATCCTCGACGCGCTGAGTGCCGACGGCATCGCTCCGGGACTGGACACCCTTCCGGCGCCGGCTACCGAGGCCCAGGCCCTGGCCGAGCTGCGCGAACTGGCCGATGCCAGCACGGTTGCGGTGTCGATGATCGGCCAGGGCTACTACGACACGCTCACCCCGCCGGTGTTGCTGCGCAACATCATGCAGAACCCCGCGTGGTACACCGCTTACACGCCCTACCAGCCGGAGATCAGCCAGGGCCGGCTGGAGGCCCTGCTGAACTTCCAGACCATGATCGCCGATCTGACCGGCCTCGAGATCGCCAACGCCTCGATGCTCGACGAGGGCACCGCAGCCGCCGAGGCGATGACGTTGATGCACCGCGCTACGCGCGGCAGCTCGCATCGGCTGCTGGTCGACACCGACCTGTTCACCCAGACCGCGGCGGTGCTGGCTACCCGGGCCGAACCGCTGCGCATCGAAGTCGTCACCGCCGACCTGCGTGACGGACTTCCCGACGGTGACTTCTTCGGGGTGATCGTGCAGTTGCCGGGCGCCTCGGGCCGGATCACCGACTGGTCGGGACTGGTCGAGGCGGCTCACCAGCGAGGCGCGCTGGTGGCGGTCGGCGCGGATCTGCTGGCATGCACGCTGCTCACCCCGCCCGGCGAGCTCGGCGCCGACGTGGCGTTCGGCAGTGCCCAGCGGTTCGGGGTGCCGATGGGCTTCGGTGGCCCGCACGCCGGCTACCTGGCGGTGCACTCGGGCCACGCCCGCCAGCTGCCCGGCCGGCTGGTCGGGGTGTCCCGGGACAAGGATGGCGCGGACGCCTATCGCCTCGCCTTGCAAACCCGCGAACAGCACATCCGCCGGGACAAGGCGACGTCGAACATCTGTACCGCGCAGGTGCTGCTGGCGGTGATGGCCGCGATGTATGCCAGCTACCACGGCGCCGACGGCCTGACGGCCATCGCACGGCGAGTGCACGCCCAAGCCGAGAAGATCGGCGCCGCACTCGGTGACGCGCTGGTGCACGACCGCTATTTCGACACGGTGCTGGCCCGGGTGCCGGGCCGCGCCGACGAGGTCGTCGCCGCGGCCAAGGCCGGCGGGATCAACCTGTGGCGCGTCGACGCCGACCACGTCTCGGTGGCCTGCGACGAGACCACCACCGACGCCCAGGTGGCCGCGGTACTGGACGCATTCGGGGTGGCCGCGGCCGACCCCACCGGCGCACCGATCGCAACCCGCAGATCGGAATTCCTGACGCACCCGGCGTTCACCCGCTATCGGACCGAAACCGCGATGATGCGTTACCTGCGCTCGCTGTCGGACAAGGACATCGCCTTGGACCGCAGCATGATTCCGCTCGGGTCCTGCACGATGAAGCTCAACGCCGCCGCCGAGATGGAGTCGATCACCTGGCCGGAATTCGCGCGCCAGCACCCGTTCGCCCCGGCCGGCGACGCCGTGGGCCTGCGGACGCTCATCGCCCAGTTGGAGACCTGGCTGGCGGGGATCACCGGATACGACGCGGTGTCGCTGCAACCCAATGCCGGATCGCAGGGCGAGTACGCGGGCCTGTTGGCGATCCACGCCTATCACGCCAGCCGTGGCGAGTCGCATCGCGACATCTGCCTGATCCCCTCCAGCGCCCACGGCACCAACGCCGCGTCGGCGGCGCTGGCCGGGATGCGGGTGGTGGTGGTGGCCTGCCGTGACAACGGCGACGTCGACCTCGACGACTTGCGCGCCAAGGTGGACCAGCACGCTGCGGCGTTGTCGGCGTTGATGATCACCTACCCCTCCACGCACGGCGTCTATGAGCACGACATCGCCGAGATCTGCGCCGCCGTGCACGACGCCGGCGGCCAGGTCTACGTCGACGGAGCCAACCTCAATGCGCTGGTCGGGCTGGCCCGGCCCGGAAAGTTCGGCGGAGACGTCAGCCACCTGAACCTGCACAAGACCTTCTGCATCCCGCACGGGGGCGGCGGCCCGGGCGTCGGCCCGGTGGCGGTGCGCGCGCACCTGGCCGAGTTCCTGCCCGGGCACCCGCTGGCCGCCGAGTTGCCCGGCGGGCATCCGGTGTCAGCGGCTCCCTACGGGTCCGCGTCGATCCTGCCGATCACCTGGGGCTATATCCGGATGATGGGCGCCGACGGCCTGCGCGCGGCATCGCTGACGGCGATCGCGTCGGCGAACTACATCGCCCGCCGTCTGGACGAGCACTACCCGGTGCTCTACACCGGTGAGAACGGCATGGTCGCCCACGAATGCATCTTGGACTTGCGGGAGATCACCAAGAGCACCGGTGTGACCGTCGATGATGTCGCAAAGCGGTTGGCCGACTACGGTTTCCATGCCCCGACCATGAGCTTCCCGGTGGCCGGAACCCTGATGGTGGAGCCCACCGAGAGTGAGAGCCTCGCCGAAGTCGATGCGTTCTGCGAGGCGATGATCGCCATTCGCGGCGAGATCGACCGAGTCGGAACCGGCGAATGGACGGTTGAGGACAACCCGTTGCGCGGGGCCCCGCACACCGCGGAGTGCCTGATGGTCGACAAGTGGGAGCACCCGTACACCCGGGAGCAGGCCGCCTACCCGCTGGGCCGCGGATTCCGGCCGAAGGTGTGGCCCCCGGTGCGCCGGATCGACGGCGCCTTCGGCGACCGCAACCTGGTCTGCTCGTGCCCGCCGGTGGAGGCGTTCAGCTGAGTCGCTGGCATTCGGCAAATAGCCAGCAAAGTCTCAGCTAGCGTCAAAAAGCGTCTAGGATCGCCCTTATCCAATTCATGGTTGAGGTTCGCTTCTAGGAGGACTCGTGCAGGAGCCCATTTCTCGCTCCTGCGTCACGGCCGGCCTCGCCCTCGTCAGCGCCGGGATCGTCACGGTCGCTCCGGTCACCGTGCCACTGCCGGCCACCGCGGCTTCGCCTGGCGTGGCGCTGACCACCTCCTACGGTGATCTGTTCGCCAACACCCGGGACAACATCGAGCGCATCAGTGCGAACACCGACTGGTCGGCGATCTCGCAGCTGTTCACCGCGATGTTCTCCAATCCGGTCGGGGTGATCGAAGCGGCCAGCAACTTCACGCTGGCGGTGGACACCGACACCGCGTCGCTGCCGGCGACGGTCTCGGTGCAGCTGTCGCCGGGGTTGGAGTTGTTGATCGCAGGCCTCGCATCGCACGTGGCGACTCTGGACGCGCTGTTCGGCGTGGTCGACGACCTGGGCGACCCCGCCACCGCCTTCACCGCGCTGTTCAACGCGCCGGCCACCCTGCTGGATGCCTACCTCAACGGCCAGCACAATCTCTCCCTGCTGGGCGGCATCATCAGCATTCCGGTGTTCAACGGGGTTCTGGCGCCCGAACAGAACCTGGAGATCGACCTCGACTTGTCCAGGCTGCTGGAGATGCTCGGCCTGGGCACTCCGGATCTGAGCAACCTGAACCTCGACGGGGTGATCGACCAGATCCGCCTCGGCACCCTGACGCTCGGCGGGCTGCTCAGCGGTCTGGGGTTCAGCGACGACGGCGTCGGGGACCTGCTGAAGTCGGCCACCAACGTCAGCACCCTGGGAGACCTGCTCGACTTCTTGGGCCTGGGCGACTTGGGGCTGAGCCGCTACAGCCTGACCGCCCTCTTGGGTGACCTGGGCCCCGACACCGACTTCTACCGCAATCTCGATCTGGACCTGGCACTGGGCAACTTCCGGCTCGTCGACGTGCTGAGCGCGTTCGGGGTCGACGCCGCGATTCCCCTGGGCCTCGGGCAGGTGCTGGCCGGTCTGGGCGACGGCGACTTGGCCGGTGAACAGCTCGGCAGCCTGCTGTCCGACGTCGGCCTCCTCACCGAAGTCCTCAGTTGGCTCAACGCGACTGCAGCTGACCTCTTCGACCCCATTCCTCTGCTAGGGCCGCTGCTGACCGGGCTGTTGAGCGACCTGCTGGGTGGCGATGGTCTGGAAGCTCTGCTCAACAACTTCACCGTCGGAGATCTGCTGGGCGACCTGCACCTCGACGACACCGTCAGTTCGGTGCTGGCGAGTGTGGGCGGCGCGTTGCTGTCGGCCGGCAACCTGACCCTCGGCGGCGTCCTGCAAGATCTCGGCTTCGACGATTCCGTCGGCTCCCTGACGCTGCGCGACGTGCTGGATGGCCTCGGGGGTGCGCTGGGCGGTGTCCTGACCGATGGTCCGCTCGGGCTGGACGTCACCTGGTTGTTGAACGGTCTGGACGTGGGCGACCTGGTGGGCTTTCTGGGGCTCGACGACCTGTCGCTCAACCTCGGCGACCTTGTTGGGGACTGGGTGAACCCCTACCTCGCCGACCTGCTTGAGGGTTTCGTCCAGGGTGATGTGAACCTGGCCGGTGCCAGCGTCGGCGCCTTCGGCGGGACGTTCACCGAACTGTTCGTCAGCTGGCCGCAGCAAGTCCTCGCCATGCTGGGCTACTAGGCGAGGCTGCCTCAGCTCAGCAGCGAGTTCAGCGCACCGGCCAGTTCGGGGGAGTTCGCCCCGCGCAGATTCTGGTACGTGCCACCGGAAAGTTGCGCCACCGACTGCCAGGTCGCCTGGTCGGCGTCCGCGCCGAAGTCGATGACGTTGACGGCCACCGGCCGTTCGGGATCGGTGCTGGTCCGGATGAAGTCCTGCAGCCCGGAGCCGTCCAAGGTCCGGTCGGTGTGCGGACCCGCGGTGATGACCAGCACCGAATTGGCCTGCCCGGGGCGGTAGTTGGCCAAGGCCTGGTTGTACACCAGGCGCAGCGTCGTGAACGACACCGCACCCCCGGCCGTCGAGCTCAGCTCATCGAGCTCGCTGATCAACGTCTCTGCGCGAGTCCCGCCGTTGAGCGGCTCGTCCAGCGGGCCCCCGGTGACCACGTTGCGGCCCTCGGTGCCATCGAAGGTCCACAGGCCCACCGACGAATTCGGGGCCAGGGCTTTGATCCGTTGGTCGAGTGCGGCGATCACATGGGCCAACCGGCTCTTGCCGCCTTCGTCGGTGGTCATCGACTGGTCGAGCATCACCGTGACGGCCGCGCTGCCCGGCAACGTGGTCAGGGCGTTGGCCAGGGCGGCGCGTGTCGCATCGTCGCCCACCGACAGAGTGTCCGACACTGCCGGGAAGCCGGTCACCTCGCTGCTCGGCGGTTCGACGCCTTCGACTCGGAATCCGGCTTTGGCCAGCTCTGCGAGCTGGTCGGGTTTGCGGGCGAAGCGGGCGAACTCGCTGGCGGCACTCACCTGCTCCTGTGACAACCAGGAGCCCGCGAGCAACACGGTGGGGTAGTCGGCCACCGGCACCGGCCCCGGCGGCCGCCAGGAGCCCAGTTGAGTAGCCGGATCCGACAGCGACTGGCCGCGGGTGAACAGTTGCTGCTCGGTGGTCACCACGGCATGCACCGGTGCAGCCGCCAGGTTTCCGGGGCGCAGCAGAACATTCATGGCCTCAGCGAGCGACGCATCGACGAGCTTGGGTTGCTCTCCCGCGAGCCGGTGTACCCCCCCGACCCCATCGATGATGGGGGCGCCTTTGGGGGTGACGCCGGCAGCCACTGCCTCGCCGGCCAGGAAGGCGGCGTCGCCGTTGCCGCCGATCGGCAGTGCCAGCCGCAGCGGCCCCCAGCCGGCCAGCCCGAGATGACCCAACCCGTCAGGGTCGGCCTGCAGGTCCGGCAGACTTGCCCAGCTCTGCTTCTGTAGCGCGCTCTTGAGCTCGGGTCGGATCGCCAACAACACCGGCGAGGTGACCAATGAGCGACTGTCGCTGACCGTTTCCGCCCCCGCGGACGCCTGCAGCCGGGCGGTGGAGACCGAACTGCCTGGAATCCAGAGCGCCGGGCGCTGGCCGAGTTGCGCGGGCCAGTCGCCGATGAAACCGCTGACGACGGCATCGGAATCGACGGGCTTGACCTGTACCGACACACAGCGATCGCCGACTGGCTTGGCGGTCTTGTTGAACCGGTCGGCGAAACCCTGCACGTGGTCGGCGATCGACGGGTCCGCCACGACGGCCACCGTCAGATCACCGGCGGGGCAGTTGCCGGCGGCGACGGCGGAACGATGCGACAGCGAGTTGCCGAAGAAGCGCCACAGGATCACCGCGCCCACCACAACGATCACCGTCACCAGCGCGGCGATCACGCCGACGCTGACACCGCGCGGCCCCGAGTCGTTGCGATGCCGGCGCCACCGATCGAGGTCGCGGTGGCCGCCGCGCGGCTCCTCCCGATCGGACGCCGGCGACCCGCCGGCGATACCGCCTATGGCACCGAAAGGCCCGGTGCGGTAACGCGACTCCTCATCAGGCTCACCACCGCGACGCATGTACTGCGCGGGGTCGGCGTCGTCGTATCCCGCATCGTCGTAACCCGCGTCGTCGTATCGCGGCTCGCGGTATCCGGCATCGCCACCGTCGGGAAACGACTCGTCGTCGAAGGCGTCGTGATAGTCGTCGACGTAGTCGTCGTCGTCCGGGTCGCCGAAGCCGAACAGATCGGGCCCGCCGGAAAAGTGGCTGTCGTCGGGCTCGCCGCCCCCCAGCGGCTCGTCGTCGGAATCGTCCGGGCCGGGGAAACTGTGCCTACCCACGGTGGGTGCGTCCTCTCCGCCTGGTCAGTTGTCCGGCCACGGTGATGTCCATTCGGTTCTGCGTCGGGTCAGATACCGGCCTGGGCTTTGAACTCCCGCCGGCGCCGGTGCAGGATCGGCTCGGTGTAGCCGTTGGGCTGGCTGGTCCCGGACAGGATCAGCTCGCGTGCAGCCGCGAACGCGATGCTGGATTCGAAATCGGGTGCCATCGGCAGGTAATTCGCGTCACCGGCGTTCTGGCGGTCCACCGCCGGGGCCATCCGCTCCAGGCTGGACTGCACGTCGTCGGCGGTGATCACCCCGTGCCGCAGCCAGTTCGCCAGCAACTGCGACGAAATCCGAAGCGTGGCACGGTCTTCCATCAGAGCCACGTCGTGGATGTCGGGAACCTTCGAGCAGCCCACACCCTGGCTGATCCAGCGCACCACGTAGCCCAGGATCGACTGGCAGTTGTTGTCGACCTCTTCGCGGATCTCGTCCGGCGCCCAGGCCAGGCCCTCGGAGAGCGGAATGGTCAGCAGCTGATCGATTGTGGCGCGGCGCTTTCCGGCCAGTTCCTTCTGCACCTCGAACACGTCCACCTGGTGGTAGTGCATCGCGTGCAGGGTGGCGGCGGTGGGAGAGGGCACCCACGCGGTGCTCGCACCCGAGCGCGGGTGGCCGATCTTCTGGGTGACCATGTCGGCCATCAGGTCGGTCATCGCCCACATGCCCTTGCCGATCTGGGCGTGGCCGGTCAAGCCGGTGGCCAATCCCGCATCGACGTTGTTGTCTTCGTAGGCCAGGATCCACGGCTGCGACTTCATGCTCGCTTTGCGCACCATGGGACCGGCCTCCATCGAGGTGTGGATCTCGTCTCCGGTGCGGTCCAGGAAGCCGGTGTTGATGAACACCACCCGGTCGGCGGCGGCCTTGATGCACGCCCGCAGGTTGACCGTGGTGCGCCGCTCCTCGTCCATGATGCCGATCTTGAGGGTGGTCTGCGGTAGACCCAGGACGTCTTCGACCCGGCTGAACAGCTCGGCGGTGAAGGCGACCTCGTCCGGACCGTGCATCTTGGGCTTGACGATGTAGATCGACCCGGTGCGGCTGTTGACCAGCGGACCGTTGTCGTCGGAGGCGGTCAGGCCGTGCATGGCGATCAGCCCGGTGAAAAGCGCGTCCTGGATGCCCTCGAACACCTCTCGGTCTTCCGCGCCGTCGGCGCTATAGACGATGGCGTCGTTGGTCATCAGGTGACCCACGTTGCGGACGAACATCAGGCTGCGGCCCGGAAGCGTCAGGGTTCCGCCGTCCGGGGCGGTGAACTCGCGGTCGGCGGACAGCGTGCGAGTGAAAGTCTTGTCGCCCTTGCTGACCTGCTCGGACAGGTCGCCGCGATTCAGGCCCAGCCAGTTGCGGTAGCCGAGCACCTTGTCCTCGGCGTCGACCGCGGCCACCGAGTCCTCAAAGTCCATGATCGTGGTGACCGCCGACTCCAGCACCACGTCCTTGATGCCGGCGGCGTCGGTGGATCCGATCGGTGATGTCGGGTCGATCAGGATTTCGATGTGCAGGCCGTGGTGGGACAGCAGCACCGACGACGGCGATGCGGCCTCACCGGTGTAGCCCACGAATTCGGTGGGCGCGGCGACCGCGGTCTCCAGGCCGTCGCCCAGCGTGACCACCAGCGCGCCGTCGTTCACCGCGAAGCTCTTGACCTCGGTCCAGGCGCCGTTGGCCAGCGGCACGGAGTCGTCGAGGAACCTACGGGCGTAAGCGATCACCTTGTCGCCGCGCACGGGGTTGTAGCCAGTTCCCTTCTCGGCCCCGCCGTCCTCGCTGATCACGTCGGTCCCGTACAGGGCGTCGTACAACGATCCCCACCGGGCGTTGGCGGCGTTGAGCGCGAACCGGGCGTTGAGCACCGGCACCACCAGCTGCGGGCCGGCCTGCACCGCGATCTCATCGTCGACGCCGGAGGTGGTGACCGTGAAGTCCTCGGGTTCGGGCAGCAGGTAGCCGATCTCGGTGAGGAAGGCCCGGTACGCCTCGGTGTCCAGCGGCTCGATGACGCGGTGCCGGTGCCACTTGTCGATCTGCGCCTGCAGCTCGTCGCGACGCGCCAGCAGTTGCTGGTTCTTCGGCGTCAGATCGGTGACGACTTTGTCCACCCCAGCCCAGAAGCTGTCGGGGTCCACACCGGTTCCTGGCAGTGCCTCGTCAGTGATGAAGTCGTACAGCACGCGAGCGACCTGCAAGTCGCCCACCGGCACCCGGTCCGTCATGGTTTCCTCCCTCGTAGCCGACCTACCACCTTACCGGCAGGTAGCGCGGCTATCCGCATCCGGCGACTCCCAGCAGCAGGTCACACCGGTCCAGCAGCGCCGCTCGCAGCGGCGTGGCGCGGCGCGCTATCTCGCCTTGGGAGCGGACGTATTCGGCACGGCCGGCCGCGTTTTCGATGGTGATCGGCGCATAGCCGTAGTCGCTCAGGTCATAGGGGCTGGCGCGCATGTCGATCTCGCGCGCCGACGCGGCCAGCTCCAGGCACTCCAGCAGTAGTTCGGAGTCGATCAGCGGCCCCAGCTTGTAACACCACTTGTAGATGTCCATGTTGGCGTGCAGGCAACCCGGCTGCTCCCAAGCGATTTGGGTGGCCCGGCTCGGCGCTCCGGCGTTGCGTGGTGCGGCTGCGGGAGTGAAGAACCGGAACGCGTCGAAGTGGGTGCAGCGCAGTGGAATTGACTCGACCACCCGGTCAGTCTCGGTCGCACTGAGTCGCAGCGGAATGTGACCATGCCGCACGGTATCGCCGCGATACACCATCGCCCACTCGTGCAGGCCGAAGCAGTTCAGCTGAGCCGGCCGCGTGCCGGTGGCGCGCAACAGCCGTGCGACGAACGTCACGGTGTCGACTCGCTCACGCAGATATTCCTCGGCCACGCGCACCTGGCCACCGCGCACCGCGTAGCCGCGTCGTCTGCTGTAGTCGCGCAACGCCTCCTGCCCGGCGAGCGTCACGCCGAAGCCGGGATTCCAGCTGCGCAACTGTGCCGGCCGCAGGCTGTAGTAGCTGAACAGGAATTTCGGCACCGGGTCACCGGCCGCGATCCGGCGCAGGTGTGGGGCCAGGAAGTCCTCGAGGCGCTGTCGGTACGCCTCGGCCCGGGCCTGCCACTCCGTTGCGTCCAGAACCCGTTCGGCCAGGTCAAACACGGTGCGTCCCGTCGCGGACGGTGCCGACGACGTCCTGGACCAGGTCTTCGAGGGTCACCATCGCCACCGCCGTACCGTCGTCGGCGACCGCCAGTGCCAGATGGCTGTTACGTCGGCGCAGCCGGGACAACGCATCGGCCAGCGGCAGGGAAGCGGGGATGCGCGGCAGCGGCCGCACGGCGGCGACGTCGACAACCGTGTCCGGCCCTGGCCCGGTGGAGGTCTCGCTGAGCGCCAACACATCCTTGATGTGCAGGTAGCCGACAAATTCACCCTGGTCGACGACCGGGAACCGGGAGTAACCGGTCTGGGCGAAGGCCTTTTCGATGGCGGCCACGGTCGGGCCGCGCCCGGCGGCTGCCACCGGCACAGCACGGATGTCGCCGATCGGCAACGCGACATCGGCGACCACCCGGGTGCGGATCTGCAGGGCACGGGTCAACCGGGTGTATTCCTCGAGGTCGAGCAGACCCGCCGAGACCGACTCAGCGATCATCTCGCTCAACTCGACGGTGGACACCGTGATCTCCAGCTCGTCCTTGGGCTCCACCCGCAGGACCCGCATGATGACGTGAGCGCACCAGTTGTAGAACACGATGAACGGCCGCGCCGCGGCCATGTAGAGCAGGTAGGGCGGGATCAGCAGCATCGCCGCCGTCTCCGGGCCGGCCAGGGTGATGTTCTTCGGGACCATCTCGCCGAACAGCACATGCAGGGTGACCACGACCGCCAGCGCGACGACGAACGACACCGTGTGCAGCAGCGGGTCCGGGATCCCCGCCAGGGCGAACGGGTGCTCGAGCAGGTCGGCCACCGCGGGCTCGCCGATACGGCCGAGCAGGATCGAACACACCGTGACTCCCAGCTGGAAGCCGGCCAGCATCAGCGGGAGCTGTTCGCCGGCACGGATGACGGTGACCGCGCTGCGCCTGCCCTGTTCGGCCAGCGTCTCCAGCCGGTCCCGGCGTGCTGAGATCAACGAGAACTCCGCGCCGACAAAAAACCCGTTCCCGATGATCAGCGCCACCGTGAGCAGCACGTTCACCACATCAGCCACGGCCGGCCTCCAGATGGGTGAGCGCCAGCAGGTCGATACGCCGGCCGTCCATCCGGACCACCCGGGCCAGCCAGCGTGGCGGGTGCGCGGAGAGCTCATCGGGGTCGAACGCGGTCAGCTCGACGGTCTCGCCGGCCTCTGGAATGTGGCCGAGTTCCTGCAGCACCAGGCCGCCGATGGTCTCGTAGGAGCCCTCCGGTGCGCGGTAGCCGGTGGCGGCGGCCACCTCGTCGATGCGCAGCAGGCCCGAGACCTGCCAACCGGCGCCGGAGGCGACGACGTCGGGGGTGGCGTCGTCGTGCTCATCGCGGACATCACCCACGATCTCTTCGATCAGGTCCTCGACGGTGACCATGCCCGCGGTGCCGCCGTATTCGTCGACGACCATGGCCGCCTGCTGGCCGTTGGCCCGGATCTGCTCCATCACCGCGTCGCCGCCGAGGGTCGACGGCACCACGGCGACCGGTTGGGCCACAGTCGTGACCCGAGTGGACGCCCGGTCGGCGACGGGCACCGCGAACACCTGTTTGACGTGGACGATGCCGACCGTGGCATCCAGGTCGCCGTCGACCACCGGAAACCGGGAGAAACCGGTCTCGATGGCGACCGCGGCCAGATCGGCGACGGTATCGCCGGCCTGCAAACTCACGATCTTGGATCGCGGCGTCATCAGCTCTGCGGCGGTCAGGGCACCGAATCGCAGTGAACCCTCCACCAAAGCGGCGGTCGCCGGGTCGAGGGCACCGCTGCGGGCGGAATTGCGCACCAACGACGCCAGCTCCCGCGCCGAGCGGGCCGATGCCAGCCGGTCGGCGGGCTCGATTCCGAGCCGGCGCAGGATGCGGTTCGCCGTCCCATTGGTCACCCTGATCGCGATCGCGAACAGCCGGGAGAACAGCAGTTGCGGCCCGGCCACCGCGCGGGCGATCGGCAACGGGCGCGCCACGGCCAGGTTCTTGGGTACCAACTCGCCGAAGACCATGGACAACGACGTGGCGATCACCAGCGCGAGGATCAGCGCAACCCCGGCAGTCGTCCGCTCGGACAGGCCCGCCGCGGCCAGCGGGAGGCGCAGCCAGCGGGCCAGCACCGGTTCGGCCAGATAACCGGTGGCCAGCGTGGTGATCGAGATGCCCAGCTGGGCGCCGGACAGCTGAAAGGACAGCGTGCGGTGGGCGTCTTGGATGTAGGCGTCGCGACGGCCGCCACGGTGGGCGTTCGCCTCAACGACGCTGCGTTCCAGGGTGGTCAGGGAGAACTCGGCGGCCACGAACACCGCGGTGCCCAGGGTCAGGATCGCGAACGCCAGCAGGCTGGCCACCGTGACGGCGATGGTCATGATGGGGCCTCACTCGCCACCATGGGTCTCACCAGCCGAACGGTAGCGGATGGCCCTCGGCGAATCCCGCAGCCGACTGCACGCCCAGCACCACCCGGTCATGCAACTCGGCCAGGTCGGCGGCTCCGACGTAGGTGCAGGTGCTGCGGAGGCCCGAGGTGATGTGGTCCAGCAGATCCTCGACGCCGCCGCGTTCGGGGTCCAAGGCCATTCGTGACGTCGAAATGCCTTCTTCGAAGAGTGCCTTGCGGGCGCGGTCGAAGGCACTGTCGGCGGCGGTGCGCGCGGCCACCGCACGTTTGGACGCCATTCCGTAGCTTTCCTTGTACGGCCTGTCGTCGCGGTCGAACATCAGGTCGCCGGGGGACTCGTAGGTGCCGGCGAACCAGGAGCCGATCATCACGTTCGACGCCCCCGCGGCCAGGGCCAGCGCGACATCGCGGGGGTGGCGTACCCCGCCGTCGGCCCACACGTGTGCGCCCAGTTCGCGCGCCGCGGCCGCACATTCGAGGACGGCGGAGAACTGGGGGCGGCCCACGCCGGTCATCATCCGAGTGGTGCACATGGCGCCGGGGCCGACACCGACTTTGACGATGTCCGCCCCCGCGGCGATCAGGTCCCGGGTGCCGTCAGCCGACACCACATTGCCGGCCACCAGGGGCACTCCCGGATTCAGCGCCGCGACCGCGCGGATAGCCTGCAAGGCCTTTTCCTGATGCCCGTGGGCGGTGTCGATGACCAGCAGGTCCACCCCGGCCGACAGCAGGGCGGCGGCCCGGGACGTGACGTCGCCGGTGATACCCACTGCGGCGGCGATGCGCAGCCGTCCGTCGCCGTCGGTGGCGGGGGTGTAGATCCCGGCCCGGACCGTGCCGGTGCGGGTCAACACACCGGCCAGCGTGCCGTCGGGATTGGTCAGTACCGCGACGTCGACGGGCGCGTGCTCCAGCAGCTCGAACACCGTGCGCGCATCGGAGCCGACCGGCGCGCTGATCAGCTCGGCCACCGCGACATCACGGACCCGGGTGAAGCGATCCACGCCTTCGCAGCACGCCTTGGTGACCAAGCCGGTGGGCCGGCCGTCGACCACCACCACCGCGACGCCGTGCGCGCGTTTGGTGATCAAGGCCATCGCGTCGGACACCGAGTCCTCGGGGGAGAGCACGACCGGGGTGTCGGCGACCAGATCGCGACTTTTCACGAACGTCACGGTCTGGCGCGCCACATCGATCGGCAGATCCTGGGGCAGCACCACCAGACCACCGCGCCGAGCCACCGTCTCGGCCATCCGGCGGCCCGCCACCGCGGTCATGTTCGCCACCACCACCGGGATGGTGGTGCCCGACCCGTCACGGGTGGACAGGTCGACGTCCAGACGTGACGCGACGGCCGAGTGGTTGGGGACGATGAAGACGTCGTTGTAGGTCAGGTCGTGGGTGGGGTCGTATCCGCTGACGAATCTCATCGAGAGTCCACCACCGGTCTGTCGGGTTCGGACGAGCCCATCTTGTTCGCCTCCACATGTCATGAGCCGGCCTTCACCACCCGCCGGCCGGCACCGTTTCGGCCCGGTCAGCCACGCTACCGCCACCATGACGACGGACACCACCTGACGCGATATCAACCGAATGAAAAATTGATCTTCCTCACAGCAGGTTCGTCGGTTAAACTCATGAAGACTTTTAAGGGAGCGGAGATGACAGTTAGCTGCCACCAGCGAGGCGCCGCCACCGCGGCCCCGGTTGCAGCTTCCTGCGTCCCCCCGGAGGTCGGTCGTGGCGTCCGCCGACAGGCGATCGAGGCGACGCTGGAGCGGCGGGAATGCACCGTCGAGGGATACCTGCAGCGCAAACTGCACCGGCAGTGGCGCAACCGGGGATCGTAACCCGCCCAATCCGACTCGCAATCGGCCGTGAAGGCTCAAGTCTGTGCTCTGTATTGGATTGCAGCACAAGTAATTTGACCGATATATCTGCTGACGAGCAGATCAGCGAGCTTCGGCCTTCCGGTCCGATCGACGATTTCCGACGCCGAAGCGGCGTACCCCCCACTGGGCGCGCAGAGCGAGATGCGAAGCGCTCTTGCGCAGCATCGAACGTGATCGTGGACGGCGCAGGCACGGCAATTCAGGACACGCTGTCGACTGCGCGATGATCTGGCCCTATTTCAGTTAGCTCGCTTGCGACTGAATAGCGCTTCCGAAACTGAGAACTAACTGAATCATTGCTGAATCCGATAACACCAAAAGAGGTAGGCGCCATGCAGGCAAGCCACGTTCTGTCCCTCACCGCCAGCGCCGCGCTGGCCGGCGGCATCGCCGTCGTCCCGGTCGCGGCGTCGTCGCCACCGGCGGCCGCAGCTGTCCTCGACATTCGGCTCGCCAGCGGTAGCGCCCAAGACATCGTTATCGACTTCGTGCGGCACGCAGAAATGATCTCGCCGTACGAAAACATGCTCACCCCGTCCCCGGATCATCCCGGGGCTCCGCTCAGCGACCTCGGACAACAACAGGCGTCCGACGTCGGGAACCAGCTCTTCAACGAGCTCGGCCAGGTTGCCGGCATCTTCAGCGGGCTGGGTCTGCGGGTGACGGAAACCGCCGCGCCGTTCGCCGATCTGGAGGGCATGACCCCACAGTTGTTGACCCAACTCGACGAGGTCGACAGCGGAATCTACGCGCTCGATCCCATCGAAAGCCTCGGCGGCCGCCTGGGCTTTCTGACCGTGGGCGGCTGGACGTTGGGAGCGCCGCTGGGGTTGGCACTGCTGTCAGCCCCGGGCTCGCACGACGCGAACGGGATCGTCATGGGTGAAAGATTCGACGACGGTGTTCAAACAATGTATGACCACGCACTGGCCAACAGCGACGTCGTCAGCGATAACGGCCAGGTCACCGATGTCGCGTTCACCAGCACAGCGTCGATCTTCACGTGGGTCATGCAGAACGTCGACAACCCCGACATACCGTTCTTCCTGGACCTCATCAAAGAGGCAAACAGTGTTCCGAACGGCCAGACGACCATTTTCCTGCCCAACACCGCCGTCGTCGAAGTCCAGGGCAACCCCACCGACGGCTGGACGCTGGTCAGCTGGGACGGGCACGCCATCGCGGCGGATCCGGATCTGCTGAGCGCGCTGTTCGTCGACGTGCGCGACGTGATGCTGCCGGCGCAAGCGGCGCTCTGGCACACCTGGGAGGCCATCCTCGGCGGTGATCCCACCACGATCATGAACGCGGTGCAGACCGGCTTGGACGACGTCGGCTCGGCACTGGTCCAGTTCCCCGGAGCGGTGTTCACCGACATCATCGACGCCTTCGGAAATCTCGGTTAGGAGGTAGCCGCCATGCAGACACATTCGATCTCTCCGATTGCCGCCGGTGTCGCCCTCCTCGGAGCAGGTGTCATAGCCGTCGTCCCGCCGGCGCAATCGGGTGGCGCGGTCTCCGGCATTACGCTCACCAGCGGTGAGGCCCAAGACGGCGCAATTCAAGATGTCGTCATCGATATCGTGCGGCACGGGCAGCGCATGCCGCCGTTCAACGATGTCATCACCCCCTCGCCGGACCATCCCGGTCCGCCGCTCAGCGATCTCGGCGTGCAGCAGGCACAGGCTGTGGCTGACAAGCTTCACGATGAACTCGGCGACCACGTCGCGGGGATCTTCTCCGGGCAGGCCATCAGGGATATGGACACCGCTGCGCCGTTCGCCGACCTGGAGCACATGACGACACAGATCCTGTCCGGACTCAACGAGATCGACAGCGGCATCTACGCCGGGCAACCGATCGCCAGCCTGGCCGGGTTCCTGTACCAGTTCACGCCGATGCTCTGGACGTTGTTCGGATTGGTGCTGGCGCCCATACCGGGCTCGGTCGAGGACCCCAACGGGGTGGTGATGGACCAGAACTTCACCGGTGCCGTCAACGCGATGTACAGCGCAGCGATGGCCAACCCGGTTGTCAGCGACAACGGCGACATCACCGCGGTGGCCTTTAACAACGAAGCCGACATCGCCGCCTGGGTGGCGCTCAACGTCAAGAACCCCGACATCTCACTGCTGCTGCCGTTGACGCTGCAGACCATGTTCGCCAACGACGACGGATCCCCGATGCTGCCCAACACCGGCATTGTGCAGATCGAGGGCAACCCCACCGACGGCTGGACGCTGGTCAGCTGGAACGGGATCGCCGTCCCGGAAGACCCTGGATTGCTGACGAAACTGATCATGGACGTGCGTGATCTGATCACCACGCCGCAGGTTGCCGCGTGGAACCTCTACCAGGCCTTGCTCGGCGGCGACGCGACCACCATCGGTGACGCGCTGCAGGCCGGACTGCATGACATCAGCGCGACGTTCCTGGGATTTCCGGAGGCGGTGTTCAACGACATCACCGATGCGTTGTCGAATCTCGGTGCGGCCGACGCGTCCGGCTCGGCGCTTGCCGATCTGCTGGCGCTCGTCTGAGCCGCAGCGCACAATGACCGCGATGACGAATACGGCGTGGCGCAGCAGTGTGAGTGAGTGGCAAGACGGTGGCCGGTGGTTGGCTACCGGCGCCGGCCGGGTGTTTGTGCGATCCGGTGTGGGGGATGGGCCGACTATTCTTCTGCTGCACGGCTTTCCATCCTGCTCCTATGATTTCCGGTCGGTCGTTGACCGGCTCGCCGGCCGGTCCTGGCTGACGATGGACTTCCTCGGTTTCGGATTGTCGGACAAGCCGCGCCCGCATCGGTACAGCCTGTTCGAGCAGGCCGACCTGGTGGAGCAGGTGGTGGCGGTGAGCGCAACGGGTCCAGTGGTGCTGGCCGCCCACGACATGGGCACCTCGGTGGCGACCGAACTGTTGGCTCGAGACCTCGAGGGCACACTGACCTTTGACCTGCAGCGTGCGGTGCTGACCAACGGCAGTGTGATCTTGGAGCGGGCCAGTCTGCGGCCGATCCAGAAGGTGCTCCGTGGCCCGTTCGGTGGTGTCGCCGCCCGGCTGACCAATCGCCGCAGCTTCGTTCGTGGCTTCGGCCGGCTGTTCAGCCCGGAGCACCCGCTGAGCGCCGATGAGGCCGCCGCGCAGTGGGCACTGCTGACCCTCAACGGCGGAAACCGGATCGCGCATCTGCTCTCGGCCTACCTCGACGAACGGGTGCGGTATGCGCAGCGCTGGCACGGCGCGGTGCGTGACTGGCCCAAGCCGTTGGGCTTCGTGTGGGGGCTGGGCGATCCGGTCGCCACCACCAATGTGTTGGACGGCCTGCGGCAGCTGCGCCCGACCGCCGACGTCGTCGAACTGCCCGGGTTGGGCCACTATCCGCAGATCGAGGACCCTCAGGCCTTCACCGACGGCGTGCTGAGCCTGCTGGTTTAGGCCGCTAGACCGGCACTTCGCTGCGGTCGGCGCTCCACAGGGTGTGGAACTTGCCCTCCGCGTCCACCCGGCCGTAGCTGTGCGCGCCGAAGTAGTCGCGCTGGGCCTGGGTCAGGGCGGCCGGCAGCCGCTCGGTCCGCAGGCCGTCGTAGTAGGCCAGAGCCGAGGAGAAACCGGGGACCGGGATGCCCAGGCTGACCGCCGTGGTCACCACCCGCCGCCAGGAGTCGATGGCAGCCTCGACCGCGCTGCGGAAATACGGCGCGGCGAGCAGGCTCACCAGGTCGGGGTCGGTGTCGAAGGCCTCTTTGATGCGGTTGAGGAACTTCGCGCGGATGATGCAGCCGCCGCGCCAGATCGTCGCCAGGTCTCCCGGGGTGACATGCCAGCCGTATTCGGCGCTGCCGGCCTGAATCTGGTTGAAGCCCTGCGCATAAGCGACGATCTTGGAGGCATACAGCGCCTGGCGGACGTCCTCGGTGAACTGGGCCGCATCCGAGGGGCGTTCACCGAGGTTTCCCGCCGCCAAGCCCGCGGCGGCGCGACGCTGGGGTACCGAGCCCGACAGCGCCCGGGCGAACACCGCCTCGGCGATCCCGGTGACCGGGACCCCCAGGTCCAGGGCAGACTTCACGGTCCAGCGTCCGGTGCCCTTCTGCTCGGCTTCGTCGACGATGACGTCGACCAGCGGCTGGCCGGTCTTGGCATCGACCTGGCGCAGGACCTCGGCGGTGATCTCGACCAGGTAGCTGTCCAGCTCCCCGCCGTTCCACTCGGTGAACACCTCGGCGATCTGCGGTGCTGAGAGCCCCAGCCCGTCGCGCAGCAGCTGGTAGGCCTCACCGATCAGCTGCATGTCGGAGTACTCGATGCCGTTGTGCACCATCTTCACGAAGTGCCCCGCACCGTCCGGCCCGATGTGGGTGCAGCACGGCACCCCGTCGACGTGCGCCGAGATCTCCTCCAGCAGCGGCCCGAGTGACTCGTAGGACTCTTTGGGGCCACCCGGCATGATCGAGGGCCCGTTCAGGGCGCCCTCCTCGCCGCCCGAGATACCGGCCCCCACGAAGTGCAGGCCGCGGGCGGCCATCGCCTTCTCCCGGCGGATGGTGTCGGTGTAGAGCGCGTTGCCGCCGTCGATGATGATGTCGCCGGGCTCCATCGCGTCGGCGAGTTCGTTGATGACGGCGTCGGTCGGGTCGCCGGCCTTGACCATGATCAGCACTCGGCGCGGCTTCTCAAGGGCGGCAAGGAATTCCGGAATCGACTCGCTGCGAACGAAGTTGCCCTCGGAACCGTAGGCGTCGAGCAGCGCGTCGGTTTTCGCGACCGACCTGTTGTGCAGCGCCACGGTGTAGCCGTGGCGGGCGAAGTTGCGCGCGATGTTGGATCCCATGACTGCCAGCCCGGTCACACCGATCTGGGCAGTGCCAACAACGTCCGACGCGCTCATGTATTCGCCTCTCGGTGGTAGGTGCGTGCGATGCCCGGCACGCCGGGCGGGCGGGTTACCCCGCGATCAGTCGGTGCAGCTCGGTCAGCCACGGTACCGCCAGCGCCACCGTGGGCACCGTCAGCACCCCGGCTGCGGCCGAATAGGCAGCGGCCGCCAGCGCCGGACTGTTGCCCCGACCCGACAACCGCTGCACGCGCAGCACCGTGTTGGTGCCGCCGGCCGCCAGCGCGCCGGCGGGGACTTTGGTCGAGGCACAGGTCACCAGGGCACGGGCCAGGGGAGGGGCGCCGGCAACTCGAACGGCCGCGTCGTCGGCGAGCAGTTCGATCAACAGCCGCACCGCATCCAGGGCACTGGCGCTACGGACGAACCAGGGGAACGCGGTGTGCACCGCCGAGAACGCCTCCAGGACGAGGTCGTGCCGCGCGCGCAGATGGGCCCGCTCATGGCAGAGCAGCGCGGCCAGCTCGGTGTCACCGAGTGCGTCCAGCGTGCCCGAACTGACCACCACCCGGCTCCGCACCCCGGGCAGGCAGTAGGCGAGCGGCTGCACAACCTGCAGAATCCGCAGGCCACTGGTGCGCACCGCGGGCGGGCGGTCGGTGACGCCCACCAGGTCGACGAGCATGCGGTGGTGGGCCCGGCGCTGCCGGGTGCGAATCGCGACCCGCAACACCGTCCAGGAGAGGCGCAGCCCGACCATCAGGGTCAGTGCGAAGACCGCGACGTAGAAGGTCCACAGCGGCCAACCCAAGCGGTCCAGGGAGCCGAGGATCGTCGAGGTGGGCCGGCCGTCCGGGCCCGGCATCAGCAGGCGGCTCGCGGTGGCCAGGCCCGCGCTGAATGCGGAGAGCACCGCGGCAATCGCGATGGCCTGCCAGAGCACCAGCGCGGCCCGCGGGGCGCGTAGCGGCCACTCGGCGCGCGCCAGCAGGGCGGGAACCGGCCCTACGAGCAACAGCGCGACGATGGAAAAGGCCAGCGCGGACACGCTGTAAGTCTCCCTCAGGACGCAGGTCGGCCGCTACCTGGGAGGCGAATACGGTGCTTGGCCTCCAGTTCGTCCAGCGCACGCCGCAACGCGTCGGCTTCGTCGACGCCGACGCGTTCGACGAAATGCACCAGCGCAGCCCGGCGGTCTCCGGAGTCGGCAGCCTGATCGAGTGCCTCCACCATCAGCCCGGCAACCAACTCGTCGCGGCCCCGGACCGGGGTGTAGCGGTGTGCACGGTCATCGCGAATCTGCGACACCAGGTTCTTCTTGGCCAATCGCTGCAGGACCGTCATCACGGTCGTGTAGGCCAGGTCGCGTTGCGCCGACAGTGCCTCGTGGACTTCGCGCACCGTCTGAGACTCCGGCGACGACCACAGGTGGTCCATCACCGCTCGCTCCAAGTCCCCTAAATGGGTCTGCTTCGCCATGTTCGTCATCAACTCCCCGGGCAACGGAGCAAGCCTACCCTTAATTACTACCGGGCGTCGTATCAGAAGCTGAGGGTCTGCTGCGACCCCGATGTGACGGGACCGGATCGCGCGTGCGGGCATCGTGTAAAACCATCACATGGCTGCCACCGGATTTCCGTCCGACTTCTCCGCGCCCTTCGACTCCGAGATCGGCCTGGTCTACACCGACGTCGGCCCGGACGGCGCGCACGCGAAACTGGAGCTGCAGCCCAAGCTGTGCCAGCCGGCGGGCATCGTGCACGGCGGCGTGTACTGCTCGATCATCGAAAGCGTGGCCAGCGTGTCGGCGTACACCTGGCTCAACCGCGAGGGTGGCGACGCGCACGGCACAGTCGTCGGGGTCAACAACAACACCGACTTCCTCCGGGCGGTCTCGTCCGGAACGGTCTACGCCGCGTCCACGCCGATCCATCGCGGGCGGCGCCAGCAGTTGTGGTTGGTGACGATCACCGATTCCGACGAGCGGGTGCTCGCCCGCGGCCAGGTCCGGTTGCAGAACCTGGCGAGTTAGGCCGCTAGCTGACCGCGCGATCGACGCCGCGCTGCGCCTCGGCCGCCAGCATTTCGAGCTGTTCGAGACGGGTCCGGGCAAAGGCCTGTTGCTCGGTGATCGTCAACTGACCCCGTCCGGTGCTCAAGAACGTGAGGTTCCACGACAGCAGCGTGCTTACCTTGTTCTTGAACCCGACCAGGTAGATCAGGTGCAGCACCAACCAGGCCAGCCAGGCGATGAACCCGCTGAACTCCAGCGGCCCGATCTTGCTGACCGCGGAGAACCTGGACACCGTGGCCATCGAGCCCTTGTCCAGGTACTGGAAGGGCTCTCGGTCAGCCGGGTCGGCGCCGCCGAGTTCGGCCTTGATGGTGCTCGCGACGTGCTTGGCTCCCTGGATGGCGCCTTGCGCCATGCCGGGGACACCGTCCACGGCCGCCATGTCGCCGATGACGAAGACGTTCGGGTTCTCCGGCACCGACAGGTCCGGCAGCACCTTGACTCGTCCGGCACGGTCGAGTTCGACCGGAGACTGTTCGGCAAGGTCGCGGCCCAGCGGGCTGGCCGAGACACCGGCGGACCACACCTTGCACTGGGATTCGATTCGCCGGATGGTTCCGTCGGCGTCCTTGACGGTCAGTCCGTTGCGATCGACATCGGTGACCATGGCGCCCAGCTGGATCTCGACGCCCATCTTCAGCAGGCGCTCGGCTGCTTTGCGGCCCAGCTTCTCGCCCATCGGGGGCAGCACGGCCGGGGCGGCGTCGAGCAGGATCACCCGCGCCTGGGTGGAGTCGATGTGGCGGAATGAGCCCTTGAGGGTGTGGTGGGCCAGTTCGGCGATCTGACCGGCCATCTCGACGCCGGTCGGTCCGGCACCCACGACGGTGAACGTCAGCAGCTTCGCGCGCCGTTCGGGGTCGCTGGACCGCTCGGCCTGCTCGAAGGCGCTCAGGATGCGGCCGCGCAGCTCCAGGGCGTCGTCGATGGTCTTCATGCCGGGCGCGAACTCGGCAAACTGGTCATTTCCGAAGTAGGACTGCCCCGCGCCGGCCGCGATGATCAGGCTGTCGAACGGGGTGTCGTAAGTGTGGCCGAGCACCTCGGAGGTGACGAACTTGCCGGCCAGGTCGATGCGTGTGACGTCGCCCAGCAGCACCTGGGCGTTGCGCTGCCTGCGCAGCACGACGCGGGTGCACGGCGCGATCTCGCCCTCGGAGAGGATTCCGGTCGCAACCTGGTAGAGCAGGGGCTGGAACAGGTGATGGGTGGTGCGGGCGATCAACTTGACGTCGACGTCGGCCCGCTTGAGCTTCTTGGCCGCTGTCAACCCACCGAACCCCGAGCCGATGATGACGACCTGGTGTCGTCGGCTCTGCTGCGCAGTGACTTCAGGCTGGGCGCTCATGGGAATCCGGTTGCTCCTCGACGGTGACTGCGTTCCCCCAATACGCTAGTCGACCTAAAAGGCGGTCACCGCATCCGCTGGTTGTGGGATTAGCCACTCCCGTCACAGTCAGCTAAAGCAGGCCAGCGCCCCGTGGCCGACGTGCAGCGTCTGGCCGGTGATGTGCCGGGACGCCGGCGAGGTCAAAAACACTGCGAGGCGGGCGATTTCAGCGGCCCCGGTGGGCGGCACGTGGGTCAGCCCGTCGTAGCCCGGGCGGGCGCCGTCTCCGGCGGCTACCACATTGACGGTGATCCCGCGGGTGCCGAACGTGGTGGCCTGCCCGGCGGTCCAGTTCGACAATGCGGCCTTGACTGCTGCCTCGGCACTGCCGTCGCGGGGGTTCTCCGGCAGCACCGAGATGATCGAGCCGCCCGAGCGCAGGTGGTCGCCGACGGTCCCGACGGTCAACACTGCCGAGAGCACTGTGGCGTCGAGTGCGCTGCGCCAGGCGTTGGCCTGGTCGGCCAGGGAATAGCCGCGGGGGTCGCCGCCCTGCCAGCGCGGTGCCGGGACATTGACGATGGTGTCGAGGTGGTGCGGAAACAGTCCGCGGGCAGCCAGCATGCTGGCCGGGTCGGTGTTGTCGCAGACAACCGCGTTGGCGTCGAGTTCTTTGGCGGCGACCTCGAGTTCGGGTCCGCGCAAACCGGCGAGCGTCACCTTGTGGCCAGCCTCGCTGAAACCTTCGGCAACGGTGCGACCCAATTCGGTGTCACCACCGGTGACCAGCACATCCATCGGTAGATCCTCCTCGTGTTGCGGGCTATGTTACTGGACGGTAGCCGGTTTGCGGGGATGGGGCGGAACTCGGCACAGACACGATCAGGCCACAGTCCGGGGTGCGCGCTAGGCTGCCAGCCATGGCGCGTACCCAGGCGGTCTGCGGGTTGGTGGCGGTCATGCTGGCGGCAGGACTGACCGGCTGTAGCTCAGAGCCGGCGGCGCCGTCGATCACAGTGTTCGCGGCGGCATCGCTGCAGCCGGCGTTCACCGAGATCGCCGAGCAGTTCAAGACCGACAATCCCGGCGTGGCGGTGGCCTTCAACTTCGCCGGATCATCGGACCTGGCCACCCAGCTGACCCAGGGTGCTCGCGCCGACGTCTTCGCCTCGGCCAACACCACCCAGATGGACAAGGTCGCCCAGGCCGGTCTGCTGGACGACGCGGCGGTGCCGTTTGCCACCAACACGCTGGTGATCGTGACGGCACCCGGCAACCCGCACCGGGTGCGGTCCTTCGCCGACCTGGCTGCGCCCGGTCTCGCCGTCGTGGTGTGCCAATCGCCGGTCCCGTGCGGCGCGGCGACCCACAAGGTGGAGGAAGCAACCGGAGTCGCGGTCAAACCGGTCAGCGAGGAGCCTGACGTCACCGACGTCCTCAACAAGGTCACCACCGGCCAGGCCGACGCCGGCGTCGTCTACCGCACCGATGCGCTGCACGCCGGCGACACGGTGGCCACCATCGAATTCCCCGAGGCCGCCGGCGCGGTCAACACCTACCCGATCGCGCTGCTGCGGGAAGCGCCGTCGCCCGGGCCGGCCCGCGCGTTCGTCGACCTGGTCACCGGCGAGGCGGGGCAGAAGGTGCTGCACGCGGCCGGTTTCGGTAAGCCCTGATCGGCCGTGGTCGGCCGGCCTGCTGACTTGCCGGGCTGGGTCTATGTGCCCGCCGCGATCGGCGCTGCGTTCGTGGTGCTGCCGCTGGTGGGGATCGCAACCAAAGTCGACTGGCCGCATTTCTGGTCGTTGATCAGCAGTCCCTCCGCCACCACGGCGCTGCAACTGAGCGTGCGTACCGCCGCCGCCAGCACCGTGCTGTGTGTATTGCTCGGTGTGCCGATGGCGCTGGTCCTGGCGCGCAGTCAGGCGCGGGTGGTGCGCCTGCTGCGGCCTCTGGTGCTGTTGCCGCTGGTACTGCCACCGGTGGTGGGCGGGATTGCGTTGCTCTATGCGTTCGGCCGGCTCGGGCTGCTGGGACGCTATCTGGACGCCGCCGGAATCCATATCGCGTTCACCACCACCGCGGTGGTGCTGGCGCAGACGTTCGTGTCGCTGCCGTTTCTGGTGATCGCCCTGGAGGGCGCGGCCCGGACCGCAGGTGCCGACTACGAGGTGGTGGCGGCCACACTGGGAGCCGGACCCAGCGCGGTGTGGTGGCGGGTCACGCTGCCGCTGTTGACCCCCGGCCTGATCTCCGGAGCGGTTCTGGCATTCGCGCGCTCCCTCGGCGAATTCGGGGCGACGCTGACCTTTGCCGGCTCCCGCGAGGGCGTCACCCGCACGCTGCCGTTGGCCATCTACCTGCAGCGGGTGTCGGACGCCGACGCCGCGGCCGCGATGTCACTGTTGTTGGTGGCGGTTGCCGCGGTGGTGGTGCTCGTCTTGGGTGCCCGACGGCTGGGCAGCATCGGATGAGCGCTGAAGCCGGCGGACTCACGTTGCGGGCGGTGGTCGCCGAGCGTGGCCTGGACGTGCGGCTGAACGTCGCGCCGGGCGAAGTGCTGGCGGTCCTGGGGCCTAACGGCGCCGGGAAGTCCACACTGCTTCACGTGATAGCCGGCTTGCTGCGGCCCGACGACGGGTTGGTGCGGGCGGGGGATCGGGTGCTGACCGACACCCGATCCGGCGTGCAGGTCGCCACCTGTGACCGCCGGGTGGGTCTGCTGCTGCAAGATCCGCTGCTGTTCCCGCACCTGAGTGTGGCGGCCAATGTGGCGTTCGCGGCGCGTCGCCGGCGGCGTCGCTGGGACCTGCGCCGAATGCATACTCGAGCCGTCGCGGAGCCGTGGCTGCGGGCGGTCGACGCCGAAGGGCTGGCCGAGCGCCGGCCGCGGCGGCTCTCCGGCGGACAGGCCCAGCGGGTCGCGATCGCGCGCGCCCTGGCCGCCGAACCGGAGGTGCTGTTACTCGACGAGCCGCTGGCCGGGCTCGACGTCGGCGCGGCGTCCGCCGTGCGCACGGTGCTGCGCGACGTGCTCAGTGCCGCCGGTCGCACCACCGTGCTGGTCACCCACGATCTGCTCGACGTATTTGCGCTGGCGGATCGGGTGCTGGTCCTGGAATCCGGTCAGGTCGCCGAAATCGGCCGCACCGCAGATGTATTGGCCGCACCACGGAGTCGTTTCGGAGCGCAGATCGCGGGGTTCAATCTGGTCGCCGGCGTGCTTGATGCTGCCGGCGTGCTGCGCACCGGGTGGGGGGACCAATGGCACGGCATCGCCGACGAGGGCTTGGAACCGGGCCAGCCGGCGGTCGCGGTCAGCACACCGCAGGCGGTGGCGGTCTACCGGGAGCGACCGCGGCCGGGCAGCAGTCCCCGCAATCTCGTCGAGGTGGTCGTGGCCGAGCTCGATGTCCGCGGCAGCACGGTTGCGGTGCGCGGTGTGGACCAGCCGGACGGGGCGCCCGGACTGGCCGCAGACATCACCGCAGACGCGGCGGCGGAACTGCGCCTGGCGCCGGGGGAGAGGGTGTGGTTCGGGGCCAAAGCCCAGGAAGTCACGCTGCGCGCGACACACCCCGGCACGGCGTAACTTGCGTACCGATGGCAACGCGGTAGGTTTTTCTGCCATGAAGCAGGTGGACCTGACCTCAAGGGGCATTCGAGCGATGGCCGCGACCGCGGTCGCCGGCGCGTTGGCATTTGCCGTTGCGGCGCCGGTGTACGCGGACCCGGTGCCACCGCCGCCGCCCGCGCCGCCGGCCAGCGCCGACGCCCCGCCGCCCGACGCGAACGCCCCGGCTCCGGCCGGCGAGCCCGTCGCACCCGAGGTGGGCCGTGTCGATGACGTCGCCGGCGGGTTCAGCTTCGTGCTGCCGGCCGGCTGGGTGCAGTCCGACACCAGTCACCTCGAATACGGTTCGTCACTGTTGAGCAAGAAGACCGGTGAGCCGATGCTGCCGGGACAACCGGCACCGGTGGCCAACGACACCAGGATCGTGCTCGGCAAGCTCGACCAGCGGCTCTACGCCAGCGCCGAGACCGACAACGCCAAGGCCGCCACGCGCCTCGGATCCGACATGGGCGAATTCTTCATGCCCTACCCCGGAACCCGTGCCAACCAGGTGAACGCTCCCCTCAACGGGGGCGGCCTGACCGGTAGCGCGTCGTACTACGAGGTCAAGTTCACCGACCCGGCCAAGCCGGTCGGCCAGATCTGGAGCGGCGTGATCGGCGTGCCGCCGGCCAGCGGGACTGGTCCGCAGACCGAGCGTTGGTTCGTGGTGTGGCTGGGCACCGCCAACAACCCGGTGGACACCGGCGCGGCCATCGCGCTCGCCGAATCCATCAGGCCGTTGGGGCCACCCCCCGCTGAAGCGGCGCCCGCGCCGGCACCGGGCATTCCGGGAATCCCGGCGCCCGCCCCGGCGCCGGCACCTGCACCGGCGCCCGCCCCTGCTCCGGCCCCGGCACCCGCCGCGTAACCCCGCTGATCACGCCCATGGCCGGAAGCTATCTCGCCGCTGCACTGTCCACCCCGACGTCGGTCAGCTGGCTGGCGTACATACTGATCGGCGGCATCGCCGGCTGGTTGGCGAACCGCATCATGAAGCGTGGCGGCTCGGGCATCCTGCTCAACATCGTGATCGGTGTGATCGGCGGGTTCATTGGCGGCATGCTGCTCGGCTGGTTCGGTGTCGACGTCGAGCACGGCCGCAGATGGTTTACCTTCTTCGTCTCCCTGGGCGGGGCTATCGTCCTGCTGTGGGTCGTCGGCCTGATTCGCCGAAGGTAGCCACAGCGCCCCAGAACGCGCACCATAGGTCTATGGCGTCGCAGGTGGCCGGTGTGTCGATGTCGGGATGGCGCGTCCAACGGCCCGGCCCGATAGCCAGCCGACCACTTGAGCGGGTCAGCACCGCGGTGCCGCGACCCCAGCCGTCGGAACTGCTGCTGGCCGTGCATGCCTGCGGCGTGTGCCGTACCGACCTGCACGTCGCCGAAGGTGACCTTCCGGTACATCGGCCAGGTGTGATCCCCGGCCACGAGGTGGTCGGTGAAGTGGTCGAGGTCGGCGCCGACGCCGGTGACGACTTCGCGGTGGGCGACCGGGTCGGAATCGCCTGGTTACGGCACACCTGCGGCTCGTGCCGTTACTGCCGTCGAGGCGACGAGAACCTGTGCCCGCAGTCGCGCTACACCGGCTGGGATGACGACGGTGGCTATGCCGAATTCGCTACGGTCCCAGCGGCTTTCGCCCACCACCTGCCCAGTGGCTACAGCGACACCGAATTGGCGCCCTTGCTGTGCGCGGGCATCATCGGCTACCGCTCGTTGCAGCGCGCGGAGCTGCCGCCGGGTGGGCGGCTGGGGATCTACGGCTTCGGGGGCAGCGCGCACATCACCGCGCAGGTCGCGCTCGCCCGCGGTGCCGAGGTACACGTGATGACCCGCGGCGAACGGGCCCGGGAACTGGCGCTGGAGCTGGGCGTCGCCTCGGCCCAGGGCGCCGCCGATCCGCCACCGGTGCCGCTGGACTCCGCGATCCTGTTCGCTCCGGTCGGCGAGCTGGTGCTGCCCGCCTGTCAGGCACTGGACGCCGGCGGCACACTGGCGATTGCCGGCATCCATCTCAGCGACATCCCACCGCTGAACTACCAGCGTCACCTGTTCCGTGAGCGCCAGATCCGGTCGGTCACGTCCAACACGCGCGCCGATGCCCGCGCCTTTCTCGACTTCGCCGCGGCGCACCACATCGATGTGACCACGCCGGTGTACTCGCTGGGTGACGCCGACCGGGCATTGGCGGATCTGGGTGCGGGCCGTATTGCAGGTGCAGCCGTGCTGCTGGTGTGAGCCGCCGGCTTCATGCGGCTTCAGGCAGACACCTGCCACACCAGCGCGGCGGCCAGCGCGCCCACGCCGTTGAGTGACCAGTGCAGCGCGATGGGCGCGATCAGGCTGCCGCTGCGCCGCCGCAACCAGCTGAACACGAAGCCCGCCGCTCCGGTGGCCAGCACCGCGAGCGTCACACCGGCCAGCATGCCGAAGAACCCGCCCCCGAATACTCGGGTGAAACCGACATTGCTGCTGGTCAGACCGAGGGACGTGGCGACATGCCACAGTCCGAACAGCAGGGAGCCGGCCGCGGCCACCCCCCGAAACCCCCAGGCCCGGTGCAGCGCGCCGTGCAGCGCCCCGCGGAACGCCAACTCCTCGGGGATGACGGTCTGCAGCGGGATGACGACCATCGACGCCACCAGGGCACCGGACACCGTGGCGTAGTGGTTGTTCAAGAACATCGGCCGCGTCGCGGGCAACAGCACGCCGATCGCGATGACCGACACCACGACCAATACCGCGGCCAGCGCGTAGCCGAACCCGGCTTTCCAGTGCGCGCGGCCGAGGCCGAGCTCGCTCCAGCTCAGCCCGTTATAGCGGACCAGGGCGATCAAGCCGATAGCGGTGGCCGGGACGGTGGCGACCGCGGCCCACGGGGTGGTGAAGTGTGCGATCAAGTTGGCGAGCGCCAACACCACCACGACGACGGCGACGTCGACGAAGGCGCGGAAGTGGTTCAGCGCCGAGAGTTGCGACACCAACGGGTGCCGCCCCCAGGGCACCGCGAACTCGTGACCAGACATTGTCGCGAATTCTACCCGCGGCGACGAGCAGACGCCTCGCCTCGTTTCGGGCCGCCTACCGCCGGCTTACCTGGGGCCGTGGGTCTCGCACAGCACCCGCGCCGGGTCGCCGGTGGCGGTGTTCTGGCTGACCACCTTGCCGTTGACGGTGACCGTGCAGGTCAAGGCGCCGGGACCGGCGCTTTGAGCGCTCAGTGAGTAGGACGCAGGGCTCGCCGCGTTCGTCATCGAACCGGTCAGCTGAATGGACCACGGGAGCGGGGCGTTGGTGGCGTGCGCCTGACCGTTCTGGCCTTGGTAGGTGATGTAACTGGCGACCCCGGTGCCGGTGAGGTCGTAGCGGACCGGCACTTTGGTGAGGTCCGGCGTAGCGCCGGCCGACCCGACACCGGCGATGGTGGCCGACGCGACAAGGGCGCCGAGCAGCAACGACATCGCCTTGCGGGGCATCCGGACCGGTGAGGGGTGAGCAGTCATGGCCGTCACCTTATCTCGCCCCCGTTGCGGTCTGCGCCCGATCGCCAGGTCCAGTTGGTGATCCGGGGGTCGTCCTCCCCGTGCTCGCGGGTGTAGAGCCTCGCGGCCAGTCGGGCATCGACCATCCGTTGGCGCAGCACCGCGTGGCGACCGCCCAGTCGCGGCACCCGGTCGATCACGTCCATCACCAGGTGGAACCGATCCAGGTCGTTGAGCATCACCATGTCGAACGGCGTCGTCGTGGTGCCACGTTCGCGGTAACCGCGCACATGCATCTGGTCGTGGTTGGCCCGCGAGTAGGTGAGCCGGTGGATCAGCCAGGGGTAGCCGTGATAGGCGAAGATCACTGGCTTGTCGCGGGTGAACAGCGCGTCGAATTCGTTGTCCGGCAACCCGTGCGGATGTTCGGTGGCCGGTTGCAGGCGCATGATGTCCACGACGTTCACCACGCGCACGCCGAGGTCGGGAAGTTCGTCGCGCAGAATGTCGGCGGCGGCCAGTGTTTCCAGCGTCGGAATATCCCCCGCGCAGGCGAGCACCACGTCCGGCTCACCGCTGGTGGTGCCGGCCCAGTCCCAGATTCCCAGGCCACGGGTGCAGTGCGCCACCGCCGCGGGCATGTCCAGATAGGCCAGAGCCGGCTGCTTTCCGGCGACGATCACGTTGACGTAATTGCGGCTACGCAGGCAATGATCGGCTACCGACAGCAGCGTGTTGCCATCCGGCGGCAGGTAGACCCGCACTACCTCCGGCCGCTTGTTGGCCACCAGATCGATGAACCCCGGATCCTGGTGCGAGGCCCCGTTGTGGTCTTGACGCCAGACATGGGAGGTCAGCAGATAGTTCAGCGAGGCGATCGGCCGTCGCCACGGGAGTTCGCGGCTGACGGCCAGCCATTTGGCGTGCTGGTTGAACATCGAGTCGACGATGTGCACGAATGCTTCGTAGCAGTTGAACAGCCCGTGCCGGCCGGTCAGCAGATAGCCCTCCAGCCAGCCCTGGCACAGGTGTTCGGACAACACTTCGAGGACCCGGCCGTCGGGGGCCAGGTGATCGTCGCCGGGGACGGTCTGCGACAACCAGACCCGGTCGGTCTTCTCGAAGACCGCCGAGAGCCGGTTGGAGGCGGTCTCGTCGGGACCCATCACCCGGAACCGGTCACGGTTGCGGTCGATGACATCGCGCAGGAACGTGCCGAGCACCCGAGTGGCCTCGTGCATTTCGGTGCTGGGCCGGGTCACCGGCACCGCATAGTCGCGGAAATCAGGCAGGTCCAGATCGCGGAGCAACAGTCCGCCGTTGGCATGCGGGTTGGCGCTCATTCGGCGCTCGCCGCTGGGAGCCAATGCCGACAGTTCCGGGCGCAGCCGGCCGCAGGAGTCGAACAGTTCCGCCGGGCGGTAGCCGCGTAACCACTCTTCCAATTGACGGCGGTGCTCGGGGTCGGTGCGGGTCTGCGCGAGCGGCACTTGGTGGGCGCGCCAGGTCCCCTCCACCTGTACGCCGTCCACCACTGACGGGCCGGTCCAGCCCTTGGGAGTGCGCAGCACGATCATCGGCCACACCGGCCGCATCGTCGAGCCGTCGGCCCGGGCGGCTCGCCGGATCGCCGCGATGTCGTCGAACGCGTCATCGAGGGCGGCCGCGAGCAGCTGGTGGACGACGGCGGGGTCGTCGCCGGCGACGGTGATCGGCCGGTAACCGTAACCGCGCAGCAGCGACTCCAGCTCCGTCTGCGGAATGCGTGCCAGCACAGTGGGATTGGCGATCTTGTAGCCGTTGAGGTGCAGGATAGGTAGGACCGCGCCGTCCACGGCGGGGTTGAGGAACTTGTTCGAGTGCCAGCTTGCCGCCAGTGGTCCGGTCTCGGCCTCGCCGTCCCCGATGACGCATGCGACCACGAGTTCCGGGTTGTCGAAGGCCGCACCGAAGGCGTGCACCAGTGCGTAACCGAGCTCGCCGCCCTCATGGATGGAGCCCGGCGTTTCGGCTGCCACGTGGCTGGGGATCCCGCCGGGAAAAGAGAACTGCCGGAACAACTTCCGCAGCCCATCGGCGTTCTCGCCGATGCCCGTGTACACCTCGCTGTAGGTGCCCTCGAGATAAGCGTTGGCTACCAGTGCCGGGCCTCCGTGGCCGGGTCCGGTGACGAAGATGACGTCCGCATCGCGCTCGCGGATGATCCGGTTCAGGTGCAGGTAGAGCAGGTTCAGTCCCGGCGTGGTGCCCCAGTGCCCCAGCAGTCGGGGTTTGACGTGCTCGGCCCGTAACGGTTCGGCCAGCAGCGGGTTGTCCAGCAGATAGATCTGACCTACGGAGAGGTAATTGGCGGCCCGCCAGTAGGCATCGAGGCGGGCCAGTTCGTCGTCGGAGAGTGTGGGCGTTGACGGAGTCGCGTTGGCTGCACTCACCTTTGCCATTGTCACGCCCAACTCCGAACGCGGCAACCGATTCATTACCCTGACTGCGTGCTGCTGAAATCGGTTCGTGTGCTCGATTTGGCCGACGGCGACGCCGACGCGGTCACCCGGTTGCTCGCCGACCTGGGAGCCGACGTGCTCAAGGTGGAACCCCCCGGGGGCAGCCCGGCGCGCGGCGCGGCCCCGCTGCTGGGCGGTGTGAGCATCTCGTTCGCGCTGCACAACGCGAACAAGCGCAGCGTCACCCTGGACCCCACCGACGAGCGGGACCGTCGCCGCTTCGATGAGTTGGCGGGTACTGCCGACATTGTGGTGGACAGCGGCCTGCCGGGACGCGCCGCTGACTTCGGGACCTCCTGCGGTGAGCTGGCCGACCGGTTCGCTCAGCTGGTGACGATGTCGGTCACCGACTTCGGCGCCAGCGGACCGCGCTCGCAGTGGCGGGCCACCGACGCGGTGCTCTACGCACTCTCCGGCGCGCTATCCCGGTCGGGCCCCACCACCGGGACCCCGGTTCTGCCGCCGGACGGGATCGCCTCGGCGACCGCGGCGGTTCAGGCCGCCTGGGCGGTGCTGGTCGCCTATTACAACCGGTTGCGCTGCGGAAGCGGGGATTACATCGACTTCTCCCGGTTCGACGCGGTGGTCACTGTGCTCGACCCGATATTCGGCGCGCACGGCCAGGTCGCGGCGGCCCAACGCGCGTCGACCCGGTGGCGCGGGCGGCCCCGCAACCAGGACGCCTACCCGATCTACGCGTGCCGCGACGGCTACGTCCGGCTCTGCGTGATGTCCCCGCGCCAGTGGCGCGCACTGTGGAGTTGGCTGGGGGAGCCGGCCGAATACGCCGACCCCAAGTTCGGTGTGATCGGCGAGCGGTTCGCCGTCTGGCCGCAGATCAGTGCCCTGATACGCGAACTGTTCGCCGACCAGGACATGGCGGATCTGGTCACCGCCGGGCAATCCCGCGGGGTGCCCATCGCCGCGGTCGGCGATCCGGCGCAGGTGCTGGCCGAGGGACACTTCGTGGCCGCGGAGGCCGCCACCCGCACCGACCTGGCCCCGGGGCTGCCCGCGGTGATCCCGACCGGCTACTACGTGGTCGATGACCATCGAGCCGGCTTTCGGACTCCGGCTCCGGCTCCCGGCGAGGCGGACACCGGATGGCTGGCCGAGCCGTTGACCGAGCAGCCGTTGCGCGGCGCGGTCGGCGACCGCCCCTTCGAGGGCCTGAGGATCGTCGACCTGGGCGTCATCGTCGCCGGCGGAGAGGCCAGCCGGCTGTTCGGCGATCTGGGCGCCGAGATCATCAAGGTGGAGAGTGCGGCCTACCCGGACGGGCTGCGGCAGGCCCGCCCCGGGTCGGCGATGAGCGAGTCGTTCGCCTGGACGCACCGCAACAACTCCGGATTCGGCCTGGATCTCCGCAGCCCGGCCGGCAAGGACATCTTCGCTCGCCTGGTCGGCGCGGCGGACGCGGTGTTCGCCAACTTCAAGCCGGGAACGCTTGCCGCCCTGGGATTTTCCTACGATGTGCTACGGAAGATCAACCCGCGGGTCGTCCTCGCCGAGAGCAGCGCCTTCGGTGAGAGGGGACCGTGGAGCGGCCGGATGGGGTATGGCCCGCTGGTACGCGCCACTACCGGGGTCACCGCGCTGTGGACGGCCCCTGAGGATCCAGGAGACACCGAGCGTCATCCGTTCTACGACGCGACCACGGTCTTCCCCGACCATGTGGTTGCGCGGGTCGCCGCGATCGGGGCGCTGGCCGCGCTGATCGGGGGCGGGCGAACCGCTGCCGGCAGTCACGTTCACGTTTCGCAGGCCGAGACTGCCGTCAACCAACTCGACACCAGCTATGTCGCCCGCGCCGCGGGCTCTTCTGTCCAGCCGGACACCGCGGTGGATCTGGTCTGCCCGTGCGGCGGCGATGATGAGTGGTGCGTGATCTCGATCCGCACCGACGCCGATATGCGCGCTGTCGCTGCAGCTTTCGGCGATGACGGGCTGGCAGCCGAGCCACGTTTCAGCGCCGGCGCGGACCGCGTCGCCCACCGTGCGGAGCTGGCCGCAGAGCTGGGCCGCCACACCGCGGTCCGTACCCACTTCGAGGTGGGTGAACTGCTGCAGGGCAGCGGTGTGCCCGCCGCGCCGATGTGCCGGCCACCCGACGTCGCCGACGACCCCCAGCTGGCGCACCGTGCGGTGTTCGCGGCCATGACCCACCCGCTGATCGAGCACCCGCTGCCGGCCGAAACCGGCCCCGCCCCGTTCCGTAACATCCCGGTGGCGCCGCAGCGACCCGCGCCGCTACCCGGCCAGGACACCCGGGAGATCTGCCGCTCGGTGCTCGGACTCGATGACGGTGAGACCGACCGGTTGATCGCCGACGGCGTGCTGTTCGCCGCGGATTAGTCTGACGTCCATGCCTGTCGACCCCCGGACACCGGTACTGATCGGCTATGGCCAGGTCAACCACCGCGACGACACCGACGTGATAGAACCCGTCGATCTGATGGTGGTCGCGGCACGCAATGCCGCCCACGACCGGGTGCTGCGCGCCGTCGACTCGATTCGGGTGGTGAACCTGCTCTCGGCGCGCTACCGCGATCCGGGCGCGCTGCTCGGACAGCGGATCGGTGCGCAGCGCTTCGCCACCCGGTACAGCCCGGTGGGCGGCAACGTGCCGCAGTCCCTGGTGAATCAAGCCTGCCTGGATATCCGCGACGGCCGGGCCGGTGTGGTGCTGGTGGCCGGCGGCGAGACGTGGCGCACCCGGACCAGGCTGCGGCGTGCCGGCGGCAAACTGGTCTGGACGCAGCAGGACGACACGGTCCCGATGGCCGAGTGCGAGGGCGAAGATGTGCCGATGGTCGGCCCGGCCGAAGAGCGCATCGGATTGGACCGGCCCGCCTACGTCTACCCATTGTTCGAGCAGGCGTTGCGCATCGCCGCGGGGGAGAAGGTCGAAGACCACCGCCGGCGCATCGGTGAACTGTGGTCTCGGTTCAATGCGGTCGCCGTCGACAACCCGCACGCGTGGATCCGGCAACCCGTCGGCGCCGAGGAGATCTGGCACCCGGGCCCGAAGAACCGGATGATCAGCTGGCCCTACACCAAGTTGATGAACTCCAACAACATGGTGGATCAGGCGGCCGCGCTGATGCTGACCTCGGTTCAGACCGCCACCGAGCTGCGGATCCCAACCGAGAACTGGGTGTTCCCCCAGGCCGGTGCCGACGCCCATGACACCTACGCCATTGCCAACCGCGCCGAACTGCACCGATCGCCGGCGATCCGGATCGCGGGGGCCCGGGCCTTGGAGCTGGCCGGCGCCGGCATCAGCGAGATCGATCACGTCGACCTGTACTCGTGCTTCCCCTCTGCGGTGCAGGTTGGGGCCTCCGAACTCGGACTTCCCATCGATGACCCGGACCGGCCGCTGACCGTGACCGGCGGGCTCACCTTCGCCGGTGGCCCGTGGAACAACTACGTGATGCATTCGATCGCCACCCTGGCCGAACTTCTGGTGGCCAATCCCGGGCGGCGCGGCCTGATCACGGCCAACGGCGGCTACCTGACCAAGCACAGTTTCGGCGTGTACGGAACGCAGCCGCCGCCGGACGGATTCCGTTGGGAGGACGTGCAACCCGAGGTGGACGCGCAGGCCACCCGGCCGTCGGTGGTGCAGTGGCAGGGAACCGGTGAGGTGGAGTCCTGGACCACACCGTTCGATCGCGACGGGCGCCCCCTGCAGGCATTCTTGGCGGTCCGCACGCCCGACGGGTCGCGGACCCTGGCGGTGATACGGGACCCGGCGGCCGCCGAATCGACGGTGCGCGAAGACATTGCGGGTGTCGCGGTCGACGTGCACGAAGACGGCACTGCGACGCTGCGTTAGATCTCGGCGCCTAACCCGACAGTTCGCCCAGCGATACCCGGGCATCGGCCAGCCGGTCCGGATTGACCGGGGTGCGTGCGCTGATCAGGGCCTTGATGTCGTCGAGGCCCTCCCAGATATTGACGTTCATCCCGGCGAGCACTCGATTGTCGTCATCGAGCCAGAAGCTGGTGTATTCGCGGCCGGCGGGTGCACCACGAAACACGACGCGAGCGTAGTGCGGCGCGTAGCCGACATACTCCATGCCGAGGTCATACTGGTCGGTGAAAAAGTAAGGCAAGTCAGTGTATTCGGCTGCTTCGCCGAGCATGCCCGACGCCGCGACCGCCGGCTGCTTGAGGGCGTTGGCCCAGTGTTCGGTGCGGATCCGGGTACCGAACAGCCGATGCTGTGCGGCTGCGATGTCGCCGACGGCGTAGATGTCGGGGTCGCTGCTGCGCAGGCCGGCGTCTACGAGCACGCCGCCGTCATCGGTGGCAAGGCCGGCGTCGCGAGCCAATTCGATGTTGGGTTGGGCGCCGACCGCGACAAGCACCGCGTCCGCGCGGACCTGCGAGCCGTCGCCCAACCGCAGACCGGCGGCGGCACCGCCGGCAGTGGTGACCTCGGCGACCGTCGACCCGGTGCGCAGGTCCACCCCGTGCTTGCGGTGCAGGTCGGCGAAGACCGCGGCGTTCTCCGCGCCGAGGCCGGCCAGCAGCGGCAGTGCGGCGCTTTCGACCACGGTGACCTCGAGGTTGCGCTGGCGCGCGGCGGCGGCCACCTCCATACCGATCCAGCCTCCACCCACCACCGCCAGCGAATCACCGCTGGCCAGCGCCGAATCCAGCGCCGACGCGTCCTCAACCGTCCGCAGATAGTGCACGCCGGAGGCGTCGGCTCCCGGCAGGGGTATCCGACGAGACCGCGAACCCGTCGCCAGCAACAGTTTGTCGTAGCCGAGGCTGGTGCCGTCGGCCAGCGCGACGCTGTGACCGGACGGATCCACGCCGGCGACGCGGGCGCCCAGCCGCAGGTCGATCTTGTGTTCGCGGTACCAGGCCCGGGGTTTCACGGTGAAGTCGTCGAGGGTCTTCTTACCCGCAAGGAATTCCTTGGACAGTGGAGGCCGCTCGTAGGGCAGCTGTTGCTCCTCCCCGACAAGCACGATAGTTCCGTCGAAGTTCTTGTCGAGGAGGGCTTCGGCGGCCTTGGCTCCGGCCAGACCGGCACCGACGATCACGAACGTGGCCGATGTAGACACGTGCTTTCCTCTGCTCGTCATTCGGTCAGACGCTCGCGGACACCGGCATCGGCGGAGTAGCGCACCAGTGCCGCAGCGAGTTCGGCATTGCGTCCCTGCGACAGTGCACCGAGTTGGTCTGCGTCACTGGGCAACCCGAGGTCGCGCGCGGCATCCAACGCGCGGTCGTCGAACGTGGAACGGGCCCAGGGCCAGACGTCTTGGACTTCGCGGAGAAAGATGCTCGCGCCGACATCACCGATTCCCTTGAATGCCTTCAGTGCCTCGGTGGCCACCGCGATATCGCGTCCGCTGCGTTCGGCCAGCAGGCGGAGGTCACCGCCGTAGTCCTCTTGCACCGCCTCGGCCAATTCGACCAGCATGGTGGCGGAGCTCTCGTCGTAGCGGCGGTAGTGGGCCCGGCCCATGGCATCGATCAGGGTCTGTCGATCCGCTTCGAGAATTTTGTGCGGCGTGCGCAACCCGGTCTTGAACAGCTCGCGGGCCGCGCGGGCGGCGATCGTGGCGTCGATCGGCTTGCTGGCCAGCATGCACAGCATCAGCAGCTGGAACAGTGGCATCGGTTGGTTGCGCAACCGGATACCGGCTTCCTGGGCGTAGGTGGTACCCGCACGCCGCAGTAGCCGGCGTACCAGTTCCTTGTGGGTAGTCACAGCAGCGCGAATACCCGGATTCACCGCAGCGGAAACCCGCCATGGCGTGCCGGCGCGCGGCGGCTACCGGCGCGGCACCAGTCGCTGCAGCTGGGTGACATGCTGCGGGGACAGCTCGGCCAACTCGCTGACCCCGAGCAGCCGCATGGTGCGCCGGATCTGCTCGGCGAGGATGTCGATCGCGCGATGCACGCCGGCTTGCCCGCCGGCCATCAGGCCGTAGAGATAGGCCCGGCCGATCAGAGTGCACCGGGCGCCCAGCGCGACCGCCGCGACGATGTCGGCGCCGGACATGATCCCGGTGTCCAGCAGGATCTCGGTGTCGGATCCGACCTCGCGGACCACCTCGGGCAGCAGCTGAAACGGTACTGGCGCCCGGTCGAGCTGGCGGCCGCCGTGGTTGGACAACACGATGCCGTCGACACCGAGATCGACCACAGCGCGGGCGTCGGCGACGGTCTGAATGCCCTTGACGACGAATCGGCCCGGCCATTGCGACTTGACCCAGGCCAGGTCGTCGAAGGTCAGGCTCGGATCGAACATGGTGTCCATGTACTGGGCGACGGTGCCCGACCATCGGTCCAGCGAGGCGAAGGACAGCGGTTCGGTGCTGAGCAGGTCGAACCACCAGGCCGGATGCACGGCGGCATCGGCCACCGTGCGCAGCGTCAGCGCCGGCGGGATGGACATGCCGTTGCGGGAGTCGCGGCGCCGCGCCCCGGCGACCGGACAGTCGACGGTCGCCAGCAATGTGTCATAGCCGGCGTCGGCGGCGCGACGCAGCAGGGCCATCGACCGGTCGCGGTCATGCCACATGTACAGCTGAAACCAGCGGCGGGCGCCGGGGGCGGCCGCCGCGACGTCTTCGATGGAGGCGGTGCCCAGGGTCGAGAGCGAGAACGGGATGCCGGCAGCCTCGGCGGCGCGGGCGCCGGCCAGCTCTCCCGCGGTGTGCATCAGCCGGGTGAAGCCGGTCGGCGCGATCGCGAAGGGCAACGCCACCGGCGCGCCGAGCACGTCGCGGCTGGTGTCGACGGATGAGACGTCGCGCAGGATGGCCGGATGAAACTCGATGTCGCGGAAGGCCTGTCGGGCTCTTTCCAACGAGATCTCGTCTTCGGCGGCGCCATCGGTGTAGTCAAAGGCGGCTCGCGGGGTGCGTCGTTTGGCGAGCAGCCGCAGATCCTCGACCGTCAGCGCGTTCTCCAGACGCCGCGCGGCGCGGTTCAACCGTGGCCTGCGGAAACGGATCAGTGGAGCAAGATCACGGATTCTGGGAAACCGCCGTTGCATCGCCGACATCGCTGACTCCTTCACCGCTGCTCGTCGAACTGTGCCACGGTTGATGGCATGGCCGGAACCTCCGACCCGTTCGAGCTACAGCGTTTCGTCGACGCACAGGCCGGTGTGTACGACACCGTGGTTGCCGAACTGCGCGCCGGCCGCAAGCGCAGCCACTGGATGTGGTTCGTCTTTCCGCAGCTTGCCGGCTTGGGGGCCAGCGCGATGGCCCAGCGGTACGGCATCGCGTCGCCCGCGGAGGCGCGCGCCTACCTGGCTCACCCCGTGTTGGGGCCGCGACTGCAGGAGTGCGTGGGGCTGATCAACGCGGTGCGCGGCCGGTCCATCGAGGAGATCCTGGGCTGGCCCGACGACATGAAGCTGCGTTCCTCGATGACGTTGTTCGGGCGGGCTTGTGAGAGTGGCGGCCACACCGGCCGGTGCTGCTGCAGCGGCTTTCGTACGGTGCTGGACCGCTATTACGACGGGCAGGAGGATCCGGTGACCCTGGACCGACTGGCGTGGCTTGCCAGAGAGTGAGCGTGGGGTGCGTCACCGGTCTTGGTAGCGGGCCCGAAACAGTGCCTTCAGGTCCGCTTCGAATTCCGGCGCCGGCCCGTCGACTACCGTGCGCGGGGCGACTGTGGTGATCGGCAGCGGGGCCACCGGGGCCGCCGGCACCTGAAGCTCGCGCAGCCAGTCGGTCAGTTGCGCCGCCGATGACGCGTAAACGATCCGGCCCAATCCGACCCACGCGTGGGCCGCCGCACACATGGCGCAATGTTCACCGGAGGTGTAGACGGTGGTCCGGACACGTTGCGCCGGGCTGAGATTGGCCACCGCCCACTGGGTGATGGCGAACTCGGGATGACGGGTGGCATCGCCGTCGCCGGCGCGGTTGCGGTCCTCGAAGAGCACCGTGTCGTCGGCGTCGACCAACAGTGAACCGAACGGGTCGTCGCCGTGTGCCACCGCCTTGCCGGCCAACTCGACGCAGCGGGCCAGATGACGACGGTCGGCATCGCTGAGCGTCACAGGCTCAAAGTCTACGGCGCGCGCCGGGCATCACCCGGCGCGCGCCGATAGGGACTGGACCGCCTACGAGGCGGTGGGGTCGGCGCCGGCGGCGAAGACCGCCTGCGCCACCCCTGCCACGATCGAGGCGACCTTGAGGGCCTCCAACACCGCTTCCCGGCTGACGCCCGCCTCCCGCACCACCTGCTCGTGCGAGGCCACGCACGCCTGGCAGCCGTTGATCGCCGAGACCGCGAAACTCCACAGCTCGAAGTTGGCCTTGTCGACCCCCGGGTTGCCGATGATGTTCATCCGCAACCCGGGCCGCAGGTCGTCGTAGCTGCCGTCCAGAAAGTGCCGACCACGGTAGAACACGTTGTTCATGCCCATGATCGACGCGGCGCCCAGGGCGGCCTGGTAGGCCTCCGCCGACAGGTTGTCGGCGGCCTCGGCACCGATCTCGGCCAGCACCGTGGCGTTGCGAGTGGCCGCGGCGCTGGCCAGCAGGCTGCCCCAGAGCTGCTCGTCGTTCAGGACCGTGGTGCGGGCGATCGAACCCAGGTTGAGCTTGAGGTCCTTGGCGTACTCCGGGATCGCTTCTTTGAGATTCTCGATGCTCATGCGACTCCGATCAGACGGATTCTTTGAGCAGCTCACCGACGTTCAGGGTGGCCTCGCCCTTCTTCCAGTTGCAGGCGCACAGCTCGTCGGACTGCAGCGCGTCGAGCACGCGGAGCACCTCGTCGACGTTGCGGCCCACCGAACCGGCGGTCACCGACACGAACTGGATCTCGTTGTTCGGGTCAATGATGAAGGTGGCCCGGTCGGCGACGCCGTCCGCGTTGAGCACACCGGTCGCCTCGGCCAGGTCACGCTTGAGGTCCGACAGCATCGGGAACGGCAGCGTCTTGAGGTCCTCGTGCTGCTCGCGCCACCGGTAGTGCACGAACTCGTTGTCGGTCGAGGCGCCGAGAATCTGGGCGTCGCGGTCGGCGAACTCGTCGTTCAGCTTGCCGAACGCCGCGATCTCGGTGGGGCAGATGAAGGTGAAGTCCTTGGGCCAGAAGAACACCACGCGCCACTTGCCGGCGTAGTCATCGCTGGTGATGGTGGTGAAGTAGTCGTCCGGCCCCTTCGCGTCGACCTTCGACAGGTCGCCCGGGATCAGGGCGGTCAGCTTGTAAGCCGGGAACTGGTCGCCGATGGTCAGCAGTGCCATGTCACTCCTTTGTGTATGAGATTTGCGCATTGGGGGCGCGTTCGACGCCCGCACGCTCCATCGTGCCTTATCGCAATTAAAAATAAAAGGTGATACCACGCACTATAATTATCGGCATGACCGATGCAAGCTATCAGCCGACACTTGCGGGCCTGCGGGCATTCGCCGCCGTGGCCGAGAAGCACCACTTCAGCTTGGCGGCGGCCGGGCTGGGCCTGAGCCAGTCGACACTGTCGCAGGCCTTGTCGTCGTTGGAGGCCGGCTTGGGCGTCCAACTCATCGAGCGCTCCACCCGGCGGGTCTTCCTGACCGCCGAAGGACAGCAGTTGCTCCCGTATGCCCATGCCGTGCTGGACGCGGCCGGGCAGTTCTCGGCGGCCGCCGCCGGAGTGGCCGACCCGCTGCAGGGCGCCATGCGACTCGGCCTGATTCCGACGGTGGCGCCGTATGTGCTGCCCGCCGTGCTGGCCGCACTGTCCGAACAACTGCCCGACCTCAACTTGCGCGTGATAGAGGACCAGACCGAACGGCTGCTCACCGGATTGCGGGAGGGCGCGGTCGACGCGGCCGTGATGGCGTTGCCGGCCGACGTCGCCGGGCTGACCGAAATACCCATTTATGACGAGGATTTCGTGTTGGCGCTGCCGCCCGGCCATGCGCTGGCCGGTAAGCGTCGGGTGCCGCCGACTGCGCTGGCGGACCTGCCGCTGCTGCTGCTCGACGAGGGTCACTGCCTGCGGGACCAGACCCTGGAGATCTGCCGTAACGCGGGCGTGCGGGCCGAGTTGGCCACCACCCGCGCCGCATCGCTGGCCACCGCGGTCCAGTGCGTCAACGGTGGGCTGGGGGTGACGTTGATTCCGCAGACCGCGGTGGCGGTCGAGGCCGAGCGCAACGGCCTGGAATTGGCTTACTTCGCGCCACCCCAGCCCGGCCGGCGGATCGGGCTGGTGTTTCGCGCCTCCAGCGGACGCGATGAGTCCTATCGGCGCTTGGCGGGCATCATCGGCCAGGTCATTGCCGCGGGTCACGAAGTCGAGCTGGTCTGAGCAGCGTCGCGGTCGCGGGTTGGTGGCCGCCGTTTAGGCTGCACGGGTGATCCTGACGATCGAAGACGAGAACCGGGTTCGGACGTGCACCTTGAATCGCCCGGAGGCGCTTAACGCGTTCAACGAGGCGCTCTACGACGCCACCGCCGAGGCATTGCTTGCCGCGGCCGACGACCCCGAGGTCGCGGTGGTGTTGATCACCGGCACGGGGCGGGCGTTCAGCGCCGGCACCGACCTGGCCGAGATGCAGGCCATGGTGACCGACCCGGACTTCGTGCCCGGTAAGCACGGTTTCCGCGGTCTGATCAGCGCGCTGGGGCGTTTCCCGAAGCCGCTGATCTGCGCGGTCAACGGTCTCGGCCTGGGGATCGGAACGACCATCCTGGGCTTCGCCGACCTGGCGTTCATGTCATCGACCGCCAGGTTGAAGTGTCCGTTCACCAGCCTGGGGGTGGCGCCCGAAGCCGCCTCGTCCTACCTGCTTCCGCGGTTGATGGGACGGCAGAACGCCGCCTGGCTGCTGATGTCCTCGGAGTGGATCACCGCCGACGAGGCACTGCGGATGGGCTTGGTCTTCGCAGTCTGCGAGCCGGAGGAACTCCTGGGCGAGGCCCGTCGGCATGCGGAAGTTCTTGCATCCCGGCCGATTTCAAGCCTGATGGCGGTCAAGAGCGCGATGGTCGAGCCGACGCGGGCCGAGACGCTGGCTGCGGTCGAGCGGGAGAATGCGTTCTTCGCCGAACTCTTGGGTGGCCAAGCCAACGCCGACGCGCTGGCCGAATTCACCGAGCGGCGAGGCAGCGGATCAGTGTGATCCGACGGCGCTGATGTCCAGCGCGAGGTGCCGCAGTGCACCGTTGTCGGCAGGGGTGGGCGTCGCGGCCAGGGTGGCTTCGATGATGCCGCGAACGGTGCAGCGGCATCGGCCGCAGTCGCCGCCCGCGCCGCACATCGCGGCAACCTCTTTCGACGTCGACGCTCCGGCGGCGACGGCGTCGGACACCATCTGATTGGTGGCTCCGACACACAGGCATACGTACATCGCGATACCCCTACCGACCGTCGCCTGCGGGCGCCATCAGATCGATTGCGGTGGCGAACTTGCCGACGAACGGCCGGGGATAACCACCGATTCCGATGCCGGACATCCACTCCGCGGCGGCGTCCGGGTGGTCGATCCATCGCTGTGCGCTTGCCGCACTGTCGATTTCCAGCAGCGTCATCACCTCATGCCCGTCGTCGACTGCTTGATACACCCACACTTTGCGCACTCCCGCGCCGGCGAACCGGTCCAATGCGGCGTGCACCTCGGCCATCAGGTCCGCGGGGTCGGCAACGGTGGCAACTGCGCCGACGATCACCTCCGAACCGTCCTGCTCATCGCCGGGCTGGGTCAGGTTGATCTTCTCGGTGACCTCGCCGGCGAAGATCGCGGGCAGATCGTTGACCCCGGAGCGGTCGAACCATTCGAATACCGCGGGGGAGCGCAACAACTCCTTGACCGAGACCCGGTGCCGCAGGCCGATCGTGACCAGCACCCGGTCCGGCTCGAACTCCGAGGTGTAGAGCACCGCATGGCGGGCGCCCAGGTTGAGAAGCGGGGAGTGGTCCTGCTGGATCAGCGACCAGGTCCGACCCACGTCGTCGACCCGGTAGTCCAGAGCCAGCACCAGCGAATGCGGATCGTTGCGGTAGGCCATGCCACAGCCCGATGTGCCGACACGGCGCCCGGGCGAAGCAAGCTTCATACTGATGTAGTCTAGCCTAACCTTATTAGTAGAGTCTAACCTAAGTCCTACAGATTGGGCGGGGCGCAGGGGAGCCGGCGTCCCGAATAGTCGTGTCAAAACACGGGTAAACACCGCGCCGTAACCGGTCACCTGCACTAGATTGAAATTCGGCGCGTCACCGCGATGAGCGAACCCGTCCGTCGCGGCCGGCCTGCGAGGTTCTTCCTACAAGAGGAGTCATCATGCAAGGCGACCCCGAGGTTCTCAAACTGCTCAACGACCAGCTCACCAGTGAACTCACCGCGATCAACCAGTATTTTCTGCACGCCAAGATGCAGGACAACTGGGGCTTCACCGAGCTGGCCGGCCACACCCGCGAAGAGTCGATGGAGGAGATGCGCCACGCCGAGACGGTCACCGACCGGATTCTGGTACTCGGCGGCCTGCCCAACTATCAGCGCATCGGCTCCCTGCGCATCGGCCAGACGATCCGCGAACAGTTCGAGAGCGACCTGGCGCTGGAAAACGACGTGCTCAACCGGCTGCGGCCCGGCATCGTCATGTGCCGCGAAAAGCAGGACAGCACCACCGCCAAGATTCTCGAGACCATCCTCGTCGATGAGGAATCCCACATCGATCACTTGGAAACCCAACTGGAGCTGATGGACAAGCTCGGCGAGGCGCTGTACTCGGCGCAGTGTGTCTCGCGCCCGCCGTCGTGATCGACGCAGCCGGAGTATGACCGAATCGACGCCGGTCGCCGACGATGTGCGACCCGCGCCGGTCAGTCCGCATCGCCGTAACCTGATCTTCCTGGCGATCGTGTTCGGCCTGCTGATGGCCGCCCTCGACCAGACCATCGTGGCGACCGCGTTGCCGACGATCGTGTCGGATCTGGGCAACGCAGGGCATCAGTCGTGGGTCGTCACCAGCTATCTTCTGACCTCGACGATCGCGACGATCCTGGCGGGCAAGCTCGGCGATCTGTTCGGCCGCAAGCGGGTGTTCCAAGCCGCCGTGCTGTGCTTCGTGGCCGGGTCGGTGCTGTGCGGGTTGTCCGCCTCAATGGGCATGTTGGTCGGCGCCCGGGCGCTGCAGGGCATCGGCGGGGGTGCCGTCACGGTGACCGCAGCCGCACTCATCGGCGAAGTCATTCCGCTGCGCGATCGGGGGCGCTACCAGGGCATGCTGGGCGCCGTTTTCGGGGTCACCACCGTCATCGGCCCGCTGCTGGGTGGCTACGTCACCGACTACCTCACCTGGCGATGGGCGTTCTGGATCAATCTGCCGATTTCGGTGGTCGTGTTGATCGTGGCCGGCGTGGCGATACCGGCCTTGGCGGGCCGTGCCAAGCCTGTCATCGACTACGCCGGGATCGTGCTGATCGGCTTGGGCGCCACCGGGTTGACGCTGGCCACCAGCTGGGGCGGTAGTCGCTACGCCTGGGGATCGCCGGCAATCGTCGGACTGTTCGGCGGGTCGGTGCTGGCGCTGGCGCTGTTCGCCCTCGTGGAGAGCCGCGCTGCGGCGCCCATCCTGCCGATCCGGCTGTTCGCCGACCCGGTGTTCGCGGTCTGCTGTGTGCTGGCGTTCGTCGTCGGCTTCGCGATGCTCGGCGCGCTCACCTTCCTGCCCACCTTCATGCAGTACGTCGACGGTGTCTCGGCGATCACCTCGGGGTTGCGCACCCTGCCGATGGTGGTCGGCATGCTGGTGACCTCCACCGGCAGCGGCGCACTGGTGGGACGTACCGGCCGTTACAAGATCTTTCCGGTGGTCGGCACGGCCTTGATGACGATCGCGTTCACGCTGATGTCCCAGATGGACGCCGCCACTCCGGCGTTGCTGCAGTCGGTCTACCTGGTCATCCTGGGTGCTGGCATCGGGCTGTCGATGCAGGTCCTGGTTCTCGTCGTGCAGAACACCTCGAGTTTCGCCGACCTCGGAGTGGCCACGTCCGGGGTCACGTTCTTCCGGACCATCGGCAGCTCGTTCGGCGCCGCCGTGTTCGGGTCGCTGTTCGTGAACTTCCTGGGCCACCGGCTGGGCTCGGCGCTGAGTAGCGCCGGACTGGCCGCCGGCGCGGCCGACTCGCCCGAGGCGGTGCGTCGGCTGTCGCCGCAGCAGGCGGAGCCGATCGTGGCGGCCTATGCCGACTCACTCGGGCAGGTGTTCCTGTGCGCCGCGCCGGTCGCGCTGGTCGGGTTTGTGCTGGCCCTGTTCCTGCGCGAGGTCCCGCTCAAGGAACTGCGCGACAGCGCGGTCGATCTGGGCGACGGGTTCGGCATGCCCACCAACGCGTCGTCGGACGATCTGTTGGAGAACGCAATCGGGCGACTGCTGCACAACGAACCGGGAATGCGGCTGCGCTCCATCGCGCTGCGGCCGGACTGCCAGCTCGACGTCGCCGGGCTGTGGACCGTGTTACGGATCTACCGGTACACGCAGGTGTTTCGGACCGCGCGGCTCAGTGACATCGGCAAGCGCCTGCGGGTGCCCTACGAGATCCTCGAACCGACCGTCGATCGGCTGGTGGCTCAGGGTTACGTGCTGCGCGAAGGCGATCACCTCGGTCTTACCCGGGCCGGTCTGCGTCAGGTCGGGTTCGTGTCCTCGCTGGTACAGGATTGGGTGGTCGACAAACTGGCCCGCTCGCCCGGGTTCGAGGGCCGTCCGGATCGCGCCGAGGTCTCAGCCGCGCTGGAGCGGATCGCCCGCCGGGCCGTCATCGATCCCGACGATGCGGGGGAGTCGGCGGAGTTCAGCGGCACCGCCCACGGCTGACGGCCAAGCCAGCTAGCATCCTGCCTATGAGCCGAATCGGGGACTTTCCCGCAGACGACGTGATGGGCTGGATGGTCAAGTCACCCGAACTTGCGGTTGGGATCGGCGGATTCAGCACCGCGGTCTACAACAACGGCCGGTTGCCGATGCGCACCCGCGAGCTGGCCCGGATGGTGATCGCGTTCGACAACGAGTGCACGGTATGCGTCAACACCCGTGACGCCGACGGCCCAGCGGCCGGGGTCGACGAGGATCTTTACGAGCACGTGTCGCAGTGGCGCACCTGGCCGGGCTATAGCCCCCAGGAGCGGCTCGCGGCCGAGTTCGCCCATCGCTTCGCCACCGATCACACCGGCCTGCGGGACGACGAGGACTTCTGGTCGCGGTGCGCCGAGCACTTCAGTGACGAACTCCTCGCCGACCTCGCGCTGTCGTGTGCGCTCTGGCTGGGAATGGGGCGGCTGCTGCGCACCCTCGACATCGGACAGGCCTGTGCGCTGACCCTGCCCAGCAGGGCTTGATCCGGACTCAGATCAGGCCGGTGGCGTCGAACATCCACGACATGTCGGCCTGGGCAAGGTCCTCCAGCCAGGTCGGCGGCGCGTGGGCCGTCAGGCCGGCCATATCCCAGTAGTCTTTCCACAGCGTGATCTTTCCGTCGATCACCTTGTGCACTGTGACGAAGCGCAGCAACGCGCTTTCCCCGGTGGCCCAGTTCCACGTTTCAGAGTGCTCGTAGAGCACGTCGGACCCTTCGGCGACCAGCAGGCCCGCGTGGTTCTCGTATCCGGTCAGCGGCTCCAGACCGATCTTGAGGCGTTTGACGATGTCGTGTGGCCCGCGGGCGGCAGCGGCCGGGCCGACCGGCATGTCGACATAGATGCAGTCTTGCGCCAGAAAGGGTTTCACCGCGTCCCAGTCACGACGCGATAAGGCCTTCCACATCCCGGCGACGATGTGTTTGATGTCAGCCGGCATACCGATACCGACTTCCGGCGCAGCACATCACATGCCGGAATATACGCCGGCGCTGGACAGGCGTCCGAGCGGCACTGGTGCGCCGTTTAGAGTCTGGTGCGGAGGTGGGCATGGCTGATCGTAGGACGACGCGCAAGGTCGGATTGGTGCTGGCGGCAGCTGCTGCGGCGGGGGCCGCCGGCGTCGCAATGCGGAAGTCGGGTGCCGCGCGTCCCCGCAAGACCAACCCATCGCCGCTGAGCCCGGAGTGGACAGCCGGACCTGCGTGCTACGGCGTCGGGATACGGCGCAATGTCGCGGTGCAGATGAGCGACGGCGTCGTACTGCGCGCCAATATCCATTACCCCACCGTCCCCGCGACCGGCGCGCCCGCTGAAGGGCCGTTCCCGGTGCTGCTGTCGGTGACCCCGTATGGCAAGTTGGCGCCGCCGCCCGCGGCGCAGTTAGGTGGCGGGCCCTCGCCGCATCTGATTCGGCGGGGCTACATCGAGGTGATGGTCGACGTCCGTGGCACCGGGGCATCCGGCGGATCGTTCGAGATGTTCGGCGCGGACCAGACGCGCGACGGTGTCGAGCTGGTCACCTGGGCAGCCACATTGCCCAACTCCAATGGCCGAGTCGGCATGTTCGGTATCTCCTACCTGGCCATCAATCAGTTGTTCACCGCGGCCGCGGTGGGCCCGGACTCACCGCTGAAGGCGATCTTCCCGGTGATGGCCGCCAACGACTTCTATCGGGATGCCGCCGCCATGGGCGGGGTGTCGCACCTGCGTACGGTGCGCGCCTACGGCTCGGTGTACGCGTTGCTCAACGTGCTCAACCCGACGCTGGAGTTCTTCACCCCCGGCAGCCATTCGCGGCCCCGTGCCGGCGGGCTGGCCGCGGTGCGCCAGCGCGGCAGAGCCCAACGCGGCTACTTCGGGCCGCTGATCGCCGAGGCGCGCACCGGCGGTGATGCCGCCTACGACGGGCCGTTCTGGGACAGCATGCGGCCGGACTTGGTGCTGCCCGAGATCGCCGCCAACAATGTGGCTGTTTTCCTGACCGGCGGTTGGCACGATGCCTTTCAGCGCGGCGCACCGCTGAACTATGCGGCGTTGCAGAACGCCTACACCGGCCGGCCGCCCAATGCGCCGATGGTGCCCGGGCAACCCCTGACCGACCGAATCAAACTGATGATGGGCCCCTGGTACCACGTTTCGGACTATGGCGGTCTGCACCTGCTGGATCTGCAACTGCGCTGGTTCGATTATTGGCTCAAAGACGATGCGGCTGCGGCTATCTCGGGTGCACCGTTCACCTTCCAGGCGATCGGTGACCGGCGCTGGTACCACACCCGCGAGTACCCGATTCCCGAGGCGACGCCGACCCGGCTCTACCTGTCGCACGCCGGTCGGTTGACTGTCGACGCTCAGGAGGAGCAAAGCCTCGCCGCGTTGCCGTACCGCTCGCACGGTCCGGTATCGGGGCGCAGCCTCGAACAGTGGTCGTTGGGGCTGAACAGCTTTGCCACCACTGTGGCCGGCGGACGTACCCGGCACGACCAGGACAACCGCCGGGTGCAGCGGGGAGCTCTTACCTACACCACTGAGGCGTTCGACTCGCCGACACTGATCGCCGGACCGATCACGCTGCGTGTGCAGGCGACGGCCGACACCGCCGAGACACTCTGGGTCGCGCACCTCGACGACGTCGCACCCGAGGGGGTCAACCGCCCGCTGACCATGGGAGCGCTGCTCGGCTCGCACCGCGAGTTGGACCCGGACCGTACTTGGTACCTGCCGGATGGCACCGTGCTGCGCCCCCAACACATCAGCACCCGCGCTGCGGTGCGACCGGTGGAGCCGGGGGAGTTGACCGGCTACGACATCGAGATCTTCCCGACAGCGGCGCTGATGGCGCCGGGGCACCGGTTGCGGCTGACGTTGACCACCTACGATTTTCCGCACCTGGTACCGACCGCGGCCACCCGCCAGGCGCTGGCGGGCGGCCTTTACCAGGTGCAGCAGGGCGGCCCCACCCCGTCGTTCCTGCTGCTGCCGCTGGCCGACCCGGACAGCCTGGCCTGAGCTGCTAGGGCTGTTCTGCGACCTCGCGGATTCGCTCCAAGGTGCGCCGCATATCGCGAATGTTGTTGCGCTGCCGTAGAAAACCGCCGAATGCGTAGTAGTAGACGGTGGTGAGGAAGGAATTGGCCAGCTGGAACGATTCGGTGACGTCGGTGCCATTCGCAGTGGGGGTGAGCTCGTAGCGCCACCGGTTCACCGCACGGTCACCGGCGAGCACCGCGAAGCCGAACACCCGGTTCGGCTCGCACTCGGTGACTCGGCAGGTGGTCCAGTACACCGGCCCGATCCCGTTGCGTCGCACATGCCCGCGGAATCGTGCGCCCACCGCGGGACCATCGGCACCGTCGAGCCATTCAGCCTCAAAGGTTTCCGGTGAGAACTTCCCGATGTTACGGACGTCGGCCACCAGATCCCAGATCCGCTCGGCCGGAGCCGCCATATGAACTGTCGCCGAACCCTGCATGTTCGCCATCCAATCACGTCGGCGGCGCCACGGTAACCCCATCGGCGACAAAGCACTGGGCCCCACCCGGAATCGGATGGGGCCCAGTGGTAAGACCGCTGCGGTCGGGTCGGGTGCTTAACCCGCGCTGGCGCCCAGGTGGCTCTGCAGGTCCGGCTTCATAGCCTGCAGCTGAGCGCCCCAGTACTCCCAGCTGTGGGTGCCGTAGTCCGGGAAGTTGAACACGGCGTTGTTGCCACCGGCGGCGGTGTAGAGCTCCTGGAACTTCTTGTTCTGGCCGATCATGAAGTTGCCCTCGAGGAACGTCGCGGGGATGTTGTCGCCGCCCAACTCGTTCGGGCGACCGTTACCGCAGTAGACCCACAGCCGGGTGTTGTTGGCCACCAGCTTGCCGACGTTGACCGTCGGGTCGTTGCGCAACCAGGCCGGGTCGTCGTCCGGGCCCCACATGTCTTCCTTCTTGTAGCCGCCCGCGTCGCCCATGGCCAGGCCGATCCAGCTCTTGCCGTCGGAGGGGTTGATGTAACCCGACAGCGAGCCCGCGTAGGTGAACTGGTTGGGGTGGTAGATCGCCAGCGTCATCGCCGAGGCGCCGGCCATCGACAGGCCGACCGCGGCGTTGCGGCTCTGGCTCACGCCGTACTCCGAGGCCAGGTAGGACGGCAGCTCGCTGGTGAGGAAGGTCTCCCACTTGTAGGTGGAGCAACCTGCCTTACCGCAGGCCGGCTTGTACCAGTCGCTGTAGAAGCTGGACTGGCCACCGACCGGCATGATCACCGAGATGCCCGACTGGTAGTACCACTCGAATGCCGGGGTGTTGATGTCCCAGCCGTTGTAGTCGTCCTGGGCGCGCATGCCGTCGAGCAGGTACAGGCCCGGGGAGCCGGACCCGCCAGGCTGGAACTGCACCTTGATGTCACGGCCCATACCTGCCGAAGGGACCTGCAGGTACTCGACCGGCAGACCCGGCCGGGAGAACGCCGATGCGGTTGCCTCGCTACCTGTCAGGCCGATCAGGCCCGGCAGCGCTGCGGCAGCTACCGCGCCGACCAAAAGTCGGCGTGCCCAGCGCAATCCCTTGGTCACGTCTGTCATTCCTGCCCCTTGTCGTCTTGCTGTGGAACGTTCAATCTCTCGATCGCGACGCCACGCGCGCCACCACTTCGGCATCGGCCCTTACATGCAGCAACGGCCGCAATTTGCAAGTCAAGCGGCCGTCTAGGGATCCGACTCGCATATAGCATACCCGATTTTCGGGCGGGACCCGGTTAGGACAAGCCGCACGACACGCGTAGGCTCCCCTCCGGTAAGCCGACAAGACCACACAGTCCTGAGCTGTCCCCGGTCCGTTCCGGCGCCCCGCCGATCCGTTCACGGGCCCGGTGAAGGCCCTGAGCAGACGCGGTGACATCGCAGGTCAGGACGATTGGGGCGCGCGATTTTGGACACCGTACTGGGGCTGGCGATCACGCCGTCGACAATCGGCTGGGTCATGGCCGACGCGGGCGACTCGGGCTGCCCGACGGTTATCGGTGAAGAGCTGAGTGCCGCCGGCGGTGGCGCGGGACCCGACGTGGTGGCTCTGGCGGCGCAGGCGGCAGCGGTGGCTGCCCGGGCGCGCACCATGTTGGCCTCCCGTGGCGAGCGATTGCACGGCGTGGCAGTGACCTGGAGCGATGAAGCGGCGGTCGGCGCCGCGCTGCTGCTTGAGTCGCTGGCAGACGCCGACTTCGAACACGTGGTTCCGGTGCGCTATAGCCGGGCTGCCATGTCGCTGGCCGACGGAATCGGCCCACGACATGCACCGGCCGCGGTATGCGTGGTCGAAGCCGGTGTGGCCACCCTGGTCCTGCCCGGAGCCCCGGATCCGATCGTCACCGCCTGTCCGATCGGCGGCGTCGACGATGTGACCGGCTGGCTGGCTGACGCCTTGGCCTCGGGCGGTCGGCGGCCGGAGCTGCTTATGGTGGCCGGATCGGTGCGGGGTATGGACCGGCTCGGACGCCGCTTGGAGTCCAAGCTGTCGATGCCGGTCTTCGTCCAAGGCGGAGCGTTTCAGGCGTTGGCGCGCGGGGCGGCCCTGACGCTGGCCCCGCACGCCGAATTGACCTCGGCGCCGCTTGAGTCGCCCGCGGCCGGCACGGAGATGGGTAACGCCGGCCGGCGCCGGGTGCGGCCACTGTCGTACGCCGGAGCCCTGCTGATGCTGGCGGGGGGAGCGGTGACATTGGTGTCCTCGGTGGCCGCCGCGTTGAGCTTGCAGCTCGGCCCAAACAGGGCAGTCCCGGATCTGCCTCCGCCGCAGCACGCGACGGTGGCCCGCGTCGCCGTTCCCGCCGCCCCACCGGCGGCCGCCCCGGCCCTGCCACCGTCACCCGCCGCGACGGCACCCCCGGGCGAGACCTCGGAAGAGGCACCCGCGGAGTTCGGCTCGCTGTGGGACGCGCCGTTGGCTGACCCGGACCTGCAGGAACCTTCTCCGGATGGCGTCCCGTCGCTGCTGCAACGCGTTCGGGACCACATTTTCGGCCTTCCCGGCCGCTGACTCAGGCCCCGTCGAGCTCGTCGGCCGCGATGGTCCCCGAGAAGGACACCGTCACCTCGTCGGCGACCTGCATGGCTCCCATCAGCATCGAATAGCGCCGCACACCGAAGTCGCTGTGACGCACTCGGGTGTCGCCGTCCACCTGCCAGGAGCCGCCGTCAGCGTCGCCGTCCTTGGCCACCCGAACCGCGATGACGTGCGGCTTGCGCCGGCCGTGGATCTCCAGCTCTCCGGTCAGTCGATAGCCGTCATCGGTCGGTTCGACGTCGGTGGACCCGAACCGGATCAGCCGATATTTGGTGCTGTCGAGGCATTTGAGCGCATTGCTGCGGATCAGCGTCTTCTCCGGCGCGCTCAGCGGCGTCATTCCACCCTCACCGCGCAGCACTTGCAGTGAATCCACCTCGACAGCAAGCTCCAGGGCAGTAGGCCGGTCGCCGGACCACGACACGGTTGCTTCCCAGCGCTCCATCACGATGGTGAGCCGATGGCCCATCTTTGCCGCTCGCCCCGCCACCTCAGTGCGGAGCAGCAGCTGGCCGTGCGATGGGTCGAGCCGCGACTGCGTACTGGTCATCCGCGGGACTTTAGCGGGCCGGGCCCGCGAGGTTTCGACGGATTCGCGATGGCGTGCGGCGACCACCCGTTAGGCTCTGACGCGTCGCCGATGGGTGGCCTGGATCGACAGACTGAGGGCGAAGAATGATTCGTGAACTAGCTGCAGCTGCTTTCATCGTGGGAGCCGCGGGTGCAGTCGCTATCGGCGCCGCACCGGACGCCGATGCCTACCCCGGCGATGTGCCGGGCATGGTCGATGGCCAGCGCCAGGGCGACGCCTGCTTCAGCTGGGAGCGCTTCATCTACGGCCACGGCCCCAACGGCCAAGCGCTGGCATGCCATTTCATCGCCAACCAGTGGCCGCCCAAGGACACCGGGTTCTGGCAGATCTCCTACCCGCTTTACGGGGTACAGGAGATCGGTTCGCCGTGCCCGAACCCACAGTCGGCGGCGCAGTCGCCCGACGGGTTGCCGCTGCTGTGCCTGGGTGCGCGGGGCTGGCAGCCCGGCATCTACACCGGGGGCATCGGCCCCTACTTCCCGCCGGGGATCGCCCAGGTCGGGTAATCGCGCCCGACGCATCCGCAGGTCAGCTTTTGTCCAGGATGGTGCGTTAGCTTCGAGCGGATGACGGCCGGTCACGGTAAGGAGCAGCGCACCATGCGACTGGGGATGATCGGCCTGGGCCGAATGGGCGCCAATCTCGTTCGGCGCATGGTCGACGGCGGTCACGAATGCGTGGTCTACGACCACAACGCCGACGCGGTCGGCGCAGTGCTCACCGAGGCCAACACCACCGGGGTGTCTTCGGTGGCCGAACTCGCGGCGGAGCTGTCCGCTCCTCGGGTGGTCTGGGTGATGGTGCCGGCCGGTGCCATCACCACCGGTGTCATCGAAGAACTGGCCGGTACACTGGCCGCCGGCGACATCGTGATCGACGGTGGAAACTCCTATTACCGTGACGACATCATGCACGCAAAGATATTGGGCGACAAAGGTATTCATCTACTCGACTGCGGTACCAGTGGCGGAGTGTGGGGCCGCGAACGGGGTTACTGCCTCATGGTCGGCGGGGATCGGGCAGCGTTCGACCATGTCGAGCCGATCTTCGCGACCGTGGCTCCCGGGGTGGACGCGGCCCCGCGCACGCCGGGGCGCGAGGGTGCGGTCTCGCAGGCCGAGAACGGATATCTGTACTGCGGTCCGTCGGGTGCCGGGCACTTCGTCAAGATGGTGCACAACGGAATTGAGTACGGGATGATGGCCTCGATCGCCGAGGGTCTGAACATCTTGCACCACGCCAACATCGGCAAGCAGGACCAGCAGGGTGATGCCGAAACTGCGCCGCTGAGCAATCCCGAGTTCTATCGGTACGACATCGATATCGAGCAGGTCACCGAGGTCTGGCGGCGGGGCAGCGTGATCGGCTCCTGGCTGCTGGATCTGACCGCCAGTGCGTTGCAGAAGTCACCGGAGCTGGAGGAATTCGCCGGCCGGGTCTCCGATTCCGGCGAGGGTCGATGGACCGTGATCGCCGCGATCGACGAGGGCGTGCCCGCCCCGGTGCTGACCACTGCGCTGTACGCGCGATTCGCCTCGCGCCAGCTGTTCGAGTTCGGCGCGAAGGTGCTTTCGGCCATGCGCAAGCAGTTCGGCGGGCACGACGAGAAGTCCGGCTGAACAGCGCAGCGTCCTTCACGCGACGCTGGCCGCTGTCCGCCCCGGCATGCCAGTATGGGGAATGCCGTGGCGACGGCGGGAAACCCAGATGACTGGTGTTCCGGGGACAGCCGGTAGCGACAGGACGACCGTGCGGGTGATCGCCCTGATCGTCTTGCTGTTCGCGGCCGGCGCCGCAATTCGCGGATACGTTCCCGGCGCCCCGCCCGAGCCGCACCGGACGAGCGACCCAGGCACGGTACAGCCGATCGTTTTGGCGGCGCTGTTAACGGTGTCGGGCGCCATCATCGCGGCCGCCGTCGTGCACCGGGCTCGTCATCACCCCGCGAGAGTCGGCAGCATCGGCCAGTTGTCTCTGACCGTCGGAGCCGGTCGGGGGCCGGCCTGGCGCAGGGTGCTGATAGTCGTGGCGGCGCTGGCGTTGTGGCTGCTGACAATCGTGGTGCTGGCGAAGCTCGGCGGCGGGCACCGTTTCGAGATCCCCGCGGAGGTGCCCGGGCTGGGTGAGGCAACGCCGGGCTCGCCCGACGCAGCGGCCCCGCCGTCGCGGGCGGTTCCCGGCGGACCGGCCGGTGGCGCGTCCGCCTATCTGCTGGCCGTCGCCGCCCTGCTGCTGGCTCTGATCGCCACCGCGGTCGTTGCCGCACGCACCCGGCGCCCCGATCCCAGACCGCCCGTGACCATCGCCATTCCGGCTGAGGCGGAAGTGTCGAGTGCCGGCGAAAACCTTGCGCGGGCAGCGGAACTCGGCCTGGCCCGTGTGGTCGATCGCAGTCGCGAGCCACGGGCGGCGATCATCGCCTGCTACGCGGTGATGGAAAGCCACCTCGGCGCCGTTCCCGACGTCGCCCCCCGCGCCTGCGACACACCCACCGAAGTGCTGGCCCGGGCCGTGGAACACCATGCCCTGCCCGCGGAGAACGCGGCCCAGCTGGTGGCGCTGTTCACCGAGGCGCGCTTCAGCTCCCACCTGATGACCGAGCGACACCGCGCCGACGCGGTCGCCGCGCTGCGGCTGGTACTCGACGAATTGCGGAATCCACGATGAAAATGCTTGCCCTGCAAGGTGTCCTGCTGATGGCCGGCGCTGAGCTGGTAGCGGTGATCACCCACCAACATCAGCTCCTGCTGTGGGCGGCGGCCATCGCGGTCGCGCTGCCGTTAGTCGGCATCCGGCGACTGTTGACCACGGGAGGTTCGGCACCGCCCGCAGCCCCGGTTGCTATCGACGAACCCGGTGAGGCAATACGCCAGTGGCTGACGGGCACCGAAGCCAGAATCCGCTGGGCGGAATCGACCAGAGCCGACTGGGATCGGCGCTGGCGACCGATCCTGGCACGGCGGTTCGAGACCTCCACCGGGCGGGGCAGGACGAAGGATCCTGCGGCGTTCGACGCCACCGGGGCGCTGTTGTTCGGTGACGAGCTGTGGCCGTGGGTCGATCCCGGCAACGTCGCGCCCACCGGAGACCGTGGACCCGGACCCGGACGCGCTGTCCTGGAGGAGATCCTGTGCCGCCTGGAGCAGCGATGAGCACCGGGCTGTCCGGCGCGGCGGCCACTACCGCGGAGCGCTGCACCGCGGTGCTCGACGAAATCGAACGGGCCGTGGTCGGTAAGCGGTCCGCACTCACCCTCATTCTGACCACGGTGCTCGCCGGCGGACATGTGCTCATCGAAGACTTGCCCGGCCTGGGCAAGACGCTGATCGCACGGTCGTTCGCCGCCGCGCTCGGACTGGACTTCATCCGGGTGCAGTTCACCCCCGACCTGCTGCCCGCCGACCTGCTCGGCACGACCGTCTACGACATGTCCTCGGGCCGTTTCGAATTCCGGCGCGGGCCGATCTTCACCAACCTGGTGCTGGCCGACGAGATCAACCGAACGCCGCCCAAGACCCAGGCGGCCCTGCTGGAGGCGATGGCCGAAGGTCAGGTCAGCATCGACGGCCACACGCATCGGTTGCCGTCGCCGTTCATCGTGCTGGCAACCGACAATCCGATCGAGTACGAGGGCACTTACCCGCTGCCGGAGGCGCAGCTGGACCGGTTCGCGATCCGGCTGCGGTTGGGCTATCTCTCGGAGCAGGGGGAGGCGGCCATGCTGCGCCGGCGCCTGGATCGCGGTGCTGCCTTACCGATAGTGCACAAAGTGGTCGACGCCGACGACCTGGTGGCGATGCGCGAATCGGTGGAACAGGTCAGCGTGCACGACGACGTGCTGCGCTATGTGGTGTCGCTGGCGACCGGGACCCGGCGCCATCCGCAGGTGGCGGTGGGCGCCAGCCCGCGGTCGGAAATCGACTTGGTCCAGCTCGCCCGGGCCCGTGCTCTGCTGCTCGGCCGCGACTACGTGATCCCCGAGGACGTCAAGGCGTTGGCCACGTCGGCGATCGCGCACCGGATCACGCTACGGCCGGAGATGTGGGTGCGCCGGGTCCAGGGCGCCGACGTGGTGGAGGAGCTGCTGCGGCGGCTGCCGGTGCCCAGAACCCCCGAGGCGACGCCGACGTGACGCCAGACCCCGACTTCCACGAGGTGGATGTCGCCATGCATTGGCGGGCCTCCCCACTGGCCAAGGCGCTGGCGACGGGTGCCGCACTGGCCCTGGTGGTGGCCGTAGGTGCATCGCGCTGGCAGTTGATCGCGTTCGCCGCTCCGTTGCTGGCGGTGTTGTGCTCGCTGGAGCGCCAGCGACCCGTTCCGGCGTTACGAGTACACGCCACACCCGCGGTTCAGCGCTGCTTCGAAACCGAGTCCGTCGAATTGGTGCTCGGCGCAACGACATCGGATCCCGACGTGGACCGCCTGGAGTTGGCGGTGTCGGCCCATCCCGCGCTCACGCTCACGGCGGGCACCACCGCGCCTGGGTGCCGCAAGGCGGTCACTGCCACGGCCGGACGCTGGGGCCGCTATCCGATTCGTGCCACCGTGGGCGCCGTGGGCCGGGGTGGGCTGCTGGTCGGGACCGGAACCGTCGACATCGCCGAGATCACCGTGTTCCCACCGGCGCCGCCGCAGTCCACGCCGCTCCCGCGAAGCGAGCTACTCGACCGGGTCGGCACCCACCTGACTCGGCATACCGGGCGCGGTGTGGAGTACGCCGATATCCGTGCCTACGTTCCCGGCGACCCGCTACGCTCGGTGAACTGGCCGGTCAGTGCGCGACGCGGCAGCTTGCATGTGACCCAGAGGTTGACCGATCGCGGCGCGGACGTGGTGGTCCTGATCGACGCCTACCCGCAGCCTGCCGGCCCGGCGACCGAGGCAACCGAGCGGTCGGTGCTCGGCGCGGCACAGGTGGTGCAGACCGCGTTGCGTAATGGCGATCGTGCCGGGGTCGTCATCCTCGGTGGCCGCCACCCGCGCTGGGTCGGCACGGAGATCGGGCAGCGCCAGTTCTATCGGATCGTCGACGCCGTCCTCGGTGCCAGCGACCGAGTCGAGTCGACCACCGGAACGCTGGCCCCCCGGGCCGCGGTGCCGGCGGGTGCCTTGATCATCGCGTTCTCGACGCTGCTCGACACCGAATTCGCGCTGGCGCTGACCGATCTGCGCAAACGCGGGCACGTGGTACTCGCGGTCGACGTGCTGCCCGGCTCGCCGTTTGAGAACGATGTGGATCCGTTGGTGGCCCGGATCTGGACGTTGCAGCGCAGCGCCATGTATCGCGACATGGCCACCGTCGGCGTCGACGTCGCCTCGTGGCCTGATCAGGAGCCGCTGGAAGAGGCGATGCGCGTGGTGACGCAGCGGCGTCGTCCCCGGGCGGTGCGGTGATGGCGCTTCCGTCGGGAGCCGACAGAGCCCTGCCGCCGGCGCTGTCCGGCATGTGTGGGCTGGCGATGGCCGGAGTCGCCGGTTTGGGCGCGTCGGGTATGGCGGCGATCGCGGCGTTGCTGTCTGCCGGTGCGGTGGTGCTCGGGTTCCGGTGGCGAGTGGCGGCGACGATGGCGGTGCTGCTTGCCGTCGTCGCAATTGGCCTGGCCGATTCGCCCAACGTTTCTGCGGCGGTGGCCGGTCTGGCCGCGGTCGGCTACCTTGCGCTGCGCCACGTCGGCACGGTGACCGTACCGACGGTGATCTTCGCCGTTGGGTTCACCGTCGCGGGGTTGATCGCGACGGTGTTCCCGTGGCGGCTGCCCTGGCTACCGCTGTTGGCGCCGTTCGCGGTGTTCGGCTTGTACGCCGTTGCCGCACAACCTTTTCTGCGCGTCGAGCGGTAGTGGATCAGACGCCCGATGCTTCGTTGAGGGCTTCCAGGGTGCTGGTGGCCTCGAGGTACTCCTGAATCCACCGTTCGATGACAGTCGCGGTCTTCTCCACCTTGGTGAACTGGCCGACGACCTGCCCGACCGGGTTGAACGCGACGTCGACGCTCTCGTTCGGGTACTTGTTCGTAGCACGCACGGCCATGCCGGAGACCATGTACTGCAGCGGCATACCCAACGGCTTCGGGTTCTCCGGGGCTTCCCAGGCCTCGGTCCAGTCGTTGCGCAGCATCCGGGCCGGCTTGCCGGTGAAGGAGCGGCTGCGGACGGTGTCGCGGCTGCCCGCCTTGATGTAGGCCGCGTGCTGCGCCTCGGTGTTCGAGGATTCCTCGACCATCAGCCACTGTGAACCGGTCCACGCGCCTTGTGCGCCCAGCGCCAGGGCCGCGGCGATCTGCTGGCCGCTGCCGATGCCGCCCGCCGCCAGCACCGGCACCGGTGCGACCGCCTTGACGACCTCGGGCCACAGCACGATCGAGCCCACGTCGCCGCAGTGGCCGCCGGCTTCGCCGCCCTGGGCGATGATGATGTCCACGCCGGCCGCGGCGTGCTTCTGTGCCTGTCGCGCGGAGCCGCACAGCGCGGCGACCTTGCGGCCCGACTCGTGGATGTGCTTGATCATGTCCGCCGGGGGAGTGCCGAGCGCGTTGGCGATCATCGTCACCTTCGGGTGCTGCAGTGCCACCTCGACCTGCGGGGTGGCGGTCGCTTCGGTCCAGCCGAGCAGCTGCAGGCTGTCCTCGTCGGCGCCCTCGACCGGCACGCCGTGGTCGGCGAGGAGCTTCTTGCCGAAGTCGAGGTGCTGCTGGGGGACCAGCTTGCGCAGCGATTCGGCCAGTTCCTCGGCGGACTGTCCGGAGTCCATGCCCTCGTACTTGTTCGGGATGACGATGTCGACGCCGTACGGGTGGTCGCCGATGTTCTCGTCGATCCACTTCAGCTCGATCTCGAGCTGCTCCGGGGTGAAGCCCACCGCGCCCAGCACCCCGAAACCGCCGGCCTTACTCACGGCGACCACCACGTCGCGACAGTGGGTGAAAGCGAAGATCGGGAACTCGATGCCGAGTTCGTCGCAGAGGGGAGTGTGCATGACCTACTCCTTAACGGGGCGGGGATCGAAGTGAAACGTGTTCTAATTAACTACCAGACTCGGCATCACGAGGCCAGTCGGGCCTAGGTGGGCTGGTGATACCTAACACTACCGGCGATCGTGTCCGGGGTCATCGGATAGTAGTTCAGCGAGTGGAAAATGCGCGCAGTACCGCCACCCCGAAGCCGGCGGCGCGGCGTAAGGACCGCCCACCGGTGCGGACGGGGTCGGTGATGCGCAGCACCGGCCAGTCGTTCTCGGCGGCCAGCGCCGCCAGCCCGGGTCGAGGATTGACCGGGCGGGGCCGGCCGACCAGCGCCATCAAAGCGGCATCCTCGTCGCCGTCGGCGTAGAAGAAGCTCTGTTCGAGGTCAATCCCGTTATCGGCGCAGAACGCCTGCACCGTGGCAGCCTTCTGGGCACCCCACACCACGGGCTTGACGATGTCACCGGTCAGGATGCCCCGCTCGTCGAGTTCGAACCGGTTGCACAGCACCTGCCCGATGCCCAGGAACCGGGCTACCGGTTCGGCGTGGATGGTCAGTGCCGAGGAGCTCAGCACAACGGTGTGTCCGCGCTGCTGATGTGCCCGCACGATCTCGTGCATGTGTGGGTAGATCCGGCTCGTGATGTGGTCGGAGAACAGTCGTGCGCCGACGTCGTTGAGTTCGCCGATGGACTCGCCGCGCAGATAACCCGCTGCTCGCACCAGCAGCCGCTCGAACTGCATGCGTCCCAGGCGGTACCGAACGGCGGCCTCGACCACGCCGAACACCTCACCGGCGCGGGCTTGGCGTCGGCGGATCCGGTCGCCGGCATGTGCGGTGGCAGTGAACCCGGACACCAACGTGCCGTCCAGGTCGAAGAACGCCCCGATCCGGGCGCCGGATTCGGTCCGGGCGACATCGGCGATCGGATCGCTCGGTACTGCGGTCATCGCCGTCGATGTTACGTCGGCGCCTCGCAGTCCGGGGCGGTCACGCGCCGCGCGGCGGGAGGACGTATCTGGGCAGCTGATAGCGTATTTGGCCTATGGATGAAAAGGCCGGCGCAATGAGCACTGAGACCAGTGGGACCACCGCGACCGACGCGCGGGAGATTTTGTCGGAAAAAGCGGAGCAGAACGGCTGGCGGCGCACCCAGCGCGAGCGTGTCGATGTCTACAGTCGCGGGATCTACCACGTTCACGCGATTTGGCGCGACAACAACACCCTCAACGGCGGATCGCACTACGAGGACTCCATCTTGCTGACGTACACGACGGACCTCGCGAAGACTCAGGGCTGGTTGGCCCGCTGACGCCGGCGCGGTAACTGTCGCGGCTCCGGTTCGCAACGGTTGCATAACCGCCCCTCGTGTCACACAGGCAACAGCTTTCACACGGATAACTTCAGTCCCGACCTTCTATTTGTTGGGATTGGGGAGAAGCCATGTCACGAATCCGTAAGTACCTGACCGTCGCGGCCGGCACCGCCGCGGGACTGTTCCTGGGGGCGCTGGCGTCCAGCGCCACCGCCAACGCCGACACCGTGCCGATCAACCCCGGGCTGCCCGGTGTGGTCGAGCAGATGGTTGCGTCCTCGACGAGCATTCCGCAGCAGTTGCTGCAGACCACCACCTCGGCGCTGAGCGGCACCACCTTCGCTCCGCCCGCGACGCCCGGTCAGGCGCCGCTGGCCACCGCGACCTTCAACGTGCCGCCCTCGCCGAGCGCGATGCCGCAGCAGCAGGCCTCGGCCACCGGGCTGCCCGGCTTGGGGAACCTTCCGGCGAGCCTGAGCTCGGTGCTGCCGTTCCCGATGCCGAACTTCGGCGGTCCGGCACCGGTGGCTGCGGCGCCGACGGCGTTCGCTCCCACCGGGTATCTGCCGACCGTTCCGGTTGCGCCGGTTGCTCCGGTGTCGCCGATGGAGGTCATGCTGATTCCGGGCTTGCCCTGACGCTGACTGCGTAATCTCGGACCGGTGAGCGCACGCGCAGGAATCGTCGTCACCGGTACCGAGGTACTCACCGGACGTGTGACCGACCGGAACGGACCGTGGTTGGCCGACCGGCTCCTAGAACTCGGAGTCGAGTTGGCGCACATCACGATCTGTGGTGACCGGCCCAGGGATATCGAGAGTCAGCTGCGGTTCCTGGCCGCCGAGGGTGTGGACTTGATCATCACCAGCGGCGGCCTGGGGCCGACGGCTGACGACCTGACGGTCGACACCGTCGCCAGGTTCTGCGGCCGTGACGTCGTGCTCGACAACGAACTGGAAGCCCGGATCGCCGACATCATCAAACCCATGATGGCGCGCTACACGGGTCCGGGCGCTCCGGATTTTGCGACGGTCCGGGCGGCCAACCGCAAACAGGCGATGGTTCCGGCCGGCGCGACGATCCTGGACCCGGTGGGCACCGCGCCCGGCGTGGTGGTGCCCGGTGCGCCGACCGTCGTGGTGCTACCGGGGCCGCCTCGTGAGCTACAACCGATGTGGCACAAGGCAATAGAGACTGCCGCGGTGCAGGAGGCGTTGGCCGGACGGACGCATTACGAGCAGCACATGATCCGGATGTTCGGCTTGCCTGAATCCGGTCTGGCTGACACGCTGCGGCACGCGCAGGATGTCGTCGGCGACTTTCGCCGGCTGGAGATCACCACCTGCCTGCGCCGCGGCGAACTGGAGATCGTCACGCGCTACGAGCCGGACGCCGCCGGCGCCTACGAGCAGTTGCTGGCACTGCTGCGTGAACGGCATTCCCGGGCCATCTTTTCCGAGGACGGTTCGCAGATCGACGATCTGGTGGCGGCGCTCTTAGCCGGTCGACTGATCGCGACCGCCGAATCCTGCACCGCGGGCCTGCTGGCGGGCCGGTTGGCCGACCCGCCGGGCGCGTCGAATTACTTGGCCGGCGGAGTGGTGTCCTACTCCAACGAGGCGAAGGTGGAACTGCTCGGCGTCGACGCGGCCTTGATCGCCGAACACGGTGCGGTCTCCGAGCCGGTGGCCGAGGCCATGGCCGCGGGCGCGCTGCGCCGCTTCTCCGCCGACACCGCGGTAGCGATCACCGGAATTGCCGGGCCCGGTGGCGGAACGCCGGACAAACCGGTGGGCACGGTGTGCTTCTGTGTGGCGCTAGGTGACGGCCGGATGACCACGCGGACCACCCGGTTGCCAGGGGAACGGGCCGACGTCCGGGAACGCTCGACGACGGTGGCCATGCATCTGCTGCACCGCACACTGTCAACCGGCTGATTCCTGCCCCAACCGGTGGTATGAACATCACACCGAGGAGTTGCAGGTGTGAACACACAGTGGACGTGGTTGAGCGGTTCCGGCTACTGGCTGGGCCGATTGATCCTCGAACGCGGGATCGCCGCCATCTACGTCGTCGCGTTTGTCGCAGCCGCCCGGCAGTTCCGTGCACTGATCGGCGAACACGGCATGACGCCGGTGCCGCAGTACGTGCGCCGCCGCCCGTTTCGTCTGACGCCCAGCATCTTTCACCTGTACTACTCGGATCGCTTCTTCGCCTGCGTGTGCTGGCTCGGCGCGGGCCTGGCCGCGGCTCTGATGGTGGGAGCCGGCGAGCTGGTACCGCTGTGGGCGGTGATGGCGATCTGGCTGGTGCTCTGGGGGCTCTATCTGTCGATTGTCAATGTCGGCCAGACGTGGTACGCGTTCGGCTGGGAATCGATCCTGCTGGAAAGCGGGCTACTGGCCGTCTTCTTGGGCAATGACCGCGTCGCGCCACCGGTACTGGTCATGTGGCTGGCTCGTTGGCTGCTGTTCCGCATCGAGTTCGGCGCGGGGCTGATCAAGCTGCGCGGCGATTCCTGCTGGCGTGACTTGACCTGCTTGTACTACCACCACGAGACCCAGCCGATGCCGGGGCCGTTGAGCTGGTTCTTCCACCACCTGCCCAAACCCTTGCACCGAATAGAGGCAGCGGGCAACCATGTCGCCCAACTGGTGGTCCCGTTCGGGCTATTCGCTCCGCAGCCCATCGCCGGTGTGGCCGCCGGGATCATCATCGTCACCCAGTTGTGGCTGGTGGCCTCGGGCAACTTCGCCTGGCTGAACTGGATCACGATCGTCTTGGCTGCCGGCGCCCTCGACGAATCCTGGTTGACCGGAAGGATTTCGGGCCTCCAACCGCCAGCCATGGCGCCAGCCCCGGTGTGGTTCACCGCTCTGGTGATGGTGTTCGCCGCGATGGTGGTGATACTGAGCTACTGGCCGGTGCGCAACCTGGCATCACGTCATCAGCGCATGAATGCCAGCTTCAATCCGCTTCATCTGGTCAACAGCTACGGTGCGTTCGGGACTGTTGGTCGTTCCCGCCGGGAGCTGGTGATCGAGGGGACCGCAGAGGCTGAGCTGTCCGACCAGACGGTCTGGAGCGAATACGAGTTCAATGGCAAACCCGGTGCGGTGGAACGCCTTCCGCGTCAATGGGCGCCGTATCATCTGCGGCTGGACTGGCTGATGTGGTTCGCCGCGCTCTCGCCCCGGTACGCGCTGCCGTGGCGTGACGCGCTGCTGCAACGGTTACTGCGCAATGACCGGGACACGTTACGTCTGTTGCGCCACAACCCGTTTCCGGACAGCCCACCGAGCTTCGTGCGGATACTGCTCTACGAGTACCGCTTCACCACCCGCTCCGAGCGGCGATGCAACGGGACCTGGTGGCACCGCAACCTGGTGGGCGTCTATCGGTCGCCGGTTTCGGCTGCCGGGACGTCGGTGCCTCCCGGTTCCCGTTAGTCATTGGGCTAGTTCCCAATCTTCGGGTGGATCCGGGTCGTCTGGTGGTGGGTCTGGGCGCAGGTGTGTGTTGATGATGTCTTCGATGAAGTGATACGGATTGACGCGGGGCTGACCGCGTTCGAGGTGTGGCGGGGGGATCCACTCCACTTTGCCGGTGGGGCCGAGTCGGGTGAGCCAGTTGTGTTCGGTGGCCATGCGGTTGTCGGGTGGGCAGGCTAGGGCGAGAGCGTCGACGTCGGTGCGCCCGTTGTGGGCCCAGTCGTTGTCGAGGTGATGCGCCTGGGAAAGATACCCCGATACGGTGCAGCCGGGGCGGGTGCAGCCGCGGTCGCGGGCGTGCAGGACGATGCGTTGGTCGGCGGATGCGAGGCGTCTGGTGCGGCCTAGCCACAGGGCGCGCCCGTTGCCGTCGAATATGGCGAGATAGTGGTAGGCGTGTTCGGCCATCCGCAGCAGGTCGCTCATGGGCAGCAGCGTCCCGCCGGCGGTGTGGGCTTTGCCGGTGACAGGTGCAGCGTCGGGTGGGGGGTGTCCTGCTGCGGCGTGGAGTTCGGCCAGCGTGGTGGTGACGATGACGGTGACTGGCAGGCCGTTGAGTTGACCGAGATCTTTGATGGCGAGCAGGGCGCGGCTGGCGGCCAGCAGGGCGTCGTGGTTGCGTTGGTCGGGTCGGCGGTCATCGGTGCGGATTTGATCTTCGGTGGGGGTGCCTTGCACGCAGGGGTGTTCGTCGGCGGGGTTGCACATGCCGGGGGCGGCGAGTTTGGCCAGGATGGGTTCCAAGGTTGCGCGTAGTTCGGGGGTGATTTTGCCGGTCAGGGGGCTCAGGCCGTCGGGGCCTTGGCGGCCCAGGCGTAGCCCGCGGTGGGCATGGCGTTCTCGCTCGCTGAACTCGTCGTCTTCGTTGAGCACTTCCACGAGGTGATGGGCGAATCGGGTGAAGATCTCGGGTTCGTATTCCGCGGCGAGCACGGCCAGATGGGCGTCGATGCGCTCACGTTTGTCGGCCGAGACCGCGGCAGGAATTTTCGCGTATGCCTTGCGGGCAATCGTCACGTGCTCGGGACCGATCTGACCGGAGGCTTGGGCGGCAGCCAGGGCCGGCAGTACGGGATCGAGGGGTTGGCCGGTCATGGCGGTGCGCGGTCCTAGTTCGGCGGCTTCGGCGACCCGGCGGCGGGCGTCGGCGCGGCTGATCCGAAGTCGTTCGGCCAGAGCTTTGGTCAGCGAGCACGCCCCGAGCAGTCCGGGATTGGCTTGCGCGGCCAGGCGGGCCAGGATCTGGTGATCGACCGCGGGTGCGCGCCAGGCCAGCGTTTCGCGGCGGGTCAGCACGGCCATCAATTCCTCGGCGTTCAGGCCATCGAACGAGCACTGCGCCAGCTGGTCGTAGGCGGCCTCGATCGCGTCCAGGCACCCCAGAATGGTGTCCCGATCCGCGATCGCATTCCTACCCATACATCGAACAATAGTTCGATGAACCGACAGAAAACGTCGGCTGACCAAAACCTGTTAGCAGGATCGCCAATTGTGGATAACTGTGGCCATGCGCCCCTGCCGCATGGCCAGGGCCGAACTGACGGTGTGGGCAGTGCCGCCGCCGTCGGGGCTGGACGCTACCGGGCGTCGACCCACAGGGTGAGGCTCGCCGCCACGAGGGTAAGCGCGGAAAGCAGTGCTATATCGGTGCCACCCAGCCGGGGTGTTTCCGAGCCCTCGGCCGCCAACCGGCGTTCGCGGGCGATCAGGAACAGCGGGAAGGTCACGCTGATCGCGGTGAGGAACGCACCTGCGATGTAGGCCCAGACGAACCGCACGTTGTGTCTGCGGGCTTCGAGAACCATCAGAATCATCGCCGCCAAGGTCAACAGCAAGATGTCTGCCGTGATCGAGCGCGACGCGGGGTTCACCGCTGTGTCGGGGATGAACCGGGACAGAGGTCGGTCGCCCCCGTTGTAGGCCAGATTCTGGCTCCAGGTGGCGACGAGCGCGGCGAGGGCAATCGCGGCGTAGACGCCGCAGCGGATCTTGGCGGCTGTATTCATGCGGACACGTTAACGACCACGGGGTGAAGGCACGGCGGTTTCGGCTCAGAGCTCGAGCAGCACCGTCACCGGACCGTCATTGACGAGTTCCACCTGCATATGCGCCCCGAACTGCCCGGTCGCGACGTGCGCGCCCAAGCCTCGCAGTGCCTCGGCGAACTCGGCGACCAGCGGCTCGGCGACCGGAGCCGGAGCGGCGGCATTCCACGATGGCCGGCGCCCCTTGGCGGTGTCGGCGTAGAGCGTGAACTGGCTGACCACCAGAATCGGCGCGCCCACGTCCGCTGCCGACTTCTGATCGTCGAGGATCCTTAATTGCCAAAGCTTTTCGGCGAGCCGCTGCGCCGTGGCGGAATCGTCGGAGTGGGTCACACCGACCAGAGCGAGCAGGCCCTGGCCGTCTGGGTCGATCGCACCGATCGTCTGACCGTCGACACTGACCCGGGCCGATGAGACACGCTGGACCAGAACTCGCACGGCATCGATGCTAGGTAGGCTCGCCGTTAGGCCTACCGGGAGGGGTGAGTCAGGTGTCGGTCTTGGTTGCGTTCTCGGTTACGCCGCTCGGTGTGGGGGAGGGAGTCGGCGAGATCGTCGCGGAGGCGGTCCGCGTCGTTCGGGAGTCGGGCCTGCCCAATCGCACCGATTCCATGTTCACCGTGATCGAAAGCGACAGCTGGGCCGAGGCGATGGCCGTGGTGCAACGGGCGGTGGAAGCGGTAGCGGCCCGGTCACCGCGGGTCAGCACCGTAATCAAAGCCGATTGGCGTGACGGCGCGGTCGACGCGATGAACACCAAGGTCGAATCGGTGGAACGTCACCTGGCTCAGCCGCCGCCTAATTGACCGGCACGTCGAGGATCGGCCGTCCCACGTCGGCGCCCGGGCCGTTGAAATGCCACCATTCGCCCGAATACACGGCCAGACCACCGGCACTCATTGCGTCGCGCAGGGCGGCACGCTCGGCGGCGGCACGTGGGCTGATCCCGTCGGCGAATGCCGTTGCAGCCGGGGAGAAGTCATCGAACCCGGTGCCCATCTCCGACAGCCGCCCTTGCGCGTCCGCGGTAGTCACGTCGACCGACCGCCCGGTCTCGTGGCTGCGGGCCAGTGAGCCCGGCCGGGCCACCCAGTTCGGGTTGGGCACCACTTCGAACATCCGCACCTGCACGCTGTGGGGCCGGTAGCAGTCCCAGAACACCAGAATGCGGCCTCGGCTGCGCAGCGCGGCGGCGGCGGTCGCCAAACCCGGCGCCAGCGACTCGTGCACCAGACACCGAGCGTTAGACGGGTAGAGCTGTTCGCCCACGAAGTTGTTCGCGGTGGCGTAGCGCAGGTCGATGATCGCGTCCGGCACGGCGGTGCGGACTTCGACGAACCCGGCCGCACCGGCCTGCGCGCTGACCGGTGGCACCTCCGGGGAGGCGGAAGCCACGCCGGCAAGCCATCCCGTCGTGATCAGTGCGATCGCGGCCAGTTCCCGGATCATGCGGCGACCACGATCGTCAGCCGACGGTCGTCGCGTTCCACCCGCATCCCGGCCCGGCGAGCCGTGGCCGCCACTGCTGCGGCGTCGTCGGGTTCGGCCCGGGTGGTGGCCAGCGCCCGCGCCAGTCGCCCCTTGTGCGCCTTGTTGAAATGGCTCACCGAGACCCGCCGTCCGTCGGCGTGCTCGGCGACCACATCGACGCGGACGGAACCGGGAATGGCGGCCAGTGCCGCATAGGACCCCGACCGCAGGTCCACGACCAGCTCGGCGGCGGCGATCTCGGCCAGTACCGGTTCCAGTAACGGTCGCCAGCGCCTGGCCAATCCCGGTTGTCCGGGCAACTTCGAGGTTGCCGAGAGCCGGTACGCGGGCACCGGGTCCGTTGCCCGCAGCAGTCCGAACAAGGCGGATCCGACGGCCAGCCTGGCGGCGGCCCGGGCGGCCGCGGCGCCGCGCAGCGAGTCGACGTCCAGCGCCTCGTAGAGCACACCGGTGTAGCGGTTGATCGCCGGTGCGGTCGGAGCGGTCCGCAGCGCGGCGTTGCGTTCGATCTCACCGTCCTGGGACGCCGACAAACCCAGTGCGCTGCGGCTGGCGTCCCGATCAGCGGCCAAGGCCACCAGCTCGTCGACCAGTTCCGCCCTCAGGCTGGTGAGTTGCGGGGATGCCAGTGTATCGAGGCACAGCGGTGGTCCGTCGCCGCCGGCGCGTTTCGTCTCCGACGGGGGCAGCAGCACGATCACAGCGCAGACGTTAACCGAGCCGTTCCAGACACCAGCGCGGTGGCGAGCATCGTCGCACCGACGGTATCGGTGAGGAAATGGTAGCCGCAGGCCACCAACCCGAGGATGCCCAGCAGGCTTACCAGCGCGGCTGCGGCCAGGGCCCAGAGCCGGCCCAATTTCGAACTGGCCACCACGACCATCATTCCCAGCACCGCCACCAATAGCGCGGTGTGGCCGCTGGGGTATTCCAGGTAGGGCCCATTACGCCGGTCGAAGAAGTGCTTGAGCGCCACCGTGGCGACGGTGACGGCGAATGGGCAGGCCAGCACCGCGGCCGCCAGCGCCCACTGTCGCCGCGACAAGGCGACCACCAGGCACGCCACCGTCACCGCCAATACCAACCAGCCGCTGGTGAAGATCAACAGCCACCGGGGCTGCCCGCCGATGAGGGTGAAGGTGGCGCGACTGAACCAGTTGTCGATGGGTGTCGAGTCGCGGCCCACCGCCCAGCCCAGGCCCAATGTCGCCAGCACGCCGGCCAGCGGCCACCAGCGCCAGGCGGTGGCGAGACCCCGACCTATGTCAGGGACCTATCTCAGGCCGACTTCTGGAACAGCGGCAGTAGCATCTGGCGGCGCTGGTCGTTGCCGTCGGCAAGTGCGTGCAGCGCTTGCTCCACCGAACGCGACGTCGGGAACATGGCGTCCTCATCGAAGTCGCCGAGCAGCTCGTGCACGGATGAGCTCTCGACGAGCGTCCATCCCACGCCCGCGGCACGGCAGTCGCCGTCGAGGACGCACAGCAGCCAGATGCCGGCGGCGGCGAACGAGGTGACCCCGCTCAGGTCGAGTACCAGCGGTTCCTTCGCGAGGACGAAGCGCCGGGCGTGCTCGCTGAGCTGGTCCACGTTGGTGGCATCGATTCGGCCCCGGATCGCGATCACCGTCGCGAGGTGACGGTAGTGGGCCCGAATCTGCGCGTCGCCGCACTCGACGACCGGGTTGATCCGAGCGGTGCCCCGTGTGGTGATGTCGATTGCCATGCCAGCCCCCGCCTTCTATGTCGATCGCTGTCGGCAGATGAGCCAACCTCGATGTTCCCGACGTTATGCGGTGAAGTTAAGGCGTCTTGGGCGGCCGATTAACGCTTTGGTGAGATCTCGAACGGCTCGGTTGCCCCGGTGAACGCACTGATCCGCCCATTTCGGTCCCGGGCGTCGCCGTCATAGCGAAGCCGGTATTGCCCGGCGGGGGTGTCGTCGGGCATCGTCCAGGTCACGGTGATTGTCGACCCGCGCCGGCCGGCGCGTCGCCAGCGGAAGGTCGTCGACCAGTCACTGTCGTCGGCCACGGTGCTCCACTCGCCACCGGTTTGGTGCTCCACCCGCAGGTAGGTGCCACCGCGGTGCAGGTCATTGTTCGGGTAGGCGCCGGCGAACACCGCCGACACCGTGGTGCCCGGAGCGTAGGCAGGCAGCGGGGCTTGCAGGACATCGCCGAACCGCTGGCCGCCGGGCAGCTCATCCGGCTTTGCCCGGCGACGTGACCGCCGCCGGCGGGACGGCTCGGCCGGCCGCTGGCCTTCGGGTGCCGGCCGCTGCTCCCGCATCGCCGTGGCCAGCTCAGCCACCACCTGCTGCAGGGCCGGCAGCTCCCAGCGCCCGAACAGGGTGCTGCCACCCTCGTAGCGCTGCTCGTCGTATTCCTCCGGCGTCGTCACGTAGTGCAGATAGCCGTTGCTGTAGCCCGCCACCAGCACGTCGCGGAGTTCGGCGCCGACGATCTCGGCCACCGTGCGGCGCAGCCGCAGACCCGCCACGATGGTCACCTCGGCGGGAATACCGATCAGGTACAGCTGCCCGATGCGCAGCAGCTGCACCGGGCCGCCCTCCGGCATCAGCATCGACAGCGCCTTGTTCAGCCGGATTCCCGGGCCCACCGCGCCCTTGGGGGCGTGCGCGTCGCGCAGTCGAGGGGAGAGGCGGAACACCGTGTTGGCGACCAGGGCGTCGAAGATGCGGTTACGGCCCTGCTTGAACACGGGGTACAGCGGGCCGGCGCCCTCGTCGGTGCCGGCCAGGCACGACGCACCCGCGATCGCGGGACCGGTGCGATGGGCCCGGCCGTCGCCGGTGAATTCGGGCCGGACCTCGAAATCCGTCAGGTCGACGTAGGTGGCGCGGGCGTCAAGCCCGCCGGTGACCTCGGTGCCATGCCCCAAGGTCAGTTCGGTGGCCGCGGCGGCTTGGCGGGACCCGATGATCCGGGTGTTCTCGAACTCGTCCTCGGTGGGGCCGCTGCCGGGGCGATGGTTGAGGTTCGGCGACATGTCCCCGGAATTGGTCTGGGCGAAGGCGGCGATGAAATCCGGTGGCGTCGCTGCCAGGTAGTCGACGCCGTGGTCCAGGCGCTCGCACTGGTAGGCGGCATAGCCCTTGTTGTCGCCGCTGATCAAGGTGTTGCGGTTGGTCATGGACGTGCCGTGGGTGGCAAACCAGTTCACCGCACCGACCAGCCGGCCGTCCCGTTCGATGCGCAGCAGCGTGGTCTGCGGATCGATCTTGTCCGGGAAGTGGGCGCGGTCGGCTTCCGGGTTGCGGGCGAACGACGACGGCGAGCGATTGCTGCTGGCGTCGTGCAGCCGGCCCACGGCGAGGCTCAAGCCGGCGGGGGCGAGGTCGGCATGCGCCCGGTCGACGGCGTCGCAGATCCCATCGACGATCGCGTTGAAGGTCTGGTGCCGGAACCCGTTGGTGTTCGAGTTGTAGAGCCGGTGGTCGGAGTAGCCGCCAGGGCCGCAATGGGTGTGCGTCGCCGTCAACATCACGTTGTGGAATGTGTACAGCTCGCCGTAGGTCGCGGCCAGGCGTCCGAGCACCTCGTGGTGGATGCTTTCCAGCAGCAGCGGTATCTCGCAGACCACCAGCAGCAGCCGGGTGCCGGCGGCCGCATCGGCGATGACGAATGCCCGCGCGCGCAGCCGGTTGTGCAATCCGTCGGTCTGCTGCGAGGCCACGCCGTAGCCGAGCATTCCGCACTCGGCCGGCTCGCCGGTGATGTCGGCGATTCCGCGCCCAACCTGATAGTCGTCTGGCATCGCTACAGTATTCACAACGGCCCCGCTGGCATCGTCGCCGACGTGCCCGGCCGATAACTTCACCCGGGACAGTCCCGCTGCTAGTCTTCGAGGGCTGCCGGCTACCGGGTTGCGGCTGCCGATCGCCGGGTCGTCTCGGCGGGCCCGCACCCGAGGCAGTCAAGGCATGCGAAGCCCACCGGCGAAAGAGTGTTGTGCGCAGCGGAGAGATCAAGGCCCTGACCGGGCTTCGCATCATCGCCGCGGTATGGGTGGTGCTGTTTCACTTCCGGCCGTTGTTGCGACTGGCGTCCCCGGAGCTCAGCGATGCGCTCGCCCCGGTGCTCGACCGAGGCGCCCAAGGCGTCGATCTGTTCTTCATCCTCAGTGGCTTCGTCCTGACCTGGAACTACCTGGAGCGCATGGGGGAGACGTTCTCGGTGCGCGCCACGGTGCACTTTCTGTGGCTGCGGCTGGCCCGGGTCTGGCCGATCTACCTGGTCACGATGCACCTGGCGCTGCTGTGGGTGATCTTCACTCTTCATGTCGGGCATGTGCCCACCGAGGACCTCAGCCGGATCACCGCGATCAGCTATGTCCGTCAGGTCCTGCTGGTGCAACTGTGGTTCGAGCCGTTCTTCGACGGGTCGAGTTGGGACGGCCCGGCCTGGTCCATCAGTGCCGAGTGGCTGGCCTACCTGTTGTTCGGCGTGCTGGTGCTGGCGGTCTACCGGATGATGCGGGTGACCTCGGCGCGCGGGCTGGCGGCACTGGCGATCATCGCCTCGCTTCCGCCGCTGCTGCTGTTGCTGGCGACCGGCCAGTTCTACAGCCCGTGGAGCTGGTTGCCGCGCATCGTCATGCAGTTCACCGCGGGTGCCCTGGCCTGCGCCGCGGTGCGCAAGCTGGCGCCCACCGACCGGTTCCGCAGCGCCGCGGGTTACTGCTCCGCACTGCTCATCGCCGCGATGGTCGGCGTTCTGTACTACTTCGACGGCCATCCGATCTCGGGGCTCTACGACAGCGGCGGACTGGTGGATGTGCTGTTCGTGCCGTTGGTGATGGCCCTGGCGATCGGTATCGGAAGCCTTCCGGCGCTGCTGTCCACCCGCGTGATGGTCTACGGCGGGCAGATCTCGTTCTGCCTGTATATGGTCCACGAGCTGGTGCACACGTCCTGGAACTGGGCCGCAAAGCAATTCGAGATCGTGCTCGACGAGGGGGCGACCGCGGCCAAGTGGATGGTGTGCGGCTTGCTGGTGGCGGCGACGTTGTTGTCGATGCTGCTGTTCCACGCTGTTGAGGAGCCCGGTCGGCACTGGATGCGCAAGATGATCGGCGCCCGGCCCGAGTCGGCGCAGGTCACACCGACAGAAGATCCCCTGGCGGTCGAGCCGGTCGAACCGGTGGGCCCGCCGCACAACTCGGGAGACGTGAACGAGTCGACCGACTCGGACGACTCGGATGACCAAGTCCTTGAGGAGCCCTCGGTCGCGGTTCCGGCTAGTCTGCGCTGAAGTTTGATTGGGGGAGGTAACCCGTGGGTCGGGTGATGACATTCGCCGTCGTGATGGTGACCGGCGTCGTCGCGGTCGTCGCAGGGACCGGCTACTTGTCGCGCGATCACGAGTCGACGCGCCACTACGAGACCGTGCCGCTGAGTTCCTCGCCGAATCGGATTGCGGTGATCGGTGACTCCTATACGGCCGGGTACGAGGACACCGGTCGCGGTGCGGCGAATTGGACCGAGCGGGCGTGGCAGAACCTGGCCGGCCGCGGGGTGTACGTCAGCGCCGACGTGGCGGCCGAGGGCGGTGCGGGTTACGGCGTGCGTGGCAACCTCGGCGGGCTGTTCGGCGACCTGACCCGCCGTGCGGTGCAACCCGACGACGCGTTGGTGGTGTTCTTCGGTTCGCGCAACGACCAGGACGTCGAGCCAGGCGAGTTGAGCCGACTGATCGCCGACACCTTGGGTTTGGCTCGCCGCACCGCGCCGGGGGCGCGGATGCTGGTGATCGGGCCGCCGTGGCCGGTTGCCGACGTCCCGGGCAACGTGTGGCGGATCCGCGATGTCCTCAGTACGCAAGCACGTGTGGTCGGCGCGGAGTTCGTCGATCCGCTCGCCGAGCGGTGGTTCGTCGGCCTGCCCGACCTGATCGGCCCGGACGGGGTGCACCCCACCGATGCCGGTCACGCCTACATGGCCGACAAGATCGCACCGCTGATCGGCGCCCAGCTGCCGAAACGGACCTGACCGCAGCGGAAACGGACCGGGGGCGAAGAAGGGACTTGGCGAACATGCAGGTGTTGATCACCGGCGGAACGGGATTCGTCGGAGGCTGGACCGCCAAGGCGATCGCCGATGCCGGACACCGGGTCCGCTTCCTGGTGCGAAATCCGGCGGGGCTGCACGACAGCGTGGCGCGGCTGGGTGTCGACGTGTCCGACTACGTGGTGGGTGACATTACCGACGTGGACTCGGTACGCGAGGCCCTGCGCGGCTGCGATGCGGTTGTGCACGCCGCCGCGGTGGTGGCCACCGATCCGCGGCAGACGGCGCAGATGCTGGCCACGAACTCGGCCGGTGCCCACAACGTGCTCGGCGGAGCGGTTGAGCTGGGGCTGGACCCGATCATTCACGTCTCCAGCTTCACCGCGCTGTTTCACCCCGGACTGACGACGTTGCGGGCTGACCTGCCGGTGGCAGGGGGCGCGGACGGCTATGGCCGGTCGAAGGCCCGTGAAGACCTCTACGCGCGCGGCCTGCAGGACGCCGGGGCCCCGGTCAACATCACCTATCCGGGCATGGTGCTCGGACCTCCGGTCGGAAACCGGCTGGGGGAGGCCGGCGAAGGCGTACGGGCCGCGCTGCAGATGCATGTCATCCCCGGGCGTGGCAGTGCCTGGCTGGTGATCGACGTTCGTGACTTGGCGGCAATGCATCTCGCGTTGCTGGAGCCGGGCCGTGGCCCGCGCCGCTACATGGCCGGCGGTCGGCGGATACCGCCGGGGCAGTTGGCGAACCTGCTTCAAGAGCTGTCGGGTTCGCCCATGGTCGCGCTGCCGATACCGGATATCGCCCTGCGCTGGGCGGGCCGGTTCCTGGATCAAGTCGAGCGGGCGCTTCCGATCTCGACCCCGTTCACCGAGGCCGGGATGCAGTACTACACCCAGATGCCCGAATCTGATGACACCCCTGCCGAGCGAGACCTCAGCGTGGTGTTCCGTGACGTCCGCGAAACTCTGGCCGACACCGTGGCGGGCATCCGCGCGTAGCCCCGTCCGCCGGCGGCTACACCTGAGGCATCCGCCTGCTCAGCTTCTCCAGCGTGAGCATCTCGCGGCCCCGGGCGTCGAGATAGGGGATACCGATCCCGTACTCGGACCAACGGGCGGCGATCTGCGATTCCAGTTCCGCGGGCAGCCGGTCGGTCGGCGGGAAACGCCGCCCGCCCCATGCCGGCCGGGGGGCGACGCCCCAACTGCGGGTGGCGTCGACGAGCACCCGCGTCCACTCGCCGCTGCCGTAGAGGTTGGTGTCATTCCGCTCCGGCGGGGTCGACGGATCCAGCGACGAGCCTAGTCCCGGACCGAAGAAGGCGATGTCGCCGCTGCCGGCGTTGACCCGGTAGGACATCGCCCAGTCCAGGGCCGCGGGGTCGTGCAGATCGACGTCTTCCTCCACAACGACGACGTTCTTGTGGAACCACATCGACCCGCCGGTGCCCCACAGCGCGGCCGCAACCTGTTGCGCATGCCCGCGGTACCGCTTCTGAATCTGAACCAGGGTGTTCTGACCGTTGGTGACCTCGGTCATCCAGACGTCGGTGATGCCGCCGATGCCGAGATCGTCAAGGGTGTTCCAGGTGATCGCCGAGCGCGCGAAGTTGATGATGCTGTCCTCGTTGAGCATTCCGGGCCGGATGCCTTCCAGGGTGCCGCGCAGCACCGGGTCGTCACGGTGGGTGATCCGGGTGACGCGCAGCACCGGGGCGGGCGCCGCGTCGCCGATGAAGCCCGGGTACTCGGCGAACGGGCCCTCCATGACGAAGGTGGACGGATCGGGATCGATGAAACCCTCGACGACGATCTCGGCGGTGGCCGGCACCAGCAGCGGCACCGTGTCGCAGGCCACCAGATCGACGGGGCGGCCCAGCAGAGCGCCCATCATGTCCCACTCGCAGATGTTCTTCGGGAACGGGCTGCCGGCGCAGAACGGCAGCACGTCATGCCACCCGTAGACGACGGCGACCGGCATGGGCTCGGGCCGGTAGTCCGCCATGTGGCCGCCCCAGCCCTGACTGGGCACCAGCAGTTTGGCGATCTTGTCGCGGTCGACGATCATGCCGCGGTACAGGCCGATGTTGTCGCGTCCGGTGACCTTGTCCTGGGTGACCACCCCGCAGAAGGTGTCCAGGTAGCGGCCGCCGTCCTCACCGTGCCACTTGGGCACCGGCAGCTCCCAGAGGTCGATGTCGGCACCCTCGACAATGTTCTGTTTGACCGGCCCGGTATCGACCACCCGCGGCGGGATGGGCCGCCGGAAGGCCTCCCGCAGGTAAGCCACGATCTGCGAATCGCTGGTGTCCTCGGGCAGACCCAGCATCAAGGTGACCTGGCGCCGGCTGCCGATCGCCGAGGTCAGCAGCTTCGTGCACCGGGTGTCCTGGTGGCCGATGATGTTCTCGAACAGCAGTGCCGGGCCGCCGAGACAGAGATTGGCACGGGTGATGGCGCCGATCTCCTCGTCCCAGTCCACCGGCACGCTGATCCGGCGCAACTGTCCGGCGGCCGCCAGCGTGGTGAGCCAGCTGCGCAGGTCGGGTTCCGCCCGGTGACCGTCGACGCCGGTGCCGTGTTCGGAAAGCCCTGTCCCGGTGGTCATTTCGTTCCCCTCACTACGGCCAGCGGAGCCGGGTCGTCGTCGCCGCCGGGCCGGTGGTCTTTCCAGCGGTCGATCAGCGAGTGTTCGATCCCGAGTTGGTCGATGACCCGGCCGACGATGTAGTCGGTCACTTCGCCGACGGAACCAGGTCGCCCGTAGTAGGCGATGGTCGGCGGAAAGATCACCGCCCCGGCGCGGGCCAGGTGATGCATGTTCTCCAGGTGGATCTCGCTGAGCGGGGCTTCGCGTGCGACCAGGACGAGCTTGCGGCGTTCTTTGAGCGTGACGTCGGCGGCTCGGGTGATCAGGTTGTCGCTGAAGCCGATTCGGATGGCGCTCAACGTCTTCATGCTGCAGGGACACACCACCATGCCATCGGTGCGAAACGACCCGCTGGAGATGCCGGCCGCCAGGTCGCCGACGCTGTAGGTGTGCGAGGCCAGGGCCCGGACTTGCTCGACGGTGAAGTCGGTTTCGATCTTGATGGTTGCCCGTGCCCAGTCGCTCAGGACGAGATGGGTCTCGACGCCCAGCTGCCCGAGAGCTTCCAGTAGACGGATGCCCAGCGCGGCTCCGGTCGCACCGGTGATGGCGACCACCACGCGCATGTCGGCGCCTACTCGGGCCATGAGTTGCCCAGGATGAGGTCGGCGAAGTCGACCGGCTCGAAGGTGGGGTCGAGGTGCTTCAGGACGTCGTCGTTCATGGTGCCGAAGGTGGTGTGCGGCCGGTGCCGCATCCCCTCGTTGAAGGCGGCAAGGATCTGCTTTTTGAAGTTCGGACGTGGATGGGCCGCCGTGACCGCAGCGATGTCCGCGGGGGAGAGGTCATCACGTCCGATGCCTATCACGTCGGTTTCGACGCCGGCGGTGACCAAGGCGATTTCCGGATCGAGGAACTCGGGCACGCCGGGGGTGGTGTGCAGGGCGATGGCGAGCCACACCTTGTGGGCCTCGGCTTCGCCGACTCCGTGCTGCAGCAGGAAGTCTCGCGCTGCGTTGGCGCCGTCCACCTCGAAGCGCACGGTTGATTCCAGGTAGCGCTGGGTGAGGCCCAGATCGTGAAACATCGCTGCGGCGTAAAGCAGTTCCAGATCTGGCCGCAGCCCGCGGCGGCGGCCCTGCAGCGCGCCAAACAGAAACACCCGGCGCGAATGGTCGAAGAGTAAGTCGTCTTCGGCATCTCGAATGAACGCGGTGATCTCCCGTGCCAGCGCAGAGTCGGGAATGGTGATGTCGGCGATTGTCTCGATCGACTGGGTCATGGACGCATCTCCTTGCTTGGGTCTGCAGCCATTCTGTGTTTGGCGCGTCGAGTCGACCGCGGCCGTTCACGCCGCCTTTCCCACAGAATGCGACATGCTCCCTGAGCGGATTGGTCAGCGAAAGCGACATAATGGCTGCGTGACAGACGCCGGTGCCGGGGCGCGACTGGTGGTGATCGTCGTCTTTGACGAGGTGACGATGCTCGATGTCGCCGGGGCCGCGGAAGTCTTCGTCGAAGCCAATCGGTTTGGCGCGGATTACCTGGTCAAGATCGCCTCGGTGGATGGCCGCGATGTCACGACCTCGATCGGCGCCCGGTTGGGCGTCACCGACAGCATTGCCGCCATCGGGTCGGCCGACACCGTGTTGGTGGCCGGCGGCGACCAGTTACCCCGGCGGCCCATCGATCCCGCACTCGTCGAAGCCGTCAGGTCGGTGGCGGGTCGAACGCGGCGCCTGGCGTCCATCTGCACCGGGTCCTTCATCCTTGCGCAGGCCGGCATGCTCAGCGGCCGTCGTGCCACCACCCACTGGCATGACGCCCGGTTGTTCGCGCGGGCATATCCCGACATCGCGGTGGAGCCGGACGCCATCTTCATCCGTGATGGCGACGTCTACACCTCGGCCGGGGTGTCAGCCGGCATCGACCTCGCGTTGGCGTTGGTCGAAATGGATCACGGCAGCAAGCTGGTTCGCGAGGTCGCGCGATGGTTGGTGGTCTATCTCAAACGCGCAGGCGGACAGTCACAGTTCTCCGCGCTGGTCGAGGCCGATCCGGCTCCCCAGTCTGCGCTGCGCAAGGTTACCGATGCGATTGTGGCCGACCCGGCCGACGACCACAGCGTGGACGCGCTTGCCAGGCGCGCCGCCTTGAGCAGCCGGCAACTGACAAGGCTGTTTCAGGCTGAGCTCGGGACCACCCCGGCCCGCTACGTCGAACAGGTACGCATCGATGCCGCGCGTGCCGCGCTCGATGCCGGCCACAGCGTCACCGAGTCCGCACGCCGAGCAGGATTCGGCAGTCCCGAAACCCTGCGTCGAGTATTCGTCGACCACTTGGGCGTGTCGCCGAAGGCCTACCGCGACCGGTTCCGCACGACAGTGCGCTGAGTCGGCGGCGTCAGTCCGCTTTGTCGATCAGCTTGCCCAGCGCCACCCGGTCGGATGCCAGCAGTTCGTCGATGCGCGGCTGGTTGACGTCCGCGACGATGATCTCGCCGACCTCCTGGCTGACGTTGCTGAAGATGCCGTGCTCCTTCATCTTCTCGGTCTGGTACAGGTTGTCCTGAGTGGGCGTGACGTAGTGCACCGCCGCAGCCTTGAACCGGTGGATCAGCCACAGGTGGGTGAGGTCCATCAACCGCTTCTGCCGAAGCTTCTCGGCGAAGGTGTTCTGGTCGCGCACCGTCAAGATGCTGCGACCGTGCCGGTCCTTGATCGGGTCGACGATCACGTTGGCGACCTTCTCGTCGTTGTCGCCGTAGATCCCCAGTTCCAGCACGTCGGATCCGGGACGGGTGGGCCGCAGTTGCGCACGCAGCTTCTCGCCGAGCTGATAGTGCTCGGCCCACAACGCCAGCCAATCCTCCAGCAGCTTCTTGGGCACTTCGGTCTGCACCAGGTGCTGATGCTGCGTGGAGCCGGCGCCCATCGCCTTGGTGGTGGCCGTGCGCCCGGACGATGCGGCCAGCGCGGCGTCGCTGCGCGGTCCGCCGACCAGTGTCTGGGGTGTGCGGTACGGCGACTCCACCAGCCGCATCTTGCGCTGCAGGCGGGCCAGCGCCAGCATGCCGTCTTGCAGCAGCGTGGCCGCGAATTCCTCGGAGGCCACGCCGTCGACCTGGTGGCCGCCGTAGGTGATGAAGTTGAAGACGAAGCCCAGCTTGCCGATCTCGGCGGGGAAAGCCCGCATCTGTTCGTCGGTCATGCCGGTGGTGTCCCAGTTGAACGAGGGGGACAGGTTGTAGGCCAGCATCTGGTCGGGGTACACGGCGTGGATCGCCTCGGCGAACTCACGAGCATCGGCCAGATCGGCGGTCTTGGTCTCCATCCAGAGCAGGTCGGCGAACGGGGCGGCGGCCAGTGACTTGGCGATCGCGTAGGGGATACCGCCGCGCACCTGGAAGTAGCCTTCGGGTGTCTTGGCCCGTTCGCAGTCCCAGCCGGGGTCGGCATTGAGCTCGGCCGCCTTTTCGCGGGCGGTGTAAAGCGGTGCCCGGGCGGCGAATTCCCGCCACTGCGCGGCACTCATGTCTTTCGGCTCGCCTTCGCGTTCGGCGAACTCGAGCATCTCGGCGACGGCGTCGCCGAACGTCATCAGCCCGGCGTCGTTCTGCCATGCCTCGACGAACTTCGATTCGATGTCGTCGAAGACGGCGTCGACGGACTGCCGGCCGTCGTCCCGCCAGCCTTCGGCGGCTTTCGTGATCAACGCGGTGATGCCGTTGCGTTCCAGCCAGGCGTCGGCGGCGGTGTACTCGCCCTCCGGCAGGGCGTAGAGCAGATGACCGTTGATCGCGGTGATCCCGGCGTTGTAGAAGGACCGGGTCATCGCCAGGAAACAGGCCTTGTAGGACGGGATCTTCAGGTTGGTGGTGCCCAGGATGAACGGCTGGTCGCGTTCGTCGCCGCGACTCTCGACCAGGTTGGCTGCCTCGGCGTCCGTGCGCGCGACGATGATGCCGGGCACACCCATGATGTCCAACTGGAAACGGGCGGTGTTGAGGCGCTTGATCTGCTCGTCCGAGGGCACCAGCACCTTGCCGCCCTGGTGCCCGCACTTCTTGGTGCCGGGCCGCTGATCTTCGATGTGGTAGCCGGGCACACCGGCTTCCACGAAGCGCCGGATCAGGTTGCGCACGTGGGGATCACCGCCGTGCCCGGTGTCGGCGTCGGCGATGATGAACGGCCGGTAGTCCACAGCGGGGGTGGCGGCGCGCTGTTCCTCGGTCATCTGCAGGCGCAGGTACTGCTGGTTGCGGTCGGCGGTGAGCAGGGCACGCACCAGCCCGGACGCCTCGTCGGGCACCTGACTCAGCGGGTAGCTGGCCAGGTCGGGGCCCGGGTCTTCGGTGATGGAGCCCTTGGCGGAGGTCGCCCAGCCGCCCAGGTAGATGCCCTCGATGCCGACCCGCTTCATCACCACGGCCTGGCCGGGCGAATACGGGCCGAAGGTGGTGATGCTCTTCTTGGCGGCGAACAACTCGCGGAGCCGGGCGTAGAACGCCGTGGCCGCCTCGCGCGCCACCGGGTAGTCGGAGGGGATGGTGCCGCGCTGCTCGACGACCTGGCGGGCGGTGTAGAGACGGGTGATGCCGTCGAAACGCGGGCTGTCGAAGTACTTCTGCACCGCTGCGATGTCGGCGTCCACATCACGTTCGACCGGTGCACTCGCCGCCGCGTTCGTCTCGATGGTCGTCATGGAATATCGCTCCTGTTCGCTGGGTTGATGCGGCGGTCCCAGCTTCGCCTCTCCTTCGTCGAGCCTCGCTGAACCGCCCGGTCCGCGCGTGCTTCCTTCCCCGTATTGTGCCGCCGTACGCTGAGCGATAGTTCGGTTTTGCCTACATCTTCAGCACTGCGCGGCCGACGCCGCAGAACTCGCACGAAGGCCTCGGATTAGTGGGCTGAGGTGGCTAAGCTCAGGCTCTATGACGTCCCGGTCGGACCGGTGGAGAGAGCACTGGGAACAGCCGCCGCAGCCTGTCGTGGTGGGCCGCTGGGCGGCACGGCGGATGAGCCGGCGCTTCGCCGGGGTGGGCGTCCGCATTCCGCCCGCGCGGCTACGGGAGCTGGCGGTCGGTGCACCGTTGGCGTCGGCGGAGTCAGTCGACTACGCGTTCGCGCTGGCTGCGACGGAGATGAAGCACGAGCAGCGTCTGGCCCGGGCGCGACGCAATCGGCGGCGTCTGGTCAACGCGCTCATCGTGGCCGGCCTGATGCTCGCCGCACTCAATCTGCTGATCTGTATGGGCTACCTCTTCATCAGCCTCGCGCTGCGTGAACCGGCTATGTGATCCATCACCACCCAACTCCATTGTGGTGGAGGTCCTTTGATGTCCGAGCGGGCTTGGTCGAAGAAGCCGGGGACTTAGACTGCGGGGCATGACGCAGTCGCAGCGCCCGACGACCCTCAAAGGGCTGGTTCAGATCGAGGAGTGCCTGGACGCCGACGGCGGCATCGTTTTGCCACCGGGTGACACCTTGATCTCGCTGATCGACCGCAATATCGCCAACGTCGGGGACGCGGTGGCGTTCCGCTATCTCGACTATGCCGGCCAGCACGAGGGCCAGGCGGTGGAGCTGACCTGGACGCAACTCGGCGAGCGATTGCGCGCCATCGCCGCCCGGCTGCAGGGCCTTACTGCTCCCGGCGACCGGGTGGCGATCCTGGCGCCACAGGGACTCGACTACGTCACCGGGTTCTATGCCGCGCTCAAGTGCGCGACCATTGCGGTGCCGTTGTTCGCCCCCGAATTGCCGGGTCACGCCGAGCGGCTCGACACCGCATTGCGCGACTCCACCCCGGCTGTGGTCCTGACGACAGCTGCGGTGCGGCGCGTCGTCGACGATTTTCTGGGCAAGCTGCCCCAGCAGCTGCAGCCCCGCGTTCTGGTCATCGACGAGATACCGGACTCGGCGGGGGAGGCCTTCGTGCCCGTCGACATCGACGTCGACGACGTGTCGCACCTGCAGTACACCTCGGGCACCACGCGGCCGCCGGTCGGTGTGCAGGTGACGCACCGCTCGGTTGCCACCAACCTGCTGCAGATGATCCTGTCGATCGACATGCTGGACCGGAACACGCACGGGCTCAGCTGGTTACCGCTCTATCACGACATGGGTCTGTCGATGATCGGGTTTCCGGCCGTCTACGGGGGACACTCCACGCTGATCTCGCCGACGGCGTTCATCCGCCGGCCGCAGCGCTGGATCACTGCGCTGTCGGATGCCTCGCGGCGCGGCCGGGTGGTCACCGCCGCACCGAACTTCGCCTATGAACTGACCGCGGCGCGGGGCCTGCCCGTGCCGGGAGCCGACATCGACCTCTCGAACGTGGTGATGATCATCGGCTCCGAACCCGTGAACATGGCAGCGATCACCGCCTTCAACGAGGCGTTCGCACCGTATGGGTTGCCGCCCACCGCCATCAAGCCGTCCTACGGGATCGCTGAGGCCACGCTGTTCGTGGCCACCATCGCTCCCGATGCCGAGGCGAGCGTGCTTTACCTGGACCGCGAGCAACTCGGTGCCGGCCACGCTTCGGCGGTTGCCGCCGATGCGCCGGGTGCGGTGGCTCAGGTCTCGTGCGGGCAGGTTGCCCGCAGCCTGTCGGCGGTGATCGTCGACGGCGACGCGGAACTGCCCGACGGTCGCATCGGCGAGATCTGGCTGCATGGCGACAACGTCACCGCCGGTTACTGGGGCCGGCCCGACGAGACCGAGCACGCGTTCGGCGCCCGGCTGCGGTCTCGGCTGGAACACGGCAGTCATGCCGGGTCGACACCGGCCGACGGTGCTTGGCTGCGCACCGGCGACCTGGGCTTCTATCTGGATGGTGAGCTCTACGTGACCGGCCGCACGGTGGATCTGATGGTTCTTGGGGGACGCGGTCACTATCCGCAGGACATCGAGGCCACCGTGGCGGCGGCCTCACCGATGGTGCGTGCCGGTTATGTGGTGGCGTTCGCGGCGCCCGCCGATACCACCGGCCAGCTGGTGATCGTCGCCGAGCGCGCGACCGGCACCGGCCGCCAAGACCCAGCGCCGGCGGTCGCGGCCATCCGAGCGGAGGTTCAGCGGGTGCATGGGGTGAACGCCGTGGACGTGCGGTTCGTCCCTGCCGGCGCCATTCCGCGGACCACCAGCGGAAAGCTCGGCCGGATCGCGTGCCGCGAGCAGTATGTGGCGGGCACGCTCGGCGTGCACTGAGACGACTGTGCTGGGGTCTGCCGGCTCTGCGGGCGCACAGCGGGCGCACAGCGCAGACCTGCCGGGCGCCAAAAATAGCTAGCTAGCCTTCCTAAAGCATCTCGCCGGCTCGTTCGCCGGCCAAGAGATAAGGGGAGGCAATGGATTACGGAGTCCTGCCGCCGGAGATCAATTCGGCGCGCATGTACGCCGGCCCCGGCCCGGCTTCGTTACTGGCCTCCGCGACCGCCTGGCAGGATCTGGCCGCCGAACTGAACTCCGCGGCCGCGTCCTACGGCTCGGTGATTACGGGCCTGACGGGTGGTCCTTGGCTGGGGACCTCTGCGGCGACGATGGCTGCCGCGGCAAGCCCCTACATCGCCTGGCTCGGTGCCACCGGGGCACAGGCCGAGCAGGCCGCCGCCCAATTGACCGCGGCCGTCACGGCCTATGAATCCGCTTACGCGGCAACGGTTCCGCCGCCGCTGATCGCCGCCAACCGCACCCTGCAAGAGACGCTGATCGCCACCAATCTCCTCGGGCAGAACACCGCGGCGATCGCCACCACCGAGGCGCAATATCTCGAGATGTGGGCGCAGGACGCCGCGGCCATGTACGGCTACGCCGGGGCGTCGGCGGTAGCCACCCAGGTCACGCCGTTCGCCTCGCCACCGCAGACCACTGACCCGTCCCGGCAGGCCGGCCAGGTCGCTTCCGTGGCGCAGTCAGCGGCCGCGACCACCGGTACCGACACTGAGGCACTGATGTCGCAAGGGCCGCAACTGCTCTCGACCACCCCGACGGCGCTGCAGGCGTTGGCCTCACCCACCGAGGAGGCCTCGACGGGCGGGTCGATGTCGTCGTCAATGTCGAGCCTCAACTCGCTGATGATGCCGATGCGCATGGCGATGATGCCGATGAGCATGCTGATGCGCATGCTCATGGGAGGCTCCACCGGGGCCAAGGGCGCCGCGGCGGGTGTGGCGGCCGCCGGCGGGGCGGCCTCGGGCATGCTCAGCTCCGCTGGTGGCGCGGCCGGCACGGTGACGTTGGCGGGCTTCTCCGGCGGATCGGCGGCGACCGCAGGTCTGGGCCGGGCCGCCTCGATCGGCGCGTTGTCGGTGCCGCCGGCCTGGACCGGTCTGGGTGTGACCAGCGCTCCGATGGCCGCGGCGCTGCCGTCGGGCGGCGGGGTAGCGGCCTCGGCGGCGGGGATGGGCAACGCGGCGGCGGTGCCGCCGATGGTGCCGTTCGGCAGCCTGGCCGCGCGCGGTGGCGTAGGCGGTCCGGCCACCCAGTACGACTTTCGGCCTACGGTGGTCCCGCGGTCGCCGGCAGCGGGGTAGTGGCCGCGTCGGCTTCGATGGGCGCGGGCCGGGACGGCGCCGACGGCGCTCGCCGGATGTTCTGGATGTTTTGAGGCCACCAGAACCATCGGCCGAGCAGCGCCGCGATCGAGGGTGTCAAGAACGAGCGCACGATCAGGGTGTCGAACAGCAGGCCGAGCCCGATCGTGCTGCCGGCCTGACCGATCGAGTACAGGTCACTGGCCGCCATCGACATCATCGTGAAGGCGAACACCAGGCCCGCTGCCGTGACCACCGATCCGGTTCCGCCGATCGAGCGGATGATTCCGGTCTTGATCCCGGCGCCGATCTCCTCCTGGAACCGGGAGACCAGCAGCAGGTTGTAGTCCGAACCGACCGCAAGCAGGATGATCACCCCGAACACCGGTGCGATCCAGTTCAATTGGAGGCCGAGGATGTGCTGCCACACCACCACGGTCAGGCCGAAGGCGGCGCTCAGTGACAGCAACACCGTCCCGACGATCACCGCGGAGGCGACTAGCGCCCGGGTGATCAACAGCATCACGATGAAGATCAGCGTCACCGCCGCCACCCCGACGATCAGGATGTCGTAGGTGGAGCCGACCTGGATGTCGTTGTACACCGCGGCGGTTCCGGTGAGATAGAACTTCGCACCCGTCAGCGGGGTGCCCTTCACCGCATCGTGAGCGGCCGCCAGCATCGGCTCGACGAACGAGATGCCTTTCGGGGTGGCCGGGTCGGCGTCGTAGGTGACGATGAACCGTGCCGCCTTGCCGTCCGGGGACAAGAACAGCTTGAGGCCCTTCTGGAAGTCCGGGTTGTCGAAGGCCTCCGGAGGCAGGTAGAAGTAGTCGTCGGCCTTGGAGGTGTCGAAGGCCCGCCCCATCTCGGCCGCCGTGTCGGTCATCCGCGCCATCTGGGTCACCAGGCCGGAGAAGGTCGAATGCATCGAGAGCAGGCTGCCCTGCATGGATTTCGCCACTGCGATAATCGGGTCGAACTGCCCGGCGATCTGCGGCATCACCGTGTTCAGGTCGGCCATGTCAGCCAGCAACGGCCGCATGTTCTCGCTGAACTCGTCCATCCCGTCGTAGGCATCGAAGACCGATCGGATCGCGTCGCACGCGGGGATGTTCAGGCAGTGCTGCTCCCAGTAGAAGTAGTTGCGAATCGGGCGCACGACGTCGTCGAAATCTGCGATGTGGTCCCGGATCTCGTCGACGGTCGCGGTCACCGTTGCCATGTCGGCGCTCATCTTGTCGGTAGTGCTGTTCATCTGGGTGACAAGGTCGCGCAGTCGGACCATGGAGTCGATGGTGGCGCCCAGGTCGTGGCTCATCCGCTCCATGTCTGATAGCCGGTCGGTCATGAACTGCAGGTTCTCCTGGATCGGGACGGCCTGCATGCTGACCTGGAACGGAATCGACGTATGGTCGATCGGGCTGCCCAGCGGCCGCGTGATGCTCTGCACGCGTTCCACCCCGCGGGTGCGAAACATGTTCTTGGCGATCCGGTCCAAGATGATCATGTCGGCAGGATTGCGAAGATCGTGGTCGCTTTCGACCATCAGGACGTCCGGGTTCATCCGGGCGGCGCTGAAGTGACGTTCGGCTGCGTCGTAGCCGACGTTCGCGGGCAGGCTCGCCGGAATGTAATAGCGGTCGTTGAAGCTGATCTTCATGCTGGGCACCGCCAGCATGCCGGCGAGTGTGACCAGCAGTGCCGCCACGAAAACCGCACCGGGCCAGCGGACATTGGCGGTTCCGATACGCCGCCAGCCGCGGCCCTCGGTCCGCTTGGGCTCCAGCAGGCCGCGCCGGGTGGCGATCGCGACGATGGCCGGCGCCACGGTGAGCGCACCGGCGATGACCACCAGCAGACCCAGTGCCGACGGGATGCCCAGGGCCTTGAAGTAGGACAGCCGGGCGAAATGCAGACACAGTGACGCGCCCGCGATCGTCAGCCCCGAGCCCAAAATGACATGCCAGGTGCCACGAAACATCGAGTACCAGGCGGTCTCGGGGTCCTCGCCGGCGTTGCGGGCTTCGTGGTAGCGCCCGATCAGGAAGATCGCGTAGTCGGTTCCGGCTGCGATCGCCAACGAGGACAGCATCGCGACGACGAATGTCGAAAAGCCCAGTAGGCCATGGTGTCCCAGAAGTGCGACGAGGCCGCGCGCGCTGCCCATTTCGAAGCCGACCATCACCAGCGCGAGCGCGACGGTGGCCGCGGAACGGTAGACGATAGCCAGCATGATGATGATGACCACACCGGTCACGCCCATCATCTTGAGCATGCTCTTGTCGGCGGCTTCGTTCATGTCGGTGGTCAGCGCGGCCTGGCCGGTGACATAGGACTTCACACCGGCCGGTGCGGGCACCGAGGCGACGATCTTGCGGACCGCGTCGACCGACTCGTTGCCCAGGGTGCTGCCCTGGTCGCCTGCGGTGTTGATCTGCGCGTAGGCGGCCTTGCCGTCGGTGCTTTGCACCCCGGCGGCGGTGATCGGGTCACCCCACAGGTCCGCGATGTGCTGGACGTGTTCGTGATCGGCCGCCAGCTTGGCGATCACGGCGTCGTAGTAGCGGTGCGCCTCTGGGCCCAGTTCCGTCTCGCCCTCGAGCACCAGCATCACCATGGCGTCGGAGTCGAATTCGGCGAACGTGGCGCCGATGTGCTTGGCCGCGATCATCGACGGCGCGTCCTGAGGCGACATCGTCACCGCGTTGTCGCGTGCCACCGACTCGATGGGCGGAACCAGCACATTGAGGCCGACGGTCAGCAGTAGCCAGAAGATCACCAGCGGCCAGGCCAGCCGGCGAACCGCCCGCATATACCCCGGGCGAAGGGTGCCGTGGCCGCTCATGCGCCTTTGACCAGACAGAACACCTGGGCGTGGTGCCCGGTGGACAGCTGCTCGTCCTTGACGGCGCCGTTGACTGTGATGCGGCAGCCGATCTGGTCGCCGTCACCTTGGGCGACCAGATTGCCGATGACCGACGGACTCGTCGTGGTCATCGTGTGGCTCCAGGGCAGGCCGCTGAACGTCGCCTGCGCGGGCTGGGCCTCCCGGTCCAGATAGCTCACCGAGCCGGTGACGGCGCCGGCCCCGAAAACCTCGTAGCGGACCTGTTTTTCGTTGATCGAGTTGATCACCTGCGAACCGCTGCCGTCCCAGCGGAAGATCTCATCGGCGCCGAACACACCGCGAAGGTTCACGACTGCCAGCGTTCCGACGATCGCCGCCGACGCGACCACGACGGGCAGCCAGGCTCGGCTCACGATCGCGCGCATGCCCATCACCTCTCGTTTCCATCCGCTCGAACACTTCGTGAATACTATACCCCGTAGGGTATATCAAATATTCCCGAAGAACCCCGCGGGGTGTCGGAGAACTGTCAGTCGACGGCGTGCCGCGACTGGGCGGTGACGGCTTCGCCGAGCCAGCGGCGTAAGAACCGACGCAGCTCGTCGGGGGAGCGATCTGGGTCGTTGGGCGCCACGACGAACGAGAGCATGATCCGCAGGGTGAACTCGACAAGCTCGCGCAGCGCCGCTTCGTCGTAGCCGTACCGCTTCCAGTCGATGTCGAACCGCTCGATCATTCGCATGCCGAAGGCGCGGGCCTCTTGCGAGGTCATCTCTCGGTTGTGCGCGGACGACGACGACAACATGGCGCCCAGGTGCGGCGAGCGGGCCACCGCATCCAGGGTGTAGACCGCACCTTCGGCGAGCGCGTCGGCGGGATCGTGGATGCCGTGCACGTGGTCGGTGAGCCGGTCGAGGAAGTCGTCGACCGAGGCGATGGCCACGGCGCGCATCAGCGCCTCGGCGGTGGGGAAGTAGCGGTACACCGTCTGCCGGATCACTCCGAGCGACGTGGCGACGTCGGCCAGCGACACCGCCGAACCGGTCTCGGCGACCAGCTCGACGGCCGCGGCGATAATCCGCCGGCTGGCTTCCTCGTCGGTGTGCGGCGGGTTACCTCCCCAGCCGCGTCGCCGTGCCATCAGTGACCTGCTTGACAAGCTTGGAGCATCGAACAATCATACGCGAAGGCGTCTAGTTGTATGTTTTGAGCTGAGGTGGCGATGACTGACCTGATCGTGCGCAAACTGCGGTTCGCGTTCGCCGAGTATCCGGTGCCATTCTTGTGGAACGAAGCGAACCCGGCGTTCTCATCGATGGCCAACGCGGTCTCGCTGCTTGCGATCGGCTTCGAGAAGATGATCGGCGGCATGATCGCCGAGGCGATGCCGCTGATCACCGACCCCGTGGTCGCCGAAGAGGCCGACGCCTTCGTGCGGCAGGAGGGCCAGCACTCGATGGCCCATCGCGGCCATGCGAAGGCACTGGTCAGGGCCTACCCGGGACTCAAGGAAACCGTCGACGAATGCAACGCCATGTTCGACAAGATGGCCGCCGAAAAATCACTGGACTACCGGCTGGCCTACACCGCCGACCTCGAGGCGACCTTCACCCCGGTCTTCAAGCTGATGCTCGACCACGACAACACGCTGTTCGCTCCGGGTGACGACCGGGTGGCGTCACTGTTCTTGTGGCACTTCGTTGAAGAAGTCGAGCACCGAAGCTCCGCGCTGATCATCTACGACCACGTCATCAACGACCCGTGGTACCGGATGCGGATGGCGCCGTCCATCTTCAAACACGTGATGAGCGTGATCAAGGTGGCGTGCGAAGGTTTCAATCGGCACATTCCCTTGGAAGACCGCAAAGTTGACGCGCTGTCACTGTTCACCACCTACCGTGCCAAGCAGGCCTGGCGGCGGCGGGTTCCGTTCGGCTGGCCCGCGGACGAGGGCCCGGTCGCCGATGCCTTCAAACATCTGCCAAAGCGCGAAATGGCCACCGCGGTAGCCGGTATCATCCGCAGCCAGCTGCCCAATCACAAACCGGCTCACGAAAAGATCCCGGCCCTGGCCAACGAGTGGTTCGCCCGTTATGACGACGGCTACGACGTGACCAAGTGGTACACCGCAGAGGAGAAGAGCGCCTGATGCCCGACTTGTGTACCCCGACATTCGAGCGCCTCGCCGAGTCGCTGGGCTTCTCCTGCGGCGAGGCCGGGGGATTGCTGGAATTCCGCAGCCCCTTGCAGCTGGAGAATTGGACGCTGCCGGTTCTCGAGATCACCGTGATCACCGGGGCCGTGCTGGCGTTGATCTACGCGATCATCCGGTACCGCCGCGGGGATGCCACCAACTTGGCATTGTGGTTCGGGGCGATCGCCTATCTGCTGATCATCGAACCCCCGCTGTATTTTCCGGGCGCGTTCGGTATCGCCGATCATGTCGACACGATGTTCGCGCACAACGTGTTCAGCGTCGAATTCCTGTGGGGTCGGCTGCCGCTGTACATCGTCGCGATCTATCCGATGATGGCCACCATTTCCTTCGAGATCGTCCGGATCCTGGGTGTGTTCCGCCGCTACGGTGCGATTGTCGGGGCGATCTGCGTGGGCTTTGTCCACCATGCGTTCTACGAGATCTTCGACCACCTCGGCCCGCAGCTGCGCTGGTGGGAATGGTCGGTGGACAACCCGTTGAACCAACCCATGTTCACCTCGGTGCCGCTGGGCAGTGTCGTGGTGTTCGCGGCATTGTGGCCGGCGTCGCTGGCGTTCTGTGTCCAACTGTTGGTCGGTCGCCAGGCCGACCACGGCAGGAGATTCACCGGCCTGCAGGTGATCTGGCGGACGATCGTGATCGGAATCCTGGCCTCGCTCGGGACCGGCATCCTGCCGCTGCCGGCTACCCTGCTCGGTGCCGCCACTGACGGAAAGCTCCTTGGGATCGCCTATGCCGCAGAACTTCTCATCATCACGGCGGTGGCCATACCGGTCCTGGTCATCTCATGGCGGCGGCTGCGGCTGAATCTTTTCGTGGAAGGCCGCTATGACAACCGGCTGATGGTCCGCTACGCCGCGGTGTATCTGTCGGTCATGACGGTGCTGTGGTTGACGGCCTTGCCGGCCTACCTCGACGCGTCGGGCGGGCTGACCGCTAACGGTGACCCGGTGGGATGTCTGTGGTACGTGGTCCTGTGCTTCACGGCGGCTTACCTGAGTGTGGTGGCCGCGGCAACCGTTCCACCGATCCTGGAGCCCCGGGAGAACCCCGCGCCGGTGGCCGCCGGCCACTGAGCCCCCCCGATCACGGCCCGACGTCGACGCCGGTTGACGTGCTTGGCAGACTGTTGCCATGGCGCAGATCACGTTAAAGGGAAACCAGATCAACACTTCAGGCGAGTTGCCGGCCGTGGGTTCGGCCGCTCCCGCCTTCACCTTGGCCGGAACCGACCTGAGTGTGGTCGACAGCGGTAGCTTTGCCGGCAAGCCGGTCCTGCTGAACATCTTCCCGTCGGTCGACACCCCGGTCTGTGCGACCAGCGTGCGGACCTTCAACGAGCGGGCCGCCGCGGCCGGGGGAACCGTGCTGTGCGTCTCCAACGACCTGCCGTTCGCCCTGAAGCGGTTCTGCGGTGCCGAGGGCATCGAGAACGTCACCAGCGCCTCGGGCTTCCGGGACAGCTTCGGTGCCGACTACGGGATCACCATCACCGACGGTCCGCTGGCCGGGCTGCTGGGCCGGGCGATCGTGGTGATCGGCGCGGACGGCAACGTCGCCTACACCGAGCTGGTGCCCGAGATCGGCCAGGAGCCGAACTACGACGCGGCGCTGGCGGCACTGGCCGCGGCCTGAACCCCGGCGGTTCAGCGGCCCCGCCACTGCGGTGGCCGCTGCTCCCGCCAGGCTGCTAGGCCTTCGGCGACGTCCTCGGTCGCCGCGGCCACCTTGCGCATCGTTTCGCCGAACCGCACGGCGTCGATCCAGCTCATGTCGCTGCTGCGCCACGCCACCTCCTTGGTGGCCCGCTGGGCCAGGGGAGCGGCTTTGGTGAGGGTGCGCGCCCAGGCCACGGCTGTTTCCTGCAGGGCGCCGGGTTCGACGAGTTTCCATACCAGGCCGATGTCCTTGGCGCGTTGCGCGCTCATCGGCTCTCCGGTCAGCAGCAGCTCCATCGCGTTGGCCCAGCCCACCCGCTGGGGTAGCCGGATCGCCCCCACGATGGTGGGCACTCCCAGCGACACCTCTGGGAAGCGGAACACCGCATCGGTGCTGGCGATGACGAAGTCGCAGAACAACAATCCGGTGAGGCCGTAGCCGACACAGGGGCCGTGCACGGCGGCGATGGTCGGCTTGAAGAGTTCCATGCCGGACTCGAACGAGTTGATCGTGGGCTTCTCCCAGAACGTGCCCGGAAAGGTGCCGACCGCGCCCGCCGAGTCCTTGAGATCGGCTCCGGCGCAGAACACGTCGCCTTCGGCCGTGAGGATCCCGACCCAGGCGTCCTCCTCGGCGCGGAACCGGTCCCAGGCGGCGTTGAGGTCTTCGCGCATCGCCCCATTGATGGCGTTGCGGGCCTCGGGCCGGTTCAGGGTGATGGTCGCGACGTGGTCGTGGCACTCATAGGTGACCAGGCTCATGGCGCTCATTTCTGCACCGTACCGTCGGAGTCGTGCGATGGATCGTCGACGCGATGAACGTGATCGGTGCGCGCCCGGACGGCTGGTGGAAGGACCGCCATGCCGCGATGGTCCGGCTGACCCGACAGCTCGAAGCCTGGGCAGCGGCGCAAGGCGGGCACGTCACCGTGGTCTTCGAAAAGCCGCCGTCGCCGCCCATCGAATCGGAAGTCGTCACGATCGCCGCGGCGCCGCGGCCCGGAGCCAACTCCGCCGACGACGAGATCGTGCGGCTGGTTCAGGCCGACGACCGGCCGCACGAGATCACCGTTGTGACCTCTGACAGCACGCTGGCGGAGCGGGTTACTACTGCGGGCGCAGCCACCTGCCCGGCGGCGCGTTTCCGAAGGCTCATCGAGGAGGGGTGATGCAGCCGCAACTGTTTCGGCCCCGACCGCCGCTGTCGGAGAGCATCGCCTACTTCGGGTACTGGGACCGCCGTACCGGTGGCCCACACCGCAGTCGAGCCTTACCACGCGGGGCGGCGACCATCGTCATCGATGTCGGCGACCGGCCGGAAGTGGATTTCTTCGACGCCGACGCGCACAGCCGGTTGACGGTGCCACCCGCGTTCTTTATCGGCGCCGGCACCGTGTCCTACGTGACACACATCGACACGGCACAGACTGTCATCACGGTCCACTTTCGCCCCGGCGGCGCATGGCCGTTCTTGGACATCGCGCAGGGGGAGTTGACCGATGCCTGCGTCGGGCTGGACGAGTTGTGCGGGCGCGAGGCTGTGACGCTGCGCCAGCGGTTGGCGGAGGCATCTTCGGGTGCCACACGTGTCAGGCTGCTCGAAGCCTTCCTCGTGAACCGCTTGCAGGCCACACAATTCGCTCCGCACCCGGATGTGACCACCGTGTTGGACGCCGCCGAACGCAACCCATCGATGCGCGTCGGTGACGCGGTCGCGCTCACCGGTTCGTCGCCCAAACGGCTGATCAACATGTTTCGTGCGCAGATCGGTCTGACGCCCAAGGCGTACCTACGGGTGCGGCGATTGCAGGCCGCCCTCAAGCGTCTCGACAGCGGGGCCGCCGGTGGCGCCGCCCTGGCGGCTGAACTGGGGTACTTCGATCAGGCGCACTTCGTGCGGGAGTTTCGAGAGTTCACCGAGACCACCCCCACCCAGTACCTGCGCCGCCGTTCGTGGTTGGCCGGGCACGTTGAGCTGGTCGAGGATTCTGCGACGACGCGGCGCGGGTGAGCGGCGGCAAAAATATCCAAGCCAACCGCCACCGCGATCCCAGATGATGGTGTCATGTACCGCACCCGAGAAGCCGTGGCCAGCACCGGAATCCTTGTCGCCGCGATCCGGGCCAAGGAATCCGCCCGCGATGACGCCCTGTTCACCGATCCGTTCGCCCACAAGCTGGCGGGGGAGGACGGGCGGCGGATGCTGGCCGCGGCCATCGCCAACTCGGGTGAGCAGTCGACCTGGCAGATCGTCGTGCGCACCCGCTTCTGGGATGAGGCCCTGCTGCGCGCCGGACTCGCCCAGGTGGTCATCCTGGCGGCCGGCATGGACGCCCGGGCATACCGGCTGCCCTGGCCGGACCACACCACCGTCTACGAAGTCGATCAACCAGCGGTCATCGCGGCCAAAGCCGAACTGCTCGCCAACGACCAGCCCCGTTGCCGGCGGGTGCCGCTCGGCATCGACCTCGCCGAGGACTGGCCCACGGCCCTGGAGGCCGCGGGCTTCGACGCGACCGCTCCCAGCGTCTGGCTCATCGAGGGGCTGCTGCAGTACCTCGACGCGCCCGCAGTACGCGCGCTGTTCGCCCGCGTCGACGCGTTATCGGCGCCCGGCTCGGTGCTGCTGTACGACGTGGTCGGCAAGACCCTGCTGGAAGCGCCGTCGATGGCGCCGTTGCTGCAGTCCATGGCGCAGCAGGGATCGCCGTGGCTGTTCGGCACGGACGAACCCGGTGAGCTTGCGGAACGACTCGGTTGGTCGGCCGTGGTGACTGACGTGGCGGAGCCGGGCAACCGGTGGAACCGCTGGTTCCCGGCGGTGGCCGCAGCCGCTGGACCGGACGTGCCGCGTGGCTATTTCGTCGAAGCGCAGCGATAGCTGGTCGCGTTGGCGGCGCTGGCTCCGGCGCGACGTCCGGCGAACACGCAGTCGGCGATCGACAGTCCGCTGACGTAGGACCGTGACGCGATGCCGACGGCGGTGCGGCCGGCGCTGTAGAGCCCGGGAATCGGATCACCGTCCGCGTCGATAACCGCGCCGGTGTCCTCGGACACCCGGACGCCACCCAGGGTGAGCATCGGCGTGGGACGTAAGACGTTGGGCTGCACCGAGATATCCATCAGGGTGAAAGGGCCCTGATCGATGCGCCGACAGAAGTCGGCGGGCTTGCCAGCCGGGTCCTCAGCGCCGGAGTCGATCGCGTCGTTGTGCGCCGCGACGGTGGCTGCCAAACCCTCGGCGTCTATCCCGGCGGCTCGAGCCACCTCAGCCAGCGTCGCGCCGCGCACGGCGCCGGAGAACATCAGCGCGGCGCCCTGGGCACGCTGGAACCACAGGGTCTGGGTGAGCAGCTGGCGCCGGGCTTCGGCCATGAGGCGGGAATCGGCCAGAATCCAGCCCCGGCTGCCATGGTTCTTCACCATGGCCTGCCCGACCGCGGCGCCGTAACGGGACTCGTCGATCACCCGGCGGCCGTCGGCGTCGACGATGATCGCGGAGATGAATGCGCTCGGGGGTGTGATGAACTTCCAGACCGAGACGTTGTCCATGTGATCGGTCACCGCGCCGACGCTCTGGGCCAGCGCAATGCCACTGCCGTCGTCGCCGCTGGTTCCCAGGGGCAGGCCGCCGTTGAATTCCGGCGCGTAGCGCTTACGCCACTCGGTGTTGGCGATGAAACCTCCGGCGCAGATGATCACCCCGCGCCGCGCAATGATCTCGATCTCCCGGCCGTAGCGCCGTTGCAGCTTCTCCAGTCGCCGGTCCATCGCGGCGCGCAGCGGCGGGTAGTAGACCCCGGGTTTTGACGAGAGCGCGGCCAGGCGGGCATAGCGACGCTGGATGCGCCGCGGTGCCTGCCCCATGGTCGTGGCCCGCACGCCGATCACCCGACCGGACGAGTCCTGCAGCAGTTCGGTGACCGTGGTGTGCGGGCGGAAGTCCACACCGAGCTTGCGCGCCGACTCGGCCAGCGGCGCATAGATCTTCTTGCCGGATGTGCCTTTGCCGTAGGCGCGGTGACCGCGCTGCACCGGCGGGGTGTGGGCGCGGAACGCTCCGGCGTTCTCACTGCCCGAGTGGTACAGGTAGTAGCGGTTGTTCGGAAAGGACGTCTTGTAGGGACACAGTCCGGAGTTGAACGGCACCCCGCGGGCCTGCAACCAGTCGATCATCTCCGGGCTGCCGTCGACGAAGCGCTGCAGTGTTTCGGGGCGGACCGCGTCGCCGACCTCGAGACGCAGGTAGTCCAGCATCTGCTCGGTGGTGTCGTGCACGCCGGCGTCTTTCTGAACCGACGTTCCGCCGCCGGCGTAGATGATGCCGCCCGAGATCGCGGTGGCGCCGCCGCCGTTGGCACGGTCCACCGCGATCACCTCGGCGCCCAGTTCGCGGGCGGTGATCGCGGCGGAGGTACCGGCGGCGCCGTACCCGACGATGACGACATCGGTCGTCACGCTGGTGGTGGTCATGCGCTCTCCCTTGACGACGTGAGCTGAACGGCCCTCAATGTAACAGCCGGTAGTTCTCTGGTTGTGGAAGTGACCAGCAGTGATTGGTCGGCCTACGAGGCAAAGCGAAACGTGTTCTAGGTGGCCTGGGACGCTCCGATCGGCCGCCCTGCGCGGTTCGCGGCGGCGCAGGGGAGAAGATGAACGGCATGGCTGTTCGGTTGTGGCGTCTGGTCGCCTCCCTGGTTGTCGCCTTCGGCTGCGCGGTGACGGCGGCGCTACCCGCCGGCGCGGCGCCGGGCGTGGATCCGGCCGCGTTGGCCGCTGACCTGGTCGCTGCCGATCAGGCGTTGCGGAATACGTCGTCGCCGGAGCAGGTGCTGGCCGCCGCGGCCCGCCGGCAACAGGTCGCCTACCGCACCCTCGGTGCGCACCCGGAGTGGGATGCGATCGCTCGCGCGCAGATCCCGGCGGCGCTGCTCGCGGTCTACGACCGCAACATCGACGCACGTCGTGCACTCATGGCGCTCACCGACCCGAAAGACACCATGCCGCCCTGGCGGGTGGTGCCGCCGGTGCCGGCGAACGAGCTGATGGCCAGCTACCGCGCGGCCGAGGCCGCATCCGGGGTGCCGTGGAACTACCTGGCGGCGATCAACTTCGTCGAGACCGGCTTTGGCCGCATCAACGGTGTCAGCGACGACGCCGCCCAGGGCCCGATGCAGTTCCTGCCCTCGACGTTCGCGGCCTACGGCAACGGGGGAGACATCCACTCGCCGCGCGATGCCATCATGGCGGCCGGTCGCCTGTTGGCCGCCAACGGTTTTGCCACCAATCGCGACAAGGCGATCTGGGGTTACAACCATTCCGACCACTACGTGCGGGCGGTCAACGACTACGCCGCGGTCATAGGAGGCGACCCAGCCGGGTTCGCCAGCTACTACCGCTGGGACACCTACTACCGGACCACCGCCGGCGATCTGCTGCTGCCTATCGGGTATGTCTCGTCGTCGCGGATCCCGGTTGGGGAGTATCTGGCCGCGCACCCGCAGTGACCCCTCAGCGCTGCTGGGCCCGCCACTTGTCCAGCGCCCGTCGATCCCGTTTGGTCGGCCGTCCGGCGCCGCGGTCACGGGTGGCCATCGCAGTTTCGGATGCCGGTGGAGGCGGGGGCGTTCGATCCAGGTAGCAGGTCACCGCGTCGGCCGCGCCTACCCGCTTCTGAATCACCCGCAGCACCTCGACGATTCGGGTGCGATCACCCACCAGGGCGCTGACCACGTCACCGGGTGAGACCGTCGTCGCCGGCTTGGCCGGGCGGTTGTTGACCCGCACATGTCCGCCGCGGCAGGCAGCGGCGGCGTCCGGCCGGGTCTTGGTGATCCGCACCGCCCACAGCCACCGATCCACCCGGCTCGATTCCATGGCGGCCCGGGCTCAGCGTGAGGCGTTGAGGATCTTGATCGCGAAGACGAGCGTGTCGCCCGGCAGGATGCCGGCGGCCGGCTGGCCTTCGGGATAGCCGTCAGCGGGGACCATCGCAACCGCCACCGTCGACCCGACCTTCTGACCTGCAATGGCTTTCTGGAACCCCGGGACCACCCGGTCCAGGCCGAAGTCGACCGGTTTGCCGCGTTCATAGCTGCTGTCGAACACCGACCCGTCACGTCCATTGACACCCATGTAGCAGACCGAGACCGTGGCGTGGTCGGAGACCACACGGCCGTCGCCGGCGTGCAGGGTGTGCACTTCGGTCTGGGCCACCTTGAACGGCCCCGTCACGACGACGCTGGGCGCGGCGGAGTTCGTGGAGCCGGTCACCGCGACGCTGCCGGTGACACCCTTGAGCGTCCAGTCGGCGACGACGCCCTCATCCGGCGGTGTGGACGGGCAGGCCGTGACGGTATCGCCACTCGGGGGCATGAACAGGTCGGTGACCGACGACGTCTTCGACGACGTGGTGGTGTCCGAACCGCCACAACCGGCGAGCGCCGCCGCCACCGAAGCGACACCGGCGGCGAGTGTGACGAACCGAGGCATACGCGAATTCACCTTGGCCACGCTACAGCCCGCGCAGTCCTATTCCGACGTCCGGCGCATCGCCGTGGCGGAGCTGCCCCGGGATGCGCTGGAGGCTGCTGCCGACGTTCTACTACGGGCTGGTCTGGCGAAAACCCTCCGTGTAGCATTTTGCTATGCGTCGTTACAAGATGCTACAAAAGAGGGAGGTCGCTGATGGCTGAGGTCGCCGACCGGGTCACCCGTTTTGCCGCGGACCTGGTGGACAGCGCGGCCGCCGAAGGCGCGCGCCAAAGCAGGTCGGCCAAGCAGCAGCTCGACCACTGGGCGCGGGTCGGCCGTGCGGTGTCGGCGCAGCAGAGTGCGGCGCGGCGACGGGTCGAGGCGGCGCTGTCCGGTCACCTCGAGACCGGTGCATTGACCGCCGAAGAGGGCGTGGTGTTCAACGCCGAGATCTCCGCAGCGATCGAGGAGCACCTGGCGCATACCCACTACGGCGACATCCTCGCCGAGCGCGGCGTCACCACCGTGGCTCTCGACGACGACGGCCGCATCGTCGAATACCGGCCTGACGGCACCTCGGTGATCGTGGAGCCGACCCCCTGAGGCGGCTCGACCTCGTTGTCGGCCCCAACGGGGCGGGCAAGTCGACCTTTGTTGCCCTCACGCTGGCGCCCCTGCTGCCGGGGGCCCTGTTCGTCAACGCCGACGAAATCGCCAAGACTCGTTGGCCCGACGAGGTGGCCGCGCACGCCTACGATGCGGCGCGGCTGGCCGCAAAGACCCGGATGAAACTTATCGAGGCGGGGCGTTCGTTCATCGCCGAGACGGTGTTCTCGCATGGATCGAAGATCGACTTGATCCATGGTGCACACGCCCACGGATACACGGTGGTGCTGCATGCGGTGCTCATCCCCGAAGCGTTGGCGGTCCAGCGCGTGCGGTACCGGGTGGCCGCCGGTGGACATGCCGTTCCCGAGGAGAAGATCCGCGAGCGCTACCACCGGGTCTGGCCCCTGGTCGCCGAAGCGATCGGAATCGTCGACGTCGCAACGGTTTACGACAATTCGCGCGCGACCGGGCCGAAGATTGTGGCGCAGTTCGCGGGGGGCGCCCAGATCGGTGAGCCGAGTTGGCCGAGCTGGGCGCCCCCCGCGCTGGTCGCGCGCCGCCACCCCTAATGGGAGATCTTCACCACGAGCTTGCCGACATTCTTGCCGTCGAACAGCATGTTGATCGCGGTCGGCAGCTGCTCGAAGCCCTCGACGACGGTCTCGAGCGGGGTGAGCTTGCCGGCGGCGATCAGCTCGGAGATCTCGCTGTTCGCCTCCGGTGCACGAAGGAAGTGATCGAGCACGATGAAGCCCTTGAGGGTGGCCCGCTGGATCAGCAGGTTCCCGAACGCGCGCGGCCCGGGCGGCGGGTCGGTCTCGTTGTAGCCGGAGATCAGCCCGCAGAGCGCGATCCGCGCGCCAACGTTCACGCGCGCAAAGATCGCATCCATGATGTCGCCGCCGACGTTCTCGAAGTCGACGTCGATGCCGTTGGGGGTCGCGGCGGCGAGTTGGCGGGCCCAGTCATCGGCCCGGTAGTCCACCGCCGCATCGAAACCGAGTTGGTCGGTCAGCAGCGCGCACTTCTCCGGTCCGCCGGCGATCCCGACGACCCGCGCGCCGCTGGCCTTGGCCAGCTGACCGGCGACCGAGCCGACGGCTCCGGCCGCGGCCGACACGACCACGGTCTCGCCCGGCTGCGGCTTGCCGATGTCGCGGATCCCGATCCACGCGGTGAGCCCGGTCATTCCGAGCGCGCCCAGGTAGGCGCTGGGCGAGACGCCGTCTGCGACCTCGACCGGGAACAACGGCATGGTGTCGGAGACGACCACGTACTCCTGCCAGCCGGTCAGGCCCTGCACGGTCTGGCCGACCGAATAGTTCGGGTTGTTCGACGCGACGACCACGCCGAGGCCGGCCGCGCGCATGACTTCGCCGATGCCGACCGGCGGCAGGTACGACGGCGTCTCGTTGATCCACATCCGGTTGGTCGGGTCCAGTGAGATCCAGTCGACACGCACCAACGCCTCGCCGTCGCCGACCTCCGGCACCGCCTGCTCGCTGAGTTCGAAGGTATCCGGGCCAATGCGTCCTGCTGGGCGTTCGCGGAGGAGGAAGCGGCGATTGCGATCGGTCATGAGCGCACGCTACCGGATGCGGCAGACCATGGCAATGGCCGTTAAATCAGTTGGGGGACAATGCAACAGAGTTTCATACGTGACCTTCGAAAGTGCGCAGTTCCTGCACGCGGGCCGCGGGACCCGCCAGCTCGACGTCGGCTCGTGTGTGGCGCCCCGCCAGCCAGCGCACCAGGTTTGCCGGCGTCCCCCGCACCAGCACCGCCTGTTCTGCACGGGGGCCCACGGATGCCAGAACACGACCGTCATCCGTGCCCACGGTGACCGCAACGCCGGCGGGCAACTTAGCGAATTGATAGCGCAGCAGTGGGGGAATGGCCTGCACCAGCGTTGGTGGCGCGGCATGGACAGCCGCGTTGACGGCGGCGAGGTCATCGTGATGAGTCCAGTATTCGAACAACGTGAGCGGTGCAACCCGCGACCGGAGCAGCAGTCGCGGTACCGGGAGCCGCAACCGGTCGATCAAGTCGGTGAAGCCGGATGCGTGCTCACGTCGAATCGCGAACTCCACCAACCACGGCGGAGCCGGTACCGCAATGCGTCGCGCAACCAGCGACCGCGCGACGAACGTCGACAGGCCACCGAGGCGTTCCTGGGCCACCAGGTGGGCCGCGAGGTCACGCGCGGTCCACGTCCCACATCCGGCGGGTGCCGAGGCGCCGGTGGCACTCAGTGCGTCGGTGAGTGCCGTACGTTCAGCCGCGACGTCCTCGGCGAGCGCCACCGTGGATCAGCCTGAGGCGCCCAGGATCTTGATCGCGAAGACAAGGGTGTCGCCCGGCCGGATCCCGGCGCTGGGCTGACCGTCGGGATAGCCGTCGGCGGAGGTCATCGCGACCGCGACGGTGGATCCGACCGTTTGGCCTGCGATCGCCTTCTGGAATCCGGGGATGACGCCGTCGAGCGGGAAGTCCACCGGGGCGCCGCGCTTGTAACTGCTGTCGAACACCGACCCATCGCGTCCGTTGACGCCCATGTAGCAGACGGACACCTTGGCCGTGCCCGGAACCACCGGACCATTACCGGCCTGCAACGTGTGCACCTGGGTGGACGTCACGCTGAACGGTGCTGACACATCCACCCGCGGCGCAGCCGTGTCGGTGGATCCGGTGACCGCGACGCTGCCGGTGGCCCCGGTAAGCGTCCAGTCCGGCGTGCCACCGGTGGGTGCGGTCGTGGGGCAGGTGTCGGCGGCTGCGGCCGTGCCCGCCGCCGCGATGGGCAGGGCGATTGCCGCGAGAGCCGCCGCAACAGCAACGAATGAATGCGTCCGAGTGGGTTTCACCTCCGCCACGTTACAGACGCAAAGTAGCCCCGTCAGCAGGGACTCGGCACGTAGTCTCACCCACGTGCACATTGACGTCATGGCCTTACCGCAACCGTTGGGGAAGGCCGCTGAGCTTGCCCGAAACACCCAGTCGGCGGGCTTCTCCGGACTGCTCTTCACCGAAGCCGGTCGCACCGCGTATCTCAACGCCGCCATCGCATCTCAGGCCGCACCTGGTCTCGAGCTGTCGACCGGTGTCGCGGTTGCCTTTCCGCGCAGTCCGTTCGTCACGGCGGCCACGGCGTGGGAACTGCAGGAGGCCACCGACGGCAGGTTCCGGCTCGGCCTCGGCACCCAGGTGCGCACTCATGTGGTGCGCCGCTACGGGGTGGCGTTCGAACATCCCGGTCCGCGGCTGCGCGACTACGTGCTGGCGGTCAAGGCCTGCTTTGCCGCCTTCCGAACGGGAAAGCTGGATCATCACGGCGACTTCTACGACCTGGACTTCATCACCCCGCAGTGGAGTGCGGGCCCGATCGGTGCGCCCGACCCCAAGGTCGATATCGCGGCCGTGAACCCGTGGATGTTGCGGATGGCCGGTGAGGTGGCTGACGGCGTGCACGTCCACCCGCTTGGCGAGCCCGGCTACCTGGCCCGTCACGTGGTGCCCAAGGTGGCCGAAGGAGCCGAGAGGGCGGGCCGTTCCCCGTCGGAGATCGCCGTCATCGTGCCCGCGATGACCATCGTCGGCGACACCGACGAAGAGCGGCACAAGGAGCGCGAATTCGTGCGGGCCAGCCTGAGCTTCTACGGAAGTACACCGAACTATGCCTTCATCTGGGATGAGGCCGGGTTCGACGGCACCACCGCCCGGATCCGCGAGAGGCAGAAGGCCGGCGACTTCGCCGGTATGGCGGCGCAGATCACCGACGACCACTTGGCCGCCTTTGCGACCGAGTCGACATGGGATGACTTGGCAGACAACCTGATCAGCAAGTATGGGGGAGTCGCGACCCGCCTGGTCTTGTACAACGCGCTGGGGGATCCCGATCGCTTCGAGCGATACGGTGAGATCGCCCAGCGGATTTCGGCCAGGCCACATACCGTCCAGGACCGATGAGGCCGGTGGCGTGCTGATCGGTATAGCCGCAGCGCTGCTGGCCTGTGTCGGCTACGGGGTGGCCTCTGTCTTGCAGGCTCATGGTGCGCGTAGTTCTGCTGCTGCCAGTCTGGGGGAGGATGCCCTCGTCACCTCAGACGGCCGACCGACCCTGCGCTCGACCGCCAACGCGGTGCTGACTTCGGCGTTCATTGCGGGAATGGCCCTCGACGTAGTCGGTTTCGCCGGAAGCGTCGTCTCGGCCCGGCTGATACCGCTGTTTCTGTCGCAGACGATCATCAGCGCCAATCTCGTCGTTACCGCCGTGCTCGGTGGCGCGGTGCTCGGTCTGCGTCTGCGCCGCCGCGACTGGACGGCGATCGGGACGGTGATGGTGTCGTTATGCGTGTTGGCGTTCGGCGCCGGTCAGGTCGGTACCGCCGCTTCGGTACCGGGGTTGCACTGGGCGCTGATGTTGGTGGCGATGCTGATCGCGGCCCTCGGGGTTGTTCTCATTCGCCTTCTGGGGGCACGTGCCGCCGTCGCGGCCGGATTGGTCTCCGGTGTCCTCTACGGACTGATGGCGATAGCGGTTCGGGTGGTCGACGGTGTCGATCCGTTGAAGTTGCCTGTTCTGCTGATGGATCCGGCGTTCTGGGCGATCGCCATTGCCGGAGCCGGCGGCTTCTACCTGTTCACCGTTGCATTGCAGCTGGGTTCGGTGAATGGCGCCGTTGCTGCCCTGGTGGTCGGCGAGACGGTGGTGCCCGGCATTGTCGGCGTGACGCTACTGGGTGACACTGCCCAACGCGGGATGGGGTGGTTGGTGGCGTTGGGGTTCTGCACCGCGGTCGGGGGTGCGGTGGCCGTCGCCATCTTCGGTGCGGCCGACCACGCGGAGGCGACGACGTCGGACGCAGTCCATTAGGTCCTGGGGGTCTTCCAGGGTTGCTCGTTGCGCCGCTGCCGATCTCGCTCGTTGGCTTGATCCTTGACCCAGAAATCCTCGAAACGTTCGCCCGGATGTACGTTCGGCATCCCGTCCATCAGCTTGCTGAGCCAGCGCGGCGGGCGTTTCGGCTCCCACTGCGGAACCACGGAGCTCAGCGCGGCGAGCGACTTGAGTACGACGAATACGCCGAACAGCGTGCTGGGAGCATCGGTAGCGGCGATCCCAGCGAATCCGAGCACCAAGGTCAGGTGCACGACCATGATCCGGCCCAGTCCGATGTTGGCCATCTGCTCGACGTCCCGGAAGGACCATCGGCGCAGATCAATCAGATCGAGGAGGAAATCCATTGTCAAAAACAGCAATACGGACAAGCACCCCCATCCGACGCTGCGCCAATGGAGATCGAGGAGCGCAAGCTCAGGCGCACGGTTGTGAGCCAGGAGACCGAGAATCGCCCCGAGAAATACTCCGTGGGCAGCACAGAAGGCCAGGCCGATGAGGGCGAAGCCGCTCAGGAAGGATTGATTCCCCGTCGGGCCGGCGGATTGCGGTGCGCGATATCGGAAATGGCCATATTTGGGGGCCCAGCGACGGTGCAGCGCAATGCGGGCTATCACGAACAGGCACATCGCGACGTTTTCGAACCAGTACACCACCAGTGTCGTCGCGCCGGACCAATGCTGGGCGAACCATCCGAGGGCCGGGATGGCGATGACGCCCAGCACATTGAACAGGTGAAGGCGGGAGAGCGCCGCTCCGCGCTGCGAATTGGGTGAGGTCACGGGGCCCGCAACGTCCCGGTCCGCAACCGTGCCGCGTCCAAGACAGCTTCGATCTCACACCAAGTCCGGCGAATGATCTCGGCCACCGGGAGAAGATCGACAATCCGGGACGATACCTGGCCGGTATTGGCGACGCTGGCCTCCATGTCGCCGTCGAAGTACAGCTCGGTGATCCTTCCCAGTAGCTTGGCATCCGGGTCGTGGGCGGCAACGCGGGCGGCCAGCCCGGTCCGCAATACCCGCATGGTCGGATTGCCTGGGATGTCGAGAAGTACTGTGCCGGAGTCGTTTGCGGCCACGATCGCATCTTTGAAGTTTGCGTGCACCACGGATTCCTGGCTGGCGAGCATCCGCGTGCCCATTTGCACGCCCTCGGCGCCCAACACCAGAGCTGCCGCCGCCGACCGCGCATCGCAGATGCCACCGGCTGCGATGATCGGCAGGTTCACGTTTTCGACGATCAGGGGGAGCAGGACCATCGTCGAGGCGCCGAGCAGTGACTTGAATCCGCCGCCCTCGACGCCTTCGACCACCAGCGCGTCGACACCGGCCTCGGCCGCCTTGTGTGCGCCTTTGAGCGAGCCGACGACATGCACCACCGTCATGCCGGCATCGTGCAGCGGTGTGGTGAATAGCGCTGGATCACCCGCGGAGGTGAAGACGTGGCGCACGCCGGCCTCGGCCAACGTGTCGACGATCGAGGGGTCCTTCTTCCAGCCCTGGATCATGAGGTTCGCCGCCACCGGCTTGTCGGTGAGCTCGCGCACCCGCCGCAGGTCAGCTCGTCCCTCGGGAGTGAGGGTCTCGATCACACCGAGCCCGCCGGCCTCCGACACCGCAGCTGCGAGTTCCGCGCGCGCGATGTAGGTCATCGGGGCCTGGATGACGGGGAATTCCACCCCGAGCAGGGACTGGATGCGGTTGGCCACGGCTTATTCAAGCACTCACGCGGCCCGCATCGCGGGGCACGATGGCGGTCTTGTCAGGAGGCCTCGGCCTGCGCGGTGGGAGCGCTGCCCTCGAGCAGGACGCGTGCGACGAGTTCGGGATCGTCGGCCATCGGTACGTGCCCGCAGCCGGGCAGTCGGATGTGGCGGGCCTGGGGGAGCCGACGCTCGGCGATCCGCGCTTGGTAGGGCAGCAGAATCCGGTCATGCGCGGCCCACGCGACGGTTACCGGAATGTCGGCCGCGATCTCGCGGTCGAAGACTTTTGCAGCCGGAAAGATCTTCTTCATGGCGGGAATGGCCCGCCGCATGCCGTTGAGGTCGCCCACGAACTCGTCGGCCGGGATCCGCTCCGGGTGCGCCGAGACCACCGAGCCCATCATGTGCCGCGCCCGTGGCGAACGAGCAAGGCGCGGCACCACTGGTGCCAGCATCCGGGCGCTGGTGGTCAGCAAACGGAAGATCATCCGAACGTAGGCGAAATCGAGGGAGTTGTGCCAGTAGGCAGCGGGGGACAGCACGGTCGCGCTGGCGACCAGATTGTCGGCGGCGGCCTCCATCGCGATCCGGCCGCCCAGCGAGTTGCCGCCGATGTGCGGGCGCTCAAGCCCCAGCTGGTCCAACAGCCCGACCAGTTCGTCGCGCAAGGTTCCCTGGACGTCACCGTCGCGGACCACAAAATCATGCGATTCGCCGTGGCCGGGCAGATCGAAGAGCACCACGGTGCGGTGATCGGTCAGGTGCTCCAGCAGCGGGTACCAGGCCTGCCTGCGGTGAGTGATCCCGTGGACGAGCACCAAGGGCTCACCGGTTCCATGAATCTCGTACTTCAGCATGTCGGTGCTCCTTGTCGCGGACGGCGATCTCGCCCTTGGCAACCGTAGCGCTGCGGGTGGTCCGACGACCAGGACGGGTCAGGGGCGGGCGTTGAACGCCTCCGACGTGAGGATCTGTTGTGCGTCAGCGATTGCCGAATTGAGTTCGGTCAGGCTCACGTTCTGGCTGCGGCCGAGATGGATTTCGATCTGGTACTCGGGTTGCCGATCGGGCCCGAAAATCGGTACGACCACGAACTCCGCTTTACCCAAATCGTGCTCGAGGCTGTCGGTGACCGAGCGCAGGGTCACCATCGTCATCAACGTCGTCAATTGGTGTGTCACCCGCGAGGTGGAACCCAGCGATGCCAGCACTGCGCCAAGCCGCTCATGCAACGCGCCTTGTGCATCATCGAATTTCCAGGCTCCGTATCCGCGGGCACGGATGTCGGCCAAGACACGCCGGTGGTCGGCGATATCCGCTTGGGACAGCCGAGGCGTCATGTTCTGCAACCACCGCTCGATCGTGTCGTCGTCACGCCACGCCATGGCCACCAGCCCAAAAGGGGGATCGATCGGAAACTGATGCCCCACCGGATGTTCGCCGTCGGAAGTGTGGCCGACAGTGTCGACGATGACCAGATGGCGCCGGCCGATTTTCGACATGGAACACGCTGCGCCCAGGACAGTGTTCATGCGCACGAGGGCTTCGCGGCCACGGTCGAGGAGTGGGAACTGGTCGCGCAACCCGCGCACGACGCTGAACAATCCACTGCCGAGCGTGTAGCGGCGGTCCTCGCCGCGGACCACCCAATGGTTCCGTTCCAACTCGGCCAGCAGCAACGACGCTGTCGACGTCGTCAGCTCACATCGGCGAGAAAGCTCAGCCGACGACAACCCCTGCGGCGCAGCAGATAACGCCGTAAGGACGTCGACAACGCGGCGGGTCGGTGGCGACTTCACCCAGGGTCGCCTATCGCGTCCACCATTGACCGGCCTCCCGCCACGGACTTACCATCTGTCCGGATTATCGACGACAGTATCCTAATATTTGGAGAAAAAGTGGTCAAGGTAGGCGTTTGGGGTACCGGTTCCATGGGCGTGATCGCCCTACGCGGGGTGCTCGACCATCCAGAGTTGGAGCTCGTCGGACTGGTCGTACACAGTGACGCCAAGGCGGGACGCGATGCCGGGGAACTCTGCGGCGTCGATGCCGTCGGTGTCATCGCAAGCCAAGACCCCGCTGAACTGCTGGCCGGCGACGCCGAGGTTGTCGTCTACGCGGCGGCGGCCAATCTCCGGCCGTTCGAGGCAGTGGCCGACATGGCATCGCTGCTTCGCGCAAAGAAGAACGTCGTCTCGTGCTCGGTCGTACCGCTGGTGTTTCCCCACGCAGTCGATGACGCCATCGCCGGGCCGCTGCGCGAGGCTGCGCTAGCCGGCGGCTCCTCGTTCTTCACGACCGGCATCGACACCGGCTTCGCCAACGACGTGTTACCGCTGGTGCTTTCAGGAGTCACCCGAAGCATCGAATCGATCCGGGTGACCGAGATGTTCAACTACGCCACCTATCCCGACCGTCAGGCGGTCTATGAAATCCTCGGCTTCGGCAAGACGCCCGAGACCGAGGCGTTCGCGGCAATGCCCGGCGTCTTCACATTCGGTTGGGGGCCCGTCGTTCACCAGTTGGCTGACGGACTCGGGGTGGAAGTCGACGACATCCAGGAGAGCAACGAGCGCCTGACCACCGACACCACGTTCGACACACCCACCGGCCGGATCGAAGCCGGCACCGTCGCCGCCATGCGCTCGACATTGACGGGCTATGTCAACGGGAAGCCCACCATAGTCGTCGACCACGTCACCCGCATGCGTGACGACATCGCGCCCGACTGGCCACAGCCGCGAATCGCCATGCCGCCCAATGACCTTGGATACGGCACCGCATCCGGACAGGGCTGCTACCGCATCGAGATCGACGGTTCGCCGAATATTCGCTGCGAGTTCGAGATGGCCGAAGACGGCGACCACGACTTCGGCGCCCGAATTGCCGGTGCGATACGCATGGTGAACGCCATTCCGGCCGTAGTGGCCGCCAAGCCCGGGTTGCTGTCGGCGCTGGACCTGCCGACTGTGACCGGAAAAGGGTTGGTGCGGTCATTGCCGGGCCCGCCGCCCGACAGCCGCCTCTTTCGCTGAGCCGCTTCGGGTCCTGTCGTAAGCAGTCAGACCCGGCGCGATCGCCGTAGTATTCACACCGTGACTGCGATGTCTCCGGACTCTGCGGCCATGGCCGCCGCGACGCTGGATCTGCTGATCGCCGCCGTCGACGAGATTCGCCCTGGCGACTGGGACAAGCCCTCGAATCTCGAGGGCTGGAGCGTGCGCGAGTTGGTGGCGCACACAACCGGAAGTACCGCCAAGATTCGCGCACTGGTCCGGGGCGATGACATCTGGACTGCCCCGTCGGCGCCCGCCGACTGGATGGACGCCGATCCCGCCGGCCGACTCCGTGAGCTTGCCGCAGAATTGCACGAGTTGCTGCCCGGTGCAGACCTCGAGGCGCCCCGACCTTCACCGCAAGGCGAGGTCCCGCTGCGTCGTGCGCTTGCCTTCCCGGTGGCCGACCTCGCCCTGCACAGCTGGGATATCTACCGATCGCTGGGCCGTTCCGCGGAGTTGCCGGATGACGTTGTGGCGTTCTGTCGCGCACTGGTTGATGCGGTGCCCGAGAAGGCGTTGCGCCGTCCGGGCGGGTTCGGGCCAGCGCAGCAAGCACCGGAGCCGGCAACGCCTACATCCCGGCTGATGGCCTACCTGGGCCGTGCGGTTGGCGCGTCACCGTAGTGGCCACGAACCGGCCGGTCGCCGCATGGCCGGTGTACCTGCGGTGCAGGTGTAGTACTTCTCGAAAAGTGGTAACCCTCCTGGATGCCGAGCACAGGTCTGCGTCATGAGGTGGTCGAGATTCCCGAGCTGGCGCTGCCGGTAGGTGGTGCTCAGCTAGGACAGGGCGTGTCGCGATGATCACGTTGGTGGCGGAAGGATTCTTTACCGGAGCAGGCCAGGGAGCCCGCCAGATCGTCGAGTTGGTGGCTGCGTTCGGGCTGACCGCGCTCATCGGTCTGGAACGCGAGATCCGGGGTAAAAGCGCCGGGTTATGCACGCAGACGATCGTCGGTACGTCAGCGGCGTTGATTCTGCTGGTCAGCAAGTACGGGTTCGGCGACATTGTCGCCGCAGGCACGGTGATTCTGGACCCGTCGCGGGTAGCGGCCCAGATCGTTTCGGGTATCGGTTTTCTCGGCGCGGGCCTCATCATCACCCGCCGCGGCGCGGTCATCGGGCTGACTACCGCGGCCGCAATCTGGGAATCAGCTGCAGTCGGGATGGCCGCCGCCGCGGGGCTGCTGCTCTTGGCCGTCGTCGTGACCATGCTGCACTTTGTGATCGTGATCGGCATCGCCCCATCGGTGCGAAGAATGGCGACCAGGTTGCCCGGCTCGGTACGCGTGCATGTCATCTACCAGGACGGCCGGGGGATCTTGCGGCAGCTGCTGGAGACGTGCGATGCCCACGGTTGGCATCTGACCTCCCTGATCACCGACTCCTCACCTGTCACGGCGGCTTTGCCACTCGGACAGCGCACCGCGACTGCCGATCACGTCGGTGTCACGATGACCTTGTCGGGTTCCCGCGTTATCGAGGCACCGCGCATCCTTGCCGATATCGAGGGTGTTACCCGGATCGACCAACTGCACGATGACGCCGACTGACGTCACGTGACGGTTTCAGTTGGGCAAAGGTACTGCAGGGGAGCGGCGGCGACAGGGCCGATCTCGCGCGTTCGGTCTTAGTGTTGGCCGCTATGGCGGGGATCCACAGTTGCGTGAAACGCTGCCGTGCAGCGCTTCACGTTGCTGTTGCGGCAGTGATGGTTGTCATTCTCGGATTTGCGACCACCGCGGTGGCTCATGCGGCAGCGGCCAGGGCGACGTTGTCGGTGACCTCGACGTGGCAGACCGGTTTCATCGCCCGCTTCACCATCACCAACTGGAGCACGGTGCCGATGACCGATTGGCGCCTTGAATTCGACCTACCGGCCAATGAATCCATCTCGCACGCGTGGAACAGCAGCGTTGGCCGATCAGGCACACACTATGTTCTGGCCCCGGCGAATTGGAATCGGATCATCGCGCCGGGCGGTTCCGCCACGGGAGGCTTCCGAGGGGTGTTGTCCGGGACGTACTCGCCACCGGTCAACTGCATGCTTAACAGGCAGCTTCTCTGCAGCTAGAGGTCCGTTCAGTCCTGCTTCGCTTCGTAGCGCAGCAGGACCGTTCCGCCGGGGAAGGTGCGGTTCTCCAACAGCCGCAGCGAGATCCATGACGGCAGGCTCGGGAAGAACGGGGTGCCGCCGCCGACGGCGGTGGGGGCGATCACGATCCGATACTCATCTACCAGTCCGGCCTGCACGATCGGTGCGGCCAGCGTCGCGCCGGCCACCTCCAGGTTGCCCTCGGTTTCGGCTTTCAAATTGGTCACCACCGCGACCGGGTCGCCGCGCTCCAGCCGGGAATTCCAGTCGACAGACTCCAGCGTGCGCGAGAACACGACCTTGGGCATGGCGCGCCAGATGTGGGCGAAGTCGACGATCAACGGGGGAGCATCCGGGTCCTCATCGGCGGTCGGCCAGTATGCCGACATCAGTTCGTAGAGCCGGCGCCCGTAGAACGACAGGGCGGTCTCGCGCTCGAAGTCGTTCCAGTACTGGTGCAGTTCGTCGCTCGGCTCGCTCCAGTCGATGCTGCCTTGTGCGTCAGCGATGTAGCCGTCCACCGACACGGTGAAGCCGTAGATGAGCTTGCCCATGGAGATCAGTCTGCACTGGACACCTCCCGGGGCAAGGGGAGAATTGCTGCATGTCGCACGCGCTCTGGATCATCGTTGCCTTGCTCGCCGTCGGGACGATCGCCGGCGGACTGATGCGGATGCGGGTCTGGTTGCAGAGGCCGGTGCCGCCTGAGGTGATCGAGGCTGCGCACCGCGATGACGCCGAGGACGATTAGTCAGCGATAGCGTCCTGGAACGCGCGGCGATTCAGCCGACGAAAACGGCTATATCGCCGGTGAACCGCCTATTCGATTCCGTCGTATTCCCGCGGCCTTGTTCGATAGGCGAGAGTCGTTGCCTGGCAATGCAGTACAACGCAATTTGCCGGCAACCGGCCGTACTCGATCATGCCGTATTGCGGCCGATGCGCAACAGCGCATCACGCCAGATGCGGCAGGGGAGAGTCCCACCCGATCCGGGATCGATTCACATCCCAGTTAGACATTCTTTGGAAGCCGCCAGGCGACACTTATGCGCGCCCTCGCATATTTCCATGTGGTGCCGGTAGATGTTCATATCGGTGAACAGCAGATGACTTTAGTGGTTACCGGTACATGACTCAGCCTCGTTGTCTCAGTCCGGCGGCGATCACGTCAAGAACTGAATCGGAGGAGTAATGGACGTCGTTCTCGGTGTAGCCGCCGGGTCATCCGTACCCACGACCCTGCCGCGACTGGAGGCGTCGGCCGGACAGGCGGTGAGCGCGCCCCGTGATCCCGAGGCGGCGCTGGCGCAGGGCGCGGCATTGGCCACGGCCGGCTTGGCCGCAGCCGCCGAGGCGTCCACCGGTGCCCTGGCCTACACGCAGGAAGCCGAGTTCGGCCCGATCACCCCCGGCTACTACGACATCCCTGCCTGCCTCACCGGTTTCGCGGCCAACGATCTTGCATACAGCGCCGTTCCCGACGAGCAGGCGGATGCCGACACCGAGGCCTTCTACACCGCGCCCCAACCGGTGCGCCGTCCGCTGCTGGTCGGCGGAGCGGCACTGGCGTCCACGGCGTTCGCGGCAGCATCGGCACTCATGGTCTCCATGACCCTGGACGTCACTCCTAAATTGGTTGCGCTGCGGCCGGATATCGTTCGCACACTGACCATGCCGACTATTCCGTTCCGGATCCCCAACCTTCAGATTCCCGGCTCCAGACACCTCTCTGGACAGCCACCGGTCATGGGTCAGGCGCCGGTGAACCCACCGCCGCCTCCGTTGAACAGACCGCAGACTCTGCCGGCCCCGGTGAACTCATCGCCAGTGCCACCGGCCCCACCGGTCCCACCGGTTGCCGCGCCGTCGCCCGCTAGAGGGGCTGTCGCGCCGGAGTTCCAGAGGCTTCTCAATGACCCGTTTTTCAATCGGCCGCCGGAGTTCCACAGGTATTACAACGAGCCGTTTTTCGGTCGGTCGCGGGCGTTCGACAGTGTTTTCAATGATCCGTTCTTCACTCAGCCGACCCCGCTATCGACCTGGTATATCAATCAGCGGATGTGGGGACTGCCGCCGGGAACGGAGGTTCAAGAGTCGCACATCTCGTGGACTTTCCGGTCCAACGGGCCTTCCGGCTTTGTGCTGAGGGAGTCTTCTGGCGACTCAATGCGGCGGTCGGAGCCCCGGGGGATATCACCCGGGGTCGTACCAGCGCCACCGAACGTCATACCCGACCCGCCGATGGTCAATCCCCATCCACCCATCGAGCTTCCGCCTCCGCCTCCGCCCCCTCCGCTCGACCTTCCCGCACCGCCTGTGGTCGAACCCAACCCGGGCATTCCGCTTCCCGACCTTCCGGTCAAGATGCCCGAGGCGCCCGCCGCCAACCCCAACCCGGCGTAGTCGGGGGCCGGCGGCTGGTCACTTCAATGGCTCGGGCATGAAGGTGACGTCGACTCCGCCTACGGACATCGTCACCTGGCCTTCGATCACCATTACCTGCGCCGAGACCCGTCGATCGACGGTCTGGGCCAGTTGCTGCACCGATGCGTGCGGTATCTGCACCACCGACAGGTTCGGCAGCCCCGCCACTTTGGGGCCGACGGTGCGCCACCAGGTGGCCACGCCAGCGGCGAACGGGAAGAGCAGCACCTGGTCGGACTGGCTGGCCGCCTTGCCCAAGGCGCGTTCGTCGGGCTGGCCGACGTTGATCCACTCCAGGATCCGGCCGGTGTAGTCGGCGAGCGCCAAGTCCGGTACGCCGGGGGTGGACAGGCCCGGCCCGAACGCCAACTCACCGTCGATGTCGCTGAGTCGGTGCGCGCGCAGCCCAAAAGCCAACAATCGCACGACCATCCGCTCATCGTTCTCACTCGGATGACGGGCCACGGTCAGCGTGTGATCGGCGTAGTAACCGTGATCGATATCGGAGACGCCAAGTTCGACTTTGAAGACTGTTGCAGAAAGGGCCACGTCCATAGTGTCCACCCAGGTGGTGCCTCCCGGGGCAGTCGGGCCACGCTAGATCTGCGTTTGGTCGCGCACCCGGATCACTGATTCAGTGCGCCCTCTCGGTGCTGTGGCTGTCGTCGATCAGAACAGCGCGGTGAAATCGGTCATAAGCTGACTAAAATCTGATGCCGCAGAGGCAGGTTCAACCGTGGGAAACTCAAACACCGTCAAAAATGGCGGCTGCCCCTCAAAACTGAGCACGTCTTTGAAGCCCGCCGCGTCGCTGATGAAGGTATTGGTCAGTCCGACCCCGTTTCCGAAGAACCCCTGCACGGTGAATGCGTCAGCGAACCCGACTATAGGGTCGTTCAGATAGGAATTGACGAACATCGGCTCCACACCGCTCAGCCCGAGTTGCACAGGGGTGAACGGGAATAGTGCCAACACATCTTCAGTGGTCCCGACGTGGGGGAACGTGGAGTCGTCCAGCAGTGCGGTAACTTCTGAATGACTCACGCTTCCCAGAATCGGTATGTCGTACGACGGCATATAAGAAATAGTCGCGTGGGCCGTGTACCACCCATCAGTCACCGGCACGCCAACGGGATCGAGATGGTGTGTGTATGTCGCGACGTTTCCGTTAGAGGCTGTGGGCAATATGGTTAGTTCGCCGGGGAGTGTCGCCACCGGATACGGCGTTGACGACATCGAGAGATAGGGCCAGGCGTCGTCGATGGCGTCAGCGCCGGCGACTGGACTCGCAGCGAGGGCCACACCAAGACCGGTGCCGAAAGTGACTCCGAGAAGCACGATTACGCGGCGCGAGTGCAACAACGGACGAGTCGGCATCGCGGGTTCTCCCATCGGATGTCACCGGTACGGTACTGCCGAAAATGGATACGCTTACAAACAATACTACGTATTACGAACAGACGCACTGGTTACTATCGGGGGTGCCATCGCAACATGTCCTCGACAATCCCAGTCAAGGGGCATGCTCGACGCGTCGGACGGTGATTCTGTCCGGCCCGGCCGCGTAGGCTCAGCGTTACATGTAACATGTTGGCATGGCAGTGCGGGAAAGAGTCAGTGAGTACCGGCGGCGGATGCGCGAGCGGGGCCTGCGACCGCTGCAGGTCTGGGTGCCTGACGTGCGCACTGAGAGTTTTGTCGCCGAGGCGCATCGTCAGGCGTCGATGGTCGCACGAGCGGACGTAAGCAACGATGACCAGGACTTCATCGAGGCCATCTCGACGCCATGGGACGAGGAGTGAACAGAGGGGAGATCTGGACCGTAGCCGGGGGCGTGTATGCGAACAAACCGCGTCCAGCCGTCATTGTTCAGGACGATCTCTTTGATGCCACGAGTTCGGTGACCGTTGCTCCGATGTCCAGCACACTGTTGGATGCGCCGTTGATGCGCATCCGGATAGCCGGCGGAGACGGCCTGTTATCCGGACTTGATCACGATAGTGACGTGATGATCGACAAGCTCACAACCGTTAAAAGGTCGAACGTCCACACCCGGCTCGGTCGGCTGACAGCTGAGCAACTCGTCGAGGTCGAGCGAGCGATGATGGCATTCCTCGGCCTTGCGCGATAAGCGAGAGCCGTTGCCCGACAGTGCAATACGACGTACTTAACCTGACATAATGTACGTTATCGGCGTTAGGCGATACCTGCTGGAAGTGGTCAGATCGATCCGGTAACGTCGCTTTCTTCGCCTGATCTGCGGAGTCACCCTCTGGAGCGACGCAATGCCCAACCATCACCCGTCTCGATCCTGGCGCGGATGTCCGATGTGCAAGCCGCATAAGCGCCGTGGCGCCGGCCGCGCGACCAAGGACCCAGTAGCTATACGCCGCCGCCTTGGGTATGCCCGTCGCTATTCGCGTCGCTCTACCGGGCGCAACTGAAAACCTTGAGTCGACCCCTCGCTCACCCGCCCGACTGGCGTCAATACGTCACAGTGACGAAATGGTGATGACGCCCTGTGACGGGCGATCCGTGCGAAATCGGTTCTAGGAGTGACGAATCAACTGCGACCACACTCCACGAAGCGATTCGACAATCTCAGGCGACTCATCGGGCTGCGATCCGTTGAGGCCCTTGGCCGGGATCGAGAGTTCGATATCGTCGGGCACCTGAGCGCCGGCGATCGCGAGTGACTTGCGGGCATCGGCGTGGGCCCACGCCCCGCCGTACCTACCCAGAGCGCAACCGATAACCGCTGCCGGCTTGCCTTTCAACGCGCTGTTGCCGTACGGACGCGAGAGCCAGTCGATTGCGTTCTTCAGTACGCCGGGCAGGCCTCCGTTGTATTCGGGAGTGACCACTAACAGGGCGTCGCAGCTGGCCGTCTCGAAGCGAAGCGCTTCGGCCGCGGCGTCCGCTGGAGCAACATCGATGTCTTCGTTGTAGTGCGGCAACTCGCCGAGACGGTCGAACAGAATCGGCTCGATCTGAGCGGGTGCGTGAGCGATGGCCGTTGCAGCCAGCTGACGATTGAGTGACCCGGATCGCAAACTGCCCACGAGGACGAGAACACGGATGGTGGTAAGCGATTGGGGCATGGATAGCTGCGCATTCCGGGATAGGCGTCGCCGCCGCGGGCGTGGGTCTCGCTGATTGATGCTAGTTGGCGGTTGCTGCGTTCCGGCGGGGCCCCACCACGGCAGGTATCGCTGCCCTCCCCGCTCTCCCGCTGCGCCTGAATAGATACGTCACAGTGACGAATTGCCATGCCGGGACTCTGACCGACTGGATCACGCCAAAACAGTTACAGCAGAAGATAATTGACAGCTTCTGGCCGAGGCGCGCCGGCTGCGGCAACATGGAGTGCGGACCGCTGGCTCGACGCGGGCCGCCAAGGCGCGGGCGGCGGCTGCCGGTGTCACGCCATGGATCACCGGGCCGGGTCGGTTGGCCCTGGTGCTCGGTGATCGCACCACATCGATGACCGGATCACTGCATGTTAGCGACGCACACTTTCGCAAGGCCACAGGATGAGCGCCTCGCTATCGAAGTGTGCGAGAAGGCTATCGAGCCAGGGCGGCCATTGCCGGTGGCAGATGACCGCCAGGCCCTGTGTCGCCCCTAGCCGGGCGGTGGCGGCGTTACAGGCTGGCACCCATTGACGGCCGGATTCCACCAGTTGCCCGGACCGCAATTCGGCGGTGCGGTGGGCTGGCACGCGTTAGCTCCCGGGTTCCACCAGTTGCCTGGACCGCAGTCCGGTGGCTGAGCCGAGACCACACCAGGTGATACTGCTGCCACGTAGGACATGGGTGCCAACGCAATCGCGACGGCGCATGTCATGCGACGTAGGAACACGTTCATCGGTCCCCTCCTTCGGAAGTGCCCAGACCCTCAGTTTGGGCGTCGATCTACTAGCACTACCCCTTCCGGCGGTGTCACAATCACCAGGCCTTGATGCGCAGCCAGGTGTACATGAAACTGCTTGCAGAAGTGTCTAACTCGAGACAAAGACCGGACTGGCTATGAGGCCGCTGCTGCGACACTCGGTGGATATCGCCTTTGTTAGCCGAACAGCGCCGGATCTGCGACAGTGACGGTTGTCGGGACCTCTCCGGTGCGTACTGCGGTGACAGGGACCTCGAACCATGATCCGCGACCGCCGCATTCATTCGAATTGATCGTGTACTTGTACGTCCCCTTGAGGGTGCCATCTGGTAGCGGATCCAGCGTCAAAGAATCTTCCACTGTGTGCTCGCGGGTGTTGTCGTAGGCGCATGGGACACGGATTGGTGTTGATGTCTGGTCCCAGTGGCCATCGACCAGTCGCAGAACACTGGCGCGCCCCGTGGCTTCGGCGGGGTTCGCCTCGTCGAGCTTGGCTGCGGTAGCTACGCATCCTGACGCAGTGCATCGAGATCGATAAGCCCACCACCTGCGTTCCACGCCGCTACCGTGGCCGAATGTCCCATCCGAACGGGTCTGGCCGATATCGAGAGCCAGTTGATACAAACCCGACAAAACGGGCCCCGGCACAGTTTCAGGTGTGGGTGGCAGATCGTCGATTATCGGGTCTGGAATGGCGATCTCAGGCGGGTTGTCGCCGATTCGCACTGCTGTGAACGGTGTTTGGTAAACCATGCCTTGCCGTCCACACTCACCGGTAACCGCTGTCATGGTCAAGGCGCCCTGGAACGATCCGTCAGCTTGAGGTTGCAAGCGCCAAGCTGTCACGGTCGTGTCCTGTCCTTTCTGCATCGTGCCGTCATCGCCGATGGAACACTCGGCAATATCTTGGCGTTCCCGCCTCGGGAGTTCGGTCCAGTTGCCATCGGCAAACTGAAGGCGCACGGTATTGCCGTTCTCTTTCAGCCGACTGTGGTCGCCGGGATCCAATTGCAGTCCAATAGCGAAGCAGGTGGACTGGTTGCAGCTAGTCCGCATTGCCCACCACCGCTCGGAGTCATCGTCCGGCATGGGATTGGGCGCACCCATGAAGGTTGACTGCGCGGGATGGTATTGAACGCGAAATATTCCGTCGAGCGGGGCCGCCGCGACTATTGGGTGAAAGTGCTCGGTGTGGGTAGCGGCGTGGTTTCGGATATAGACGCCCATGGCGACCACAGCGGCGATCAGGATGGTTGTCACGGACAAGATTGCGACGCCGCGTCTCCGGACGCGTGGCCGATGGTTCTCCTGGGTTTGGACTGCGGCGGGGGTACCTGTGACCTGGCGTCTCACGGTCGAAGGGCCAGCATTATTTTCGGCCCGGCTCCGTAGTGCCGACGCGAACTCCGCACAGGTTGCGAACCGATCTGACGGGGCCTTGGACAGTGCTTTCCCGAGTACCTCGTCAAGAGCCGCCAAATCCGGACGTAGCGCGCTCAACCGGGGCGGCGCAGCGGTGAGGTGCTGCCCAATCACGGCTGCCGGGTTTGAGTTGCTGTACGGCGGCGTGCCGGTAAGCAGGTGGTATGTGGTGGCGGCCAGCGCGTACTGGTCAGCCCGCCCGTCGAGAGCCTGCCCCAGCAGCTGTTCTGGTGCAGCGTAGGCAACGGTCCCGACGGTGAGATTCGTTGCCGTGAGCCCAGCAGAGTCGACAATCTCCCGAGCTATCCCGAAGTCAGACAGGGCGATACGAGGCGGGCCGGAGGACGGGGTTTCGATCAAGATGTTTCCCGGCTTGACGTCGCGGTGCAGCAGACCGCGCTGGTGCGCGTAGTCCAACGCGTCGGCGATCGCCGAGACGATGGTTGTCACCTCGGCTACCGGCATGCCAGCTGGGTACTCAGTACGCATCAACTGGCCCGCGTCGCACCCGTCGACGTAGTCCATGGTGATCCACAGCCGGCCGTTGAACTCTCCGCGATCGTGAACGCCGACGATGTGAGGGTGCCAAAGGCCTGCGGCAAGATCGGCTTCGCGAACAAACCGATCCCGAAACTCGTGATTGCCAGTAAGCGCTTCGGGCAAGATCTTTAGGGCGTCACGCCGGGGTAGCCGTGGATGTTCTGCGAGATATACCTCCCCCATCCCGCCTACGCCAATACTTCTAATGATTGTGTAACCAGCGAATTCTGTGCCGGCCAGCAGCGCCATGTTGTTTCGTCCTAACGAGAAGGGGCCCAGAGCGCAGCGTAGCGGTTCGGTGCACAACGCTTGGCCGTTGAGCCGAATAAACAGAAGGTCGACGGCATTTCGGGCGCAGTCAGGTGGCATAGCGGCTGAGGCGCGATGTCGGTCATTGGGGTTACCAAGAGGTGCGGATAGTCCGATTCTTGTCGGTAGGTCACGCACGGTCACGACACCCATAGACAAAAGTTGGGCTGCCGCGTTCTTCTGGGCGGCCACCGGCGGGGCAACATTCGATCGGTCGGGAACCTCCATCGTGAAGGTGACCTCCCAGCTATCGTCGGTCAAACCTGCAGTGCGTCAAGCCCGACGGGAACCCGAAGAGCAACAGTAGGGGCTGCGGCCCGAAGACAAAGCCCGCTTGAACGCACAAATGCGCGCCGACCGCCCCACCGCGATGGTCGGTGACGGCGTCAACGACGCTCCGGCCCTGGCCGCCGCGGACCTGGGAATCGCGATGGGCGCCATGGGAACCGACGTCGCCATTGAGACCGCCGATGTTGCCCTGATGGGCCAAGACCTCCGCCATCTCCCCTATGCACTGCGCCATGCCCGTCGTTCCCGCCAGATCATGCTGCAAAACGTCGGTCTGTCTCTGGGCATCATCACGGTGCTGATGCCGCTGGCAGTCTTCGGGACTCTCGGGTTGACCGCGGTGGTGTTGGTTCACGAGCTCGCTGAAGTGGTCGTCATTGCCAACGGTGTGCGCGCCGGACGCATGGGTCCCGCCGCGCTGGGCGCACATCGCTAGGCGGAGCGCACCGCGGCAGGATGGCCGGCGCTGTCCGGCGCGGCATCCACCAGGTCGTGGTGCACCCCGTAGCGCTGCCGTTGTTCGGCCATCAGCCGCGGGTAGTTGGCCAAGGCGCGTCGTGTCCGCAGTTCGTTCATGCCCGGAATACGCGCCAGCACTTCGTTGACCCCGCCGACGGCCGGGCCGATCACCCGCGGCAGGTATTTGAACGGTGTATCAGCCACGCCCAGCCGGCTGGCGTCGGCATCACCGAGAAATGCCCGGGTCATGCCGTTGATGATGTTGACTCCCACGCGGTGCTTCCAGGAGCCGCCGAACGGAAGCAACTCGGCGATCTCGCGCGCCAGATAGTCGTGCGTCAACGCGCGGACGAAGTCGCGGTCTCCGTCGTCGGGTTCCACCGCGGTCAGTGCATACAACTCCGCGATACGGATCTGATCCGCCTCGGTGGCCGGATTCAGTTCGTCGCCAACGCCGTTGAGCCGACCGACGTAGCGCCAGAAGTGGTAGATGTCGTCGAGTTCTTCTCGCGTATAGCGGACCCCCAGTTGGTGCATCGCCGCCAGGGCGATCCGACCGAACTCGACGATGGTGAACGCCATGTAGCTCTGCGGAATCGGTGCGCCCCACGCCTCACTGTCCCAGTCGCCCTCGGTCAGCAGATGGCGCCGGACGAATGCGTGAATCATTCGGACCCGCAACGTCGTCGCCAACCCGGCGCCGTCGCGGCGCAGCCCACCGGGCGTGAGGATCTCCTCCAACCACGCGCCGACCTCGATCGACCGCACGGCCGCCTGGCTGGTGTAGCGACCGGTCAGCACCAGCGGCATCCCGGCGACGGAATTCATGGCTCCGGCCGTCAACGAGGCCGCACCCAAGACGATGCCGTAGGACGCGGTGTGGCGGACGATATGCCCCGCAGCGCGATTCAGACGGTCGTGGTCGAGCCAGTCGGGCTCGTGGTCGATCGCGGCGAACAACGCCCGCAGCGACTCCGGCGGCGACTCGACAGCGTCGATGCCGTGCTGGATCGCGGTCCGCAGCATGGTCATCCCCGCGCCGCGAGGCAACGTGGCGAAATCAGCGACCACGGCGTCGGCCAGCGGATCGGCGATCCGCGTTCCGTCGATCCAGTCGCGGCCGGCCTGGCCGTATCGCGCGACGGCGAGGTCGGCATTGGGAGTGTTGGGCACATCTGCCATACAAATATGGAAACATGAGAATGTCTCACTTACTACTCACTTTGATGCGGAGGTGAAATGCCCGTCCAGGCACGTTCGCGGCCGCAGCAGCAGCGAGCCCGCGAGATGCGCACCCGGCTGCTCGACACCGCCCGCCAGCTGATCGCGCGCCGCGGTGTGGAAACACTGACCACGCAGGCCATCGCCGATGCCGCGCACGTCAGCATCGGCACTGTATATCGGTATTTTCCGGACCGCGCCGCCATCATCGCCGAGCTGGTGGACAACGCGACCAGAGAGATCTCGTTCGAGTTGGTGCGCAGTGTCGGACAGGCCATCGACCTCGAGGTGGACCAGGCGGCGTTGCTGGTCGTCGACACCCTGACGACGGTCTATGAGCAGCACGCCCCGATCCTGCTGGCGGCGCTGACATCCTCATCTTTTGACCTGCCGCCGTACCTCAACCACACTGCGATGGACGAGATCGAGCGCAGCCTGCTGCCGCTGGGCACTGTGATCCCGAGCAGGTCCCGGCCGGACCTGTCACCGGCAGAGTTGGACGACCTGGTGTTCGTGACCATGGGCGTGACGTCGAGCGCCTGCCTGCGCATCGCATTGCAGCGGCCCGCTACCGCAGACCGCGACGCGATGGTGCGGCTGACGGCGACCATGCTGGCCGCTGCGCTCAAGACCCCCGGCGCCGCCTAAGCTTTACAATTCTGCGGCAAACTGTCACGCTTGCGGCCGGACGCGGGGCGGGCGGATTCAATCGGTTGGTCCGCTGCCGCAAACGTATCGACGACGACGAGGAGCCGGCAGTTGGCAGGCACCGAATTCTCCGGCCGCACCATGGTGGTGTCCGGCGCAAGCCGCGGTATCGGACTGGCCATCGGACTGGGTGCCGCACGCTTGGGCGCCAATGTGGTCCTACTGGCCAAGACGGCCGAGCCGCATCCCCGCCTGCCCGGAACGGTGCACACCGCCGCCGCCGAGATCGAGGAAGCCGGCGGCAAAGCTCTTGCCGTCGTGGGTGATGTGCGTAGCGAAGAAGACGTGCAGCGGGCGGTCGACGCCGCGGTGGACCGATTCGGCGGCATCGACATCTGCGTGAACAACGCCAGCTCGATTGCGACCGAGCCGACGGAACAGCTGTCCGCCAAGAAGTTCGACCTCATGCAAGACATCAACGTCCGCGGGACGTTCCTGTTGACCAGGGCATGCCTGCCTCATCTGCGGAAGTCCCCCGCGCCGCACGTGCTGACGATCGCGCCCCCGCTCAATATGAATCCGTACTGGCTGGGCGTGCATCCCTCCTACACGCTGTCCAAGTACGGGATGACGTTGTTGACGCTGGGCTGGGCGGCCGAATACGCCGAAGCCGGGGTCGCCTGCAACTGCCTGTGGCCGGAGACTTACATCGCGACCTCCGCGGTGGCCAACTCCCCCGACGGCGGTGAGTTACTCGCGAAGGCACGCAGCCCGCAGATCATGGCGGATGCCGCCGTGGAGATCCTGCGGCGCCCTGCCGCTGAGGCCAATGGCCAGTGCTACATCGACGCCGACGTGCTCGCCGAGGCCGGCGTGACGGACTTCTCCGGCTACGGGGGTGGCCCAGAGCCGCTGATGGATTTCTTCGTCGACCGGCCGCTGGGCGTCGGGGTCAACGCGGGCTGACCGTCAGGTCGGTCCTCAGCGCAGGTAGACCTCGCTGCCGCTGGGATATCCGCCGCCGGTGGTGGTGACGTGGACGTGGTCGTAATGGCCGTAGCCGCCGCGTTGCGCCCCGCCGTCGGGCGTGTAGTAGACGCCGCGCCAGATGGCGTCTTGGAGGCCGAACCGGCCGGCGTTCTCCATCACGTAGGCCACGATCGAATCACCGAGCGCGATGCCCTCCGCGCTGCCTGGATTGGGAATCATCACATCGAGCGCCAGCCCGTTGGGGTGCCACCGCAGCGCGTCGGCCCGTACGCCACCGATCTGCATGATCTGGGGAAAGGCGTCGCTGATGCTGCGAGCGGCCTGGATGGTTCGGACTTGCAGGCCTCGCTCCGGGGCGACTCCTGCGGGCAGGAACCGGGGCACGGTGCGCGTTCGTGACGCCACGGCGAACCGCGCCGGTGGACCCGTTTCCGGCGTCGCTGCCGGTGCTGCCACTAGCTGCAAACCGCCTGGTGAATTGTCTTCAGCAACCACCGCAATGGATTCTTTTGACACCGCAGGATTGGCGCTGCCGCCCACAGCAAAGAACAATGCCGTTGGTGCGAGGACTGCAGCCATCAATACCGAGGATCGTTTGCGCTGGCTGGCTAACTCGTGTCGGCCCACGGAGAGACACAATACGAGAAATTTGGCTAATAGTCACAAATTTATAAACCTCATAAATTCCTTATGTCTTGCTCGTCACATCTGAATGGGCGACGAGCGCCACATTGCGCGCGATTCGCGCAGGTGAGCGGGGCACTGCGGCCGGCCCCGCCGCCTGCAAAGGAAGACCACCTAAGCAGATGGGTCTACACTGCATCTCATGAAATCGACGACCCTCGCCGCAGCGGTCATGGGCTTGGCCGTGGCACTGGCAGCACCCGCCCACGCTGACCCCGACACCGATTTCGCCCGGGAACTGCACACCTACGGCATCTACGGCCCGCGGGACTACAACGCCTGGCTGGGCAAGATCGTGTGCGAGCGGTTGGACAAGGGTGTCGACGGCGACGCGGCCAAGTCGGTCCGCTTCATCACCCCCAACCTGCAGAAGGGCACCAACCAGGCGCAGGCCTGGCAGTTCCTCGGCGCCTCGGTCAACACCTACTGCCCGGACAAGCGCCCGGTGCTGGAGCGCGCGGCACAGCAAGGCTGATTGAGGGCCTTCTCCCCCTGGTCCCACCAGGAATGCGGACCTAGGGTCGGTGGTAACCGATCCGACCGGTGGGAGGGCCCGCGATGGCCACAGACAGCAACCTCGACAGCTTCGGAACCCGGGGCGAGCTCAGCGTCGACGACACCACGTATCAGATCCGACGGCTCGATCGCGTCGACGGCTCGGCGCGACTTCCCTACAGCCTCAAGGTTCTGCTGGAGAACCTGCTGCGCAACGAAGACGGCCGGCTGGTCACCGCTGAGCAGGTCAACGCGATGGCCGCCTGGGATCCGAGCGCCGCGCACGGCCGGGAGATCGCGTACACGCCGGCGCGGGTGTTGATGCAGGACTTCACCGGGGTGCCGTGCGTGGTCGACCTGGTCGCGATGCGCGACGCAATCGCCGACCTGGGTGGCAAGACGACCCGCATCAACCCGCTTTGCCCCACCGAGCTGGTGATCGACCATTCGGTGATCGCCGACGTCTTCGGCCGCACCGACGCGTTCGCGATCAACGCCGAGCTGGAGTTCGAGCGCAACGCCGAGCGCTATCAACTGCTGCGCTGGGGCCAGCAGGCGTTCGACGACTTCTCCGTGGTTCCGCCCGACACCGGCATCTGCCACCAGGTCAACCTGGAATACCTGGCTCGCGTGGTGTTCACCCGCGACAGCGCGGAGGGGCCGTTGGCCTACCCCGACACCCTCGTCGGCACCGACTCGCACACCCCGATGGTCAACGGCCTCGGCGTCCTGGGCTGGGGCGTCGGTGGGATCGAAGCCGAAGCGGCGATGCTCGGTCAACCGATGAGCATGCTGATCCCACCGGTGGTCGGCCTGAAACTGACCGGTGAACTACAGCCCGGTACCACCGCCACCGACCTGGTCCTCACCGTCGCCGAGCTGCTGCGCGCCACCGGGGTGGTCGGCAAGTTCGTCGAGTTCTTCGGCCCCGGCGTGGCCAACGTTCCGCTGGCGAACCGGGCCACGATCGGCAACATGAGCCCGGAGTACGGGGCTACCTGCGCGATCTTCCCGATCGACCGCGTCACCTGCGACTATCTACGCCTGACCGGCCGCTCTGAGCATCAGATCAAGCTAGTGGAGGCCTACGCCAAAGAGCAGGGCATGTGGCACGACCCGGATCGCGAACCCGTCTATTCGCAAACGCTGGAACTGGACCTGAGCAGTGTCGAGCCGTCGATCGCCGGCCCCAAACGCCCACAGGACCGCATTCCGCTGCGGCTGGCCCCGCACACCGTCGCCGCCCTGCTCGACGGCGCCGAAACCACCGCTCAGGCACTCTCGGACCTGGACAAGGCGTCGGCCGATTCGTTCCCGGCCAGCGACCCGATCGCGTTCGGTCACTCCCAAGCGACAGGCAAACCGCGGGAGCCGTGGGCCGGTGGTGAAAAGCTCCCCTGGCGGACCGATGCCCAGCCGATCGAGCTCGCCGACGGCACCCGCACCGAGATCGACAACGGCGACGTCGTGATCGCCGCGATCACCTCGTGCACCAACACCTCCAACCCCTCGGTGATGGTCGGCGCGGCACTGCTGGCGCGCAATGCCGTCGACAAGGGGCTGTCGCGCAAGCCGTGGGTGAAGACCACGCTGGCGCCGGGGTCGCGGGTGGTCACCGACTACTACGAGCGGGCGGGCCTGACGCCCTACCTGGATGAGCTCGGCTTCAACCTGGTGGGTTACGGCTGCACCACCTGCATCGGCAACTCGGGCCCGCTGATCCCCGAGGTGAGCAAGGCCGTCGTCGACAACGACTTGACTGTGTGCTCGGTGCTGTCGGGCAACCGCAACTTCGAGGGCCGCATCCACCCAGAAGTCCGAATGAATTTCCTCGCCTCCCCGCCGCTGGTGGTCGCATATGCACTCGCCGGCACACTGCGCGTCAACCTGCTCACCGATCCGCTGGGCACCGGCAGCGACGGCGAACCGGTGTACCTGCGCGACATCTGGCCCACCACCGACGAGATTGCCGCCGTGGTGGACGACAACCTGCAGGCCGCGATGTTCACCACCAGCTACGGCGACGTCTTCACCGGCGACGACCGCTGGCGTTCCCTGGATGTCCCCGACACCGACACCTTCTCCTGGGCGCCGGACTCCACCTACGTGCGCCAGCCACCGTACTTCGACGGCATGACCCGCGACCCGGCGCCGCTCACCGACATCACCGGGGCCCGAGTGCTGGCCAAACTCGGCGACTCGGTCACCACCGACCACATCAGCCCGGCCGGGTCCATCCGCTACGACTCGCCCGCTGGAAAGTACCTGTCGGAGCATGGGATTGAGCGCAAAGACTTCAACTCCTACGGCTCGCGGCGCGGCAACCATGAGGTGATGATTCGCGGCACCTTCGCCAACGTGCGGCTGCGCAACCAGTTGGCGCCCGATACCGAGGGCGGCTTCACCCGCGACTTCACCCAGCCGGACGGTCCGGTCAGCACCATTTACGACGCGTCGGTGAACTACCTCGCCGCCGGCACGCCACTGGTGATTCTGGCCGGTAAGGAATACGGATCCGGGTCCTCGCGCGACTGGGCCGCCAAGGGCACCGTGCTACTCGGTGTGCGGGCGGTGCTGGCGGTGTCCTACGAGCGCATCCACCGCTCCAATCTGATCGGTATGGGGGTGCTTCCCCTGCAGTTCCCCGACGGCGCCGACGCGGACTCGCTGGGCCTGACCGGTGAGGAGACCTTCGACATCACCGGGGTGACCGCACTGGGCGACACCATCCCCGACACCGTGCACGTACAGGCCGGTGACATCGAATTCGACGCGACGGTGCGCATCGACACCCCCGGCGAGGCCGACTATTACCGGCACGGCGGCATCATGCAATACGTATTGCGGCAATTGCTCGACTGATGGGCGCACCAGCAGGGATGGTGCCGGCGACGGGGACCCGCGAGGCCATCCGCACACTCAACCCGGGCTATTTCGCGTTGGTGATGGCCAGCGGCATGGTGTCGACAGCCATGTACCACCAGAACTCCCACTGGGTTTCGGTGCTGCTGTTGTGGGTGACGGTGGCCTCATACCTGGTGCTGATCGCGGTATCGACCGTGCGCGTCATTGCCTTTCGGCGCGAATTCCTGGCCGATCTCTACGATTCCGGACGTGCATTCGGCTTCTTCACGTTCGTCTCCGCCACCAATGTGCTCGGCGCTCGGCTGGTCATCGATGGGCACAGCAGTGTCGCCGTTGGCCTGCTGGTGGTCAGCACGCTGACCTGGCTGGTGCTGGGTTATCTGATTCCGTGGACCGCCGTGCTGGGCACCGCGGAGCGGCCGGTGGTGCGCCGGGCCAACGGCACCTGGTTCATCTGGGTGGTGGCCAGCCAGTCCATCGCGGTGTTGGCCGCGGTACTCGAGGTGGAGGTGTCCGAGCCGTGGCGCCAAAGCCTGGCGCTGCTCGCGGTGACGTCCTGGTCGGTGGGAGTGTTCCTCTACGGCGCCGCCGGAATCTTTGTCGCGCTGCGGCTGCTGCTCTATCCGCTGCTTCCCGAGGACCTCGTTCCGCAGTACTGGGTGGCGATGGGCGCCACCGCGATCACCGTGCTGGCCGGTGCTCATATCGTCGAGATGGCCGAAGCGCCGATGGTCCACGCCACCCGCGGTCTGATCGCCGGAACGTCGGTGGTGTTCTGGGCGTTCGGCACGTGGCTGATCCCTCCGATGATCGCCGCCGGAGTGTGGCGCCATGTTGTGCATCGCATTTCACTGCGCTACGAAGCGCCGTGGTGGAGTGTGATCTTCCCGCTGGGCATGTACGGGGTGGGCAGTCACTACCTGGGACAGGCCGACCATCTGCCGATCGTCTACTACATCGGATCGGTCGAGAGCTGGATCGCGCTGGCCGCCTGGAGCATTACGTTCGTCCTGATGCTGCACCACTTGGCGGTCACCCTCGGGCCCGGGCGGAGTGCCAGGGGCGGCCGCTCAGCCCAGCCGGGCGCCGTCGGTGCCGAAGAAGTGCAGATCGGTCACGTCGAAGCCCAGTGACAGCCGGGCGTGCGAGCGCACCTCGGTGTTGCCGGGAACCCGGGCGACCACTGATTGCGAGGCCTGGGAATCAGCCGCCGTGCCGTACAGGTAGGTGTCGGCGCCCAGTTCCTCGACGAAGTCCACCTCGACACCGATCCCGCGATCGGCGATCTGCAGGTGCTCGGGGCGAATACCGACGACCAGCTGCGTTGCCGCAGAAGATATTTCCACAGGTACACCGACGCGATAGCCACCCAGCGTCACCGCGCGGTCGACGACGGGAACGGTGAACAGGTTCATCGCCGGAGATCCGATGAACCCGGCGACGAACACATTGGCCGGCGTGCGGTAGAGCTCGCGTGGCGGGGCACACTGCTGCAGCACCCCGTCGCGCAATACCGCGACCCGATCGCCCATCGTCATGGCCTCCACCTGATCGTGGGTGACATAGACGGTGGTGATCCCCAGCCGCCGCTGCAGTTCGGCGATCTGGTTACGGGTCTGCACCCTCAGCATGGCATCCAGGTTCGACAGTGGCTCGTCCATCAAGAAGACCTGCGGGCGTCGTATGATCGCGCGGCCCATCGCGACTCGTTGGCGTTCGCCGCCGGAGAGATCCTTGGGCTTGCGCCCCAAGAGTTCGGTCAGGCCCAGCAGCTGGGCGGCTTCCGATACCCTGGCGCGGATCTCGGCCTTGGGGGTCTTGGCCACCTTGAGGGCGAAACCCATGTTCTGCGCCACGGTCATGTGCGGATACAGGGCGTAGTTCTGGAACACCATGGCGACGTCGCGATGGCCGGGGTCGGCCGCGGTGACGTCGTGGTCGCCGATGTAGATATGACCGGCGTCAACGGGTTCCAGGCCGGCCAGCATCCGCAGCGTCGTCGTCTTGCCGCAGCCCGACGGCCCGACCAGCACCATGAACTCTCCGTCGGAGACCGCCAGATTCAATGCGTCCAGGGCGGGGCGGTCGGCGCCCGGATAGCGCCGGGTCACCGAGTCGAAGGTCACTGAAGCCACTGCGTTCTCCTGACTACCGTCCACCGAAGCCCGTCGCCGCGATCCCGCTGACGAAGGCCCGTTGGGCGACCGCGTAGATCACCACCAGCGGGGCCAACATCAGCATGGAAGCGGCCATCAGCACCGGCCATTCGGCGACATACTCCCCCTGCATCCACACCAATCCGAGGGTCAGGGTGGCGATGCCCTTGCGCTGAATCATCAGCAGCGGCCACAGAAAGTCATTCCAGACATTGATCCAGGTCAGCACCGCCAGCACCATCACCGCAGGTTTGGCGTGCGGCAACAGAATCCGCCAATAAATCGCCCACGGTGAGCAGCCGTCCAAGATCGCGGCTTCCTCCAGATCGACGGGCAGGGTGGCGAAGAACTGCCGCATCAGATAGGTGCCGAAGGCGCTGCCGAACAACCCGGGAATGATCATCGCCCACATGGTGTCGGTCCACCCGAACACTCGCATCAAGATGAACTGCGGAATCACCGTGACCGTCAACGGCACCATCAGGGTGGCCAGATACACCACAAAGAGGGTGTCACGGCCGGTGAACGGCAGCCGGGCGAACGCATACCCGGCGAGCGAACAGAAGAAGACCTGCCCGGCCGTCACGCAGCCGGCGTAGAGAACGGTGTTGAACAGCATCCGCCAGAACGGCATTCGGGCGAATACCTCGGCATAGTTCGACCACTGCGGATGGGCCGGCAACAACATGGGCTGGCTGATCTCGGCTTGGCGCTTGAGCGAGCCCGACAGCGCCCACAGAATCGGGAACAACGCGCAGGCGGTGACGGCGCCCAACCCTGCGTAGACGCCCAGCAGCCCGGCGATGCGGTGGCGTGCCGGTGGACCGGTCACTGGTCCACCGCATTCCTGCGCGACAAACGCAATTGGATGACGGTCAGGGCCAGCAGCACGGCAAACATCACCCAGGCCAGCGCGGACGCATATCCGAAGTCCAAGAAGGCAAAGGCTTGCTGGAACAACATGATGGCCAACACGTAGGTGCCGGTCTCGGGCCCACCGCTGCTGCCGGTGAGCACGTAGACCAGATCGAACGCCTGGAACGCGTTGATCACCGAGATCACCACCACGAACCACACGGCACCGCGGATCATCGGCACCGTGATGGAAAGGAAGCGCCGCACCTCACCGGCGCCGTCGATGCGTGCCGCCTCGTGCAGGGAGTCGGGCACGCCCTGCATGGCCGCCAGCAGGATCACCGTCGCGAACGGCACGCTCTTCCAGACGCTGACCAGACACAACGACGCCATCGCCCAGTGCGGTTCGGTGAGCCACGGCACCGCGGCGATGCCGAACCAGCTGAGCATGATGTTGAGCAGTCCGCTGTCGGTGTTGAACACGAACTGCCAGACCACGGCGATCACCACCGATGACACCGCTAACGGCAGAAAGGCGATTGCCCGAAACAGGCCGATTCCCTTGATCTTCCGGTTCAGCAGTTCAGCCACCGCCAGACTGATGAGCACCGTTGGGACAACGGTGCCGATGGTGAACACCGTCGTGTTGCGGACCGCGATGCCGAACAACGGGTCACCGGTGAACAGGTCGCGATAGTTCGTGGCGCCGACGAACGTCGGCGGTGTGAACAGGTCCCAGTGTTGGAAGCTCATGTAGAGCGAGAAGGCCAGCGGGAAAGCCATGAACACCGCGACCGCCGCCAGGTTCGGGGCGACGAACCAGCGTCCGGCGCGTGCTCGTCTGCGGGTGGGATTCATGCGGTGGCCAGCACTTCGTCGATCTGCGGTGTGAGCCCGTGCTTCAGGCTCGTGGCGGGCCGCTTGCCGCGCAGTACCGGCCCGATGGCACGGTCCATCAGGGCGTGGACTTTCTGCCACTCCGGGGAGATCGGCAGCCCCTCGGAATGCGCCGGGCCACCGGTCAGCACCGCGAGGTTGCGAATCCCGGTGTGGGCGGCAGCGAAGCCGGGTGAGTCGATCGCCGAGCGCAGCACCGGTACGAAGAGCCCGGACTCCCCGATCAGCGACTGTCCCACCGGCCCCGCGGCGAATTTGAGGAATTCCCAGGCCTGTTCCCGGTGCCGACTGTCGGCGGCGATGGCCAGACCGGTGCTGCCGATGGCGGATCGAGCGGCCATGCCCTTGGCTGCGGCACCCGGACCGGTCGGCAGCACCGCCACGTCGAATTCCAGCTCCTCGGCTTGGACAAAGGTCTGGTAGCGCCAGTGCCCACCGAGCGCCATCGCCGCGTTTCCTCCGGTGAACAGCCCCATCGTGGAGATCGACTGGGTATCCGCGGCGGCGGGCGCCACGCGATGCACGTTGGCCAGATCCGCGTAAAACTGGATGCCGGCCAGGAAGTCGTCATCGTCGAAGTTCAGGTGAGTCGGGTTGACGCGCGGCACCGCCCACGGCACCCCGTTGTTCATACCGAACAGCGCTGCGGAATACGGCGGCGACCAGGTGTCGACGAAGCCCCACCGGGTGACTCGGCCGTTGCCGGACCGTTGGGTCAGTTCGCTCGCGGTGGCCAGGAATTCGTCGAACGTCCAGGGCGTGTCCCAGCGGCCCGGCGGTGGCGCCACACCGGCCTCGGCGAAGATTCGGGTGTTGTAGAACAGGAACGCCCCCGACCACTGCTCCGGGAACGCGTACTGGCCGCCGTTGAAGCCGAACGTCTCATACAGCGCGGGGATGCTGTCGGTGCGCAACGCCGCCGCGAACTGCCGATCCCGATCCAGCAGGGTGTTCAGATCCGCCAGCACGCCGCGCTCCGCGAGCCCGGCATAGTTGAACTCCCAGGCCATCAGCACATCCGGGCATTTCCCGCCGGCGCAGAACGTCGACATCTGCTGGGTCGGGTCGCCGCCGGCCAAAATGGTGCGCACCCGGATATCGGGGTGTTCGCGCTGGAACGCGTTGACGATCCGCATCCGGGCGTCGGCTTCTTCGGGGTTGGCCGCGAAGAAGAAGGTCAGTGCGTCGTCGTCGCTGCCGCAGGCCGACGTCGCAGGGAACAGCGCTGCCGCCCCCATCGCCCCGGCGCCGCGCAGCACGCTGCGTCGCGTGAGCGATGGTGTACCGGAGGACAGCACCCGCGAAACCGTCAGACTTCGATCGGCGGGTAGAGGCGTTCGAGGGTGTACTGACGATCTCGCCGCGCAGCCCAGGAGCTGGCAGCAAGTGACACCACCAGGATCCCGGCCAGTACGGCCACCGACGTCCACAGCCGCTCGTCGATGCCGCCGACGGTCAGCTGGCGTAACCCGTTGACGGCGTAGGTCATCGGGTCGTAGGGATGCAATATCTGGAACGGTTTGGCCGTCGTCTCCACCGGATACACCCCGCCGGACGACACCAGCTGGAACATCAGGAAGGCCAGGGTGAACACCCGACCCACGGCCACACCGAGCACCGCGTTGAACGCCTGGATCATCGCCAGGAACGATGCGGCGATCAACGCCAGGAACGCGACCATGCCCGCGGCGTGGCGGGCCTGCAACCCCACCCCGAAGTGCACCACCGTGTACATCAACAGTACCTGGCAGACCCCCAGCAGCAGGGCGGGCCAGTAAGACGCGAGTACCACCCGCAACGCGCCCAGGCCGTTGACGATGGCGCGAGTCTGCAACGGGGTCAACAACATCCAGACGATCAGCGAGCCGATGAACAATGCCAGCGGCAGGAAGAACGGGGCGAACCCGGTGCCGAAGGTGGCGGCGTGATGGGTGAAGTCCATATCGACGCCGACCGGGCTGGCCAGGATCTGGGCCACCTGGACACGTTCTTGGTCGGTGATGGTCGAGGCGCGCTGGTCCGCCTGCCCCAGACCCGATGCCAATTGCGCGGCACCGTCTTTGAGTTGGTTGCTGCCGTCGCTCAATTGCACCAGGCCGTCGCTGAGTTGGTGAGCACCGGCGGCCAGCGCGGCCGCTCCGTCACGCAGCGAGACCACATCGGATCTGAGGCCGCCGTCTAGGAGATGAGTCATGAAGGTGCGCAGCGCACTGTTGGGATCGGCGAGGTCATTCTCCAGCTGTTGGGTGTTCTCCCGCAGCTCGGCCAGCCCCTCGTCAGTGGCCGGGTCCATGCCCTCGACGTCGAGGAGCCGCTGGGCGCCGGCCAGGGTGTCGGCGAGCCCGCGCACTGCCGGGTCGGGGTTGGACCGCAGTCCGTCGACCACCTGATTGACGATCCCGGCGGCCTGCTGGTAGTTGACGTTGAGTGACGCGATCCGGTCGGTCACCGTCTTGAGGTTGCCGCTGAGATTGGCGGCGGCCGCGCCGGCGGCGTTCGGGTCGAATCCCATGGCGGCGAGGTCGTCGGTGACCTTCAGGATCGGGTCGGTGGCGTGCTGAACACCCGTCGACAGCTGACGGATTCCGTCGGCGAGCGCACCTGACCCATCACGCGCCGTCCCGAGGTTTTCGGCCAATGTTCTCGAGCCGTCCGCGAGCTGGCCGGCGCCATCGGCCGCCTTCTTGACCTCGTCGGTCACCTGGGTCAGCGCGGTGCCGATCACCTGTTGGCCGACTTTGGCGCTGACCTCGTTGAGCACCTCGCGGGCGGCGTTCTGCCCCATCACCGAGGCCAGGTAGTTGTTCGCGTCGTTGAACCGGAATTGGATCTGCGCCTTCTGCGGGTTCGGGCCCGCCGGAGACACCACCGCTTCGCTGAAGTCGGTCGGCAGGGTGATCGAGAAATAGTAGGTGCCGTCGGAAACACCTTTGACGGCTTCGCTTTCCGACACCTGGTGTAGATCGAGCTGGCGGGAGTCGACCAAGGCGCGGGTCACTTCGTCACCGGCCCGCAATTGGTTCCCGGAGACGGTGGCGCCGGTGTCTTCGTTGACCAGGGCGACGGGGATCTTGTCGATGGCGGCGAACGGATTCCAGAACGCCCACAGGTACATCGCGCCGTACAGCAGGGGCAGCACGATGATGGTGATCAGGGCCAGTCGCGGCATGGTGCCGCGCGAATAGCGTTTGAGGTCGGTGCCCAGCGACATTCCGGCGAGCATGGTCAGCGGTTCCCCTTCTCGTGTCGGCCGGGAACGAGCTCGGCGCGCTCCAGACGGTCGACGGTTATCTGCCCGGCGAGCCCGAACCCGTCGGGAATCGGGTTGGCCGACGAGGTGATCACGGTCTGCTTCTCCCCCAGCGCGACCAGCCGGGTAAGCAGGATGGCGCGGTCGCGGCTGTTCTTGATCTCGTCGATGCTGCCGACCACAAGCAGCGGTGGACGTGCGGTGTTGGCCAGTGCGATGCGCAACAGCAGTCCGGTCATCTCGTCGAGGTGCTCGACGTAGTCGTGCAGTTGGGGTACCGGCAGGTCGCCGAAGACCGGGCCGCAGATCGCGTCGCGCTCGGCGTCACCGGCACGGCGGACCAACTGGTACCAGGGTGCATCCCAGCGGATCTGTTCAGTGATCAGGTCGGCAACCGTCACCGACTCGAAAATCGCGTCGATCTGTTCGATCCCTGCCAGGGCGGCGACGTCGAAGATGTCGCGGGCTTTCCGGTGTCCGAGCACGGTGAGCGTGCCCGACGACGGCTTCATTCGGCCCGCCAGGTTCATCATCAGGGCGGTGCGACCCGACCCCGGAGGGCCGACCAGCACGGTGGTACCGCCGGCAGGGATATCCAGGTCCAGTGGCCCGAAGACGCGCCCCCACGGCCCGGTCATCGTGATGCCGCGCGCCGTCACCGCCGGCGGTGACGGCGCGGGCGCCGTACTCTCCCCTGCCGCCATGGTTTCCCCTGCGGCCGTCGTTTCATCTGGCACGGGACGTCCCCTTCACACATCGGTTCGCGTGACCCATCAAAGCAGAACCCGACGGTTCAGCGACGCTCGACGCAGGAGAGGCGAGCCGCATGACGCCCGCGCTGTGAGCGGCCGTCAGGTGTTCTTACAGCCGATTAGGACCCTGGGAGTTGCAGCGTCGCGGTGCGCAATCTGTCGGGGTCGCCTGCGATGTCAATGGTATGGATGCGTCCGTCGTCGCCGATTCCGATACGCAACAGGGCCAGCAGGTGCCCTCCGGGCGCGATCGCGATCCCCGGTGCGCCGTCGATGAGCAGCACGGCACCGGCTCGTGCCCGCCGGGTGAAGCGCCGGGTCTCGGTGGCCACATCGCCGGCGCCGCGCATCTCGATGGGCACACCGGCCGGCACCAGCACGGAATCGACCCGCCGCACCACGTCGGGCGCCAACAACTCCAGCAGCGCGGGGATGTCGCCGCCACGAGAGGCAGCCAGAAACGCGCTCACGACCGCGAGATGTTCGGTGCGGTGTCGCGGTTGCTCGGCCGGCCCGGCCTGCAGTCGGGCCCGGGCCCGACTGGCCAGCTTCTTGGCGGCGTCCGGTGAGCGGTCCAGTACCGCGCCGATCTGCTCGAACGGCACGTCGAACACGTCGTGCAGCACGAAGGCGACCCGCTGCGCCGGCGACAACCGGTCCAGCACCACCAGCAGTGCGCGGCTGACCGCCTCGGAGCGCAGCAGCTCCTCGTCGGCGGCCGGTGCGGCCAGGGCCGGGGCGTTGTCCAACTCCGGTGAGTCCGACAGCGATTGCTCAACGCGACGCGAACGTGCTCGCAGCTGGTCCATGGCGACGTGTGCGGTGATGGTGGTGAGCCATCCAGGCAGATTGTCCACCGTGGCGAAGTCGGCACGGCTGGCCTTCAGCCAGGCTGATTGGACCGCGTCATCGGCGTCGGCCGCCGAGCCGAGCAGATGAAACGCCACCGAATGCAGACGCCGGCGGTTGTCTTCGAACCGGCGGGCCAAAACGTCGGTGTTGCCCATGGGTCACCTTTCCCGTTCGGGAGTCGTCACACGGATATAGCCACATCCACCGACGAGGAGAGCAACATCATGAGCGTACCGACTGTCTACCTGGTGACGGTCGCGGTCACCGCGGCCATCACCATTGCCATCGCGGTCGCCGACTTCATTCCGGCGCAGTTCGTCTTGGCCAATTCCGCGCAGGTTGGCGTGCCGCGGTCGTGGTTGCCGCTGCTCGGTGCGCTGAAACTGGCTGGGGGCGTTGGGCTGATCATCGGGTTGGCGGGGGTTCCCCTGATCGGCGTCGCCGCAGCGGCCGGACTGGTGGCCTTCTTCGTCGGGGCCATCGCGACACACGTACGTGCCGGGGTGTTCTACAACATCGGGTTTCCGGCGTTGTTCCTGCTGGCGGCGACGGCGTCGTTGGTGATGCTGGTCTGACCTACCCGAATTCGGCGGCCGGGTCAGTGTGGCTGGCCGAGCCGGCCCGTCGCGGTAGTTCGACGACGACGTTGGTGGCCTTGACCGAGGCGACCACCAGGCTGCCGGGCTGCAGCTGCAGTTCGTCGGCGGCCTCCCTACTGACCAGCGAGACCAACCGGAACGGGCCGGCCTGAACCTCGACCTGTGCCATCACCGTGTCGCGGGTGACTTTGGTGACCAGACCGACCATCCGGTTGCGTGCCGACTGGCCCACCACCGGATTGCGTGACACCGGTTCGACGGACGCGCGCTCCTGGGCGAACCGTGCCAACTCAGCACCGTCGACCATGCGGGGCCCACTGCCCGCCGTCAGTGACAGGCGCCCGGAGTCGATCCACCGGCGGACGGTGTCGTCGCTGACCCCGAGTAGCTCGGCGACTTCGGCAATTCGAAAGCTCGGCACGTACGTGAGTTTATCGTCGTCGTCGGGCCTGCTCAGGCTCCTGGGAAATACCGCGAGCCCACCGGATCCTCCCGTCAGGCCGCCTCCACCACCGTGACACCGGCGCTGCGCATCGCGGCCAGCGCGGCGGCCGTCGACTCGGCGGACACGCCCGCGGTCAGATGCGGCAGCACGGCGGTCGAAAACCCTGCGGCGACAGCGTCTTTGGCGGTGGCGCACACGCAGTGGTCGGTGGCGACACCGGCTACGTCGACGCTGTCCACATCGTGCCGGTGTAACCAGTCGCCCAGCGAGGTGCCTTCGTCATCGACTCCCTCGAATCCGCTGTATCCCGCGCTGTAGGCGCCCTTTTTGAAGACCGCCTCGATCCGGTCGGTGCTCAGTGCGGGATGAAACTGCGCACCGGTACTTTCCGCGACGCAGTGCGGCGGCCAGGATGTCTGGTGGTCGGGGTGCTCGGAGAAGTGCGGGCCGGGGTCGATGTGCCAGTCCTGGGTGGCCACCACGTGCGCATAGCGGGCCTGGCCGGCCGGGCTGTCCACGTAACGGCTGATGTCGCGGGCGACGGTGACAGCGCCTGCCACCGGGAGGGCTCCCCCGTCGCAGAAGTCGTTCTGCACATCGACGATGACCAGCGCCCGCATGGGTCCACAGTATCGTCGGCGCCGCAGCGCTTCTCGCCCATACAGCAGCCAAGAACCGAGGACGGTCACCAGCACCGCGACGTCGACTTCGGTGGTCCAAGCGGGCGGGTAGAGCACACCGGCCAGATAGTGGGTGATGAATCCGTCCGGCGGCAGCGGGGCCATCCCGCCGGCGGCGCGAGCCCGTCGTTCCAGCCAGGTCAGCGGGCAGTCCAGATGCGCTACCACGATCAGCGCCGCCCAGAAGGCCGCTACACCGTGCAGCCACAGAGTGCGCGGCCACCGCACGGCGAGAAAGCCGCCGACCACGACGTAGCCGACGAACGCAAGGTGCGACGCGACGATGAGCGCCACCGCGATCTGGTACATCGGCCCGCCGTTTCGCCCTCCGCAGAAACCGCTTCCGCCCCTGATCGTCACGGTACATTGGCGGACATCCAACGTGGTCAGGAGCGAAACTGATGACAACCGGCGATTTCGGCCCGAACGGTCCAGGCTATGGTCCTGGAGGCCCCGGATATGGCCAGCCCGGCGGTTATCCGCCGCCGCAGGGCTGGGGGCCGCAGCCCGGATGGGGACAGCAACCGGGTGGGCTGGGCCGGCGCTTTTGGGCCCGCGTGCTCGACGGTGTGCTGGTCGGGATCGTGTCGTTCTTCCTGTCGGTGTTCGTGTTCTCCGACGATTACCCGTTCCTGGTGACCGGCCTGTTCTCCGGGGTGCTGACGTTCGGCTACTTCGTGCTGTTCGAGGTGTCCCAGGGGGCCACCCCCGCCAAGCGGCTGCTGGGCCTGGCGGTGCATGGGCCCGACGGGGTGTCGAAGCCGACGGCTTCGCAGTCGGCCATCCGCAATTCGTTCACCTTGCTGGCCGTGGTCCCCTACATCGGTCCGCTGCTGGCTTTCGTCGCCTACATCGTGATTGCGGTGACGATCAGCGGCAGCCCGACCAAGCAGGGCAAGCACGACGAGCTGGCCGGCGGCACCCGGGTCACCCGGGCCTGACGCGGAAGGTCAGCGGGCCAGCGAAAAGCCCTGCCAGGCCTTGCGTCGCTCCGGCGCCGGGTCGAATTCCAGACGGGTCTTGCGGTCGAACACCATGACGGCGCGCTCGTCGGCTGTGTAGGCCGGCCAGCCGTCGCCCGGTACTCCCGCCCGGCCGAACGCGCCCCAGCGTCGCTGCACCTGCTTGCTGACCTGCAACGCCGTCCGGCGGTCGGCGCCCGCGGTGAGCAGCCGCCCAAACCCGCCGCTGCGATACACGTCGAACACCGCGAACAACTCGGTGGCGTGCGTGGCACCCATACCCGACCAGCGCAGCATCCGCGGCGCGTAGTCGTAGCGGTAGACGTAGGTGGGGGCGTGGGCGCCGTGGGCTTCGGCGATCTCCCACACCGCCGCGTTGAAGGCGAAATCACCGCCGAGCTGGATGCAGGCCGCCCGCTTCGGGTAATCGGGATAGGCGGCGATGATGCGGTCACGCACCCCCGCGTCGGCGCCGGCCAATACCGCCTCGACCATCGGCTCGTCGACCGGCAGCATCCTCAAGAACCGAGTGAACAGGCGTCCTTCGTCGGCGTTGCTGCCCACGATGAGCGGCACCCCGTGGGCCGATCCCTGCCGCATCGCCTCGACCGGATCCACCGGCAGCACGTCGTCGCCGCTGACCGGGCCGATCGGGAACGCCCCCAGCATGTCCCGGTTGCCATCGGCGATCAACCGGTCCTGTGCGGCCAGCAGCTCCGACGGCGTCACCCGCAGCAGGGCCTGGGCGCCGTCGGACGGGCGTACCCCGAGCAACGCGGCGAATCGCTCTGCGAATGCGGCGGCGATGTCGGTGTTGCGCACCAGCCCCGCGGCCGGGCTTTCGGCGATCGCACGAGTGAACAGACCTTGCGCGGCGGGAACCGCCAACAGGGTGGCAACGGCATGCGCACCCGCACTTTCCCCGAAGATGGTGACGTTGCTGGGATCGCCGCCGAACGTCGCGATGTTCTCCTGAACCCAGCGCAGGGCGAGCACCAGGTCACGCAGGTACAGGTTGCTGTCCAAGGTGACGTCGGCAGTCGACAGGGACGACAGGTCCAGACACCCGAGCGCACCCAACCGGTAGTTGACCGACACGTACACACAGCCGCGCCGGGCCAGCGCCGCGCCGTCATAGATGGGGGTGGCCGAACTGCCCATGATGTAGCCGCCACCGTGGATGAACACCATGACCGGCAGTGGGCCTGCGCCGGTGTCCTCCGGGGCCACCACGTTCAGCGTCAGGCAGTCCTCACTGGTCGGCTGGAACCGGCCGGGGCCCAAGACGGTGTAGAACCGCTCCTGCGGCGCGCAGTTGGCGAATCCGTGGCAATGGCGCACCCCCGACCACGGCTCGGCCGGCTGGGGCGCGCGGAACCGCAGCGGGCCGACCGGCGGGCGGGCATAGGGGATGGACCGCCATCTGCGCACCCCGTCACGGACGAAACCCTCCACAACGCCGGTGGCGATGCGGGCCTGCACAGGGTGGTTATGCATGAGGCGAACGGTAGCGAATCACCCGGTGGTTAGCGAACCTCGACGAAGGAGAGGTGAGGCTGGACCGCCGCATGAGCCCGGTGGTTAGCGAACCTCGACGAAGGAGAGGTGAGGCTGGACCGCCGCATAAGCAGGGCCGGTTAGCCTAACGGCATGCGTCTCACCGGGCTGATCGCCGTACTGCTGTTGATCGCCGGATGTTCTGGCGCCAAGGTCGAAGAGCCGGAGCCCACTTCGACTGGGCCGGTCACCTCGAGCGCGGCACCGCCGTCGACGTCGGGGACGTCAACCTCAGCCAAGCCGGCGGGGCCACTGGCTCCCCCTGCTGCGGGCGCGGCGATCGCCGACGTCATCGCCTGGATCGAGGCCGGCCGGCCGGTCGACGCCGCCGAGTACCACAAGACCACCCGCGACGGTGAGGTCACCGACCTCATCGACGACGTCGCCTTCACGGTGCCCGCTGCGCCCCGCCGCGCCACCAGCTGCATCACCGATTCCGGTTCCCCCGACAGTGCCCTGGCGTGTGTGGTGGACCTGGCGAACCCGCCCGCGCAGCCAGCCGACGTCTACGGGGAGTGGAAGGGCGGCTGGGTCGACTTCGGCGGCAACACGCTGCGGGTGGGATCCGCGCACGGCGACCCGGGCCGGTTCGTGCACGGCGAGGGGGCGCAGCTGCCGGACGGATCGGCCTTGTCGTTCGGCGACTATCGCTGCCGGGCGGATCGAGTCGGGCTGATCTGCGTGAACTACGCCCACCGGTCGGCGGTGCTGTTCAGCCCGCAGGGCATCGGAACATTCGGCTGCCTGCACCCGGTGCCGCCACCGGCCGACGCCGGCGAGCTGTTCAGCTGCGCAAGCTGACCGTCAGCGCCAGCGGTCGGCCGAATCGACGGCCTGCAGCAGGATGTCGCACAGCTGCCGCAGCTCGTCGTGGGGAGCGTTTTCGGACAGCGCGGTTGCGATGTCCTCGGCCGCGCACCGCACCTGATAGACCCGGTCGGACAGTGCGGTCGCTTCGTCGGCCGAGAGCACCACGGAATCCGGCGTCAGCGCGGTCGTCTTCCCGCTGCTGATCAGGGCGCGCTGCTCGTACGCGCGCTGCCGGCACGACTGTCGGCAGTACTGCCGGCGCCGACCGATCCCGGCATCACCCACGTCGCGGCCACACCATCGGCACGGCTGCGGGCGGGGGCTGCGGGGCACGTCTGCACACCTTAGTCCGGGGACCGCGACGTTCCCGGTATCATGAGAGGTCGCGCCACGTGCGCCGGGAACTTCACAGGGTCCGCTCGCGTTGACACTCGCGAGGCATTTTTCACCAATAGGCATAAGGAGAGTGGGTCATGGCTGATCGTGTTCTGCGGGGCAGTCGGCTGGGAGCCGTGAGCTACGAGACCGACCGCAACCACGACCTGGCGCCGCGCCGCATGGCGCGCTACCGCACTGACAACGGTGAAGAGTTCGAGGTGCCCTTCGCCGACGACGCGGAGATCCCCGGCACCTGGATGTGCCGTAACGGCCTGGAAGGCACCCTGCTCGAGGGCGACCTGCCCGAGCCGAAGAAGGTCAAGCCGCCGCGCACCCACTGGGACATGCTGCTGGAGCGCCGCTCGGTCGAAGAGCTCGAAGAGCTGCTCAAGGAGCGCCTGGAGCTGATCAAGACGAAGCGGCGCGGCTAAGCCTTCGCCGCTCTTTCGGCCCCGGCGCTGTGCCCGCGGCGAACTAGCCGCGGGCGCCCCGGAGCCGGTTCACCCGGCCGCCGATCCCCCACCGCGCGACCTTGACCATCGCTTCGCGGATGTTGGAACCGCTCATCTTCGACACGCCCAGCTCACGCTCGGTGAACGTGATCGGCACCTCGGTGATGGTGAAGCCGCTGTTAACGGCCCGCCAGGTGAGGTCGACCTGGAAGCAGTAGCCCTTCGAGTCGACCGCGTCCAGACCGATCTTCTCCAGCACCCCGCGACGGTACGCGCGGTAGCCGGCGGTGATGTCGTGGATTCCGACGCCGAGCAGCAGACGCGCATAGGTGTTGGCGGTCTTGGACAGCACCAGCCGGCGCACCGGCCAGTTCCGCACCGTCCCGCCGTCGACGTAGCGCGAGCCGATCGCCACGTCGGCTCCGGCGTCGACGGCGTCCAGCAATCGGTAGAGCTGCTCGGGTGCGTGGCTGCCGTCGGCATCCATCTCCACGATCACCTCGTAGTTGCGCTCCAGCCCCCAGGCGAAACCGGCCAGGTAGGCCGCGCCCAGGCCGGCCTTGGAGGTCCGGTGCATCACGTGAATGCGGGCGGGGTCGGCGGCCGCCCGCTCGTCGGCCAGCTTCCCGGTTCCGTCCGGGCTGCCGTCGTCGACGACGAGGACGTGCACGTCGGGGCGAGCCTGCTGTAGCCGGTCCAGGATGAGCGGCAGGTTCTCCAACTCGTTGTAGGTGGGGATGACCACCAGCGTGTGCAGGCTGGGACGCTCACTCATCGGCGCCGTTCCTCCCGTTCTCCGCATCGGCGCCGGTGCGGCCCCGCTTGACATGACGTCGCGTAATCCGACCGCGCATGAACGTTCCATTTTGCCGTATGGCGGCCAGCAGGGCCGCAACGGCCGCTCCGAGCAGCACCCATTGGATCACTGGCGCCCACCGGGTCGCGGGCGTCAGCGTGGTCTTGAGCCGCAGGTGGCTGTCGAGATAGGCGGGCTGGAAGAAGGCGGTGCGGGCCAGCTCGCGTCCGTCGGGGGCGATCACGGCACTGATTCCGGTGGTCCCGGCGACCACGACGTAGCGGTCGTGCTCGACTGCGCGCACCTTGGCGAACGCCAGCTGCTGGTCGCTCATCGTCTCGTCGAACGTCGCGTTGTTGGTCGGTACGGCCAGCAGCTGGGCGCCGGCGAGCACCGACTGGCGCGGCGCGCGATCGAAGATCACTTCCCAGCAGGTGGTCACCCCGATCGGGACGCCGGCGACATGCACCACCCCATTGCCGTGGCCAGGAACGAAATACCCTGCCCGGTCGGCATAGTCGGACAGGTGGCGGAAGAACCCGCGCCACGGCAGGTACTCACCGAACGGCTGCACGATCCGCTTGTCGTGGCTCTCCCCCGGCCCGGTGCGCGGATCCCACACCAGCACTGAATTCGACGCCACCGGATTGTCCCGGCTCCAGCCGGACGCGGCACGTACCGTGCCCACCAGGATCGGGGCGTCGATCGCTTGGGCGGCGACGGTGATCTGCTGCGCGGCATCGATGTTCGTCAGCGGATCGATGTCCGAGGCGTTCTCCGGCCAGATCACGAACAATGGCTGCGGGGCGCGCCCGGCCGCGACATCCTCTGCCAACCGCAGGGTTTCGCGGACGTGATAGTCGAGCACCTCGCGGCGCTGGGCGTTGAAATCGAGGCCGAGCCGCGGCACGTTGCCCTGCACGGCGGCCACCGTGATCGTCGGTTCGTCACCCGCGCCCACCCCGGAACGGCGCACCCCCGGCCACACCACGACGGCGGTCAGCATCACCAGGCAGATACACAGTCCGGGCACCAGCACCGCCGGTGGGCGGTCGGCGGATCCGGGTGCCGGCGGATGCCGCAGCCAGCGCACGATCTCGATGGTCAGAGCGGTGCCGGCGCAACCGATCAGCACCACGCCGGTCGATAACAGCGGAACGCCGCCGAGCGCCACCAAGGGCAGCAACGGTCCGGCGGTCTGGCCGTATCCCGCGGCACCCCAAGGGAACCCGCCGAACGGGAATACCGACTTCGCCCATTCCTGGGCCGCCCACAGCAGCGCGAACCAGATCGGCCAGCCGGCCAAAGAGCGCACGGCGACCGCCGCCGATCCGAACAGCGCGGGAAACAGTGCACACATCAGGGCCAGCATCAGCCAGGGCAGCGCGCCGACCAGCCCGCCCACCCACGGCAGCAGCGGCAGATAGAACGCCAGGCCGAACAGCAGGCCGTAGCCGAAACCTCCGGCCACGGTGGTCTCGCGGCGAACGAGCACCCAGCTCAGCAGCGCGAAGGCCAAAATCGCGGCCCACCACCAGTTCAGCGGGGGAAAGCTGGAACGCAACAGCATGCCCGCGCCCACCGAGGCGGCCAGCTGCGCCCAGCGATCCGCGGCGGCGAAGCCCAGCCGTTCCAGTCGGTTCGGCCCCGGCGGGTCGGCGTGGGTGAGAACGTCACCGGCCGATTGGGTTGGCACCCCATCGGCCGGGTCGGCGGGGGTTTCGGCAGCCGGTTCGTCGGTGGTCTCAGCCATGCAGAACCACACCACGGTGCACAGTGCGACGGCATCGGGGGCTGGCGCCGGGCTCGATCACCGGCAGCACGGGCACCCGTGCGCGCGGATCGGTCGACCACCGCTGGACCTTGTCGCGGGGCGCCTCGACGGCCAGGGCGCTGGTCTCCCAGACTGCGTACGACGCGGGTGCGCCGGCCACCAGGGTCCCGGTGATGCCGTCGTTGATACCGGCTGCCCGCCAGCCACCCCGCGTCGACGCGGCGAAAGCGGCCCGCATCGACACCGCACTGCCCGGCGTGCGGTGGTGGGCGGCTGCGCGCACGGCAGCCCACGGATCCAATGCGGTCACCGGGCTGTCAGAACCGAACGCGAGGGGCACGCCTTGGGATGCTAACAGCGCGAACGGGTTCAGCCCGGCGGCTCGCTCGGCGCCCAGCCGCTGAGCGTACATGCCGTCCTCGCCGCCCCACAGGGCGTCGAAAGCCGGCTGCATGCTGGCGATCACGCCCCAGGAACCCAGCTTCGCGGCCTGTTCGGCGCTGACCATCTCCAGATGCTCCAGGCGGTGCCCGCACCGGGCCACCGCCGGCACCCCGAATTTCTCCACCACCCGTTCCAGTGCCGAAACCACCGTGGCGACCGCGGCGTCGCCGATCACGTGAAATCCGGCGGTCACCTCCGCCTCGGTACAGGCGCACAGGTGGGCGGTGACCGCGTCGATGTCCAGATGACTCACCCCGGTACAGCCGGGTGCATCGGCGTAGGGCTCGTGGAGCCAGGCGGTGTGCGAGCCCAACGCCCCATCGACGAACAGATCGCCGCCGAGCCCGCGGGCGCCGGTGTCGGCGATCAACTCACGTGCCCGGGCTGCGGTGGTGACCGCTTCGCCCCAGTAGCCGACGACCTCGACACCGTGGCCGGCATCGCTGCGGGCCCGTAGTTCGCGCCAGTCGTCGAGGCCGCCGATGTCCGGGCCTGCGCATTCGTGTACCGCGACGATCCCCGCCGCGGCGGCGGCATCCAGTGCCGCCGCCCGGGCTTCGGCGCGCTGCGAGGCGGTGAGCAGGGTGCCGGCCACGGCGCGGACGCGGTGGTGGGCGTCGCCGGACAGCGGGGCGTCGGCGTCGATACTCGGCGGCAATCCCGGGACCAGGTTCCGCAGCGCGGTGGAGGCCAGCGCGGAGTGGACGTCGGCGCGAGACAGGTATGCCGGTCGATCCCCCACCGCGGCGTCGATGGCCGCGGTGTCCGGGGCACGGCCCTCAGGCCAAACGGATTCGTCCCAGCCGTGCCCGCGGATCGGCTCGCCGGGATGGGCCGCGGCGTAGTCGGCGATGAGTTGCAGGCAGTGCTGCGCCGAGGTCGCCGGCCGGAGGTCCAGCCCGATGCGGCACAGCCCGGTCTCGGTGACGTGGAGATGACTGTCCACGAAAGCCGGTGTCACCAGCGCGCCGTCGAGTTCGATCACCTCGGCCTGCGGGAACTGCCCACGGCCGACGTCGTCGCTGCCCAGCCAGGCCACCACACCGTCCCGGACCGCCATCGCGGTGGCGTCCGGATGACTCGGGCTGTGGATTCGCCCGCCGAGCAGCAAAGAGACAGGTCTGCCGGTCACAACGGTCACGACGTAGAAAGTACGGGTTGGCGCAGGCTGCGGGTCAGGCGACCGGAAGGGCGCGCTGCCCGACCTCGGTGACGTCGACAAATTCGGCGTCGATGTAGTCGGCTCGGCTCCCGGGTGTGCGCCGGGTGGTGTACCACTGCCGACCGACCGCGGCCGCAGCCACCAGCGGGGTGTGCCTGCCCAGCGCGGTGGCGGCCACCGCGGCCAGCAGCGGGCGGGCCGCGGCCCGAGTCGGGGGCGCCAACAGCAGCAAACCCACCAGCGAGGTCACGGGTCCCGGAACGAGGACCAGCACGGTGCCGACCGTGACCAGCCCGCTGTCGGCGAGAACGCCGGGGTCGGCGGGCTTGCGCAGGCGACGGATCTGGCGCCTGATCTGCCCGCTCGCCAGCACCAGGCCGGCCAGGAAGGTGCCCAGCAGCACCAACGTCGTCCAGCCGAACCCGATGGTCCAGATCAACGCGACAACCGCCGCCACCTCGACCAGGGCGTAGAGACCGAACATTCGCAGCACAGTGCTCACCATGCCATCCCAACGTTCGGGCCGGTCATGTGGTTCCAGACCGTCGCGGCGACGCACTGGGACGGCAATACTGATGCGATGACGACGATCCACATCGACGCGCCCGCCGGACCCATCGACGCGCTGCTCGACATTCCCGCCGGGCCCGGACCGTGGCCCGGTGTGGTGGTGATCCACGACGCGATCGGCTACGGCAGGGACATGCAGTCCATCTCCGGACGTGTCGCGGGCGCGGGCTACCTCGCGCTGTCGCCGAACCTGTACTCCCGGGGCGGCCGGGCGCGCTGCATCACCCGGGTGATGCGGGAGCTGCTCACCCAGCGTGGCCGTGCACTCGATGACATCCTGGCCGCCCGCGATCACCTGCAGGCCATGCCGGAGTGCTCCGGCGCGGTCGGTATCGCCGGCTTCTGCATGGGCGGCCAGTTCGCATTGATCCTGGCGCCCAAGGGGTTCGGGGCCTCGGCGCCGTTCTACGGTGTGCCGCTGCCCCGCCACCTCGAGCAGACCCTCGACGGCGCCTGCCCGATCGTGGCCAGCTTCGGGGGCCGCGACCTGATGGGCCGCGGCGCCGCCGATCGGCTACGCCGGGTGGTCGAGGACAAGGACATCGCGCACGACATCAAGGTGTATCCCAGCGTCGGTCACAGCTTCGCCAATCAGCTGCCGGCCCAGCCGCTGATCCGCATCGCCGGCTTCGGCTACGACGAGGCCGCGACCGCCGATGCCTGGGCACGCGTGTTCGGCTTCTTCGGCGAGCACTTGCACGCCACGGCCTGACCGGTCAGGCCGGACCGCCGGCCGCTGCGAGCACCCGCGGGAACAGCACGTTGTTCTCCTTGTGCACATGCAGATGGATGTCGGACTCCAGGTCTGCAAGACCGGCCAGCATCGCGGTGTAGCTGGCGCAGGCATCCGCCGGGACGGTGTAGCCGTTGGTGAGCTCACGCAGTTCGGCCAGCAGATGACCGGCATTTTCGTGTTCCTGTTGGTTCTCCGCCAGTTCGGTGCGCACCTCGTCGGGCAGCGGGCGGTCCGGGCGCCCGGCGTGCAAGCTGATCTCGGGGAACAACAGCGTCTCTTCGGTGCGCAGGTGCGGCTCCATGCCGGCTCGAAGCTGGTGGAACACTTCCCGGACCCGGCGCAGTTCGCTGTGCTTGGGGCCGTGCACGCGCGCCACTTTGTCGACCAACTCCGCCAACCGCGGGAACTCGTCCCACAGGAACCGATGGTGGGTGCTGACAATGTGGGCGATCAGCGAGGTGTCGTCGTACTGCGCCCAGTCGGCCGGCCGGCCCGGTTCGTTGGCGTTGAGCGCGGCCAGCAGTTCGTCGGCGTCGACTCCGTCGGCGGCGCACGCCGCCGCCAGGGAGCGCTGACCGTGGCAGCAGAAATCGATCCCGAATCGGCTCAGGATGCGGGTGCTCGACGGGTCGGCGGTGACGATGTCGCCCAGGATCTGATCGGAAGTGACGGTGACCATGGTGGCTCCTAGCGGTCGGGGTTCCGATCTAACAATGCTAATTTTGATGAGCAAAATCCATTATATGTGACGCAGTCGATCACGCAGGGTCGGCCGGGGTCAGGGCCAGCCCGACGTTGGTGCGCATGCCACCACGCAGCTTGCTGAAAAAGTTGAACACGGGCCCGATGAGCTTGTAGCGCTTGCCGATCGCCGCATAGACGGCGCCGTTGTGCGACTTGTCCAAGACCGTGGCGACGGCCTCGATCGCCTCGCTCTTGGGTCGGCCTCGCACATCGCAGACCGCCAAGGTGACTCGCGGGGTGTTGCGGATTCGCTTGACTTTCCAGGACGACTCCTGGGTGATCACCAACAGCCGGTCTCCGTCGGCCGCGGCCCACACCGGGGTCGGCTTGGGCCGGCCGTCCTTGGTGAACGTGGTCAGCAGCAGATAGTCGGACTTGGCGATCTGGGCGAAAGTGGGGGCCATGCCCGCGAACCTACCCGCCCGGAGCCCCGGCGACAGCGACGCACACGGAACAGCCGAACGGCTACAGCGGTGGGCGGCTCGCGATTGGATGCAAGTCGGCGAGCTTGGGCAGCTCGGACTTCGGCTGCTCGGCTTTCGGCTGCTCGGCATCCACGAATGCGGCTACGGCATCAAGCGTGATCAGTCCGTAGCGGACCAGCAGATCAACCGCGTTCAGGCCGAAATGGGTGGCAACCCGGATCAGGTTGTCGGCGGTGATCAGACGCCCTTCATGCGCAGCCTTGTAATAGGCAGACTTTCGATAGCCGAAGGCCTCGTATACCTCGGTCGCCGGGAGCGGCCTACCGACCAGGTAGGGCAGCACAACCGACGGATCCTTTTTACGATCGTCCATGGTTTTACACGCTAGTCCTGTCAGGCTGGAATAGGTCAGTAAATTATATCGAAATTCTTCGGGTATTCCCACAACCTGGGAATGTCGGGTTCCGTGACATCGTACGTAACGCCCAGTCGCGGCCCTGGGCCGGGTCCCGCTTTGTTAACGCGGCATCCGGCGCCAAACGGCCTGCGGCAGCAGTCGCAGCGCGGCGAACAGCGGGCGCAGCTCCCACGGCACCCACACGGTGCGGCGGCCCCTGCGCAGGGCCCGGGCCGCCGCGAGCGCCACCTGCTGCGGGGTGCTCGCCAGCGGTGCGGGATCCATGCCGACGGTCATCCGGCCGACGACGAAACCCGGTCGCACGGTCAGCAGTCGCACACCCGTGCCGTGCAGTGCGTCCGCGAGCCCGCTGGCGAAGCCCTCGAGACCGGCTTTGGCCGAGCCATAGACGTAGTTGGCCCGTCGTACCCGCACCCCTGCCACCGAGGAGAACACCACCATGCGGCCCCGGCCGGCGGTGCGCATAGCCGTGGCCAGATGGGTGAGCAAGCTGATCTGGGCGACGTAGTCGGTGTGCACGACGGCCACCGCGTGCGCCGCGTCGGACTCCGCGCGGGCCTGATCGCCCAGGACGCCGAATGCCAACACCGCGGTGCCGATCGGGCCGTGCTCGGCAATCAGTGCCGCCACCAGGGGGCCGTGGGCGGTCAGGTCGTCGGCATCGAACTCTTTGGTGTGCACCGCGACCGCGCCCGCGTCGCGCACCGCGGCGACTTCGGCGTCGAGCCGATCGGCGGACCGGGCCGCCAGCACCACCGTCGCGCCCGGCGCGAGCTGCTGCGCCAGTTCGAGGCCGATCTCACTGCGTCCGCCGAAAATCACCACCGGCCCGTGCACCGTGTCGTTCACGGCTGAGATTATCGCCTGCGCTAGCGTGGGCGGTGATGGCGAACGCGACGACTCGACTCACCAGTGACGCGTTGGCGTTTCTCACCGAACGTCACCTGGCGATGCTGACCACCCTGCGGGCCGACAATTCGCCGCACGTGGTGGCGGTGGGTTTCACCTTCGACCCGAAAACCCACATTGCCCGCGTGATCACCACCGGCGGTTCGCAGAAGGCAGTCAACGCCGAACGGGCCGGGGTCGCCGTGCTGAGCCAAGTCGACGGGGCGCGCTGGCTCTCGCTGGAAGGCAGCGCCACCGTTAACGACGCCCCCGCAGCGGTTCGTGACGCCGAACTCCGTTACGCCCAGCGCTACCGCACGCCCCGGGTGAATCCGCAGCGTGTGGTGATCGAAGTCCAGGTGGAACGGGTGCTGGGTTCTGCCGATCTGCTCGACCGCGGCACCCGCTAGTCAGCCGACTCTGGCACCGGCACCACCACCAGCTCGTGCGGCCGATTGTTCAATGACTCCGCACCGTCGGCGGTGACGATCACGATGTCTTCGATGCGGGCACCCCACTTGCCGGGAAAATAGATGCCGGGTTCGACCGAGAACGCCATCCCCGCCCGAAGCGCCTCCTCATTGCCGGCGACGATGTAGGGCTCTTCGTGCACGGACAGGCCGATGCCGTGCCCGGTGCGGTGCACAAAGTATTCGGCCAGCCCGGCGCCGGCCAGCACGTCGCGCGCTGCGGCGTCGATCTGCTGTGCCGTCACCCCCGGGCGAACACTGGCAACGGCGGCACGCTGCGCCTCCCGCAGTACCGAATAGTGTTGTACCACATCTGGACTCGGTTCACCCAGGCTGTAGGTCCTGGTCGAGTCGGAATTGTATCCGGGCTCGACCGGTCCGCCGATGTCGACGACCACGATGTCCCCGGTCTGCAGAACTCGCTCGGAGCATTCATGGTGCGGGTCGGCGCCGTGCGGGCCGGAACCCACGATGATGAAGGCCACCTCCGAATGTCCTTCGGCCACGATCGCTTCGGCGATATCGGCGGCGACGTCGGCCTCGGTGCGGCCCGGCACCAAGAACTCCGGCACCCGGGCGTGCACCCGGTCGATCGCCGCGCCGGCCTTGCGTAGGGCATCGATCTCGCTGGGGTCCTTGATCATTCGCAGATCACGCAGGACTCCCGTCGCCAAGACGGGCGTGGTGCCGAGCACGTCGACCAGTGGTAGCAGATGCAGAGCCGGCATCGAGTCGGTGACAGCGACCGCCGACGACGAAACTCCACCCAGCGCCTCGCCCACCATGCGATAGGGGTCCTCACCGTCGACCCAGTCCCGCACCGCCACACCCAGGTCGGCCACCGCGGATTCGCGCAGCGCCGCCAGCTCCAGGCGCGGCACCACCATGGTGGGCGAACCCGCAGCCGGCAGCACCAGCGCGGTGAGCCGCTCGAAAGTCTGGGCCCGCGACCCGATCAGGTAGCGCAGGTCGTAGCCGGGGGTGATCACCAGGCCGGCCAGGCCGGCGTTCGCGGCGGCCGTGGCCGCGGCGCTCAAACGATGGGCATAGACGCTGCTTTCGAACCGGGAAGTCACGCACATCAGGCTATCGGGCGGGAAATAGGCTGGCACCCATGACTGCTCCCGTGTTGCTGCTCGACGGTGCCAGTATGTGGTTCCGCTCCTACTTCGGGGTGCCGTCCTCGATCACCGCACCCGACGGCCGGCCAGTGAACGCGGTGCGCGGCTTCTTCGACTCGGTGGCCACCCTGATCACCCGTCAGCGTCCGGGACGGTTGGTGGTCTGTCTGGACCTGGACTGGCGGCCGCAGTGGCGGGTGGACCTGGTCGAGTCCTACAAGGCGCACCGGGTGGCGGAAGAAGCGCCCGCCGGTGCCGACGCCCCCGACATCGAGGAAGTGCCCGACGAGCTGAGCCCGCAGGTGGAGATGATCGCCGAGCTGCTCGACGCGTTCGGGATCGCCACGGGCGGGGCGCCGGACTTCGAGGCCGACGACGTGCTGGGCACCTTGGCGGCCGCCGAACGACGTGACCCGGTGATCGTCGTCAGCGGTGACCGCGACCTGCTGCAGGTGGTCGCCGAGCAGCCCGTCGAGGTATCGGTGCTCTACCTGGGCCGGGGGTTGGCGCGGGCCACCCTGTTCGGCCCGAAAGAGGTGGCACAGCAATACGGTGTGCCAGCCGAGCGCGCCGGGGCGGCCTACGCCGAAATGGCGCTGCTGCGCGGCGACCCCTCCGACGGGTTGCCCGGGGTGCCCGGCATCGGCGAAAAGACAGCGGCCGGGTTGCTGACCCAGTACGGCTCGCTGGCTGCGGTGCTGGCCGCCGCCGCCGACCCGGGATCGCCGATGGCCAAGGGGGTTCGGGCCAAACTGCAGGCCGGGCAGGACTACATCAAGGCCGCCGGTCCGGTGGTGCGGGTGGCCACCGACGCGCCGGTCACGTTGTCCACACCGTCGGACACCCTGCCGCGGGTCGCCGCCGACCCGGCGCGGGTCGCCGAATTGGCGGAGCGCCTGGGGGTTGGATCCTCGATCGCCCGGCTCCAGCGGGCCCTCGACACGCTCCCGGACTAGGCGAGGCCGGGGCTAGAGGCCAGGCCTACTTGGGCCGGCCGACCTCGTAGGTGCCCGAGTTGTCCTGGAAGGTGACGGTCACCTGGCGTTTGGTCCCGTCGATGCTGACCTCGCAGTTGAACGTGTCGCCCTGCTTGACCACCGGGCTCTGCCCGTTGTTGCAGCGGACGTCCTTGACGTTCTTGGCGCCGTAGCCGTTGGTCTGGTCGGCCAGGATCTGCTGCACGCCTTCCTGGGCCTTGTCGATGTCGAGCTTCGTGGTGACGAAGAAACCGGGCTTCCAGAATCCCAGCACCAGCAACACCAGCACCGCGATTCCCACGCACGCCGCGAGCACCGTGCTGACGAGCCCGGACGGGCGCTTGGTCGCGGTGCCCGGCGCAGGGTATTGGCCGGGCTGCTGCGGGTACTGACCGTACTGGCCCGGCTGACCGTATTGCCCGGGCTGGCCATACTGTCCGGGCTGGCCGTACGGAGACGGCTGGCCGTACTGGCTGGGCTGGCCGTACGGAGACTGCTGACCGTACTGCTCGGGCTGTCCGTAGCCGGGATACTGCTGCGGCGCCGAGGGGTACGCGCCCTGCTGGGGGTATTGGGGGTACTGCTGCGGCGTGTAGGCCGGAGGCTGCCACTGCTGCTCAGCGCCGGTTGCGGGACCCTGTCCGGTGCCCGGCTGTTCCTCGGGCTGACCGGGCTGCTGAGGCTGCCACGGCTGCGTCGGGTCGTATCCCTGCGGTCCGCTCATCGTTGTTCCTCAAGTCCTCTCACGTAGCGGGTGCTGATCACCGCCGGCTCTCCACCGTAGCGCCCGGACCAGCCTACCCGGCGTCAACGGCAACGACGCCGCGCAAAACCGTGTCGATCGCCTGTTTTGCTGTGGCCCGCAACTCCGGACTGGGCGCCGCGTTGCGCAGCTGATCCAGCAGGTCGAGCACTTGGCGGCACCAGCGCACGAAATCACCCGCCGACAGCGGCGTCCCCCCACCGGCCGCGTCGCTGGCGGCCAGCGCCGACGCCAGATCGCCGCTGCGAGCCCACCGGTAGACCGCGGCGACGAACCCGTCGTCGGGTTCCCGGGTCGGGTTGATGCCATGCCGGCGCTCGTCGGCCCGCAACGCCGCCGAGAGCTTGCGGGTCTGTTGTAGCGCCTTGCGTATTGCTTCTGTGGGTGGCTGCAGCGTCGGCGGCCCACCGGGGCCATCGGCGCCGCGTGTCTCGTAGAGCACCGCGGAGACCACCGCAGCCAGTTCCGGCGGCTTGAGGTCGTGCCACGCCCCGGTACGCAGGCACTCGGCCACCAAAAGGTCGCTCTCACTGTAGATCCGGGCCAACATCCGGCCGTCGTCGGTGACTTTCGGATCGCCATCCTCGGCGCCTTCACCGATGAAGCCGCGTTCGGTCAGCAGCCCGACGATCCGGTCGAAGGTGCGCGCCAGCGAGTTGGTGGCGGCCTCGACTTTCCTGCGCAACTGCGCGTTGTCGGCCTCCACCCGCAGGTAGCGCTCGGCGACACGCACCTGGGTTTCGCGATCGGGCGCGTCGTGCACGGGATGGTCGCGCATGCGCTGACGCAGGGCCGCCAGCTCCGGATCTACCGGTGCGTCCTCTGCATCGCCGCGGCGTTTGCGCGAGCTGGGTACATCGAGGCCGGCGGCCGCCGACCGCAGTGCCGAGGCCAGGTCGCGGCGCACCCGCGGCTGGCGGTGCTCCACCCGCTTAGGCAGGCTCATGGTGCCGATCGGTGGAGCGGTGCCCGAATAGTCCGCCGAGGAGATACGACCGGCCCAGCGATGCTCGGTGAGCACCAGCGGCCGCGGCTCATCGGAATCCCGGTCGGCCTGCAGCACCACCGCCAATCCTCCGCGACGGCCGTGGCTGAGGTTGATGATGTCGCCGCGGCGCAGCGCCGCCAACGCATCACTGGCCGCCCGCCGCCGCTGCAACCGCGAGGCGCGGGCCTGGGCGCGTTCGCGTTCGGAGATCTTCGCCCGCAGCCGGGCGTAGTCGAGCACCGGGGAGTCGCGCCCGCCGATCTCGGCGGCGATCTCGTCGAGGGTGCGCTCGCCGCGGTCGGCGCTGCGCACCAGGCCGACGACAGACCGGTCGGCCTGGAACTGGGCGAACGACTGCTCGAGCAGCTGGTGGGCCTGCTCGGGCCCCATGTGCTGAACCAGGTTGATCGTCATGTTGTACGACGGCGCGAACGAGCTGCGCAACGGAAAGGTACGGGTGGACGCCAGCCCGGCGACCTGGTCGGGATCGGCGGTGCTCTCCCCGGGGTGCCACAGCACCACCGCATGGCCTTCGACGTCGATGCCGCGTCGGCCGGCTCGTCCGGTCAGCTGGGTGTACTCCCCCGGTGTCAGCGCGGCGTGCTGCTCACCGTTGAACTTCACCAGCCGTTCGAGCACCACCGTGCGGGCCGGCATGTTGATGCCCAGCGCCAAGGTTTCGGTGGCGAACACGGCTTTGACCAAGCCCGCGGCGAACAGCTCTTCGACGGTGTGGCGAAACACCGGCAGCAGTCCGGCGTGGTGGCCGGCCAGGCCGCGCAGCAGACCCTCCCGCCATTCGTAGTAACCCAGCACCTCCAGGTCGTCGTCGGCCAGATCCCCGCAGCGATGGTCGATCACCTCGGCGATCCGGGCCCGTTCGGACTCGGTGGTCAGCCGCAGTGGGGAGCGCAGGCACTGTTTGACCGCGGCGTCGCAGCCGGCCCGGGAGAACACGAACGTGATCACCGGCAGCAGACCTGCGGAGTTCAGGACCGCGATCACGTCCGGGCGCATCGGCGGCCGGTAGGTCGGCCGATCAGGGCGGCCCGAGCCTCCGTGCCGTTGTCGCCGGGAGCTGCCCCAGTCGGTAAGCCGGTCGGCTTCCCGGCGATGGGCGATGTGGCGTAGCAACTGGGGATCGACTCGTGGCCGGCCGCCGGCCGCACGGGCGTCGGACCCGGATTCGAACAGATCGAAAAGCCGTTTGCCGACCATCATGTGCTGCCACAACGGCACCGGGCGATGTTCGTCGACCACGACGGTGGTGTCGCCGCGCACCGTCTGAATCCAGCCGCCGAATTCCTCGGCGTTGCTGACCGTCGCCGAGAGGCTGACCAGTCGCACCTCCTCGGGCAGGTGCAGGATGACCTCCTCCCACACCGCACCGCGCATCCGGTCGGCCAGGAAGTGCACCTCGTCCATGACCACGTGGGAAAGACCTTGCAGCGCAGACGAATTCGCGTACAACATGTTGCGCAGCACCTCGGTGGTCATGACCACCACCGGCGCATTCGCGTTGATCGACAGGTCACCGGTCAAAAGGCCCACCCGGTCCTTGCCGTACCGGGCCACCAGGTCGGTGTGCTTCTGGTTGCTCAACGCCTTGATCGGCGTGGTGTAGAAGCATTTTCCGCCCCCGGCCAGAGCCAGGTGGACCGCGAACTCGCCGACGACGGTCTTGCCGGCGCCGGTGGGCGCACACACCAGCACTCCCCGACCGTCCTGGAGGGCCTCGCAGGCCCGACGCTGGAAGTCGTCGAGGCCGAAGGGGAGTTCCGCGGTGAACCGACTCAGCTCAGTCATGCCGACGAGCCGCCGGTATTGTGTGCCGAGGTCGGCTGAGCGTGCACAGTTGTACAGCCAAACCGGCGTGTCGCCGTACAAACACGCTCCCCCGCAAGCGGGAGGTGCCCCCACCTCGCGGGGATGGCTGCGGGGATAGGGGCGGGGATACGAGACTACTCATGCGGCGCGGTGACCGGTGTGGGCGCTTCGATGGGCGCCGCTTCGTCGTCGGCAAGCGCGGTGGCTGCTTCCCGCTTGGCCTTGCGCTTGTCGTGCAGCCGGGCGATCTGGATGGCGAACTCCTGTAACAGGGTCAGGGTGCAGCCGAGCACGATCATCGAGAACGGGTCCGAGCCCGGGGTGAAGAACGCGGCGAACACGAACATCGCGAAGATCAGCCCGCGTCGCCACTCCTTGAGCCGGGCATAGCTCACCACACCGACCATGTTGAGCATCACGATCAACAGCGGGAACTCGAAGCTGATCCCGAACACCACCAGCAGATTCAGCAAGAACCCGAAATAGCGATCACCCGACAAGGCGGTCACCTGGACGTCGCTGCCGACGGTGAGCAGGAATCCGAGCGCTTTGGACAGCACCAGATAGGCCAGGATGGCGCCGGTGACGAACAGCACCGCCGCCGAGACCACGAAGGCCACCGCGAAGCGCCGCTCCTTGCGGTAGAGCCCCGGGGTGATGAACGCCCACAGCTGGTAGAACCAGACCGGACAGGCCAGCACGATTCCGGCGGCCAACCCCACCTTGAGCCGCAGCATGAACTGGTCGAACGGCGCGGTGGCCAACAGCCGGCACTGTCCGTCAGGCCCGATCGCCGCACGTGATGAGGCCGGCAGCTCGCAGTACGGGTGGCGCAGCCACTCGCCGAGGCTTTCCAGCCCGAAGAGCGGTTGGGTGTACCAGACGAAGCCGATGATCGTGGTGAGCACGATCGCGGCCATCGAGATCAGCAGCCGGGTTCGTAGCTCCCGCAGGTGGTCGACGAGCGACATCGTCCCGTCGGGATTGGTGCGGCTACGCCGCTGACGGGGGTCGAGCCGCCGCAGAACTCCGAGCGTGCGCACAGTCGAATGGGGCGCGGTCGCCGCGACGGCGGGACCGGGTTACGCCGACTGGCCGCCGGCCGCCGGCGGATCGATCCGCTCGGACTGGACGGTGGTCGAGGTGGCAGTCGAATCCGGCTTGCTCTCGTTCTGCAGCTCGCGGACCTCGGACTTGAAGATGCGCAGCGACTTACCCAGCGAGCGTGCCGCATCGGGCAGTCGCTTGGCGCCGAACAGAATGATCACGGCGACGGCGAGGATCGCCAGGTGCGACGGTCCTAAAGCGTTCACTTTGGTTACCTCCAGACGTCGCCACGATGCTACCGCAGCTCAGGAAGCCGGCGGTGCATCCCGCGGCCGGGTGGCCCCCGTCCAGTTCTGACCATCGAAGTAGCGCAGCAGCTCTGGGTCATCCGGATCGGGATACCAATTCGGCACAGCAGGTAGTTGACCAGCGCTCTTCGCCTTGGCCTTGACCAGGAAAACGATGCCTACCACCACTCCTGTCATCAGGGCCAGGAAGGCGATGTCGGCTACGAGGGCTCCGACGCTATACAGCGTCAAGGGCGTACCTGCTCATACATCGCCAACGCGGCCACCGACGCCTCGCGTACCCCGGCCACCACCGATTCGGGCGCCATCACCTGCACCTCGTCGCCCATCCCCAGCAGCAGCCGGATCAGCCACTCCTGCGACGCGTACGTCAGCTGGGCTTCGCGCCAGCCATCGGCCAGCTCCCCGAGGGCCTGCATCGGGTAGTACTCGAACATCCACGCCGCCGACGGCGCCACCCGCACGATGGCGACCGGCAGCGACGGGTCGGCGTCGAACAGCGAGGTGTCGGTCTCGGCCTGGCGCACCGGCTCCGGCGGCGCCGACGGCTCGTCGAGCAGCCGGGCGTCGTCAATGCGGTCGAACCGGAACAATCGCACGCCCTCGGATTCGCGGCACCAGGCCTCCAGGTAGCTGTGCGCCCCGATCAGCACCACCCGGATCGGATCCACGATCCGATGCGACACGCTGTCCCGGGATGCCGCGTAGTAGTCGATTGCCAGCGCGCGACGCTGCCGGACGCCGTCGCGGACGACGTCTTGTCGGACAAAGTCGGCGGCGGACTCGTCGTGCACGGCGGAGGCGGGCGCCGCCGGTGCCGCGGCTCCGGCCGCCGCCTCAACCTTGGCTATCGCACTGCGCGCGGCCCGCGGGTCGACGATGCCGGGCATGTCGACCAGGGTGCGCAACGCCATCAGCATGGCCGTGGCCTCCCGCGACGTCAGCCGCAGCGGCCGATCCACGCCGGCGGACTCGAACACGTCTAGGCGGTCGTCGTAGAACGTCACGTCGATCAGTTCGCCGGGCCCGTAGCCCGGCAGGCCGCACATCACCAACTGCTCCAGATCGGTCTGCAGCTGACTCAGGCTCACGCCGAGTTCGGCGGCGGCCTGCTCCTTGCTGATCCCGGGGCGAGCCTTCAGATACGGCACCATGTTCAGCAGCCGGACCAGGCGCTTCGACAGCTGGGTCACACCGGCACCTCCCCCACGCGAGCACTCAGTCGCGCCACCACATCGTCGCGCAGCGACGGCGGGTCCAGCACGACCGCGTCGGCTCCGTACCCGGCGATCTCCCGGGCCAGCCGGTCATGGGTGCCCATGTCGACGCCGATGACGTCGCCGTCGCGGCCGGCGAGCTCCTGACGAGCCAGCACCGTACCGGCCCGGCGCAGCGCCACGGCGCGGCCATCGGCGACCCAGATGCGTGCCTGCACCCCGCTGGGCGCATCGCCGACGGCATCGGCGACGATCGCTCGCAGATCGGCGGTGTCGGGTCGGGTGACGGCGTCGGTCGGCCCGATCGGCCGTACCTCCGGCCCGATCCGCGACATCCGGAAGGTGCGCACCGCGTTCCGGTCGCGGTCATGGCCCACCAGATACCAGCGGCCGGCGTGGGTGACCACTCCCCACGGCTCCACGGTGCGGGTGACGGACGGCTCGACCGGTGAGGGTCGGTGCTCGAACTGCACGGCCTGCCCGGCCTGGACGGCATCCATCAAGGCGCCCAGCGCCGGCTCGGCCCGGTGGATTCCCGGGAGCGCGGCCGGCGCCGCAACCAGCACGTCGGCCCGGTCCGGGTCCACCTCGACGCCGGCGGCGTGCAGCTTGGCGACCGCGCCCTCGGCGTTGGCGCGCAACTCCGGGGACTGCCACAGCTGAACCGCGACCGCGACCGCGGCGGCCTCTTCGCGGGTCAGGTCAATGGCCGGCAGGGCGTAGGCGTCGGGGTTGATGCGGTAGCCGTCCACCGTGTCGAACCCCGAGGCTTTGCCGGTCTCCAGCGGAATGCCCAGGTCACGCAGCTCGTTCTTGTCGCGCTCGAACATCCGCGAGAACGCGTCGTCGCTAGGGCTGTCGCCGTAGCCGACGACGGTGGCCCGAATCCGCTCGGCGGTCAGGTAGCTGCGGGTAGCCAGCAACGCGATGACGAGATTCAGGAGTCGTTCGACTTTGGCGGTCGCCATGACAAGAGAGGATATGCCTCGCGGGTTGCCTGGTTGTTCAGATGTGGGTTGCCGGCGTGCATGTCATACCCGGGAAGTCCCAGGTGCTGCACTGGTAGTCCGCGAATGCGGGGTCGTCGGCGCTCGGCTCGCCCGGAAGATCGGTGCGTACCGATGCTTTCGCGCCGTAGACCCCCGGGTACAGCGGCATCAATCGGTCATCGTTGGGAAACGACACCGAGAAACTGTCCCCGTTGTGCACCTCACGGGTCTCGGAGTAGGTGAGGGTATGCGACGGACCGGCCAGCTCCAGCGGCGCGCCGGAGGCGGTCAGGTGCATCTGCAGGGTCAGCGGCGCAGCGGGAAGATCGGTCCGGCAATCGCTCACATCGACACGGCTGCCCATGTAGTCGGCCCCGTTGACCGAGTAGACGAACGGCTTGGCCACGCTGAACTGACAGCTGACGACGCCGTCTGCGTGCGCGGCCGGCGCTGCGGTCAGCGCGATCCCCAGCGTGATGAGCGCGGCCAGGCCGCTGGTCCGAGTCATCGCTGGTGCGCTACATGCTGGCGATCAGGCGCTTGACGCGCTCGTCGACCGACCGGAAGGGGTCCTTGCACAGCACGGTGCGCTGAGCCTGGTCGTTGAGCTTGAGGTGCACCCAGTCGACGGTGAAGTCGCGGCCGGCTGCCTGTGCGGCGCTGATGAATTCGCCGCGCAGCTTGGCGCGGGTGGTCTGCGGCGGGGTGTCGACGGCCTCATCGACGTCCTCGTCGGTGGTGACGCGGGTGGCCAACCCCTTGCGCTGCAGCAGGTCGAACACCCCGCGGCCGCGCTTGATGTCGTGATAGGCCAGGTCCAACTGGGCGATCTTTGGATCCGACAGCTCCATGTTGTAGCGATCCTGGTAGCGCTGGAACAGCTTTCGCTTGATCACCCAGTCGATCTCGGTGTCCACCTTGGCGAAGTCCTGGGTTTCGACGGCGTCGAGCTGACGGCCCCACAAATCGATGACCTGCTCGAGTTGGGGGTTGCTGGCCCGGGTCTGCACGTACTCCACGGCCCGCCCGTAGTACTCGCGCTGGATGTCCAGGGCGCCCGCTTGGCGTCCGCCGGCCAGCCGCACCGGCCGCCGGCCGGTGACGTCGTGGCTGACCTCGCGGATCGCCCGGATCGGGTTGTCCAGCGAGAAGTCCCGGAAGGGCACTCCGGCCTCGATCATCTCCAGCACCAGCGCCGCGCTGCCCACTTTGAGCAGGGTCGAGGTCTCGGACATGTTGGAGTCGCCGACGATGACGTGCAGGCGCCGGTACTTCTCGGCGTCGGCGTGCGGCTCGTCGCGGGTGTTGATGATCGGCCGAGAGCGGGTGGTCGCGCTCGAGACGCCTTCCCAGATGTGCTCGGCGCGCTGGGACAGGCAGAACGTGGCGGCCTTGGGGGTTTGCAGCACCTTGCCGGCGCCGCAGATCAGCTGGCGGGTCACCAGGAAGGGCAGCAGCACGTCGGAGATCCGGGAGAACTCCCCGGCCCGCACGATCAGGTAGTTCTCGTGGCAGCCGTAGGAGTTGCCGGCCGAGTCGGTGTTGTTCTTGAACAGGTAGATGTCGCCGCCGATGCCCTCATCGGCCAGCCGCTGCTCGGCGTCGATCAGCAGGTCTTCGAGCACCCGTTCCCCGGCCCGGTCGTGGGTGACCAGCTGAATCAGGTTGTCGCACTCGGCGGTGGCGTACTCGGGATGACTGCCGACATCGAGATACAGCCGAGCTCCGTTGCGCAGGAACACATTCGAGCTACGCCCCCACGACACCACCCGGCGGAACAGATAGCGCGCCACCTCGTCGGGCGACAACCTCCGATGGCCGTGGAAGGTGCAGGTGACACCGAACTCAGTCTCAATGCCCATGATTCTGCGCTGCACGCCATCGAGCGTACTGGTTGAACCAACGCAGCGGGGCTCAGCGCCGATGGTGGCGTGGCGGTCAGGCCGGTGGGTTGACCGGGGCCTCGACGTTTTCCAGCACCACTTCGGCCACCTGCCGCATGGTGGTCCGCTTGTCCATCGCGGCGCGCTGGATCCACTTGAAGGCCTCGGGCTCGGTGAAGCCGTGCGCGGTCTGCAGCACGCCCTTGGCCCGCTCGACGAGCTTGCGGGTCTCCAGCTGCTCTGACAGGTTGCTGACCTCGCGCTCCAGGGCGGTGATCTCGTCGGCCCGGCTGACCGCCAGCTCGATGGCTGGGACCAGGTCACCGGCGGTGAACGGCTTGACCAGGTAGGCCATCGCCCCGGCGTCGCGGGCACGTTCCACCAGGTCGCGCTGGCTGAACGCGGTCAGGATGACGATCGGCGCGATGCGCTTGGCGGCGATCTCGGAGGCCGCGTCGATGCCGTCGCGGCGCGGCATCTTCACGTCGAGGATCACCAGGTCCGGGTGCAACAGTTCGGCCAGCTCGACGGCTTCCTGCCCGTCGCCGGCCTCGCCCACCACCTCATAGCCTTCTTCGCGCAGCATCTCGGCGAGATCCAGCCGGATCAGCGCTTCATCCTCGGCGATCAGCACCCGCCGGGCTGGGCGCGGGCTGCTGTCGGACGTGGGCTCGGTCATCCCCCCATTCTGTCGTGGCTGCCGGCTGGGGCAACAGTGAGGGGCATCGTCTAAGGTAGGAAGCCGCGCGTCAGCGCCGGGCCCTCGTATCCCAACTGGCAGAGGAAACGGATTCAAAACCCGTGCAGTGTGAGTTCGAATCTCACCGAGGGCACCGTCGGTAACAGGTCTGGACGGATCTACACCGTGCTCGACATGCACTAGGATCTAAACGCGCAGCTCGAGCAAGCGTGGTCGACGTGTGGCATCGGCCAGCGCGACAAGGCGAACAGGTCTACTACCCCGCCGACGAGGCAGACGGCGCGGGCTGGTGTATCGAGCGGACGCACTTCAAGCAGCCGGGAGCAATGGTCTGCACCACCCGGTACGGTCAGGGCAGCGCTGGCGTGCGGCATGTGTTGACGACGAGGGCAATCAGCGTGCGGCGGTGTTCGCCAAAAGGCACCTCAATGGGGCTTTGCTGCCCGCCGAGCAAGCCGGAAGCTAAAAAGTCCGACTACTTAACGCATCGACAACCGCACGGCGGGTGAACCGTCCGTGCATCAAATGCGGGACACTGATAACCAAGGACAGCAGATGCGCCGGCTGCAAACTGCTGCACCGCACAGCATCACGCGGCACCAAAGGCAGAACTGCAACAGATCGGCACTGGCGAAGGCTAAGCCGAGCACAACGTGGGCGTGTCCCCTTTTGCGAACTGGTTAGCGGGCTGTACCGGCGGCGCAGACACCGCCGACTACATACTGCCGATAGTCGACTTCCCGCAGTATGCCCGGACGCCAGAGAACATCAGGTCGAGCTGCTCGCGGTGCAACCAATCCCGCGGTGCCCGCTATACCGATGCCGAACACAATCAGGTACTAGTAGCAATCGCAGAACGGGCAGAACGTCGGTGCCCGCCGCTACGGTAAATGTATGGTCGTGAACCTGCCGCTGCTGCTCATAACCCTCATCATCGCCTACGTCATGATGAAACGATGGGCAGACAAGCCAGCACCCGCTAAGACTGCCGAAATCCAAAGCAACGCAAAGATAAAGATCACGCCCCCGACCGCCAACAGGCCGGAGCAAACCGGCACATCAGCGCTATGGCCTTGGCTCGTACTCTTCGGCTGCGCAGCAATCTTTGGGATAACAGTGTCCGCCACCATCATGGCGACTGCGTACGCAGTGAAGCTGGGGCTACGCATGGCCCGCCAGCGCGGAGCCGAGCGGAACAGGCTGATCGCTGACGCCACCAAACAACACAACCAAGTCATGTCAGGTGACGACGCAGGAATTTACGGTAACTACCCACCAGCCTGCTAATGCCAGAACACGCCAGGCACGCGCCTGAGCTGCACTCACTCAACGCGGAAGACCATGATGGGGACAGGCCCCTACCAGCGCCGACCCTCTTGAAAGGCCAGCGCAGAGGCGATTACTCTTTCTCCTTCAGGTCGTTCACTCGTAGTGATTCCACGAATGAAAGTGCTCTGGCTGCATCAGCAATACGTTTTGCGATCCCGGCTGATTTTGAATGCCTAATAGCGTCTTCTCGGAACGACGACTGCCAGTCGCGCAAATCATTACGAATCTGCTCCTTGAGTTCGTATTCAAATTTTAGCTCGTCCATCAGACTTTCGAGTGCGATGGCTTCTGCGGCGTTTCGCTTGCCCTTCGATTTGACGTCATAGCGCTTCGATTTTAAATCAAGCTCCTTGTCGCGCACCCCTTGAAAGCGTTCGTAAATGCCGAGCATGGTCGACGCAACTAGTAGGGCAGCGGGCAAGACGCTTCCTATCGCAATTACGGCTGGCGAGTTGTAAGAGATGTGCAAAACTCGGAACATGGTAGCTTGCGCGGTCTCAGCACGGCCCATCTGCTCTTGCGGAGTAAAAAATCCGATCTCATTATTAACTCGACTAGACCAGGTTGCAACCTGAACTAACGAATTTAGATTTGCAAACTGGCGACTGAACCCGGCGAGTGTGTCGTTTGCGCTAGACAATATCCTGTCAAGTGTAGAATCAGGGATGCCAAGCCTGAATGTAACAGTCGTTATTTCCATGTCGGTTCCGACGTTGGTTGTCATATCGCCCCATGTTCAGTCTCAAAAACAGTTGGAAGGAGCGTAGCGTGCGGGCTGCCCCTAATCGGGCCGTTGATGACAGTGTGTTGCCGTTCGGCCACGGTCAAACGGCTCTGCGGCATTCGCCGCGTTCTGTACCAAGTTCGTTCGCGTGCCCAAAGGCACCGGCGCGGGTGGGCCGCTCAAGCTGCGCAACTGGCAGCGTGACCTAGCGGCAAGCGTGTTGGACGCCGACCCGCAGCCACGCGTTGCCGGGTGGTGCCTGCCGCGCGGGCAGGGCAAGTCAACGCTGGTAACCGCCCTCGGCTTGAACGAGCTGATGACGGGCGGCGAGGGCGCGACCGTGATTGTTGCCGCCGTCGATGAAAGGCAGGCGGGCATCGTGTTCGGCCTCGCGGCCCGCATGGTCGAGCTGAACGCGGACCTTGCTACCCGCGTCCAGGTATTTAAGGACCGGCTAGTGGTGCCGGCGCGGGGCGCGCCGTTCGTGCAGGAGTCAAGGACCGTTGGCGCTGCCTGCAAATCTGGGCAAGCAAACTAGCTGGGCTACAGGCATGAATATCGGCACGTCGGGATTGGCTCCCTTCCGCAGGGCTCACGAGCGCGGAGCGCAACCTTCCGCTTGAGCTTCTCGCCGCGTTGCTCGCAAACAAAGGAGTGGTGCGCGACGGGAATGTCCTGCGATTGTTGGCATTTGAAACACTTCACCAGCACTACGTTGTCACCTTCCGAGGTCGTCGCGGCCGCTGATGCGCGGCTCCGGCGTCATTGGTGAGGTGGCGCGGTCGCCCCGTTTCTCGTCGCGCCGGAACAGGTATATGCCGATCACTTCGCCGGTCACAACCACGTGTTGACCAGACGCAAGGAATTTGTCGCGGCTGTTCTGTCCGGTCTGGATGTAGACCCAGTCGGCGTGCAGGAGGTGCCAGCCAGTCTCTTCGATCTGACCTAGCAGGTCAGTTCGGCTCAGTTTCCGGCGAATCGTTCCCTGGGTGGCGGAGTTGAACGCCGCATTGGTGAAGCCGGTGACCGATGAGTGGGGTATCTCGATCTGGAAGAACTCATCGCCTCGCGCAAACGCCTGTGCGGCCTTGCCCTGTGGGGACGCCCAATACGCGGCCTCGGCCTTTTTTGCGGCGTCGGCTGCGCGCTGTTCGTCGGTCTTCATGCTAAACAACGCCATGAGCCAATTCCCCTCAGTTGAGTCAAGGTGACTTCTCCGCCGAGCGACAACCCAATCGGCGCCGCGGCGTAACGGCGGTATGACGCGGTTGGGCCGCGTTGGTCAGTCCTTGTATACCTTCATGATTACCGGCGCATTAGCGTCGACAACGCTTCCGGGCGGAGGCTCGATGCTCACCACTGTCCAGTTTGCCGCGTTGAACACGTTCTGGTACTTGGGATTCGCTGATGAGAGCGACACGTCGGTAAGGCCGAGTTGTTCGAGAGTCCTACGCGCAATCCGGGCATTCTGACCTTGCACCTCAGGAATCGTGACCTCTATTGCGACGGGTGCGGGCGTGCTGGTAGCTGGCGCGGTTTCCGCCCACTCGGACGTGACGGGGGCCTGAGTAATGATCACGCTTTGTGTGATCGTCGCGGTCGGGGCCGAGTTTTCTGCTTGGCTGCCGCAGCCCGCGAGGAGGGCCGCGGCGATAACAACCACCGCAGCGCCACTGACTTTTGTTTTCACGGACCTGGAGGCCACTGCTGATGCTCTAGACACCAGCGGGTGACAGCGTGGCGTAGTGGACGTTGACCATTCTCGCGTGGTCGGGAATCGGGATCATCGTCCGACCGTCGACTGAGTAATTCTCGATCATTCCGCCGCCGATATCGCAGGTGTAGTCGGCGCAAACCTCAACGTAGCCTCCCGTCGAGTCCGTTGGGTTTGCCCAGTAGTAGCCGGGCGTGATGTCGTCCGGAACCAGAAGCGCACCGGTTGATGGCAGGGCGTTGCACGGCGCGGCGAGCAGTATCCCGATTCCTGCGCTGCCTGCGCTAATGAAACTCATGGCCGTTCGAGCGAACACTCCACCTCCAATAGAGTCGGTTCGGTCATAAACATAGACATTCGTGCGGACGCATACTACCCGCTGGGGAGCATCGTTGACATCCGTAAGCAGATATTCGGTAGGAAAGCGACGCCCGCCGGAAGATGTGGCCGGGCGTCGGTGCGTGCCGCTCGGGACCAGCTCGGGGCTTCCCGGCCTTCCTACGGTTGCATCGGTCACGCCGTTCGCCATTGTCGCCACGTACGGACCTCAGCGAACCTAGACTCGGCGGCGCCGGGGTTGCGGCAGCCGAGGAGGGCCGTTGAGGAAATCTGTGCTGGGCGTGCTGGTGCTGCTGTTGTGCGTGTCGGTCGGCTTTCTCTTCTGGACCTCGAACCACCCGCAAGACACCAAGCACGTGCCGGCCAAGGCTCGCGGACAGTACGAGGACGCATCATCCGGACATGACGGCGGCGTCGGCGGCAACCTCCTCCAACGCGACCCGCTGCAAGAGATTGCGCGCGAGCCCAGCTACGACGACTGCGAATCGTGCCATCTGCCCTTTGTGCCGTTCTTCGGGACGCGGGCCGGGTTCAACTGCGAAATCAATTACCGGCGAGGAGAACTGCCCGATGCGGCCTATTGCATGTCGGTAAATCCGTCGCAGCACGTATCGATGGACAGCGACGGGGAGTTGTCGATTTGCCGTGACAGCATCAACTGCTTGTCCAATCCCCCGTTCGATCAACCGATTCTTCCGTTCGGCCAGAGCGCGGGTGCCGGACCGTTCACCTGCCAGTCGGACGCCAGCGGCGTCACCTGCACTGTGGAGCCGTCAGGGCGCGGCTTTGTGATCTCAAGTTCGGGTATCGAACCCGTCGGCTGACGCCGCGTCAGCGCGGCGAATACATGATCACGCCCACCCCGATCAGACAGATCAGTACACCCAGGACGTCGGCACGGTCGGGCCGGAATCCGTCGAACGCCATGCCCCACGCCAGCGAGCCGGCGACGAACACCCCACCGTAGGCGGCCAGGATCCGGCCGAATTGGGCGTCGGGCTGCAGGGTCGCCACGAAGCCGTACAACCCCAGGGCAATCACCCCGGCACCGGCCCACAGCAGGCCGCGGTGCTCCCGCACCCCCTGCCACACCAGCCAGGCCCCCCCGATTTCGGCGATAGCAGCCAACACGAACAGCGCGACGGAACGCATCACCATGAGCGCTGACCCTAGACGCAAGCCCCCGACCTGGTGAAACCGCCAACGGCCCAGCTCAGCGGATTAGGCTGTCGGTTGTGTCCGTCAAGCGGTTCCTCGCGGTACCGGCCGAGGCTCAGACCCCCTACCGGCGCACGCACTGCATACCGGCCCGCACCCGGCATTACGCGGCGCGGCTGTCGCAGCGGCTGCGGATCCTCAAGGTGTCCGCGGGACTGGCGGCGATCATCAGCGCTGGGTGGGGAATGCTGGAGATCTGGGCCGACCCCACCTACTGGTGGATCGGTGCCCTGAACCTGGTGGCCGCCGCCGCGCTGGCCCTGACTCCGCTGCTCTACCGCTACGGCGAGCTCATCGCGCCGCTGACCTTCGTCGGTATCGCCTACCTGACGACCGCCGTCGTCTGCTGGGTGGTGGGCACCGGGTCGGGCATCCAGTTCTACTTTCTGGCCTCGGCGTCGATCAGCGTGCTCATTCTCGGCGTGGACCGGATCAAGCTGGCCGCCGTCGTGGCAGGCATCGGCGCAGCGCTGACCATCGCCCTGCAGTTCCTGGTCCCGGCCGACAACCTGCACCAACCGGAGTGGCTGCACAACCTGTCCTACGTGCTGGTCGTCGTCTCGGCATGCTTCATGGTGGTCGCCACGGTCTGGTTCGCACTGCGCGAGATCTCCCACGCCGAAGCGGCGATGGAGGCCGAATACGAACGGTCCGAAGCCCTGCTGGCCAACATCTTGCCCACGGCGGTCGCCGACCGACTGAAGAACCCGGCGGTGGACGTGATCGCCGACAGCTACCCGGACGCCTCGGTGCTGTTCGCCGACATCGCCGACTTCACCCGACGGGCCAGCCAGACCGACCCGGGGCAACTGGTCGAGTTTCTCAACGAGCTCTACAGCGGGCTGGACCGGCTCGTCGACCAGCACGGCCTGGAGAAGATCAAGACCAGCGGCGACTCCTACATGGTGGTCAGCGGAGTTCCCGACCCGAGGCCTGATCACCTGCACGCGCTGGCTCGACTGGCACTGGACATCGCCGCCACCGTCGCCGAACTGCGCGATCCGCTGGGGCGGCCGGTGTCGCTGCGGATCGGGCTGGCCACCGGGCCGGTGGTGGCCGGCGTCGTCGGTAACCGCCGGTTCTTCTACGACGTGTGGGGCGACGCGGTGAACCTTGCCTCCCGGATGGAGTCGACCGGCACCCAGAACCGCATCCAAGTGCCGCAAGCGGTCTACGAGCGACTCAACGAGGACTTCGTGTTCGAGGAGCGCGGCGACGTCGAAGTCAAAGGCAAAGGCGTTATGCACACCTGGTTTCTGGTCGATGCCCGTACCCCGGCCTCACACGGTCCGGCGTCCCGCTCTCTGTCGGCGACCCCCGCGGGCTGACCCGGTGGTTCAGCGAGCCTCGACGCAGGAGAGGCGAAGCTGGGACCGCCGCACAGATCGGGTGGTCCGACCGGCTTCGGTAGGGTGCCGGATCAGGTCGTCCCACAATGCTGAGGAGCGCAATGACAAGGCTTTTGGCCGTGCTCGGCTCGCTGGCCGGTCTGGCCAACACCATCAATGGTTACCGCCCGCTGACCAAGCGCGGTTATCCGTCGCTGTATGCGTTCGCCTTCGGCCTGTTCGCCTCGGAGCTGCCGCTGCCGCTCATCGCCGGTCAGTCCGCGGCGTTGGCGGCGTTGACCCGGCGGCTGTCACCGCGGGCTCGGCGGACCGGCTGGCTGCTGTCGGCGCTCTCGTGGCTGGGCCTGCTGGGGCTGAACTATGCCGGGCGCACCGCCAATAAGCCGCTGACCGCGGCGCTGGATGCCGAACTCGGTGCAGGACGGCGCACCGAAAGCCGCGACTTGTGGGAGCGGCCGGGCCCGGACGCGGAAATCGCCAAGGCGCCCGGCGTGGTGCGAATGATGCGGGTCTACCAGGACTACGCCACCGACTCCGACATCCCCTACGGCGAATACGGCGGCCGCAACACCCTCGATGTGTGGCGGCATCGCGACCTCCCCCGCGACGGCCGCGCACCGGTTCTCCTCCAGATACCCGGCGGTGCCTGGATGGTGGGAAGCAAACGCGGCCAAGCACATCCGCTGATGGCCCACCTGGTGGAACGCGGTTGGGTGTGTGTGTCGATCAACTACCGGCTGAGCCCACGTTCCACCTGGCCCGACCACATCATCGACGTCAAGCGGGCCCTGGCATGGACCAAAGCGCACATCGCCGACTTCGGTGGCGATCCGGACTGGGTCGCGGCGACCGGTGGTTCGGCGGGTGGTCACCTTTGCGCTCTCACCGCGCTGACCGCAAACGATCCGCGTTTTCAGCCGGGTTTCGCCGACGCGGACACCAGCGTGCGCGCGGCGGTGCCGTTCTACGGGATCTATGACTTCACCGGCGAGACCGGGCTGCATCCGCTGCTGACCCCGGCATTGGGGGCCTACGTGTTCAAGCAGAGCCGGCGGCGCTTCCCGGACACCTACCGGGACGCCTCCCCGATGACGTATTTATCTTCCGAAGCCCCACCCTTTTTCGTGCTGCACGGAACCAATGATTCGTTGGTGCCGGTGGAGCAGGGCCGCGCATTCGCCGACCGGCTGCGGGAGATCAGCACGAGCCCGGTGGTCTATGCCGAGTTGCCATTGGCTCAGCACGCGTTCGACATCTTCGGCTCGCCCCGGGCTGCGCACACCGCCGTAGCCGTCGAGCAGTTCCTGGCCGAGATCTACGCCCGCCAGACCACGCAGGTCATCTCCAGTCGCTGAACGGCAGCCAATACCCGGCCGGAATGCGGTATCTGTGCCAGACTGCGGCCATGGAAACAACGGTTTCGAGCCTGCTGCCGAATCTGTGGAAGTCGACACTGGTCTCCGGTGTCTTGGCCCTCGTCTTGGGTGTGCTGGTCTTGGTCTGGCCGGGCCGGTCCATCCTTGCTGCTGCGGTGCTGTTCGGTGTGTACCTGGTGGTCACCGGAATCGCCCAGTTGATCTTCGCTTTCAGCCTGCCCGTCATGTCCGCCGGCGGGCGGGTGCTGCTGTTCCTCAGCGGCACCGCGTCGGTGATCCTGGCCGTCCTGTGTTTCCGGCACTTCAACTCCGACGAAGAAGCCTTGGCGGTGCTCCTGCTGGCGATTTGGATCGCAGTCGGCTTCATCTTCCGCGGGGTGGCGACCGCCGTCGCGGCCATCAGCGACCCGGCGCTGCCGGGCCGGGGTTGGCAGATCTTCATGGGCGTCATCAGTCTGCTGGCCGGTCTGGTGACGTTGGCATCGCCGTTCGCGTCGCTGTGGGTGCTGGCGGTCGTCGTCGGCAGCTGGCTGATCGTCATCGGCGTCGTCGAGATCGCCACCGCGCTCAAGATTCGGAGCGCATCCCGCGAGGTCGCCACCGCGCTGTCGGCCGGATAGCCTGCGCCTAACGTGCGGCGGCCCCCTAGGCGCTGTCGCGGGTACCCTTGAGTCCTGATCCGTTTTCACACCTGCCTAAAGCTCTGATGTGGAGTCTGCTCAATGCCCGAGTCCGGCATGCCCTCGCTGTCGCCCGAGTCTCAGCCGTCCTGGCCGTCGCCCGGCGGTAGCTACCCTCCGCCGGGCTATCCGTACCCGTATCCGGCGCCCGGGCAATACCCCGGCTATCCCCCGCCCGGGGCGGCTCCGATACTCAAGAACGGTGCGGGCATCGCGGCCCTGATCGTGGCGATCGCCGGCATTGTGACCGCGCTGTCGGTGGTCGGTGGCGTCGGACTGGGCCTGGCGGCCATCGTGCTCGGATTCATCGGGCGCGGCCGAGCCAAGCGGGGGGAAGCCGACAACGGCGGCGTCGCACTCGCCGGGATCGTCTTGGGCGCGCTTGCGGTGATCGCCGGTATTGGCTGCATCTTTGTCTATGTCGGAATCTGGCGGACCGCTGGCGGCGGCGACTACGTGGCGTGCATGACGAAGGCCGGCTCGGACACCGACGCCCAGCAGCAGTGCACCGAACGATTCCGTGAGCACTTCGAGAACACCTTCGGCAGCGGTGCCGACGCCCCGATGGTGCAGGAGGAATCGGACACCGCGCTGATGCCGGCCTAGCGCTTGGAGCTGGGGAAGTACTTCAGCACGCCTTCCTGTGTGACGGTGGCCAGCAGTTGCCCGGATCGGTCGAAGAAGTGTCCGGTGCCCAATCCGCGGGAGTCCGTTGCCACCGGTGACGACGTCGCATACAGCACCCAGTCGTCGAACCGTACCGGCCGGTGAAACCACACCGTGTGGTTGGCGCTGGCCGCGAAGATCCGGTCGAAGCCCCACGACAACCCGTGGGTGGTGATGATCGAATCGAGCACCGTGGTGTCCGACGAATAGACCATCATCGCGGTGTGCAGCAGCTGGTCCTCGGGGATCACTCCGTCGGCCTTGACCCAAACCCGATTGTGGCCGAGCTGTCCGCCCTTATCGCGCATCACCCAGGCCGGGTCGTTGGTATAGCGCCACTCGATCGGGTGGGGCGCCTTCACGAAACCCGGGACGACTTCCTCGTAGCCACTGAGTAGTTCGCGCAGCCTGGGCAGCGTCTCCGGCTCGGCGACCGCGGGCGCCTCCACGCTGTGCTCGAGTCCGCTCCCCCCGGAGAGGTAGGAAACCATTGAGGTGGCGATCAAAGTGTCGCCCTGCATCGCGTCGACGCGGCGATTGGCGAACCGGCGTTCGTCGCGTAGCCGGTGCACCCGGAATTCGATGTCGCGGGCCGGATCACCACCATTGATGAAATGGACCGACAGCGCACCGGGCGGCAGGTGCTCGGCCACTGTGCGGCTGGCCGCGACGAACGACTGTGCCATCAATTGACCGCCGAAGGTGCGCAACGGTGTCTTGCTCGGGTGCGATCCGACGAAGACGTCGTCGTCGACACCCGTGAGATCCAGTACGGCCAGCAGCTCCTCGAGATCCGTGTTCGGCTCGGACGACACTAGATGTCGTCCTCCCCGATCCGGTGCACGTGAATCATGTTGGTCGAGCCCTCGGTTCCCGGCGGCGCGCCTGCGACGATGACCATCAGATCACCGCGCTCGTAGCGACCCAGATCCAGCAGGGCCTTGTCCACCTGGCGGATCATGCCGTCGGTCGTGTGTGCCTGCGGGACGATGAATGTCTCGGTGCCCCAGGTCATCGCCAACTGGCTGCGGATCTCGGGCAGCGCGGTGAACGCCAACAGCGGCAGCGGAGTGTGCAGGCGGGCCAGCCGGCGCACGGTGTCCCCCGACTGGGTGAACGCCACCAGCGCCTTGGCGTCCAGGCGCTCGCCGATCTCCCGCGCGGCAAACGAGATGACGCCGCGCTTGGTACGCGGAATGTGCGTCAACGGCGGTGCCGCAGTGGAGTTCTGCTCCACCGCACAGATGATCCGGCTCATGGTCCGCACGGCGTCGAGGGCGTGTTTGCCCACCGCGGTCTCCCCGGACAGCATCACCGCGTCGGCGCCGTCGAGCACTGCGTTGGCCACGTCGGAGGCCTCGGCCCGGGTGGGCCGGAAGTTTTCGATCATCGACTCCAGCATCTGGGTCGCCACGATCACCGGGCGCGCGTTCTCGCGTGCCACTTGGATGACGCGCTTCTGCACCAGCGGCACCTCTTCGAGTGCCAGCTCCACGCCCAGGTCACCTCGGGCCACCATGACCGCGTCGAAGGCCAGGACCACAGCCTCGAGATTCTCGATGGCTTCCGGCTTCTCCATTTTGGCGATCACCGGAACGCGGCGGCCGACCCGGTCCATCACCTCGTGCACCAGTTCCACGTCCGACGGTGAGCGCACGAACGACAGCGCCACGATGTCGACGCCGAGCTTCAGCGCGAACTCCAGGTCGTCGATGTCCTTCTCCGACAGCGCCGGCGCGGAGACGTTCATGCCCGGCAGCGACATGCCCTTGTGGTTGCTGACGGGACCACCCTCGGTGACCGTGCAGACCACGTCGTTGCCGTCGATGTGCTCCACGACCAGCCCGACCTTGCCGTCGTCGACCAGCACCCGGTCGCCCGGGGCGGCATCGGCAGCCAGCTGCTTGTAGGTGGTCGACACCCGGTCGTGGTCGCCGGGGCAGTCCTCGACGGTGATACGCACCGTTTCGCCGTTCGCCCAGTAGGTGGGGCCGTCGGCGAAACGCCCCAATCGGATCTTGGGGCCTTGAAGGTCGGCGAGCACACCGACTGCTCGCCCGGTGGCGTCCGAGGCGCTGCGCACCCACTCGTAGGACGCCTGGTGGTCTTCGTGAGCACCGTGGCTGAAGTTCAGGCGGGCCACGTCCATGCCCGCGTCGACCAATGCCCGGACCATCTCCGCGGAGTGGGTCGCAGGACCAAGAGTGCAGACGATCTTTCCGCGTCTATTCACGGCGCCAGCATAGTCGGGCCGGCTGAGCTGCCTTCCTCAGGAATGGTTGCCGCAAGCGAAAAACCGTGTGACGCACGGGTGCGGCGGCCGATCAGGTGACGTCGCGCAGCGGTCGACCCTGCTTGTCGTGCACCCGCCCGGTCAGCATCAGGATCGCGTCGACGACACCCCAGACGAACGGCACGACGATCCCAAGCCCGTATGTGGTGATGGTGGCCAACACACCGATCGACAGCTGCACCAAGCCCAGGCCGGTCTGCCCCAGGTACATGCGACCGAACCCGAGAAAACCGAAGAACCCCAACAGCTGTAGCAGCGCGGCGGTGACTTTCGACTTCGGCGAGTAGGGCTGCCCAGTCCTCGGATGACGGCCGTAGGGCGCCCAGATGTCCGGGTAGCCCGGATAAAAGCCCGGATAGCCCGGCGGTGGCGGGTAGGGCTGTCCCCCGCCCTGCGGGCCCGCGGGGGGCCACGACGGAACGGTCATGTCTGCAGCATGCCAGAAATGTCAGATAGGGCGCGTGGCCCGCGATCAGCGCTGGTCAGCGTCGTCCGAGGCGTCCGAGTCGGTTGACTCATCGGCCTCTCCCGATTCGGCTTCGGCTTCGTCTGATTCGGCTTCGACCGCTTCGGGCTCGTCGGCGACGTCGTCAACGGGCTCGTCAACGGGCTCGTCGGGGTGTTCGCCGTCTTCTGAGGCGTCGGCGTCCGGTTCGGGTTCAGCCGCTTCGTCTTCGTCGGCATCCCCAGCCGCTTCCGGCTCGGCCTCTGCGGCGTCCGCCTGGACTACCTCGGCCTCCTCGGCGTCGCCGGTGTCCTCAGTGGGGGTTTCCTCGTCGGCTTCGGTGTCCCCGTCGACGTCCGACTCGGCGGGCGCCGCTTCCAGCTCTTCCTCTTCGGAAGTCTCGGATTCGTCGTCGGTCTCGTTCTCTGCCGATTCGGCTTCGCCGGTAAGCCTTTTCGGCACCCGAACCACGGACCCGACACCGTTGGCGACGCCTGCGGCCACCAACTCCTTCTCGTCGGGCTCCTCGCGCGGCTCCGCTTCGGGCTCTGCCGATTCGGCAGCGTCAGGCTCGGCGGTGTCCTCGGGTTGCCATGCCCGACGGATGGCTTCGGGATCTTCCCGCCCCTTGGCCGCGAGCAGGATGTACACCACCGCACCGATGAAGACGAACGTCGAGGTGAACGAGTTGACCCGGATGCCGGCGATATGGGTGGCCGCGTCGTCACGGAGCAACTCGATACCGAACCGGCCGATGCAGTAGCCGGCGACGTAGAGCGCGAACAACCGTCCGTGCCCCATGCGGAACCGTCGGTCGGCATAGATCAACACGAGGAACACCACGAGGTTCCACAACAACTCGTACAAGAACGTGGGCTGAACGATCTTGTACAGCTCCCCGGTCGACACGCCGTCGAGCAGGTGTGGATCGCGGACCCCGGCGGCGTCTTCTCGCCAGAAGATCTCCAGGCCCCACGGCAGCGTCGTCTCCCTGCCGTAGAGCTCCTGATTGAAGTAGTTCCCGATGCGCCCGATCGCCTGGGCCAACACAATCCCTGGCGCGACCGCGTCGCCGAACGCCGGCAGGGAGATCCCACGGCGGCGGCAGCCGATCCACGCTCCGACTCCACCGAGTGCCACCGCACCCCAGATCCCCAGACCGCCGTCCCAGATCCGCGGCGTCGCTTCCCATCCGACGCCGCCCTCGCCGAAGTAGGTCCGCCAGTCGGTCATCAGGTGATACAGCCGACCACCGATCAGGCCGAACGGCACCGCCCACAGCGCGATGTCATAGATGACACCCGGCTCTCCGCCACGGGCCCGCCACCGCCGATCACCGAGCAGCAGGGCGACGACGATGCCGATGATGATGCACAGCGCGTAGGCCCGGATCGGCACCGGTCCGAGGTGCCAGACCCCTCGCGCAGGACTGGGAAAGTAGGTGAGCCAATCCAACGTCATCGCGTTGAAACCTTTTGACGTACACCGGAAGCAAGCTCTTGCGTCAACGACCGCAGCTCATCCAGGCCATCGGTGAGCGCGGTGACAAGCGCGGAACCCACGATGACACCGTCGGTATAGGCACCGATTTCGGCGGCCTGTGCGCCCGAGCGCACGCCCAGTCCCACCCCGACGGGGATGTCGGAGACTTCGCGCACCCTGGCCACCAGTTCCGGCGCCGCGTTCGACACCGTGTTTCGGGCGCCGGTGACGCCCATCGTGGAAGCGGCGTAGACGAATCCGCGGGTCGCTTTGACGGTTTCGGACAGTCGCTGCGGCGTCGAGGAAGGGGCCACCAGGAAGATCCGATCCAGCGCGTGCTGCTCGGATGCGGCCATCCAGTCGTCGGCTTCGTCGACGATCAGGTCGGGGGTGATCAGACCCAGTCCGCCGGCTGACGCCAGGTCGCGGGCGAACGCGTCGACGCCGTAGCGCAGCACGGGATTCCAGTAGGTCATCACCACGGCGCGTCCACCGGCGCCTGCGATCGCCTCGACCGCGGTCAGTGTGTCGCGCACCCGCACCCCGCCCTGCAGGGCGGTCTCGGTGGCGCGTGCGATGGTCGGGCCGTCCATTCCCGGATCGGAATAGGGCACGCCGACTTCGATGAGGTCACAACCGGATTCGACCAGGGCAGTCAGCGCGGCGATAGAGCCCGGCACGTCCGGGTAGCCGGTCGGCAGATAACCGATCAGCGCAGCGCGGCCCTCGGCACGGCACGCCGCGAACAGCGGGGCCAGCCGGTCGCCGGCGTGGTCGGTCACGACGCGTCTCCTGCCTCGTCGAACAGACCGAACCACTTGGCCGCGGTCTCCACGTCTTTGTCGCCGCGACCCGACACGTTGACCACGATGACCTTGCCGGGTCCCAGCTCGGTCGCCAGCTTGAGTGCTCCGGCCACCGCGTGCGCCGATTCGATCGCCGGAATGATTCCCTCGGTGCGGCAAAGGATTCCGAAGGCATCCATCGCCTCGGTGTCGGTGATCGGCCGGTATTCCGCGCGCCCGGTCTCACGCAGCCAGGCGTGCTCCGGTCCCACACCCGGGTAGTCCAGACCGGCCGAGATCGAGTGCGACTCGATGGTCTGACCGTCGTCGTCTTGCAGCAGGTAGGAGAACGACCCCTGGAAAGCACCCGGGGAGCCACCGGCGAATGTCGCGGCGTGCCGGCCGGTGTCGACGCCGTCGCCGCCGGCCTCGAAACCGATCAGCCGCACCGCCGGATCGTCGAGGAACGCGTGGAAGATGCCGATGGCGTTCGATCCCCCGCCCACACACGCCACCACGGCGTCGGGCAGCCGGCCCGCCATCTGCTGAATCTGGACGCGCGTCTCCAGGCCGACGATCCGCTGGAAGTCGCGCACCATGGTCGGGAACGGGTGTGGACCGGCCGCGGTGCCGAAGCAGTAATAGGTGTGGTCGGCGTTGGTGACCCAGTCCCGGAAGGCTTCGTTGATGGCATCCTTGAGGGTCTGCGAACCGGATTCGACCGAGACCACCTCGGCGCCCAGCAGCCGCATCCGGGCCACGTTGAGGGCCTGACGGCGAGTGTCGACGGCGCCCATGTAGATCACGCATTCCAGGCCGAGCAGGGCGCACGCGGTCGCGGTGGCGACCCCGTGCTGGCCGGCGCCGGTCTCGGCGATCACCCGGGTTTTGCCCATGTGTCGCGCCAGCAGTGCCTGGCCGAGCACATTGTTGATCTTGTGGGAACCGGTGTGGTTCAGGTCCTCTCGCTTCAAGAAGATGCGGGCGCCGCCGGCGTGCGCGGTCAGGCGCTCGGCCTCATACAGTGGTGAGGGCCGGCCGGTGTAGTGCGTCTGCAAGTCGTCGAGGGTGTCGAGGAACTCACGGTCGTTGCGCACCTTGTCGTAGGCGGCGGTGACCTCTTCGATGACCGCCATCAGCGCTTCGGCGACGTAGCGGCCGCCGTAGACACCGAAGTGCCCGCGGGCATCCGGATCATGCGCGGTCGGCTCGGCCACTCCGGCGCTGGCACGCGGAAGGCTCGGGTGCGAAATGTCTGACATTTAGCGAGCCGATTTCGGGCAGGACGGATGCTTACCCGCACTGACCAAATCGGCAACGGCCGCTCGCGGGTCGCCACTGGTGACCAGTCCCTCGCCGACCAGGACGGCGTCCGCGCCGGCGCCGGCGTAGGCCAGCAGGTCGGCGGTGCCCCGCACCCCGGACTCGGCGATCTTGACCACCTCGGTGGGCAGTCCGGGCGCGATCCGCGCGAAGCAGTCGCGGTCGACCTCCAGGGTGGTCAGGTCACGCGCATTGACGCCGATCACCTTGGCGCCGGCGGTCAATGCACGGTCGGCCTCTTCTTCGGTGTGCACCTCGACCAGTGCGGTCATGCCGAGCGACTCGGTACGGTCCAGCATCGACTCCAGCGCCTGTTGTTCGAGCGCCGCCACGATCAGCAGCAGCATGTCCGCGCCGTGGGCGCGGGCCTCGTGAATCTGGTACGGCCGCACGATGAAGTCCTTGCGCAGCACCGGAACCGAGACCGCTGCGCGTACCGCGTCCAAGTCGGCCAGCGAGCCGTTGAAACGCCGCTGCTCGGTCAGCACGCTGATCGCGCGGGCCCCGCCGTCCGCGTAGGAGCTGGCCAGCTCTGCCGGGTCGGCGATGGGCGCCAGTTGGCCTTTCGACGGGCTCGCCCGCTTCACCTCAGCGATGACCGCGATGCCGGGCTCACGCAGCGCCGCCATCACATCCCGTGGCGGAGGCATGGCCTCGGCCGCCGCCTTGACTTCCGCCAAGGGGACGAGGGCCTCTCGCGCGGCAAGGTCGGCGCAGACTCCTTCGATGATGGAGTCGAGAACGGATGCCGAAGTCATGACTGCCGCTTCCTCTCCCGCGTCCGGTGGACCTTACGTCGAAGACCTTTATCGAAGGGTAACGACCGTCGCAGCCCGCGGTGTCACCGGCCCTCGACGTCGGGGCCGGGTGCTCGGTCATCGGGATCCCCGGTGGGGTCGCGCCCCTCGTCGAGCGCGTCCCACATCATGCGTTCCGACACCTGCGGGCCATCCGGGTCGGCGGGCTTGCCTGCCTCGAGATCACGCGCAGCCGCACGGCGCTCCGCAGGCGCCGAGTATCTGGTGACGCGGCCGGCGCTGTGTGCGGCGACCCGCATCAACAGCACCGCCGCGGCCAGCCCACCCAGGGCTGCCACCAGGCTCAACACGGCGCCGGTGAGACGGCGGTCAGTGCCCAGCAGCGAGGTCAGCGGAATCTCGGCGATGTCCAGGGCCCGCAGGGTGATGTCGCGGGCCACCCACATGCTGATGGCCAGATATCCGCACGCCAGACTGACCGCGGCCAGCACCACCGCCAGCACCCGCAGCTGCCATCCGCGCACCGCCATCGCGGCGACCGCGGCAGCCAGGCACAGCAGCGCCAGCGGCAGCAGCGCTGTCGACCAGGAAGCTCCGGTGACGGTGATCTGCTTGGGCTGCCCGAGTCCGTCGAACGAGCGGATCAGCACCCACGGCAGCCGTGCGGCGCCCCAGAGCCCACCGGCGGCTGCCACCAGCAGCAGTTGTGCCCCGCGTAGCGCACGGGTGTCGTTGCGTTCGCGGCCGTCAGCCATCGGTCCCGGGCGCCGCCAGGGTCTCGGCGGCGGCGATTGCGGCCAGCACTGCCCGGGCCTTGTTGGATGCCTCGGTGTATTCGTAGGGGCCGTTGGAGTCGGCCACCACTCCGCCACCCGCCTGTACGTAGGCGGTCCCGTCACGCATCAGCGCCGTGCGGATCGCGATCGCGAAGTCGGCATTGCCGGCGAAGTCCAGATAACCGACGACGCCGCCGTAGAGGCCACGCCGGGTCTTTTCGACCTCCTCGATCAGTTCCATCGCGCGCACCTTGGGCGCCCCGGACAAGGTGCCCGCAGGGAAGCACGCCGTCACCGCGTCCAGCGCCGTGCGATCCTCAGCGAGCTCTCCGGCGACGGTGGACACCAGGTGCATGACGTGGCTGTAGCGCTCGATGTGGCTGTAGTCGGACACCCGCACCGTGCCCGGAACACATACCCGCCCTAGGTCGTTACGGCCCAGATCGACCAGCATCAGGTGTTCGGCGAGTTCCTTCTCGTCGTGCAAAAGATCTTTGGCCAGTAGCTGGTCTTCGTCCTCGGTAGCCCCGCGCCACCGGGTTCCGGCGATCGGGTGGGTGGTCGCGCGGCCGTCCTGCACGGTCACCAGCGCCTCGGGGCTGGAACCCACGATCGAAAAGGCCAGTCCCCCGTCGTCGTCGGGTACTTGCAGCAGGTACATGTACGGGCTCGGATTGGACACCCGCAGCATCCGGTAGACATCGAGAGGGTCTGCCGGCGTCGTCATCTCGAAACGCTGCGAGGGAACCACCTGAAACGCCTCGCCCGCCTCGATCTCGCCGACCAGCCGCTCGACGATCGCCCCGTACTCCTCGGGGGTGCGCTGGCCGCGGTAGACCGGTTCGGGTCGGTCGAAGGTGGCGACGCTGGACTCCAGCGGCTGACTCAGCGCCGCGGCCATCACATCGAGGCGGGCGATCGCGTCGTCGTAGGCCTCATCGACGTGCTCGTCGGTGCCGTTCCAGTTGACCGCGTTGGCGATCAGGGTGATGGTGCCCTCGTGGTGGTCGACGGCGGCCATGTCGGTGGCCAGCAGCAGCAGTATGTCGGGCAGTTGCAGGTCGTCGACAGCCAGCTGGGGCAGCCGCTCCAGACGGCGCACCAGGTCGTAGGTGAAGAAGCCCACCAGGCCGCTCGACAGCGGTGGCAGCCCGGGAATGGCGGCCGTCTCCAGCAGCGTCAACGTCTGGCGCAGCGCCTGCAACGGGTCCCCGCCGGTGGGTGCGCCCTGCGGTGCAGCGCCCAGCCACACCGCTTCGCCGTCGCGCACGGTCAGCGCCGAGGTGGTGCCCGCCCCGATGAACGACCACCGCGACCACGACCGGCCGTTTTCGGCCGACTCCAGCAGGAAGGTGCCGGGCCGGTTGGCCGCCAGCTTGCGGTATGCCGACAGCGGCGTTTCGGCGTCGGCCAGCACCTTGCGGGTCACCGGGACCACCCGGTGCTCAGCCGCCAGCGCCCGGAAGTCTGCCCGGGACGTGACGCCGGCGCTAGAAGTGCTCGTGGTTTGCACGCGGCCATCTTCCCAGACCCGAGCGCGCCCACCACTATCGCCGCCGCCGCGGTCGCACCCGGAGTAGCGTGACCGCCATGAAAACCGGTGACACCGTGGCCGACTTCGAGCTCCCCGACCAGACCGGGGCGCCGCGCAAACTCAGCGACCTGCTGGCCGACGGGCCGGTGGTGCTGTTCTTCTACCCAGCCGCGATGACGCCGGGGTGCACCAAGGAGGCCTGTCACTTCCGCGACCTGGCTGGCGAGTTCGCCGCCGTCGGGGCCACCCGGGTCGGCATCAGCGCCGATGCGGTGGCCAAGCAGGCCAAATTCGCCGATCAGCAGGGCTTCGACTATCCCCTGCTGTCCGACACCGAGGGCACGGTGGCCAGCCAGTTCGGGGTCAAGCGCGGCCTGCTGGGCAAGCTGATCCCGGTGAAGCGGACCACGTTCGTCATCGACACCGACCGCACCGTATTGGACGTGATCGCCAGCGAGTTCTCGATGGACACCCACGCCGACAAGGCGCTGGAGGTGTTGCGGGCGCGGTCATCGGCCTAAGCGCCTCGCTTTTCGGGCGGAGCGGTCAGGCGGGCTTGTGGAACGTGTAAACGCGGTACTGAAGAAGGCCGAGCTTGGACAACCACTTCATCCATCGGGTACCGACGATCATTGTCTTCCGGGTATGCGCTGACTCTTGAGCGCGCAAGTATTTGAGCAGGAATGGGTACGTAGGCATGGTGTGCTTGCGGATGTTGCGCTTGGTTTCCAGTTGCAGTCCCGCACGTGAGCCCATGCTCTTGTAGGAGCGAAGGGAGACATTCCCGAGCGTTCCGTAGGATTTCGCGATCCGGGCGCGGATCGCCATCCAGATCGGCGTCTTGCCGAACACCATCATGATCGGCACAAAGTCGGAAACCGCCAGGTAGCCACCCGGTTTCAGCACCCGCGAAGCTTCCGTCAGGAAACGCGCGCGGGACGGAAAGTGGAAAATGCACTCGACAGCCAGGACGCGGTCGAAGGAGCTGTCCCCGAACGGCAACTGACAGGCGTCGGCTTCAACCCAGGAAATTGCGTTGCCGCGGGAAGGCTTGCTCTCAGCCTCGGCGATTGCGAGCTGGCGCTGGTCGATGTTCAGGCCCGTGAGATCCATGTCGGAATGCGTGGCGTTGATCTGGCGGATGGTTCCGCCGAATCCGCAGCCGACATCCAGCAACCTTTGTCCGTCGGCAACCTTTCCGGCCGCGAACAGCACGCCGTTCATCTGCTCCATGGCGGCGACGTAGTCGGTCAGGGTGCCGTCAGCGACCTTGGGGCTCTCCCAATAGCCCCAGTGCACCTGGTCTTCCCACAGTTGGCCGAATTTGCCACGGTTTGAGCGGTCATCAATCAGCAAGTCGAAGTAGGGCAGGTCAGGCATCCGCGGACGCTATCACGACTCGGCTTCGAGCACCGGAAATGATTAGCCTGGCGGTCGCCTACAGCCAGCAAGGAGTCATCGGACGCCCCTAGCCGGCGTCCTGCTCCGCTTCGGACGTTTCCGCCTCCTCAGCAGCGGGCGGGTCGGAAAGGTCGGCCAGTTTCGGGCTGTCGCCGACGGCGGTGTCGATCCAGTTTCTGATCTCGCTGAGGTGGGTGACGATTCCGGCCCGCTCGCGCTTCAGCAGATCCACTTCGGCCTGCGTGCGCTCGGTGAGCACCTTGGCTTCGCGCTTGGTGCTGGCGATCAATGAGGAGGCCTCCAGTCGGGCTTCCTTGTCGAGCTTGGCGATGTTGGCCTCGGCCTGCTCCCACGCCGTCTTCATCTTCTGGTCCAGGCGGTGCTGGGCCTCCCGACGGTTGCGTTCGTCCTCTTCCCAGGCCAGCTTGATCTGTTCGTCCAGGGATTCCTGGGCCGCGCGGCGGTTGCGCTCGTCCTCTTCGGCCAGGCGCTGGTACAGCTCGCGGCGGCTGCGTTCGGCCTCCTCGATTTCCTGGGCGATGCGGCTGCGCTCCTCGTGCGCGATGCGCAGGATCTGCTCGGCCTCCTGGGTGGCGGCTTCGAGGATCTTCGTCCGGCGGGCGTTGGTGGATGTCTGGAACTCGGCGAGCGCCTCACTGGCCGCGGCTCGGTCGTGTTTGGCCGCTTCCAACTGCTCACGCAGTTCCCCGGTCAGCGCTTCGGCATCCTGGCGGGCCAGTTCCTTGGTCCGCCGCGCCTCCTCGGAGGCGATGCGCATCATTCGCGCAATGCGGTCGGACATGCCCTCGACGGAGTCCACCGGTCCGGTGACCTGCTCGAACTGCGTTCGCAGTTGGGACAGCTCGGCGGTGAGGCGTTGGCGCTCCGATTCCGCTTCGGCGGTCATCCGCACGACGTCGTTCTGCAACCGGGTGACCTCGGCGGCGAGCTGTTCGCGGTCGAGGAGCGTTTGCGATTTGGTCGCTTCGAGGGATTTGTTGCGGTCCTGCAGGATATCGATTTCGTGGTGTAGACGCGCGATGTAATCGGAGACCTCGTTGCGATCGAAACCGCGCATCTGCGTTTCGAATTCGGGAATCTCTAGCGCCACCGGCGTACTCCTAAGCACCTGACAGTTTCGGTCTTCGGTTCGATGGGCAACCAGCGTTCAACCGAGTTGGCTTGTGCGCGAAGCCAAATGGGCATGCTCACTCAAAGTCACCGTGCGACGGAGCGTATCAGACCTGCCAGTCCATGTCACCGGTCTCACAGTGGGTAAACGTCCCCTTGATCGCGGACGGTTTTCGCGAAACAAGGACTCCTTTGCCGGTCGACCGGATACGCGGTTGGTTTCCGGCGTCGACAGCTGTATTCGCTCGTCTAGCCCGCGGCGTCGTCGCCGACGACGGTGTCGATCCAGTTCCTGATTTCATCGAGGTCGGCGACGATCCCGCCGCGTTCGCGCTCCAGCAGACTCACTTCCCGCTGGGCGCGTTCCCCGAGCAGTCCGGCCTCGCGCTCGGCGGTGGCGATCAGCACTGCAGCCTCCGAACGCGCCGCTTTGTCGAGCTCGTCGATGGTGGCCTCGGCCCGCTCCCGCGCCGCCTTGAGCTGCTGGTCCAGCCAGTGCTGCGATTCCCGGCGATTGCGTTCGTCCTCTTCCCAGGCCAGCTTGACCTGCTCGTCCAGGGCTTCCTGGGCCGCCAGGCGGGTTCGTTCATCCTCCTCGGCCAGGCGCCGGTACACCGCGCGCCGGCTACGTTCGGCGGCTTCGATCTCCTGAGCGATCCGGTCGCGTTCTTCGTGCGCCAGCCGGAGGATCTCGTCCGCCTCGGCGGTCGTCATTTCCAGGATTTTCGCCCGGCGAGCGTTGGCGGCGGCGTGCAACTCGGCCATCGCGTGGTTGGTGGCGTCCCGGTGATATTTGGCCGCCACCAACTGTTCGCGCAGTTCCTCGGTCAGCGATTCCGCCTCCCGCCGAGCCAAATCCTGGGTGCGCCGCGCCTCCTCGGAGGCGATACGCAGCATTCGCGCGATGCGGTCGGACATCCCGGCTACGGCGTCGACCGGCTCGGTGGCTTGCTCGAACTGCCCACGCAGCTGCGCCAATTCGGCAATCAGTTCGCGTCGTTTCGTATCGGTGTCGGCGGTCCTCCGCACGATGTCATTCTGCAGCCGCGTTACCTCGGCCACGAGTTGTTCGCAGTCAGACCCAGCCTGCGCCTTGACCGCATTCAGGGATTTCGCGTGCTCCTGCAGGATTTCAATTTCATGGTGGAGACGCGCAATGTAATCGGCAACCTCATTGCGATCGAAACCGCGTATCTGCGTTTCAAAAGCCGGAATATTCAGCATCACCGGATCGACTCCTCCTCACGGCGGGGCCTGCCCTTCGGCCCGACGATGCCAGGCATTCAACCAGGTAAAAATGCTAATAAAGGCGTGTCGGCCGTTGCGATCAAGCCGCCGCGCGACGAAGCGTAGCAGACGTGCGCAGAGGTGTCACCGAGGAACCTAATGGAGAAAAGCGGGCTCAGCGCGGGCGATTTTCGCGAAACCAGGTTCCTCTGGCTGACAATGCAGATTCCCGATCCGCCTGATGCGAAGTATTAACGTGAGTTTCGGGATTAACTTGCGTCGGCCGATGAGCTTGGGTGGTCGAGCGTTCTATCTGGTCGACGATTTTCGCGCGCGCATCGATGAGTTCGGCCAGGCGGCGTTGGGCGTCTGCGACGTGGCTGGTGATCGCCTGGTTCATTTCGGTCAATATCGCCGAGGCGTGACTCTCGGCCTCCTTCATGATTTCGGCCGCGCTCAGCACGGCCTGCCGCCGCAGGTGCGCGGCCTGCGCCCGCAGGTGTTTGTGCTGGGTTTCCAGCTCGGCCCGCAGCTCAGCCGCCTCGCGGCGCTGCGCCTCAGCGTCGGCGAGGACCGCCGCCGCCTCATTCTCGGCAGCGGCCCGCAATTCGTCGGCAAAGCGTTGCGCCTCCGCGCGAATATCGTCTGCTTCGGCAACCGCGCCGTTGAGGATTCCGGACAGTCGATCACTTAGATCGACAATGTCGCCCGGAATCGCTGAGGCCAATGCGTTGAACTTCGCAGAGGCGGATTCCAGGTTCGCTTGCGATTCACTGAGCTGGTTTGTCAGCGCGACTATCCGCGATCCATCGCGCGGCATATGCGCCTCGATGTCACTGACGGTGCCTTGCGCGTAGTGCGAATCGATCTGAAGCGACAGCCGCTCCAACTCCAAACCCCTGGAGCGCTGCTCGTGCTCCAACCGGTACCAGTCATCAGGCTCGTCGGAGTTCACAGTCCGCCAGCATACCGCTCCGCCGCTATCAGCGAATCAATCTGCGGGACCGAGCAACACGTCCGCATCGAAACAGCTGTGATCACCGGTATGACAGGCCCCGCCGGTCTGATCGACCGTCAGCAGCACCGTGTCACCGTCGCAGTCCAGCCGCACCGAATGCACATGCTGGGTGTGGCCAGAGGTCGCGCCCTTGATCCACTGTTCGTTTCGTGATCGCGAAAAATACGTCGCCTCACGGGTTGCCAGGGTGCGCGCCAAAGCGTCATCGTCCATCCAGGCGACCATGAGCACGTCGCCGCTGCCCCGCTCTTGAACCACTGCTGCGATCAGCCCCTCGGCGTTTCGCTTGAGCCGGGCCGCGATCGCCGGATCCAATCCGCTCATCGCACTCATCTCACTGTGATCCCCTCCGCCGCCATCGCCGCTTTGACCTGGCCGATGGTCAGTTCCCGGAAGTGAAACACGCTGGCCGCCAGAACCGCATCGGCACCCGCGGCGACCGCCGGGGCGAAATGCTCCGCCGCACCGGCTCCCCCACTGGCGATCACCGGTACGCTCACCGCGGCCCGGACCGCGCGCAGCATCGACAGGTCGAATCCGGCTTTGGTGCCGTCGGCATCCATCGAGTTCAGCAGGATCTCCCCGACGCCGAGCTCCACTCCGCGGACTGCCCATTCGACCGCATCGATACCGGTGCCCTGCCGGCCGCCGTGGGTGGTGACCTCCCATCCGGACGCGGTGGGCGGCGAACCGGCCGGGACGGTGCGGGCGTCCACCGACAGCACGATGCACTGGGAGCCGAATTGGCGGGACAACTCCGCCAACAGTTCCGGGCGGGCTATCGCGGCGGTGTTCACCGACACCTTGTCCGCGCCGGCCCGCAGCAACACGTCGACGTCGGCGACCGTGCGCACTCCGCCGCCGACGGTGAGCGGGATGAACACCTGATCGGCGGTGCGCGCGACGACTTCGAGCATGGTGGCCCGGCCCGACGACGACGCCGTCACGTCGAGGAAGGTCAGCTCGTCGGCACCCTCGGCGTCATAGGCCGCGGCCAGTTCGACCGGGTCGCCGGCATCGCGCAGGTTCGCGAAGTTGACGCCCTTGACGACCCGGCCGCCGTCGACGTCCAGACACGGAATGACCCGTACCGCCACATCACTGCGCTTATGCATCGGTCCCAGCTTCGCCTCTCCTGCGTCGAGCCTCGCTGAACCGCTGCGTTGTTGTTCCATGTCAGTAGTCCCCCGGTGCGCCGACTCGCTTGAGGATGTCGAGAATCTGATCGTGCGCCCCCGGCGCGGCGACCAGCGCCGAGTCCGACTGGGACGTCCACGGTGCGCCGGCCAGGTCGGTGACGACGCCGCCGGCCGCCCGCACCATGGCCACGCCCGCGGCGTGGTCCCAGATGTGGTCACCGAAGCTGATCGCACCACCGAGAGTTCCATCGGCGACGTAGGCCAGGTCGATTCCGGTGGCGCCGTGCATCCTGGTCCGCGAGGTCACGCGGGTAAGGCCTTCGAGCACCGCAAGCCGGTAGCGGCCGGGGAACCGGCCCCGCCACTCGACGTTGAAGGTGCCGATGCCGACCAACGAGTCGGCCAGGTCGACGGGTTTCAGTTGCGGCTGCGTCACCCCGTTGCGCATCAGCGGGCCGCCGGCGACCGCGGTGTAGCGCTGGTCGGCGAACGGCAGCCAGGTCAATCCCGCGACCGGCTCGCCGTCGCGCAGCAGCCCCAGCAGGATCGCGGACATCGGCGATCCCGCGGCGTAGTTGAAGGTCCCGTCGATGGGATCCAGCACCCACACCATCGGCGAATCGATCGGCGGCCCACCGAATTCCTCGCCGTGCACCCCGATTCCGGTGGCCGCCACCAACGCCTCGGTGATCTGGCGTTCCAAGGCGAGGTCGACCTCGGTGGCGAAGTCGTTGGCACCCTTGCGGACCGCGGAGTCGGCCCGGTGGCCGGCGAGGAAGGGCTCGGCGGCGACATCGAGGATCTCTGATGCCGCTGCGACCAGCGCATCCAGATCCGCGGTGTCCAGCGCCATGTCGGGCTACTCCTGCACCGTGGACAGCGCCTCGGGCAGAGTGAACCGGCCGGCGTAGAGGGCCTTGCCGACGATCGCGCCCTCCACGCCGCGGCCGACCAGCGTGGCGATCGCCCTCAGGTCTTCCAGACTCGACACTCCCCCAGACGCGATCACCGGAGCGTCTGTGCGGTCGGCGACTGCGCCGAGCAGCTCCAAGTTGGGTCCGCCCAGCGTGCCGTCCTTGGTCACATCGGTGACCACGTAGCGTGAACAGCCTTCGGCGTCAAGACGTTCCAGTACCGGCCAGAGATCACCGCCGTCGGTCTCCCAGCCGCGGCCCCGCAGCCGGTGGATGCCGTCGGGATGATCGGGGTCGATCTGCACGTCCAGCCCGACCGCGACCTTCTCACCGTGTTCAGCGATCGCACGCGCGCACCACTGTGGGTGTTCCAAGGCAGCCGTGCCCAGGTTCACCCTGGCGCAGCCGGTGGCCAGCGCCGCCGCCAGCGACTCGTCGTCGCGGATGCCGCCGGACAGTTCGACCTTCACGTCAAGGCGCCCAACGACATCGGCGAGCAGCTCGCGGTTCGACCCACGCCCGAACGCGGCGTCCAGGTCGACCAGGTGGATCCATTCCGCGCCGTCGCGCTGCCAACCCAGCGCGGCGTCCAGCGCCGAACCGTACTCGGTCTCGCTGCCGGCCTTGCCCTGCACCAGGCGCACCGCGCGCCCGTCGACCACGTCGACGGCCGGCAACAGAACCAGTGCCTTCTTCACAGCAGTACTCACAGTGCCTCCACCCAGTTGCTCAACAGTGTCGCCCCGGCATCCCCACTCTTTTCGGGGTGAAACTGGGTGGCGGCCAACGGCCCATCCTCGACAGCCGCCACGAACGGTACCTGATGGGTAGCCCAGGTCACCAAAGCCTCCGGACGGCCCTCCCAACGCTGTGCGGCATAGGAGTGCACGAAGTAGAACCGGGTGTCGGCGTCCAGTCCGGCGAACAGCGTGCTGCCGGGTGGGGCATCGACGACGTTCCAGCCCATGTGCGGGATCACCGGGGCGTCCAGTCGGGTGACCGCACCCGGCCACTGGCCGCAGCCGGCCGTGTCCACCCCGAACTCGACGCCATGCGCGAACAGGATCTGCATGCCGACGCACACTCCGAGCACCGGGCGGCCGGCCTGCACCCGTTCGGCGATGATCTTGTCGCCGTTGACCTTGCGCAGTCCGGCCATGCACGCCGCGTACGCCCCGACTCCCGGCACCAGCAGTCCGTCGGCGTCGGCGGCGGCGTCGGCATCGGCGGTCACCTCGACCTGAGCGCCGACCCGTTGCAGCGCTCGCTGGGCTGAGCGCAGGTTCCCAGAACCGTAGTCCAGGATCACCACCCTGGCAGAGCTGCTCACAGGGCGCCTTTGGTGGACGGCACGCCGGTCACGCGGGGATCGGGCTCCACTGCCTGGCGCAGCGCACGCGCGACGGCCTTGTACTGGGCCTCGGTGATGTGGTGCGGGTCACGCCCGTAGAGCACCCGCACGTGCAACGCGATGCGTGCGTTCGACGCCAGCGTCTCGAACACGTGCCGGTTGATCACGGTGTGATAGGGCGCCTGTGTCCCGGCAATCGTGGTGTGCATCAAGTGATCCGGTTCCCCGGTGTGCACGCAGTAGGGCCGGCCCGACACATCGACGGCAGCGTGGGCCAGGGTCTCGTCCATCGGGATGAACGCGTCGCCGAATCGGCGAATGCCCTTCTTGTCGCCGAGCGCCTCCCCCAGGGCCTGGCCGAGCACGATCGCGGTGTCCTCGACGGTGTGGTGGGCCTCGATCTCCACGTCGCCGCGGGCGCGCACGGTCAGATCGAAGCTGGCGTGGCTGCCCAGTGCGGTCAGCATGTGGTCGAAGAACGGCACACCGGTGTCGATGTCAACGATGCCGGTGCCGTCTAGGTCGAGTTCGACCGTGATGTCGGATTCGCGGGTGGCGCGTTCCACCCGGGCGCGGCGGGTCATGATGCTCCTAATCTTTGGGCCAGTTCGGTGGCCGCAAGTCGTTGGCTGGCCGCGAGCAACGCGTCGTTCTCCTCCGGCAATCCGGTGGTGGCTCGCAGATATCCGGGGATACCGACGTCGCGGATCAGGATGCCGGCGTCGAGGTAGCGCTGCCAGGTAGCCGGTGCGTCGGCGAACTGGCCGAACAGCACGAAGTTGGCGTCGCTGGGGATGACCCGAAACCCCATGGCGCTCAGCGCCGCACAGACGCGTTCCCGCTCCGCAATCAACTGTGCGACGCTGCCCAGGGTGTCGTCGGCGTGACGGAGCGCGGCCCGGGCGGCCGCCTGCGTCACCACCGACAGGTGATAGGGCAGGCGCACCAGCAGCATGGCGTCGATCACCGCGGGGGCGGCGATCAGGTAGCCGAGCCGGCCGCCGGCGAATGCGAACGCCTTGCTCATCGTGCGGCTGACGATCAGCTTCGCCGGGTAGTCGTCGATCAGCGCGATCGCGCTGGGCTGCGACGAGAATTCGCCGTAGGCCTCGTCGACGATCACGATCCCCGGCGCGGCATCGAGCAGGCCACGCAGATCCTCGAGCGAAATGCTCTGCCCGGAAGGGTTGTTCGGGGACGCGACGAACACCACGTCGGGGTGGTGCTCGGCGATGGCGGCGCAGGCCACACCGACGTCGAGCCCGAAGTCCGAGGTCCGGTTGGCGGCCAGCCACCGTGTCTGGGTGCCGTCGGAGATGATCGGGTGCATCGAATACGACGGAACGAATCCGATGGCGCTGCGGCCCGGACCGCCGAATGCCTGCAGCAACTGTTGCAGGATCTCATTGGAGCCGTTAGCCGCCCACACATTCTCCGGCCCCACCGCGACGCCGGTCTGAGTCGTCAGATAGGCGGCCAGGTCGGTCCGCAGCGCCACCGCATCGCGATCGGGATAGCGGTGCAGCTCGGCCGCGGCCTCTCGCACCGAACGTGCCACGTCGTCGATGAGAGCCGCGCTCGGCGGGTGCGGATTCTCGTTGGTGTTGAGCCGCACCGGAACCTCCAGTTGCGGTGCACCATAAGGCGACTTGCCGCGCAGGTCGTCGCGCAACGGCAGATCCGCCAGGGTGATCTCAGCGCCCGGCCGGGCCGGTGCGCCGCTCACTGCTCGAACCTCCGCCGCACCGCTTCGCCGTGTGCGGGAAGATCCTCGGCGGTGGCCAGCGCGATCACGTGCCCGCTGACGTCCTTGAGTGCGGCCTCGGTGTAGTCGACGACGTGGATGCCGCGCAGGAAGGTCTGCACCGACAGTCCACTGGAGTGCCGGGCACTGCCCGCGGTGGGCAGCACGTGGTTGGAGCCGGCGCAGTAGTCACCGAGGCTGACTGGCGCATACGGACCGACGAAAATCGCACCGGCCGAACGGATTCGGTTTGCCACGGCCGCGGGGTCGGCGGTCTGGATCTCCAGGTGCTCGGCGGCGTAGGCGTTCACCACGCGCACGCCGGCGTCCAGGTTGTCGACCAGCACGACCGCCGACTGCGGACCAGACAGTGCCGTGGTCACCCGCTCGCGGTGCACGGTGGTCTGCAGCTGCGCGGTCACCTCGCGGTCGGTGGCATCGGCCAACTCGGGGCTGGTGGTCACCAGCACACTGGCGGCCATTTCGTCGTGCTCGGCCTGACTGATCAGGTCCGCGGCCAGGTGCGCCGGATTCGCGGTGTTGTCGGCGAGGATGGCGATCTCAGTGGGCCCGGCTTCGGCGTCGATCCCCACCTGCGACCGGCACAACCGCTTGGCGGCGGTGACGTAGATGTTGCCCGGACCGGTGATGATGTCGACCGGCGCCAGCTCGCCCTGGTCGGTGTCGGTTCCGCCGTAGGCCAGCAACGCCACCGCCTGCGCGCCCCCGACCGCCCAGACCTCGTCGACGCCGAGCAGCCGGGCCGCGGCCAGGATCGTGGGGTGCGGCAGACCGCCAAAGGCGGCCTGGGGTGGGCTGGCGATCACCAGCGAGTCGACACCGGCGATCTGGGCCGGGACGACGTTCATCACCACGCTGGACGGGTAGACCGCGTTACCGCCCGGCACGTACAGGCCCACCCGCTCGACCGGAAGCCAGCGTTCGGTGACGGTGGCGCCCGGGACCAGCGTGGTGGTGGTGTCGGTGCGCCGCTGGTCGGAGTGGACCGCGCGGGCTCGGCTGATCGCCACCTCCAAGGCGGCGCGCACGGCCGGATCCAGCTCGGCCAAGGCGCGCTCCAGCGCCGTGCCCGGCACCCGGATGCTGGCCGGCCGGACCCGGTCGAACGATTCGCCGAACTCCAGTGCCGCCTGCGCTCCGCGTTCGGCGACCGCCTCGACGATCGGGCGCACCTGGGGCAGCACCGCCTCCACGTCCACGCCGCCGCGCGGCAGCACGGCGCGCAATCGGGTCCTGGAAAGGTCCGACTGTTTGGTGCCGCGCAGATCGATGCGTGCCATCAGGCCGGTGTTCACGTCGTCCATTGTCCCAGAGCAGCCCAACCGGTTTTCGCCGCGCGTCATTACAGTGGGATCACGCCTCATTGACTGATCGAATGGAGCCGCCATGGCACAGGACCAAGAGTTGCCGCGAGTGTTCCCGCGCTGGAGCGACAGGTTGCAGATCAAATACATGAATCCGGTGGTGAAACCGCTGTCCCGGTTTCTTCCCGGCATGTCGGTGATCACCCATCGGGGACGCAAGTCCGGAAAGCCCTACGAGACCGTGGTGACGACCTACCGCAAGGGCAACCAACTGTCGATCGCGCTGGGCCACGGCAAGACGGACTGGGCCAAGAATGTGCTGGCCGCCGGCGAAGCCGATGTCCGGCTGTTCCGCAGTGAACTGCACGTCACCAACCCACGCATCCTGCCGGCCGGCTCGGGTGACACGTCGCTGCCGTTGGCGGTGCGCCTGCAGAACCGCAAGGTCGCGGTGCTCGTCACCGATATCAGCTGAGACCAGCCCTACATGTCCAACCCGATGTCGAGCACCTGCACCGAATGGGTGAGGCCGCCCACGGCCAGGTAGTCGACTCCGGTGGCGGCGTAGGCAGCCGCGCTGTCCAGGGTCAGCCCACCAGATGACTCCAGCAGCACACCCGGTGCGCGCGAATCGCGCCGCTGCACCGCCATCTGCGTCTGCCAGACCTCGAAGTTGTCCAGCAGCACCAGCTCGGGCGCCTCGGCGAGCACCTCGTCGAACTGCTCGAGCGAGTCCACCTCGACCTCGCAGGGCACGTCGGGGGCGGCCGCCCGGACCGCCCGCAGCGCCGCGGCCACCGAACCCGCCGCGGCAACATGGTTGTCCTTGATCAGCGCGGCATCGCCCAGACCCATCCGGTGATTCACCCCGCCACCGACGCGCACCGCGTACTTCTGCAGCACCCGCAGGCCGGGCAACGTCTTGCGGGTGTCGCGGATGCGCGCCGACGTACCGTCTACGGCGTCGACCCAGGCCGCGGTGGCGGTGGCGACCCCGGACAGATGGCAGACCAGGTTGAGCATGGTGCGTTCGGCGGTCAGCAGGCCGCGGGTGTCGGCCTGCAAGCTCAGCACCGATGCGCCGGCTGGAAGCCGGGCGCCGTCGGCCACCTTGTCCAATACCCGGTAGCCGTCGGCTCCGAGAACCTCGTCGAGCACCAGCAGGGCCAGGTCGACCCCGGCGATCACCCCGGGCACGCGGGTGACCATGGCCGCTTCGGCTGTCACGCCGGCGGGGACCGTCGCGGCGGTGGTGACATCGGGCCCGTAGCGCAGATCCTCGTCGAGCGCGCGGGCGATGACGTGGCGCGCCTCGTCGAGTTCGGTCTCGGACAGCATCACGATGCGACTCCCGCGGGGGTCTCGAGCGCGACTACTCCGTCGCGCAGCCGGATGGTGGAACTGCGGGCCTGACCGGGGTCGGCGGCCGGGTATTCGGCCCGGTGGTGGCAGCCCCGGCTCTCGGTGCGAGCCGACGCCGCCGCTGCGACCACCCGGGCGGCCAGGGTCAGTGCGGCGTCCTCGACTCCGGCCCGGTCGGTGACGTGGCGTGCTTCGGCGCCCGCCAGCAGCTCCTGTAGCCGCGCGAGCCCGTGCGCGTCGCGGACCACCGAGGCGTCGCGTGACATCGCGTCCTGCAGGGTCTGCCGGTTCACCACGGCGTGCCCGGCGGTCTCGGGCAGCACGGCCTCGGTCCGGCCCACGGACGCCGAGTGCGCCGCGGCCGCAGCGCCGGCGCGGTCACCGACCACCAGCCCTTCCAGCAGGCTGTTGGAAGCCAGCCGGTTGGCGCCGTGCATGCCGGTCCGGCCCACCTCGCCGGCGGCGAACAAGCCGGGCAACTCGGTGCTGCCGGTGACGTCGGTGATCACGCCGCCACAGCTGTAATGTGCTCCCGGCACCACCGGAATCGGTTGGCGCACAGGGTCGATACCGGCGTTCCGGCAGGCCGCGGTGACGGTCGGGAAGCGCTCCGCGAAGCCGTCGATCCCGCGAGCGTCGAGATACACACAGTCGTCGCCGGTCTCGCGCAGGCGAGCGTCGATGGCCCCCGCAACCACGTCGCGCGGAGCCAGGTCCCCCATCGGGTGCACCCCTTCGGTGATCGAGGCGCCGCGGGCGTCGATCAGCTTGGCGCCTTCCCCGCGTACCGCCTCGGTGATCAGCGGCCGGCGCCCACCGGTGGCGCTGCCGTTGCCGGCCCCCGAGAACAGCATCGTCGGGTGAAACTGGATGAATTCCAGGTCGCTGACCGCGACTCCGGCCCACAGCGCCAGCGCCACCCCGTCGCCCGTCGCCCCACCGGGATTGGTGGTCGCCCGGTACAGGTGGCCCAGACCGCCGGTGGCCAGCACCACCGACGGAGCGTGGATCACACCGATCCCGTCGGCGTTGGCCACCAGCACACCGGTGACCCGATCGGCGTCGCGCAGGATCTCACACACCACCTGACCGCAGCGCACATCCAGCGCGGCCGCGGCGTGGTCCAGGGCACGTTGCACCTCGGCTCCGGTCGCGTCGCCGCCGGCATGAATGATGCGACGCCGTGAGTGCCCGCCCTCGCGGGTCAGCGCCCAGTTTCCGTCCGAATCCCGGTCGAACACCGCACCCGCAGCGGCGAGGTCGGAGACCGCACGGTAGCCGTCGGCCACGATCGAGGTCACCGCGTCGCGGTCACACAATCCGCCACCGGCGGCCAGCGTGTCGGCGACGTGGGCGGCCACCGAGTCGTCGTGGCCCGGCAGTACCACCGCGATCCCGCCCTGGGCGTAGTGCGTTGCCGTCGCCGCCGAGCCCGCGGCGGATTTGCTGAGCACCACGACCTCGCGCCCGGCGCGGTGCGCGGCCCGCGCCGCCGCCAGCCCGCCGACGCCGGTGCCGATGACGACGACATCGGCCCGCTGCTGCCAGCTGGGACCAGCGGTCACTTGCTGACCGGGACGGAGTGTCCGATCGCGATCATCCGCTGCACGCTGCGGGCGGCCAGGCGGGCCGTCTCGGGGTCGACGTGGATCTCGTCGGCGCCTTCAGTCAGGCTGCGCAGCAGGGCCGCCGGGGTGATCATCTTCATGTACTTGCAGGCCGCCTTGCGGTTGACCGCTTCGAAGTCGACCTGCGGCGCAGCCTTGCGCAGCTGGTGGATCATGCCGACCTCGGTGGCCACCAACACCTTGCGGGCGCCGGTCCGCGCCGCCTCCTCGAGCATCCCGCCGGTCGACAGGATCTTGACCTGCTCCTCGGGGAAATGGCCCTCGCCGACCAGGTACAGCGACGACGTCGCGCAGCCGCACTCGGGGTGCACGAACAGTTCGGCGTCCGGGTTGGCCCGCGCCTTCTCCTCGAGCTCGTCGCCGTTGATGGCGGCGTGCACGTGGCATTCGCCGGCCCAGATGTGGATGTTGTCGCGGCCGGTGACCCGTTTGACGTGCTGGCCCAGGAACTGGTCGGGAAGAAACAGCACCTCACGGTCCGGATCGATCGCGTTGACCACATCGACGGCATTCGACGAGGTGCAGCAGTAGTCGGTCAGTGCCTTGACCGCCGCGGTGGTGTTCACGTAGGACACCACGACCGCGTCTGGGTATTCATTGCGCCAGGTCTGCAGTTCCTCGGCGGTGATCGAGTCGGCCAGCGAACAACCCGCCCGGGTGTCGGGCAGCAGCACCGTCTTGTCCGGGGACAGGATCTTGGCCGTCTCGGCCATGAAGTGCACACCGCAGAACACGATGGTGTCCTCGGCGGCGGTGGCCGCGATGCGGGCCAGCGCCAGGGAGTCCCCGACGTGGTCGGCGATGTCCTGGATCGCCGGCAGTTGGTAGTTGTGGGCCAGGATCGTCGCGTTGCGTTCCTTTTTGAGTCGGAGAACCTCGTCCACCCACTCCTCGTCGGGTTCGATACCGCTGTAGCCCGCCGGCGAGTTCACGATGCGGTCGGCCAGGCTGCTTGCCCGCACACCGCTGTCGGTGAGGGTGGTCATGAGTGACTCCTTCTCAAAACAGGTTTTCGACTTATAATCGAAAACATGGTCCATACTAGCACCGCGCACGAAGTGCTCACGGTGGTCTTCCAGGTTGGTGGCCTTGACCAGCGCCGACCCCGACTCAACGTGCTGCTGTGGGAACGTGCGCGCGAACCGCAGTCTGGCCGGTGGTCGCTGCCCGGTGGCCTGCTGCGCAATGACGAGGATGTCACGGCATCGGCCCGCCGCCAGCTGGCCGAAAAGGTCGACCTGCGTGAGATCGCCCACCTTGAGCAGCTGGCTGTGTTCTCCGACCCAGGCCGGGTGCCCGGCGTGCGCACCATCGCGTCGACGTTTCTGGGCTTGGTGCCCTCCCCTGCCGACCCCGAGCTACCGAGCGACACCCACTGGCATCCCGTCGACGACTTGCCGCCGATGGCGTTCGACCACGGGCCGATGGTGGCACACGCGCATAGTCGCCTAGTCGCCAAGATGTCGTATACGAACATTGGATTCGGCTTGGCGCCAACGGAATTCATCCTGTCGACACTGCGGGACATCTACAGCGTCGTATTGGGCTACCAGGTCGATGCCACCAACCTGCAGCGGGTGCTGGTGCGCCGCGGAGTGATCACCCGCACCGGCACCACCGCCCGTTCGGGACGTAGCGGGGGCCGTCCGGCGGCCCGATACCGGTTCACCGACTCCGAACTTCGCGTCACCGACGAATTCGCCGCATTGCGGCCGCCCGGGTGAGTCGACTGGAATCTTAACGCCCTCTTAAGCAACAATGCCGGGATGGACGTCGACAGTCTGGCCCGCGAAACATCTGTCGAGTGGATCGGGCAGGCCCCGCATCAGCCGCTGCAATCCGGCGAACGCCCCCTGCAGCCGGCCGAGGACCCGTTCTATGAGCCACCGGCGGGCTTCCAGCACGCCGTGCCGGGCACCGTGCTGCGCTCCCGCGACGTCGAGCTGGCCTTTCTGGGCCTGATCCCGCAGCAGCTGCAGGCCACCCAGCTGCTCTACCGCACCGTCGACCGGAACGACGTCCCGCAGGTGACGGTGACGACCGTGGTGGTGCCCACCGATCGGGATCGGACCCGGCCGTGTCCGATCGTGTCGTATCAGTGCGCGATCGACGCGGTCGACGGCCGGTGTTTCCCGTCCTTTGCGCTGCGCCGCCGCGCCCGGGCGCACGGGTCTTTCACGCAGCTGGAATTCGTGCTGATCGCGGCCATCCTGTCGCAGGGGTGGGCGGTGTCGATCCCCGACCATGAGGGCCGCTTCGGCCACTGGGGAGCACCGTATGAACCCGGCTACTACGTGCTCGACGGGCTACGCGCCGCGCTGAGTACCGACCAGCTGGACTTGTCCCCCGACGCCCCGGTGGGCCTGTGGGGTTATTCCGGCGGCGGCCTGTCCACGGCATGGGCGGCCGAGGTCTGCGCCGACTACGCCCCCGACCTCGACATCGTCGGCGTTGCGCTCGGCTCACCGGTGGGCGACCTGGGCAACACCCTGTTACGACTGAACGGATCGTTCTGGTCGGGCCTGCCGGCACTCATGATCGCCGCCCTGAGGCGGGTCTACCCCGAACTCGACACGTTCGTCGAGGAACACGCCACCGCCGACGGACGTGCGCTGATGCGCAAGCTGGAGTCGACCAGTACCGCGGCCGCGGTACTGCGGCTACACCACCGTTCCCTGAGCTCCTACATCGACAAGCCGCTGAACGAACTGGTGGAGACCCCGGTGGTACAGCATGTCTTCAATGACACCAGGCTGGGCGGCGCCGTGCCGACGCCGCCGGTGCTGATGCTGCAGGCCATCCACGACCAGGTGATCTCCGTCGACGACATCGACGCGCTCGCCGAGACCTACGCGGCCGGCGGCGCACGGCTGACCTACCACCGCGACCTGCTCAGCGAGCACATCCTGTTGCACCCGCTGTCGGCACCGATGGTGCTGGAGTGGCTGCGCGATCGGTTCGCCAACCGGCCGCTGCCGCAAGCACAGGTGAGCAGCGCGTGGCCGGCGCTGCTGAACCCCAAGACCTACCTCGGGCTGGTGCGCCTGGGCGTGATAGCGACCCGGGTGATCACCGGCGGGGCGGTGCGCCGACTTCCGCTGTGACGGCCGGTTGCGGTCGCCGGACGGGTTCTGGCGGATAGCCGCCGAGGTCGTCACGGGTGCTCCACGTGGCGCACAGGCCGTACACCAGCGCCGCTGTGGCTGCCGGCAACAGTAGTGAGGCCGCAATCTGCAGCGGCGTGTGCCCGAAGAACACCGGCGGTCCCTCCGCCACGTAGTGCACCCGGTGGTCGGGACTCACCGGTGCGGCATCCACGTCGATGGTGCCGTAGCGGCGGTGCACCAGGACGGTGCCGGTCAGCACCGCCAGCGCCGCCCCGGCGCTCAGCCCCACCGACAGGCTCGCGATCATGCCCGGTCCCCGATGCGCCCGCCACTGCCAGGCCAGCGTGGCCGACACCACCGCCACCACGCTCAACAGTCCGAGCAGCAGGCACGGTGCGATGAAAAAGTGCTCGGCTTCGTTGCCCAGGTAGGCCTGCACCCGTTCTCCGCTGCGGGTCAGTGCCACCACGCCGTGAATGGGCGGGGCCACCCACGCCCACAACGCGCCCACCGGCGGGCCGACGGCGGTCAGCCCGGCCGCCATCAAGAAGAACGCCCGAGTCCGGGTGGTACGTGGGGCAGGCTCTCGTCGAGCGACCTCGCCGACTGCCGACGGTTCAACCACCTGCCCACACCTTCCCCTCGAACGGTCGACCAACCCTACCGGGCCGCCCGGACCCATCCGGGCGCCCCCAATTCGTAGGGAAACGCCTGATTCACCGCCGTTGGCCGAATCGATACGGTCGGCTCATGGTCGAACTCGACAAGCCCGGGGCGTCAAGATTGGTGCCGTTGCTGCTGTGCTCGGTGTTGTGCGGGGCGGTCGCCTGCGGATCAGGCGCGCGCGACAGCGATTCCGGCAAGCGCGACAGCAAACCCGACAGGAACGCCTCGAGCGCTGCTGCCGCACCCATCGACGCCTGCGCGATGGTGCCGGCCCAGGACATCGCTGCGCTGCTCGGCACGACGGTTCAGGGGAAGTCCACGTCGATCCGTCCGGACATGGGCGAATGCACGTGGGAGAACCGGGAGACCTACGAATCGGTGTCGCTGGAAATCGGTAATCCCGGAACCGCGCCCAACAACACGTTGCCGCCCGTCGATCCGGTGTACGGCTTCACCCCCGGACCCGACGGCATGCGCTACATGGGTTCCGGGCAAGTCGGGTTCGCCGCCGGCGGCCGGTCGAACACGGTGCAGGTGGCGGTGCTGAGGCTGTCCGCCGACGAAGCCAACGCCGCTGCGGTGGACCTGGCGCGCAAAGTCCTGCCGAAGGTCCCGTCCTAACGGCGTCGGTCAACGCGCCGCTCAGCGCTGCGACTCGAGCTCGGTCGAATCCACCAGGCCGTGCCGCGAACACTTGGCCCACCAACCGTCCGGGCGCACCTGCACCATCATCCGGCGTCCGCAGGAGGCGCAGAATCGCGGCGGCTCCAGGCCCAGCTGGGCGGCGGTGGGCAGCGATGCCCCGGCGGGATCGTCGATCTGTACCCCGGTGTAGACATTGTAGACGCCGGCTCCAACCGGAGCGGGCAGGTCGCGCACCATCACAGGGTGGCGTTGAGTGCCTTGATCGGCATCTGCAGATCGTCGAGCAGTTCCAGGTCGGTCTCGGCCGGCCGGCCCAGGGTGGTCAGGTAGTTGCCGACGATGATGGCGTTGATACCGCCCAGGATGCCCTGTTTGGCGCCCAAGTCGCCCAGCGTGATCTCCCGGCCGCCCGCGAAGCGCAGCATGGTGCGCGGCAGGGCCAGTCGGAACGCGGCGACGGCCCGCAGCGCGTCGGCGGCCGGCAGCACCTCCAAGTCGCCGAACGGGGTGCCCGGGCGCGGGTTGAGGAAGTTCAGCGGGACTTCGTCGGGGTTCAGCTCGGCCAGATCGGCGGCGAACTCCGCGCGCTGCTCCAGCGTCTCGCCCATGCCGAGGATGCCGCCGGAGCAGACCTCCATGCCGGCCTTGGCCACCATGCGCAGGGTCTCCCAGCGCTCTTCCCAGGTGTGGGTGGTGACGACGTTGGGAAAGTGCGACCGGGCGGTCTCCAAGTTGTGGTTGTAGCGGTGCACGCCCATCGCGGCCAGCTTGTCCACGTGCCTCTGGGTCAACATGCCCAGCGAACAGGCGATCTGGATGTCGACTTCGTTGCGGATGGCTTCGATACCCGCGGCGACCTGGGCCAGCAGTCGCTCGTCGGGCCCGCGTACCGCGGCGACGATGCAGAATTCGGTGGCGCCGGTCTTGGCCGTCTGCTTGGCCGCCTCGACCAGGCTGGGAATATCCAGCCAGGCGCTGCGCACGGGTGAGGAGAACAGCCCGGACTGCGAGCAGAAGTGACAATCCTCCGGGCAGCCACCGGTTTTCAGGCTGATGATGCCCTCGACCTCGATCTCCGGGCCGCACCACCGCATCCGCACTTCGTGGGCCAACGCCAGCAGCTCATCGAGTCGGTCGTCGGGCAGCTGCAGCACTTCGAGAACCTGATCCCGACGCAACGCCTCGCCGCGCTCCAGTACCTGTTCCCGGGCCAATGCCAGGATGTCGTCGGTCACGCGCGCTCCCCTCAAGACTTGAACGGTGTTCAGGTTAGGCTAGCGGGGTGCAGCTGCACAAACCTGACGTGGTCGCCGCGGCGACCACCATCCTGGACGACTACGGCATCGCCGATCTGTCGATGCGCCGGCTGGCGCGCGAGCTCAATGTCAGCCCCAGCGCGCTGTACTGGCATTTCGCCAACAAGCAGCAGCTACTGGGTGCGGTCGCCGACCGCGTGTTGGCTCCCGCCTGTGCAGACCCCGGCCCGGGCAGCTGGCAGTGGCGAATCCAGACCGTGGGCGAGCGACTGCGGGATGCGCTGCTGTCCCACACCGACGGCGCCGAACTGGTGTCGGCCAGCATGGCGGCGGGCCAGTCCCGGGCGGCCACCGACGTCCTGGCGCTGCTGGCGGAGGCGGCGACGGCCGCGGGCGTGCACCCCGATCAGGCCGGGCAGGTCGCCCGCACCGTCGTCTACTACGTCTTGGGATTCACCGCCGATGAGCAGTCCCGCCTGCAGTGGGACGCCGCCGGCGCCGCCGAGATCACGCCCGAGGCCGACCCCAGCAGTGCGTTCGCATTCGGGCTGGGGTTGTTGATCGACGGCTTGGCGGCGCGCGCAGGGCTCATCGTCAGCTGATCGGATATTCGTTGCGCGCGTTGCCATCCCACCGTCGCAGCCCGACAAACCGCCCGGTGATGTCGGACCGGCCGGCGATGCGCTGAGCCCGGCCCAACTGAGCCGGACCGACCCGGCGGGCCAGCGTGGTGTGCGCCGTCCACTGGCCGGGCGCCACGTTGGCCATCGGGCCGGGAATCAGATGGGGCGCACACAACCGGTACACCCGCTCGTGCAGCTCCAGCAGTGCCGACGTCGGCACCACCAGCCGTGCCAGCACCCCGTGGGAACGGCCGAAGATCAGCGTCGCGCCCAGGGTGCAGTCCATCGGCAGTAGGTCGGCAACCGTCGACAGCGCGGCGTCGACCTGCGGATCGATGCGCTGGGCGACCACCAGGGTGACGTGCGGGCGGGCGGCCGGCGCCTGACTGGGCACCCCGGCGGCGGTCAGGTCGGTCCAGATCCGCCGGACCGCGGTCTCGGTGTCGGCGTCAAAGACCAGCTCGATCGAGTGCACCACCGCTCAGCCCGCCAGGGTGCGCACCCAGTCGGTGTCGAACGCTGAAGTGCTCATGGCGGCGAAGTCCGCGGCACCCAGCGCCCCGGCCCCTGCCGGCAGCACGGCGCGCACCGGCGCCAGCCGGGCCAATGCCCCGCGATTGCTGGTGGCGGCCGGACCGGGCTGCGCCGGCCAACTGCCGATCACCAATCCGGCGCACGATAATCCTTGCCCGGCAAGCGCTTCCAGGGTCAATGCGGTGTGGTTCAGGGTGCCCAGCTCAGCGTCGACCACCACGAGTACGGCGGCGCCGAGGTCGACGGCCAGATCGCGCAGGGTGACGCCGTCGGCGGCCAGCTCGACCAGCAGGCCGCCGGCGCCCTCCACCAGGGTCAGTCGCCCCGGCTGGTCGCCCTCGCGGATCAGCGCCAGCAGCTCCGCCCGGGTCGGCAGCGCCATGCCGGCCTGTTCGGCCGCGGCGACCGGGGCCAGCGGCGCCGGGTAGCGGGCGGCGGCGAACAGTTCGGTGACTCCCGACAGCCGGCCGACCTCGGCCAGGTCGTCGTCGCCGTCGGCGGTGCCGGTCTGGACCGGCTTGCACACCGCCACGTCCAGGCCCGCCTGCCGGACGGCGCCGGCCAGCGCAGCGGTGGCGATCGTCTTGCCCACCCCGGTGCCGGTGCCGGTGATGAACAGGACGGTCATGACGACAAGGCGGGATGGTCGCGCAGCACGTCGCGCAGCACCCGTCGCGCCAGCTCCAGATCATCGGCGGTCAGCGAAGCCCGCGCGGTCAACCGCAGCCGCGACGTGCCGGCCGGTACGGTGGGCGGCCGGAAACAGCCGACCCGCACCCCGGCATCCAGGCAGGCGGTCGCGGCGGCCACCGCCGCCTCCGCCTCGCCGAGAATGACCGAGACCACCGCGGATTCCGGCTGGTGGTCCAGCCCGCAGATCTCGGCCAGCACGCCGGCGTGCCGCAGTACGTCGCCGGCGCGGGACGGCTCGGCGACCAGCACATCCAGGGCGGCCGACGCCGAACCGAGCGCCGCCGGGGCCAGGCCGGTGTCGAAGATGAAGGTGCGGGCGGCATCGATGAGGTGGTCACGAACCTCGACGGGCCCCAGCACCGCGCCGCCCTGACTGCCCAGGGCCTTGGACAACGTCGTGGTGATCACCACATCGGGCGCCCCGGCCAGCCCGACTTCGTGCACCAGCCCGCGGCCGCCGGTGCCGCGCACGCCCAGCGCATGCGCCTCATCGACGATGAGCAGCGCGCCGTGCCGGCGACACACCTCGTGCAGCTGCCGCAGCGGGGCCAGCGCACCGTCAGTGCTGAACACCGACTCGGTGAGTACCACGGCGCGTTCTTCGGTCCGGCCCGCCAGTGCGGCGCCGACCGCATCCACGTCACGGTGACCGGTGACGACGACCCGCGCCTTCGACAGCCGGCAGGCATCCACCAGAGATGCGTGACAGTAGGCGTCGGACACCAGCAGCGAACCCGGACCGGACAGGCTGACCACCGCACCGAGGTTGGCGGTGTAGCCCGACGAAAACACCAAACCCGCTGGCGCGCCGACGAAATCGGCCAACTGCTGTTCGAACTGCTGATGCAGTTCGGTGTTGCCGGTCACCAGACGCGACCCCCCGGCGCCGCCGCCCCAGGTCTGCAGCGCCTCGATGCCGCCGGCGATGACAGCCGGGTGGGTGGCCAGGCCGAGGTAGTCGTTGGACGCCAGGTCCAGTTCGCCTGTGACCACGGGCCGCACCCGCAGTGAACGTCGCAGGCCGGCCTGGCGACGCCGCTGCTCCACCTCGGCCAGCCAGGCCAGTGGCGACACATCGGTGCGGGTCACGCGGCGCTCCCTGTGCGGTCTCGAGAAGACTTGAACACCGTTCAGGCTAAGGCATGCACGACGCCCACCATCGCGCTGCCGATCCGGGCGATCTCCTCGGGCGTACAGACGTAGGGCGGCATCGCATAGACCAGGTTGCGGAACGGGCGCAGCCACACCCCGTGGGCCAGCGCGGCTTGCGTGGCAACGGCCAGGTCCACCGGCTCCCGGCATTCGATGACCCCGATGGCGCCGCAGACCCGAACATCGGCGACTCCGGGCAGCTCACGCGCGGGTGCCAGGGCGGCGGTCAACCCGGCGCCGATCCCGGCGACCGACGCGCGCCAGTCCTGACGCAGCAACAGCTCGGTGCTGGCCACCGAGACGGCGCAGGCCAGCGGGTTCGCCATGAACGTCGGCCCGTGCATCAGTGCGCCGGCCTCGCCGCCGCTGATCGTGTGGGCGATCTCGGTGCCGCACAGGGTGGCAGCCAGGCTGAGATAGCCGCCGGTCAGGGCCTTGCCGACACACATGATGTCGGGGCTCACGCCCACGTGGTCGGCGGCGAAGAGCTCACCGGTGCGGCCGAATCCGGTGGCGATCTCGTCGAAGATCAGCAGTACGCCCTGGCGGGTGCAGGCGTCGCGCAGGTCGGCCAGGTAACGCGGATCGTGGAAACGCATACCGCCGGCGCCCTGCACCACCGGTTCCACGACCACGGCCGCCACCTCATCGCGGTGTTGTTCCAGCTGCGCCTCGAACGCCGCGCTGTAATCCGGGTCGTACTCGCGGGGCACCTGCGGGGCGAACAGCTGAGCCACCAAGACATCACGCCACAGCGAGTGCATGCCGCCGTCGGGGTCGCAGATGCTCATCGGGGTGAAGGTGTCGCCGTGATAGCCGCCGCGCCAGGTCATCAGCCGGTGTTTGGCGCCGCGGCCGCGCGCGCGCCAGTACTGCAGCGCCATCTTGACCGCTACCTCCACCGACACCGAACCCGAGTCGGAGAAGAACACCGTGTCCAGCCCCGCCGGGGTGATCTCCACCAGCAGCTGAGCCAGCCGGGCTGCGGGTTCGTGGGTGAGCCCGCCGAACATCACGTGGCTCATGGTGCCCAGTTGGGCCGTCAGCGCGGCATCCAGTTCGGGGTGGCCGTGGCCGTGGATCGCGGTCCACCAGGAGCTCATCGCGTCGAGTACGTCGACCGCCGCACCGTCGACGGCCAGGGTCAGGTAGGCGCCCCGGGCGGCCAGCGCCACCATGGGCCTAGGAAATTCGGCGCCGATCGTGCTGTAGGGGTGCCACAGGTGTGCGGCGTCGATCGCGCTGATCTGGTCGGGACTCAACGCGGGCATGCCTGACGACAGTAGTGGCCGCCGGCGTAACCGTTGGGTCACAGGTTGCGCAATTTCTCTCCCGGGACGGCTGACTGCGCGTAAACGCCGGTAGGCTCTGTGACAGAAGTGACGAGTGATACTGCCGTGAATATCGGCCCAGAAGGGGGTTGTTCGAAGATGAAACGCGTCTGCACTACCGCGATCGCATTGGCGGCGGCCCTGGCCCCGGCGCTGAGTGCCGCGCCCGCCTACGCCGACCCGCTGTCACAGACCGGCCAGAACCAGCTCGTCGAACGCGTGATCCAGCGTGCCCTGTCACAGCGCGGTGTGCCCTTCGTCTACGGCGGCGGTGACGTCAACGGGCCCACCAACAGCGCGCGGGCCCGGGCTGCCACCACCCGCAGCTCGCTGACCGACATCACCGGCCGCGCCAGCCTCCCGAGCACACCCAACGGCCCCAGGATGCCGGCAAGCGCCACCCCGGGTCTGCCGGGCACCACGCTGGCACCCACCGAGGACATCCCGGACACCACCACTGTCGGCTTCGACGCCTCCGGCCTGATCCAGTACGCGTTCGCCGGTGCCGGGATCAGAATGCCGCGCACCTCCGGCGAGCAGTGCAGCGTCGGCCAGAAGGTCCCGCCCGCGCAAGCCCGTCCCGGCGACCTGCTGTGCTACGGCCCGGGCGGAACCCAGAGCGTCGCGCTGTACCTGGGCAACAACCAGATGATCGAGGGCACCAGCCCCGCCGTCACCGTCTCGCCGGCCCGCACCTCCAACATGGTCCCCTACCTGACCCGGGTGCTCGGCTCCTGACCGACTCGGTCGACATCACAACGCTCTCCAGTGCGGTTTCCCCAGGCCGGTTAGGTAGATTGTCGGGCGATCATGATTGCCCTGTCCCCGCCCCGACCGGCGGTAACACCTGTTGCGGAACCCGCGTCCGGCTCGGCGCCGGCCCCCGGGCCGGCCGCCGTGCTGGGCACCCGCAAAGAGGGCTTCTACCGGCATGACCTCGATGGCCTGCGGGGCGTCGCAATCGCGTTGGTGGCGGTGTTCCACGTCTGGTTCGGGCGGGTGTCCGGCGGGGTGGATGTCTTCCTGGCGCTCTCCGGTTTCTTCTTCGGCGGCAAACTGCTGCGGGTCGCGCTGAACCCGGCCTCGTCGCTGTCACCGATCCCCGACCTGACCCGCCTGGTCCGCCGTCTGCTGCCCGCCCTGGTGGTGGTGCTGGCCGCCTGTGCCGTGCTGACCATCTTGATCCAGCCGCAGACCCGCTGGGAGACCTTCGCCGACCAGAGCCTGGCCAGCCTCGGCTACTACCAGAACTGGGAACTGGCCCGCAGCGCCGCCGATTACCTGCAGGCCGGGGAGGCCGTCAGCCCGCTGCAGCACATCTGGTCGATGTCGGTGCAGGGCCAGTTCTACCTCAGTTTCCTGCTGCTGGTCTTCGGCTGTGCCTTCCTGTTCCGCCGGGTGCTCGGCCGGCACCTGCGGGCCGCGTTCGTCGTGCTGCTCACGGCACTGACGGTGGCCTCGTTCTGGTATGCGATCGTCGCGCACCAGGCCAATCAGTCGCTGGCCTACTACAACAGCTTCGCCCGCGCCTGGGAGTTGTTGATCGGCGCGCTGGTCGGGGCGCTGGTCCCCTACATCCGCTGGCCGATGTGGCTGCGCACTGTGGTCGCCACCCTGGCGCTGGCGGCGATCCTGAGCTGCGGGGCACTGATCGAAGGGGTGCGGGAGTTCCCCGGCCCGTGGGCGCTGGTGCCGGTCGGCGCCACGGTGGCGTTCATCCTGGCCGGGGCCAACCGGCAAGCCCACCCGAGCACCGGTGCCAAACTCCCGTGGCCCAACCGGTGGCTGGCGGCGGCGCCGCTGGTGACGCTCGGCTCGATGGCCTACTCGTTGTACCTGTGGCACTGGCCGCTGCTGATCTTCTGGCTGTCCTACAGCGGCCATCGGCACGCGAGTCTGCTGGACGGCGCGGTGATCCTGCTGGTGTCGGGCGTGTTGGCCTACCTGACCACCCGGTTCGTCGAAGATCCGCTGCGCTACCGCAAGCCGGCCGGTGCGGGCGCCGCGGCGGTGCTGCGCCCGCGGTGGCGCAAGCCCGCAGCCGGCTGGTGGCGGCGTCCGACGTCGGTGCTGGGTTCGACGGTGGTGCTGCTGGGGGTCGCGTTGACGGCGACGTCGTTCTCCTGGCGAGAGCATGTCACTGTGCAACGCGCCAGCGGCACCGAGCTGGTCAAACTCAGCAAGGATGACTACCCCGGCGCCCGCGCTCTGCTGAAGCACAAGCGAGTCCCCAAACTGCGGATGCGGCCCACCATCCTGGAGGCCAAGAAGGACCTGCCGCGCTCCACGCGGGAGGGCTGTATCAGCAACTTCACCAACCCAGACCTGATCAACTGCACCTACGGCGACAAAGAGGCGACCCGGACCGTCGCGCTCGCCGGCGGATCGCACGCCGAGCACTGGCTGCCCGCGCTGGACATCCTCGGCCAGCGGCACCACTTCAAAGTCGTCACCTACCTCAAGATGGGCTGCCCGCTGTCCACCGAGAAGGTCCCGCTGATCATGGGCAACAACGCCCCCTACCCACAGTGCTACGAGTGGGTGGGCAAGACGATGAACAAGTTGATCGCCGACCACCCGGACTTCGTGTTCACCACCGCCACCCGGCCGTGGAACATCAAACCCGGCGACGTGATGCCGGGAACCTACATCGGGATTTGGAAGCAGCTGTCGGACAACCACATTCCCATCCTGGGAGTCCGTGACACGCCGTGGCTGGTGCGCGACGGCGACCCGTTTCAGCCGGCGGACTGCCTGGCCTCCGGCGGCGACGCGGAATCCTGCGGCATCAAACGCTCCGAGGTGCTCGTCGAGCGCAATCCCACCCTGGACTTCGTCGGCAAATTCCCGCTGCTCAAGCCGCTGGACCTCTCGGACGCCGTCTGCGACAAAGAGATCTGCCGCGCGGTCGAGGGGAATGTGCTGGTCTATCACGACTCTCATCACCTGTCGGCGACCTACATGCGCACCATGACCGGAGAGCTCGGTCGCCAGATGGGTGTGGCCACCGGCTGGTGGTGAACCCGGCCACGCTCGGCGGCGGATGCCGGGAAAGCGGATAAGGTCGAGCGGTGTCGTCGGCTGAGTCGGGCTCCGAGCCCATACCAGAGCCGTCCGCGCCAACGGTGTGGCCCGGAAACAGCTATCCGCTGGGCGCGGTGTACGACGGAGCGGGCACCAACTTCGCGGTGTTCTCCGAGGTGGCCGAGCGTGTTGAGCTCTGCCTGATCGACGACCGCGACCACGCCGAGACCCGGATCGGGCTCGATGAGGTGGACGGCTACGTCTGGCACGCCTACCTGCCCGGCGTCGGGCCCGGGCAGCACTATGGCTTCCGGGTGCACGGACCGTTCAACCCGGCCGCGGGCCAGCGCTGCGATCCCGGCAAGCTGCTGCTGGACCCGTACGGGAAGGCCTTTCACGGCGTGTTCGACTTCGGTCCGGAGCTGTTCTCCTACGACCTCGCCGATCCCGACAACGGTGCGCCGCCCCCCGGGCTCGACTCGCTGGGCCACACCATGACCAGCGTGGTGATCAACCCCTACTTCGACTGGGCGGCCGACCGGTCACCACGCACCCCGTACCACCAGACGCTTATCTACGAGGCGCACGTCAAGGGCATGACCCAGACCCACCCGGGCATTCCCGCCGAACTGCGCGGCACCTACGCCGGGCTGGCGCACCCGGTGATCATCGACCACCTCAAGTCGCTGAACGTCACGGCCATCGAGCTGATGCCGGTCCACCAGTTCCTGCACGATCAGCGGCTGCTGCAGCTGGGCCTGCGGAACTATTGGGGGTACAACACCTTCGGCTTCTTCGCACCGCACAACGAGTACGCGGCCAGCCGCCAGGCCGGCGGTGCGGTGGCCGAGTTCAAGGCGATGGTTCGAGCGTTCCACCAGGCCGGGATCGAGGTGATCCTCGATGTGGTCTACAACCACACCGCCGAAGGCAACCACCTGGGCCCCACGATCAACTTCCGCGGTATCGACAACGCCGCTTATTACCGTCTCGACGAGGACGATCTGCGGCACTACACCGACTACACCGGCACCGGCAACAGTCTCAACGCCCGTCATCCGCACACCCTGCAGCTGATCATGGACTCGTTGCGCTACTGGGTGACCGAGATGCACGTCGACGGCTTCCGCTTCGACCTGGCCTCCACCCTGGCTCGGGAGCTGCACGACGTCGACCGGCTGTCCGCGTTCTTCGACCTGGTGCAACAGGACCCGGTGGTCAGCCAGGTGAAGCTGATCGCCGAGCCCTGGGACGTCGGCGAGGGCGGCTACCAGGTGGGTAACTTTCCCGGGCTGTGGACGGAATGGAACGGCAAGTACCGAGACACGGTGCGGGATTATTGGCGCGGCGAGCCGGAGACCCTCGGTGAGTTCGCCTCCCGCCTCACCGGCTCCTCGGACCTGTACGAGGCGACCGGGCGGCGTCCCAGCGCCAGCATCAACTTCGTCACCTGCCATGACGGCTTCACGCTGGCGGACCTGGTGTCCTACAACGAGAAGCACAATGAAGCCAACGGCGAGGACAACCGTGACGGTGAGAGTCACAACAGGTCGTGGAACTGCGGTGTCGAGGGCCCGACCGACGACCCCGCGATCCTGGCCCTGCGGGCCCATCAGGTCCGCAACATCATGGCGACCCTGCTGATCAGCCAGGGCACCCCGATGATCTTGCACGGCGATGAGATGGGCCGCTCCCAGCAGGGCAACAACAACGTGTACTGCCAGGACTCCGAGTTGTCCTGGATGGACTGGACGCTGGCCGAGCGCAACGCCGACCTGCTGGCGTTCACCCGGGCCCTGACCACGCTGCGCACCGCGCACCCGGTGTTTCGCCGGCGCCGGTTCTTCGAGGGCCGGCCGATCCGTGGCGGCGACGAGGTGCGTGACATCGCCTGGCTGACCCCGGCCGGGCACGAGATGACCCAGGAGGATTGGGGCAGCGAATTCGGCAGGTGCGTCATGGTTTTCCTCAACGGCGAAGCGCTACCGGAGCCGGATGCCCGCGGGCAGCGGATCGTCGACGACTCATTTCTGCTGTGCTTCAACGCCGGTGACACACCGGTGGACTTCGTCACGCCCAATACCGACTACGCGCAGGTCTGGACCGCGGTGATCGACACCGCTCATCCGGACGGCAGTACCGACCTGGTGGTGGACGCCGGCCAGGCCGTGACGGTGACGGGACGGTCGCTGACGGTCCTGCGCAAGAGCCGGTGAGCTAGGCCGCCCGGCGCCCGAAGTAACGAATACCGGCCAGCTGCGGAATGCGATACGGGCTGCGGATGCGACGCGTGGCATGTCCGCGGCCGCGCAGGTGGTAGCGGCTGAGTTCGCGCCGCACCGAGGGCGCCAACAGCGGCCCCAACACCGCGCCGGCGCCGAGGGCCAGTGCCAGCCCGGCGGCCATCCCCAGTGAGCCTCCGGCGTTGGGCTGCCCGTTGACCAGTTGCACGAAGCCGCGGAACAGGGTCAGCCCGGGGACCAGCGGGATGATGCCGGCCATGATGATCACCAGCGGCGTGACGCGCAGCCGGGGCGCAAGCAGGGTGCCGACCAGACCGGTCGCCGCGGCGGCCGCAAATGAGCTCACGATCGGATTGGCCTGCACCAGTTGCAGCCCGAAGAACAGCAACGTTGCGGTCGCCCCGGCAAGTCCGGCCGCCAGGGCCGCCTTGAGTTGCGCATAGCCCGCGACAGCGGCCGCGGCCGCACCGATCGCGCCGGCCAGTAGGTACACCGGGACGCTCAGCGCCGCGACCGGCATCTCGGGGCTCACCCGGACTTGCACTCCGAACGCCCCGCCGATCTGCACCGCGATCGAGACGCCGACCAGGATGCCGACCGACAGCAGCAGGATGTCCATACCCCGCGAGACGGCCGTGAGTTGGTAGCCGGTGATGGCGTCCTGCACCGAGCCGACGGTGGCCAGCCCGGACAACAGCACCACGATGTTGGCGGCCACCACCGGCGATACCGGGGTTCCGGCGGGCAGCCAGCCGGCGGCGTGCAGGCTGATGGCGACCCCGGTGGCCACCGCGGCGGCGACGACTTGCTGGAACAGCAGTGGCAGCTGCCAGCCGTTGAGTACACGGCCGATCCGGTCGATCAGGGCGGTGGTGCCCGCCGAAACCAGGGCCACCAGCGGACCGGCGCCGATCAGTACGGCGAAGCCACCGGCCATCACCGCCCAGCCGGCGGTGGCGACCCACCGGGGATAGGGATGGGCGGCCCGGTTCACGATGTCCAGCTGCTGCTGCACCCACTCGGGATCGGGCGTCGTGTTCACGACATGCTCGGCGAGATCGGTGGCCAGCTGCAGCCGCGTGTAGTCCAGTGAGCGCGACTGCACCAGATACATCGCGGTGACCGGGGCGCCCGGCACCCCTCGCGGTACCGACACTCGGATCGAGTTCGCCATGATGTCCACCTGGGTCTGCGGCAGCCCGTAGGCGGTGGCGATGGCGAGCATGCTCGAGGCGACGTCGGCGGTTCCCGCCTGTGAGCCCAACAGCAGCTGCCCGAATCGCAGGGCGATATCGAGAACCCGCCGGACGTCGGTTTCATCCATGCGCGTTGTCTCCGATGACACCATGAGGCGTCGGCTACCCGTTCGGCGCCCGGAGCTCACCTGCTGCGGCGGATCCGCGTCTCTACAGCAGGTAGCGATACGCCGGAGAGCCGGGCTCCAGTGGCTCGACGTGGATCTCCGAGGTGCGCATGCGCTCCAGCAGCCCGTCGAGATCGGCGGCCGACCCCAGTTGCACGCCGACCAGGGCCTCACCGGTCTCCCGGTTGTTGCGCTTGACGTACTCGAACAGCGTGACGTCGTCGCCGGGCCCGAGAACCTCGTCGAGGAAGCGCCGCAGCGCCCCCGGTTCCTGGGGGAAGTCGACCAGGAAGTAGTGCTTGAGGCCCAGGTGCACCAGCGAGCGCTCCAGGATCTCGCCGTACCGGGAGACGTCGTTGTTGCCACCGGAGATCAGGCACACCACCGTCGAACCCGGGGAAATGTCAGCCTCCAGCAGGCCGGCCACCGACAGGGCGCCCGCCGGCTCGGCGATGATCCCCTCGTTCTGGTACAGGTCGAGCATCGCGGTGCACACCGCACCTTCGTCGACGGTGGTCACCGACACCATGTCGCCGGCTCCGGACAGCACGGCGTACGGCAACGCACCGGCGCGCCGGACGGCCGCCCCGTCGACGAACTGGTCGACATGGTCCAGGCTCACCAGTTCCCCAGCGGCCAGCGCAGCCATCATCGAGGCGGCTCCGGCCGGTTCGATGCCCAGCACGGCACTGTTGGCGGTGCGCTCCGCCAGGTAGGTGGTGATGCCCGAGATGCAGCCGCCGCCGCCGACCGGCACGATCACCAGGTCCGGTTCGGTGTTGAGCTGGTCGAGGATCTCCACCGCGATGGTGCCCTGGCCCGCCATCGTCCGCAGGTCGTCGTAGGGCGGCACCAGGATGGCACCGGTGCGGGCGACATCGGCCAGGGCCGCCTCCGCGGCCAGGTCGTAAGTCGCGCCGCCGACGATCAGCTCGATGAATTCGCCGCCGTGGTAGCGGATGCGGTCACGCTTCTGCTTCGGGGTTTTGGCCGGCACGTAGACCCGGCCGTGGACACCCAGCGCCCGGCAGGCGTAGGCGAATCCCTGCGCGTGGTTGCCGGCCGACGAGCACACCACGCCGGCGGCGAGCTCGGATTCGCTGAGCTGGACCAGCAGGTTGTAGGCGCCGCGCAGCTTGTAGGACCGCACCGACTGCAGGTCTTCGCGCTTGAGATACACGTCGGCACCGGTCAGCTCTGAGAGCCGGTCGCTGTGCTGCAACGGGGTGGGGGCGACCACGCCGGCGATCCGCTTGGCCGCCGCGTCGATGTCGGCCGCGGTCAACGGACCCTTCAACGGGCCCTGCGCGGGGCCTGAATTGGAGCCACTTCGGTTCTGGCGCAGTTCGGCGGACACCGCAATATGGTGTCACCCAGCAGGGGGTTCAGCCCACCGGGGTCAGCACGAACACCGGGATCTGGCGATCGGTCTTCTCCTGGTACTCCGCGTAAGGCGGGTAGGCCGCCACCGCACGTTCCCACCACGTCGCCTTCTCGTCGCCGAATACCTCGCGGGCGTCGTAGTCGCCAGTGACGGTGCCATCCTGCAGTTCGACCCGCGAGTTCTTGACGACGTTGTAGTACCAGACCGGGTTCTTCGGGGCGCCGCCCAGCGAGGCGACGATCGCGTACTGACCCTCGTGCTCCACCCGCATGAGCGGCGTTTTGCGCAGCTTGCCGGTCTTGGCTCCGACGGTGGTGAGCAGCACCACCGGCATGCCCTGCATCTCGGTGCCCTCGGTGCCACCGGAGGCCATGTACTTCTCTGCGTTCTCTCGAGACCAATCCCACGGGCTGGGTGCGTATTCTCCGCTCAGAGGCATTCCACCAGCGTAGTCCGGCGACCCGACACGATGATCCGACCAACAGATTTCGGCTGGCCTAACAATTGGTTATCGCGTACCGTTAAATCTATGACTACCGCCGAGCTCTTCGGGCAGCAAGTGCCCATCGCCGGCGTGCCCTGGCCGGCCTACAAATTGGTTGCGCTGGGCATCGGCTTGGTCACCCTGCTGATTGTGGGCGCCATCACATCCAACGCCGCGGCTGCGGTGCTGACCGCCGCGGGTGCCTGTGCCGCGGTGTGGCTCGTACTGGGCCTGCAACATCCGCGACGTCCGTCGCAACGCTGAGCGCAGCCTATTCGGGCTCGCCAGCCGGGCCGTCATAGACCAGGACATCGCCGGCAACTCGGGCTTCGGCGGTCGGGCGGTGGTCCAGCAGCTTGCCGTCGTGCATCAGGTGCCGCACCTCGATTCCGCGCACCAGCGTGAGATAGTCGGCAACCAGCTTGCGATGGCATCTCCACCACAGGGTTTCGGCACACATCGCCGCAACCTGTTCAACTGCCGCTTCGGCCACGAGCTCATCGATTCCGGACTGGAAGTCCTCCGAGCGCATGTAGCCCGCGTAGGACCGGAACGAGTCATTGCGCAAGCCGATATCCGGGCTCTGCCCCTTGATCCGTCGCCAGCCGCCGAGCCGCGGTTCCCACCGGTAGCCGATACCGGCTTCGGGTAGCCAGCGCTGCATCTCCTCACGCGCAGTGTCAGGATTGCGCCGGCTCCCCGGAGCGGTGCGCACGTCGACGAGGCCTTGCACACCGGCACGAAGGAGCAGCGCGCTGATTGCGCCCCGGTCCGCGGTGCCGTGGCCGAACGTGAAAACCGTTGGCGACGTGGCGTTCTCCTGTCAGAGTGCGGAGGTCGGTGCGGCGGCTTCGGGGACTCGGGGCTGATGCACCTGGGGTCCCGGCTCGCTGGCATAGAGACTTTCGATCTCCTCGGCGTATTTCGTCGCGATCGGCCGCCGTTTGAGTTTCATCGTCAGGGTGACCTCGTCGCCACCGGGTTCCCAGAGTGCAGGCAGTACCCGAAAGCGCTTGATCTGTTCCACCCGTGACAGCTTGGCGTTGCCCTCCGCCACGCCCGCCGCAATCTGCGCGATCACCCTCGGGTCAGCGGCCAGCGCGGCCGGTGTCGCCGCCGACAGTCCATGGGCAGCGGCATACGGCGCCACCGAGTCGGCGTCGAAGACCATCAGCGCCGTGTTGTAGGGCCGGGAATCACCAATGGTGACCATCGCCCCGATCATCGGGCAGGCCGCCAGGATGGCGTTCTCGATGTTCGCCGGCGACATGTTCTTGCCTGCGGCGTTGATGATCAGTTCCTTCTTGCGGTCGACCACCCGCAGATAGCCATCGGCATCCTCTTCGAGGATGTCGCCGGTGTGCAGCCATCCGTCGGCGTCGATCGCCTCGGCGGTCTTGGCCGCCTCTTTGCGGTAGCCCCGCATCACCAGGGGGCCGCGCACCAGAAACTCCCCGTCGTCGGCGATGCGGCTTTCCAGTCCGGGCAACAACTTTCCGACCGTACCGAGCCGGGCGTCGCGTGGATGAACGGTCGTCGCCACACAGCTGAGCTCCGACATACCCCAGACTTCGCAGATCGGAATCCCGAGGCCCGCGAAGAACGCGATGGTCTCCTTGGGGATCGGCGCCGCGCCCGACACCGCCCACCGCAGCTCGTCCAGGCCCAGCTTCGCTCGAAGCTTGGACAGCACCAGCTCGTCGGCCTGCGCCCACTCCGCAGCCAACTCGTCGGGAACGGGTTCACCGGCCAGTTGCGCCGCGGACCGCTTCGCGCCGACTGCCAGCGCCCACTGCAACGCGGCGCGGCGATTGTCGTCCGGCTCCCCCGCGACAGCGAATTCGGTTGCCGCCTTGAGCTTCTCCCACACCCGCGGTACCGCACCCCAAATCGTGGGCCGCACATCCGGCAGCGCCGCACCGATTTGGCGTGCGTCGGGTACGACGGTCACCTGCACTCCGGCAATCTCGGAGTTGTAGAGGGCCATGGCTCGATCGGCGATGTGCGCCGAGGGCAGGTAGGAGGTGATCCGGTCTCCGAAGCGCACCCCGAGCGCGGCGTCGAGAGCAGCCGCCTCGAACAGCAGATTGGTGTGCGTCATCTCCACCCCCTTGGGCAGGCCGGTGGTCCCGGAGGTATAGATCAGCGTCACAACGTCATCGGGTTGTACTGCTCGCCAAGCGGATTCGAAGTCAAAGTCGTCGTCGCCGGCGGCCACCAGGTCCTCGATCGACAAAGTGCCGTCGGGTTGCCCGTCGACGCAGACGATGTGTTCGATCTCCGCTCCGCTGGCCCGAATCGTCTCGACATAGGCCTGCTCGCACATCACGACTTTGGTGCCCGCGTTGCCGAACAGGTAGCCGAGTTGCTCGGCGGGCAGGGTGTTGTACACCGAGAACGACGTTGCGCCCAGATGCTGGGCCCCGACCTCCAGCGGGTAGAACTCGATCCGGTTCGCCATCATCAGCGACACCGTGTCGCCGCGGCGCACCCCGAGCCCGGCCAGGCCGGCCGCCACGCGGCGCACCTGCTGGGCGTAGTCGCGCCAGGTCAGGGTCTGCGTCCCGCCGACCGTGCGCACCGCGACCGCGTCCGGGTCGATGGCGGCCGTGCGCTGAAACGCCTCGCACAGGGTGGCCACCGGCGATGTCTGAGTCATCTGTTTCTCCTGTTCGCGGCCGCCTCAGCGGCGGCTGACCCGTTCCAGATATGCCATCGCTGATGCCTGGGACTCGGAATCGTGCACGGCCGTTACCACCGCATCGGCCTCATTCCAGCTGCGCGCGGTTACCACCATGCCCTCGGTCACCGCGTTGACCTGCCGTTTGGTGCCGCCCAACGTGAGTGCGGATTTGCTGACCAGCTGGCGCACCACCTCGTCGACCTCGGCGTCGAGGTCGGCCTCGGGCACCACCCGGTTGAGGAAGCCGATTGCCTTGGCCTCGGCGGCTCCGAACGGGCGGCAGGTCATCACCAGTTCCTTGGTGAGCGCCGGCCCGATCTCGCGGACCAACCGCGGGATACCGCCCCAGGCCAGCGGAATACCCAGGTCGACCTCCGGAATGGAGAACCGGGCGTCTTCGGCGGCCACCCGCAGATCGCACGCTGCGGCCAACACGACGCCGCCGCCTACGCAGTGACCGTGCAGCCGCGCCACCGTGACCGCCCGCATGGCTTCCACGGCGTCCGCCATCCGCCGTCCGGCGTCGGCGGCCTCTCGCAGCGCTCCGGCCCCGTCGGCGGCGGCCACGAACGTGGCCAGGTCGGCGCCGGCAGAGAACGCCCGGCCGCTGCCGGCCACCACCACCACCTTGACGGCGGGCCGGGCATCGAACCAGCGGGCCGCCGCCACCAACTCGTCGAGGGTCGTCGTGCTCAGCGGGTTGAGTTTGTCCGGGCGACTCAGCGTGATGGAGCCGAGTGGGCCGTCGGCTGCCACCGCGATGGTGGAGGCCTGCAGAGTTTCCGTGGCGGTTTCCATGGCGTCGACGTTAGTGGCGCCGCCCCGACCGAGACGCGGGTTTGCCGTTACGGGTGCCCGCGGTCGACATCGCTTACGGTGAGCCCATGTCGATTGCCGTCACCGAGTTCAGTCTGGTCGAGCAGACCGCGTTCCTCACGGCCTACGCCCGCGCACTCGACTGTCGTGCCCCCGCCCCGATTCTCGGTGACGAGTTCTCCGACCGGGTCGTCGGCCTGATCGACTACGACTTCCCGGCATTCCGGATTCCGGCGAGCGTGGTGCGACAAACCGCGCTGCGCGCCAAGATGCTCGACGAGCGCGTCCGCGCATACACGACGGCGCATCCCGACGCCATGGTGGTCGACCTCGGCGCGGGGCTCAACGAGCCGTTGGCTCGGGTGAAGCCGCCGGCCGGAGTCGATTGGTACAGCATCGATCTGCCGCACGTGATCGCGCTGCGTGAGAAGGTGGTGCCGGCTCAGCGCGCGGAGCACGTGATCGCCGCCGATCTGACCGGCACGGACTGGACAGCCGGCATCCCGGTCGGCCGGCCCACCATGGTGATCGCCGACGGACTGTTCGCCTTTCTCACCGAGCCGCAGGTCGTTGCGCTGATCGGGCACGCCATCGATCATTTCGTGACCGGCGAGTTGGCGTTCAACGACTATGGCCGGGTCGGGGCGCTCAGCTGGCTGGGCATGAAGCTGGCGCCGCGGGGCATGTTCAGCGTGCTGCGCCATGTCTGGGCCAACCCCGGCTTCACCGACCCGCACACCCCGGAGCGCTGGGAGCCGCGCCTGCGCCTGGTCGAACAGGCCTGCCTGGCGCACGCCGCGGAGGTGGATTCGTTTCCCGGCCCGGCCCGCGCAATCACCCGGCTTGCCGGCCGATTCAAGTCGGTGGCCGGCAAGGCCCGGGTGCTGCGCTACAAGTTCTGAGGTGCGGAGTTAGAGGGCGCCCAGCACATCGGTGAGGTACTGCGCCGGGTCGAAGTCGAGGCTGGCGAACGGGTCGTTCGGAATCAGGTAGTCCGGCACCTCGGGGATCCACGAGTGGAACAGGCTGTTCCACAAGAACATCGGGTCGTCGTCGCCGATCGTGATGTAGGCGGCCGACGCGAAGTTGATCGGGTCGGTCACCACGGTGTAGCCGAAGTCGCCGGTCGACATGACCCAGTAGTTCAGGTCGTGCGGGCCCACGCCGTTGATCGTCAGGTTGGTGAAGTCACCGACGTTGATCTCATAGATCGAGGATCCCGACAGGTAACCGAAATTACCCAGATCGCTGGCGCTGACATCGGAGTCGGGGTTGGCGACGAAGTCGCCGAACTGGTACGCCGAGGTGGAAAAGAACGAGTTCCAGTAGTCCTCGATCTTGATGTTGTAGCTCCCGGCCAGGCTCGCCTCGTCAGAGCCCGTGGGGGTGTACATGACGTTGTAGGGCTGGTCGCCCTTCCAGTCGGTGATGAACGGGCGCACGCCCTGATATGCCCAGTTGCCGTCCACGGGGTTGCCCATCACCAGGCAGACCGCACCTTCACAGGTCTCATAGGTGGTGCCGTCCGGGTTCCCAAACAGGTCGGTGGCGTGCGCGGTTGACACCGGAATCACCAGCGCGGCGAACGCGGCGGCAGCGCCCATCCCGAGCAGGTTGAGAAGACGACGCGAAACCCACATGACTGCCTCCGTGTTGTTCAAGCTCATACATTGCTGTGAATCAACAGGCGTGTTACGTTACGCCCGTGTTACAGCATTGATATCCTATGCTAATTCTACTCTTGGGTAAAGTTCGGTTATTTGCGTCAGTGCGCCCGCCAAAATCGGCTCCGCACAGCCCTCAACAGTCTCTACCTCCCCCCGAGGCCACACCTGTTGTGCGAGAAGTTTCAGACGTTACACCAGTTATGCGATGTTGTTATAGGAAACAGATCTAACCGTAATGTTGAGGTTCAGACTTGCGGCGGATGAATTCCACAGGTACACGCATCGATGGACGGACAAGTGCACCGCATTCCCCACTCGATGACCGCGCGTGCGCGTGACAATGACTCCAATTGGGCGTCGATCTCGGCGAGCTTGGCCTTGGCCAGCGCCTGACTGGCCGGGCGCCCCGGTGCATCGTCGGCGAACAGCAGCTGAATCTCGTCGAGCGTGAACCCCGCCGTCTTGCACAGGCCGATCACCTCTAGCCGGGCCAGCACCGCACCGTCATAGCGGCGCTGGCCGCCCACCCGAACCGGAGCGGCCAGCAGACCGATCCGCTCGTAATAGCGCAAGGTGGTCGCGGCGACGCCGCTACGGTGAGCCACCTCGCCGATGGTCAACCGTCCGGCCAACGGCACCTCCAGAGGACTTGACTTGAAGTCAACTCTAAGTTGTTCCCTGGTGGCATGCACCACCTACCACTGGAAGATCTGAGGGACGCGCGCTACGCGCTGCTGCGCTCCTTCCGCCGCGACGGCACGCCCATGGACACCCCGGTGTGGTTCGCAGTCGACGGCGCCACCGTGCTGTTTCGGACCAAGGTCGGGCCAAAGACTCGACGGCTGACCGCGCGCCCCGAGGTCGAGTTGACCGCCTGCGACTACCGCGGACGGCGCCGTCAGCCGGCGGCGGCGCTACTGGGCCGGGCCGCCATTCTGTCCGGCGATGAGGCCGAAGCCGCCAACCGCACCCTGCACCGGCGGTACGGCTGGCAGTGGAACGTGGTGCCGATGATCCCGGTACCCGGCGTCACCAATGTGCACCGGGATCTGCCGCTCCGGGAGAAGTGGCGGCGCGCCCGAACCCGCAACCTGTGGCCGGACAGTGTGATCGTCCGGGTGGACCCGCTCGCGCGGTAGCACGCATTCCGGCCGGATGCCGCGTTCGTCGGTTACCCGCCCAAGCAGCCCGGGCCGAGCAATGCCTTCAAATCCCCCATCAACGCCGACGACGGCGTCACTCGCAGCGAGGCATCCAGTTCCAGCACGGTGATGCGCTCCCCGCTGATCAGCCGCAGCTGCACTTGCGCGGTGCCGGGATGGCGGGTCAGCACCTGCTTGAGCGCGCTGACCTTGTCCATCGTGCACTGCCGGGTCGGCAGACTCACCGCCAGCGGACGATCCGCGGCGTTGGCGGAGAAGTCCGGCACCACCAGCTCGTTGGCGATCAGTGAGATCCGGTCGTCGCGGATGTTCACTTTGGCACTGACCAGCACCACGGCGTCGTCGGCGACCTCCGCTCCGTACGCGGAGTAGGTCTGCGGAAAGAACATCACCTCGATGCCGCCGGTGAGATCCTCCAATTGTGCCGAGGCCCAGGGCAGTCCGTTCTTGTTGACCCGGCGGTTCACCGATGCCAGGATGCCGCCGACCCGCACCTGGGTGTCGGCGGCGACATCGCCTTCCAGGATCGCCGGGATCTGGGTGTCGACCTGGGCAGCCAGCAGATGCGCGATGCCGTTGAGCGGATGCCCGGAGACATAGAGGCCGAGCATCTCCCGTTCCAAGGCCAGCTTGTGCTTGTCGGCCCACTCCTCGTCGGGCACCTTGATGCCGAAAACGGCATCGGTTCCGGAGCTTTCGCCGTCTCCCCCGCCGAACAGGTCGAACTGCCCCACCGCTTCGGCCTTCTTGGTGCCCAGCACGGAGTCGACCGCGTCGGTGTGCACCAGGAACAGCCCCTTGCGCGGATGCCCGAGCGAGTCGAAGGCGCCGGCCTTGATCAAGGATTCGGTGACCTTCTTGTTGCAGGCCGCGATGTCGATCTTGTTGAGGTAGTCGGAGAAGTCGGTGAATCGGCCCTTGCTTGTCCGGGTGTTGATCAGCGAGCTGACGACGTTGGCGCCGACGTTGCGTACCGCGCCCAGCCCGTAACGGATGTCCTCCCCCACCGAGGCGAAGTTCAGCTCGGATTCATTGACGTCGGGTGGCAGCACGGTGATCCCCAGCCGGCGGCAGTCGGCCAGGTAGACCGCGGCCTTGTCCTTGTCGTCACCGACCGACGTCAACAGCCCGGCCATGTATTCGGCCGGGTAGTTGGCCTTCAGGTACGCCGTCCAGTACGACACCAGGCCGTATCCGGCCGCGTGCGACTTGTTGAACGCGTAGCCGGCGAACGGAAGAATGGTGTCCCACAAAGCTTTCACGGCCTTCTCGGAGAAACCGTTGGCGGTCATCCCCTCGTAGAAGCCCTTGTATTCGGCTTCGAGCACTTCAAGCTTCTTCTTGCCCATGGCTTTACGCAGCGCATCGGCCTTGCCCATGGTGTAGGAGGCCACCTTCTGGGCGATGAACATGATCTGCTCTTGGTAGACGATCAGGCCGTAGGTCTCGGACAGGATGTCGCGCAGCGGCTCTTCGAGCTCAGGGTGGATGGGTTTGATGGCCTGGCGATTGTTCTTGCGGTCGGCGTAGTCGTTGTGGGCGTTCATGCCCATCGGGCCGGGACGGTACAGCGCCAGCACGGCGACGATGTCGTTGAACTCGGTGGGCTGCATGCGGCGCAGCAGGTCACGCATGGGGCCGCCGTCGAGCTGGAACACGCCCAGGGTGTCGCCGCGGCCCAGCAATTCGTAGGTGGCCGGGTCATCGAACGGCAAGGTGTCCAGATCCAGGTCGATTCCCCGGTTGGCCTTGATGTTCTCCAGGCAGTCGCCGATGATCGTCAGGTTGCGCAGGCCCAGGAAGTCCATCTTCAGCAGGCCGATTTCTTCACACGACGGGTAGTCCCAGCCGGTGATGATGGCACCGTCCTGCGGGCGCTTCCACAACGGGATCGCGTCGATCAGCGGCTCGGAGCTCATGATCACCGCGCAGGCGTGCACGCCGGCGTTGCGGACCAGGCCCTCCAGGCCACGCGCCGTCTCGTAGATGGTGCGCACATCGGGGTCGGTGTCGATCAGCCCACGAACCTCGGCGGCTTCCTTGTACCGCTCGTGGTTGGGGTCGGTGATGCCCGACAGCGGGATGTCCTTGGCCATGATGGGAGGAGGCAGCGCCTTGGTGATCCGGTCGGCGATCGCATAGCCCGGCTGGCCGTAGTGCACACGCGCTGAATCCTTCAGCGCTGCTTTGGTTTTAATGGTGCCGAAGGTGATCACCTGAGCGACCCGGTCACTGCCCCACCGCTCGGCGGCGTAGCGCACCATCTCACCGCGGCGACGGTCGTCGAAGTCGATGTCGATGTCGGGTGCCGACGGCCGTTCCGGGTTGAGGAAGCGTTCAAACAGCAGGCCGTGCGGGATCGGGTCGATGTTGGTGATGCCCAGCGCGTAGGCAACCAGCGACCCGGCGGCCGACCCTCGGCCCGGGCCCACCCGGATGTTGATCGAACGGGCGTAGTTGATCAGGTCCGCCACGATCAGGAAGTACGACGGAAATCCCTTGCCGCAGATGACGTCGATCTCGTACGAAGCACGATCGGTGTACTCGCTCGGCACACCTGCCGGAAAGCGCCTTTGAAGACCGGCCTGCACCTCGTGGCGCAGCCAGGTCCCCTGGTCGTGGCCGTCGGGAACCGGGAACACCGGCATCCGGTCGCGCGGAGCCCACACATCGGCATAGGACTGCACCCGCTCGGCGATCAGCAGGGTCGAGTCACAGGCCTCCGGCAGCTGGTCGTCCCAGAGCGCGCGCATCTCGGCGGCCGACTTCAGGTAGTAGCCGTCGCCGTCGAACTTGAACCGGGTGGGATCCGACAGTGTCTTGCCGGTCTGCACGCACAACAGTGCCTCGTGGTTCTGCGAGGCGTCGCGGGTGACGTAGTGGCAGTCGTTGGTGGCCAACGTCGGGATGCCGAGCTTGCGGCCGACCTCCAGCAGCCCGTCGCGTACCCGGCGCTCGATGGACAGACCGTGGTCCATCACCTCGAGGAAGTAATTCTCCGCGCCGAAGATCTCCCGCCATTTGGCGGCCGATTCCAGCGCCTCGCGATCCTGGCCCAGGCGCAGCCGGGTCTGCACCTCACCGGACGGGCAGCCGGTGGTGGCGATGATGCCCTCGGCGTGCTCGGCAATGATCTCGGCGTCCATCCGCGACCATTTGCCGAGCTGGCCCTCGAAGGAAGCCAGCGAGGACAGCCTGAACAGGTTGCGTAACCCGGTGGCGTTCTCGGCCATCATGGTGAGGTGGGTGTAGGAGCCGCCGCCGGAGACGTCGTCGCTCTTCTGGCCGGGGTCGCCCCAATGAACCCGCCGGGTGTCGAAACGCGAGCCCGGGGCGATGTAGGCCTCCACCCCGATGATCGGCTTGATGCCGACCTTGGTCGCCGCGTTGTAGAACTCGCTGGCGCCGAACATGTTTCCGTGGTCGGTCATCCCGATCGCGGGCATCTCCAAGCGCTGCGCCTCGGCCAGCATCGGGGCGATCTTCGCCGCGCCGTCGAGCATCGAGTACTCGGTGTGGTTATGCAGGTGCACGAAGGACCGCGACGATGAACTGTCCATAGGACCGCCAGTCTATGGCCGAGCACCGACGCTTTCGGGCGTGTCGCCGGTCGTGTCTCCTCGGCTGTCGTTTCCCGGGACAGCGGCCGCCGCGGTGCACTACGTTGAGGTTCGGCGAAAGCGAGGAGAGTCATACATGAGCGTGTACCGGGTGATCGACATCATCGGGACCAGCCCGTCGTCCTGGGAGAACGCCGCGGCCGAAGCGGTGCACCGGGCCAAGCAGACCATCGACGACATCCGCGTCGCCCAGGTCGTCGAGCAAGACCTCACTCTCGACGACAAAGGCGGCATCATCTACCGCACCAAACTGCGCATCTCCTTCAAGATCCGGCCGCCGAAGTCAGCCAAGCCGGCCGACGAATCCAGCTAACGGCATCGATGCCGGGTGCTCGTCGAGGCTCGCAAGCCCTGAGTCAGCGGTGCAGAACGTCCAATGCGTGCTGCAGATCCGCCGGGTATTCGCTGGTGATCTCGATGCGCCGCCCGTCGCCGGGGTGGGCGAAGGCCAGTGAGCGGGCGTGCAGCCACTGGCGTTCCAGTCCGAGCTTGCGCGCCAGTGTCGGGTCAGCCCCGTAGGTGAGGTCACCGCAGCACGGATGGCGCAGGGCCGAGAAGTGCACCCGGATCTGGTGGGTGCGGCCGGTTTCCAGGTGCACGTCGAGCAGGCTCGCGGCGACGAACGCCTCCACCGTGTCGTAGTGGGTGATGCTGTGCCGTCCGTCGGCGGTCACCGCGAACTTCCAGTCCGGTCCGTGATGCCGCCCGATCGGTGCGTCGATGGTCCCGCTGGACGGGTCCGGATGGCCCTGCACCAGTGCGTGGTAGCGCTTCTCCACGGTGCGCGCCTTGAACGCGCGTTTGAGTGCGGTGTAGGCGCGTTCGGAGATCGCCACCACCATCACCCCGGAGGTCCCGACGTCCAGGCGGTGCACGATGCCCTGACGTTCCGGGACCCCGGAGGTGGTGATCCGATACCCGGCTGCGGCCAGGCCGCCCAGCACGGTGGGCCCGGTCCACCCCACGGACGCGTGCGCGGCGACCCCGGCGGGTTTGTCGACGGCGACGATATCGGCGTCGGAGTACAAGATCGTCATGCCCTCGACCTCGGCCGGGGTGTTCTCCAGCGGCGGCGGCGCTTCAGGCAGCCGCACCTGCAGCCACGCACCGGCGACCAGCCGATCGGCCTTGCCGACAGCGACGCCATCCAGTTCCACGTCCCCGTTTTCGGCCAGCGTCGCGACCACATTGCGCGACAGGCCCAACAGGCGGGCCAGCCCGGCGTCGACACGCATACCGGCCAGTCCCTCGGGGACCGGCATGGATCGTTCGGTCACAGCCGCATCAGGCCTGCTCGCCGTCGCCCGCGCGTCGGCGGCCCACCGCGTCGAAGTCGAAGCCGAACACCGACAGCGCGACCAGCAGGATCGCGCCGCCCACCACGGCCGGGTCGGCGACGTTGAACACCGGCCACCAGCCGATCGACAAGAAGTCGACCACGTGGCCCTGCAAATGCCCGGGCGCCCGGAAGAACCGGTCCACCAGGTTGCCCAGCGCCCCGCCGAGGATCATTCCCAGACCGATCGCCCACCAGGGCGACACCAAGCGGCGCGACATCCAGATGATGCCGAGCACCACCGAGCTGGCGATCAGGGTCAACACCCAGGTGTAGCTGGTGGCCATGGAGAACGCGGCGCCGGAGTTGCGGACCAGGGTCCAGGTCACGGTGTCGCCGATGATCGGCACGGGCTGGCCGGGGGTGAGCATCTTCACCGCGAGCACCTTGGTGACGACGTCGGCCACCAGCACCACCGCGGCCACCGACAGCAGCAGTCCCAGCCGGCGGGGCGGGGCGGGCGGCTCCGCCTCAGGCGCCGGGGCCGGGTCCACCTCCGTCTCGGTCGAGTCGGTTGTCTCGTCACTCACGCCCCCCATCATCCCTTAACCCAGGTGCGGCATGATCGCCGCATGCTGTCCAAGCGCATCACCGTCATAACCACCGGCGGAACCATCTCCTGCAGCACCCAGGGCGACGGGGCGCTGCGGCCCGCCCGCAGCGGTTCGGACCTGCTGGCAGACACCGGCGCCGCCGACGTCACCGTGGTGGACCTGATGGCGCGGGACAGCTCGGAGCTGGGTCCGGCCGACTGGGCTGCGCTGCTCGCCGCGGTCAACGCGGCCGTGGACGGCGGCGCCGACGGGGTGGTGGTCACGCACGGCACCGACACCTGCGAAGAGGGTGCGCTCTGGCTGGAACTCGGCTACACCGGAGACGTTCCGGTCGTGCTGACCGGGGCCCAGCGCGGCGCGGACGCCCCCGATGCCGACGGCCCGGGCAACCTGCGCGATGCCCTGGCGCTGGCCGCGGCCCCGACCGCCCGGGGACTGGGGGTGCTGCTGTGCTTCGCCGGCCGGGTGCTGGCCCCGCTGGGTCTGCAGAAGGCGACCATCACCGGGCTGACCGGCTTCACCGGTCCGCTGCTGGGCACCGTCGCCGACGGCCGAGTCAGCCTGACCGGCGACAAGACTCGGCCTTACCTGGGTGCACCGGCCACGGTTCCGCGGGTGGACGTCGTGGCGCTGTACGCGGGCGCCGACACCGTCGCCCTGGACGCCTGCGCCGCCGCCGGTGCGCGCGGGGTGGTGTTGTCCGCGCTCGGGTCGGGCAACGCCACGACGGCGGTGATCGAGGGCGTGCGCCGGCACTGCGCGGCCGGACTCGTGGTCGCGGTGTCCAGCCGGGTTCCGGATGGCCGCATCGGCGCGGACTACGGTCCCGGCCGGGCCCTGGTGGAGGCGGGTGCGCTGATGGTGCCGCGGCTGCGGCCGCCGCAGGCACGGATCCTGCTGATGGCGGCGCTTGCGGCCGGACAGCCGGTCGGCGAGGTCATCGACCGGTGGGGCTGACCATGGCCAGGATTCTCGCCCTCGTGGGCGCCGCCGTTCTCACGGTCGGGACCGCCGCCGCGGTTCGGGCCGAGCCGCCGCCCGGGGCGGACGCCATCGACGACTACCCCGTCGCCACCGGCCGGTACTCATCGCCGACCGACTTCTACTGGGTCTTCTTCAGAACACCGGACGGCCGCTCGTGCGGTATCGGCCCCAATGGCGGGCCGATCGGCTGCGATGCGGTGCCGATGGACGCTCCCGCCGGCACCAACCAGACCGTGCTCGAAGTCGGCGGGGTGCCCGCGGCATACCGCCATGGCGACATCGCGTCATTCACCCGGGACGTGGATGTGCTGCCGGAGGGCCATCGACTGGAGAACTGGGGCTCCAGCTGCGCAGTCGGCTACCAGGGCACGGTGACCTGCAAAGGCTATGGCCACCATGGATTTACCCTGTCCAGCGTCTACGGTGTGCTGTGGTGACCACCCCGCACCGCTAGCTGGGTTCCTCCGGGCGCGCGACGTAGTCCGGCCAGTCCAGGCTCGCGACGGGGTCAGCGCGGCTGATCTCGGGCTCATCGTCGGGGAACGTCCGCACCGGACCGGGGCCCGAGCCGCGCGTTTCGAACCGGACCGTCATCACCCCGTGGCCGGCTCCCTGCACCCAGCCGTGGCCGAGGTCAGGGTGGCTGACGTCATCACCGACCCGCCACGGCGCCGTGGTCGGCGGGGAAAGTGGTTCCCGCGCCGTCACTTCGGGCGCGATGACTCCCAGGTCTGGAAACTCCAGATCCGGGAACAGCGACTCCTGCCGAACATCGGTCAGCCCGGAGAACCCCACGCCGAGCAGCCGGATCGGGCCGATCTCCTGCGGATCGAGCAGCAGCCGGCCGGCCGCCGCCGTGAGCGCGGCGGCGTCGGTGGTCGCGTAGGGCAGCGTGGCCGAGCGGGTCAGCACACTCATGTCGGCCTTCTTGAGTTTCACCGTCACGGTGCGAGCGCCGCGCCCGTCGCGCAGCAGTCTGCGGTAGGCGTGTTCACCGATCGGACCGATCTCAGCGCGCAGCTGGTCCAAGGTGGTCAGGTCCACCGCGAAGGTCGATTCGGCGCTGATCTGTTTGGCCTCAGCACGTTCGGCGACCCGCCGGTCGTCGATCCCCCGGGCCAGTCGGTGCAGTGCCGGGCCGATGGTGGCGCCCAGAATATCGGCGACCTCGTTGTCGGTCAGCGCGGCGAGCTGGCCGATCGTGTCGATGCCCAGCCGGTGCAGCTTCTCCTCGGCGACCGGACCGATCCCCCACAGCCGGCGCACTGCAAGCCCGTCCAGCAACAGCCGTTCCTCGGAGCGGCTGACGACGCGCACCCCGTCCGGCTTTGCCAGATCGGAGGCGATCTTGGCGATCTGCTTGCCCGAGCCCGCCCCGACCGACGCCACCAAGCCGGTCTCGTCGCGTACCCGGCGGCGAAGGTGTTCGCAGAACCGCAGGACCTCCGCATCGCTTGCGCCGGCCAGCTCGGCCGGTTCACCGAACGCCTCGTCGAAGGAGAGCTGCTCGACGACCGGGATCACCGCCCGCACGGTCTCGAAAACCCGACGGCTGGCCATGCCGTACACGGCGCCACGAGGCGGCAGCACCACGGCCGGGGCGCCCACCAGCCGACGCGCCTGGTGCATCGGCATCGCCGATCGGGCGCCGAAAACCCGCGCCTCGTAGCTGGCCCCGGCCACCACACCGCGGCCGCCGAGCCCGCCGACCAATACCGGCCGGCCCCGCAACGTCGGGCGGGTCAATTGCTCGACGGACGCGAAAAACGCGTCCATATCCAGGTGCAGGACCCATCGGGCGTCCACGGCGTTCAGCCTATTGGGCGCGCCGGCTCCGGACGGCATCCGACTAGTGTCGAGACGATGGCGATGAATCTGGTTCACCGGCTGTGTTGCAGTTCCCGGTATTGGGCGCGCAGCGTCGAGCGCGAACTCCTGCCGTGGGCGCTGGCAGACGTCGACCTCGGCGACAGCACCCTGGAGATCGGCCCGGGCTATGGAGCCAACATGCGGTGTCTGGTGGACATGACGCCCCGGCTGACGGCCGTCGAGATCGACCCGCCGATGACCGAACGCCTGCAGGCGAAGTACGGCTCGCGCGCCCACATCATCAACGGCGACGGCACCGATACCGGTCTGCCGTCGGACGAGTTCAGTTCAGTGGTGTGTTTCACGATGTTGCACCACGTTCCGACACCCGCGTTGCAGGACCGACTGTTCGCCGAGGCTTTCCGTGTGCTGCGGCCCGGCGCGGTCTTCGCCGGCAGCGACGGTGTGCACTCGACGGTGTTCCAGCTGATGCATTTCCGCGATACCTACAACCCCGTCTCCCCCGACGCGTTGCCGGACCGCTTGCGCAGCATAGGTTTCCGCGACGTGGCGGTGGCCACCGCAGGCGGGCAACAGCGCTGGCTGGCCGTCAAGCCCTGACGGATCGCTACTTCGACCCTCCGCCACCCTTGTTGAGCTGGTGTGGGCAGTAGGTTTTCGCCGAGATCGCCGCGAACCGGGCCGCGTCGGCGACGGTCAGGTCGGGGTTGGCTTCGGTGATGTCGTTCAGCAGTTCCAGACTTGTTTCACCGTTGGCCGCCAACCCGCAGAGCGCTTCAGCGGCGGCCACCGCTTGAGCCGGGTCGTCGAAGATGATCCCGACCTGGCGAAGCGAGGTGATGAACTCCGTACTGTCGACCGTGCTCACCTCCACCGCATTGGGGTCGGCGTGCCCGGGTGCGGCGAGAACAAGCGCGCCGGCGGCGACGAGCGGGACGAACAACAGCTTCATAGGGGTCCTCCTGGGGCGGCCGAAGTCGTGAGGCATCGGGGACGCATCAGCCGAGCGCGGACTGCGATCCGGCAAGCGCACTGTCCTCGTCGTCGAGGACGTGCACGGCGTGGATACCCGGTTTCAGGGACAGCTTGGCGACCAGCTCGTCGAGGCCGGCCTGGTCGACGTTCCAATGCTGCACCACATCCGGCGTCTGCTGCAATTGCGCGATGACCTGGTCGAGTGGGACCGGCGCCTCGCGGTCCTTGATATTGGTCGACACCACCCGGGCCACCGGGGCCACCGTTCGGGTGGCCGGCGCACCCAGTGCACCCCCGGCCGCACTGCCCAGGGCTGCCGGGGCGAGCATGCCCGGCACGGCTCCCGCTGCCGGAGCAGCGCCCAGCGCCGTCTGCGGCAGCGACGTGGAGGCCAGCTGGATCGCCGAGGTGGCGCTGGCCCAGTTCGGCGGCACCGTGAGCGCCCCTACGCGCATCGCGCTGCCCGCGGCTGCCCCCGCCGAGCGCAGACCGATGCTCGCGGGCAGTCCGGAGCTGTGCAGGCCCCCGAGCGCCGACTTCGGGATCACCGGGATCACTGCCTTGTACCCGGCCCGGAACTGGGTGATGCCCAGGTTGGTACTCGCGTGCGCGGCGTTGACCCAGCCGGTCTGGCCGCTCACGCCACTGGCCAGCGAGAGGTGGCTCTCCCACAACTCATGCCCGTAGGTGGTGCCGAGGACGCCATCGATCGCGTTCTGCCAGCCGGCGTTATAGGAAGCCGTCAGATCGGTGATCTGCTTCGTGATCAACTGAATCAGGTCGGGATCGGAGGTGGCCGCCGCGCTCCCCGGCTCACTATTCGTCGTCTGCGGCGCCGCGGTGAACGAGGTCAGATTCGTCGCCGCCGCCGAAGCGCCGGCATAGCCCTGCATCGCGGCGACATCCTGAGCCCACATTCGCCCGTATTCCGCTTCGACGGCGGCGATCGCCGTGCTGTTCTGCCCGAGGATGTTCGAAGCCACCAGCGACGCCAGCTGACTGCGGTTGGCGGCGATCGCCGGCGGCGGCACGATGCCGGCGAAGGCCGATTCATAGGCGGCTGCCGCGGCAGAGGCTTGGGCTGCGGTCTGTTCGGCCTGCGCCGCCGTGGTCGACAACCACGCCACATAGGGCGCGGCTGCGGTCGCCATGGCCGCGGCCGCCGGCCCCTGCCAACCGCCGCTGAGGCTGGCCAGCGCCGCCTGGTAGGAGGATGCGGCGGCGTGCAGCTCGGCGCCCAGCCCCGACCAGGCAGCTGCCGCGGCGAACAACGGGTCAGCACCCGGCCCGGAATACAGCTGGCCGGAGATGACCTCGGGAGGCTGCGCTGCGAAACTTTGAAAAACCATGAACGCGACCTGCTTTCGTTACTTCGCGATCGGCGGGATGACGATGACGGTGGCGGTGGTGGCGATGTCCGGTGCCGTCTGGTTGTTCGTGACGTGGGTGATGGCGCTGATCGCGCGGGTCGCGCTGGCGCCCGCAGCCTGACGTACCGGTGTGCCGATCGCGCGCCCGGCCAGACTCGACAGCGCCATCTGGCCGGCCAGCACGCCCTCGCCGTTCACAGCCAGAGCCGGAGCGGCCTCCAGCACGCTGGCCTGCAGCGCCACCGTGGCGGTCTTGACCGCCGGAACCGCGGTGGCCCAGTTCGACGGCACCGACAGCGACCCGATCAGGCCGGCCCGGCCCACGGCCCCCGACACCGCCGCCGGGACGGATTGCGAACCGGTCAGCAGCGGACTGGACAGCAACGGCGACAAGGCGCCGACGATCGGCTTGGGGTTGAGCGTGCTGGTGAGGTTGCCGAGCCCGTTGGCCACCGACGGGATGCTGATGGCCATCTGGTAGATACTCCGCGCCGAGCTCTCGATGTTGATCCCGTAGGGACCGTTCGCGGTACTGATCACATTGGTGAGGGTCTTGACGATCGCCTGGTAGTCGTCCACGAGCTGGGTCGGCGTCATGTTCAGCATGTTCTGCAGGGCGTTCGGAATCTTGTCCAGAAAGTCGGACAGACTCGACTCCGCGCTGGAGGCGGCCGCGGACTGGCTGATCTGGCCGCTGCCGTTCGTCGTCTCCGGCGGGGTGTTGAACGGGGCCAGCTGGCTGGCGGTTGCCGACGAGCCGGCGTAGGCGTACATCGCGGCCGCGTCCTGGGCCCACATCTCGCCGTACTGCGCTTCGGTGGCCGCGATCGCCGGGGCATTCTGTCCCAGGAAGTTGGTGGCGACCAGCGAGGCCAGCAGGGTGCGGTTGGCGGCGATCACCGGCGGCGGCACAGTGGCGGCGTAGGCGGCCTCATAGGCACCGGCGGCAGCGGTGGCCTTCAGCGCCGTCTCCTCAGCTCCCACCGCGGTGGCCTTCAGCCATGCCGCGTACGGACCCGCTGCCGCCGTCATCGACGCGGCTGAGGGGCCCTGCCAGGCCGAGTCCGCCAGCTCAGCGATCACCGAGGCGTACGACGTGGCGGTGTAGTGCAGCTCCGTCGCCATCGCCGACCAGTTCGCCGCGGCGGCCAGCAGCGGTGCCGAGCCCGGGCCGGCGTACATTCGCGCGGAGTTGACTTCCGGCGGGAGTGCCCCGAAATCCATGAATCCCCTGCCCCTCTAGCCAAGTAATGAACCGACCCACCCGAGTTGCGTCACGCAACGGCTTGCCAGCTTCCTGACAATTCGGGTGGGTCAGAACCAACCGCAGACAACTGTTCGTATGGCCTGAAGGTTAATCGGGGAAGAACGGCCCCTGAAGTGGCTGACGTGGCAGTTCAGGGCTGTTTCACCGATGTTTCACCCCCCGCACCGGCGGCGCCCGCGCACATCGGCGGAGGCGTTTTTTACCACCACATACTGCATAAATGCCGTGTTCGAGCCGTCAACAGCGAACGACGCAGGCCCCGGCCACCGGCCGCCGTCGACCATAAGAATCTGGCCGCGAGAAAGTCAGCCCTGGCCGGAGTCGCAATTCCGACGCCGAAGTGTCAGGCCTTGGTGATGGACACCCGCACGCCGTCCCCGATTTCCACGGAATCGGCCGGGTCGCCGAATTCGAAACTGGTCGCCAAGATTTCTCCGGCGATCAACTCGGCATGAGTCTGCGCCCAGGCCAGCCGCTGCTCGGGCACCGCGATCACCACACTGATCCGGTCGGACACCTCCAGGCCGCTGCTTTTGCGCAGCTCTTGCAGTTCCCGGATGCGGTCCTTGGCCCAGCCCTCGGCTTCCAGTTCGGGCGTCACGGCGCTGTCGAGCACCACCAGGCCGGCGCCTTCGGGCAACGCGACGGTGTACTCCGGGTCGGCGGCCACCAGCTTGGAGGTGTACTCGCCCTCGAGCAAGATCAACGCCCCGGCGCTCAGCGTGCCGTCCGGGTTGACGACACCCTCGCCCGCTTTGACCGCTTTGATCGCGGCCTGCACGTCCTTGCCCAGGCGGGGACCGGCCACCTTCGCGTTGACCGCCAGATCGAATCGCCCGTAGCCGGCGATGTCGTCGGTCAACTCGACCGCCTTGACATTCAGCTCGTCGGCGATCAGGTCGGTGAACGGCGCCAGCCGCTGCGGGTCGTCGACGGCGACGTTGAGTTTGGGCAGCGGCAACCGGACCCGCAGTTGGTGCGCCTTGCGCACCGACGACGCAGCCGAGCACACCTCGCGCACCTGGTCCATCGCCGCCACCAGCGCGGCGTCCGCGGGCAGATCGGCGGCCTCGGGCCAGTCGGTCAGATGGACCGACCGCTCCCCGGTGACACCGCGCCAGATCACCTCGGTGGTCAGCGGCAGCAGCGGCGCGGCCAGCCGCGCGGTGACCTCCAGCACGGTGTGCAGGGTGTCGATCGCGTCGGCGTCTTCGTCCCAGAACCGTTGCCGGGAGCGCCGCACATACCAGTTGGTCAGTGCTTCGGTGAACTGTCGCAGTTGCTCGCAGGCACCGGAGATGTCGCAGACGTCCAGGGCCTCGGTCAGGTCGTCGCGCAGCGACGCCAGCTTGGCCAGGATGTAACGATCCAGCACGTGTGCCGAATCGGTGCGCCAGACACCGGGTTTCGGGGCATACAGCGTCAGGAAGCTGTAGGCGTTGGTCAGCGGCAGCATCACCTGGCGCACGCCTTCCCGGATGCCCGCCTCGGTGACGATCAGGTTCCCGCCGCGCAGGATCGGCGAGGCCATCAGGAACCAGCGCATGGCGTCGGAGCCGTCGCGGTCGAACACCTCGCTCACGTCCGGGTAGTTGCGCAACGACTTGCTCATCTTCTGCCCGTCGCTGCCCAGCACAATGCCGTGCGCCACACAGGTTTTGAACGCCGGTCGGTCGAACAACGCGGTCGCCAGCACATGCATCATGTAGAACCAGCCGCGGGTCTGGCCGATGTATTCGACGATGAAGTCACCCGGGTAGTGAGCTGCCTGCCCCGCGCCGCCGTCGAACCATTCGGAGTTCTCGAACGGGTAATGCACCTGGGCATACGGCATGGACCCGGAGTCGAACCACACGTCCAGCACGTCGGGGATCCGCCGCATCGTCGAACGGCCGGTCGGGTCGTCGGGATTGGGCCGGGTCAGCTCGTCGATATAGGGCCGGTGCAGATTGTCGGGCCGCACCCCGAAGTCGCGCTCCAGCTCATCCAGGCTGCCGTAGACATCGATCCGCGGGTAGGCCGGATCGTCGGACTTCCACACCGGAATCGGGGTGCCCCAGTAGCGGTTTCGGGAGATCGACCAGTCGCGCGCACCACGCAGCCAGTTGCCGAAGATCCCGTCCTTGATGTGCTCGGGGTACCAGGTGATCTGCTCGTTGAGTTCGACCATCCGGTCCCGGAATTCGGTGACCCGGACGAACCACGACGACACCGCCTTGTAGATCAGCGGGTTGCGGCAGCGCCAGCAGTGCGGGTACGGGTGCTCGTAGGTCTCATGGCGCACCAGCACCGCGCCGTTGGCCGCGGCCGGGCCGGTGCCGTTCTTGAGGTCGGCGATGATCGCCTTGTTCGCGTCGAAGACGTGCTGGCCGGCGTAGTCGGGCACGGTCGAGTCGAAGCGGCCCTTGGCGTCCACCGGCGTCACCGGGGTGATTCCGGCCGGGTCGGTGGTGTTCTTGTCGTCCTCGCCGTAGGCCGGCGCCAGGTGCACGATGCCGGTGCCGTCCTCGGTGGACACAAAGTCCGCGGCCAGCACCCGGAAGGCATTCGGCGAGTCCATGAAGTACGGGAACGGCGGCGCGTACTGCAGCCCGAGCAGCTCCGAGCCGCGGTAGCTGCCCAGCACCTGGGGCTCGTCGCCCTCGCCCAGACCGAGCTCGCGGGCGTAGGCGCCCAGTCGCGCCTCGGCCAGCAGGTATCGTCGCTCCCCCGCCGCGACCTGCACATACGTCACGCCCGGGTTGACCGCGACCGCCTGGTTGGACGGCAGTGTCCACGGGGTGGTGGTCCACACCAACAGGTGAGCACCCTCGAGATCACCGGCCGGTCCGCCGCCAACGATCCGGAACCCGACGGTCAGCGCCGGGTCTTGGCGGCTCTTGTAGACGTCGTCGTCCATCCGCAGCTCGTGGTTGGACAGCGGGGTCTCGTCGCGCCAGCAGTACGGCAGCACCCGGTAGCCCTCGTAGGCCAGGCCCTTGTCCCAGAGCTGCTTGAACGCCCACAGCACCGACTCCATGAACGGCAGGTCGAGGGTCTTGTAGTCGTTGTCGAAGTCCACCCAGCGGGCCTGGCGGGTGACGTAGGCCTGCCACTCGGAGGTGTAGCGCAGCACCGACTCCCGGCACGCCTGGTTGAACGCGGCGATGCCCATGGCGTCGATCTGCGACTTGTCGGTGATGCCGAGCTGGCGCTCCACCTCGAGTTCGGCGGGCAGCCCGTGGGTGTCCCAGCCGAACCGGCGCTCCACTTTGTAGCCGCGCATGGTGCGGTAGCGCGGCACGATGTCCTTGACGTAGCCGGTCAGCAGATGTCCGTAGTGCGGCAGGCCGTTGGCGAACGGCGGCCCGTCGTAGAACACGTACTCCTGCGCGCCGTCACGGCGGGCGATGCTGGCCCGGAAAGTGTCGTCGGCGGCCCAGTAGTCGAGGACCTCGGCCTCGGCTGCCGGGAAGTCGGGGGCGCCGGCGGCCGGCTTCGGATAGCTGCGTTCGCTCACGGTGTGTCGTCTCCCAAGGGCCCGGCCCGGGGACGACGCCGCGCGGTTGCGCGAGCGCCGCGGTACCACCCCGCTTGCCGCACACCCGTCCTGGGGCGCGACCGCTCGATGTCGGGCTGTGACGGGCCGTCCCGTTCGGTTCTACTGAGCCGTTCCCCAGGAGTAGTCCGGCGGTTCTTCCGAAGGCTCCCCGGTGATGGCCGGATCGATGCCGTTGGTCGGAAGTCTAAGGCCTGCCACCAAGACCCGTGCCGGCAGGGCTGGGACTTCTACACTGATCAACGTGGCATTCAGCCCGTCGTACGCCCGCGACGTGGTGCTGCCCCTGGCATCGGCGGCCTACACCGTGATGTCCGGCGCTGCGCCCACACTGCCGCCCGGCTTCACCCGTACTGCGCTGATCGAGGCCGACCCGGCACACCTGGCCGGCCTGCCCGAGCAGCATCCTGCGAAGGCGATGGCCAAGGACACCAACATTTTCGGGTTGATGGGCCATGACACCGCCAGTGGCACCGCGTTCCTCGCTTTTCGCGGCAGCTCCGATGTGGCGGACTGGATCGCCGATTTCGACTTCGTCCCGGCGCCCTACGCGCCGGTGCGGGGGTTCGGGCAGGTGCACGCCGGTTTCCAGGAGGTCTACGGCTGCGTTCGCGCGGCCATCGTCGCTAACCTGGCCGCTACGACCAGCAAGTGCCGCCAGATTCTCATCACCGGGCACAGCCTCGGTGCCGCCCTGGCCGTCCTGGCCGCCCCGGATGTCGCCCAGGGGATGCCACCGAACACCCTCGAGCCGCGGCTGACCACATTCGGTGGCCCGCGAGTCGGCGTGGCCGACTTCAAGGCCGCTTTCGACGCCGCCATCGAATGCTGCTACCGCGTGGTGAACTTCCTCGACATCGTCCCGCTGGTGCCGCCCGCGCCGTATGTGCACGTGGGCGCCGACATCGCCGTGGACAGCGGCGGCGCGGTCGACATCGGCTGGCGGCACAGCTTGGCCGCCTATCACGCCGGCCTCTCGGCGCTCATCGCCGGCGAAGCCTGACGGCTCAGGCCGCTCCCCGTGCGCAGGTCCACCCTTCGGGCATCCGTCCGACAGCAAGGAATTCGGCCACTGCTGCGGCCACTTCCGGTGCCAACCCAGTGTCGGCGGCCGGGTAGATCACCGGCTCCTCCACCTTGTTGTGGTCGGCGAGCTGGTCCAGCAGCCGGCAGCAGGCGCCTCGTAGCGTGGCATGGTCCGCGCCGGCGCGGGCCAGGTCGTCGAGCGCGTTCATGGTGCGCCAGATCTCGCCATGGCCCCGGATCATCCCGAAGACCGCCATCATGTGGGCGCCCCTGCTGATCGGCGGGAACAGCAGCTGTTCCTCCAGGTAGATGTGGCGTCGCAGCACAGCCAATGTCGCGCTGAGGCCGTCGGCGTCGACGCTGCCGCCCTCGAGGTCCCCCAGGAAGGCTCTGATTCCGGCGTCGATCTGCAGATGCTCACGCTCCAAAGCGGCAGAAAGGGCTGCATCGGACATGTGTGGCGCTCCCCTCCGGACCGGTCCAACGACCCCGGCGGGCACCGTTGAACGCCGCGTCAGACCCGCGAATGATTTCTACAATCAGGACTCGTTTAAATCTAGCCCACACGGTGGCGCACTGACCAGAGCCGGTTCAGCCCCAGCTCAGTGGTCGGTCTCGTCCTCCGGCGGCTGAATCGCGGCCAGCACTTCGGTGGGCCGGTCTTCGTCCGCCGCCTTCGCAGGCCGGGCGGACAGCTCCGGGAACGCCGTGGCCACCATGTCCTCGAAGGTCCGGTCATGCTCGTCGGATTTGCCTCCCGCGGCAACCGGCGCGGCCACCGACACCGCCCGCGCCGGGTGCTCCCGCACGTTCAGCGGCCACCAGAACCACCGCCCCAGCAGCGCCGCCATCGACGGCATCATGAACGAGCGCACCACCAGCGTGTCGAACAGCAGGCCGAGGCCGATCGTGGTGCCCACCTGGCCCACCACCCGCAGGTCACTGACGAGCATCGACGCCATGGTGAAGGCGAACACCAGCCCGGCAGCGGTGACGACCTTGCCGGTGCCGCCCATGGTCCGGATGATGCCGGTCTTCAGTCCGGCGCCCATCTCCTCTTTGAACCGAGCGACCAGGAGCAGGTTGTAGTCACAGCCCACCGCCAACAGGATGATCACCGACATCACCATCACCAGCCAGTGCAGGTGGATGCCGAAGATGTACTGCCACAGCAGTACCGACAGGCCGAACGAAGCCCCCAGCGACGCCAGGACAGTCCCGACGATCACCACGGAGGCGATGAAGCTGCGAGTGATCAACAGCATGATGATGAAAATGATTGCCAGAGAGGTGATTCCGGCGATCAGCAGGTCGTAGTCGGCGCTGCCCTGCAAGTCGTTGAAGAGCGCGGCGGTGCCCGCCACGTAGACCTTGGCGCTCGACAGCGGGGTGCCCTTCAAGGACTCGGCGGCGGCCTTCTTGATCAGGTTGACCCGCGCCATGCCCTCCGGAGTGGCCGGGTAGCCGTCGTGGGTGATGAAGAAGCGCGCCGCATGCCCGTCCGGCGACAGGAACAGCTGGATCACGCGTTTGAAGTCCGGGTTGTCGAAAGCCTCGCGGGGCAGGTAGAACGAGTCGTCGCTTTTCGCCGCGTCGAAGTCCTGACCCATTGCCGCCGAGTCGCCGCCGACCTCCTCGATCTGCGCCATGATGCCCGACATGGTGCTGTGCAAGGTGAGCATCATGGTCTGCAGGCTGCGCAAGGCGGCGATCTGCGCCGGCATCATTGCCAGCAGCTGAGGCGTCACCACATCGATGTTGCTCATGTCGGGCGCCAGCTCGTTGATCTTGTCGGTGAGCAGCATCGTGCCGTCCATCGACGCGTACGCCGCCCGCAGCGACAAGCAGGTGGAATCACTGCCGCAATTCTGTTGCTTCTCAACGGATTCGCGAAGCGACTTCGAGTTCTCGTTCAAGTCGGTGATGTTGCCGCGCACCTGCTGGGCCAGGTCCATCGCCTCCTGCGAGACCCCGGTCGCGTGATGGGTGTTAGCACCCAGCTGCTGCATCAGCGCGTACATCCGCTGCAGCGACGCGATGGTGCCCTCGAGATCGTCGGCTTGCTGGCGCATGTCGGCCACCCGGCTCTTGACGAAGTCCAGGTTCTGCATCTGCCCGGCGTTCTGCATGCTGAGCAGGAACGGAATCGAGGTGTGTCCGAGCGGAGTGCCCTCCGGCCGGGTCACTCCCTGCACCATCGCGACACCCTCGACGGCGAACACGCTCTTGGCCAGCTTGTTGAGCACCAGGAAGTCCGCGGAGTTGCGCATGTCGTGATCGGATTCGATCAGCAGCACCTCCGGCAGCAGGCGCGATTCCGGGAAGTGCCGCGCCGCGGCCGCCCAGCCGAGGTTGGCCGGCGTGTCCTGCGGGATGAACGACGGGTCCTTGTAGCTCACCTTGTAGCCGGGCAGCGCGAGCAGGCCGACCAGCGCGATCGCGCAGGCGGCCACGAAGATGGGGCCGGGCCAGCGCACGATCGCTGTGCCCACCTTGCGCCAGCCTCGGTCGGACATCTTGCGCCGCGGTTCGAGCAGCCCGCGGCGAGTGGCGACAGCCAGCACCGCTGGGACCAGCGTCAGCGCGATCGCCACCGCGACCAGCATGCCGACCGCACACGGCACACCCATGGTCTGAAACACCGGCAACCGGGTGAAGCTCAGGCAGAACGTGGCGCCCGCGATGGTCAGGCCCGAGGCCAGCACCACATGGGCGACGCCGCGATAGGTGGTGAAGTACGCCGTCTCCGGGTCTTCGCCGGCATGGCGGGCTTCGTGGTAGCGGCCGATGAAGAAGATGCCGTAGTCGGTGCCGGCGGCGATCGCCAAGGTCACCAGGATGTTGATCGCGAACGTGGACAACCCGATCAGGTCGTTGTGCCCCAGGAAGGCGACGATGCCGCGCGCCGCCGCCAGCTCGACCCCGACGACGGCCAGCAGCAGCGCGACGGTGCTGATCGATCGGTACAACAGCAGCAGCATCAGCGAGATCACCGAGACGGTGGCCACCAGGATCTTGAGCACCGCCCGGTCGCCGCTGGTGTTCATATCGGTGACCATCGGCGCCGGGCCGGTGACGTAGGCCCGCACCCCCGGGGGCGCCGGTGTGCGGGCCACGACGTCGCGGACCGCCTCGACGGAGTCGTTGGCCAGCGCCTCACCCTGGTTTCCGGCGAGGTTCAGCTGAACCAATGCGGCCTTGCCGTCCGAACTTTGGGCGCCTCCCGCGGTGAGCGGGTCCCCCCAGAAGTCCTGGATGTGCTGGACGTGTTTGGTGTCGGCGTTGAGCTGGGCGATCAGCTCGTTGTAGTAGTGGTGAGCGGCGTCGCCGAGGGGCTCGTCGCCTTCGATGACGATCATCGCCGCGCTGTCGGTGTTGGACTCGGCGAAGTCGTGCCCCAGCCGTGCCATCGCTTGAATCGACGGTGAGTCTTTGGCGCTCAACGACACCGGGTGTTCCTTGGCGACCTGCTCCAGCGGCGGGACCGCGATGCTCACCAGCGCGGTGATCGCCACCCAGCCGACGATGATCGGCCACGCGAACCGGCGGACGAATGCGGCCGCGGACGACCGGTCGTGGTTCAGGTGGTGTGTACGCGTCACTTTCTGCGGCCCCTCACCTGACAATGTGCCCAAACGATCACTGTAACCCCCTGTTCAGGACCGTAGCAGCGGAAACTATCCGATCAGATAGTCCGAGAGCGGGAAGTGGTCCTGCTCCTTCACAGCGCTGCGCACCGAGGTCGGCCGGAAGAGCGGAGCCTCCCCGGTGTTCTGGTTGAACCAGTAGGAATTCGACGTCGCGCAGTTGCCGAGGTGGAACACCGAGCTGTCCAGCAGGCTCATCATCCGCTCGTAGAACCGGGTGTTGGCTTCCTCGGTGACTTCGAACGTCTGCGCCTGGCGCCGCTGCACCTCACTGAACAACCGGTTCATGTGCCGGGTCTGGTATTCGACGGTGTTGAACCAGGACAGCCCGACCCACGAGAACGGGCTGGACATGTTGATGAAGTTCGGAAATTGCGGGGCGGTCATGCCCTGGTAAGCCTGGAAACGGGTCTCACGCCACCATTTGCCCAGGTTGCGCCCGCCGCGACCGATCACCTCGATCGCCGGCAGGTTGCCCTCCCACACATCATATCCCGTCGCCAGCACCAGGGTGTCGATCTCGCGCTTGGTGCCGTCGCGCGCCACGATGCCGTCGGGTTCGATCCGCTCGATCCCCTCGGTCACCAGATGCACATTCGGCTTGGCGAATGTCGGGTAGTAGTCGTTGGAGATCGACGGACGCTTGCAGCCGAAGTCGAAATCGGGCCGCATCTTCTCGGCGAGTTCGCGATCCCGCACCGCCCGACGCCGATGCAGCGCCGATTGGGCCGCCATCGCCTTGTTGACGAACTTGAAGCGCCGGTAGCGCCACATGGTCAGGACCATCATGAAGTCGGTGGTGTTGTCGGTGAGCCACCGCACGATGCGCTGGGTGAACGGCACCCGGGCGAACATCCTTTGCACCACGGGCGGGAAGACCACGTCGGACTTGGGCGTCACCAGGATCGGGGTGCGCTGGTACACCGTCAGATCGGCGACCTCTTTGGCCAGCTCGGGGATCACCTGGATCCCGGTGGAGCCGGTTCCGATGACCGCCGCGCGGCGCCCGGCCATCGAGTAGTCGTGGTCCCACTCCGCGGTGTGCACGATGTGGCCGGCGAAGGTGTCGATGCCGGGGATGTCCGGGATCTTCGGCTGGCAGAGGAAGCCGGTGGCGACGATGAGGAACTGCGACGTCAGCGTCTCGCCGCCGGCCAGCGACGTCCGCCATACCTTCGCGTCCTCGTCCCACTGGGCGCCGTCGACCGTGGTGTTGAAGCGCATGAAGCGCTCGACGTCGTACTTCTTCGCGACATGCTCGGCGTAGGCCTGGACCTCGTTACCGGGCGCGAACAGCCGCGACCAGTACGGGTTGGGCTCGAACCAATAGGAATAGGTGGTCGACGGCTGGTCGACGGACAGGCCCGGATAGTGGTTGACCCGCCAGGTGCCACCAAGACCGTCCAAGCGGTCGACGATGACGATGTTCTCGTAGCCCAGCTTGTTGAGTTGGATAGCCGTGCCGATGCCGCCGAAGCCCGCGCCCACGATGACGGCGTCGTATTGCTGGGTCCCCATAAGGAGAACACGCTACCCCAAGGCCGCAATATGTCGCTGTGCGCGCAGGTCAGCCCCATTTTCGGGGGTCCCGCCGCGGCAAGATAAAGTAATGGCCGCCGCCTGATACCAACATGATGCCGATCACACTCAAGTGAACGGGCAAACCTTACTGTTTTGCCAAACTTGACGGTAAGCTTCGGCTGTCCCACCCCAGGATGGGTGCGACTCTGGGGGCCAGGGGGCCCGGAATTTAGAGGATGGTTCCAATGCCGACCGTCGTGATCGACATCTGCTGGTTGCTGGCCGGCATTTTGGCGATCGCCTCGGTACCCTATGCCGGTTTGTACCTGGTCAGACGCTTGAAGAACGCCATGTACGTCGGGGACGACGTCTCTTACGGAGAAACGTTGGCGACGCTGTCCGAAAGCTCGGTGCGACGCAACTTCAACCCGTATGTCGACATCGACTGGAATGATCCCGAACTCGCGGTCAAAGCGGATGACCCCCGCTGGGTGCTGTCGGGAGCGGACCCACTGGGCCGCCACCCCTGGTATCAGGCGCAGCCCCTGGAGAAGAAGATCGCGATGGGCATGTGGCGCCAGGCCAACATGGCCAAGGTCGGTGTGCAGTTCGAGGGCATTCTGGTGCGGGGCCTCATGCACTACACGTTCTGGGTGCCGAACGGCTCGCCGGAGTACCGCTACTGCCTGCACGAGTGCATCGAGGAATGCAACCACACTCTGATGTTCCAGGAGTTGGTGAACCGCATCGGAGTCGATGTGCCCGGTATGCCGCGGTGGCTGCGGCTGCTCTCCCCATTAGTGCCGCTGTACGCCGGGCCGTTGCCCAACTCGTTCTTCTTCGGGGTCCTGGCCGGCGAGGTCCCGTTCGACTACCTGCAGACCCTTGCCCTTCGCGAAGAGGACAGCGTGCCCGCGATCATCCGGCGGATGATCGGCATCCACGTCGCCGAAGAGGCACGGCACATCTCGTTCGCCCACAAGTACCTGGAGCGGCGGGTGCCTCGACTGTGGTGGAGCAGCCGGTTCTTTCTCTCGCTGTACGTGCCCGTGGTCATGCGGATGCTCGGCCAGGCGATGGTGGTGCCGCCCCGCAAGTTCTTCCGCGAGTTCGGTGTTCCGAAGTCGGCGCGCAAGCAGTGGTTCTTCGGTACTCCGGAAGCACGCCAGACGTGGCGGGACATGTTCGCCGACGTTCGGATGGTGTGCCACGGGCTCGGACTGATGAATCCCGCCGCGCGCCTGATGTGGCGCATCTGCAAGATCGACGGAGCGCCGTCGCGGTACCGCGGTGAACCGCAACGGGCGCAGCTGCCGGTGCAACTCACCGAGGTCTAAAGCCCGCTTCCAGCTGTGCCATACTTTCGGTATGGTGCGTTCCCCATCTGAGACCTTGGAAAAAGTCGGCGCCGATCTGGTTTACCGCATCTCGGCGATGCCGCTGTACAAGAAGGCCTTCAAATACTGGTACCCGTTCATGACCAAGCGGATGGGACACGACGACGTCGTCTTCCTCAACTGGGGCTATGAGCAGGACCCCCCGCTGGGCCTGAAGCTGGATGAGGCCGACGAGCCGAACCGGTACTCGATCCAGCTCTACCACCAGACCGCCACCCAGATCGACCTGACCGGCAAGAAGGTGCTGGAAGTCAGCTCCGGCCACGGCGGCGGCGCATCTTTCCTGGCTCGGACCCTCAAGCCCGCCTCCTACACCGGCCTGGACTTCAACCCCGACGGCGTCGCCTTCTGCCAGAAGCGTCACCAGGTGCCGGGCTTGGACTTCGTGCAGGGTGACGCACTGAACCTGCCGTTCGGCGACAACTCGTTCGACGCGGTGGTCAACGTGGAGGCCTCGCACATCTACCCCGACTTCGCGCAGTTCGTCCGTGAGGTGGGACGGGTGCTGCGTCCGGGCGGGCACTTCCTGCACACCGACTTCCGCGCCAAAGAGGACATCGAGTCCTGGCAGCAGACCTTGGCCACCCCGCCGCTGCGGCTGGTCAACGAGCGCGACATCAGCCGGGAGGTCGTTCGCGGCCTGGCGGCCAACTCGCCGCGCTCCAACGATCTGATCAACGAGCGGATGCCGTTCTTCCTGCGCCGCTTCGCCCGGGAGTTCGCCGTGGTGGAGGGGTCGCTGTTCTACCGCGACCTGGACCGGGGCGAGATCACCTACCGCATTTTCGACCTCGTCAAGGACTGAGGACGCCGCGTCGAAGCGCCGGAGCGGATCGGGACTGACGTCCCGGTGCTCCGGCGCTTCTTTGGTGACCGACGTCCCTTCAGGCGACGGAGGCAACCGGGTTAGGGTGGCGGCTACTGGCCGATCGCGGGCCAGTCGCGCTCCCAACCCGACGATCGTGATGAGGGGCTTGCCAGATGGATCAGAAGGACCTGACGCGTCGGCTTCGTTTTCGCGCCAGTCTGCTCAAGATCGGCACCGACGGGCTTATCGGGGTGGTCCGCGACCGGGCGACCGCCTACCGGTACGCCCTGACCGGCCGCGAAACCGCGCCGCTGACCGACTTCGACCCGTTCGCGCCCGAGACGATGCACGACCCCTACCCGGGATATCGCACGCTGTTCAACGGTCCGAAGGTCTGGTACAGCCGCAAGCGCGGCATCTGGATCATTCCGGGCTATGACGAGGTCCGGCAGGCGTTGCGCGACGACGAGGCGTTGTCCTCGGCGGAGAGCCAGGCCCGGTTCCGGGTGCACCTGCAGACTATGAACGCCACCGACCCGCCGGTGCACACCCGGCTGCGCCGGTCGGTGTCGCGGGCGTTCACTCCCCGGGCGATGAAGTCGTGGGAGATCAACATCAACCGCGCCGCCGACGAACTCGTCGCCGCGATGATCAAGCGCGGGCGCGTCGAGATCGTGGCCGACCTGGCCAAGCCGCTTCCGAACCGGTTGATCACCATGATGCTGGCGATACCGCAGGAAGACCGCCACCAGTTCCTGGAATGGGCGGACACCATCAATGAGGCCGCGTTCGCACCGCTGAACCTGCGCGGGATGACGATGAACATGCGCTCCAGCCAGGCGGTTGCCGCGATGTACCGCAGCCTCTACCCGATGATCAAGGCGCGCCGCGCTGAGCCCGGCGACGACCTGATCTCCATGCTGGCGGCGCCCAGCGGGGACGACACCCTCTCCGACGACGAGGTGTTCTGGACCGCGTCGATGCTGGTCGGCGCTGGCAGCGAGACCACCACGAACCTCATCTCGGGTCTGTTTCTGACGCTGGCGCAGCGCCCGGACGTCTACACCCGGCTGCGCGAACACCCCGAGCTGATCCCCGCAGCCATCGAAGAGCAACTGCGGCTGGTCTCCCCGGTGCAGGGGTTCTACCGGACCGCGACCCGCGACTATCGGGTCGGCGACCACACCATCCCGGCTGGTGCGCGGGTGCTGGTGCTCTACGCGGCCGCTAACCGCGACCCGGCGCACTACCCGGATCCCGACACGTTCGACCTGGACCGCAATCCGACCGACCACCTCGCCTTCGGTGGCGGCGCGCATTACTGCCTGGGCACCCATCTGACCCGCATCGAAGTGAGCCGGGTGTTGACGCAGCTCATCCCCCATGTCAAGGCCATCAGGCTGGCCGGGGAGCACCGCCACCTGGTCAATGCGACGATGCGCGGCCTGGAGCACCTGCCCGTCGAGCTGGTGCCGGCCGAGGCGGGCGTGGACCCCGCCGCCGCACCGTCCGGGCACACCGGCACCCGATGAGCGGCCAGCCGGTAGCGCTGGTCACCGGAGCGACGAGCGGGATCGGCGAGGCGACCGCCGACCGGCTGCAGGCCGCCGGCTACCGTGTCTTCGCGGTGGGACGCAATCCCGAAGCGCTGCAACGCCTTGCGTCACGCGGGCTGATCGCGCGCGCCCTCGATGTCACCGATGAGGCCGCGGTGGATCGGCTGGTCGCGGAGATCACCGCGGACCACGGCGGGGTCGATGTCCTGGTCAACAGCGCGGGATTTCCGCTGACGTGTCCGCTCGAACAAGTGGCTCTCGATGACTTGCGCAGCCTGTTCGAGACCAATGTGGTTGCGACACTTCACTTAATCCAGACAGTCCTGCCGGGAATGCGCCGGCGCAGGTCCGGCGTCATCGTCAACATCGGCAGTACCGGCGGGCGGTTCGCCAGCCCGGGAGCCGGTGGCTACCACGTGATCAAGTACGGCATGGAGGCGCTGTCGCTGTCGTTGCGCGCCGAAGTCGCCCCGTTCGGGGTGCGGGTGGTGCTGCTGGACCCGACCGCGGTGCGGACCCCGTTCGTCACCTCGCAGCAGGAGGCGCAACCGTCCTACGCCGACGATGATCCCTACCGCAGCTTCAAGATCCACTACGCCGACAACACCCGCCAGCTCTCTGCCAAGCGCGGCGTGATGATCGAGCCAGATGTCGTCGCCCGTGCCGTGTTGCGCGTGGTCCGGGCCAAAAATCCCAGACCGCGCTACGTGGTTGGGCTCTCCGGCAAGGCCACCGTGCTGGCGCGAGCCGTGTTGACCGATCGGATGTGGGACCGAATCGTGATGCGCGGTCTACACGACTGACTACGTCGCCGTCGGCGACCCGGGCACGGCGGGGTCTCCAGAATCGTGAGATACTTTTTCGATGGTCACGATGAACCGCCTGATCTTCAATCCGGTATCCCACCGCGTCATGACGAACCCGTTCGTCTACCACCTGTTGTTCACGTCGTTCGTGACCAAGCGGTTCTCTACCCAGACCAAGATGCTCAGCGGCGACGACTGGTTGTTCCTCAACTACGGCTACGAAGAGGACCCGCCGATGGCGGTGCCGCTGGAGCCTTCCGACGAGCCCAACCGGTTCTTCATCCAGCAGTACCACCGCACCGCCGCCCTGGCTGATCTGGCCGGCAAGAAGGTGCTTGAGGTGAGCTGTGGTCACGGGGGCGGCGCGTCCTATGTGGCCCGCACCTTCAAGCCCGCCTCCTACACCGGCCTGGACCTCAACGAGACCGCCATCGAGTTCTGCCGGGAGCGCCACCAGCTGCCCGGGATGGACTTCGTGCAGGGCGACGCCGAGAACCTGCCCTTCGAGGACGGCTCGTTCGACGTGGTGTTCCAGGTGGAGGCATCGCACCTGTACCCGCACCCGGCACGCTTCTTCAACGGCGCGGCACGGGTGCTGGCCCCCGGCGGGCACTTCCTCTACACCGATTTCCGCCGCCGCAGTGAGTTGGCCCAGTGGGACGCCGAGCTGGCCGCCACCGGGTTGCGGCTGGTGGTGCAAGAGGACATCAGCATGGACGTGTTGCGCGGAAACGAGAAGAACTTGGCCCGCAAGCAGGACATGATCGCCCACCACGGCGGTCTGGCCCGCTTCGCCAGCGCCGCGACCGACTGGACCTTCAACGGCGCCCTGAAGAACGGCGAGTTCGTCTACCGCCTGTACCACTTCACCAAGGACTAGGCGGCGGGCCGATCAGGCCCGACGACTCTGTAGACGGGCCTTACAGTCCGCGGGCACCGAGCCAGCGGTGAATGCGTTCGGCCACGGCCTCCCAGCCCGGTTCGAGCATCATGTTGTGGCCCATGCCTGGAAAGAACTCGGCCTCGGTGCCGTAGGCATGTGCGGTGGCCTGCACCTCTTTGCAGGTGTGCGCACCGTCCTCTTCGGCGCCCAGCACCAGCAGGGGCGTGTTCACCCGCTTCGGACGTGGCAGGTTGAGCATCAAGCAGTCGACGCTGACTCGCGCGCTGTCCTCCTGAAGCCGTGCCGCGCATTCCAGCACAGCGTGCTCCGGGGTGGTCTCGGAGAAGAACTTCTCCCGGGCCAGCTCCGGTGTGTTGATGTAGGGCAGCGCCTTTCCGGTGACTGCCATCTTGATGGCGTGCCACGGCCGATTGCGCAGCCAACGCAGACTCGACCCGTAATTGCCCTGCGGGGGAATCGAGGCCATCAGGACCCCGGCCGGCGCCGGCCGGCTCTCCAGGTACTTCTGCACGATCAGCCCGCCCATCGAGTGACCGATCACCACCGGAGGGACCGGCAGCTCGTCGGCGACCGATCGGACATCTTGGACGTAGTCCTCGACACTGCAGGTTCGCAGCGGCTTGTCGTTGGTGCTGCTGCCGTGGCCGCGGAAACTGACTGCCAGCGCGCGGTAGCCGAGATCGGCGAAATATCCGAGGAAATTCTCGTCCCAGCACCACGCGGCGTGCCACGCACCGTGGACGAACAGCAAAGGAACAGGATGGGCCTCGCTGACGCAGCCCTTATCGATCACCTCAAGCACGACACTGCTCCCCCTGTCCAGCGACCTGCCCCTGACTGACTTCGACGATAGCCCGGCCTTCCCCGTCCCGGCTTTACGCGTCGACAGTGGCGTGCGCCGTGCCAGCAACGGTAGCAGCGGGCCGTGCGGCACGACACGGTAGACGCCCACGAGCAGCCGATTCGCCCATCCCGGCGTCACCCGGCCCCGCCCTGCGGCCATGCCGTCGACGGCCGCCCGGGCAACCTGGTCCACGGACTTCCACATCACTGCGGGCAGCACCCGCCTGCGCTCACCCGCCCGGAACCCGGCCGCGACATCCAATCCGGTGTCCACCGGTCCCGGGCACAACACGGTGGCGGTGACACCGGTGCCCCGCAGTTCGCTCCGCAAACTTTCGGTGTACGACGCCACGAAGGCTTTGGCGGCGCCGTAACTGGCCTGGCCCGGCAGCGGGCCGAACGCGGCAACCGATGACACATTCAGCACGGCGCCGCGTCCCCGCGCGACCATGCCCGGTAGGAACCGGGTGCACAGGTCGACGACAGCGGCCACGTCAATCTCGATCAGGCCCAGTTGCCGTTCCGGCTCCGTCTTCGCGACCAGCCCCACCATGGCCACACCGGCGTTGTTGACCAGCACATCCGGCACCAAGCCGAGATCGGCGATCCGACCCGGCATTGCGGCTCGCTCGGTCGGGTTGGCCAGGTCCGTGGGCAGCACGTGTACCGGTGGCAGGTGTAGCGCGCTCAGTTCATCGGCCAGGGCGTGCAAGCGGTCGGCGCTGCGCGCGACCAGAATCAGCTGGTGGCCGCGCCGCGCGAGCTCGCGTGCCATCGCCGCACCGATCCCCGATGACGCGCCGGTGACTATCGCTGCGCGGTCGTCGCCGGGAGCTGGAAGAGCCACGGGCTCAGCCTATCTCCCGTGGCGTCTGCGGCCAGCAAACCCGCGCCGGCCGACCAGCGCCTATGGGTATGCCTAGGGTTTGGGCACCTCGGCGCGCGCTGGGTCAAACTCCTGTGTACGCTGACACGAGCATGTGTCTGAGATAAATGGGGGATCAGATGACGCATTCCAGCTATCGATGGTTGACGGCCGGTGTTTTGGCCGGGGGCTGTGCCGGCCTGATGGGGCTGACCTCGATGTTCAACGCATCGTTCGCTTTTGGGGAGAGCAACGGCACGGCGTTGATCATGGGCTACGTCCTGACGCCCGATCCCGGGGCGGTCTACGACCAACGGGTGATGGACCTGTTCATCAATCCCGCCAATCCGTTTCCGGGGCAGTCGGTGTATCCGGGTTACACCCCGGTCGTCGAACCGCTGAATCCCTCCGATTACCAACAGAGCCTTCTCGACGCCGCCAAGACCCTGAACCAGGACATTGCGCGTCACCTGGAGGACGGGCCGGTGACGGTGTTCGGCGTCTCCTCGACCACGGCGATCGCCACTCAAGCCATGATCGACCTCGCCCAGGCCGGCGCGGGCGTACCTGACCCGGCGAATCTGCATTTCGTGCTGGTCGAGGATCTGAACTCGCCCAACGGCGGTATCTTTACCCGCTTTCCGCTCGACTTCGGCAGCCTCCCGCCCACCCCCGTCGATACGCCGTACACCACCGACATCTACAACTTCGAGTACAGCGGCGCCACCGACTTCCCGAAGTATCCGTTGAATCTGCTGGCGCTGGCGAATTCGATGATGGGCTACCTCTATCTGCATCCGTACCTGATCACCGGCTACCCCAGCTCTTGGGACCCGAGCGCGATGGCTGACGCGGTGAAGCTTCCGATGTCCGAGGGGTATGACGGTGACACATCGATCTACCTGATCCCGACCATGAACCTGCCGCTGCTCGAGTCGGTGCGACAGTTCCCGTTGTTCGGGCCGGCGATGGCCGACTTGATTCAGCCCGCGCTGCGGGTGCTGATCGACCTGGGCTATGACCGCTCTGATCCCGCCGATATCGTCACCCCGATGTCGTGGGGCATGCCGAGTATCGACTGGGACCTGGTGTCGCAGAATCTCCAACTCGGTGTCGAGCAGGGCTGGACGGCCGCACAGGTCGACTTGGGTCTGCTGCCGCAGTCCGCGCTGCCGGACCTCTACCCCTACCTGCCGGACCTGTCGGGTCTGATCGGCACCTAGCACGCAGATACGCCGCTACCGCTGGGCGTCGCCGAATCTCAAGCCGCCCAAGGCCGTTGGATACCGGCTGGCCTGTGGGCGCTGCGAGCCCCTACTCCGGGGTGACGTTGAAGATGGCGTCCCACAGACCCTGGATGTCGAAGGGCCCGATGATCCCGGAGTTGTCGAAGATGTTGTACCAGTAATCACCGAAGAAGGCCTGAAGCTGCTCGGGTGTGGGCAGGAAACCGGTGGTGTCGATGACCGGGTCGGGCGGCAGCGGGTTCTTGATGTCGAGCAACACGGTGCCCAGGCGCCACAACCACGCCTGCGTGTCGATCATCTCTGGGTTGGAGATGTTAGCGGTGCCCTCGTCGTAGGCGTCCATCCATTCGCCGATGACGGGGTTGCCCGGCCACAGGTCGTCCACGATCTTCACCAGCCAGTAGAAGCTGGGGGTGTTCCAGTCCTCGGGGTTGAAGATGTTGCCGCCGGGCTCGGGAAGCAGGCACGGCCCGGGACATAGCGGGCTGCCCGGGATGAACGGGTTGAAGGCCAGCAGGGATGAGGCGATCAGCGACTGCAGTGTGCGCGCGAACTCGATCGGGTCTGGCAGGTTGAACTTGTCGACGTCGAACGGCTGCATCAGGCTGTCGAAGAAGTTGACGAACGGCGTACTGAAGTCCATCGCGTAGTAGCTGCCCGCCCATGGCATCAGTGGGGCGTCCGGGTCGATATTGGGGTAGTCCTCGGGGTTCAGCCCCAGTTCCGCCAGGGTGCGAGTGCCCTCCCAGTAGTACATGTCATTGGCGTAGCCGATGTTGACCATGCCTGGCCCGTTGGGGTCGAAGTAGAACTCGTTGCCGTCCGTCATGTCCGAGAACGGGATCTGGAACCAGTTCTGGATCAGCGGGAAATTCTGCAGGCCCAGAGCGATCAGCACGCTCCAGAGGGACTGGTCGATCCAGGTGAAGCCGGTGAGCGGGCTGGTCGGCATGGCCGGCAGGCAGTCCAGACCCGCACAGCTCAGATCGATCGGAATCTGAACATTGGCCAGCATGGACAGCTGCTGTCCGAGGCCGGGGAAGAGTCGGTCCCCTTCATGACCGGCGCCGGAGATCTCCGGGAACGGGAACATCATCTGAAGGATGCCCTCGAAGTGCCCCATGTCGCCGGGGTCCTCGCCCCAGGCGTTCGTCGGACTTCCGGCCATCCACGGGCCGCTGTAGAACAGCGACTTCGCCAGCGTGTCCATCGCGTGGATCTCGTTCGCCGGAATGTTGACCAGTGCCTGGAACAGGTTCAGCGGAACGTTCAACAGTGATTCGCCGGCGCTGAGCTGCGGATCCAAGTGCACCGTGGGCAGCTCTGGAAGCGCGGGCGCCCCCGGAGCGACGGCGATGAGTCCAGCGGTGGTGACAGCCAGCCCCGCGGAAAAGTACGAACGCAAGGCTGCAACCATCCCGATTTCCTCCAACACGCTAAAGTAAGTACCAACGCGGCTCGGCCGCGTACGGTTCATGCAATCTACCAAAGTGTTACCTGAGCGCAAATCGAGAGTCACATGTCGGCAATCGATGTAGACGCTGTATTTGGCATGAGAACGATCGGGCAATCGAGGCGCTAGCGCCCCGAAACGCACGGCAGCCCGGCCGTGTGAACTGGCCGGGCTGCCGTGAGGTCGCGCTGACGCGGAGTCGATCTAGAAGGGGAACCAGCTCGCGAGCTCGCTCCACAGCGCGTCGAGATCGGTGACGAGTCCGCCGCTCGGGTCGAGGAACCGCAGGAAATCGTCCCAGAGCAGCAGCGAATTCTTGCCGCCGAAGTCACCGATCTCCTGCTCGTCCAGCGGCAGGTCGGGGTTCCAAGTCGGCGGCATGTAGTAACCGGTCTCGGGGTTGATCGGCCACGGCCCCAGCAGGCCCGGGTCGGTCAAGATCCCGCCATTGACGGCCAGGGCCGGCAGATAGGGGTTGATGTCCGCGAGCATGTCGATGATCTGGTTGTGGGTGTCCGCGTCGAAGGTGAACATCCCGGTCTGCAGAGCAGAGATACCGGCCAGGATCTGCTCGTCGGTCCCGCCGTTGGCATTGCCGACGGCGTTCTCCCCTGTCTGCTCGGTCAGGTCGATCCACTGCTGGATCAGTGGGTTGGGGGCGCCGATGGCCTGGATCGACTTGACGAGGTCCAGGCTGGTCACTCCCCACGGCGGGGCGATCGGCGGCATGTTGCACAGTCCCGGGCACAGCGGGCTGCCGGCGACGTACGGGTTGAAGTCGACCACCATTCCGGCGATCAGCGCCTTCATGGCCTGGAAGACGTCGTCGGAACTACCGAAGTGGAAGCCGGTGAGCGGGTCGTCGCCGTTGACGCTCCAGTCGACCGGCTGCATCAGGCTGTCAAACCACCGCCCGAGGGGCCCGAACGGGTCCAGCTTGAAGGTCAGGCCCGCCCACGGCATCAGATTGACCTGGTTGCCGTAGTCGTCGAGGTAGACGCTGCCGTCGGGATTGAGGAGCGGATGCGTGCCCGGGTAGCCGAACCCGGGCTGGGCCTCGCTGCCCGGGACCGCGTCCATCGGTGAGCCCGGCACGGCCCCGCCCTCACCCACGCCGGCATCCGGGTTGGCGATGCCGCCGGAGGTCGGGTTGTCGGGGTCACTCCACGGGCTGTCCGGGAACTTGTAGCCGTTCAACATGTCCTGGATCGGCACCTTGAGCCAGTACTTGAACAGGTCCAGCTGATTGTCGTCGTTAGGGAAATTGGTGAACTTCAGGAAGAAGTTCAACGTCGCGTCCAAGCCGGTGATCCCGGTGATCGGCTCGACCGGAGACATCGGGTAACACTGGATCGAGTCACACGACGCGCTGATCGGCAACAGGGCCGCGGCGAACATCGCGAACTGCTGGCCCCAGCCCGCCGTGCCGTTGGCCAACGCATCCGGATCGATCGCCGGGTCGAAGGCACCGGAGAGCTGCGGGGCGAACGGAAGCATGAAGTCCATGATCGCCATGAAGTGGCCCGGGTCGCCCGGGTCCTCACCCCAGATATTGGTGGCACTCGGGGTGAACCAGTTGCCGGTGAAGAAGAACGAGTTCGCCAGGACGTTGGTGGCCTGCACCTCGTTGTACGGGATGTTGACGAAATCCTGGAACAGGTTGAACGGAATGTTGAGGAATGAAGCCTCAGCCGCCAGCTGCACCGCCCGCTCGGCGGCGGTCAGATTCGGAATCCAGGGCGCGACCGGCGAGACCGGGGTAACCGCTGCCACGGCCGTCGCAGCGGCGACGGCGGCTCCAGCTGTCGCGTACCGGCGCTGGGGCGCCGTCAGGCGGGTACCGGCAGTCGCGGATCGACGCTGTGGCACCGCACGATGCGCGCCGGCAGTCGCGGATCGGCGCTGCGGGATGGCCGCCGGGCCCCCGGCAATCGCGAATCGTCGCTGCGGCACCGCTCGATGCGCTCCGCCCGTTGTGTACCGACGCTGACGCGTCCCCCCATTAATCACACATCCCCCTCATAGTCCCCCACGGACCGTGACAGCATATAGGTGCCGCAGCCGTGGTGTCTAAGCGAGCAGTGATTAACTTACATCACTTGGGGAATGTTTTCCGCTCAGTTCCACGTAATCTTGCGCAAAGGCTGATCAAAAGCTCGCATTCAGCTATCTCGCCACGCGAGATCGCCATAGCCGTTGAGATGAGCGACCTCGCCGACCGGCTTGCGGGTGGTCGGGCCGTAGCGACCACGGGGCCAACCGAGCGGCACGATGCAACAGGGCGTGACCGCGTGCGGCAGTCGCAGGATGCGCCGCACCGCACGCTGATTCCACAGCGGAAGGGTGATCAGAGACGCTCCCAAGCCCATCGCACGGGCAGCGAGAAGCAGGTTCTGCACGCTCGGGTAGATCGATCCCCAGTAGGCGGATTCCGCGATGTGCGGCATGCGCACCACCGGCAGTCGGCCCTCCCGGGCCCCCAGCCGCAGGCAGGCCACCACCAACACCGGCAGTTCGGCGAAATGGTCGATCTGCCACTCCATTGCCCGTGCAATACCGGCGATCGATTCATCGGTCTTGATTTTTCGCCGCAATACCACGTCGCGCTGAATTTTCCACGCCTGCCGATAACGTTTCGCCAATTCTTCCTTGACGCGGCGGTCCTTCACGACGATGAATTCCCAGTTCTGTCCGTCATTTCCGGTGGGGGCGCGCAGCGCCAGCTCGATGCACTTGAGCACCACCGCGTCATCGACCGGATCGGAGTACACCCTGCGTATCGCGCGCTGGGTCATCATGGCCTCCGCCAGCGGCATGTCCAGCCGGGCCAACGCCTCGGCCGTTGTCGGCACGTGAGTGTAAGTGAACTTGGATTCAGGCATTTTCACCCAGCCAGGTCGTGGTGAAGCGTTGGATCTCCGGAATACCTTGCGCGAATTCACGGGCAAGGAAGGTCTCAATTGGACCACCCACTAATGGCACTTTGAACCGGATCGTGCCAGTCAGCGCCAGCCTCGAGCCGGTGCCGTCGCGCTCGAGCACCGCGGCTCCGGTGCCCGACCCTGGGGCGCCGGTCACCGCGACGGCGATCTCGCCATCGACCCGGCCGTCGCCGGCCGGCGTCCACACCTCGGTGGTGACGATGTTGAGGTCACCCCGATACACCTTGGCCAACATGCCGGGTAACGCGCCGTGGCGCAGGTCCTCGGTCACCACTACCTGAACCCGGCCGGCCGTGTCGACGTCCAGGGAATCGAGGGTCTTGCTTCCGCCAAAGGCCTCAAGCCGGGCCAGCCAATAGGAGCGGTCCCCGAAGGCACCGTGTACCTGCTCGACGGATGCAGGCGAGGCGAATGTCACCTCAAAGGAACGGGGCATGACTGCTGGCCTCTCATTTGCCTCATTTGCCGAACAACCGGCTCACCAGGCCGGCGGCGAACTTGCGGACCTTGTCGAGCTGCTCGGGCTGGACGTTGGTGGGCGGCAGGCGCAGCCCCAGGTAGCGCTCCCGGTAGCGGCCGCTGCCCAGGTAGCTGGTCAACGCAAGCATCGAGCGCAGCGGGTCGCCGGGATAGGTGAGGTGAATCTCGTCCTGATAGCGACCGCCGCATTCCTCGCCCAGCCGGCACACCTCGGCGTAGTTCTCCTGCCAGAACTCGCGGCATACGGTGAACACCACGAACGGCTTGCCGTCCAGCAGCTTGCGTGCGTCATCCGATTTCAGGAACGACCTGATCGGCATGGCGGGCGCTTTCCACCAGGTCGGCGAGCCGATGCAGATCAAGTCGTACTCACCGTCGCGCACCGCGTCGGGAGTGCGGATCTCCCCCGTCTCGCCCCGCTGCTGCGCCTTGAGCACGCTGAGCATGTCCGGCCACACCCGGCGCAGCGGGAACTGCGCGAAACGCTGGGAGTAGTGCGGGTCGGTGAATTCGATACCTGCTTTGACCACCTCGCAGCCCCGCTGTGCGAACACCTCGCCGGCGGCCTCGAGGACCTTGAGGGACTGCCCGGAGAAGCTGTAGTACAACAACAGGATCCGCGGCGCTCGCCCGCTCCGCTCGCTGGACTCAACAGCCATCTGTGCCTCCTGATTCATGCGACGGTCCCAGCTTCGGCTCTCCTCCGTCGAGCCTCGCTGAACCGCCGGGTTCATGCGACGGTCCCAGCTTCGGCTCTCCTCCGTCGAGCCTCGCTGAACCGCCGGGTTCATGCGGCGGTCCCAGCTTCGGCTCTCCTCCGTCGAGCCTCGCTGAACCGCCGGGTTCATGCGGCGGTCCCAGCTTCGGCTCTCCTCCGTCGAGCCTCGCTGAACCGCCGGGTCCGACCGTGCGGTGCATCGACTGCCCGTCAAGCGTATTAGGCTCGCCGACGTGGCAGACAAGATCCCCGTCGACCTGCACGGCGCCGCGGCAACCATGCTGACGACGCTCTACCTCAAGGCACTCGACGCCGATTTCGACTCCCCCGTGCTGGGTGATCGGTACGCCAGAGAGGCGGTCGAGCGCATCGACTTCGACTGGGATGCCCTTAAGGCTCCCGGCCGCTGGGCTCCCCTGGTGACGGTGCGAACCGCCCAGTACGACATCTGGGCGCGCCAGTTCCTGGCCAGCCACCCGGATGCGACCGTCATTCACCTCGGCTGCGGTATGGACGCCCGGGTCTTCCGGATCGATCCAGGGCCCGAGGTGGCCTGGTACGACGTCGACCAGCCACCGGTGATCGCGCTGCGCAAGCAGGTTTACCCCGACCGGCCGGGTTACCACCTGGTGGCGACGTCGGCGACCGACCCGTCGTGGCTCGACGATATTCCCACCGATCGCCCGGTCCTGCTGCTGGCCGAGGGCATCAGCATGTACCTGTCCGAGGCCGACGGTGTGGCACTGCTGCAGAGCATCGTCGACCGATTCCCGGCCGGCGAACTGCAGATCGACTTCTACAACTGGTTCGGGATCAAGACCCAGAAGACCCATCGGTTGCAGCGACAGTCCGGCGCCACCCTGCACTGGGCCGTCAACGATCCCAGCGACATTCTGGACAAGGTCACCGGCATTCGGCTGCTGGCGGCGGCGAATTTCTTCGATGCGGAGACCTTCAGTCGGGTCCCGGCCGGGTTCCGGCGTTCCAGCCGCCTGGCTCGGGCGGTGCGGCCGCTGCGCGGAATGCTGCAGTACCACCGCTACGCCTTCGGCCCGGTCAGCTGACGCCGGCGGCGTGCTGATCGGCGATATCGCACAGCAGCGCGCGAATCGCCTCCACCGAGCGCTCCGGCGCCGGCCCGTGGGAGTGGTATTCGATGTTGAGCTGCCCGGAGAAGATCTGGGTGAAGTAGATGTCGATACCGGCGCTCACCGCGAAATACAGCTCGCCGTGTGTGGTGGTCACCTCTACCCCCGGTGGTGTCCGCACCGGGGGAACCAGACCGTTGTTGCTCAGTACGACGACGTCGGGCAAGCCCGGCGGGTTTCCCACGTACTGCGGGCTGAAGTGCAACCGGGACTGTTGGATCACGCCTTCGTCGAGGTCCTTCTGGAAGTTCGTGGCGATGTCGCGAGCCATCTCGACCAGGTCGGTCTTGGCGTCGACCTCGGCGAGGTAGGTGGCCAGCCCGATCGGGTTGGTGCATCCGGTGGCCGAAACCGGCGGTGACAGAAAGTATCTCAAGTCAACGGTGTAGACGTAGGGCACCGGGATACTCAGCTTGCCGCGCAGCTGCCATTCGGCGATCAAAACCGCGGCCGACAGCACCGCGTGCAGGCTGAGGTCGTGGGCCCGGCCGAACGCGACCACGTTGTCGGTCTGGCTTTCGGTCAGCCGGCACGACGCCATCGGCACCAGCACCGGCGACGACGGCGTCTCCTGTCCGACGGCCCGCCGGGTGGGCGGTAGGTCGTAGGCGAACAGCGCCGGCATGAACCGCTCGATCCCGGAGCGCTGCTGCTTCTCGATCCCCCGATCGGCCAGCACCGCCTCGATGGACAGCGGAGCGGGTTCGACGTTGATCGCACCGATCCGGCCGGTGGTGACCAGGTCGGTGTAGAAGGACAGCATCTCTTCGATCAGCGCATACATGTGGTGGCCGTCGGCGACGGCATGGTGCACGTACAGCGTCGGCTGGGCCTGCCCGTCGCGGATGATCACCCGCATCGCCACCAGCGACTCCGTCTGGTCGAAGTGCGGGGCGGGTGGCTGCGCGTCGGGCCCGTCGAGTTCGATGACCTCGATGCCGTCGGGCATCAGGTCGTCGGTGACGAACTGGTGGCGCCCGTCGGGCAGGCGCTCCAGGCGCCCGGTGAGGATCGGATGCGCCTCCAGCAGCGCCTCGTAGGCCTCCGAGAGCAAATCGATGTCGACCGGACCGGTGACGTGTGCGGCGAGGCCCACGAAATTGTGGGTTTCGGCCAGCATCTCCTCACTGATCGCCAGCTTCCGAATGACCGACGTGGCAAACACTTTCGGTTCTCTCCTAAATCAGAAGGCCTAAGACAGCTCGACCAAGGTCATTTCGTCTTCGCCTTGCGAGGCCATGTCCTCTTCGGCGAGCGCCCCGCGGACCAGGTCCATCACCGCCGCGGAGAACCCGTCGGCGATCGCGCGCACCACGGACTCCTCGACCCGGCGGCTGTCGTACCACCAATCGAGGTACAGCACACCGCCGGTGCGATAGGCCCGCAGTTCCAGCGCGTGGCCCAGCCCCGGTATCGCCTCGCGCACCGGCATCGCGGTGTCGGGGTCGAACTGCACGGGAGCGTCACCGAGCGAGGGCGGCTCGGGAATCGCTCCGACGTAGGCGAAGTGAATATCGGCAGGGGCAACCGCGCCGAACAGTCGCGCGGTCGGTGCGTACAGGTAGCGGAGCAGGCCGTAGCCGATCCCGTAATGCGGTACGCCGTCGAGGGCCTCGTGGACCGAGTCCAGCAGCTGCCGCGCGGTTGCCTGGCCCTCGGCGGAGCAGGCCAGCGCGACCGGGTAGAGCGTGGTGAACCAGCCCACGGTGCGGCGCAGGTCCACCTCGGGCTTGAGCACCGAACGACCCGCTCCCCCCATGTCGACGGCAATGGTGCCCTCGCCGACTGCCGATGCCACCGCCCGGCTCAGCCCGGCCAGCAGGATCTCGTTGATCGGCAGCCGCAGCCGCCGACGCGCATCGTCGATCTCGCTGGTGTCGGAGGCGGGCAGCGTCGTGGTGAGTTTGGACAGGTCGGCCGCAGCCGGGGGCTCGGCGACATCGGCGGCCAACCGCAGAGTCGCCGACTTCGTTGCCTTCAACCAGAATTCGCGACTTTCCAGCACCGCCGGGTGGGTGGCCAGTCCGGCGCAACGCTGCGACCACTCGGCCCATCCGACCCCGACCGGCTGCAGCTCGATGTCGTTGCCGCCGAGCTTCTGGCCGAACGCGGTGAAGATATCGGTGACCAGGATGTCGCGGGACGCCTCGTCGCCGACGGTTGCGTGCAGGCTCAGCGCGAGGTAACACACGTCACCCGAGGCGCCACGGACGTAGAGCGCGGTGAGCGGCGGGCTGGACAGGTCCTGGTCGCGGATGTGCTCGGCCAGCAGCGTACGCACCGCGTCGTGTTCGGCGGTCAGCCCCTCGGGCAGTGAGTGGGTGCTGATCTCCCCGAACTCGCCGGGCTCGACTATCCGCTGCTCCCAGGTACCGGCCCGCTCGGTGATCCGCAGCCGCAGCGCGTCGTGGTGGTTGACCACCGCGGTCAGCACGGCTGCGACGTCGTCGACCGAGACGTCGGGCCGCAACCGCAGGATCAACGGGATACGCCAGCGACCGTGTTCGCGAACACCGTTTTCCAGGAAGTAGGTGATGTTCGGCGGCACGGGCGGGTGCTCCACCTCGCCGAGCGACTGGCGGCCCAGCCCGCCGGCGGCGTAGCGGGCGGTCAGTGCCTTGGCCAGCGCCGCCACCGTCGGGTTGTCGTAGAGGTCCTGCGGGGTCAGGTCCAGCCCCTCGTGGGAGGCGGCCATGGCGACGCTGATCGCCACCAGCGAGTCGCCGCCGACGTCGAAGAAGTTGGCGGTGCGATCGACCGAGCCGACACCCAGGCAGACCGCCCAGATGCGTTGCAGCGTCTCTTCCATGGAAGACCCCGCCGAGCCGCCACCCGCAGCACCATTGCTCTGCGCGCCCGTGGCGGCACCGCCTCCGGCGCCCGACACCCAGGTGGCGCCGGCGTTGTGCTCGAGCCAATGCCGTTGGCGCTCAAACGGATAACCGGGAACCATGACGCGCTTGGGCTGATACTCACCGTGTAGCGGAGACCAGTCCACCTCGACACCGGCAGCCCAGAGCTGGCCGAGCGCCAGCAGGAACGTGTCGCGGTCGTCGCGGTTCTGGGCGTGGTGACGCATCAAACGGACCGCCCGATGCCCACCCGCGAACTTCGGGTTGCGGGCCGCCGACGCGGTCAGGGTGGCTCCTGGGCCGACCTCGACCAAGACGCGGTGCGGGTCGTTCAGCACGGTGTCGATCTCGTCGGCGAACCGGACAGTGGCCCGCACGCTGCGCGCCCACGTCGCCGGGTTGGTCGCCTCGCTGGGCGCCAACCAGGTGCCGGTCAAGTTCGACAGCAGCGGGATCTGCGGTTCGTTCAGGGTCTGGCGGGACAGGAATGCGGTGAACTCCGAGATCATCGAGTCCATCAGGCGCGAGTGGAATGCGTGCGAGGTCCGCACCCGACGCGCGTTGATCCCGGCCTGCTTGAGCGCCTCGGAGAACTCGCGGATGTCGGCTTCGGTCCCGGCGACCACGCAGCCGTCCGGGTCGTTGACGGCGGCGAGGTCCACGTCACCGGTCAGGTAGGCACCGACGGCGTCGGCGCTGATCGGTACCGCCACCATCACGCCGCGCGGCGCGGCGTGCATCAGCCGGGCTCGCATCGCCACCACCTTGATCGCGGTGTCGAGGTCGAAGACCCCGGCGACGGTGGCCGCGGCGTACTCGCCGATGCTGTGGCCGACCACCGCGGCCGGACGCACCCCGTAACTCTCGGCCAGCTTCGCCAGCGCGTATTCCACGGTGAACAGCGCCGGCTGGGTGCGGTCGGTGCGCTCCAGGTCACGCGAGGAGCCGTCGAAGATCAACGCCCGCAGGTCGTAGCCCAGCTCGGCGTCGAAGCCGGCGACGCAGCGGTCGAAGTACTCGGCGAACACCGGCTCGCTGTCGTAGAGCCCCCGCGCCATTCCGATGTGCTGGGCGCCCTGTCCCGGAAACAGGAACACCACCCGGTCAGTGGCGTCGGCGCCCACCTCCTTGAGGTCCACGCCCTCGCCGATGAAGACGTTCTCGCTCTCCTCGGCACCCAGTACCGCCGCCGCGTCGGCGCGATCGGCGACGACCGCGGCCAGCCGCAGGTTGTGCGCGTGCCGGTTGGCCAGCGTGTACGCCACATCCGGCAGGTTGGGCGCCTCGGCCTCGTCACCGCCAGAAAGCTCAGCGGCCAACTCCTTGCGCCCCTGCGCCAGTGCCTCGGCGGTACGCGCCGACAGCAGCAGCACCTCGGGGCCGGGCTTGGGTGACGCCGGCACCGCCGTCTCTTCTTCGGGCCACTCTTCGACGATGACGTGCGCGTTGGTGCCGCCCACCCCGAACGAGCTGACCCCGGCGCGCCGGATTCCGTCCCACTCCCACGGCCCGTACTCGCCGCGGATCCGGAACGGCCCGTCCTCGAGATGCAGTTCGGGGTTCGGGCTGGTGTAGTGCAGCGTGCCGGGAATCGCCCGATGCTTCAGGCACAAGATGGTCTTGATCAGGCTGGCGATACCGGCTGCCGACTCCAGGTGCCCGATGTTGGACTTGACCGAGCCCACGTAGCAGGGGCCGGACCGCTGTTCCTCGGAGACCGCGAAAGCCTGTCGCAGGCCCTCGATTTCGATCGGGTCACCCAGCGGGGTGGCGGTGCCGTGCGACTCGATGTAGCTGATGGTGGACGCGTCGACCTCGGCGACCGCGTGCGCTTCGGCGATCACGTCGGCCTGGCCGGCGGCGGTGGGCGCGGCGTAGGTCATCTTGGTGCCGCCGTCGTTGTTCAGCGCCGAACCCCGGATCACCGCGTGGATCTGGTCCCCGTCATCGACCGCCGCGTCCAGCGACTTGAGCACCACCACGCCGACCCCGCTGGAGAAAATCGTGCCGTCGGCCCGCACGTCGAACGGCCGGCAGTGCCCGGTCGCCGACACCATCGAGCCCGGCTCATGCCAGTACCCGACGTGATGCGGGACCCGCAGCGACGAGCCACCGGCCAGCGCCATGTCGCATTCGCCGTTGAGGATGCTTTGGCAGGCCAGGTGCAGCGCGACCAGCGCCGACGAGCAGGCGGTCTGCACCGACAGTGCCGGGCCGTGCAGATCGAGCTGGTGGGCCACCCGGGTGGCCAGGTAGTCCTTGTCGTTCTGCAACGAGAGGTTGACCATCTCGAAGCTGACGCCCTGACCGATGATGAGGTTCGGGTCGTAGTGCGACATCAGGTTGTGCAGCAGGTAGCCGCTGGTGGTGCTGGTCCCGTAGACGCCGACCGATCCCTCGATCTCGCCGGGCCGGTAGCCAGCGTCCTCCAGGGCGTGCCACGCGGTCTGCAGGAACAGCCGGTGCTGCGGGTCCATGGTGCGGGCGGCCAGCGGGGTGAAGCCGAAGAAGCCCGCATCGAACTCGTCGATGCCCTCCAGCAGTGCGGCCCGCCGCACATAGTTGTGGTTCGCCAGTGCCTTGTCGCTCACACCATTGGCGCGCAACTCGTCTTCGGACAGCGTGACGATGGATTCGGTGCCGTTGCGCAGGTTGTTCCAGAATCCGGACAGCGTGCGGGCGCCCGGAAAGCGGCCCGCCATGCCGACAACCGCAATCGCGTTGGGCGGCACTTCGTTGTTGGTCACGAACGATCTCCTACTTTTCGCCGTGCCGCCGCCCGCTGACGTGCCGCGGCACGCTGCTGGGCTCGGCTACGAACATCGCTGGCACCGTCGGCGCCGTCCGCCCGCTCCTCCTCGGCGAGGCCGAGTTGGCGGGCCAGATCGGCAGCCAGGTCGGTCAGTGAGGCGCCCTGCAGCAGCAGTGCCACCGGGGGCTCCGCGCCGAAGTCGCCACGAACGGTGTTACGGATGCGCACCGCCATCAGCGAGTCCATGCCCAGCTCGGTCAACGGCCGAGCGGGGTCGATGACGCTGCCCTTGGGGTAGCCCATGATCGCCATGATCCGCGAACCCAACCGTGTGACAACGGCTTTGGTGGCCTCAGCCGCGCTGAGCTGCTTCAGGCCTTCCGGACCGGGCCAGTCGTCGTCCTCGTCGTCGAGGTCGAGCTCTTCGGCCAGTGTCGCGAAGTACCCGAGTTGCTGCAGTTCCGGGAAGGCCGCGGCCACCCGGTCCAGCCGCAGCCGCGCAACGCCGATCCGGGACAGATCGCCGCCCAGAATCGCCTCGAGGGCTTCCATGCCTTCGTCGGGGTTGATCGGGTCCAGCGCACTGAACTTGAGCTCCTGGGCGACACCGACGCCGGACCATTGGCCCCAGTTGATGGTGATCGCCGGCAGCCCGGCGGCCCGCCGCCACGCCACCAGGCCGTCCAGCCAGGCGCTGGCCGCGGCGTAGGAGGCCTGGCCGGGTGCCCCCAGCAGCGACGAGGTCGAGGAGAACCCGACCCACCAGTCCAGTTCCTTACCGGCCGTCGCGACATGCAGGCGCAGTGCTGCGGCGGCCTTGGGCGCCCACACCCGGCCCAGGGTGTCCTTGTCGATGCCGACCACGATCTGGTCGTCGATGACCGCAGCACCGTGGATGACACCGCGCAGCGTCAGCCCGGTCTGCTCGGCGGCGGCGACCAGGCTCTCGGCCACACCCGGTGCGGCGAGATCCCCGGACACCACCGCGATCTGGGCCCGCTGCTCGAGCTCGGCCAACACCGCGCGCTGCTCTTCGGAAGGCTGTGAACGACTGTTGAGCACGATCCGCGCGGCACCGTGGTCGATCAGCCACCGGGCGACGACCAACCCGATACCGCCCAAGCCACCGGTCAGTACGTAGGCGCCGTCGGACCGCACGGTCGGGGCGCCGGTGGGTGTCAAGTTCGCGCGCTTGAGACGTTCGGCGTAGCGGCGCTCCCCGCGCCAGGCCACCACGTCGTCGGTGCTCGCCAGCCCCAACTCGGTGATCAGCGACGCCACCGGGTCCGCCGACGCGTCCAAGTCGACCACACCGGTGTGCAGGTCGGGGTGCTCATAGGCCAGCACCCGGACCAGGCCCTTGAGTGCGCAGATCGACGGGTCGCCGTGCTCATGCGGCTCCTGCGCATCCACGGTCAGACCATTGCGGCCCACCAGCCACAGTCGCGGCGCGGTGCCGTGCCAGCCGCCGACGATGGTGCGCACCGTCGAGGCGACCGACCAGGCCAGGTCGCGGCCGCGCGCCGGGGCATCGCCATTCTCGGTGCCGTCGAAGGCTCCTCGGGCCGCCAGCACAACCACCCCGACCGGCGGCCGGTCCGGGTCGTCGGCGGTCTGCGCGAACGCCTCCCGCACCGCGGGTTCGCTGGTCAGGTCCGCGGTGATCACCCGGCGGCTGTCCGAGCCGAAGCGGGCGGCGAAATCGGCTGCCAGCGCTTCGGTTTCGGAACCGTCGGTCAGCACCAGCCAGCTGCCGTCGGCTGCGGCCGGCGGCTGCGCGGGGGCCGCGGCGTCGACCCACTCGGTGTCGAAGATCTTCTGGCTCAAGGGCAGTGGCACGGTACGGCGCTGCACCCGCTGCAGATAGATTCCGGACAGCTCGGCGGTGACCGTCCCGGTGTCGTCGGTCAGGGTGACCCGCCCCAGGATTCCGCCGTCGTCGTGGCTGGTCAGCTCGGCGTGCCCGCGGGCCCGGCGGCCCACGTCGCCGAACACCCGGATGTTCTCGACCGCCACCGGAAGGTAGGTGGCCTCTTCCATCCCGGCCGAACCCATCAACGACTCGTCGGGCAGCGCCGCGGCCAGGCACTGCAGGGCCGCGTCCAGCATCACCGGGTGGATCCGGTAGCCACGGTGCGCAGTCGCCTCGTCGGGCAGCACGATCTCGGCCTCCGAGGCGCCACCGGGCTTGCGCACGATCCGGGTCAGTGCGGCGAACGCCGGCCCGTGCTGCAGACCGGTGCGGCGCAGCGCCGTGTACAGGTCGGCAGGTGACAGCGCGGTACCGCCGCCGGTGGGGGCCGGGCGTTGCGCCGCGGCCGCGGGTTGCGCCGCCGCGGCGCGGGCCACGGCGTGCCGCGACCAGCTGCCGCCGGCTGGGCGGGAATGGATCTCGATGCGCAGTTCATCGGACCCGTCGGCGTCGTGCAGCAACCGGGTGGTGACCTCGGTCCGCTCGTCGACCCGCAGCATCTGTTCGACCTCGACCCGGTCCACAGCGACGGCGGACGGCGGCAGGCCCAACGCTTCACCGGCCGCGGCCAACGCCATCTCGGCGAAGCCGGTGGCGGGCATCACGACCTGGCCGTGCACCTTGTGGTGGGCCATCCACGCGACGAGGTCGGTGCCCACGTCGGCCTGCCAGACATGGCCGTGACCGGCCGGCAACTCGACGTGGATACCCAGCAGTGGATGCGCATCGGCGGTGTGGCGGCTGGCGGCGGTCGGCGCCGCCCAGTACCGGACGTGCTGCCACGGCCGCGGCGGCAGGTCGGCGCGCCCGATCCCACCGTCGGGTTGCGGCGCATCGGAGGACGGCGGCGCGACGGTCGCCAGGTTGGTGTGAAAGCTCAGCGCTTCGGGCTGCTCGCGCAGCAGCGTGCCCGTCACCAGGCTGTCACCGGCAGGCCGCGCCGTTTCGAGGTTGCCGTTGATGGCGTGGCTGAGCAGCGGATGCGGGCTGACCTCGACGAAGGTGGCGTGCCCGGCGGCGGCCGCGGTCACGGCCTGGCTGAAGCGCACCGGGTTGCGCAGGTTGTGCACCCAGTAGTCTGCATCGAATGCCGGTGTGTCGCTGCCGGTTTGGCCGACGGTGCTGATCAGCGGAATCTTCGGCGCCGACGGTTTGAGGTCGGCGAGCGCGGTCCGCAGCTCGCCCAGGATCGGGTCCACCGTCGGGTGGTGCGACGCCACGTCCACCTCGACGCGCCGGGCCAGTTTGCCCTGGGCGTCGACGATCGCCACCACGGCGTCGACCTGGTCGGGCGGCCCGGCGATCACGGTCTGCTGCGGCGCTGCGTACACCGCCACCGTGATGTCGGGGTGCTCGGCGACCAGTTTCTCGGCGGCGTCGGCGTCCAGCTCCAGCAGCGCCATCGCGCCCTGGCCGCTCAATCGGGCCATCAGCTTGGACCGGGTGGCGATCACCTTGAGACCATCCGCGGGGCTCAGTGCACCGGCCACCACGGCCGCGGCCACCTCCCCCATCGAGTGCCCGATCACCGCGTCCGGCTCGACGCCGTGGGAGCGCCACAGCGCCGTCAATGCCAGCTGCATGCCCACCAGCACCGGCTGGATGCGGTCGATACCGACCACCGGTTCGCCGGATTCGAGGACCTGACGCAACGAGAACCCCACCTGCGCAACGAAATCCGACTCCAGTTCGTCGACGGCAGCGGCGAATGCCGGCTCGTCGACCAGCAGCTGGCGGCCCATGCCGGCCCACTGGGATCCCTGGCCCGAGTACAGGAAGACGGTGCCCTTGCCGCGCAACGCGGCATGCGTGCCGACCACGCCGGGTGCCGGGTATCCGCCGGCGACCGCCCGCAACCCGGCCAGCGCCTGCTCGGTGTCGCGCGCGCAGACCGTGGCGAACTTGGCGTACCGGCTGCGGTGGTGGTTGAGGGTGTGGGCGATGTCGGCCAGCGGCACAGCGGCGCCCGGACCGGCGATCCAATCGGCCAGCGTGGCAGCCCAATCCGCCACCCGCTTTTCGGTTTTGCCCGAGATCACCAGCGTGGCGACCGGTTCGGCCGGTGCTGGCGCCGGTACCGGGTCCGGCCCCTGCTCGAGCACCACGTGCGCGTTGGTTCCGCCCAGCCCGAATGATGACACCGCAGCGCGCCGTGGACCCTCGGCCGCCGGCCAAGGTGTCATCTCGGTGGGGACGAACAGCCGCGTCGGGGACGGGTCGATCGCCGGGTTCCACTTGGAGAAGTGCAGATTCGGCGGAATCTGTCCGCGTTGCACAGACAGTGCGGCCTTGATGAAGCCGGCGATCCCGGCGGCCGCCTCCAGGTGGCCGATGTTGGTCTTGACCGCTCCCAGCGCGCACTTGTCGGCGCCGCGCCCGTAGACTTCGGCGAGCGCCTCGAACTCGATGGGATCGCCCAAAGACGTTCCGGTGCCGTGGGTTTCGATCAGGTTCACCGAGTTCGCCGCAACGTCGGCGCTGCGCAGCGCCCGGCTGATCGCGTCGATCTGGGCGATGGTGTTCGGCGCGGTCAGGCCGTTGGACTTGCCGTCCTGATTGATCGCCGAGCCGCGCACCACCGCCAGCACTCGGTCGCCGTCGCGGATGGCGTCGGTGAGCCGCTTGAGTACGACGATCCCGGCGCCCTCGCCGCGCACGAATCCGTCCGCTCCGGCGTCGAAGGTGTGGCACCTGCCGCGTGGTGACAGCATTCCCCACTTGGCCATGGCGATCTGGGTTTCCGGCCGCAGGATGAGGCTGACGCCGCCGGCCAGGGCCAAGTCGCTCTCCCGCATGCGCAGGCTCTGGCAGGCCATGTGAATGGTGACCAGCGACGACGAGCACGCCGAGTCCATCGCGACCGCGGGACCGCGCAGACCCAACAGGTAGGCGATCCGGCCGACGGCGACGGCGTGGGCGTTACCGGTGGCCGAGTAGCCGTCTATCGCGTCTGGGTTGGCTGCCGAAATCCCTTGGTATTCGGTGTAATACACACCCATCATCACCGCGGAACGGATGCCCGACAGGGTTTCCGGCGACATCCCGGCGTGTTCGAGGGCCTCCCAGGCGACCTCGAGCATCAACCGCTGTTGCGGGTCCATGGCCTCGGCTTCGCGTGGGGAGATCCCGAAGAAGTCCGCGTCGAATCCGGCGACATCGTCGATGAAGCCGCCCCACTTCGACGACATCCGGCCCGGGGCCAACGGGTCCGGGTCGTAGTACTCGTCGGCGTCCCACCGATCCGAAGGGATTTCGGTTATGGCGTCGCGCCCTGTCTCCAACAGCTCCCAGTAGGCGTCCGGGCCCGCGGCGCCACCCGGGAAGCGGCAGCCGATCCCGACGACCGCGATCGGTTCGGCGGCGGCGATCCGCGACGCCTTATCGAACTGTTCGGTCAGCGCCCCCCGTTTGTCGGCGCTCATGGCCGACATCCTGTTGAAGATCGTCGTCATCAATAAATACCGCTCTCGCTACCGGTCGAAGCCGACTCGACCTGATCGAACAACTCATCCAGCACGCCGCCGGATGAGCCGAACCCCAAATCATCGTCGTCTTGCCCCGCTGTGCTGTCCGGCTCCGCATAACGCGACGCCAGCAGTCCCACCAGGTGTGTCGTCAACGCTGAGATGCTGGGGTGATTCCACAGCATTGACGCCGACAAATCCACCCCCACCAACTGTTGTGTCTCTTTCAGAACCGTCATCGCGATCATGGAATCGAGCCCCATCTCCGGGAACGGCTGATCCACATCGACCGCTGTCGCGGATGTCCGAAGTTCGCGGGCCAGAATAGCCTGCAGCCTGACCACCAATTCCTCGTGCCGCTTGTCGGCGGGGATGGTCGACCAGTCCGGCACGCCTGCCGCCGACGCACCGGCACCGGCGTGCTCACCGGTCGCAGCAGCACCGCCCGTCACTCCGGTTTCAGAGGCCTCAGCGACGAGGTCCTCGAAGAAGGTCAGATCACGGAACTCCGGCGAGGTGGCGACTGCACGGTCGATACGCAGGCGTCCCACCCCGACCCGGGGGCCGATCAGGCCGGCGTCGGCACCCAGCACGGCGTCCAGCGCCTCGATGCCTTCGTCGGGGCTGATCGGATCGAGGACGCTGAGCGTCATCGAGCGGCCCAGACCCACATCCGACCACTGGCCCCAGTTGATGGCGGTTGCGGGGAGGCCCGACGCGTGCCGCCACGCCATCAGCGCGTCCAACCAGGCGTTGGAGGTGGCGTATCCGAGCTGGCCGGGCAGGCCCAGCAGCGCGGCCATCGAGGAGAAGCCCACCCACCAGTCAAGCGGGGTGGCCGCGGTGGCGGCATGCAGCCGCGCGGCGCCGACGGCCTTGGCCGACCACACGCTCTCCAGGCTCTCCCGGCTCACGGCCGTCACCAGGCCGTCGCCCAGCACGCCCGCGGCATGCACCACACCACGCAGCGGCTTGCCGGTCTCCTGCGCGGCGGCCACCAGACGCTCGGCCACCCCGGGCGAACTGATGTCGCCGGCGACGAAGACCACTTCGGTGGCGGCGGCCAGTTCATCGAGGACGGCACGCTGCTGTTCGGAGGGCTCGCTGCGGCCGTTGAGGACGATTCGCCCGGCGCCACGGGCCGCCAGCCAGCGCGCTACCACGGTGCCCAGTCCGCCCAGACCCCCGGTGAGCAGGTAGGAGCCGTCGGCCCGGACCTTGGCTTGGGCAGTTTCAGCGGTCCCCGCGGTGTCCCCGGCGCCGTCGAGCGCGGCCCGGGTGAGGCGTTCGGTGTAGCGCTGCCCACCGCGCCAGGCGATCACGTCGTCGCGCAGCGGAGCGCCCAGTTCCGCCAGCAAGGCGTCGACCAGGGCCGCGGTGTCCCCCGATGCGTCCAGGTCCACCAGGGTGGCGCCCAGGTCGGGTTCGTCGGCCAGGACCCGGGCGAGTTCGCCGGGGAACCGCCAGGTGCGGACCACGCCCTTCAGCGCACCGACAGCCGGGTCGCCGGGCTCGTCGCTCCCGAAGGGCAGCCCACCGCGGCTGACCAGCCACAACCGCGGCTTGTGGTCGCCGGACGCTTCCGGCCAGCCCTCAACCGCTGCGCGGGCCGTCGACGCGGCCGTCCAGATGAGCTCACGGGCGCGAGCCAGTGCACCGTCCGGGTCGGACCCGTCGAACCCGGCCCGGTCAAGGAAGACCACGATGCCGGCCGGCGGGTGTGCGGGATCGGCGGCGGTACGTGCAACCGCCTCGCTCAGGGCCGGTTCGTCGGCGAACGGGCCGGTCACGACCTTGCGATTCGGCCCGGCCAGGCGTGCCCCGAACTGCGCGGCGAGTTCTCCGGCAGACGGCTCGGAAAGCACCAGCCAGCTGCCGTCGACCGCCCCGGCGACATCCGGTGCCGGCGACAGAGCCCATTCGGCGGCGAAGAGCTTCTGGCCCAGGGGCACCCGCAGGGAGCGGGAATCGAGCGGGCGCAGTTCGACGCCGGTGAGTTCGGCAACGACGGCGCCCGAGTCATCCGTCAGGACCACTCGGCCAACGGCCACCTTGTCCTCGTGACTGCTCACCTCGGTGTGGCAACGCACCTGGCGTCCAACAGGTGCGAACACCCGCACCGCGGCCACCGCCGCCGGCACGTAACCGCTGTGCTCTGCGTCATCGGCCGGGATGCCCGCCGCCAGCTGCCGCAGCCCGGCATCGAGCAAGGCCGGGTGTAGGCGGTACGCGGGATGGGTGGCCACGTCGTCGGGCAGGGTGAGCACACTGTCCGCGGAGTCCTCTTGGGACTCCGGGCCCACCCGATCCGCCGGCGCCGCTGCGATGTCGGCAACCGCGTGCCGGGTCCAGGCTTCGTCGCCCTGGCGGGCGTGGATCTCGACCCTGGTCTGGCCGTTGGCCCCGCTGAGCTGGGTGGTGACCTGCGTCCCGTGCTCCAGCACCAGCGGCTGTTCGATTTTCAGGTCGGTCACCGAGATCGACTCGGCCGGTCTGCCGAGGGCCTGGCTGCCTGCCGCCACGGCCATCTCGATCACTGCCGCCGCGGACGCAACAGCCTGTCCGTGCACCGGTTGGTCGGCCAGCCACGGCATGGCCTCAACACGAAGGTCGTTCTGCCACATGTGGTCGCCGCCGGTGAGCATCTCGACGTGTACGCCGAGCAGCGGATGCACGTCCGGTGTCTGGCCGGCCCGTCCGGGCACGTGGAGCCAATGCAGGCTGTGTTGCCAGGGTGTGTTGGGCAGTTCGGCGAATCCGCCGGCCTTGGCGTCGCCGGTGCCGCTGTGGTGCCGGCCGAGTTCGGTGAGCTGAACATGGAAGCTCAGTGTTTCGTCGTCGCCCCGGCGCAGGGTCGAGGCCACCGTCACCGGTTCGGCGACGGCGGCTTCGGCCGTCTCGATGATCGAGTGGGTCAACAATGGGTGGGGGCTGACCTCGATGAACGTGTCGTGGTCCGCCGCCGCCACGGTCACGGCCTGGATGACCAATGCGGGCTTGCGCACATTGGCAACCCAGTACTCCGCGTCCAATCGCGGCGTGGGTCCCGCGGGATCCACCGCAGTCGAAATGAACGGGATTTGTGGCATTTGGGGGGTGAGGTCGGCCAGTTCGGCGCGCAGTTCATCAAGGATCGGGTCCATGAACGCGGTATGGGAGGCCACTTCCATGTTCACCCGCCGGGCAAACCGCTCACTCGCAGCCACCGCAGCGATCACCGCATCCACATCCGCCGGCGCACCCGCCACCACCGTCTGCCGCGGCGACAAATACCCCGCCACCTCAACACCGGGATACCCCGCCAACAACTCCTGCGTCGCCGCGGCATCCAACTCCAACAACGCCACCGCACCCTGACCGGCCTGGCGCGACATCAACGCCGACCGCACCCCGATCACCTTCAAACCCTGCTCCAAAGTCAGCGCCCCGGCCACCACCGCCGCAGACACCTCCCCCATCGAATGCCCAATCACCGCATCCGGAACCACCCCATAAGACCGCCACAACGCCGCCAACGCCAACTGCAACCCCATGATCACCGGCTGCACCTGCGCATCACCGGAAATCTCCACGCCGTCAGCAATCACCTCACGCAGCGAAAAACCCACCTGCCGAACAAAAACCGGCTCCAACTCATCAACAGCCGCAGCAAACACCGGCTCATCGGCCAACAACCGACGACCCATCCCCACCCAATGCGAACCCTGACCCGAAAACACAAAGACAGTGCCTGGACCGGGCAGCACCGCAGCGGGTTCCACCACGCCTGGTGCGGATTCACCGGCGGCCAGTGCCGTGAGCCCCGCAAGGGCCTGCTCGCGATCGCGGGCGGCGACGGTGGCGAACTTCTGATGGCGGGTGCGGTGATGGTTGAGCGCATGGGCGATGTCGGGCAGCGCGACGTCGGCGCCGTCGGTGGCCATCCACTGCGCGAGCACCCCGGCGGTGGCCGCGATACGCGCCGGCGACTTCCCCGACACCACCAACGTGCTCACCGGCACCGCCGGAGCCGCCGCAGCAACCTCAGCATCTGGGGCCTGCTCCACGATCACATGCGCATTAGTGCCCGACACCCCAAACGAGGACACCCCCGCCCGACGCGGACGCGACACCGCCGGCCAATCCATCGCCCGAGCCGCCACCACAAAGTTCCAGGCCCCGACACCGGCGTTGGGTGTCAACTGGGAGAAGTTCAGATGCCGCGGGATGAAACCCTGCTGCACCGACAACACCGTCTTGATGAACCCGGCAACACCCGACGCAGACTCCAGATGCCCCAAATTGGTCTTCACCGACCCCAACACCAACGGCGCCGAGGAACCCCGCTCACCAAACACCGCCGACAAGGCATCCAACTCAATCGGATCACCCAACGCCGTCCCGGTGCCATGCGCCTCGACATAGTCAATATCGGCCGGCTCCAACCGCGCCGACGCCAACGCCGCCCGCACCACCTTCTGCTGCGCCGGACCCGACGGCACCGTCTGACCCGACGACGGCCCATCCTGATTCACCGCCGAACCCCGCACCACCGCCAAAACCCGGTCACCATCACGCTGCGCATCCGAGAGCCGCTTGAGCACCACCACCCCAGCGCCCTCAGAACGCACATAACCATCAGCGGCGGCATCAAAGGTCTTGCACTGCCCATCCGGGGCCAGCATCCCCCACCGCGAGGTCGCAATGCTGTTCTGTGGGGTCAACATCAAATTCACCCCGGCAGCCAACGCCTGATCCGACTCCCGACGCCGCAAACTCGCACACGCCAAATGAATCGTCACCAACGACGACGAACACGCCGTATCCACCATCATCGCCGGACCATGCACACCCAAGAAATACGACAACCGCCCCGCCGCAAAATTCGGTCCGTTGCCAAACGAGAGGTACGGGTCGGCGTCGCGCGGGCTGAGCTTCTCGGCTGCGAGGACGGCGTAGTCGTTGGTTGTCAGGCCGACGAAAATGCCGGTCTGAGTGCCCCGGATCGCCTCCTTGGTGATCCCGGCATGCTCCAACGCCTCCCAGGCCACCTCCATCAACAACCGCTGCTGAGGATCCATCGCATCAGCCTCACGCGGCGAATAGCCGAAGAACTCCGCGTCAAACTCCGCCGGCTGCCACGACGTCAAAAACCCGCCCTCACGAGAACAAATCGTCCCCGGCACCGAATGATCCGACGAAAACAACGCATCGGCATCCCAACGATCCGCCGGAACCCGAACAATCCCCGAACCCTCATCACACAACAACCGCCACAACGCGGCCGGACCATCCACCCCACCAGGCAGACGACACCCCACACCCACCACCGCGATCGGCTCAGTATCCCCCGCCTCAGCAACCGCCAACCGCGCCGTCAAATCATCAATCTTGCGCAGCGCCTCAGCAACAATCGCCCGACGATCCGGCCCCCCGACCGGCGCAGCACTCTTCTCGCTCAACTCAACCTCTCCGACAGCTGCGCGAGCAGCTCGTCATCACTCATGTCGTCATAGGCGTCGGCGCTGTCCTGCTCGGCGACCTCGACCAGCTCGGGCAGGATCGTTGCCAGGTATCCCGTCAGTGCGTCGATGGTCGGGTAGTCGAACACCACTGCGGCCGGCAGAGTTTCGCCGAGGCTGTCCGAAAGTGACCGCTGCAGGGTGACACTCATCAGTGAATCCATGCCGGATTGGAAGAATCCGGCGGTCGGATCCAGCGCGTGGCGCGACCCCAGTCCCATGGCGGCGACGACCTGATCGGTGACGTGGTCGCGCAGCAGCTCCGCACGCTGTTCGGGTTCCGCCTCGGCCAGAGCGCGGCGGAACTCGGTGCTGACCGCCGCGGGTCCATCGGCCGGTGCGCCGGCGACCAGCAGCTCATCGACGATGCGCAGCGCCGCCCGGGTGCGGTATGCGGCGGCAAGCCGCGGCCAGTCCGCCGCGACGACCGTGTGCCGCACCGCGTTGTGTGCGCCGATCACCAGCGGCAGCGCCCCGATGGCGACATCGTCGGCCATCGGCTCCAGCCCGGAGTCGACAGTCACCTGGCGTTCGACATCGGATTGGGTGTCGGTCAACGACTTCCACAATCCCCAGTTGATCGCGGTAGCCGGCAGGCCCGCCGCGCGGCGGGCGTAGGCAAAGGTGTCCAGGAAGGTGGTGGTCGCCGTGTAGTGCGCCAGCCAGCGCGACCCGGTGATGCCGGAGATCGACGAGAACAACACGAAATACCGCACCGGCTGCCGCAGCGACAGCTTGTGCAGCACCGCGACCACGTCGAGTTTCGGGCGGAACATGGTGGTGACGTCGTCGTCGGTCATGTCCCGCAGGGTCACCGGGCCACCGGCGAAGGCGGCCACGTGGATGCCTTCCAGCGGCGGCAGGTCGGCGCCGAACCGATCGAACAGCGCAGTCATCGCGGTCTCGTCGGCGGCGTCGGCAGCCACTGTCACCAGTGTCGTTCCGGCCGAGGCCAACTCGGCCGCCAACTCGTCGAGCACTGAGCCCGGGCGCCGGGACACCGCGATGATGGTCTTGGCTCCACTGGCCGCCAGTTGCCGCACCAGCTGCGGCCCGATGTTGCCGGTGGCTCCGATCACCAGATGGCTACTGCCGGCGTCGAATTCAACCGATGCAGCGCCGGTGGGACGGCCGCCGAGCAGGCGTGGGACCCGGCGGACACCGGCCCGGTAGACCACCTGATCCTCGTTGTCGGCGGCGCCGGCCTCGGCGAGCAGGTATCCGGCGACCAGTGCTGCGGGGACCGATTCGTCGACGTCGACCACCCTGCCCCAGATCTCCGGGTGCTCCAGCGCCAGGCTGCGGCCCAGCCCCCACAGCACGGCGTGCGCGGGGTTGGCCCGGTCGCCATCGCCGACAGGTTGCGCGTTGCGGGTCAGCAGGAACAGCTTCGCCGGGTTCGACGTCTGCTCCGCCATCGCGGTGGCCAGGCGCCGCGCCGCGTTGAACGCCGCGTAGGCCGGTGCAGCGCTCAGATCCGTCGCGTCCGTCGACGGCGCGAACAGCACGTGAGTGGTAGTGCCCAAGGCCGTGGCCAGTGCCGCACGGTCACCGTCGGCGGTCAGCACCGACGCGTCCAGCGCAGTCACGCCGCCGCCCAGCTTCGCGCCGATCTCGGCACTCAACTCCTGGCCGCCGATCACCAGCCAGGACTGCTCGGCGACGGTCTCGCCGGACTCTGCTTCGGCAGCCGGCCAGGTCAGCTCGCACCACCAGTCCTGTGGCACCGCACCCGGGCTGCCGGCGGAGCGTTGCGCTCCGGCACCGGCAGGGACGGCGGGGTGTCGGACGGCCGCGGTCTCGATCCAGTAATTGCTGTGCTGCCACGGGGTCGCGGGCAGGACTGGGTGCGGTTCGGGCGGGTGCGGGGTCTGCGGGGGTTGGGTGGTGTGCGTGCGGTTGAGGCTGGTGTGGAAGCTGACCGCGTCGTCGCCGTCGCGTACCAGGGTTCCGACGCTGTGGTGGTGACCGCCCAGGGCTTCCACGGTGTCAGCAATTGCGTGCGTGAGAATCGGGTGGGCGCTGACCTCCACGAATGTGGTGTACTCGCCCGCCGCCGCACTGACCGCCTGGGTCAGCAGCGCGGGCTGACGAACATTGTTCACCCAGTAGTCGGCGTCCAGCATCGGCATGCCGCCGGCCGGCATGGCGGCTTCGGTGACGGTCGAGAAGAACGGGATGGTGGCGACTTCGGGCGTCAGGCCCTCCAGTGCCGCCCGCAACTCCGGCAGGATCGGGTCCATCAACGCGGTGTGCGAGGCCACTTCCATGTTGACCCGCCGTGCGAACTTGTTCTGTCCGCTGACCGCGGCGATGACCGCATCGACGGGCGAAACCGGGCCGGCAACCACGGTCTGTTTCGGCGAGAGGTAGCCCGCCACACTGACATCCGGGTAGTCGGCCAGCAGGGCCTCGGTCGCTTCGGCGTCCAGGTTCAGCAGCGCCACCGCGCCCTGCCCGGCCTGCCGCGACATCAACCGAGAACGGGCCGCGATGACCCGGAATCCGTCGGCCGCGCTCAGTGCACCGGCGACCACCGCGGCGGTGACCTCGCCCATCGAGTGGCCGATGACCGCGTCGGGGTGTACCCCGTAGGAGCGCCAGAGCTCGGTCAGCGCCAGCTGCAGCCCCATCAGGACGGGCTGTACCTGCGCGTCACCGCTGACCGGTTCACCGGCGGAGATCACCTGCCACAGCGAGAACCCGACGTGTTCGACGAAGGCCGGTTCCAGCACCGCCAATGCCCGGGCGAACGCCGGCTCGTCGGTGAGCAGTTGACGGCCCATTCCGATCCAGTGCGAACCCTGGCCGGAGTACACGAAGACGGTGCCGGGTCCGCACGGGCCGTCGTGCGGACCGGTGACTCCGCACTCCTGACCCTCCGCCGAGGTACCGGCCGCCAGTGACCGCAAGCCGTTGACCGCAGCGCCCCGGTCGCGGGCGCACACCGTGCCGAACAGGGGCTGCCGGGCGCGGTGGTGATTGAGCGTGTGCGCGACGTCGGCGAGTTCGACACCGGCGCCGTCGCCTTCCAGCCAGTCGGCCAGGTCGCTCGCTGTCGCAGCGATCCGCTCCGGGGTCCGTCCGGAAACCACCAGGGTGGTCACTGCCGGATCTACCTCGCGCGCAGTGACTTTGGCGGGCGGCGCCTGCTCGATGACGACGTGCGCGTTGGTGCCACCAAAACCGAACGACGAGATCCCGGCTCGCCGCGGGTGATCCGACGAGGGCCACTCCTGGTGTTCGGCAACGACCTTCAAACGCATCTGCTCGAAGGTGATGTGCGGGTTCGGGGTGTTGAAATGCAGATTCTTCGGGATACGCCCGCGTTGCACGGCCAGCACCGTCTTGATGAAACCGACCATCCCCGCAGCGGCCTCGAGATGCCCGAGGTTCGACTTGGCCGCGCCCAGCAGCAGCGGCGACTGGGGGGAACGGCCCCGGCCCAGCACCGTGCCCAGCGCTTTGGCCTCGATCGGGTCGCCCAACAGGGTTCCGGTTCCGTGGGTTTCGACGTAGTCGACTTCCTGCGGGGCGACGCCGGCGTCGGCGTAGGCCGACCGCAGGACCGCCATCTGGGCAGCCGGGTTCGGCGCCAGCAGGCCGTTGGAGTGGCCGTCCTGGTTGATCGCCGATCCGCGCACCACCGCCAGCACCCGGTCGCCGTCTTGGCGGGCGTCGGACAGCCGCTTGAGCACCACGACACCGCAGCCCTCACCGCGAACGAATCCGTCAGCGTCGGCGTCGAACGCGTGGCACGCACCGGTCGTCGACAATGCCCCGCTCTGGTCGAACCCGCGGAACACCGCAGGGGACATCAGCAGATTCACGCCGCCGGCGATCGCGGTCTCGCATTCCCCGGTCCGCAGACTCCGGCACGCCAGGTGCAGCGCGACCAGCGAAGACGAGCACGCGGTGTCCACCGTCACCGACGGTCCGCGCAGGTCCAGGAAATACGACAGCCGGTTGGCGATGATGCTCAGTGCGCCACCGGCGTTGCTCCAGGCGTCCACGCTTTGCAGATCGGAGGACGCGTGGCAGCCGTACTCGGTGATGCTGGCCCCGACGTACACGCCGGTCTGCGATCGCCGCAACGATGTCGCCGGAATTCCCGCGTGCTCCAAAGCTTCCCACGCCACTTCGAGCAGGAGCCGTTGCTGCGGGTCCATCTTGACCGCTTCGCGGCTGGAGATGTCGAAGAACTCGGCGTCGAATGCGGCGATATCGCGCAGGAACGAGCCCCAGCGAGTGGTGCGGGCGATCGCACTGCTGGTCTCCGCTGACCCGTCGTCGAACGGCGCCCAGCGCTCGGCGGGCACTTCGGTCACCGCGTTGCCGCCGTCGAGCAGGAACTGCCACAGCGCTTCCGGCGAGTTGATGTCACCGGGGAAGCGGCAACCCAGACCGATCACCGCGATGGGCTCGTCGGTGCCAAACCGCCCGGGCTCGGGCGCCAACTCGTCGTCCGCGGATTCGGGCTCGATGAGGAAGCGGGCCAATTCCGCGACCGAGGGGTGCTGCCAGAGTTCCACCGGTGAGACCTTGCGGCCCAGCAATTCGGACAACTCGCCGCAGAGCACCACGGCATCGCGGGAACCGACGCCCAGATCGTTGAGAGACGCGTTGAAATCGATGTCCTCGAGACTGCATCCGATGTTGGTGACCAAATAGTCAGCCAGCCAGTGGCGCAGTGCTTCTTCGTCAAATGCTGCGGTCATGCGGGGAACTCAATTCCCACTAGATCCCGTCCCATCCGGCCGGAGCCGATTCCACGCTGTCGAACAGCTCATTCAAAACACTGTCGGCCGACTCAGGCAGCTCACCGGTGGTGGCCGCCGCGTCGCCGCCGACATCGTCCTGCGGCAGCAGCTTGCCGGTCAGGTGCGCCGCCAGTGCCGCAGTCGTCGGGTGGTTCCACAGCATGGTGGCCGACAGCTCCATGCCGACCAGCGCTTCGATGTCGCGCCGAACCGCCATCGCCATCACGGAGTTCAGACCGAGTTCGGCGAACGGCCGGTCCAGCTGTAGTTCCGCCTCCGACATGCGAAGCTCACGCGCGAGAATGCTGCGCAACCCGACTTCCAGCTCGCTCAGTATCTCATCGGCGGGCAGCTGCGCCCAGTCGCGAGCCGGTCCTGCGTCGCCGGCATCGGCGGCCACCGCGCCCGAGGACGGCAACGGCACCATCACGGCCTGCGCGACGTCATAGTGCTCCACGTGGTCCCAGGCGGCGAAGGCTTCCGCCGGGGTGATGGGCCGCGAGCCCATCCGCTCGAGTTCGTGCAGTACGACATGTGCCTCGGCCCCGAAGCCCAGGCCCTTCCACGCCACCCAGTCCAGGCTGACGCTGTGGCAGCCCAGCTGGTGGCGGGCACGGGCCAAGCCGTCCAGGTAGGCGTTGGCGCTCGCGTAGGCACCCTGACCAGGAACCCCGAACACCGCCCCAGCGGCTGCGGTCATGAAGAAGAAGTCCAGGCTTCCGGGCGGGAAGAGCTCGTTGAGTACCTGGGCACCTGCGACCTTGGGCCACAGTGTGTCGCGGAGCCGCTCGGCGTCGACCTCGGTGAGCAGTTGGCCTTCGGTGATACCGGCGGCGTGGATGATGCCGCGGATCGGCGGGGCGCCGGCGGCGTCGCGCCGGGCCAACAGGTCGGCCACCGCAGGCCGGGACCCGACGTCGAGAGCGGCCACGTCAACAGTGACGCCGCGCCGCTCCAAGGCCCGAATGGCGGCGATCTTGTTCCGAACGCCGGCCTCGATCTCCTCGGAGTCCCAGTCGCGCCGGGGCGGCAGGGCGCTGCGGCCGGCCAAGACCAGGCGCCGGGCACCGCGGTCGGCCAGCCATCCGGCCATCAGCAGGCCAAGCGCTCCCATGCCGCCGGTGATGAGGTAGGCGCCGTCGGGCTGGCACACCATCGGCTCGCGCTGCGGCGGACCGGAGATCGGCGTGAACGCCGGTGTCAAGAACTGCCCGTCCCGCCACACCAGGATGGACTTGGCCGGCGTGCGCAGGACGCCGGACAGCGCCGCAGCGCATGCGGCTGCATCGGCGGTGTCATCGCTGGGCAGGTCCACCAGCCCACCGCATAGCTGCGGTTGCTCGGCCCGGATCACGCCCGCCAGACCCCACAGGCAGCTTTGCCGCACCGCAGCGGCGGAGGCGGCCTCGTGGACGCCGTGGGTGATGATCCACAGGGCCGGCGGGTGAGTGTCGCGGTCGGCCAGTGTGGCCACCAGGTCGGCCACCTCGCCGGTCAGCCGAGCCGTGCAGTCCAGGTCGGACTCGCCTGCGGGGCCGGGGTCGGCGACGTAGACGACGTTCTGGGCCTCGGTGATCCCGACACCGTGGTGACCGAGGGCGCTCAGTCTGTCGCGCAGACGGTCGGCGGCAGCACCGCCACCGACCACCGTCAGGCTTCCCGGCTGGCCCGGGGCTTGCAGTTCGGCATCCCACGGCTGCCAGTCGATCGCGTGGGCAATCGAGCTCGGGTCGTCGGCCGAGGCAGCCGAGCCCAGCGCCGTGTAGCGCAGCCCGCGGATGTCGACACACCGGGCGCCGTCGGCCGTGGTCACGGCGATGTCGACGATGAGTTCGCCGTCGCCGCCGTCGCGCCGGTGCACAGTGACGCGGGCCCGGCCGTCGGCGGGCGCGTCTCCGAAACGGACATCGTCGACCGCCGCCGGCACCATCAGCTCCGGGTTGGCGTTGTCGACCAGGCGGGCAACGTGCAGCGCGGCGTCGAGCAGCGCGGCCGTGCCGGACTGGGCGGATGCGACGTCGGCATGCAACTCCGTCGCGCCGGCCCGACCCGATGTCAGCGACCACTCGAATGGGCGGCCCTCACTGCCCCAGGTGAGCCACAGCGCGGTCACCGCGTCGTCATCGAAGGAGGTTCCGCCGGGGTTGTTGGTGAGTGTGGAATCAGCAGCGGGCCAACCGGATTCGTTGAGTGGCGTAATCCGGGCGCTGAGGTGTTTGACCCAGCGGGCGGCCGGGTCGTCGGTCACCGATTTCGACGACACCGTCACCGAGTCGGCGTCGGCGACCACCTGGATGGTCCGCGGCCGGTCGACGATGATCGGGTGTTCGAAACGGATGTCGCTGACCGCCGAATGCCCGCTGACCTCGAGCGCGGCGTCCGACAGGGTTTGCAGCAGCACCGACGCCGGGACCAGCTCCACCCCGTTGTTGCGGTGGCTGCCGGGGTAAGGCTTGGTCTCCGGCGACAGCCGGGCTTGCCAGAGGTGGAGGGCCGGTGTACTGCCGACCTTGATGTGGGTGCCCAGCAGCAGGCCCGGTCGGGGCGCGGATTCTGCTGCGGTGATGGAACTTTCGACCATAAGCCAGTGGTGGGTGTGTCGCCACGGGGTGGTCGGCAGTACCGGGTAGGGCCCCGACGGGTGCGGCAGCTCACGAGGGCTCACCGGATGCGCACCGTTGAGATGCTGGTGGAAGGCGACGGTGTCATCACCGTCGCGCACCAAAGTGGCGACGCTGCAGTGCGGCACCCCTTCCAGGATCTCGTCGATGGTGTGGGTCAGGATCGGGTGCGGGCTGATCTCGATGAATGTGCCGTACTTGTCGCCTGCGGCGGCAACCGCCTGGTTCACCCGGGCCGGCTGGCGCACATTGTCGGCCCAGTAGCCGGCGTCGAGCACCGGCGTGGGCCCGAGCGGATCGACCACGGTGGACAGGAACGGGATTTGTGGCATTTGGGGGGTGAGGTCGGCCAGTTCGGCACGCAGTTCATCAAGGATCGGGTCCATGAACGCGGTATGGGAGGCCACTTCCATGTTCACCCGCCGGGCAAACCGCTCACTCGCAGCCACCGCAGCGATCACCGCATCCACATCCGCCGGCGCACCCGCCACCACCGTCTGCCGCGGCGACAAATACCCCGCCACCTCAACACCGGGATACCCCGCCAACAACTCCTGCGTCGCCGCGGCATCCAACTCCAACAACGCCACCGCACCCTGACCGGCCTGGCGCGACATCAACGCCGACCGCACCCCGATCACCTTCAAACCCTGCTCCAAAGTCAGCGCCCCGGCCACCACCGCCGCAGACACCTCCCCCATCGAATGCCCAATCACCGCATCCGGAACCACCCCATAAGACCGCCACAACGCCGCCAACGCCAACTGCAACCCCATGATCACCGGCTGCACCTGCGCATCACCGGAAATCTCCACGCCGTCAGCAATCACCTCACGCAGCGAAAAACCCACCTGCCGAACAAAAACCGGCTCCAACTCATCAACAGCCGCAGCAAACACCGGCTCATCGGCCAACAACCGACGACCCATCCCCACCCAATGCGAACCCTGACCCGAAAACACAAAGACAGTGCCTGGACCGGGCAGCACCGCAGCGGGTTCCACCACGCCTGGTGCGGATTCACCGGCGGCCAGTGCCGTGAGCCCCGCAAGGGCCTGCTCGCGATCGCGGGCGGCGACGGTGGCGAACTTCTGATGGCGGGTGCGGTGATGGTTGAGCGCATGGGCGATGTCGGGCAGCGCGACGTCGGCGCCGTCGGTGGCCATCCACTGCGCGAGCACCCCGGCGGTGGCCGCGATACGCGCCGGCGACTTCCCCGACACCACCAACGTGCTCACCGGCACCGCCGGAGCCGCCGCAGCAACCTCAGCATCTGGGGCCTGCTCCACGATCACATGCGCATTAGTGCCCGACACCCCAAACGAGGACACCCCCGCCCGACGCGGACGCGACACCGCCGGCCAATCCATCGCCCGAGCCGCCACCACAAAGTTCCAGGCCCCGACACCGGCGTTGGGTGTCAACTGGGAGAAGTTCAGATGCCGCGGGATGAAACCCTGCTGCACCGACAACACCGTCTTGATGAACCCGGCAACACCCGACGCAGACTCCAGATGCCCCAAATTGGTCTTCACCGACCCCAACACCAACGGCGCCGAGGAACCCCGCTCACCAAACACCGCCGACAAGGCATCCAACTCAATCGGATCACCCAACGCCGTCCCGGTGCCATGCGCCTCGACATAGTCAATATCGGCCGGCTCCAACCGCGCCGACGCCAACGCCGCCCGCACCACCTTCTGCTGCGCCGGACCCGACGGCACCGTCTGACCCGACGACGGCCCATCCTGATTCACCGCCGAACCCCGCACCACCGCCAAAACCCGGTCACCATCACGCTGCGCATCCGAGAGCCGCTTGAGCACCACCACCCCAGCGCCCTCAGAACGCACATAACCATCAGCGGCGGCATCAAAGGTCTTGCACTGCCCATCCGGGGCCAGCATCCCCCACCGCGAGGTCGCAATGCTGTTCTGTGGGGTCAACATCAAATTCACCCCGGCAGCCAACGCCTGATCCGACTCCCGACGCCGCAAACTCGCACACGCCAAATGAATCGTCACCAACGACGACGAACACGCCGTATCCACCATCATCGCCGGACCATGCACACCCAAGAAATACGACAACCGCCCCGCCGCAAAATTCGGTCCGTTGCCAAACGAGAGGTACGGGTCGGCGTCGCGCGGGCTGAGCTTCTCGGCTGCGAGGACGGCGTAGTCGTTGGTTGTCAGGCCGACGAAAATGCCGGTCTGAGTGCCCCGGATCGCCTCCTTGGTGATCCCGGCATGCTCCAACGCCTCCCAGGCCACCTCCATCAACAACCGCTGCTGAGGATCCATCGCATCAGCCTCACGCGGCGAATAGCCGAAGAACTCCGCGTCAAACTCCGCCGGCTGCCACGACGTCAAAAACCCGCCCTCACGAGAACAAATCGTCCCCGGCACCGAATGATCCGACGAAAACAACGCATCGGCATCCCAACGATCCGCCGGAACCCGAACAATCCCCGAACCCTCATCACACAACAACCGCCACAACGCGGCCGGACCATCCACCCCACCAGGCAGACGACACCCCACACCCACCACCGCGATCGGCTCAGTATCCCCCGCCTCAGCAACCGCCAACCGCGCCGTCAAATCATCAATCTTGCGCAGCGCCTCAGCAACAATCGCCCGACGATCCGGCCCCCCGACCGGCGCAGCACTCTTCTCGCTCAACTCAACCTCCCCGAGAGCCGCGCGAGCAGCTCGTCATCTGTCATACAGACCGAGCAGTAGCATCCAGTCGGTCGAACCCATCACGCTGGTAGATCTCTACGCAGCTGGAACGGCGGATCTTGCCGCTGGTAGTGATCGGGATGGCACCCGGAGACACCAGGACCAGGTCGCCGCTCACCAGGCCGTGCGCCTTGGACAGCGCGGCCGTCACCTTGCGACGTACCTCGGTCAGCCTGTCCAGGATCTCCTCATCGGAACCCCCCTTGTTTTTGAACTCCGCGATCGTAACAAGCTGCTCGGACTGGCTGTTCGGGATGGAGACCGCGGCGACACGCCCACCGGTGATCTCCTGAACGGTGGCCTCGATGTCGTCCGGGTAGTGGTTACGCCCGTCGACGATCAGCAGGTCCTTGATCCGGCCGACGATGTAGAGCTCGCCACCGGAGATGACACCGAGGTCGCCGGTCATGAGCCAGGGCCCCTGCGGCGTCCCCGGCGTCGGGTCGACGAGCTTGCCGCCGAAGGTAGCCTCGGTGGCCTGCTGGTTGTGCCAGTAGCCCGCCGCGACGTTGGGGCCGTGCGTCCAGATCTCGCCGACTTTGCCTTCCGGGTTTTCGGTCTGGGTTTCGGGGTCCACGATACGCACGGTGCAGGCTCGGGGCACACCGCAGCTGACCAGCTCGACGCCACCCTCGGCACCACTCGGCTCGGCCGTACCGGCGGCCAGCTTGGTGTAGTCGAACCGCGCGGTCGGCGGCGGGGTGCCGGGTGTGTTCGACGTCAAGTATACGCTGGCCTCGGCCAGCCCGTAGCCGGGGCGCAGGGCTGCCGGGTTCACGTCGAACTTCCTGAATCGGTCGACGAAGCGTCGCAGCGTCGCGGCGTGGATCCGCTCCGCACCGAGACAGAAGGTGTGCACGTTGGCCAAGGTGAGCCCGGCCATGTCCTCGTCGGAGGTCCGCCGCACGGCCAGCTCGTAGGCGAAGTTCGGCCCACCGGTGAAACCGATGGGAGCCTTGGCGAGCTCTTGCATCCAGCGGGCAGGCTTCGCCAGGAACGCCATCGGGCTCATGTGCACCGTGGGCACGCCCAGGACCAGCGGGTAGATGACGGTGCCGAGCAGGCCCAGGTCGTGGTAGAAGGGCATCCACGACACCAGGTTGAGTCCTTCCGGCGCATTTCCGCCGGTCAGCGCGAAGGTGTCGTCGGCCATCTGCCGCATGTTCGACACGGCGTTGGTGTGGGTGACCATGACGCCGGCCGGGGTCCGGGTCGAACCGGACGTGTACTGCAGGAAGGCGACCTTGGTCTGCGCGGTCGCGTTGGGTGCCGCCAACGGCTCGGAGTCCAGATCCAGGGCGTCGACCTCGATCACCACCGGCGCCTTGCCGCCCAGTCCCTTGATCGAGCTGGCGATGTCACCGACGGCCGCGGAGGTCGTCAGGATTGCGGCCGGAGAGCTGTCCCGTAGTGCCGCCGACACGCGCTCGTCGTGCACACCGAACATCGGCACTGGCAGCGGGACGGCAATCATGCCCGCCTCCAGGGCTCCGTAGAACCCGACGATGTACTCCAGGCTCTGCGGAGCCAGGATGGCCACCCGGTCTCCCGGAGAGGCGCAGGTCGCCAACTCTGCCGCCACTACCCGCACGCGGTTGCGCAGCTGCGACCAGGTCACGGTCTCGCGGTAGCCGGCGGGGTCGACGTCGTAGTCGATGAAGGTGTAGGCAGGCTCGTCCGGCTTGTCCCGTTCCAGGTTCGCCAACAGGGTCGGGATGTGCGTTTCAGTTACCGACATTGCGTTGTCTTCTCCTTATGCTGTCAGGTCCGTGGACCTCACCTGCTGAGTACTTCGGCCCCGTCGAGAGTCGTTGCACTTGCTGTTCGAGCTGACGGTTTCGCTGCGCAAGGTCCCTGCACAGCGGAGGTATGCAATTGGATTAGCGACATTTGGGATGGATCCCCCCGCGGGATGAGATCTGGCGGGCATCCCTAGCGGAGTTGCTCAGCTGGATACGTCAGCCTCAGCGCAGATCGGTTGCTCGCCGTGCCGGGTGGAGACGGGGGCGGGGAGCTCCGAGCGCCGAGATCGCCCGGCCGACACGGCCGGTGCGGATGATTCGACCAACGACACGGGTACCCCTTCTGGATGTTTGGAACCTGCGCTAAAACTCCTTGGACCCCGACATCCCAGGCGTTTCCCTCCCGCGGAGGCTACCACGGACGCGCTGCTGACAGGCAATTTATGGCCCGCGTACAGCGCAAACGCAGCAGATCCGCCATAGTAGCGGAGAAGTCATTTGCGCGCATCACGAGTAACTTCGGCACCAAGTGCCTATTCACATTCCGGGCCGGGCTGGGCGGTCAGCCCTGGCAGTACTGCGCGATCTTCTTTTCGATATCGCCGACCAGTTCCGGCAGGTGTTCGGTGAGGTAGAAGTGGTGACCGGGTGCGGTGAACACCCGCGCGCTGAATTCGGCGGTGGTGCGCTCCGCCCAGGGCCCCACCTTTTCTTCGGTGGCGACGTCATCTTCGTCACCATGGAACGCAAAGATCGGACAGGACACCTTTGCCTCGGGCGGGCAGTCATAGTTCGCGATGGCTTTCAGGCCGCGCAGGGTCGGGAGAATCTTGGCCGCGAACTCCTCGTTCTCCAAGAATTCGGGATTGACTCCCGTCATGGTGCTGACGGCCTCCAGCAGGCCGCGGTCGGACTCGGGGATGTTGTCGTAGCCGGCTCGTCCCGGTGCGCCGGCCGCGGACACGAACAGCGCGGCGATCCGGTGGCCGTCGGCCTCGAATCGGCGCGCCACTTCGAACGCCAACAGCGCACCCATGCTGTGTCCGAAGAAGACGACCGGCCCGTCGGACGGGGCCGGCGGCGCGACTGTCTTGCAGACCTGGTCGGCGAGGTCTTCGATGCTGGTGAAGGCGCCGAGGTCGTGGGTTCCGCCCTTGCCCGGGTACTGAACTCCGATGCGCTTGACATCAGTGGTGAAGGTCTTGGAGAACGGAACGTAGTACTGCGGCGATCCGCCGGCATGCGGGAAGATGTAGAGCTTCGGCGTACGGTCAGTCACTCGGCAACCCTACCGGCGGCACCGGGACCCACGGACCACTAGCCGGTCGCGGCATCCGAAGTTGCGAACGGCTCCCCCAGCTGCGGGATCGGGGTGTAGCCGTGCCGGCGTCCCTGCGCGACGCCCCGGCGGATCAGCGCGGCCGTTCCGACGAAACCGGCGTGGTCGAGCGCCACGAACGGGGTCAGCAGCCGGTTGTGCACGAAGCCGATCGCCAGCCCGGAGGCCGGATCCGCCCAGCCCATGGAACCGCCCAGGCCGACGTGACCGAATCCGGGCAGCACCGGCCCGAACGGGATCGCGTGATAGCCCAGGTGGAACGCCAACGGAACCCCGATGGTGCGGTCCAGCTCGATGGTCCGCGGGCCGGTCAGGCCCGCCACCAGCCGGCGCGACAGGAGCTGGGTGCCGTCGATCTGCCCGCCGTTGGCCAGTGCGCCGTAGAGGCGGGCCAGCCCGCGAGCCGTGGCCACCCCGTTGAGTGCGGCGGCCTCGGTGTCCAGGAAGGGGATGCCGCCGCGGACGGTGTCCATCACCCCGGGGAAGTAGAAGGCGCCCAGGCCCCCGTACCTCAGCGTCGCGGCAGCCCGGGGCGCCAGCAGGTCCACGATCGCGTTCCGCCGGCTGCGCTGGGGCATGATGATCTCAGCGGCGACGGTGGGCGCGTCGGCGGGCGGCCGGCCCAGGTGCAGTCCGTCGATACCCAGCGGCCCGGCCAGCTCGGTGCGGAACAGCTCACGCATGCCGACACCGGTGACGGCCCGGGCCAGCCCGGACACCAGCCAGCCGTAGGTCAGCGCGTGATAGGCGGGTTTGCCGCGTTCGGGTCCCGGCGCCGCGGCGGCCATCCGGGCTTCCATCGTCACGTGGTCCAGCAGGTCTGACCTGCCGGCACCGTTGAGGTGGGTCAGCCCCGCCCGGTGGCCCAACAGCTGGCGGACGGTGATCGCGCCTTTGCCGTTCGCACCGAACTCCGGCCAGTACTGCGCCACCGGCACGTCGTAGTCGATCAGTCCCCGGTCGACCAGGCGGTGGATGACCGTGGAGGCCGCACCCTTGGTCGCCGAGAACACCATCGCGCCGGTGTCGGCCGACCACGGCACCTGTCCCGCCCGGTCCGACCACCCGGTCCACACGTCCACGACGGGCTGTCCGTCGAGGTAGATCGCCAGCGCCCCGCCACCGAAGCGGCGGCCCGGGAACATCGCGGCGAAGGCGCGCACAGCGCAGGCGAAGTTCGGGTCGGCCGCGCCGTGCACGTTCGCCGGAAGTCCTGACCGGCGAACGTTGAGATGCTGCGTCATGGTTGGGAATCTACCGCGCCGACCATCGGACGTAAGTCGGATTACCGCACGCGCGTGCCACTAATCCCAGATGGCTCCGAGGATTCGCTGGGCGGCCAGCGCGGGGGTCAGTTCTCCGCTCAGTACCTGCTGCTCCACCTCGGCGCGTACTTCACGCACCGCCGGGGACGACAGCGCGCGTTCGAGCACCGCGTCGCGCACCAGCTGGCGGGTCCAGTCCACCTGCTGCGCCCGGCGGCGGGCGTCGAACTCGCCGGCGTCGATCAGCGTCTGCCGATGCCGCTCCACGGTGGCCCAGAATTCCGACAGCCCGGTGCCCTCGATCGCACTCATCGTCAAAACCGGTGGACGCCAAAGAGTTTCACGGGGGTAGATGAGTCGGATCGCGGCCGACAACTCCCGGGCGGCCATCCGCGCCTCGGCCAGGTGCTTGCCGTCGGCCTTGTTGACCACCACGATGTCGGCCAGTTCCAGCACACCCTTTTTGATGCCCTGCAACTGGTCGCCGGTGCGGGCCAGCGTCAAGAACACGAAGGTGTCGACCATGTTGGCGACCGTGACCTCGGACTGGCCGACGCCGACGGTTTCGATGAGGATCACGTCGAAACCGGCGGCCTCCAACAGCACCACCGTCTCGCGGGTGGCCTTGGCGACGCCGCCCAGGGTGCCCGACGTCGGCGACGGCCGGATGTAGGCGCGTTCGTGCGCTCCCAACCGCTGCATCCGGGTCTTGTCCCCCAGGATCGACCCACCGGTGCGTGTCGACGACGGGTCCACGGCCAATACCGCCACCCGGTGGCCTTGCTCGATCAGGTACATGCCGAGCGCTTCGATGGTGGTCGACTTGCCCACGCCGGGAACGCCGGTGATGCCCACTCGCCGGGCCCCGCCGGCGTCCGGCAGCAAGGCCAGCAGTAGTTCCTGCGCCTGCTGCCGGTGGTCGGCGCGGGTGGACTCGACCAGGGTGATAGCCCGGGGCAGCACGGAGCGGTCGCCGGAGCGCACCGCCGCCGCCAACTCGGCAACGGTGTCAGACACGTTGTCGGCCATCTATTTCTGGTCTGCGGCCGGTTCTGCCTGGTCGGCGAGCTCGTAGCCTCGCCGGGACGCGAGGGTCTTCAGCAGATCCACCGCGGCGTCGGCGATCACGGTGCCGGGCGGGAAGATCGCGGTCGCCCCAGCGGCATAGAGCTCGTCGAAGTCGCCGGGCGGGATGACTCCCCCGACCACGATCATGATGTCGGGCCGGCCCACCTGCGCCAGCGCGTCGCGCAGCGCCGGTACCAGTGTCAGGTGCCCGGCGGCCAGCGACGACACCCCGACCACGTGCACGTCGTTGTCGGCAGCCTGGCGCGCCACCTCGTCGGGGGTGGAGAACAGGGCGCCGACGTCCACGTCGAAGCCGATGTCGGCGAACGCGGTGGCGATCACCTTCTGGCCGCGGTCGTGCCCGTCCTGGCCCATCTTGGCCACCAGGATGCGGGGCCGGCGACCGTCGGCCTCGGCGAACTTCTCGACCAGGGCGGTTGCGCTCGCGATGTTGCTGCCCTTTCCGACTTCGTCACGGTAGACGCCAGAGATCGTACGGATCTCGGCCTGATGGCGACCGTAGACCTTCTCCAGTGCATCGGAGATCTCGCCGAGGGTGGCCTTGGCCCGGGCGGCGTCGATAGCCAAAGCCAGCAGGTTGTTACCCAGTCCATCCTCCCCGGCCGGTCCAGTGGCCCCAGCCGCCCGGGTCAGCTCGGCCAACGCGGCCTGGCAGGCCGCCTCGTCGCGCTCGGCGCGCAACTGCTGGAGTTTGGCCAGCTGTTCGGCGCGCACCCGGCTGTTCTCGACCTTGAGCACCTCGATCTCTTGGTCTTCGGCGACCTGGTACTTGTTGACGCCGATCAGCGGCTGGCGCCCGGAGTCGATCCGGGCTTGAGTGCGCGCGGCGGCCTCCTCGATGCGCAGCTTCGGAATCCCGTCACTGATGGCCTGGGCCATACCGCCGTGCGCCTCCACCTCCTCAATGTGCGCTCGGGCCCGCTGCGCCAACTGATGGGTCAGCCACTCCACGTAATAGGAGCCGCCCCACGGGTCGATGGGCCGGGTGGTGCCCGACTCCTGCTGCAGCAGCAGCTGGGTGTTGCGGGCGATGCGGGCGGAGAAGTCGGTGGGCAGCGCCAGCGCTTCGTCGAGGGCGTTGGTGTGCAACGACTGGGTGTGGCCCTGGGTGGCGGCCATCGCCTCGATGCAGGTACGCGCAACGTTGTTGAAGACGTCCTGGGCGGTCAGCGACCATCCCGAGGTCTGCGAATGCGTGCGCAGGGACAGCGATTTCGAGCTCTTCGGGTTGAACCGCGCGACCAGCTCACTCCACAGCAGCCGGCCCGCGCGCAGCTTGGCGACCTCCATGAAGAAGTTCATCCCGATGCCCCAGAAGAACGACAGCCGGGGCGCGAACTTGTCGATGTCCAGACCGGCGTCCAGACCGGCCTTGATGTAGTCCACTCCGTCGGCCAGCGTGTAGGCCAACTCGAGATCCGCTGTGGCACCGGCCTCTTGGATGTGGTAGCCGGAGATCGAGATCGAATTGAACTTCGGCATCTTCGCGCTGGTATAGCCGAAGATGTCGGAGATGATCCGCATCGACGGCTTCGGCGGGTAGATGTAGGTGTTGCGCACCATGAACTCTTTGAGGATGTCGTTCTGGATGGTGCCCGCCAGTTTCTCCGGCGGCACCCCCTGCTCCTCGGCGGCCACCACGTACAGCGCCAGGATCGGCAGCACGGCACCGTTCATGGTCATCGAGACGCTGACCGCGCTCAGGTCGATCCCGTCGAACAGTTGGCGCATGTCCAGGATGGAGTCGATTGCCACCCCGGCCATTCCGACGTCACCCTGCACTCGGGGATGGTCGGAGTCGTAGCCGCGGTGGGTGGCCAGGTCGAACGCCACCGACAGACCCTTCTGACCGGCCGCGAGGTTGCGGCGGTAGAACGCGTTGGAGTCCGCCGCGGTCGAGAACCCGGCGTATTGGCGGATCGTCCACGGCTGGTTGACGTACATCGTCGGGTAGGGCCCGCGCACGAACGGCGCTTCACCGGGGAAACTGTCCAACGGGTAACCCTCGGCGACCGCGGTGGAACGGTCGGCGGCGGTGTACACCGGCTTGACCACAATCCCTTCCGGGGTGTGCCATTCCAGCTGCTCGGGTGTGTAGCCGTGCGCGGCCGCGGCGGCGGCGACGTGCTCGGCGACCGCGCGCTCGGTGACCGGCTCGGACCGCCGGTCGCCGTGCAGCGCAACCTCGGCGAAGCTGCCGAGTGTGCCGTGTGAGGTGCTCGTGGTCATGGCTCTCAGGCCCCCAATTGAGTCAGTAAGTCCGACAACGCCTGCACCGCATCGATTTTCATGGTCAGGTAGTCGTCGGGCTTCGGATCGGTGTCGGAGTTGCCGGCTAATGCCTTGGCCGGCCCCGCCAGGTAGACCCGGTCGACTCCGGCGGTACGAGCCGCCCCGATGACCGCGGCTGCTTCGGCCCCGTAGCGGGCATCGCTGCCGCACAGCACTGCCACATCGGGGGAGCCGGCCTCCGCGACAGCCGTGGCCACCCGCTCGGCGTCCACTGTGCCAGGGTTGATCACCGCGATGCCACCGGAGGCCAGCAGGTTGGCGGCGAAGGTGGTCCGAATGTTGTGTTCGGCCATCGGCCCCAGCGGCAGCAGTAGCACCTCCGGCCGCGCGCCGGTGCGCGCCAGGTAGGCGTCGGAGCGGTCACGCAACGCCTCGAACTGCGCCGCATAGCGCCGAACACCGGCCGGGGCTTTCTGCGTCGCAGACGGCGGCAGGGGCGGCTCATCGAGGTTCGGGTACTCGTTGACCCCGGTGATCGCGCTGCGCCGGTGTGCGATGTCGTCGGCCCGGGCGGCGGCAACCTCAGCGATCCGCTCACCGATGTGCTCGCGGGCGGCGGTGAATCCGCCGAGTGCCTCGATCTCCTGGAACTGCTGCCACGCCTGCTGCGCCAACTGTTCGGTGAGGTCTTCGACGAACCATGACCCGCCGGCCGGGTCCAGCACCTGGCCCAAGTGCGACTCCTCGAGCAGCAGCAGTTGGGTGTTGCGCGCGATCCGCCGCGAGAACGTTGCCGAGGTGCCGGGCTGTCCGCCCGGAATCACCGTGTCGAACGGCCACACCAGCACGGTGTCCGCCCCGCCGACACCGGCGCCGAAGGCGGCCAGGGTGGTGCGCAGCATGTTCACCCATGGGTCACGCTGCGTCATCATCGCGCACGATGTCTCAGCGTGGACGATGGCGGCGCCCGCTTCCGGCGCCCCGGCCACCTCGGTGACCCGCGCCCAGAGTTGGCGCGCCGCGCGAATCTTGGCGATCGTGATGAATTGGTCGTCGTCGGCGGCGATCCGGAAGCTGATCTGGCGGGCGGCGTCGGCGATCGACAGGCCGGCGTCGGTGAGCAGGCGCAGGTAGGTCACGGCCGCGGCCAACCCGGCCGCCAGTTCCCCGGTCGCACCGGCGCCCAGGTTGTGCAGGGCCGGGCCGTTGACGGCGATCGCGCGCACCCCCGGCTGCCCGACTGCCCGCGACGCCACCGCGATCACTTCGTCGACCGCCGGCGCCGCGCGATCCACCAGCGGCGCGGTCAACGGGTCGGCGCCCAGATCGACCGACAGGTTGGCGCGGTTGTCTGGGTCAAGCGCGTCGACCAACGCCAGCATGGTCTCGGCGGCGGCGCTGTAGTCGCCGGCTCCCGCCCCGTCCAGGAGCACCGGAACCAGGTCCAGGTAGACGTCGTCGAATACTCGCCGCAGCTCGGCGGCCGGCACGCCCGCATCGCCGACCTTCAGGGTCAGCGCGCTGACCCCGTCGGTCAGGGCGCTCAGGACGGCGCCGTTGGTGTCGGCCGCCGATGCCGAACCGTCAGCGGGGAAGACCTCGGCGACCTTCCATCCGGTGTTGACGTCACGCCGGGCGTCGGCACCGCGCACGTAGGGCCAGTCACCCGGTAACGGCGGCTCCGGCAGCGCATCGAACGCGGTGTAGAGCGCACGGATGGCGAATCCGCCCTGCCCGGCCAACCCCTCCACTGGAGTGTCCAACAGGCGCTCGGGCTCACCGCTGGTCTCGGCCTCGATATCGGCCGGCTCGCGGCGCGCGCTCTTGGCCAGCACCCCGGCCACGGCGGCACGCCAGCGGGCACGGGCCTGCTCCATGCCGGCGGGTTCGGCGGACACGTCGATTGACACCGGCGACTCCTGTGGTTACTCGCGAGTAGCTGTTGAATCGCTACCCGACATGTGTCAACCAGGCTAAATGATGCCGATCGGGCGAGCCGGGTGAGGTGTACCGAGCGAAGAAACTCCGTCTGAGCGACGCGAAGAGTTCACCCCCGGCCCGTAGTCTTGGATGCCGTGATGCCCGCCGCGACCCGAGTCCCGCAGGCGCTGCGCGGCGCCTGGTCGGCCTTCATCGCCACCGCGCGCCAGGTCGCGCTGCGGCGGCTGGCATTGACGACGGCAGCAATCCTCACCCTGGTCGCGGTTGCGCTGCTGGTCCCGGTGCCCACCGCTGTGCAGGTGCGGGACTGGGCGCAGACGGTGGGGCCGTGGTTTCCGTTGGCGTTTCTGGTCGCGCACACCGTTGTCACGGTGTTCCCGTTCCCGCGGACCGCATTCACGCTGGCCGCCGGTCTGCTGTTCGGCCCGTGGCTGGGCGTGGTGCTGGCCGTGGTGGCCAGCGCGCTGAGCGCTGTGGGCGTGCTGGTTCTGATGCGGGTGTTCGGTTGGCAGTTGAGCCGGGTGGTGCGTCATCCGCGGCTCGACTCACTGGACGCCCGGCTTCGCCGACGTGGCTGGCCGGCGGTGGTGTCACTGCGGTTGATTCCGGCGATCCCGTTCTCGGTGATCAACTACGCGGCCGGGGCCTCGGCGGTGCGGCTGGCGCCCTACACGGTGGCCACCCTGGTCGGGTTGCTGCCGGGTACCGCCGCGGTGGTGGTGCTCGGCGACGCCCTGACCGGTGAGGTGAGCCCGCTGCTGTTCGCGGTGTCGGCGTGCACCGCCGCAGTCGGGGTGGCGCTGCTGGTCTACGAGGTGCGCTCGCACCGTGCGCACCGCCCCGCGGCCGGTCCCGAAGCCCACGAGCTCGACCCGGCCGACGCAGTCGCCATCGGCTGACCGCGGCAAATCGTCCGATGACGTAACCGGACAATCAGGCGTACCTTGCAACAGTAAGCCGATCTAACGTTAGGGCGTCTGATGCGCAGGTGGCGGCGGCGATCGTCGCGGGGAACCGAATCGGCGACCGTGCTCGCCGACTTGGCTCCGGGCCAGCAGGCCACCATCACCGGTGCCGCGCCGCATGCCTCGCAGGCGGTGGCAAACCGGCTGCGCCAGCTCGGATTCCGCCCGGACGCCCGCGTTGATGTGATCCGCCGGGCACCGCTGGGCGATCCCACCATCTACCGCGTGCAAGACACCGAACTGTGTCTGCGGCGCCGCGAAGCCCAGCTGATCGAGATCGACCCGGAAATCGATGCCTCCGGCGGCCGGCGATGACCGACTGCCACGACGGCATGGCCACTACCGTCGACGTGACGCACGCACAGCGGATAGCCCTGGTCGGCAGCCCGAACGCCGGCAAAACCAGCCTGTTCAATCACCTGACCGGGCTGCGCGCCAAGACCGGCAACTATCCGGGCGTCACGGTAGGGCGCAGTGTCGGGGTGGTGACCGTCGGTGATGTCGACGTGGCGGTCGAAGACTTGCCCGGCACGTACAGCCTGGACCCGATCAGTCCGGACGAACAGGTTGTCGCCGACGTGTTGGGCGGCGGGATCAACGGGATCGGCCGGCCCGACGCGATCGTGTTGGTCGCCGACGCCACGACGCTGCGCCGCTCGATCACCTTGGTGGGCCAGGTGCTGCGTCTGGACCTTCCCACCGTGCTGGTGCTCACCATGACCGACGAATTGCGTTCGCGCCGAGGTGGAATCGCTATGGACGCTCTCGCCACCGCGTTGGGGGTGCCGGTCGTTGCCGTTATCGCCAACCGCGGTTCCGGCATCGAGGGCCTACGCGCACTGCTGGGAACCAGTGACACCTGGCCGCGGCCTGCGGTACTGCCGCCGCCGGAGGCCGACGCGCTCGACGCCTGCGGCGCCTCGGTGCTGACCGCCGCTGAATACGTTGCCCCGCATCGGGATCAGCGGACCACCCGGATCGACGGATTGGTACTGCACCCGATATGGGGCATCGTCATCTTCTTCGCGGTCATGTTCGCGTTCTTCCAGGTCATCTTCACCCTCGCTGCCCCGCTGCAGGACCGGATCGCCGCGGGACTCGGCTGGCTGGGATCGCAGGTCAACAGCCACCTCGGCGGCACGGTGCTCGGTGGCGTGATCGGCGATGGTGTCATCGGCGGTGTCGGCACCGTCTTGCAGTTCATTCCGCAGATTGTGTTGCTGTTCTTGCTGATTGCACTGCTGGAAAACATCGGCTACATGTCGCGTGCCGCGTTCCTGATGGATCGTGTCATGGCCAGAACCGGGCTGGAGGGTCGCGCGTTCGTGGCCATGCTTTCCTCGTTCGCCTGCGCGGTCCCCGGGATCATGGCGACACGGACACTGCCGTCATCGCGTGACCGGATCGCGACCATCATCAGTGCGCCGTTGATGACGTGCTCCGCGCGGCTGCCGGTCTACACCCTGCTCGTAGGGCTCCTGGTGGCACCGCAGACGCGTTGGTGGGGCTTCAGCGCGCAGGGTGTCACCATGTTCCTGCTGTACCTGGGCGGTGGTACCTCGGCGCTGCTGGCCGCGTCGGTGTTCAAGTCGACGATTCTGCGCAGCGACCTGCTGCCGTTCACCATGGAACTGCCGCCGTATCGCTTTCCGTCTCCCACCGCCGTTCTCATCGCGATGTGGAATGCGGCGAAGATCTTCTTGCGCAAGGCCGGAACCGTCATCTTGGCCACATCGCTGGTGCTGTGGGTGTTGATGAATCTGCCCACCCGCGGCGCCGAGACGGCAGCGCTGCCGCCACCCGATGCCGCCGCCTACGTGCTGGACCACAGCTACGCCGCCGGCGTCGGCAGGGCGATCGAGCCGGTTTTCGCACCTCTGGGCTTCGACTGGCGCACCGACATCGCGCTGGTCGGGTCGCTGGCGGCGCGGGAGGTGTTCGTGTCCACGCTCGGCCAGGTGTCGGCGGCGACCAACCCCACCGCCCCGCACCAGGCGCTGGTGTCGATGACCGACGACAACGGCCAGCGGGTGTTCACCGCGCCGACGGTCATCGCCCTGATGGTGTACTTCATGTTCGCGCTGCAGTGCATGTCCACCGTCGCGGTGATGCGCCGGGAGACCAATTCCTGGCGGTGGCCTGGCTTCGCTTTTGGCTACATGTTCGTCCTGGCGTGGGTGATGGCATTCGTCGCCCGGTCGATCGCGTCGGGCCTGGGCGCATGATCCCCATGCATGCGGTGGCGACCGACGACCCGCAACGCACGCGGTGGGTGGTCGACCACGACCGTCTGCCCGCAGCGGGGCGGGTACGGCACGCCCCCGGCCGGCTGGGTGCGTTGCGGGACGCCGGAGTGATCGACGAGCTGACGGTGGCCGGGTCCGAGATCGCGATCACGCTGAGCCCCCAGCAGAGTTGGCGAGCCCGTGGCGAGGAGATCCGCGCCGCACTTGACGAAGCTCTTCGGGAGCCGGCGGGCTGGCGAGTGGAGCCGTCCGAACGCACCAGCGAGATGGCGCGGGCGGCCGAGGAACTGCTCAGTGGGCCGATCGGCGAACTCGCCGCGTCGCACGGTGGGGCGATCGAGCTTGTCGGTGTGACCGGTGACCAGGTGCGGGTGCGGACGTCCGGAGCCTGCCACGGCTGTCTCGCGTCGGAATCGACGCTCTACGACCGACTGCAACGCGAACTTCGCCGCCGATTCGGTGACCAGGTCACGGTCTCGGTGGCGAACACCTCGACAGCGGTATCGGTCGGCAAGAAGCTTCTGACGTTGTTCGTCCGCTGAGCGCTGGCAAACAACACAAAGCCCTCGTCAATCCAGCAACAATTCGGTGTATAAGCGTCCATAAATAGCGAGCCGAAGACCCGTCCCCCGTTAAAGTCTTCCTTAGTGCCATGTGCTGGCACAGCACAAATTGGACAGGTGCTCGACGGATTGAAGGGACCGGATCAATGGCTGATCGGAACGCCGCGGTGCGCAAATATTTGACCGAAATGATCGGCACGTTCGTTTTCATGTTCGCTGTGCTCGGCATCGTCTTGTCCGGCACCGAATGCGTCGCCGCCACCGCGCTGGGCATCGGCTCGGTGCTGATGGTGATGGTGTACGCCAGTGGGCACATCTCGGGCGGCCACCTGAACCCGGCCGTCTCAGTGGCCGCGTATTTGCGGGGTGCACTGCCATTGGGTGATCTGGGGCCCTACATCGTTGCGCAGTTGGTCGGTGCGCTCGCAGCGTTCGGGGTGGGATTCGGGTTGTGGCACGACAAGTACGCCAGCGGCACTCTTGATCTGACCGGCACCGTCTGGCCGGCATTCTTAGCCGAATTGGTATTCACATTCGCGTTGTGCTACGTCGTTTTGCACACCGCGACGAGCAAAGACAGCGCCGGCAACAGCTTCTACGGTCTGGCGATCGGGTTCGTGGTGACCGTCGGCGTGGTGGCGGTCGGCGCCATCTCGGGCGGCGCGTTCAACCCGGCCATCACCTTCGGCCTGATGCTGTCGGGGATCTTCGCCTGGAAGTTCCTCTGGGTGTACCTGATCGCCCAGCTGCTCGGCGCGGTCGTGGCTGCCTACGCCTACAAGGCGACCACCCTCGACGAGCACACGACCGCCTCCCGCAGAGGGTAGAAAACCCCCAAATAACCCGAAGCTACGACTCCAGGGCCCGTACCCCGCCCCCGGCGGTGTGCGGGCCCTGGACCGTCATCGCGGCGAACACCAGCAGCAGCACCACCGCGGGCACGATGTTGGCGACCCGGTTGCGCACCCGCAGGTGGATGCCCAGCGCCCCGGCGAAATACAACGTCAACAACCCGGTGGTGACCCGGGCGACACCCGGAAAGCGGAACACCGATGCCAGTCCCAGGGCGGTGGCGGCCTTGGCCACCGGGACCGCCCAGCGGACCTCGTCGGGAATCCGCATGGCATCCATGTTCTTGGCGACGTAGGGCACCGGGATCGCCGACGCCACGGCGTCACCCGCCAGAAACGCAGCCAGCGCCGCGTAGGTTGGCCGTGCCGTCAGCGCACTCACGCCAGTCCGGGGTCGAGCTGCGGTGGCAGCACCCCGCCCTCGACCGGCTTGCGGGCATCCGCCTCGGCTTTGGCGACCGCCTGCGCGATCGCCGGATCGGTCTTGGTGGTGAACCAGTCGGCGACCTCGTCGCTGTCGTCCGCCGACTGGGCCGGGTGATCATCGACGGGCGAGGGTTGGTAGCGGAAGACGCCGTCCTCGCCGGGAGCACCCAGCAGCTTGGTGAACCCTTGCAGGGCGGTACCGAAATCACTGGGCACCACCCACACCTTGTTGGCCCCACCGCGCGCCATCTCCGGCAACACCTGCAGATACTGGTAAGCCAACAACTCAGGCGTGGGCCGGCCGGCCTTGATCGCCGCGAAAGTCTTCTCAATCGCCTTGGCCTGCCCCTGCGCCTGCAGGTACGCGGCGGCCCGCTCACCCTGGGCCCGCAGCATCCGGGACTGCCGTTCGCCCTCCGCAGCCAGGATCGCCGCCTGCTTGGCTCCCTCGGCGGTCAGGATCTCGGCCTGCTTCTCCCCCTCGGCCTGCTTGATCGCAGCTTCCCGCTGACCCTCGGCGGTCAGGATCATGGCCCGCTTCTCCCGGTCCGCCTTCATCTGCTTCTCCATCGACGCCTGGATCGACGGCGGCGGATCGATGCTGCGCAGTTCCACCCGGGCCACCCGCAGACCCCAGCGCCCGGTCGCCTCGTCGAGCACACCGCGCAGCTGGCTGTTGATCACCTCACGGGAGGTCAACGTCTGCTCCAGCGTCATGCCGCCGACCACGTTGCGCAGCGTGGTGGTGGTCAGCTGCTCCACACCGACGATGTAGTTGCTGATCTCATAAACCGCGGCTTTGGGGTTGGTGACCTGGAAGTAGACGACGGTGTCGATGTTGAGGGTCAGGTTGTCCTCGGTGATCACCGGCTGCGGGGGGAACGACACCACCCGCTCACGTAGGTCGATGCGGGCCCGCACCCGGTCGATGAAGGGGACCAGCAGGGTCAGCTGACCACTGACGGTGCGGCTGTAGCGGCCGAGTCGCTCGATCACCGCCGCCTCGGCCTGCGGGATCAGCGCGACCGACTTGGCGACCACGATCACCGCGAACACCACCAGCACGGCCAGCAATAACAGCCCGGTTGTGACGCCTTCCATGACGATTCCTTTCTTTACAGGATCTTGCCGACCACCGCGGTAGCGCCGTCGATATGCATCACGGTGACCTGCTCACCCGGTTCGAAGACGTCGCCGTCGGTGAGCGGGCGGGCGGTCCACACCTCGCCGTTCAGCTTCACCCGGCCGCCATGCTGTTCGACGCGGTCGAGCACCAGGGCGGTCTTGCCCTGCAGTGCCAGCACCCCCGTTTCGGCGCCCGTCCCTGCCCACAGCCGGCGGCGCAGCGCGGGGCGTACCAGTGCCAGCAGCAGCACCGACACCACCAGGAAGACCGCACCGTCCGTCCAGAGCGGCCAGTTGGTCAGGGAGCTGGCGGCCGCCGCCGACAGCGCACCGCCGGAGAGCATCAGCAGGAACATGTCGCCGGTGAGGGCCTCGGCTCCTGCGAGCCCGAGTGCGAAGACCAACCAGATCAGGGCAGTCGGCATGCGGCCAGGATAGCCCGAGAACCGCCTGAACCTGTGCGGTCCGGCAGCGACAGCGCGGGCAACTACACTGCCTTGCATCATGTGGTGCCCGAGTACTTCGCTGTCGGTGTGGGCCAACGCCTGGCTTGCCGGCCGGGCCGCACCCGATGACGTGTTGGACGCACTATCGGCCTGGGCGCCAGTGCAATCGGTGGCCGTCTATGACGCGATCAGCATCGGCGAGTCCGGCCTGGCGTGGGCCGGCGGGACGGACGGCGGCGCGGCGGCACTGCTGCAGTTGGTGCGCGGCGCGGGACCGTCGGCCGCCGGGGACGGCATTCGACCGGTGTTTCCGGTCCCCGGCGACGTCCGCGGACTGCCGGCCGGGACGATCTTTGCGCAGGAGGCGATCCTCGCCGGTGAGGCCGTGCTGATCGGGTCGTCTGACGCCTCGCCCCCGATCGGGCTGGTGCCGGCGTACTCGGAAGACGCCGACGCCGGCGAGGACTACGCCGCCGAGCTGTGCTGGACCGTGTTCCCGCTGACCAGCTTGCCGGCGAGCGAACAGCACAATCTCGGTGACGCCGAATACGCGTTGCGGTCGGCGGTGCGGACAGCCGCCGAAGCGCTGGGTTCCACCGGCTCGCGCTGGGCCGACTACGGCGTGGAGGATCCGCGCCTGCGGGTGGAACAGATGGTGGAAGCCGTGCTCCTGCACCGGATTCCGGACCATGCGCCGAACCGTGCGGTGCGTGTTCTGCACAGCGCCGCCCACGTCGAGGCGATCATCACGGTCAGCGCCGACCTGCTGACCGCCAGCGCCCAGTCATCCGCCGCGGTGCAGCGCGCCGCGGATGCGGTTGCGCCGCTGACGGCGGTGGTGCGCTCGGCGCGCAGCGCCGCCGTGACCGAGATTCTGCACTCGGCCTGGCGGGCGTAGTGCACCGTCGGTGAAGACGGAACCGGGTTGGGGTGGGCCGCGCCCCGGCCGAACCATGGAGATCGTTGCCCGCCTCTGAGCGACACCTGGCAGCCGCACGCCCCCGTACCGCGTCGTTGTCGCTCTAAGGCGGGCAACTCTCCTATCGCTCTATTCCGGCGCCATCAAACCCGCCCACAGCACCGGGACCATGACGGAATCCGGGCACGCCGACCTAGCGGCCTACCTGGACTTCGAGGACACCGGGCCCACGTCCGCGACGCAGTGCGATGAACCGCACGGCGCCCCGTTCACGCCGAAGCCGCAACCCAGTTCCGCCGGACCGGCGACACGTACGGGTGCGGTGCCGTCGCGCAGTTCCTCGACCAGGCCGCGGGCCAGCCGGGCCAGCCGCCGATCGGCGTTCGGGGTGGCCGCTCGCGCGTAGGCGATTCCAGCCGCCTGCGCCCGGGTCCGGACTTCGTTGTCGAGATCCCAGACCACCTCGATGTTGTCGCTGAGAAAGCCGATCGGACACAGGATCACAGCGCGCACGCCGGCGTCGGCCAGGGCCGCCAGGTGTGCCTCGATGTCAGGTTCCAGCCAGGGCACCTGCGGCGGCCCCGAGCGCGACTGCCACACCTGGTCGTAGTCGCGGTAGCCCGCAGCGGCCGCCACCAGACTCGTCGCGTAGGCGACCTGGCGACTGTAAAGCTGCGGGCCGTAGCGTGCGTCGGTGCTCACCGGGATGGAATGCGCGGTGAACACCAGCCGGGCGGTCTCCCGCAGACCGGCCGGCAGGCTGTCGGCGGCCGTGGCAATCGCCTCGGCGAACATCGCCACGAACAACGGGTGGTCGAAGTACTGGCGCAGCTTCACCAACTCCGGTGCCCGCTCCCCGACCGCCCGCCGCGCCCGGGCGATGTCCTCGGCGTACTGGTCACAGCCCGAATATCCGCCCCAGGCCGAGGTCGGGAACACCGCGGCGCGTCGTACGCCGTCGGCCGCCATCGCCGCGACGACGTCCTCGGCGTAAGGCTCCCAGTTGCGGTTGCCGAAATACACCGGCAGGCCGGGCATTTCGGCACGCATCGCCTCAGCCAGCGCGCGGTTGATCCCATTGATCGGCGACACGCCACCGAAATGCAGGTAGTGCTCGGCGACCGCGTCGAGCCGGGCCGGCGGCACGCCACGCCCCCGAGTGACGTTCTCCAGGAACGGCCGCACCTGCTCCGGGCCTTCGGGTCCGCCGAAGGACAGCAGCAGGACGGCGTCGAGCTCCATCTAGAGCAACTGGGTGTGCGCGCCACCGTCGGCGTAGACGACCGTTCCGGTGGTGGCCGGCAGCCAGTCGGACAGCAGCGCGCAGACGGTCTTGGCCACCGGCGTCGGGTCCTTCATGTCCCAGCCGATCGGGGCCCGCTGGTCCCAGCCCTCCTCCAGCAGCCGAATCTGCTCGCCGGCGCCCTCACCGAGGGCACCGCCCACGATGGCGCTCATCGCCAGCGTCCGGATCGGCCCGGCCGCAACCAGATTCGACCGCACGCCGACCTTGCCGGCCTCGCGCGCCACGAACCGGTTCACCGACTCCAGGGCACTCTTGGCCACCGTCATCCAGTTGTAGGCCGGCATCGCCCGCGTCGGGTCGAAGTCCATGCCCACAATGCCGCCGCCGGGGTTCATGATCGGCAGCGTCGCCTTGGCCAGCGAGGCGTAGGAATAGGCCGAGATGTGGATGCCCTTGGCGACGTCCTCGTAGGGCGCGTCGAAGAACGGGTTGATACCCATGCCGGTCTGCGGCATGAATCCGATGGAGTGCACCACACCGTCGAGCTTGTTGCCTTCGCCGATCACCTCGGTGATCCGGGCGGCCAGGGTGTCGAGGTGCTCGCTGTTCTGCACGTCGAGTTCGAGCAGCGGCGCCGGCTCCGGCAACCGGTCGATGATCCGCTGGATCAGCCGCAGCCGGTCGAAGCCGGTGCACACCAGCTGCGCGCCGGCCTCCTGCGCCACCTTGGCGATGTGGAACGCGATCGAGGAATCGGTGATGATCCCGGTGACCAGGATCCGCTTGCCTTCGAGAATGCCTGCCATGAAAAGTCCCCTATCTTGAACTGAACGAGTCGCTAGTGGCCCATGCCCATGCCGCCGTCGACGGGGATGACCGCGCCGGCGATGTAGCTCGCGTCCTCAGACGCCAGGAAACTGACCGCACCGGCGACCTCCTCGGCGGTGCCGACCCGCTTGGCCGGGATGAAGTCCAGCGCACCCTCCTGGATCCGCTCGTCGAGGGCTCGGGTCATCTCGGTGTCGATGTAGCCGGGCGCAACGACGTTCGCGGTGACGCCGGCCTTGGACAGCTCACGAGAGATCGACCGGGCCATGCCGATCAAACCCGCCTTGGCCGCCGCATAGTTGGCCTGGTTGCCGATCCCCCACATGCCAGAGACCGATCCGATGTAGATGATCCGGCCGAAGCGCTTGCGCTGCATGCTGCGCGACGCCCGCTGGGTGACCCGGAAGGCGCCGGTGAGGTTGGCGTTGATGACCTCTTCGAAGCGCTCCTCGGTCATCCGCATCAGGAACGCGTCTTTGGAGATGCCGGCGTTGGCCACCAGCACCTCCACCGGGCCCTGGTGCTCCTCGACCTCTTTGAACGCCCGGTCGACGGCGTCGTTGTCGGTGACATCGCACACCACCCCGAACAGTCCCTCAGGGGCGCCGGAACCGCGGTGCGTCACCGCCACCTTGTGGCCGTCGGCGGCCAGTCGCCGCGCGATCGCCAGTCCGATGCCTCGGTTTCCACCGGTGACGAGGACCGAACGCGACACGAACGCGGGCTTGACGGGGTTTTCAGCGGATTCTGCGGCATCTGTCACCGGCATAACCTATCGAATCGACCCGTTGACTCCGCGCTGAGGGCGCGGGCCACTCGTGCGGCCTAGGCGGGCAGCCGTCGGTTGAGCAGCAGTGCCGCCAGTGCGGCCAGCGCCAGGACGAACGCGCCCAGTCGCAGCCAGCCGGTGCTGGCGTCACCGCGGATGGTCTCGAAACCGATCTGGTCCTGCAGCGTGGAGTACACCTCTTTGAGCTGCTGCAGGCTGGAGGCGGTGTAGGCGCTGCCGCCGGACAGGTCGGCGATCTTCTTCAGTGAGTCATCGTCGACCGGCACCGGTTGACGCTGCTCGTTGATCTCGACGTAGCCGTAGGCCGTGCCGAACGAGATCGTCGAGACCGGCACCCCCTGGTCCTTCGCGGTGCGCGCCGCGGTGAACGCCCCCTTCGGATTGTCGGGGTTGGACGGCACAGTCTCCTTACCGTCGGAGAGCAGCACAATGCGGGCCGGCGGCGGGGTGTCGCCGCCGCCGATGACGGCGCCCACGGTGGCGATCGCCTGCAATGCGGTGAAGATGCCCTCACCGGTGGCGGTGCGGTCCGCCAGTTGCAGCTTGTCGATCGCGGCCTTGGTGGCTTCGCGGTTGGTGGTCGGCGACGTCAGCACGGTCGCGGTGCCGGCGTAGGCGATCAACCCCAGGTTGATGCCCGCCGTCAGTTCGTCGGCAAACTGCTTGCCGGCTTCCTGCGCGGCCGCCAGCCGGCTGGGGGCGACGTCGGTGGCCCGCATCGACTGCGAGACGTCGATCACCAGCATCACCACCGCGCGGTTGCGCGGGATCCGGACGTCGTGGGTGGGGCCGGCCATCGCCACGGTGAACAGCAGCAACGAGCTGATCAGCAGGATCGCCGACAGGTGTCGCCAGCGCGTCGGCGATTTGGGCGCCACGCTCTCCAGCAGCTCCATGTTGGCGAACCGCAGGATCCGCCGATGCCGCGCCACCTGCACGAGGATGTACAGCGCGACCAGGCCCAGGATCACGAACAAATACAGGAAGAACCACGGGTGCGCGAAGCCCGACAGCGTCATCGGCCCGAGGAGCGGCAATGTCATAGCAGACCTGTCTTTTGGCCAGCGATCAGTCGCGAAAGCCCCCATTTGGTGGACGAAATCGGGGCTTTCACGACTGCTCGCCGGTGGAAGGTGAGCGTCACGGCGTCCCCGCCAGCGCTCCGCGCCGGCGTGACTCGACGAATCGGACGATGTCGGCGATCCAGTCCCGGTCGGTCCGCAACCCCAGCAACGGCGCGCCGCAGCTGCGCAGCGCGCGGGCGACGTCGGAGCGGTGGGCCACCGCGGCCCGGGCGAAATCGTCACGCAGCTTGGCGTCGATGGTGAACTCGCGGGTGATTCCGGACTCGGTGTCCTGCAACACCACATCACCGACATCGGGCAGTTCCACATCGCGCGGGTCGAGCACCTCGATGCCCAGCACCTCGTGGCGGGCGGCGATCGCCCGCAACGGGCGCATCCAGTTGATCGGGCCGAGGAAGTCGCTGATGATGACCGCCATGCCGCGCCGGCGTTCGGGGCGGCGCAGGGCGTCGATGGCCGCCGCCAGGTCACCGCGCACCCCGACCGGGGCCCGCGGAATGGTGGCGATGGTGCGCAGCAGGGTCTGCTCGTGGTTGCGCCCGGAGCGGGCCGGCACCCGCAGCACGCGCTCGCCGTTGGTCACCAATGCGCCCAGCCGGTTACCGCCACCGCTGTTGAGGTAGACGATGGCCGCGGCCGCCGCCACCGCCAGGTCACGCTTCTCGCAGGTGGCGGTGCCGAAATCCATGCTGGCCGACATGTCGACCACCAACCACGTCTCCAGCTCGCGGTCGGCGATCATCTGCCGGACGTGCGGATGGGTGGTGCGGGCCGTGACCGACCAGTCCATCCGCCGCACGTCGTCGCCGGGCTGGTAGAGCCGGGACTCGCCGGGCTCGGAGCCCGGGCCGGGAATCAGGCCGAGGTGATCTCCGTGCAGCACCCCGTCGAGCTTGCGTTTGACCGTCAGCTCCAGGGTGCGCAGGGCCGCCGCCAGCTTCGGGTCGCGGATTCCGCCGCGCAGCATCGACGGCGGCGTGGTGCTGGTTTCGGGTGGCTGAATCGATCCAGCCCCGGTGTCGGGGTCGCTCACCGACCGCCGGCCACTGCCGCTGCGGTCGGGGCACCCGGTGCCGGCGAATGCTGTTGCTGCGGAACCGCGTTCACCTGAGGCAGCGGCACCGTCTGCAGCACCCGGTTGATCACGATCTCCGGCGTGATCTCGTCGGCGAGTGCGTCGTAGGACAGCACCAGGCGGTGCCGCAGCACGTCCGGGATGACCTCGATGACGTCCTGCGGGATCACGTAGTCGCGACCACGGACCAGGGCCAGCGCGCGGGATGCGGAGATGATGCCCAGTGAGGCACGCGGCGACGCGCCGAACGACAGCCAGTTCTTCACGTCCGGCATGCCGAACTGCTCGGGCTGCCGCGTCGCGGTGATCACCCGAACCACGTAGTCCACCAGGGCGTGGTGCACGAAGTTGTTGGCCGCCAGCGTCTGCAGCCGCACCAGGTCGCCGGTGCCGAGGATCTGCTTGGGCTCCGGCGGGGTGACACCCATCCGGTAGATGATCTCGCGCTCCTCCTCCGGCGAGGGGTAGCCGACGTTGATCTTGAACAGGAAACGGTCGCGCTGCGCTTCGGGCAGCGGGTAGACACCCTCGTGTTCGATCGGGTTCTGGGTGGCCATCACCAGGAACGGGTTGGGCAGCGGGAAGCTCTTACCGCCGATGGAGACCTTGCGCTCCTGCATGACCTCCAGCAGCGCCGACTGCACCTTGGCCGGTGCACGGTTGATCTCGTCGGCCAGCAGGAAGTTGGTCATCACCGGGCCGAGCTCGGTGTCGAACTCCTCGCGGCCCTGCCGGTAGATGCGGGTACCGATGATGTCGGTGGGCACCAGGTCCGGAGTGAACTGGATGCGGGCGAAGCTCCCGCCCACCACCTTGGCGAAGGTCTCCACGGCCAGGGTCTTGGCGACACCGGGCACGCCTTCGAGCAGCACGTGGCCCTTGGCGAGCAGGCCGACCAGGATGCGCTCGACGAGCTGGTCCTGGCCGACGATGACGCGCTTGACCTCAAAGATGGCCCGCTCCAGCGCGTGTACGTCGGCGGCGAGCCCGCTACCGCCGACTGTGCCTGTCTCGGCACCGGCCGAGCCGGGGAAACCGCTGGCGCCCGCGGGCGTCCCATCCGATGACGTCATCGACAAATCCTCCACAAAGGTCGGTCAGACACAACTGCTTGCACGGCACACGGCCGAGGGGCAGCGTTGTGCCCTCGTTTCACTATTCCAGGGTTCGCAGCATCCGTCGACGTAAGGCCCGTCCCGAATGCGTCAGTACTCGATGATCCGGGTCAGATACGGCGTCATCCCCGACGTCCGCACCGGGCTGACGACCACCTTGCCGGCGCTGCCCGAGGCCTCCAACATCTTCCCGCCGCCCAGGTACATGGTGACGTGCTGGCCGCCACCGGGGCCGTAGAACATCAGGTCGCCACGACGGGCCTGACTGGGCGGAATATGCCGGCCGGCGTTGTACTGGTCGCCGGAGAAGCGTGGGATCAGCACGCCCACACCGGCGAACGCGTAGCGCATCAGGCCCGAACAGTCGAAACCGACCGTGCCCGCACCGGAGTCGACTCCCTTGCTGGGACCGGTCAGCGAACCACCGCCCCAGGAGTAGGGCACGCCCATCTGTGAGCCGCCGCGACGAATCACGTACTCGATGGCCTGCTTGCCGTGCACCCGCTTGCCCGGTGACACGTTGCCGACGGCTTCATCGCCGACGTTGAATCCGAGGCCGGACAGAAACTTGCGGCCCAGGTCCATCGTGGTCTGGGTGGCCTGCGCGGTGGCCTGCAACGAGGCGTTGGCGATCGCCAGCGGGTCACCGGGCGCGCCGGCACTGATCGTCGCCGGCAGGGTGGGGTCCCACCCCGGGTCCGCTTCGGCCGGTCCGGCCAGGCCGACCAGCACCGGGATCGCCACCAGCAACGATCCGATGAGGCGTGATAGTCGTAAGGAACTCAGTTGCATTGCACCGCCGTCAGTACTCGATGTATCGGACCACGTAGGGCGTCATGCCGCTCTTGCGGACCGGCGACACCTTCACCGTCTGCCCCACGTCGGGGGCCTCCAGCATCAGGCCGTTGCCGAGGTAGAGCGTCACGTGCTGGCTGCCACCGGGTCCGTAGAAGATGACGTCGCCACGACGCGCCAGCGCCGACGGGATCTGGCGGCCCATCTTGTACTGCGAACCCGAGTAGTGCGGCAGCTTGATGCCCACCCCGGCAAAGGCGTAGAGGATCAGCCCGGAACAGTCGAATCCGACGGTGCCCGCACCGGAGCCGATACCGCGTCCTGGCCCCGCGGCGGTGCCGCCGCCCCAGGAATAGGGCACGCCGCGCTGCGAAAGGCCACGGCGGATCACGTATTCGGAGGCCTGCCGGCCGTAAACCCGCGGGATTTTGCCGTTGTTGATCCCGGTGTCGTCGGGCTTGGCCAGCCCGAGGGACTGCAGGAACTTCTGGCCCAGGTTCGCCGTCACCTGTGCCGAGGTCTGGGAGATCCCGAGCACCTGGTTGATGACGGCGATCGGGTCGCCGGGAACGTCGGCACTGGGCACCATCGGCAGGGTCGGGTCCCAGGGACCATCCCACTGCGCGGGCGCCGGGGCCGTGGGGCCGGCGACCGGACCGGCGGGGTTTCCCCACCGATCACCGCCTGCGGCGCCGGCCGGCGGATGCCCCTGCTGGGGCTGATCGTGGCCGCGGGCGGCGGCGAGTTTGGCCTGCGCCTCGTTACGTCGTGCGGCCAGCCGGTTGATCTCGCCCTGCTGTTCGCCGAACTTGCGCTGGGTGTCGGTGAGCGCGGCCACCGCGGCATCCTGGCTGGACTGCGCGTCGGCGACCGCCTGATCGGCCTTCTGCTTGGCCAGCCGAGCGGCCGATTCCTTGTTCACCTGCTCGATGCGGGCCCGCTTGAGGTTGTCCAGCGCCTGCTGCGAGCTGAGCGCCAGGGTCTGGCCGGCCGCGGCCGTAGCGATCATCTCCGTCGGGTTGGCCGCGGTCAGGTAGCTGTCCGAGGGCCCGTTGACGTACGTCGACGCGGCGAAAGTGTTGAACCGTCGCTGCGCGGCGGCGATCGCGGCGTCGGCCTCGGCGATCGCCTGCCGGCCGGCGTCCACCTCGTGTTGGGCAGCGGCGGCGTCGTCGCGCGCGGTCTGCAGATCCACCAGGGCCTTGTTGACCCCTTCCTTCTCCTCGGCGATCTGCGCGCCCAGGTTCTGCAACTGTTGGTTGGCGTCGGCGACGTCGGCGATCAGCGCGGCGATGCCGTCGGGGTCCTGCGCGGGTTGGGCTGTCGCCAGCCCCGGGGTGCCCAGCAGCATCGCAGCGCTGAGTACCGACACCGTCGCGGGTCGGGCGAACCGGGCCGCCAGCCGGAAAGCAGAGCCATCGGAGCCACAACGGATGCGTCTCATTCGGCTTGGATCTCCTCGGACTCTCAGCAGGCGGCGCCGCGCTTCGGCCGGTGGCAAAAGCACAGAAACAACAGATACAACAGCTGCGCCTTTTGAGACCATACGTCACATCAGTCACTGGAGAAACGTTCGTAACAAACTACATTATTGTAATTAAGCCGGTTGTGACCATTCGGTGACCTAATTATTTGCAGCAGCCGACAACGGGGCGACAATTAATCGCCTAGTTTCCGGGTTTTCGGAGGTAAGGCCGCTAGTTGGCGACGTCGGAGCGTTCGGCAGCCTGTTTGCTGCGTCGTTGCAGGAAGCGGGTCCCGACAGCCGCCACCGCCACCCCCACCAGCAGCACCACCGTGAGGCCCGTCCAGGGCAGATCCGGGGTGGCCAATTCATGCACGAAATTCTGCGCGGAGACCACCGGGTCGCCGGTCTTGGCGTGATCCTCGGCGGCCTCCAGCTTGGACCGATGAAACTGGCCGCTGTAGCTGCCGACATAGTTGGTACTGACGACCAGAACAGTGGAATCCGGATAGTCGTAGCCGACCACGGTGGCGACGTCGCGCAGCGCGGTGTCCATGCCGGGATTTCGGGCCACCTCGACGATCTTGAGGTCGATACCGTCGCGGCCGGCCTGCGCCACCACCTCGCGCAGCGCCGGCACGTCGGCCGCCGGTGCGCTCACCCCGTCGGCGGCGACAGCAACCTTGACCAGTGCCATGCAGTCGTCGGGCGGGGCGGCCGGGTCGAGGCCGACGGTGATGCAGAGCTCGCCGGGGATATAGGCCGGCGGGTGCTGGATCGTCACGGTTGAAGACGGTATCAACCCCGGCCAAGTGAGGTGAACCTTACTTTATACAGGACAATCGTACTGTTAGGGTTATGGCGCCCGTCGGCGCGGACCCGTCGATGGAGGAGAACTCGATCTCGGGGAGTTGAAGTGACCAGCAAAGATTCGGTGAATTCGTTCGGAGCCCGCGACACCCTGAGCGTGGGTGACAAGGACTATGAGATCTACCGCCTCGATGCCGTCCCGGGCACCGAGAAACTCCCCTACAGCCTCAAGGTGCTGGCCGAGAACCTGCTGCGCACCGAGGACGGCGCCAACATCACCAAAGAGCACATCAACGCGATCGCCAACTGGGACCCGGCCGCCGAGCCGAGCATCGAGATCCAGTTCACCCCGGCCCGGGTGATCATGCAGGACTTCACCGGTGTGCCCTGCGTCGTCGACCTGGCCACCATGCGTGAGGCCGTCACCGCGCTGGGCGGCGACCCGAACAAGGTCAACCCGCTCTCACCCGCCGAGATGGTCATCGACCACTCCGTCATCCTCGACGTCTTCGGAACCGCCGACGCCTTCGAGCGCAACGTCGAGCTGGAGTACCAGCGCAACGCCGAGCGCTACCAGTTCCTGCGTTGGGGCCAAGGCGCTTTCGACGACTTCAAGGTCGTCCCGCCGGGCACCGGCATCGTGCACCAGGTCAATATCGAATACCTGGCCCGCACCGTGATGGTGCGAAACGGTCAGGCCTACCCCGACACCTGCGTGGGCACCGACAGCCACACCACCATGCAGAACGGCCTGGGCGTGCTGGGCTGGGGCGTCGGCGGTATCGAAGCCGAGGCCGCCATGCTGGGCCAGCCGGTGTCGATGCTGATCCCCCGCGTCGTCGGCTTCAAGCTGACCGGCGAGATCCAGCCGGGCGTCACCGCCACCGACGTGGTGCTCACCGTCACCGACATGCTGCGCAAGCACGGCGTGGTGGGCAAGTTCGTCGAGTTCTACGGCAAGGGCGTCGCCGAGGTGCCGCTGGCCAACCGCGCCACCCTGGGCAACATGAGCCCCGAGTTCGGCTCCACCTGCGCGATCTTCCCGATCGACGAAGAGACCATCAACTACCTGCGTCTGACCGGCCGCACCGACGAGCAGCTCGCGTTGGTCGAGGCCTATGCCAAGACCCAGGGGATGTGGCACAACCCGGACCACGAGCCGGCCTTCTCCGAATACCTGGAGCTGGACCTGTCCACCGTGGTCCCGTCGATCGCCGGCCCGAAGCGTCCGCAGGACCGGATCCTGTTGTCGGAGAGCAAGATCGCCTTCCGCAAAGACATCCACAACTACGTCGAAGAGCAGCACCCGGCGCCGGAGACCAAGCTCGACGAGGCCATCGAGGAGTCCTTCCCGGCCTCCGACCCGGTCTCGCTGTCCTTCGCCGACGACGGTGCTGTGAACGTGCAGTCCGCCGCCAACGGCGCCGACGGCCGGCCGAGCAAGCCGATCCGGGTCAAGGGCGAGCGCGGTGAGTTCATCCTCGACCACGGCGCCGTCGCCGTCGCGGGTATCACCTCCTGCACCAACACCTCCAACCCGTCGGTGATGATCGGCGCGGCCCTGCTGGCCCGCAACGCCGTCGAGAAGGGCCTGTCCTCCAAGCCGTGGGTGAAGACCAACATGGCACCGGGCTCCCAGGTGGTCACCGACTACTACGAGAAGGCCGGCCTCTGGCCCTACCTGGAGAAGCTCGGCTTCTACCTGGGCGGTTACGGCTGCACCACCTGTATCGGTAACACCGGCCCGCTGCCCGAGGAGATCTCCAAGGCGGTCAACGAGGAAGACCTGACCGTCACCGCCGTGCTGTCGGGTAACCGCAACTTCGAGGGTCGCATCTCCCCCGACGTGAAGATGAACTACCTGGCCTCCCCGCCGCTGGTCATCGCCTACGCCCTGGCCGGCACCATGGACTTCGACTTCGAGACCGACTCGCTGGGCAAGGACGCGCAAGGCAACGACGTGTACCTGCGCGACATCTGGCCGTCGGCCCAGGAGATCGACGACACCATCAAGTCCGCGATCAACCAGGACATGTTCCGCAAGTCCTACGCCGACGTGTTCAAGGGCGACGACAACTGGCGCAACCTGCCGACCCCGGACGGTGACACGTTCGCCTGGGACGAGGCGTCGACCTACGTGCGCAAGGCCCCGTACTTCGACGGCATGGCGCTGGAGCCCGACCCGGTCTCCGACATCAAGGGCGCCCGGGTGATGGCGCTGCTGGGCGACTCGGTCACCACCGACCACATCAGCCCGGCCGGCCCGATCAAGCCCGGCACCCCCGCAGCGGACTACCTGGACGCCCACGGTGTGGCGCGCAAGGACTACAACTCGCTGGGCAGCCGTCGCGGCAACCACGAGGTCATGGTCCGCGGCACCTTCGCCAACATCCGCCTGCAGAACCGACTGCTGGACACCATCGGCCTGGAGGGCACCCGGGGTGGCTACACCCGGGACTTCACCCAGGAGGGCGGCCCGAAGGAGTTCATCTACAACGCCTGCATGAACTACCAGAAGGCCGGCATCCCGCTGGTCGTGCTGGGCGGCAAGGAATACGGCTCCGGCTCGTCGCGTGACTGGGCGGCCAAGGGCACCACGCTGCTGGGCGTCAAGGCCGTCATCACCGAGTCCTTCGAGCGCATCCACCGCTCGAACCTGATCGGTATGGGCGTGATCCCGCTGCAGTTCCCGGCCGGCGAAACCGCCAAGACACTGGGCCTGGACGGCACCGAGACCTTCGACATCGTCGGTATCGAGGAGCTCAACACCGGCAAGACGCCCAAGACGGTCAAGGTCACCGCCACCAAGGAAAACGGTGACAAGGTCGAATTCGACGCGGTGGTGCGCATCGACACCCCCGGTGAGGCCGACTACTACCGCAACGGCGGCATCCTGCAGTACGTGCTGCGCAACATGCTGGGGGCACCTCCCGCTCGCGGGGGAAAATCGACTACGACCGCGTAGACGGCGATCACCTGATGCCCAGGGTCAGCGAGGATCACCTGGCGGCCCGGCGCCGCCAGATCCTCGATGGCGCACGCAGGTGCTTCGCCGCCTACGGATACGACGGGGCCACGGTGCGGCGACTGGAGCAGATGATCGGGCTGTCGCGGGGGGCGATCTTCCATCACTTCCGCGACAAGGACACCCTGTTCTTCGAGTTGGCGCGCGAAGATGCGGAGCGGATGGCTGATGTCGCCTCGCGCGAGGGCCTGATCGGCGTGATGCGGGACATGCTGGCGGCGCCGGAACAGTTCGACTGGCTGGCCACTCGGCTGGAGATCGCCCGCAAACTGCGCCACGACCCGGAATTCAGCCGCGGCTGGGCGGAGCGGTCAGCCGAATTGGCCGCTGCGACAACGGATCGGCTTAATCGCCAGAAGCAGGCCGGCCGGCTGCGCGACGACGTCCCCGCAGACGTATTGCACTGCTATCTGGATCTGGTGCTCGACGGCCTCGTCGCGCGGCTGGCGTCTGGCGAAGATCCGCAGCGGCTTTCCGCGGTCCTCGACCTGGTCGAGGATTCGGTGCGGCAGAGCTGATTTCGCTTGATCAGTGCACCGCGAGGGTGCGCAGAATGCCGACCGCGATCGGCGTGTCGTGTGCAGACACGCGCGCTCGCGCTCAGGGGCGACGCTAGCGGGACCGGGTGCGGTGGTTGGGCCCGCCGCGGCTGCGCATCGCCGCGCCCGACTCCCGCAGCATGCTGTGCACGGAGCCGTACGATCGGCCGGTCGACGCCGCCAAGGTCCGGATACTCGCCCCGCCCTCATAGGCGTTGCGCAACTCGACCAGCTGACGATCGCGCTGCTTGTTCGGTTTCGTCGTCGTCGCCACGTCCCCTCACCATCCCCTCGCCGACTCAACGGGTTCAGCGTAGGAATGCCTCGGCGATACCGGGCGACTTTGAGTGAATCAGGCGAGCTCGATCAGGTCGCGGTAGTCCGCAGACCAGTGGTCTTCGGTGCCGTCGGGCAACAACACCACGCGCTGTGGGTCAAGCGCCTCAGCTGCGCCCGGGTCGTGGGTGACCAGCACCACCGCGCCAGCGTAACTGCGCAGCGCGTCGAGTACCTGCTCGCGCGACGCGGGGTCGAGGTTGTTGGTCGGCTCGTCGAGCAGCAGCACGTTCGCGGTGGATGCCACCAGCCCGGCCAGCGCCAGTCGGGTCTTCTCACCGCCGGACAGCGTGCCGGCCGGTTGCTCCAGCTGCGGCCCGGTGAACATGAACGCGCCCAGCAGTCCCCGCAGATCCTGTTCAGACGTGTCGGGAGCCGCGTGAACGATGTTCTCCCACACCGTCGCCGCGTTGTCGATGGTGTCATGTTCCTGGGCGAAATAGCCGATCTTGCAACCGTATCCGGGCTCGAGCTGGCCGGCGTCGGGGGTTTCGACGCCGGCGAGCAGTCGCAGCAGGGTGGTCTTACCGGCCCCATTGAGACCCAGCACCACGACCCGTGAGCCCCGGTCGATGGCCAGGTCGACACCGGTGAAGATCTCCAGCGAGCCGTACACCTTGGTCAGCCCGGACGCCATCAGCGGGGTTTTCCCGCAAGCCGACGGGGTCGGGAACTTGATCCTGGCGACCTTGTCGGCGACCCGTTCCTCATCCAGCGCCGCCAGCATCCGGTCGGCACGACGCAGCATATTTTGCGCTGCAACGGCTTTCGTTGCCTTGGCGCCCAGTTTGGCGGCCTGGTTGCGCAGCGCGGCGACCTTGCGTTCGGCATTGGCGCGCTCCCGGCGGCGACGCTGCTCATCGGTCGCACGGGCGTCGAGGTACTTCTGCCAGCCCATGTTGTAGACGTCGGCCTCACCGCGCACCGCGTCGAGGAACCACACCCGGTTGACCACGTCGGCCAACAGGTCCACATCGTGGCTGATCAGCACCAGTCCCCCGCTGTGGTTCTTCAGGAAGTCACGCAGCCAGCCGATCGAATCCGCGTCGAGGTGGTTGGTCGGTTCGTCGAGCAGCAAGGTGGTTCCCGAACCGGCGCCTCCAGCGCCTCCCTCGCCGGCCGCGAACAGAATCCGGGCCAGCTCCACGCGGCGGCGCTGGCCACCGGACAGGGTCCGCAGCGGCTGCGTCAGCACCCGGTCGGGCAAGCCCAGGCTGGTGCAGATCCGGCCCGCCTCGCTCTCAGCGGCATAGCCGCCCAGTGCGGCAAAGCGCTCTTCGAGTTGCCCGTAGCGACGAATGGCTCGGTCCCGCTCCGCGTCGTCGACGACCTCGGCCATCAGCACCTGCTGCTTCTCCAGGTCGGCCAGGATGGTGTCCAGGCCGCGTGCCGAGAGCACCCGGTCGCGGGCCAGGACGTCGAGGTTGCCTTCCCGGGGGTCCTGCGGCAGGTAGCCGACCTCACCGGTGCGGGTGATGGTGCCCGCATACGGCTCACCTTCACCGGCCAGGATGCGCAACGTGGTGGTCTTGCCGGCGCCGTTGCGGCCGACCAGACCGATCCGGTCGCCGGGCTGAACCCGCAGCACCGAGTCCACCGAGTCGAGCAGGGTGCGCGCTCCGGCGCGGACCTCCAGGCCCGTTGCGGTAATCACGCGCGCGTACTCCTGTCGTGGTGGTGCTACTTATCGTCAGTGAAGGCCGGTGGGCGCTTCTCGGCGCGCGCAGCGACGGCTTCCTCGAAGTTGCTGGTCAGCAGGCGCACGTAGAGCTGTCCGAGCCCCTCGGCCTGCATGTGCCCCTCCAGACTACCGGCGTCGAGTCCGCTCCAGAGCGTCCGCTTGGTCAACTCGGCCCCCGGCCGGGAGAAACCGGCGATCCGCTCGGCCATGTCGTAGCAGGTGTCCAGCAGGTCCGCCGTCTCCACCACCCGCGAGACCAAGCCGATTCGCTCCGCCTCGGCGGCGTCGACGTCGCGGCCGGTGAGCATGATCTCGAAGGCCCGCGACGCACCGATCGCCCGGGGCAGCAGGTAGCTCAGGCCCAGCTCACTGGCGGTCAGCCCGTTGTTGATGCCGGCCGCCCGAAAGTAGGCACCCGACGCGGCGACCCGAATGTCGGCCGCCAGCGCCAGGCACAGACCGCCACCGATGGCCGCCCCGTTGACGGCGGCAATCACCGGCTGGTGCAGGCGCCGCAGCCCCAGGATGATGTCGTCGAGCAGTTCCATCGACCGCAATCCGAACGTGGGCCGGGTCAGTCCGGCCACGTGCGGCACCGAACCCGCGGACTTATGGTCGGCGCCGGAGGAGAACCCCCGGCCCGCCCCGGTCAGCACCACCACCCGCACCGAGTTGTCGTAGCTGACTTCCGCCAGCACGTCACGCAGCGGAACCATCACGTCGAACGCCATGGAGTTCATCCGCTCCGGGCGGTTCAGCGTGATCAGCGCGACGTGCGGACGGGGACGTTCAACGAGGACGAACTCGGATTCGGAAGACACGGATGCACGCTATCGCGTGCGCGCCCTCAGACCTGGTCGGGCTTGCCCTGCGCGGCCTGCTCGGCCAATGCGGCCTCGACGTCGAGATCCTTGACCTGCTGGACCAGGTTCTCCAACGCCGCGGCAGGCAGTGCGCCGGCCTGGTTGAACACCAGCGTGCCCTTCTTGAACGCCATCAGGGTGGGGATGGAGCGGATCTGGGCGGCAGCGGCCAGCTGTTGCTCGGCTTCGGTGTCGACCTTGGCGAACACCACGTCGGGGTGCTTCTCGGAGACGGCCGCAAACGTCGGCGCGAACGACCGACACGGCCCGCACCAGGACGCCCAGAAGTCGACGAGCACGATGTCGTTGTCGGCGATGGTTTCTTCGAATTTCGCTGCGGTGAGGTCTTGAGTTGCCATGACCGAGTCAACGCCGGGAACATCCGTGGTGTTCCCGGCCCCTGCACAGCTGCTTACACAGCGCGCTCACAGCGGGAAGCTAGCTGCTCGCTAACTCGACCCTCGACGGTGGTAGCACCGGTCGACGGCACCCGCCGCCGCCGATATCAACGAACGGAGACTGCCGATGTCCCCCCGCCCGAGCACACCCACCCAAACGGTTCGCGCACTGACCGGAGCGACGGCGCTGTTCGCGGCCGGACTGTTCGTCCCGGCATTGGCTCACGCCCAGGGCGACCACGTGATGGGTTCGGTCTCCTCGGTATCCGGCAACACCTTCGAAGTGACCCGGTCGTCCGGCACCACCACCGTTTCGTTGACCGACGGCACCCGGATTTTCGAGTCGGTGCCCGCGCAGCGCGGCGAGATCACCGCCGGCACCTGCATCAAGGCCGGAGGCGCCCAAGACGGCGCCGCCTCCGACGGTGGGGCCATCACCGCGAAGTTCGTGGCGATCAGCACCACGGTCGACGGCCAGTGCCCGCAGCGGCCCGCCGCGGCGGCCGACGCCCCGGCGCCCCCGAAGCCGCACCGTGGCGTCCGCGGTGTGGTCGAGTCCGTTGCCGGCGACACACTCACCGTCAGCGGCCCGTCCGGGCCGGCCACGGTCACACTCAACGACAGCACCCACTTCCGCCGGATGATCACCGTCAGCGCACCGTCGATCAGCGCTGGAAAGTGTGTCGCCGCCGGCGGGACCAAGGACGGCGACGGCGTGCTGCAGGCCGCCCGGGTCACCGTGTGGGCCGGCGACGGCAACTGCCCCGAGCCGCCCGCCTAGCGGGCCTCGGCGCAACCCGCCCCGCTACCCCAGCACCTTCCCGTAGGTCTGCCGGCCCATCAGGTACGTGGCCTCCACGGCCACGTCGCGCAGGTCGGTCGGCGGGACCCGACGTGGGTTGTGTGACAGCACCACCAGATCGGCGTACTTGCCGGGTTCCAGGCTGCCGATCTCGGTGTCCAGCCGTAGTTGCCAGGCGGCGTTGAGGGTCTGCGCCTTGATCGCCGCGTCGACGCCGATGCGCTGTTCGGGAGCCAGGACCCGGCCGCTGCCCTTGGCGATGCGGTTCACCGCGGTGGCGATGTTGCCGATCGGGTTGGGCGGGGTGACGGTGCCGTCATTGTGGAACGACAGCCGCAGGCCGGCGTCCAGCGCCGACCGAGCCGACATCCAGTGCGACCCGTGTTCCATGCCGAACAGCTTGTCCACCAGCACATCTCCCCAGAAGTAGATGTGTTCGATGAACAGGCTCGGGGTGATCCCGAGGTTCGCGGCCCGCGCGAACTGATCGGGCCGCATGGCCCCGACGTGTTCGATCCGGGACCGTAACGCCGGGGGTGTGCGCGCCTGTTCGAATGCGTCCAGCACCACATCGATCGCAGCGTCACCGTGGACGTGGCAGGAAACCTGCCAGTGCTGATCCACGAAGGCCTTGGTCAGGTCCTGGATCTGCTCGGGCGGGTAGTTCATCCGGCCGCGGTGGTCGGGCCCCAAGCCCATGCCCGCTGTGGTGGCGTTGGTCAGATACGGGAAGGTGGTGAAGATGTTGCCCTGCCAGGGCGAACCGTCCGCCCACATCTTCATCCCGATCTTGTCGAACAGCACGTCGGCGCGGGCCCGCCTGCCACGGACGTTCTTCGGGTCCGCAGCCAGCTCTGGGGTGCCGATCTCGTAGGCGCGGACCCGCACCGCGCAGTCGGCCTGCTGGGCGAGCTTGCCGAACACCTCGGACTGCGCACGCGCGTCGTAGGAATGCTCGGTGGCGGTGGCGATTCCCGCGCGGGCGAGTTGGGCGTAGGCCCAGCGCAGGTTGTCCCCGGCGTTGGCCATGATCGCGCCGGAGAACGGCGCGACCAGCGCCATCACCGCCGCCGCCTCGCGCACCTCGCCGGTCAGCTGTCCGTCGGGACCGTGCATGTACTGCGCCCCGGCGGGGTTCGGGGTGGTTTTGGTGATACCGGCCGCGGTGAACGCGGCAGTGTTGCCGTAGGCGGCATGGCCGCTGTTGGAAATGATCACCACGGGGTTGTTCGGGGCGAGCCGGGACAGCTCGGTACGGCTGAAGGGCTGCAGCCCGGTCTGCAGCAAGGGATCGACCCCGTTGAGCAGAATCGGCTGGCCCTTGGGCGTGTCGGCCACGGCCTCGGCCAGTTTCGCGAACACCCCGTTCGCAGTGGGGACCGTGAAGGGACGCACGTCGATGGCCGGCGGAGCCAGTGTGGAGCCCATCTCGAAGGGATGACCATGCGGCTCCACGAACGCCGGCAGCAGCGCCCGGCCGCGCAGGTCGACGACGGTGGTTCCCGACCCCCGCAGTCGCAGCACCTCATCGGCCGTGCCGACCTGGCTGATCCGTCCGCCGGTGACCGCGAGCGCTTCGGCCTCCGGAGGGCCCGGCGCCACCGTCACCACCGGACCGCCGATGAAAATGGTGTCGGCGCCCGGTCCCCGCGAACCGCAACCAGCCAGCCCGCCGACCGCGGTGCCCGCGGCCGCGGCCGCCATCCCGGCCATGAACCGCCGCCTGCTCGTCGTCACCGTGTCCGCTCGTTTTCCGTCACAGTCACGCGACGAGTATTGCAGCGCCCATCGCCCGGACCGCCGGCCGGGAGTGGTGACAACGCTGACCCGTCCCGCGCTAGGTGAGGTCGTCGTGGTCGCCGCGAGCCCACGCGGCGTGACGGTCCGCCGAGAACCGGACCGCGGCCACGGCATCGGTGTCGATGGTGTTGGTGTGCAGCCCGTAGATGCGGTCGAAGCGCAACCCCTCCAACGTTGCGGCCATCCGCTGCGCGACGGCAGCCGACAGCGGAATCCGGTTCGGGTAGCTGCGCAAGAACGCCACGGTGCGCCGGTCGGGGTTCGGGAAGACGGTGTCACCCACCAGCAGCACCCCGCGCCCCTCGGCACCGGCGTCCCAGCATGCGACGGAGCTGCCCGGAAAGTGGCCGCCGACTTGAATCACGCTCAACCCGGGTGCGAGCTCCAGCCGGCCGGACCAGTACCGGATCGCCGGGTCCGGACGCATCACCCATTGGCTGTCGGCAGCGTTGACGTACACCGGCACCCCGCCGAGTCGACGGGCCCATTCCACTTGGGCGCCGAACATGTGCGGGTGGCTGGCGACGACCCCGAGCACCGGGCCCTGCTCGAGCGCCGCGGCGACCGCGGTGTCATCGACGAATCCCGGCGGATCCCACAGCATATTGCCGCTCGGCGTGCACACCAGCTTGCCCAGCTGACCGATACCGAGCGGCGGATTGCTGCCGATCCCGATCAGCCCGGGTTCCAGTTCGAAGGCGTAGGACTGCATGCCTTCGGCGGCCAAGCCGTCCAAGGTGGCCCAGTGTTGGCCGTCCGGCGGCACCCATTGCCGGTCGTCCTCGCAGATTGCACACACCGGCGGCGTCGCATCGTGTTCGACACCGCAGGTCCGGCACAGCCAGAACTCGGCTGCCGGCACGGTCAGACCGTGAAACCGACTGCGCGCATCATTTCGCGGCCCTCATCGGTGATCTTGTCCGGTCCCCAGGCGGGCTCCCAGACCCAGGACAGGTCGACCTTCTTGACCAGGCCGGCGCCCACGGTGGCGTTCTCGACCTGCTCGGCGATCATGTCCTGCAGCGGACAGGCCGGCGAGGTGAGCGTCATGGTGACGACGGCGGTCGGACCGCCATCGTCTTGGCGGATCGACAGGTCATACATCAGGCCGAGGTCTACGACGTTGATGCCGATCTCGGGGTCGATGACGTCGTGCATCGATTCCTCGACTTCGGCGAGCAGCTCGTCCGGTCCCAATTCGCTCATCGGTTCATCTCCTGGGTTGAGAGACACTGACGGATGCCAACGTCTGTTCTTCTGCCTTGGAAAGTGCCTGCGCCAGCCCATCTTTGAACGCCATCCAGCCGAGCAGCGCGCACTTGACTCGCGCCGGGTACTTGGCCACCCCGGCGAACGCGATGCCGTCGCCCAGCACTTCTTCGTCGCCTTCCACGGTGCCCCGCGACGACACCATCTCGTGGAAGGCGTCGAACGTCGCGCACGCCTGCTCCACCGTCAAACCGATCACCTGGCTGGCCAGCGCCGAGGTCGCCGCCTGCGAGATCGAGCAACCCTGCCCGTCGTAGGAGACATCGGCGATCCGCGTACCGTCGGGCGACAGCGCCACCCGCAGCGTCAGTTCGTCACCGCAGGTGGGGTTCACATGGTGCACCTGCGCGCCGTAGGGCTCCCGCAGACCGCGATGCTGCGGATGCTTGTAGTGATCGAGGATCACCTCTTGATAGAACTGCTCAAGACGCAACGTCTCACACTCCCCCAAAGAATTCCACGGCCCGGCGAACACCCGCCAGCAGGCGCTCCACCTCCTCGTGGGTGTTGTACACCGCGAACGAGGCTCGGGCGGTGGCAGCAACATTGAACTTGCGGTGCAACGGCATTGCGCAGTGGTGGCCCACCCGGACCGCGACACCGTCGTCGTCGAGCACCTGCCCGACGTCGTGCGCATGCACCCCGTCGATCACAAACGACACCGGCGAGCCGCGGTCGATCGTCGTGGTCGGCCCGACGATATGCACCCCGGGAATGCCGGCCAGCCCCTCGAGTGCGGCGGCCACCAGCTCACGTTCGTGAGCGGCCACCACATCCATCCCGATCGCATCGAGATAGCGAGCGGCCGCGGCCAGCCCGACGACCTGCGAGGTCATCGGCGTGCCTGCCTCGAAACGTTGGGGCGCCGGAGCGTAGGTGCTTGCCGCCATCGTGACCGTCTCGATCATCGACCCACCGGTGAGGAATGGCGGCAGCGCCGCCAACAGCTCCCGCCGGCCGTAGAGCACGCCGATCCCGTTGGGCCCCAGCATCTTGTGCCCGGAGAACGCCGCGAAGTCCACCTCCAGCGCGTGGAAGTCGACCGGCTGGTGCGGAACGGACTGGCAGGCGTCCAGCACAGTGAGTGCACCCACCGCGCGGGCCCTCGACACCAGCTCTTCGACCGGGGCCAGTGCGCCGGTCACGTTCGAGTGATGGGTGAAAGCAACGACTTTAACCCGCTCGTCGAGTTCCAGCGAGTCCAGGTCGATGCGCCCGTCGGGCGTCACCTCGTACCACTGCAGGGTCGCACCGGTGCGCCGCGCCAGCTCCTGCCAGGGAATCAGGTTGGCGTGGTGTTCCAGCTCGGTGGTGACGATGACGTCACCCGGGCCGACGGCCCGCTCGAAGCGGTTGTCGCCCAGCGCATAGGACAAAAGGTTCAGCGACTCGGTGGCGTTCTTGGTGAACACCAGCTCGTCCGGGTCGGCGCCGACGAAGTGCGCGATCGCGGACCGGCCGTCCTCGTAGGCGTCGGTCGCCTCCTCCATCAGCTGGTGCGCCCCGCGGTGCACCGCCCCGTTGGAGTTCAGCAGAAACTCCCGCTCGGCGTTGAGCACCGGCAGCGGCCGCTGCGAGGTGGCGCCGGAATCCAGGTAGGCCAGCCGGCTTCCGCCGCGCATGACACGGTTCAGGATCGGAAAATCCGCCCGAATCGCGTCGAGGTCCGGCACCGCCGGACGGCTGACCGAGAGCGTCATGTTCAGGCCTCCGCCGCTGCGGCCTCGGCGGTGAAGCGCTCGTAGCCGTTCTCTTCGAGCTCGTCGGCGAGTTCCGGTCCGCCCGACTCGACGATCCGCCCGCCGGCGAAGACGTGCACGAACTGCGGCTGGATGTAGCGCAGGATGCGGGTGTAGTGGGTGATCACCAGCACGCCGCCGTGTTCGGTCTCCTGGTACCGGTTCACCCCTTCGCTGACCACCCGCAGCGCGTCGACGTCCAGGCCGGAGTCGGTCTCGTCGAGGATCGCGATCTTCGGCTTGAGCAGGCTCAGCTGCAGGATCTCGTGGCGCTTCTTCTCCCCGCCGGAGAACCCCTCGTTGACGTTGCGTTCGGCGAACCCGGAGTCGATGCCCAACTCGGCGAACGCGGCCCGCTGTTCCTTGATCCAGGCCCGCAGCTTCGGCGCCTCACCGCGCATCGCGGTCACCGCGGTGCGCAGAAAGTTCGACATCGACACCCCCGGCACCTCGACCGGGTACTGCATAGCCAGGAACAGGCCCGCGCGGGCACGTTCGTCGACGGTCATCGCCAGCACGTCCTGGCCGTCGAGGGTGATCGAACCGGACGTCACGATGTACTTGGGGTGCCCGGCGATCGCGTAGGACAGCGTGGACTTGCCAGACCCGTTGGGCCCCATCAGGGCATGTGTCTCACCGGAGTTCACCGTCAAGTCGACGCCGTGCAGGATCGGGATGGTCGCCGCGCCGTCGTCGCCGCCACCGCCGGGCGACACACTCACGTGCAGATCCTTGATTTCCAGTGTGCTCATTGCTGATTCGTGTCCTTAGCTGATGCGTTCGGGTTTATTTGTTCTCGGTGACCGCGAGCTCACGCTCCACGGCCTCGGTGAGGCGCTCCTGCACCGCAGGCACCGGAATCTTGGCGATGATCTCGCCGAAGAAGCCGCGCACGATCAGGCGCCGGGCCTGCTCTTCGGGGATGCCGCGCGCCTGCAGGTAGAACAACTGGAGATCATCGAATCGGCCAGTCGCGCTGGCGTGTCCGGCCTGCACGATCTCCCCGGTCTCGATCTCCAGGTTCGGAATCGAGTCGGCCCGGGCACCGTCGGCCAGCACCAGGTTGCGGTTCACCTCGAAGGTGTCGGTGCCGACGCCCGTCGCGCGGATCAGCACGTCTCCGACCCAGACAGTGTGGGCGTCCGGGAGCGCAGAATCCGGGTCGCCCTGCAGCGCGCCCTTGTAGAGCACGTTAGAGCGGCAGTTGGGCTGGGCGTGGTCGACCAGCAGTCGCGATTCGAGGTGCTGGCCGTCGTCGGCGAAGTACAGGCCGAGCATTTCGGCGTCGCCACCCGGGCCGTCGAACCGGACCCGCCCGGTCAGGCGTACCAATTCGCCGCCCAGCTGCACGGCGCTGTGGCGCAGCACCGCGTCCTTGCCCAGCGCCGCGTGGTGCATGGTGACGTGCACCAGGTCCGCGGCGGCGTCGGCGATCCAGACCACGGTCAGCTGTGCGGCGTCGCCGACCACGAATTCGACGTTGTCGGCGTAGGTTCCGCTGCCTCGCACGTCGATCACGACGGTTGCCCGCGACAGTTCCTCAGCGCGCAGCTGCAGATGGCCGTAGGCCGTCGCTCCCGCTCCGGGGCCGGTGACAGTGATCCGGATGGGCTCCTCGACGTCGGCTTCCTTGGGCACGGTGACTACCGTCGCCTCGCGAAACGCCGAGAAGGCTTGGGCCGCAATCCGGTCCGCGGGAGCTCCAGCGGCCCCCAGCCGGTGATCGCCGCGCGCGACCGCCTCGATCCGCACGGCATCCGAGCCGAGGACTTCGATGGCGGCGGACGCGTCAGCGACCGCGGAACCGTCGTGCAGACCGCGCAGCCGGCGCAACGGGGTGAACCGCCACACCTCATCGCGACCGTGCGGCACCTCGAATGCCTCGACGTCGAACGAGGTGAACTGCATCCCCTTGTGGAAGCCTTCGGCCGCCTGGGTCAGGTTGGCCGCCGGGGTGGACGTCAAACCAGTGGAAGTCACCTAGCCCACCGAGCCTTCCATCTGCAGCTGGATCAGCTTGTTGAGCTCCAGCGCGTACTCCATCGGCAGTTCCTTGGCGATCGGCTCGACGAATCCGCGCACCACCATTGCCATCGCCTCGTCCTCGGTCAGGCCGCGGCTCATCAGGTAGAACAGCTGGTTCTCGCTGACCTTCGACACGGTGGCCTCGTGGCCGACGGTGACGTCGTCCTCGCGGATGTCGACGTAGGGGTAGGTGTCGCTGCGGCTGACGTTGTCGACCAGCAGCGCATCGCATTTCACGCTCGACTTCGCCCCGTGCGCGCCCTTGTGGATCTCCACCAGGCCCCGGTAGGAGGACCGCCCGCCGCCGCGCGACACCGACTTGGAGACGATGTTGGACGACGTGTTGGGCGCCAGGTGCAGCATCTTGGCGCCGGTGTCCTGGTGCTGGTCCTCGCCGGCGAACGCCACCGAGAGCACCTCGCCCTTGGCGTGCTCGCCGGTCATCCACACCGCCGGGTACTTCATGGTGACCTTCGAGCCGATGTTGCCGTCGACCCACTCCATGGTGGCGCCGGCCTCGGCCCGGGCCCGCTTGGTGACCAGGTTGTAGACGTTGACCGACCAGTTCTGGATGGTGGTGTAGCGGCACCGGCCGCCGGGCCTGACGACGATCTCCACCACCGCAGAGTGCAGCGAGTCCGACGTGTAGACCGGCGCGGTGCAGCCCTCGATGTAGTGCACGTAGGCGTCTTCGTCGACGATGATCAGGGTGCGCTCGAACTGGCCCATGTTCTCGGTGTTGATCCGGAAGTAGGCCTGCAGCGGGATGTCGACGTGCACGCCCTTGGGCACGTAGATGAACGATCCCCCGCTCCACACCGCGGTGTTGAGCGCGGAGAACTTGTTGTCCCCGGCCGGAATCACCGTGGCGAAGTGCTCCCGGAACAACTCCTCGTGTTCCTTGAGCGCGGTGTCGGTGTCGAGGAAGATGACGCCCTGGGCTTCCAGGTCCTCGCGGATCTTGTGGTAGACCACCTCGGACTCGTACTGGGCCGCGACGCCCCCGATGTAGCGCTGCTTTTCGGCCTCCGGGATACCCAGCCGGTCATAGGTGTTGCGGATGTCGTCGGGCAGGTCGTCCCAGGTCTGGGCCTGCTTCTCGGTGGACCGCACGAAGTACTTGATGTTGTCGAAGTCGATACCGGACAGGTCCGAGCCCCAGTTGGGCATCGGCTTCTTCATGAACGTCCGGTAGGCCCGCAGGCGGGCTTGCAGCATCCACTCCGGCTCGTTCTTCTTCGCCGAGATGTCGCGCACCACGGCCTCGGACAGCCCGCGCTGGGCGGCGGCGCCCGCGACATCGGTGTCGGCCCAACCGTATTCGTACCGGCCCAGCGACGCGATGGTCTCTTCCTGGGTGGTCGGCTCCGCAGCTGCTGCGGTGGCCTCCGGCGTCAGTGTCATGGTGACACTCCTTCGATGCTCGTGATGGCTTCGGCGCAGGGTGTGCGCCGAAGGTCGATCGGTGCTGCTAATGCTGTTTTTTGACGGTCCCGACGGTGCTGGACTTGCCGGCCTTCCCGGCCTTGGCGCTTCGGTTGGTCAGTGGCACATGGGTGGTGCAGACGTAGCCGCCGTCGGCGATGGTCGCCAACCGCTGCACGTGGGTGCCCAGCACTTCGGCCATCGCCTGCCGCTCGGCCCGACACAACTCCGGGAACTCCTTGGCGACGTTGGCCACCGGGCAGTGGTGCTGCAGAATCTGCACCGCCGGTACGCCACCCTCCACCCGCGCGGTGGTCGCGGCGTAACCGGCCTCGGTCAGTGCGCCGGCGATGCGTTGGGCGGTGGCCTCCAGGTCACCGTCGTCGTCGGCGCCGTCGCCGGCTGCGACAGCAGCGACCTTGGCCAGGATGGTGTCGATGCGCTGTCGCGCGAAGTCGACCACCGCGTCCTCGCCGCCGATCTCGCGCAGTTGGCGCATGGCGGCCACCGCGAGGTCGTCGTAACGGTGACCAAGCTTGCCGCGGCCGGCTTCGGTGAGCTGGAACCGTTTCGCCGGACGCCCACGCCCCACCTGCTGCCAGGATGCCGCCGCATGTGCCTCGGCGTCACCCATCTCGATCAGGGCGTCGAGGTGGCGACGCACCCCGGCGGCCGACAAGCCCAACCGGGCGCCTATCTCCCCCGCGGTGATCGATCCGGATTCCATCAGCAGGCGCACCACGGCGTGACGGGTGTCGTGGCCGCCGGCGAGCTCAGTTACCGGCATGACATTCACCTCGCCCTCGTTGGAGGCCTCGATTTTCACAACACCAGTGTGACGCAATTCCAGAGCCCGGTCTAGAAAGGGTTACCTCAGTTCAGCCCGGATCGGCCGTTGCGCTGGTCACATCCCGCGCGGCGCCGGGCGTCCCCAGGCATCGCCGAGCGGCCGTTACGCTGCTGGGATGGCAGCCCGCCGGCACTCGCTGAGCACGTCGATCGCGCATCTGCACGGCGACGAGCGCACCGTCGGCTCCCCGCTGAACGCCGCTGAGCTGGTCGCATTGCGCCGAACCCGGCTGTTCGGCGCCACCGGTACCGTGCTGATGGCCATCGGTGCGCTCGGGGCCGGTGCGCGACCGGTGGTGCAAGACCCGACCTTCGGGGTCCGGCTGCTCAACCTGCCGTCTCGGCTGGCCACGGTGGCCCTGACCATGACCACCACCGGCGCGGTGATGATGGCGCTGGCGTGGCTGATGCTGGGGCGGTTCGCCCTGGGCAAGCGGCGGATGTCGCGCAGCCAGCTCGACCGCACCCTGCTGCTGTGGATGCTGCCGCTGCTGGTCGCCCCGCCGATGTACAGCAAAGACGTCTACTCCTACCTGGCGCAGAGTCAGATCTCTCGGCTGGGCCTGGACCCCTACCGGGTGGGGCCGGCGCCGGCCCTGGGCCTTGACCACGTCTTCACCCTCTCCGTCCCGAGCCTCTGGCGGGAGACGCCGGCGCCCTATGGGCCACTTTTCTTGTGGATCGGCCGGGGCATCTCGGCGTTGACCGGCGAAAACATCGTCACCGCGGTGCTGTGCCACCGGGTGGTGGTGCTGCTCGGGGTCGGCTTGATCGTGTGGGCGGTGCCGCGCCTGGCGGCACGCTGCGGGGTCGCCGAGGTCAGCGCCCTGTGGCTCGGTGCGGCCAATCCGCTGTTGCTGATGCATCTGGTCGCCGGCATCCACAACGAGGCGTTGATGCTCGGACTCATGCTGACCGGCACGGAGTTCGCGTTGCGCGGGATCACCGCGGCGCAGCCGCTGCTGCCGTCGCTGCGGACGCGGCCAGAGCCCCACGACTGGGCGCCGCTGGCCGAACTGCTCGCCGGGGCGGTACTGATCACGCTGTCATCGCAGGTCAAGCTGCCATCGCTGTTGGCTCTGGGGTTCGTCGCCATGGCGCTGGGCTGGCGGTGGGGCGGCGATCTGCGGGCGTTTCTGCTGGCCGGTACGGGCATGGCCGCGCTGGCGGCGGCGGTCACCGGCTTGATCGGCTGGGCCAGCGGGCTGGGCTTCGGGTGGGTCTTCACCCTGGGCACGGCCAACGTGGTGCGCAGCTGGATGTCGCCGCCGACGCTGATCGCCCTGGGCACCGGCCAGGTCGGGATCCTGCTGGGTCTGGGTGATCACACCACCGCGGTGCTGTCGCTGACCCGTGCCATCGGTGTGCTGATCATCGCGGTCCTGGTGGTGTGGCTGCTGCTGGTGGTGTTCAACGGCCGGCTGCATCCGGTCGGTGGGCTCGGCGTTGCGCTGGGCATCACCGTCCTGCTGTTCCCGGTGGTCCAGCCGTGGTACCTGCTGTGGGCGATCATCCCGCTGGCCGCCTGGGCGACCCGGCCGAACTTCCGGATCGCGGTGATCGCGGTGACGCTGGTGGTGGGCATCTTCGGCCCGACCGCCAACGGCGACCGTTTCGCCCTGTTCCAGATCGTGGACGCCACCCTGGCCAGCGCCGTCGTGGTGCTGGGGTTGTTCCTGCTGACCTACCGGCGCCTGCCGTGGCGCGAGTTGCCGGCCGAAGCCGAGCCCCCGGCCGGCGACGCACCGGCCGAGGAACCGACCCCGCGGTCGGCCGCCGCCACCGACGCTTACGCTGATTCTCCGTGAACTCAGCTGTCGCGGTGCGCTTGCGCGGGGTGCGCAAGCGTTACGGGACCGGTCCGTCTGCGATCGAAGCGGTCGCCGGCCTGGATTTCGACGTACAGACCGCCGAAGTGTTCGCGCTACTCGGCCCGAACGGCGCCGGGAAGACGACCACGGTCGAGATGTGCGAGGGCTTCGTCCGCCCGGACGCCGGAACCATCGAAGTGCTCGGCTTGGACCCGGTCGCCGACAATGACCGGCTTCGGGAGCGCATCGGCGTGATGTTGCAGGGCGGCGGCGGCTACCCGGCCGCCCGCGCCGGCGAGATGCTGAAGCTGGTGGCGTCGTATTCGGCCAACCCGCTGGACCCGCAGTGGCTGCTGGACACCCTGGGCCTGACCGATGCGGCGCGCACCACCTATCGCCGGCTCTCCGGCGGGCAGCAGCAGCGGCTGGCGTTGGCCTGCGCCCTGGTCGGTCGGCCGGAATTGGTGTTCCTCGACGAGCCGACCGCGGGCATGGACGCCCACGCCCGGCTGCTGGTGTGGGAGCTGATCGACGCCTTGCGCCGCGACGGCGTGACCGTGGTGCTCACCACGCACCACCTGCGCGAGGCCGAAGAGCTGGCCGACCGGCTGCTGATCATCGACCACGGCGCGGTGGTCGCCGCCGGCACACCGGCGGAGTTGACCCGCAGCGGCGCGCAGGGGCAGCTGCGGTTCACCGCGCCGCCGCGGCTGGATCTGTCGTTGCTGATCACGGCGTTGCCGGAGGGCTATCGGGCCAGCGAGGTGCTGCCCGGTGAATACCTCGTCGAAGGAACGGTCGACCCTCAGGTGCTGGCGACCGTGACCTCCTGGTGCGCGCGCCTGGACGTGCTGGCCACCGCGCTGCGGGTCGAGCAGCGCAGCCTCGAGGACGTGTTCTTGGAGCTGACCGGACGGGAGCTACGCCCATGAGTACCGACCAGCAGGTCTTCGCGCCCGGCACCTTCACCCCCGACCCTCGCCCGGCGAGGGTTCCGGCGATGCTCGCCGCGCAGTACCGGCTGGAGCTGACCCTGCTGCTGCGCAACGGCGAGCAGCTGCTGTTGACGATGTTCATTCCGATCACCCTGCTGATCGGTCTGACGGTGCTGCCGCTGGGCCCGTTCGGCGAGGGCCACGCCGAACGCGCCACCACCGTGCTGCCGGTGATCATGTCGCTGGCGGTGATCGCCACCGCGTTCACCGGGCAGGCCATCGCCGTGGCGTTCGACCGGCGCTATGGGGCGCTGAAACGACTGGGCGCCACGGCGCTACCGGTGTGGGGCGTCATCGCCGGCAAATCCCTGTCGGTGGCCACCGTGGTTCTGCTGCAGTCGGTGCTGCTCGGGGCGATCGGCGCTGCGCTGGGCTGGCGGCCGACCCTGGCCGGCCTGGGCCTGGGGGCGGTGGTCATCGCGCTGGGGACCGCCTGCTTCGCGGCGTTGGGCCTGCTGCTCGGGGGGAGCCTGCGCGCCGAGATTGTGCTGGCGGGCGCCAACCTGATGTGGTTCGTGTTCGGCGGGTTCTCCGCGCTGACCGTGGAGACCGACCTGGTTCCCGGCACGGTCCGCTGGCTCGCCCGGCTGACCCCCTCGGGGGCGCTCACCGAGGCGCTGGCACAGGCACTGAGCGTCTCGGTCGACTGGTTCGGTATCGCGGTGGTGACGGTGTGGGGTGTGCTGGCCGCCGTCGGTGCGGTGCGGTGGTTCCGGTTCAGCTGACCCGACTACTCCAGCTGACCTACTACGGGATGTAGTTACCGATCCTCTACGATCAGGCCCGTGGGACGGTTCCTGATGCGCCTGGTAGACCTGCTGCCCGAACCGGGCCTGCGGACCCAGCGATGGCTGGCCGCCGCCGTCGTCTTCACCCAGGGATTCATCTCGGTCACCGGCGCGATCGTCCGCGTCACCGCGTCGGGGTTGGGTTGCCCGACGTGGCCGCAGTGCTTCCCGGGCAGCTACGTCCCGGTCGCCGTCTCGGAAGTCCCGCGGATTCATCAGGCCATCGAGTTCGGCAACCGCATGGTCACCTTCGCGGTCGTGATCACCGCGGCGCTGGCCGTGCTGGCCGTGATCCGAGCCCGACGGCGTACTGAAGTACTGGTCTATGCCTGGCTGATGCCCGGCTCCACGGTCTTGCAGGCGGTGATCGGCGGGATCACGGTACGCACCGGGCTGGCGTGGTGGACCGTGGCCGTGCATCTGCTGGTCTCCATGCTGATGGTGTGGCTGGCGGTGCAGTTCTACGCGAAAGTCGGCCAGTCCGACGACGAGTCGGCGGTGGTGCGCTATCGGGTGCCGGCGCCGTTGCGCGGGTTGACCGCACTGTGCGCCGTCACGCTGGCCGCGGTGCTGGTGACCGGCACCCTGGTGACCGCCGCCGGGCCACACGCCGGCGACAAGAGCGCGGCCCGCACGGTGGCCCGTCTCAAGGTGGAGGTCGCCACGCTCGCTCACCTGCACGAGTCACTGCTGATCGGATTCCTCGGACTGCTGGTGGGCCTGGCCTTCGGCCTGGCTGCGGTGCAGGCGGCCAAGCCGGTGATCCACCGGCTGGCGGTGGTGACCGTCCTGACCTTCGTTCAGGGGCTGATCGGCGTGGTGCAGTACTTCACCGGCGTTCCCGCCGTGCTGGTCACCCTGCACGTGGCGGGAGCGGTGCTGGTCACCGGCGCGACCGCGGCGCTATGGGCGTCGCTGCGAGAGCGGACCCAGCCCGAGTCGCTCTAGCGCGGCCTCGACCTCGATGGCGAACCGGCGCTGCGCGCGGTCTCGTTCGTCGGCGTCGAGCTCGGCGAAACCCAGTTGCGGCGCAATCAAATCCAAGCTGATCAGGCGCACATCCGGGGCGCTCCCGGCTAGGTCTACCCGCGCGTAGAGCAACTCTTCGAGCCGGATGCTCAAGCGTTCGGCGGCCGACCGGAGAGCGGCACGTCCGACATCCCACAGTTCGAAGTCCGGGTCGGACCCTGCGGCGCCGAAGGCGTGCGATCGACCGGCGCCGAAAAACACCAGCGCGCTCACCTCGGCCGGTGGCCGTCCCGCCAACGTCGGCACCCCGTCGCACTGCAGGTCCGCCAGGTAGCGGCGGTCGGCGTTCCAGGCCACCGCTTCGGGCGGGTTGAGCAGGTGGGCCACCCGCGTCGTCCAGTTCATGAATTCGGCCTGCCGGGCGGGGTCGCCACCGGCCGTTCGCAGAATCACCAGGTCCGCTTCCAGCGTCTCGGCGTCGTCCCAGGGCAATCGGCGGGCGTGCAGCCCACGGTGACGCAGCGCCGCGACCAGGCCGGCGTCGTCATCGGCAGCCGCAGATGGCTCGACACCGTCGTGATGGCCGCCCCGCGGATCGACCGCCAGCACGATGCGCGGATGGAAGATGTCGGGCCGGGCCAGCTTCATGCAGACCTCACATTCGGAGATGATAGTCACCATGCACGCCGTGGAAGTGGCCGCGACAGGCGGCCCCGAGGTTTTGAACTATGTCGACAGACCACAGCCCTCCCCTGCCTCCGGTGAGGTGTTGATCCGGGTCGAGGCCGCCGGGGTCAACTACATCGACACGTATTTCCGCTCCGGGATCTACCCCGCTGAGCTGCCGTTCGTGGTCGGCAACGAGGCCGCGGGAACGGTCGCCGAGGTGGGCGCGGGAGTGACCGCACTGGCGGTGGGTGATCGCGTGGTGACGGCGGCTGCGACCGGCGCCTACGCCCAATACTGCACGGCACCAGCGTCTTTGACGGCGCTGATCCCGGACGGCGTCGAGGCCGGTGTGGCGGCGGCCGCGCTGCTCAAGGGCTTGACTGCGCACTATCTGATCAAGTCGGTGTATCCCGTGCAGCCCGGCGACACCGTGTTGTTGCATGCCGGCGCCGGAGGGGTGGGCCTGATCCTCACCCAATGGGCCACCGCGCTCGGCGCCCGGGTGATCACCACCGTCTCGAGTCCGTCCAAGGCCGCATTGTCGCGGCAAGCCGGCGCCGTGGAAGTGCTCGACTACCCCGGCTCGGCCCCCGGGGACGCCGCGGCCTTCGGCGCCCGGGTCCGGGAGTTGGCCGACGGCGGGGTGGCCGCCGTGTACGACGGGGTGGGTGCGACGACGTTCGACGCCAGCCTGGCCAGCCTCGCGGTGCGGGGCACCTTGGCGCTGTTCGGCGCGGCCAGCGGCCCGGTGCCGCCCGTCGACCCGCAGCGGCTCAATGCCGCCGGATCGGTCTACCTGACACGCCCCAACCTGGCTCACTTCACCCGAACCGCACCGGAATTCACCTGGCGCGCGGGCGAGCTGTTCGAGGCTGTCGGCAACGGCACCGTCACGGTGACGGTGAGCCGGCACTACCCGCTGGCCGACGCGGCCCAAGCCCACCGCGATCTGCAGGGCCGCCACACGGTCGGCTCGATCGTGCTCGACGCCTAGCGGGAATCGTTCCAGGTTTCGGGCAGCAGCGGCAGCCGGGGGCCATCGGCGAACTCGTCTCCCGCCAGCCGGGTCAGCCCGGTCGGCCGGGATTGGTCGGTGCGCACCGCCCCGGCGCGTCCCAGATCGCCGGCGCCGTGATCCGACGCCGGTGTCGGTCCCCAGTCCGGGCTGACACCGACCGTCAGATCCATCACCGCATCGTCGTGGCCCGGTCTGGTCTTGCGCCGGCGAAGGCGCTTGGACCGACGGGCGTCTGCTGCCGCGGCCGCTGAGGCGGTCTCCGGCGTCGGCGACTTCTTCCTGGCGCTGTCCGCGGCGCTGGCGTGGGCTCCCAACCCCGACCCGAAGTCGATGCCGGGCCCGCCGCCGACGAGGTAGGGCACCAGCGGCGCGCTCGCGGGCACAGCCGCCGGCGGCGCGGGCGCCGGAGCCGGCGGGCTCGCACCGGCCGGAACGCCGGCCGGCGGCCCGGCGGGCGGGCCGGCAGGCGGTGCCATGACGGGTGACCCGACCGCGACGCCGGGTACGTCGGTGGCGAACACCGGGGGCGCCGGGGCCGCGACCACGCCTCCCGGCGCCGGCAGACCCAGTCCCGCCAGACCGGCGAGGCCGCCCAGAGTGCCGGCGGGGGCCACCACCGCACCTGCCGCGGCGACGAACAGCGCCGGGGACTGACTGATCGTCGTCGCCAACTGGGCGATGTGGGTCGGCCAGTCGAAGAGCGCCAGCGCCGCAAGGTATTGCAGCGCCGGAATGATCTGGCTCGGGTCTTGGGTGATGTTGAGGAAGTCCTCGAACAGCTCGAGGGACCGCGCGAGGTACCAGATCGGTTGCGCGGCATTGGAATAGTAGTCGTAGACCTGGCCATTGAGGGTGCCGGCAGCGGGATTCCAATTGATGCCGAAGTTCTGCAGGAAGTGCGAGACGGCGGTGGTCAGGGCGTTGGAGATCATCGGGTCGTGCGCGGTCACACCGTCTTGGATGCCCAGACTTTTCAGGATCGGATCGAGGAAGTCGAGCAACCCCTGCAGCGGATTGCCCGACGATTCCGACGTCGATGAGGACGCGGCCGATTTCTGGATCGGGACCGTCGCAGTAACGCTGGGGGCCGCTGCGACCGCGGTTTCGCAGACCGCCTGATAGGTCGCCATCGTGGTGGCGGCCTGCACCCACATCCGGAAGTAGTCGGCTTCGTTGAGGGCGATGGGAATGGTGTTGACACCAAAGAAGTTGGTCGCGACCAACACCCCGTGGGTGGCGTGATTGGCGGCCAGCTCCGGGAGCGTCGGCATCGCCGCCAGCGCGGCGGCATAAGCCGCCGCCGCCTGTTCGTGTGCGGCTGCCATCCGGGCGCTGTCGGCCCCGGCCCGATACAGCCACGCCAGATACGGCAGATGCGCCGACTGGTACTGCTCACCGGCGACACCGCGCCACAGCCCGGCCGCCACCGATGCCAGCAGGGCGGTCAGATCCTGCGCCGTTGCGGTGTATTCCGTGCTCAGCGACGACCACGCGCCCGCGGCAGCGAGCAGCGGGCCGGGGCCGGGACCGGAACTGAGCAGCGTGGCATGCACTTCCGGCGGAGACGCCATCCACATCGGCCCGAACACAAGGATTCACTCTAGCGAATCTATAGTTTCGGGTCGCCGAACTCCTACCCTTTTTCGTCCGGCCAACTGCCCGGCAGCAAGGGCAGGCGCGGCGCGTCGTCGAAGGCACCGCCGGAGGACACCGTCAGCCCCCCGGCCGGGGTACCGTCGCGGGCCCCCGTCCCCGCGAATCCGGTTGCCCCTTGTGACGACGCTGTCACGCCGGGATCGTCCGGGTCAGCCCAGTCCGGTGTCACTTCGACGTTGAGGTCCATGACGACGTCGCCGGGCCGGTGCAGCTTGGCTCGCCGGCGACGTCGGGCCCGCTGCTGGTCGCGCTCGGCCGCGGTGGCCGCAGCGGCAGCCGCCGAACCGCGCCGCTCGGAGGCCTTGCGTGACGCGCCGGCGCCGACGGGCATGCCGGACCCGGTGCCGATGCCGGGCGGACCGAGCAGATACGGCGGGAAGAACGGCGCGGCGCCCGGCGGCGGGGGCGGCGGCGCCGGAGGGGGACCGCTGATGCCAGCCGCCGCGGGGGCCGGCGCCGGAGCCGGGGCCGGGGCCGGCGCCGACGGAATCGCCGGTGCCGGCGCTCCTGCTGAGGCCGATCCGAACCCGGCAAAGGCATCGGGAGCGGTGTCCAGCGGCAGCGGCGCGAGGGGCTGCGGAAGGCCTGCCAACCCGGCCAGCCCGGCGAAACCTCCCACCGCGCCCACCGGAGCGACCAGCACGCCGATCGCGGCGGCGAACAACTGGGGCGACTGGGCCAGCCAGGAGCCGATCTCGGCGAGGTGCGTGGGCCAGTCGAACTCGGCGAGCTGAACCAGGTATTGGAACGCCAGCGCGGGGTTCTGCTGGAAATTCACGCCGAGCTGCTGGAAGTCCTCGAACAGTTCCAGGGCCCGCACCAGCCAGAACATCGGCTGGTTGGGATCGGCATACTCGTCGTAGGGAATCCCGTTCATCATCGCGTGGGCGGGATCCCAGTTGATCTGACCGTTGCTGGCGGTCTGCAGGATCTTGGCGATCAGCTGGTCCAGCGGATCGTTGACGGTGGGGTCGGTGCCCTCGTCGTCATCGGCGGGTTGCGCATCGGCCTTGACGATCGGGGGCGCCGCCGGCGTGTGCGGCACCGAGGCCACCGCCGCACCGCCGACCGCTTGATAGGTTGCCATCGTCGCCGCGGCCTGCACCCACATCCGCACGTAGTCGGCCTCGTTGAGCGCAATCGGAATCGTATTGATCCCAAAGAAATTCGTCGCCACCAATACCCCGTGGGTGGCGTGGTTGGCGGCCAGTTCCGGCAGCGTCGGCATCGTGGCCAGCGCGCTGACGTAGGCCCCGGCGGCCGTCTCGTACTGGGCCGCGGTCGCCACGCTGTCAGCGCTCGCTTGCGTCAGCCACGCCAAGTACGGCGCATGAGCCGCCACATACGCCTGCGCACTGGGACCTTGCCACGCCCCGGCCTGCACCGACCCCAGCAGCGCCAGGAGTTCATCAGCGGCGTCGGTGTACTCGGCTCCCAGCGCCGACCACGCGGACGCGGACGCCAGCAGTGGGCCGGGCCCCACTCCGGCGCTCAGCAAGGCGGAGTGCACCTCCGGAGGAGATGCCATCCATGCCGGCGCCGGGGCGGTCACGGCCGACCGCTCAACGGACTGTTGAACATGATTTTCATTATCGACAATTGAATACCCGCTGCGACGGTCAACGCAAGAGACACCACCTCCGCGTTGCCTCAGATGACGGCGTGATGTGAATGACCCGACTGGCACGATCAGTCACATGCCAACTCCACAGTTCATCGTCGACCTCCGCACCCACATCGGCCATGCCCCGCTGTGGCTGATCGGTGTGACGGCAGTGGTTATCCGCGGCGACGACGTGCTACTCGTCGAACGCGCCGACAACGGCATCTGGGCGCCGGTGACCGGGATCGTCGACCCAGGAGAAGAGCCGGCTCACGCCGCCGTCCGGGAGGTCGCCGAGGAGACCGGTGTCACCGCGGCGCCCGAGCGGCTGGCCTGGGTGCACGTCACCCCACCCATCACCCACGTCAACGGCGATCAGGCGCAGTACCTCGACCATGTCTTCGTGATGCGCTGGGTGGCGGGCGAGCCCTACCCCGCCGACGACGAGAGCACCGACGCGCGCTGGTACCCGTGCACCGCTCTACCCGACATGCCCGAGCGGATGCGGATGCGTATCAGCGCCGCGCTCGACCCGAGCCGGGAAACCCAATTCGAATGGAGCGAGGAGCCTAGAACAGGGTGGGCAGGCCGATGACGGAGTCCACCGCCAGCGCGCAGAAGACCAGCGCCAGGTAGTTGTTGGACTGCAGGAAAAGCCGCAATGGCTTGACCGGTTCACCACGACGTACGCCCGCGTACAGCTGGTGGGCCATCGCCAGGAACCACGCACCAGCCACCACCGCGACCGTCGCGTACAGCCAGCCCGCGGCGGGCACCAGCGCCAACGTGGCCAGCACAGTCGCCCAGGTGTAGAGAACGATCCGGTGGGTGACCACACGCTCGCTGGCGACCACCGGCAGCATGGGCACCCCCGCCGCCGCGTAGTCCTCCTTGTAGCGCATCGCCAGCGCCCAGGTGTGCGGCGGCGTCCAGAAGAAGATCACCAGGAACATCACCAGCGCGGGCCAGCCGATGGTGCCGGTGACCGCCGACCAGCCGATCACCACCGGCATGCAGCCGGCCGCCCCGCCCCAGACCACGTTCTGGGAGGTACGCCGCTTGAGCATCATCGAGTAGACCAGCACGTAGAACGCGATGGTGGCCACGGCCAGCAAGCCCGACATCAAATAGGTGGTGCGCCACAGCCAGACAAACGAGCCGGCACCGAGCGCCAGGCTGAACACCAGGGCGTTGCGGGTCGGAACTGCGTCGCGAGCCAGCGGACGGCGCGCGGTGCGTTTCATCACCTTGTCGATGTCGGCGTCGACCACGCAGTTCAGCGCGTTGGCGCTGGCGGCAGCCAGCATCCCACCGATCAGCGTGTTGAAGATCAGCAGCGGATTGACCGTGCCACGGTCCGCCAGCAGCATCGCCGGAATGGTCGTGACCAGCAGCAACTCGATGATTCGGGGCTTGGTCAGCGACAGGTAGGCCAACAACGTGCTACGCACAGCGCGTATTCGGCGCGGCTCAGCGCGCTCGCGAATACTCACGTGATGACTCCTAGGATGGCAGCTGCGACGCCAGCTTCTACTACGGACGATGGTAGACCGCCTGGCCAGGTCGGCCGAATCGCAGGGTCAATTCACGGCGAATCCACACGACGACGCCGACCTGCAACACCGCGCGTGCCCGCATTAGGCTGAGAACCAACCCGGCTTGTTGTGAAGACCTATCTCGAAGATGAGGACCCGAAGTTCGTGACCACTGCTGCTGAGATCTCCGCTCTTACCCGCCCGCACCACCCCGCAGACTGGGCCGAGATCGACTCCGTCGCAGTCGACACCGCCCGGGTGCTGGCCGCTGACGCGGTGCAGAAGGTCGGCAACGGCCATCCGGGCACCGCGATGAGCCTGGCGCCGCTGGCCTACACGCTGTTCCAGCGGGTGATGCGCCACGACCCCTCCGACACCGAGTGGCTGGGCCGCGACCGGTTCGTGCTGTCCTGCGGTCACTCCAGCCTGACCCTGTACATCCAGCTCTACCTGGGCGGTTTCGGGCTGGAACTGGCCGACATCGAGGCACTGCGCACCTGGGGCTCCAAGACCCCGGGCCACCCGGAGTTCCGCCACACCAAGGGCGTGGAGATCACCACCGGCCCGCTCGGTCAGGGGCTGGCCTCGGCGGTCGGCATGGCGATGGCCGCTCGCTACGAGCGCGGCCTGTTCGACCCGGACACCGCGCCGGGCGAGAGCCCGTTCGACCACTTCATTTACGTGATCGCCTCCGACGGCGACATCCAGGAAGGCGTCACCAGTGAGGCGTCCTCGCTGGCCGGCGTCCAGCAGCTGGGCAATCTGATCGTGTTCTACGACCACAACAAGATCTCCATCGAGGACGACACCGCGATCGCGCTCTGCGAGGACACCACCGCCCGCTACCGGGCCTACGGCTGGCACGTCCAGGAGGTCGAGGGCGGCGAGAACGTGACCGGCATCGAGGAGGCGATCGCCAACGCGAAGGCCGTCACCGACAAGCCGTCGTTCATCTCACTGCGCACCATCATCGGCTACCCGTCGCCGGGCAAGATGAACACCGGCGCGATCCACGGTTCGGCGCTGGGCGGCGACGAGGTGGCCGCCACCAAGTCCGCACTCGGATTCGACCCGGACAAGGCGTTCGACGTCCGCGAAGACGTGATCACCCACACCCGCGGGCTGGTGGCCCGCGGCAAGGCGGCCCACGCGGACTGGCAGGTGCAGTTCGAGTCATGGGCGGCCCGCGAGCCGGAGCGCAAGGCGCTGCTGGACCGGCTGCTCGCCGGTGAACTGCCCGACGGCTGGGACGCCGAGCTGCCGTACTGGGAGCCCGGCTCCAAGGCCGTGGCCACCCGCGCCGCGTCCGGCAAGGTGCTCAATGCGGTAGGTGCCAAGCTTCCCGAATTGTGGGGCGGCTCAGCCGATCTGGCGGGCAGCAACAACACCACCATGGACGGCGTCAAGTCGTTCGGGCCGTCGTCGATCTCCACCGGCGAATACACCGCCGACCCCTACGGCCGCACCCTGCACTTCGGGATCCGCGAGCATGCGATGGGCTCGATCCTGTCCGGCATCGTGCTGCACGGGCCGACCCGCGCCTACGGCGGCACGTTCCTGCAGTTCTCCGACTACATGCGGCCCGCGGTGCGACTGGCCGCGCTGATGGACATCGACCCGATCTACGTATGGACGCACGACTCGATCGGGCTCGGCGAAGACGGCCCGACGCACCAGCCGATCGAGCACCTGGCGGCATTGCGTGCCATCCCCCGGCTGTCGGTGGTGCGTCCGGCGGACGCCAACGAGACGGCTTACGCCTGGCGCACCGTGTTGGCCCGCGGCGCGGACAGCGGGCCGGTCGGGCTGATCCTGACCCGGCAGAACGTGCCGATCCTCGAGGGCACCGACGCCGAAGGCGTCGCACGCGGAGGCTACGTGCTGGGCGGCCTCGAAGCCGCCGGTAGCGAGGACCCCGACGTGGTGCTGATCGCCACCGGCTCCGAGGTCCAGCTCGCGGTCGAGGCGCAGAAACTCTTGGCGGCCAAGGACATCCACGCCCGCGTGGTGTCGATGACGTGTCTGGAGTGGTTCGAATCGCAGCCGGCCGACTACCGCGACGCGGTGCTGCCGCCGTCGGTGTCGGCTCGGGTGGCCGTTGAAGCCGGCATCGCACAGTGCTGGCACAAGATCGTCGGCGACACCGGCGAGATCGTGTCGATCGAGCGCTACGGCGAATCCGCCGACTACCAAACCCTGTTCCGTGAGTTCGGCCTGACCGCGGAGGCCGTCGTCGCCGCAGCCGAGAGAACCCTGGACAACTGACGTCAATCGGAACCGACTGACCTCTCGATTGAGAAGGAGCGCACCATGACTCAGAATCCCAAGCTTGCCGCTCTCAGCGCCGCCGGCGTCTCGGTGTGGCTCGACGATCTGTCCCGCGACCGGCTCACGTCGGGCAACCTGGCCGACCTGGTCGCCACTCGCAGCGTGGTCGGGGTGACCACCAACCCCACCATCTTCCAGAAGGCACTGGAGAAGGGCCACGCCTACGACAAGCAGCTGGCCGAGCTGGCCGCTCGGGGCGCCGACGTGGACGCGGTGATCCGCACCGTCACCACCGACGACGTACGCAACGCGTGCGAGGTCCTGACCCAGGCGTGGGAGGCGTCCGACGGCGTGGACGGCCGGGTGTCGATCGAGGTCGATCCCCGCCTGGCCCATGACACCGACAAGACCGTGGCTCAGGCCGTCGAACTGTGGAAGATCGTCGACCGGCCGAACCTGTTCATCAAGATTCCGGCCACCAAAGCGGGTCTGCCGGCTATCACCGCGGTACTGGCCGAAGGGATTTCGGTCAACGTCACGCTGATCTTCTCCGTCGAGCGGCACCGCGAGGTGATGGACGCCTACCTGGCGGGCCTGGAGGCCGCCAAGGCCGCCGGACACGACCTGGCCAAGATCCACTCGGTGGCGTCGTTCTTCGTGTCCCGGGTGGACACCGAGATCGACGCCCGGTTGGAGAAGATCGGCTCGGCCGAGGCCCTGGCGCTGCGCGGCAAGGCCGGGCTGGCCAATGCCCGGTTGGCCTACGCCGCCTACGAAGAGGTTTTCGGCGGCGAGCGCTTCACCGCGCTGGCGTCCGACGGTGCACGCGTGCAGCGCCCGTTGTGGGCGTCGACCGGGGTGAAGAACCCGGACTACCCGGACACCCTGTACGTCACCGAGCTGGTTGCGGCCCACACCGTCAACACCATGCCCGAACCCACGCTGGAGGCGGTCGCCGACCACGGGGACATCACCGGCGACACCATCGCCGGCACCGCGCCGGCATCCCAACAGCTCTTCGACCAACTCGCTGCGGTGGGCGTCGATCTGACCGACGTGTTCCTGGTGTTGGAGAACGAGGGCGTCGAGAAGTTCGAGGCATCCTGGGGCGAACTGCTGGACGCCACGGCAACGCAGCTCGAAGAGGCCAAGTGATCTGATGGCCGGCGCCGGGGCAGCGCACAACACCCCCTCGGGGTGGCAGAACCCGCTGCGAGACAAGCGAGACAAACGCCTGCCCCGCATCGCCGGCCCCTGCGGCGTGGTGATTTTCGGGGTCACCGGTGATCTGGCCCGGCGCAAGCTCATGCCGGCGATCTATGACCTGGCCAACCGCGGGTTGCTGCCGGCGACTTTCGCACTGGTCGGGTTCGCCCGCCGCGACTGGGCCGACGAGGATTTCGCCGACGTGGTCTACCAGGCCGTCAAACAGCACGCTCGGACTCCGTTCCGTCAGGTGGTGTGGGACCGGCTGGCATCCGGATTCCGGTTCGTCACGGGCACATTCGATGATGACGAGGCGTTTGCCCGGCTGGCGCAGACCCTGGAGGAACTCGACGCCGAGCGCGGCACCGGGGGCAATCACGCGTTCTACCTGTCGATCCCGCCCGGGGCGTTCCCGGTGGTGTGCGAGAAGCTGCACTCGACGGGACTGGCCCGGCCGCGGGACGGCCGATGGAGCCGGGTGGTGATCGAGAAGCCGTTCGGCCACGACCTGACCAGCGCGGTCGAGCTGAACAGCGTGGTCAACAGCGTGTTCCCCGAGGAGTCGGTGTTCCGGATCGACCACTACCTGGGTAAGGAGACGGTCCAGAACATCCTGGCGCTGCGCTTCGCCAACCAGCTGTTCGACCCGATCTGGAACGCCCACTACGTCGATCACGTGCAGATCACCATGGCCGAAGACATCGGCCTGGGCGGGCGAGCCGGCTACTACGACGGCATCGGCGCTGCCCGGGACGTCATCCAGAACCACCTGCTGCAGTTGCTGGCCCTCACGGCGATGGAGGAGCCGGTGAACTTCTCCCCCGCCGAACTGCAGGCCGAGAAGATCAAGGTGCTCTCGGCCACCCGGCTGGCGCAGCCACTGGATGAGACCACCTCCCGCGGCCAGTACGCCGCCGGGTGGCAGGGCGGCGAGCACGTGGTGGGCCTGCTCGACGAGGAGGGCTTCGCCCACGATTCGCGGACCGAGACCTTTGCGGCCATCACCCTGGAGGTCGACACCCGGCGTTGGGCCGGCGTGCCGTTCTACCTGCGCACCGGCAAGCGGCTGGGCCGGCGGGTCACCGAGATCGCGCTGGTGTTCAAGCGCGCACCACATCTGCCCTTCGACGACACCATGACCGACGAATTGGGCAAGAACGCGCTGGTGATCCGGGTGCAGCCGGACGAGGGAATCACGCTGCGGTTCGGTTCCAAGGTGCCCGGCCACCTGATGGAGGTCCGCGACGTCAACATGGACTTCTCCTACGGGTCGACGTTCTCCGAGGATTCACCGGAGGCCTACGAGCGGCTGATCCTGGACGTGCTGCTGGGTGAGCCCTCCCTGTTCCCGGTCAACGCCGAGGTCGAATTGTCTTGGGAGATACTCGATCCGGTGCTCGAAAACTGGGCCGAGCACGGCAAGCCCGAGCCGTATGTGGCCGGAAGCTGGGGGCCGCAGTCGTCGTTCGAGATGCTGGAGCGCTCCGGCCGGGAATGGCGGCGCCCATGATCATCGAGCTGCCGAACACCACCACCACCGCGATCAACAAGAAGCTCAATGCGATCCGCGAGCAGGTCGGTGCGGCGACGACGGGTCGGGTGCTGACGCTGATCGTGGCACTGGAAACCGACGCGCTGCTCGACGAGTCCATCGACGCGGCCAACATCGCCAGCCAAGAACACCCGAGTCGGGTGATCGTGGTGGTCAGCGGAGACGCCGGTTCCGGCGAGTCCCGCTTGGACGCCGAGTTGCGGATGTTCGGCGATGCCGGCGCCAGCGAGGTGGTGGTGCTGCGGCTGTACGGCCCGCTGGCCGGTCACGCCGAGGCCGTCGTCGTGCCCTTCCTGCTGCCCGATATCCCGGTGGTCGCGTGGTGGCCCGATGTCGCGCCGGCGGCACCGGCCACCGACCCGCTGGGGTCCCTGGCGTTGCGGCGGATCACCGACGCCACCAATGCCCCCGACCCCCGGGCAGCGATCAAGAGCCGCCGAGACGGCTACACCGCCGGCGACACCGACCTATCGTGGAGTCGGATCACCTACTGGCGGGCGCTGCTCGCCTCCGCGCTGGATCAGCCGCCGTTTGAGCCGATCCGCTCGGCGGTGGTCTCCGGGCTGGCGACCGAACCGGCGCTGGACATCCTGGCCGGCTGGCTGGTCAGTCGCATCGACGGGCCGGTTCATCGCGCGGTCGGCGAATTGAAGATCGAATTGACGCGCGACAGCGAGACCGTGACACTGAGCCGCCCCCAGGACGGGGTCACCGCCACCTTGAGCCGCACCGGAAAGCCGGCGGCGCTGGTGCCGTTGCCCCGCCGGGTGACCGCGGAGTGCCTGGCCGAAGATCTGCGCCGACTGGATCCCGACGTCATTTACGGCGCCGCGCTGACCGGCCTCGAAGAAGTGGAGTATCTGTGATCGTCGCGACCTACCCTGACGCCGACGCGCTGGTCGCCGCCGCCGGTGACCGGCTGGCCGATGCCGTCGAATCGGCCATCGCCGCCCGGGGCCGGGCACTGGTCGTGCTGACCGGCGGCGGCAACGGCATCGCGCTGCTGCATCGGCTCGGCGAGCATGCCGCGCGGATCGACTGGGAATGCGTGCATCTGTTCTTCGGTGACGACCGCTTCGTTCCGGCCGCCGACGCCGATCGCAACGACAGGCAGGCGCGCGAAGCCCTCTTGGGCCGCATCGAGATCCCGGCTGCCAACGTGCACGCCATGCCGGCCAGCGACGGTGCATACGGCGACGACCTCGACGCCGCCGCGCGGGGCTACCAGGAGGTGTTGGCGGCCAACGCCGAGCCTGGCCAGCCCGCGCCGGACTTCGACGTGCACCTGCTGGGCATGGGCCCCGAGGGCCACGTCAACTCACTGTTCCCCGACACCGATGCGGTGCGCGAGACGACCCGCCTGGTGGTCGGGGTGCCCGACTCACCCAAGCCGCCGCCGCGCCGCATCACGCTGACACTGCCGGCGATCCGGCGCTCCCGCCAGGTGTGGCTGGTGGTGGCTGGGGCGGCCAAAGCCGAGGCGGTCGCCGCCGCGGTCGGCGGAGCCGACCCGGTGTCGATGCCGGCCGCCGGTGCGATCGGGCGTGAGCAGACGGTATGGCTGCTCGACGAGGCAGCTGCCGCGGAGCTGCCCGCGCAATCTGTCTAGCTGCGCTCGGCAAGACGCATCGCCGCGCCATAATGAGCGACATGGCAGACAGAAGCTCGGGCACCGGCACGGAACGCAAGCGGCTCAAGACCCTGGCTCAGGCGGCGCTGAACGCCGACGTGACCGTCGGGCAGCTCGAGGACGTCCTCAATGGCCTGGGCAACACCATGAACGAACTGAACAGTTCGCTGGCCAATCTCAACGCCACGGTCGAACGCCTCGGCAACGGTCTGGATCACCTGGAGGCGACGATGGCCGGTCTCGACGACCTGGCCCGACGACTGGCAACGCTGATCGAACCGGTGGAGGCCATCGTCAGCCGGATCGATTACCTGGTCGAAGTCGGCGAGACGGCGATGTCGCCGCTGGCGGCGACGGAGAACGCGGTGCGCGGCATGTTCAACGCCATGCGGAATCGGGTGGTGCGCTGACGGCGTTCAGCGATCCGCCCGCGCCGAATCCAGCAGCAGCCGACGCTCGGCGGCGGCCACCGCCCGGCGTGCCGCCGCCGCGGCGTCCGGGTTCACCGACACCGAGGTGATCCCCATCCGGACCAGGTGCTCGGCGAACGCCGGGTCGGTGGACGGCGCCTGGCCGCACAGCGATGACGTGATGCCGTGCATCCGGGCCACCTCGATGATCCGGGCGATCGCGTCGAGCACCGCCGGGTCGGACTCGTCGAACAGTTCCGCGCAGACCTCCGAGTCGCGGTCGACCCCGAGGATCAGTTGGGTCAGGTCGTTGCTGCCGATGGAGACGCCGTCGATGCCCAGCCCGATGTACTCGGGCAGCCAGTACACCACCGACGGCACCTCGGCCATCACCCATCGGTGCAGACCGCGCTGCGATCCCAGCGGGCTGGCATCCACCAGCGCCAGGCACGATTCCAATTCCCAGCGGGTCCGCACGAACGGAATCATCAGGTGCAGGTTCGGGTGCTGTTCGCGGGCCCGGGCCAGCGCTTGGAGCTCCAGGGCGAAGACATCGGGTTCACGCACGTAGCGGTAGCAGCCCCGGTAGCCGATCATCGGATTGTGCTCCACCGGCTCGTAGGCCTCGCCGCCGCGCAGTCCGCGGAACTCGTTGGTGCGAAAGTCGGTGGCGCGGTAGACGACCGGCCGGGTGCCGAACGGCGCGGCGATCCGGCTCAGGGAGGTCACCATCGCGTCGACCAGCGTGGCCTGCTCGCCGTGGGCGATCAGGTCGCGCGGGTGTCGGCCGGAAAGCGCTTCGGTGAGCATGAATTCGGCGCGCAACAGACCCACGCCGTCCACATCCTGCGCGGCGACGGCTTCGGCCGAGTCGGCCATCGCGAGGTTCACGTAGATCTTCGTGCCGGTGACCTCACCACCGCCGCCAACCTGCGGCGGCGGCGCCGAGGGCGCTGACACGCGTACCGCGGACTCAACGCCGGAGGTGACCAGTCCCTGGCTGCCGTCGACGGTCACCGACTGGCCGTTCTGCAACACGGTGGTGGCGTTGCCGGTTCCGACCACGCACGGCACCCCCAGCTCGCGCGCGACGATCGCGGCGTGGCAGGTCATGCCGCCGGCCTCGGTCACCAATGCAGCGGCCCGGCGCAGCGTCGGCAGCCAGTCCGGGTTGGTCATCGGGGCCGCCAGGATCTCGCCGTCGCGCAGCTGGTCGCCGTCGCTCGGAGAACGCAGGATGCGCACCCGGCCGGTGGCCGAACCCGGAGCCGCAGGCAGACCGCGCAGCAGGATTCCCGCTGTCGGCGCGGCGTCGGCCCGGTGGCCGCCGACCGTCGTGATCGGCCGGGCCTGAACCAGCCAGACCCGGCCGGACTCGATCGCCCACTCCACATCCTGGGGGCAGCCGTGGTGGTCCTCCACCGCTACGGCGAGTTCGGCGATGCGACTCACCGTCGCGTCATCGAGGACACGGGCGTCGGCCTGGTCGGGCTCCAGCGCCACCGTGACGTCGTGGCCGTCGGGACCGCGCTCGATCTTGAACGCCTGGTGGCCGACTCTGGTGTCCAGCACCGCCAGGGTCTGCTTGTCGACGACGTAGGTGTCGGGCTGGACTTTTCCAGACACCACCACTTCGCCCTGCCCGACCGCGGCCTCGATCACCACCTGATCGGGTGCTCCGGTGCCAGGGTTGTTGGTGAACGCGACGCCGGATCGTTCGGCCGCGACCATCTGTTGCACCACCACCGCCATCGCGGGGTCGGCGGTGAACCCTCGGCTGGCCCGGTAAGTGACCACCCGAGGGCTGAACAGCGAGGCCCAGCAGCGCAGCACCGCATCGACGACAGCTTCCTCGCCGGTCACGTTGGTGATGCTCGCGTTCATCCCGGCGAACGACGCGTCCCGGCCGTCTTCGCCGGTCGCCGAGGAGCGCACCGCGACACCGCATTGCGGTCCCAGCCGACGGTAGGCCTCGACCAACTCGGCACGAACCGGCTCTGCGATGCCCGCTATGGCCACCAGCTGCTGCATCTTGTGGCACAGTTCGGTCAGTTGGTCGCTGTCGTCGACCTGGGCCAGCGCCGCGCGATGCAGCCGCGCAATTTCGCCGTCCACGCCGGCGGCCTGCAGCGACGTCAGGTAGCCGCTGCGCAGCAGCACGAAGCCCGGCGGGACCGGAAGCCCGGCTGCCACCAGCTCCCCCAGGTTGGCTCCTTTTCCGCCGGCCTCATCGGCGTCTGCTGACCGCAGGGTTGCGAAGTCCCGGACACAGCTGCGGGTTTCGAGGTGGGTCGACATTGCCACTCCTGTGTCATTGACCGGGCTGCTACAGGCCGCTCGGATAGGTTTCCGGGTTCTGCCCGGAAACCCAAAGGCTCGTGACCTCTAGAGGTTCCAGGGCGCGGGTGGTGCCGATATGAATGATCGCATCGAACTGGTCGGCGGACCTGGCGTGGAAGTAGTGGCTCTGTCGTTCGGTGGCGGGCTGGTAGATCACGCCGATGGCGCGGTTCAACCGGACGGCGCCGAGCGCGGCGGTCGCCTCGGACGGGGCGAGCGTCGACACGGCGAACTCCGCTTTGCCGGTGGCGTGCAAGAGCTCTTCGATGCTGCCGTTCAACGCCGGCCGCACGACCTTGTGTTCGGCGGGCCCGCCCCACTCGCTGGCGGCGGTGACGGTGCCGCTGTAGGTGCTGAAGCCGATGAGCCGCACCGCGTCGCCGTACCGCTGGCGCACCAACTGACCGAGTGTGAGCTGGCCGTCGGCGGACATCTCGGTCGCCCTGGCGTCACCGACATGAGAATTGTGGGCCCACACCACGATTCGGGCGGGCGGTGCACCGGGGGCGTCGATACGATGGTCGAGGTGGGCCAGTAGCGCGTCCAAGGTCTCCGCCATGTGCTGGTCGCGTAGGTTCCACGAGGTGACCCGACCGCTGAACATCGATCGGTAGTACACCTCGGCGTTGTGGACGGTGTGCGCGTTCTGCAGGGCGTCGAAGAGCGCGTCCGCAACGGTCAGTCCGTCACGTTCGGCGTAGCTCAGTGCGTTGCGCTGCAACTCGACCAGTTGCTCGATTGCCTCCCGCTCACAGGACGGTCCAGCGCCGAACGCCGCACCATATCCGTAGGCCTGACCGTCGTCGGCGCCGGTGTGGTCGAAACACGCGTAGCGGCGTCGCGCGCGGGTCGCCGCGGCCGGGTCCATCGTCTCCAGGTAGCTGATCACCGCCTGCATCGAACGGTGCAGGCTGTAGAGGTCCAATCCGTAGAATCCGGCTTGCCGGCCGAGGGATCCGGAGCGCTCATTGTGGGCGCGCAGCCAGTCGACGAAGTCACGGACCACGGTGTTGCGCCACATCCACGCCGGGAAACGCTCGAATCCGCTCAGCGCCGCATCGGCGTCGGTGTCCTCCCCCAAGCCGCGAACGTAGCGGTTGACCCGGTAGGCGTCCGGCCAGTCCGCCTCGGCGGCAACGGCACAGAACCCCTTTTCCTCGATCAGCCATCGGGTGATCTCCGCGCGTGCCGCGTAGAACTCGTGCGTGCCGTGCGAGCTCTCACCGATCAGCACGATGCGGGCGTCGCCGATCAGCTCCTCCAACATCGCCCGCGGCGGGACACCGGCCGGGGCATCGATCGCGGCCCCGCGAATCGCCTCGACCGCGGTGGGCCCCGGCTCCCCGCGGGTGGCCGGGGTGGCCAACAGCGTGCGGACCTCCTCGTCGCTGACCTGGCTGAAGTCCCAGAACGACTCGCCGACCGCACGAAACGGGGTGGGCATGGTGGCGCACACCACGTCGTCGACCAGACCGGCGAATTCCCGGCAGGTCGATTCGGGAGCCGCCGGAACGGCGATCACGATGTGTGCGGGCTCGGCGTCCCGCAGCGCCTGCACGGCCGCGAGCATGCTGGCGCCAGTGGCCAGCCCGTCGTCGACCAGGATGACGGTCTTACCGGCAACGGCTACCGGTGGCCGCCCGTCCCGGTAGACCGACTCGCGCCGGGCCAGCTCACGGCCTTCCCGCTCAGCGATGTCACGCAGCTGCTGGGGGCTGATCCGCAGACCGCGCACCACGTCGTCGTTGAGCACCACCCGGCCGCCGCTGGCGAGCGCTCCCGCCGCGAACTCTTCGTGGCCGGGCGCACCCAGTTTGCGAACGATGAAGGCGTCCAACGGTGCCCCGAGTGCGGCCGCGACCTCCCAGGCCACCGGTATGCCTCCCCGCGCCAGACCGAGCACGATCACGTCGTCGCGGCCCCGGTAGGCCGTCAAGAGTCCGGCCAGCACACGTCCGGCTTCGCGACGGTCGCGAAACAGTCGCCGCGCCCGTGGGCTTCTGACATCCGTTGTCTCGGTCATCTCCGTCACCGCCGTCGTGCCTCAGTCGGTCGCCGTCGCACAACACCACTGTGCTCCGGGGCCACCGCCCGATGCCAGGGCCCGAAGTCCCCGCCCGGCGGGGCCGTTCGTCAGCGTCGCCCAGTGCCGCCGACCGTGCCCCGATTGACGACGAGCATCCCTACCCACAGAGGACTTCCGGCCCTGCCCGGAGAGTTTCGGGGCGAGTGGAATCGGAAGTATCCCAACGAGAGGAAGGACAAACCATGAACGACCTGCAAACCCGGCGGCAGCCACGGTCGCTGCTCCCGGAGTTGTCCGAACTGTTCAGCGGGTTCCCGTCCTGGGCCGGGCGCTGGCCCGTGCTGGAAGGGAACCTGATTCGGCTGGAAGACCAGATGGAGGAGGGCCACTACGTGGTGCGCGCCGAGCTGCCTGGCATCGATCCGGCCAAGGACGTCGACGTCACCGTGCATGACGGTCAGCTGACCATCAAGGCCGAGCGCACCGAGAGCAAAGAGGTCAAGGGCCGCTCGGAGTTCTCCTACGGCTCCTTCGTCCGGTCGGTCACGCTGCCGGCGGGCGCCGACGAGGACGACATCAAAGCCAGCTACGACAAAGGCATCCTGACCGTTTCGGTGGCGGTCAGCGAGCCGGCGACCCCAGCCGAAAAGCACATCAAGGTACAGGCCACCAGCTGAGCTGGTTGCCGGAGTGGAGTCGAAATGTCTGGTACCACAGCGGGTTCCGGAATCATTGTCGGGGTCGACGGATCGCCGGCCTCGCGTGAGGCCATCCGGTGGGCCGTCCGCGAGGCGAAGCTGCGCAATGTCGCGCTGAGCATCGTGCACGCAGTTCCGCCGGTGCCCCACGCCGCGGTGGAGTTCGTCTCCGCCGCCGGCCTGGACGCTGTGCAACAGGAGCGGGTCGCCGAGGGACAGCGGGTGATCTCCGACGCGATCGACCTCGCCCGGGCTGCGGAGGCCGAAACTCCTGGCCGCCCGCTGGATGTCAGCGGTGAGGTGATCGAGGGCCCTGCGGTGCCGACCCTGGTGGACCTGTCCAAAGCGGCGCGCCTGATGGTGGTCGGCCCGCGTGGTCTGGGCATGATCGGTGAGATCCTGCTCGGATCGGTCACTACGGAGTTGGTGCGCAATGCGCACTGCCCGGTCGCAGTCATCCACGGCCGGGCGGCCACCGCGGCCCAGCCGAACCGGCTGCCGGTGGTCGTGGGGATCGACGGATCCCCGACGTCCGCGCTCGCCACCGAGATCGCTTTCGACGAGGCGTCATGGCGTGGCGTGGACTTGATCGCCGTGCACGCCAGCGTGGACGGGTCCGCGCTGGCACTTCCCGATGCGGAGTGGGCTGCGTTGACGGGCGGCTCCGAGGCAGTACTGGCGGAATGCCTGGCCGGCTTCCAGGAGCGCTACCCAGACGTGACGGTACATCGCCTACTGGTACTCGACCGCCCGGCCAGGCACCTCATCGATCATTCCAAGTCGGCGCAGCTGGTCGTCGTCGGCAGCCATGGCCGGGGTGGTTTCGCGGGGATGCTACTGGGCTCGGTGAGCAACGCCGTGGTCCACGCGTCCCAGACGCCGGTGATCGTGGCGCGGGCGGGCTGACCCGCTCGATCTGGGTGCGGTGGGCCGTCAGCTGTACTTGATCAGCAGGCCCACCGCGATGATCGAGATCAACCAGATGGCGATGACGAAATAGGTCAACCGGTCCAGGTTCTTCTCGACCACGGTGGAGCCGGACAGGCTGGACTGCACGCCGCCGCCGAACAGGGTCGACAGGCCGCCGCCCTTGGCGCGGTGCAGCAGCACCAGCAGGATCACCAGCAGGCTGGTGATCACCAAGAGAATCTGCAGCGTCAAGATCATGCCGCTACCCTACCGTTCGCCCTGTGCCGGCCCCGGTGCTGGGTCACGGCAACGGCCCGCCGGCGGCCAGCGCCGCCAGCATCGCGAACTGCTCACCGTCGAGCGACGCGCCGCCCACCAGGCCCCCGTCCACATCGGGCTGGCCGATGAGTTCGCCGACGTTCTTGGCGTTGACCGAACCGCCGTAGAGCACCCGGACGGTGTCGGCGATCTTGGGCGAGGCGAGCTTGCCCAGCTCGCCGCGTACGGCCGCGCACACCTCCTGTGCGTCGGCCGCGCTGGCCACCCGGCCGGTGCCGATCGCCCACACCGGCTCGTAGGCGATCACGCTCGCGCCGATCTGCTCGGCGCTCAGCCCGGCCACCGAGCCGCGCAACTGCTCCAGGCAGTACTCAACGTGGTTGCCGGCTTCCCGGATCTCCAGGTGCTCGCCGATGCAGATGATCGGGGTCAGGCCGTGCTTGAGGGCGGCGGCGGCCTTCGCGGCGACCAGCGCGTCGTCCTCACCGTGGTAACTGCGCCGTTCGGAGTGCCCGACGACGACGAAGGTGCAGCCCAGCTTGGCCAGGAACGCGCCGCTGACCTCCCCGGTGTAGGCGCCCGCGTCATGCTGCGATAGGTCCTGGGCGCCGAAGGTCAGCCGGAGCTTGTCCCCGTCGACCAGCGTCTGCACGCTGCGCAGGTCGGTGAACGGCGGCAGCACCGTTACATCGACCTTGTCGAAGTACTTGTCCGGCAGCGCGAAAGCCACCTTCTGCACCAGTGCGATCGCCTCGAAGTGGTTCAGGTTCATCTTCCAGTTGCCGGCGATCAGCGGCTTACGACTCATGACGACCCTCCGGTTTCCAGTACCTGTAGGCCTGGCAGTGGTTTGCCCTCAAGGTATTCCAGGGACGCCCCGCCGCCGGTGGAGATGTGCGAGAAGCCGTCCTCCGGCAGGCCCAGCGCGCGTACCGCGGCAGCGGAGTCGCCCCCGCCGACGACGCTGAAGGCGCCCTTGGCCGTGGCGGCGGCGATCGCCTCGGCCACTCCCCTGGTGCCGGCCTCGAACGCCGGGAACTCGAACACGCCCATCGGCCCGTTCCAGAAGATGGTCTTGGCGTTGCCCAGCAGCGCGGCGAATCGTTCCACCGAACCGGGGCCGACATCCAGGCCCATCTTGGTGTCCGGGATGGCGTCTGCGGCCACGACCTCGCCGGTGGCGGCGGCGTCGAACTTATCGGCGACGACGATGTCCACCGGCAGCCGCAGCACATCGGCGTAGTCATCGAGCAGTTGCCGGCAGGTGTCCACCATGTCGGCCTCCAGCAGCGAGGTCCCGACCTGAAGGCCTTGGGCCGCCAGGAAGGTGAAGCACATGCCGCCGCCGATCACGATGCTGTCGGCCTTGGTCGCCAGCGACTTGATCACGCCCAGCTTGTCGGAGACCTTCGACCCGCCCAGCACCACCGCATAAGGCCGCTCCGTCGACTCGGTCAGCTGCTGCAACACCTGGATTTCCGCGGCGACCAGCGTCCCGGCGTACGACGGAAGCAGCGTGGCGATGTCGTAGACGGAGGCCTGCTTGCGGTGCACCACACCGAATCCGTCGGAGACGAAGGCCCCCGGCGAACCGTCCGGCGCGGCGACCAGCTCGGCCAGTGCCCGGGCCAGAGCCAGGCGTTCGTTGTCGTCCTTGCTGGTCTCCCGCGGGTCGAAGCGGATGTTCTCCAGCAGCAGCACGTCGCCGTCGGTCAGGCCTTCGGCGCGGGCCAGGGCATCGGTGCCGACCACGTCACCGGCCAGCTGGACGTGCCGGCCCAACTGCTCGCCGAGCGCGGCCGCGACCGGCGCCAGCGACAGTTTGGGGTCCGGACCGTCCTTGGGGCGGCCCAGGTGCGCGGTCACCACGACCTTGGCGCCGGCGTCGACCAACGCGCGCAGCGTGGGCACCGACGCGGTGATCCGGCCCAGGTCGGTGATCTTTCCATCGTCGAGCGGGACATTCAGGTCGGAGCGCACCAGCACGCCCCGCCCCGTTACACCCTCGGCGATCAGGTCTTGGACTGACTTGACGGCCACGATCGCGTTACAGCGACTTGCCGACGAGGGCAATCAGGTCGACCAGCCGGTTGGAGTAGCCCCACTCGTTGTCGTACCAGGAGACCACCTTGGCCTGGTTGTCGATGACCTTGGTCAGCCCGGAGTCATACAGCGACGAGTGCGGGTCGGTGACGATGTCGCTCGAGACGATCGGGGCGTCGTAGTACTTCAGGATGCCCTTCATCGGCCCCTCGGCGGCGGCCTTCATGGCGGCGTTGATGTCCGCGACCGACGCCGACTTGCTCAGCTCCGCGGTCAGGTCGGTGACCGAGCCGGTGGGGATCGGCACCCGCAGCGCGTAACCGTCCAGCTTGCCCTTCAGCTCGGGCAGCACCAGCCCGATCGCCTTGGCGGCGCCGGTACCGGTGGGCACGATGTTGATCGCGGCGGCGCGGGCACGACGCAGGTCGGAGTGCGGGCCGTCCTGCAGGTTCTGGTCCTGGGTGTAGGCGTGGATGGTGGTCATCAGGCCCTTGACGATGCCGAACTCGTCGTTGAGGACCTTGGCCAGCGGGCCGAGGCAGTTCGTGGTGCACGAGGCGTTGGAGATGATGTTCTGGCTGCCGTCGTACTTGTCGTCGTTGACGCCCAGCACGATGGTGATGTCCTCGTCGGTGGCCGGCGCGGAGATGATGACCTTCTTGGCGCCGGCGTCCAGGTGGCCCTTGGCCTTGGCGGCGTTGGTGAAGATGCCGGTGGACTCGACGACGACATCCACGCCCAGGTCGCCCCAGGGCAGCGCCGCCGGGCCTTCCTTGACCTCCAGGGCCTTGATCTTGGTGTTGCCGACGACGATGGTGTCGTCGCCTTCAAGGCTGACGTCGTGGGGCAGCCGGCCCAGGATGGAGTCGAACTTCAGCAGGTGCGCCAGGCTGGCGTTGTCGGTCAGGTCGTTGACCGCGACGATCTCGATGTCGGTGTTGTTGCCCAGGGCTTTCTGCGCGTCCAATGCCCTGAAGAAGTTCCGCCCGATGCGGCCGAAGCCGTTCACGCCTACCCGGACCGTCACTGGTCTCTCCTCTGTCTTACTTGAGATTGCTGGTGTGTTCGCCGTCAGCCTAATGCGTGATGCGCCCCACAGGCCCCTCGGTACGGCGGACCGGGAACTCGTCGCCCGGCTCGGGCCACGGCTGGCGACTGAGCATGTCGGCCACCGCCACGTAACCCGCTTCGATCAGCCCAGATTTGGCGTCGACAATCCGGTAGGCCTGTTCTCGCCGATGGATGGGTTGGCCTTCGAGCACGATCACCCGCAGGTCACCCTCGGCGAAGTGGCAGCGGCGCTGCACCGCCGCGAGCAGCTGCTCGTTGTGCAGGTGGCCTTCGCCGAAGTTCCACCCGATCAGCGGGCCCGCGATGATCTCGCCGTCGCGGATGTTGTAGTCGGCCACGTTGGCCTCGCCGTTTAACGCCCGGGGCAACAGTCCGTTCAGTGCGCGGCCCTGCAGGTGCATGGCCCGGAACGCCCCCGGGACTTTGTCGGCGACGAGATCGGCGGTGGCCTGGTCGTAGAACTTCGCCAACTGGCTGATGACCAGCGCCGAGCTCTTGACCACGTTGGCCTCCACGATGTCCTCGGCGCCGTCGCGGAAGCACCAGAAGCTGGCCGCCCAGTTTCCGGCGTAATAGCGCATGGCCGGCAGGAACGAAATCTGCTGCGGAAACATGTTTCCGGCCACCGGGATCACGATGAGCCCGGTGAACAGGATGGCCATCAACAGCGGCGACCTCAGGTCGTAGACGCTGACTTCGGGGTGCTGCCCGAACAGGAAGAACAGCGAGAAGAGAAAGAAGACGTTCCATTCCAACGGGACTCCCATCGGGAGGTTGGACAGGATGTTGAGGTGGAAGATCACCATGAACGCGATCAGGAACCACCGCCACGGGTGATCGCCGGCAACGAGCACCAGTAGCGCCGGCACGACGAATTCGGCTGTGGTGCCCCCGACGTGTGCCATCAGCTGCGGTATCCGAGTGGGCCGCAGGTCGTTGATGTGATCGCGGTACATCCGGTGCTTGAGGCCGGTGAAGATCTTCGAGCGCAGCAGGGCATTGTTGCTCGTCATCACCGCAACCACATACGGGAAGTGGTGGTTGAGCTTGGATGTGGCCGCACCCCACCACAATCCAAGGACGATGAGCTTGAACGCGGCCATCTGGTCCACATACGGAAAGAAGAAGACGAGCAAGGTCAGGCCGTAATGCTCGGCACGAGCGGCCAGAAAGATCGTCTTGTCCCGCAGACCCAGCAGGACCAGGGCGACGATCATCGGCGCCACCAGCAGCGGGTCGAGCAGGCCCGCCGGGCCGGGGTCGCCCTGCCCCGGTGACAGCAACGCCCAGATGCCAGAGCCCAACACCGCGGCGTACAGCGCGACGTCGACCACGGTGCGAGTGTCGCCGCGGGTGAGCGGAACCTTGCCCGGCCAGGGCGGCAATCGGATTGTATTGGGCCGCAACCAGTACAGGACACCGCCGATGGGTGGCCAGAAGCGGGCGGTCAGCGGACCCGATCCGCAGCCCAGGCCCAGAATCTCGAACAGCAGGCTGAAGACGACGAGCTTCTGGTAGACGATCGGCTGTGTCCACCAGTCGGCGATGCGGCCGAGCTCGCCCAGCCCCGGGGTCAGTGCGATGACCGCCGCGGCGCCTACGGCGTAGGCCACGATCTTGAGCAGATAGATCAGGTAGACCCCCGACGGGGTGCCGAAACCCTGTTCGGCCCAGTGCCTGCTGCAGACCTGGGCCCGGGTCGCCCACGGGGTGGCGCGCCACGTTTCGGGGTCGACATCGGGAACCGACGGTTTGATGAACCCCATGCTGTCCTCACTCCCTGCCGTGTGCCCGTTCTGTTATAGCGGTAAGTGCAGGCGTGGGAAGTGGTTTCGGCTCCGCTAGGCGTCTTCCAGCAGCTCCGGGGTGACCGCGGACTCGGTGTCGGGAATACCGTCCTGCTTGGCCTTGCGGTCGGCCATCGACAAAAGCCGCCGGATCCGCCCCGCCACCGCGTCTTTGGTCATCGGCGGGTCGGCCAGCCGGCCCAGTTCCTCCAGGGATGCCTGCCGGTGCTCGACGCGCAGCTTGCCGGCCGAAGCCAGATGATCGGGCACGGTGTCGCCGAGGATCGCCAGTGCACGTTCCACCCGCGCCGCCGCGGCCACCGCCGCCCGCGCGGAGCGGCGCAGGTTGGCGTCGTCGAAGTTGGCCAGCCGGTTGGCGGTCGCACGCACCTCACGGCGGATCCGGCGCTCCTCCCAGACCAGCCGGGTGTCCTGGGCGCCCATCCGGGTCAGCAGCGCCCCGATCGCCTCGCCATCGCGCACCACCACGCGGTCCGCACCACGCACCTCGCGGGCCTTGGCGCTGACCCCGAGCCGGCGGGCCGCGCCGACCAGAGCCAGGGCGGCCTCCGGGCCGGGGCAGCCGACCTCCAGAGCCGACGAGCGACCCGGCTCGGTGAGCGAACCGTGCGCCAAAAACGCTCCCCGCCAGGCAGCTTCGGCATCAGCGACACTGCCGCCGACCACCTGGGCGGGCAGACCGCGCACTGGGCGCCCGCGCAGGTCCAACAGCCCGGTCTGACGGGCCAGAGCTTCACCGTCCTTCGTCACGCGCAGCACGTAGCGGGTGCTCTTACGCATTCCGCTGGCCGTCAGCACGTGCACGATCGCGTTGTAGCCGTACAGGTCGAAAATGTCCTTGCGTAGCCGCCGCGCGATGACCCCCAGGTCCACCTCGGCTTCGACCACGACCCGACCGGCCACGATGTGCAGTCCGCCGGCGAAGCGCAGCAGCGCCGCGACCTCGGCGCGGCGCGCACTCACCGAACTGACCACGAGACGGCTCAGCTCGTCCTTGACTTCGGCCGTCATCGCCACGACTTGTCACCTCCCGGCCCGAGCCCGCTCGGTCCACTCACGCCGGATTGCCGGCCCCCGCCCTCGGCCTGCGTCGCTACCGGCGTCGGAACGGTCAACGTCGATGCGTCGATGCTCCGAACCCCGTCTAGCGCCGCCGCCAACTTTCCTGGGTCATGTAAAGGTGTACCAGGTCGGGCCACATCCACGAACCGAACCTCGGCACCGAACAAGTTGGCGGCACGCCGCAGCTGCTCACGCTCACGCTCGCTGGGCACCCGGCCTGCGTCGATGATGATGTGGTCCACGGTGAATCCGGGCGCGTGTTGAGCCAACACGTGTAGGTGGCGCTCGACGGAGAATCCCGCGGTCTCCCCCGGCTCGGCCACCAGGTTGAGCACCAGGGCGCGTCGGGCCGTGGTGTTCTGCAGCGCCGCGGCCAGTCCCGGCACCAGCAGATGCGGGATCACGCTGGTGAACCACGAGCCCGGGCCGAGTACCACCAGATCCGCGGACATGATGGCGTCCACCGCTTGGCGGGTGGCCGGCGGGTTGCCGGGCAGCAGCCGCACCCGGCGTACCTTGCCCGGGGTGGTCGCGATGGCGACCTGCCCCCGGATCAGCCGGAACAGTCGAGGGTCGGCTTCCAGCCCGGACACGTCGGCTTCGATCTGCAGCGCGATCGGGCACATCGGCAGCACTCGCCCCTTGACGCCCAGCATCCGGCCGAGTTCGTCGAGTGCGGCCACCGGGTCGGCGAGCACTTCGTTGAGACCGGCCAGCAGCAGATTGCCGATCGGATGCCCAGCGAGGGCGCCGCTGCCGCCGAACCGGTGCTGCAAGATGGTCGCCCACAGCTGGCCCGTCGGGGTGTCGGACGCCAGCGCCGCGAGTGCCATGCGCAGATCCCCGGGCGGTACCACGTTCAGTTCGCCGCGCAGCCGGCCCGAGGAGCCGCCGTCGTCGGCGACGGTGACCACCGCGGTGACGTGCGGAGTCAGCCGGCGGGCAGCCGACAGCGTCGCGTACAGGCCGTGCCCACCACCGAGCGCGACGATGCTCGGGTTGCCGTTCGCGGGCTCAACGCTCACTGGCGCCGCTCCTCCTCATCGCTCCGCAAGCTCCGTCCCCCGCAAGCGGGAGGTGCCCCCACTGCATCGTCGCCGGCGCAACTCATTCGCGGCCCAGATCCCGGTGCAGCACCCGCACCGACAGCTCGTCGTTGTCGTCCTGGGCGTCCAGCAGTCGCGCCAGGGCCTCGGCGATGGCCACACTGCGGTGCTTGCCGCCGGTGCACCCGATGGCCAGGGTCATGTACCGCTTTCCCTCTCGTCGATAGCCGCCGACCATCAGGGCCAGAAGCCGGTGGTAGCCCGCGAGGAACTCATCGGCGCCCGGCTGGCTCAGCACGTAGTCGCGCACCGCCGGATGCTGCCCGGTGTGCGGACGTAATTCGTCGACCCAGTGCGGGTTGGGCAGGAAGCGCACGTCCATGACCATGTCGGCGTCCATCGGCAGCCCATACTTGAAGCCGAAGGACTCGACCGTGATGGACGTGGGAGCGCTGACCGCGTCACCGCCGAACATCTCCTCGATGCTCTCCCGCAGTTCGCGCACGCTGAGCACCGAGGTGTCGATGACCAGGTCGGCCACCGCGCGCACCGGCGCCAGCATGATCCGCTCGGCGGCGATGCCCTCGGTGAGGGTCTGCTGGCCCTGCAGCGGGTGGCTGCGCCGGTTGTGCTCGTAGCGGCGAATCAGTACGTCGTCGCTGGCCTCCATGAACAGCACGCGCGGGTTGATGCCGCGGGTGGCCAGTTCGGTGCGCACCGAGTCCAGGTCGCCGGTGAAACCGGCCGAGCGCACATCCATCACGACTGCCAGCTGGGTGATCCGGGAACCCGCCGCCAACCCCAGATCCACCATGCGGGTGATCAGGTCCGGTGGCAGGTTGTCGGCGACGTACCAGCCCAGGTCCTCCAGTACCTTCGCCGCGGTGCCGCGCCCCGCGCCGGACAGACCCGTCACCAGGACGACGTCGATGCCGGCGCCGTCTCCGGGGCCGGCGACATCGCGCTCCCGCACGCCTTTCGGTGATTCCGTGGTCATCCCGACATCCGTTGCTGTTCAGCGGCGCCCGCCGCGCCGTCGGCTCCCAGCGCCTCAAGGACAGCGGCGGCGGTCGCCGCGCCGATCCCCGGGATCGAGGTGAGCTCTTCGACGGTAGCCCTTTTCAGCCGTGCCACCGAACCGAAATGGGAGATCAGCACCTTGCGCCGATGCTCGCCGAGCCCGGGCACCGCATCCAGCACCGACTCCGTCATCCGCTTGGAGCGCTTGCTCCGGTGGTAGGTGATGGCGAACCGGTGCGCCTCGTCACGAATGCGCTGCAACAGGTAGAGCCCTTCGCTCTGCCTCGGCAGGATGATCGGGTCCGGCTCAGACGGCACCCACACCTCTTCCAATCGTTTGGCCAGGCCGATGGTGGCGACGTCGGTGATACCGAGCTCGGCCAGCACAGCGGCCGCGGCATTGACCTGTGGCGCACCGCCGTCCACCACGTAGAGGTTCGGCGGGTAGGCGAACTTACGCGATTTTCCTTCCGGGGCAAGAATTTCGGCGTCCAGGTGGCGGCGGAACCGACGACGTGTCACTTCGGCGATCGAGGCCACATCGTCGGACCGCCCCTCACCGGCGGCCTCCCGAATCGCGAAGTGGCGGTAGTCCGACTTGCGGGGCAAGCCGTCCTCGAACACCACCAGCGACCCGACCACATCGGTGCCCTGCACATGACTGATGTCGACGCACTCAATGCGCAGCGGAGCGTCGGGCAGGCCCAGGGATTCCTGAATATTCTGCAGCGCAGCAGATCTGGCGGTGAAATCCCCTGCCCGTTTCATCTTGTGTTGCTGCAGTGCATCTTTGGCATTGCGCTCGACCGTCTCCGCCAGCACCCGCTTGTCCCCGCGCAGCGGCACCCGCAGCGAGACCCGCGAACCCCGCAGCTTCGACAACCAGCTGGTCAGCTCGTCCGAGTTGGCCGGCAGGCAGGGCACCAGCACCTCGCGCGGCACCGGGTTGGTGGGTTCGTCTGCCGCACCTTCCAATTCGGCCTGGTCCCCGTAGAACTGGGTGACGAACTGCTCGACCAGCTGTTCCAGGGAGCTCTCGGCGTCGCCGGGGTCGCCGGGCTTCTCGACGATCCAGCCGCGCTGTCCGCGCACCCGTCCACCGCGCACGTGAAACACCTGAACCGCCGCTTCCAGCTCGTCGTCGGCGAATGCCACCACGTCGGCGTCGGTACCGTCACCGAGCACCACGGCCTGCTTTTCCAGCGCCCGTTTCAGCGCGGCGACGTCGTCGCGCAAGCGCGCGGCCCGCTCAAAGTCGAGTTCGTCGGAGGCGGCCAGCATCTGCTGCTCCAGACTGCGGACCAACCGGTCGGTCTTGCCGGCCAAAAAGTCGCAGAAGTCGTCCACGATCCGCCGGTGCTCCTCGGCGCTCACCCGCCCGACGCACGGCGCCGAGCACTTACCGATGTAGCCCAGCAGGCAGGGCCGGCCGATCTGCTGATGGCGCTTGAACACCCCGGCCGAGCAGGTGCGGGCCGGAAACACCCGCAGCAGCAGGTCCAGGGTTTCGCGAATCGCCCAGGCGTGCGAGTAGGGACCGAAGTAGCGCACCCCCTTGCGGCGCGGCCCGCGGTAGACCATCAGCCGCGGGTACTCCTCGCCTCTGGTGACCGCCAGCACCGGGTAGCTCTTGTCGTCGCGGTAGCGGACGTTGAAGCGCGGGTCGAACTCCTTGATCCAGTTGTATTCCAGCTGGAGAGCCTCGACCTCGGTGTTGACCACCGTCCACTCCACCTTGCCGGCGGTGGTCACCATCTGGCGGGTCCGCGGGTGCAGGCCGGCGATGTCGGCGAAGTACGACGTCAGCCGGGACCGCAGGTTTTTCGCCTTGCCCACGTAGATGACCCGGCCGTGCGGGTCGACGAACCGGTAGACGCCGGGCGCGACGGGAATGGACCCGGGCGCCGGGCGATAGGTCGCGGGGTCTGGCACGGGTTCCAGGCTACTTTCTGCGGCGAGCAGACGTGAAAGTCGCGGATTTCATGCCAAATAGGGTGCTTTCACGTCTGCTCGCCGGGGGGCCGGTAGCGCGCGACCAGGGCCCGCAAGGCCCGCATGGCCTCGACGGCGTGCTCCTTGTCCGCGGACTGGATGGCCACCAGCGGAATGTATTCGTCGTCGGGCAACTCCAGCCGGGCCCAGCGCTTGCCGGGCGGGAAGGACACGCCGACCACCTGGGACCAGGGAATCAACCGGTCCCCGAGCGCATTGCGGACCGACACCCCGGACTCGCCCGCCCGTACGCGGGCCCGCGTCAACAGCAGCAGCGCACCGGCCACGATGACGCCCAGCACCACCACTGCCACCCGGTCGTAGGTACGAAAGATCACACCGCTGGCGCGGATCGTCAGCAAGAAGCTCACCACGACGTGGATGGTCACGATCAGGATGGCGACCGTCCATAGGCCGTAGCGCATCATGCGCGGACGTACCTGAAGATCCCAGCGCGGGGATCCGGCCCCGGGCGTCACAGCACGGCGCGAAGCTCGCGCAGGGTCAGCGCCGTACTGAGTGCTGCGGCCGCTGCCTGAGCACCCTTGTCCTCGGTCGAATCCGGCAGTCCGGCGCGGTCCAGCGCCTGCTCCTCGTCGTTGACGGTGAGCACGCCGTTGGCCACCGGGGTAGCCGCATCCAGCGACACCCGGGTCAGGCCCTGGGTCACTGCATCACATACGTAGTCGAAATGCGGTGTGGCACCGCGGATCACAACACCCAACGCGACGACGGCGTCATGGTTGCGGGCCACTTCCTGTGCCACCACCGGGATCTCGATCGCCCCGAGCACCCGCACCACTGTCGGTTCGGCGATGCCCGCGTCGGCGGCCACCTTGCGGGCCCCGGCCAGCAGGGCATCACAGATACGGGTGTGCCAGGTGCTGGCCACGATCGCCAGACGCACACCAGAGGCGTCGAGCGCCGGCATGTCCGGCACTCCTGCGGCAGGACTCATCTACAGCGCTCCACCGAATTCGTCCGGCAGCAACGAGGAGTCGTCGAAGTCCTCCAAGCCGGTCAGTTCGTGGCCCATCCGGTCTCGCTTGGTCAGCAGGTAGCGGATGTTCTCCGAATTGGCCCGCACCGGCAGCGGTACCCGCTCGATGATGTGCAACCCGTAGCCGTCCAGCCCGACGCGCTTGGCCGGGTTGTTGGTGAGCAGCCGCATCGAACGAACACCGAGGTCCGAGAGGATCTGCGCCCCGATTCCGTAATCGCGTGCATCGGCCGGCAAACCCAGCTTGAGGTTGGCGTCGACGGTGTCGTCACCGGCATCCTGCAGCTGGTAGGCCTGCAGTTTGTGCAGCAGCCCGATGCCGCGGCCCTCATGCCCACGCATGTAGAGCACCACCCCGCGGCCCTCCTGCGCGACCATCGCCAGCGCCGCGTCCAGCTGGGGGCCGCAGTCGCAGCGCCGGGAGCCGAACACGTCGCCGGTCAGGCACTCCGAGTGCACCCGAACGAGCACGTCGTCGCCGTCGTTGTGCGGCCCGGCGATCTCGCCGCGCACCAGCGCGACATGCTCGACGTCCTCGTAGATGCTGGTGTAGCCGACCGCGCGGAACTCGCCGTGCCGGGTCGGGATGCGGGCCTCGGCGACCCGCTCGATGTGCTTCTCGTGCTTGCGGCGCCACTCGATCATGTCGGCGATGGAGATCAGGGCCAGGCCGTGCTCGTCGGCGAAGACCCTCAGCTCTTCGGTCTGGGCCATGGCGCCCTCGTCCTTCTGGCTGACGATCTCGCAGATCGCGCCGGCGGGCTGCAGGCCGGCCATCCGGGCCAGGTCGACCGCGGCCTCGGTGTGGCCCGGCCGGCGCAGCACCCCGCCGTCCTTGGCGCGCAGTGGCACCACGTGGCCCGGGCGGGTGAAATCGTCGGCGGCACTGGCCGGGTCGGCCAGCAAGCGCATCGTGGTGGCCCGGTCAGAAGCCGAAATCCCGGTTCCGACGTTGTTTTTCGCGTCGACGGTGACGGTGTAGGCGGTGCCGTGCTTGTCCTGGTTCACCGCATACATGGGCAGCAGGCCCAGCCGGTCGCAGATGGCGCCGTCCAGCGGCACGCACAGATAGCCGGAGGTGTAGCGGACCATGAACGCCACCAGCTCGGGGGTGGCCTTCTCGGCGGCGAAGATCAGATCGCCTTCGTTCTCGCGGTCCTCGTCGTCGATGACGACGACGGCCTTGCCGGCCGCGATGTCGGCAACCGCCCGCTCGACGGTGTCCAACTTCGTCATCTGTGCCACCTTGGTTTCGCCGTCGGAAAGCGCCCCGTCGGCGCAACCCGCCCAACCAGTATGAACCACCCCGGACCCACGGTTCGCCCCGTGGACTCATTCCGTGGGCTTTGTCACCAGTCGCTCGACGTACTTGGCGATCACGTCCACCTCGAGATTGACCAGCGTGCCGACCGCGGCCCGGCCCAGCGTGGTCAGCTCCAGCGTGGTCGGAATCAGCGAGACTTCAAAGAAGTCATCGGGATCAGCGCCGAGCCCGGACACCGTCAGCGAGGTCCCGTCGACGGTGATCGAGCCCTTCTCCACCACGTAACGGGCCAGCGACGCCGGCAGCCCGATCCGCACCACCTCCCAGTGCTGCCCCGGGGTGCGGGCCAGGACCCGCCCGGTGCCGTCGACGTGGCCCTGCACGATGTGCCCGCCCAGCCTGCTGTTCAGAGCCGCCGCACGTTCCAGGTTCACCGGGCTGCCGACCTGCAACGATCCCAGGCTGGACCGATCCAGCGTCTCGCGCATCACGTCGGCGCTGAATCGACCGCCGGGCTGCACATCGACCACGGTCAGGCACACCCCGTTGACGGCGATCGAGTCGCCGTGGCGGGCGTCGGAGGTGACGGTGGGGCCACAGATGACCAGGCGCGCAGCGTCGGCGAGGTCCTCACGGCCGACCAGCTCGCCCAGTTCCTCGACGATTCCGGTGAACATCGCACCAGGCTAGACCGCGCCTGCCCGGCGGCCTCTATACGATGTCCCCCATGCGCAGACTTCTCATTGCCCTGGCCACCGCGACCACCGCCGCCGCGCTGTTCGCCGGCTGTTCTTCCAAGGATGCCGGCGGACCGCTGCCGGACGCGACGACGCTGGTCAAGGAATCGGCCACCACCACCGCCAACCTCCAGAGTGCGCATCTGGCGCTCTCGGTGACCGGCCAGATCAAGAACCTTCCGGTCAAGACCCTCGAGGGTGACCTGACCACCCAGCCGACCACCGCGGCCAAGGGCAGCGCGACGATCATGATGCTGGGCTCGGACGTCGACGCCAAGTTCATCGTCATCGACGGTGACCTGTACGCGGCGATCACCGGCGATGACTACGACAACTACGGCGCCGCCGACAAGATCTACGACGTGGCCGCGATCCTGAGCCCGGACAAGGGGTTGGCCAACATGCTGTCCAACCTGACCGACACCAAGTCCGCCGGCCGCGACACCATCAACGGCCAGAAGGCCGTCCGCGTCACCGGCAACGCGCCCGCTGACGCCGTGAACTCGCTGGCGCCGCAGCTGAAGGCCACCGCACCGACGCCCGCCACGGTCTGGATCCAGGAGGACGGTGACCACCAGTTGGTTCAGGCCCAGCTCGACCCCAGCGCGGGCAACGCCATCCAGATGACCCTGTCGAACTGGAACGCACCGGTCACGATTGAGAAGCCGGCGGGAGCGTAATGCGGGTCAACCGCACACTCGCGATCGGCGCCGGCAGCCTCGCCGTCCTGCTCGGTGCCCTCGACACCTACGTCGTGGTCACGATCATGCGCGACATCATGGCTCCGCAGCCGGCCGGTGTCGGCATCCCGATCAACAAGATCCAGCAGCTCACGCCGATCATCACCTGCTACCTGCTGGGCTACATCGCTGCGATGCCGCTGCTGGGCCGGGCGTCGGACCGGTTCGGCCGCAAGCTGCTGTTGCAGGTCAGCCTGGCCACGTTCGCCATCGGATCGGTCGTGACGGCTCTGTCGGCCGACCTGTCGATGCTGGTGGCCGGGCGCACCATCCAGGGCATCGCGGCGGGGGCGCTGCTGCCGGTGACGTTTGCCCTCGGCGCTGACCTGTGGGCGGAGCGCCGCCGGTCGGCGGTGCTGGGCTGGATCGCCGGCGCCCAGGAACTGGGCAGTGTGCTGGGACCGCTGTACGGCATCTTTATCGTCTGGGTGCTGACCAGCTGGCGAGACGTGTTCTGGATCAACGTGCCGCTGACCCTGCTGGCCATGGTGTTGATCCACTTCAGTCTCCCCTCGCAGTCCACGGACGGCCCCCGGGAGCGGGTCGATGTGGTCGGCGGGCTGCTGCTGGCGGTGATCCTGGGACTGTTGACGATCGGCCTCTACAACCCCGACCCCAGCGCCAAGCAGGCGCTTCCCGACCACGGTGTGGCGTACCTGTTGTTCGCGGCGATCGCGCTGGTGGCGTTCACGGTCTGGGAGATCAGGTCACCGACGAAGCTTCTCGACCCGACCGGCGCCCGGATCGGCCCGTTTCTGGCCGCGTTGGGCTCCTCGCTCTGCGCCGGCGCCGCGCTGATGGTCACCCTGGTTGACGTCGAACTGTTCGGCCAGGGCGTGCTGGGAAAGACCCAGAACGAGGCGGCGATGCTGCTGCTGTGGTTCCTGGCCGCACTGCCCGTCGGCGCCGTGGTGGGCGGCGCGATCGCCACCATGGTCGGTGACCGGCTGGTGACGTTCGCCGGGCTGCTGATCGCCGCCGTGGGCTACTGGCTGATCTCGAAGTGGCCGGTGGACCTGATGGCCTACCACCACGAGATTCTCGGCCTGAGCCTTCCGGCGGCACACACCGACCAGTTGCTGGCCGGGTTCGGTTTGGGCCTGGTGATCGGACCGCTGACCTCAGCGGTGATGCGGGCGGTGCCGCCGCGCGAGCACGGCATCGCCGCGGCGGGTGTGGTGGTGGCCCGGATGACCGGGATGCTGATCGGCATGGCCGCGCTGTCGGCGTGGGGCCTCTACCGGTTCAACCAGATCCTGGCCGGCCTGCCCAAGGTGCCCGGCGCCAGCCTCGCCGAGAAGATGGCTGCCACCGCGGCCAACTCCAAGCTGGCCTTCGCGGAGATGTACGGCGAGATCTTCGGGATCACCGCCATCATCTGTGTGGTGGGTGCGGTGCTCGGGCTCTTCATCGGCAGTAACGACGTGCACGCCGAAGATCCCGAGGTGGAGCTTCGCGAGAGTGCGCCGTTGTCCAACTGAGCCCGGCGTGTCGTGTACTGACACGCTCGCTCGCGGACAGGTGCGCTAGTGCGGGACGAGCGATAGCAGCAGGTCGGGGCCGATCTGCTCCATGGTGTCGAAGCGCCAGCGCAATGCCCGGGCAATGTTGGGCACGCCGACGTCGTCGACGGCGGTGACCGGCCCGCCCAGCAGAATCGGCGCCACGTAGGCCAGGATGCGGTCGATGGCTCCGGCCCGCAGGAACGCTCCGGCCAGCGTGGGCCCACCCTCGAGCAGCACGTCGGTGCGGTCGGAAAGCGCCCGCAGCACCTCGGCCGGGTCGTGGGTGCGGATCACCATGGTGCGCGAGTCGTCGTTGAGCACGTGCGCGTCCGCGGAGATCTCGCGTTCCCCGACCACCACCCGCAGCGGTTGACGATCGGCCAGGGTGCCGTCGGGTAGCCGGGCCGTGAGCGTGGGATCGTCGACGAGCACGGTGCCGGTGCCGACCACGATGGCGTCGGCTGCCGCCCGACGACGGTGCAGGTCAGCCCGGGCCGCCTCGCTGGTGATCCACTGACTGGATCCGTCGGCAGCCGCGCTGCGACCGTCGATGCTGGTGGCGTACTTCCAGGTGACGTGCGGCCGACCGGTGCGTTGCTTGTGCAGCCACTCCCGCAACGGACCGGCGCTCACGGCCGCGGCTTGCACACCAGAGATCACCCGCACGCCCGCATCGGCCAGCCGCCCCGCCCCGCCCCCGGCGTCCGGGTTGGGGTCGTCGACGGCGTAGACCACCTGCGCCACCCCGGCGGCCAGCAACGCATCCACGCACGGCGGGGTTTTGCCGTGGTGATTGCACGGTTCCAGCGTGATGACCGCCGTACCGCCGGCGCTCAGGTCGCCGGCCCGGCGCAGCGCCACCACCTCGGCGTGCGCCTCACCGGCCGGACGGGTCCCCCCGACGCCGGCCACCCGGCCGTCGCGGTCCAGAATGACCGCGCCCACCGGAGGATTCGGATAGGTGTTGCCCTTGACCCGCTGCGCCTGTTCGATCGCCAGCAGCATCGCTGCGTCATGGTCGACGGCATGCTCGGCGGCCGGCCTGGTGCTCATGCGCGCAGATGCGGTGACGCAGCCAAGGCCTGGCGGCGCAGTGATTCAACAGCGACGCCCGGGTCGGCGGCGCTGTAGACGGCAGAGCCGGCGACAAAGCAGTCGACGCCGGCCGCGGCGGCCTGTTCGATGGTGTCGGCGTTGATGCCGCCGTCAATCTCCACCAGGATGCTCAACTCCCCGGCATCGACCAGCTTGCGCACCGCACGGACCTTGCTGAGCACCTCGGGGATGAAGGACTGCCCGCCGAATCCGGGCTCCACCGACATCACCAGCAGGGTGTCGAAGTCCCGCAGGATCTCCAGGTAGGGCTCCAGCGGCGTGCCGGGCTTGATGCTGAGTCCGGCTTTGGCGCCCGCGGCGCGAATGTCGCGGGCTACGGCGACGGGATTGTCGGTGGCCTCGGCGTGGAAGGTCACGTTGTAGGCGCCGGCCTCGGCGTAGGGCGGCGCCCAGCGACCCGGATCCTCGATCATCAGATGGCAGTCCATCGGGATGTCGGTGGCCGCCAGCAGGCTCTGCACCACCGGCAGGCCCAGCGTCAGGTTCGGAACGAAGTGGGCGTCCATCACATCGACGTGCAGCCAGTCCGCGCCCTTCACAGCGGCGGCCTCATCGGCGAGGCGGGCGAAATCGGCCGACAGGATCGACGGCGCGATCATGGCTCGTGACATGGGCTCAGATTACTTGTAGCGCCGCAGCGAACATGGCGTCGGTACCGTGCCGGTGCGGCCACAGCTGCACGTGCGGGCCGTCTCCGAGCGCGTCGACCGGCGTGAACAGTTCCCGGGTGTCCAACGCGCGCACCGGATGCCGCCGCAACGCGTCGGCCACCACACCGACCGTCTCGGCCAGGTGCGGCGAGCAGGTCGCATACAGCACCACTCCCCCCGGCCGGGTCAGACCGATCGCCGCGGCCAGCAACTCACGCTGCAGTTTCGCCAGCACCGGGATGTCGGCGGGCTGACGGCGCCACCGGGCTTCGGGCCGCCGGCGCAGGGCGCCCAGACCGGTGCAGGGCGCGTCGACCAGCACCCGGTCGAAGCCGGGTTCCAGACCGGACTCGCGGCCATCGGCGGTCAGCACCTCTACGCCCAGGCCCCGGGTGTTCTCGGCGACCAGTGCGGCCCGGTGCGCCGCCTGCTCCACCGCGGTCACCCGCGCTCCGGTCTGCGCTCCGAGGGCGGCCAGCAGCGCGGTCTTGCCGCCCGGTCCGGCGCACAGGTCCAACCACCGGCCGGTGTCGGCCTCGACCGGAGCCAGCGTGAGGGCACGTGCCACCAGCTGGCTGCCCTCGTCCTGGACCAGGGCCTGACCGGCGCGCACGGCGTCAAGCTGCCCGGGGTCGCCGCCGGGCAGATAGACGGCGTAGGGCGAATACCGGCCGACTTCGCCGCCCACCGCGGCGGCCAACTCGGCCGCAGTCAGGGCGCCCGGTCGGGCCGCGAGATGCACCCGGGGGCGCTCGTCGTCAGCGGCCAGCACCGTATCGAGCTCACCGGCGGCGGCCCCCAGCGCGTCGGCGAATGCCTGCGCGATCCAGCGCGGGTGGGCGCGGACGAACGCGGCGTGGCCGATCGGGTCGCTGTCGGCGTTCGGCGCCAGTTCCGCGGTCCAGGACTGCTCGTCGCGGGTGCTGATGGTGCGCAGCACTCCGTTGACGAAACCTGCTCGTGCAGAGTCGAATTCGATAGCCGCCTGCTCGACGGTGGTCGATACCGCCGCGTGCGGCTCGACGCGGGTGCGAAGGAGTTGATAGCTGCCCAGCCGCAGCAGGTCCAGCAGCACCGGGTTGATGGTGTCGGGTGAGCGCTGCGCGGCCGCGCCGATGATCGCGTCGAGCAGTCCGCGGACCCGGCAGGTGCCGTAGGTCAGTTCGGTGGCGAAAGCGGCGTCGCGGCCGGTGATTCCGCGCTCGGCCAGCAGCGCCGGCAGCGCCAGGTTGGCGTAGGCATCGCGCTGCGAGACCGCCTGCAGCACATCGAATGCGGCGCGCCGCGCCGGGTCCAGCGGCTTCCGGCGGGGTTTGCGCGGGCCGGCCTGGGGGCGCTGCGGCCGGCGCTGGCCTCGTTGCGGTCCGGTCATGACGCCCGCACCTGCGAGTCGAGCCGGGCGCCACGGGCCCAGTCGGCGGCGGCCATGAGTTTCTTTCCGGGTGGCTGGATCTGGCCCAACCGCAGCGGCTCCGACCCGGTGCCGACCCACACGTGTCGCCGGTCGACTTGAATATCCCCGGGTGACAGTCCTTCTGGCCCATCGTCGGCGAGGCCGACGGGACCGACCCTGACGCGCAGGTCACCGATCATGGTCCAGGCGCCCGGATTCGGGGTGACAGCGCGGATCCGGCGCTCGATCACCGCGGCCGGCAAGTCCCAGCGCACCCGTGCATCCTCGACGCTGATCTTCGGCGCATAGCTGACCCCCTCGCTCGGCTGTGGCACCGCGTGTAGCGCGCCGTCGGCGATTCCGTCGAGGGTCGCCGCCAGCAGTTCGGCACCCGAGACCGCCAGCCGTGCCAGCAGTTCACCCGCGGTGTCATCGGCCCGGATCGTCTCGGTCGCGACACCGTATACCGGCCCGGAGTCCAGCTCCGGCTCGATGCGAAACGTCGTCGCACCCGTCACCTGGTCGCCGGCGGCGATCGCCGCCTGCACCGGGGCCGCGCCCCGCCAGGCCGGCAGCAGGGAGAAGTGCAGGTTGACCCAGCCGTGCGTCGGCACCGCCAACAACGCGTCGCGCAGCAGCGCCCCGTAGGCGACCACGGGGCAGCATTCCGGCGCCAGTTCGGCCAGCTCGGCGACCGACTCCGGTGCGTTGGGCTGGGCCGGCCGCAGCACCGGAATACCGTGGTCCAGGGCGCGGCGAGCCACCGCAGACGGCTGCAGGCTCCCCCGCCGGCCGGACGCCGCGTCGGGCCGGGTGAGTACCGCCACCACGTCGTGGCGCGGCGAATCGATCAACCGTTGCAACGACGGCAACGCGGTTTCCGGGGTGCCGGCGAAGACAATGCGCACCGGGACAGTTTAGGGAAGTCGCTGAGGGCGTCTCGTCAGCACGGGAGGGGCCCAGCCAAATGCGCGCAGGCCCCAGCGACGCGCGCCGTCCCCATGCGGGCACAGAGACCCCACAGAACATTGGTAGATGACTACTATTGCGTATAGCAACTATAGACAACTATCACTGTAGTCAGCGGTATAGATCTCGCCTCGGCGCGACGGGCCGCGCGACAACGGCGTCGGTAGAACACGTCCCCTTCGACAGGAGGCTCAGATGACCGTTGACTACCCGACCACGTCGGACACCCTGACGATCCACCGGAATATGTGGGCGATGGGCGACTACGCCCTGATGGCCGAACAGGTAATGGCTCCGATCGGCCCGGTGCTCGTCGATGCCAGCGGTATCAGCGCAGGTGATCGTGTGCTCGATGTGGCGGCCGGATCCGGCAACGTCTCGATCCCGGCCGCAATGACGGGCGCAGCGGTCGTCTCCAGCGACCTCACCCCGGAACTGCTGCAACGATCGCAGTTGCGGACGATCGAGCACAACCTGGCGATCGAGTGGCAAGAGGCCGACGCACAGGCATTGCCGTTTGCCGACAACGAGTTCGACGCGGTCCTGTCGGGGATCGGGGTGATGTTCGCCCCTGACCACCAGCGTGCTGCCGACGAGCTGATCCGGGTCTGCCGCCCCGGTGGCACGATTGCGCTGGCGAGCTGGACTCCGGAGGGGTTCTTCGGCCGGATGCTGGCGGCGATCAGGCCCTATCGCCCCACCCAGACTCCGGGCGTCCCACCGGCGGCGTTGTGGGGACGGGACGATTACGTCGGCAATCTCTTTGGCGACCGAGCCACCATCATCCAGGCCCGGCGATGCATGCTGGTGGTGGAACGCTTTGCCACCGCCCAGGCAGTTCACGACTACTTCAAGACCCACTACGGGCCGACCATCGACGCCTACCGCACCATCGGTGACAATCCCACGCTGGTCGCCGCTCTCGACGCCCAACTCATCGAACTCGCTCAACATCATCTGCACCACGGAGTCATGGGCTGGCAGTACCTGCTTCTCACCGCACGAAAGCGATGAGCGGCAAGAATTGAACAGAGGAAAGTGCTGATGGCCATGGCCGACGTGGCGGCAGACGACGAATCCGTCGATGCGATCACCGATGCACTGCTCACCGCATCGCGACTGTTGGTGGCCATCTCGGCGCACTCAATCGCCCACGTGGACGAGACCATCACGCTCCCCCAGTTCCGGACACTGGTGATCCTCTCCAACCACGGTGCAATGAACCTGGCGACACTTGCGAGCCTGCTTGGCGTCCAGCCCTCGACGACCGGGCGCATGGTCGACCGACTCGTCAGCGCGGGGCTGATCGATCGACTTCCGCACCCCACATCACGACGCGAACTGGTCGCGGACCTCACACCACGCGGGCGGGATGTCGTGCGCCAGGTCACCGCCCAGCGACGTGGCGCAATCGCCCGCATCGTGGAGACGTTGCCGGTACAGGAGCGCCGCGGGCTGGTACACGCCCTTACCGCGTTCACCGCGGCTGGCGGGGAACCCGCAGTGCAGGTGGACGACGTCGATGTCTGGGTGCGTTAACTCTGCCTCCGGATCGCGGCGCGCCACAGCTCCTGAGCCTCCCGGACGCAATCATCGAGCGGTTGCGACGTGTCGACGCGATGCGCCGTGTCCCACTCGAAATCGTGAGCGGCCAGCGCGGCGGCGATCTGCGGTGTCGCGTCGGAGTTGCCCGGTGCCCTGCTTCTGATTCGGTCGGCGGCGACATCAACCGGCACCACACACTGGATCTCGGCGGTCACCGCATGCTTGTCGGCGGCCAGGCGGCAGGCCTCGGCCCGGACCTGCGCATCTCGCCAGGTTCCGTCGAGGACCACCGACTGACCGCTGGCCAGGCACTGGCCCGCCCGATGCAGGATCGCCTGGTAGACGGCAGCGACATTGGCGGGTGCATACAGTCCAGCGTCAAGGTCACCGGGCTCGCCGCTGAGCTGCCCGGCCTCGTGCAACTCCTTACGCACGTCATCGGTGGACAGCACCACAGCCCCGACCTGTTCTGCGAGCTTTCGGGCCAGCGTCGACTTTCCGGTTCCGGGACCGCCACCGACCAGCACCAGCCGAATGGCGCCGCGTTCGAGGTGGCTCAGAGCGATGGCCAAATGGCGGGACGCGGCTGCGTCGGCCCCCGACTTGCCCTGTGTCAGTTGCACGCAGTCGACTTTGGCCCGCACCGTCGCACGGTAGGCGATGTAGAAATCCCGCAGCGACGACGTCGCGGTGTCGCCCGAGTAGGCGGCGTAGCGGGCCAGGAAGTAGTCGCCGAGGTCCTTGCGTCCGAGGAACTCCAAATCCATGGCAAGGAAAGCGGCGTCGTCGATACGGTCGACGAAGCGCAAGTCGTCACTGAACTCCAAGCAGTCGAGCAGCACCGGCCGGTTGTCCGTCCAGAAGATGTCGTCGGCGAGCAGGTCCGCGTGGCCGTCGACGATGCAGCCCTCGTCGATCCGTTGAGCGAACAGATCGGCCCGACCGGCGAGGTATGCGGCGGCGAGGTCTTCGACGCGCCGCACCGTCTCGGCGGGCACCGCCGTGTCGGCGTGGCGGTGCAGTGTGGGGAAGTTGTCGAACCACCGTTGGTGGATCGCGTCGGGCTCACCCTGCCGGTTGATTCGCCGGCTGCGGTCGGATCGATCGTGGAAGTCCGCCAGCACGCGGGCGATGCTGTCGAGCACTGGTTCGATCGGTTCGCCGCGTTTGACCATCGAAGCCAACCGGTCGTCGTCGTGGTAGCGCCGCATCACGATGATCGGTTCGGGCGCTGCTGCTTCGGACGGGCCGCTGAGGTGGGCAACCCCGAAATAGCTGTCGGGGGCGATTCGGCTGTTGAGTTGGACTTCCCGCGCGCACGCCTCTTCGCGCTGCTCGACCGTCCGGAAGTCCAGAAAGTCGGTCTGCACCGGCTTTTTGGCCTTGTAGGCCCGGTCGCCGGCCAAGACGACCACGCCGGAGTGGGTTTCGTAGGCCGCGACGTAGGGCGCCGCTTTCGGCGCGTCCGTGTCGCCGTGTGTCGCGAACTCCATGGCATCCAGTGTTAACCATCGCGGCCAAGTCCGGGGGCGGTCAACGGGCCGCCCCCGGCGTGACCGAAGGTCATTTCGCGTCGGGGCGGACCACGATCACTGGAATCCCGGCGGCCTGGACGACCGCGGAGCTGACCGAACCCAGGAGTTGACTGGCGAAGCCGCCGCGGCCGTGACTGCCGACCACCATCAGTTGAGCGTGCTCGGCGGCCTTGACCAACCAGCGGGTGGGCTGGTCACAAACCACCCGCCGCTCGACGACGACATCCGGGTATTGCTCCTGGTAACCCGCGAGCCGTTCGGCGAGGATTTCGTGTCCCTGAACTTCGTAATCGCGCCGGTCCATGTTGAGGATCGGCATGACCCCGACGTCACTCCAGGCGTGCAACGCCATCAGCGGCACTCCACGGCGAGAGGCTTCGTCAAAAGCCAGCGCCGTCGCCTTCTCCGATACCGGTGAACCGTCGATTCCGACCACCACGGGTGCATCTTTCGGGTAATCGCGATCGGTGCGGATGACCGCGATCGGGCCGTGCCCGTGGTGAATCAGGCTGGTGCTCACCGAGCCCAGCAGCAGGCGGCCGATGGCACCCAGCCCCGTCGAGCCGACGACAGTCATCCAGCTGTCTTTGGTGGCACCGATCAATGTCGAGACCACCTGGGAATGGGCCATCTCGGCGTGCACCTCGGGCGCCGCGGCGTCGCCCCGGCTGGAGTCGACCACGTTGCGCGCCCGTGCGAGGACCTTTTTCGCCTCATCGGCCTGCCAACTGGGAATCCCCTCGGTCATCGGCCCAGGGGGCCAGCCGGACTCCAGCGGCGTCACCACGTGCAGCAAGGTGAGCGGCAACTGGCGCATGATCGCCTCATGCGTCGCCCAGGTCACCGCCGCGTCGGATTCAGGCGATCCATCGACACCCACCACGATTCCGCGTGTCGTGCTGACTTGTGACATCGTTCGGCCCTCCAACTCACGACTGTTCAGCCAGCTGACTAGCCAGCTCTACCGTTGAAATTACTGCGGTCTCGGGTGTTTCGCAGGAGTCGTTGGACCTCAACCGGGGAGGCATTGGCCCATCACGCTGCGCCCGATCCCCGACGGCTAAAGTCCGGTCGGGTAGGTCTCCGGCGTCTGCCCCGCGATCCAGCGGCTCGTCACCTCGAGCGGCTCCAGCGCACGGGTCTGATCGATGTGGATGATCGCGTCGAACTGATCGGCCGGCCGGACGTGGAAATAGTGGCTTTGCCGCTCGGTCGCGGGTTGGTAAATCACGCCTATTGCGCGTCCTAGACGCACCGCATCCAGCGGGTCGCTGGCCGCCAAGGCGGTGGGCATCGACACCAGGAACGCATCCCTGCCGGTCGCGTGCAAGAGATCCTCGATGCTGCCGGTCAGGGCAGGCCGGACCACCTTGCGTTCGGCGGGCCCGCCCCAATCACTGGCGGCGGTGACGGTGCCGGTGTAGGTGCTGAACCCGATCAGGCGCACCTGGGCGCCGTAAGTCTGGCGGACCAGTTGACCGAGTGTGAGCTGACCATCGCCGTGCATCTCCGTCGCTCGGGCATCGCCCACGTGCGAATTGTGTGCCCACACCACAATTCGTGCCGGCGAGGTCGAGTCGCGGTCGCGGTCCAGATGCGCCAACAACGCGTCCAGGGTCTGCGCCATGTGCCGGTCGCGCAGGTTCCACGAGGTGACCCGCCCGCTGAACATCGTGCGGTAGTACTCCTCGGCATTGCGGACGGTTTGGGCGTTCTGCAAGGCATAGAACAGCTCGTCCTCGGCGACCGGCCCGTCCTGCTCGGCGTAGCCCAACGCGTTGCGCTGCAGGTCGACCAATTGCGAGATCGCCTCGCGTTCGCAGGACGGACCGGCGCCGAACGCCGCGCCGTATCCATAGGCCTGGCCGTCGTCGGCGGAGGCGTGGTCGAAGCACGCGTAGCGGGTGCGGGCCCGCGCCGCGGCGACCGGGTCGACCGTGTCGAGATAGCCGACCACTTCCTGCATCGAGCGGTGCAGGCTGTACAGGTCGAGGCCGTAGAAGCCGGTTTGATGCTGCGCTGCCGATCTGCAGTCTCGGTTGTGGGCGTGCAGCCAGTCGACGAAGTCACGGACCACCACGTTGCGCCACATCCAGGCCGGAAAGCGTTCGAATCCGCTCAGCGCCGCGTCGGCGGTCTGGTCGTCGCCGAGGCCGCGGACATAGCGGTTCACCCGGTAGGCATCCGGCCAGTCCGCTTCGGCGGCGACGGCGCAGAAGCCCTTCTCCTCGATCAGCCATTTCGTGATCTCCGCGCGTGCTTCGTAGAACTCGTGTGTGCCGTGCGAACTTTCGCCGATCAACACGATGCGCGCATCACCGATCAGTTCCTGCAATACCGCCCGCGGCGGGACCCCTGCGGGGGCGTCGACAGCGCCGCTGGCCACTACCTCTGCCGCGGCCGGTGCCGGCGGCCGGTCGGCGCGGGTCCGGGTGGTCGGGGTGGCCAGCAGCCGGCGAACCTCCTCGTCGGTGACCTGGGTGAAGTCCCAAAACGATTCACCGACCGCATGAAACGGCGTCGGCATGGTGGCGCACACCACGTCGTCGACGAGGCCGGCGAACTCCCGGCAGGTGGATTCCGGAGCCGCCGGGACGGCGATCACCAGGTGGGCCGGCTCGGCGTCGCGCAATGCCTGCACCGCTGCGAACATGCTGGCACCGGTGGCCAGTCCGTCGTCGACCAGGATGACTGTCCGGCCGGCCACGTCGACGGGTGGTCGGCCGCCACGGTAGGCCGCCTCGCGGCGGACCAACTCCCGGCCCTCACGTTCGGCGACGTCGCGTAGTTGTTGCGGGGTGATCCGCAGGCCGCGCACCATGTCGTCATTGACGACGACCCGTCCCCCACTGGCCAGTGCGCCCACCGCGAATTCTTCGTGGCCGGGAGCACCGAGTTTGCGCACGATGAATGCGTCCAGCGGCACGTGTAGCGCTGCGGCGACTTCCCAGGCGACCGGAATTCCACCGCGTGCCAAACCGAGCACGATGACGTCATCGCGGTCCCGGTAAGCGTCGAGCAGACCGGCCAAGACCCGCCCGGCCTCGCTGCGGTCATGAAATATCCGTCGCGGCTGCCGACTTCTGAGCTCGGCCGCGCTGGTCATCGGAGTTCCTTCATGGCGTCGTCTCCTCTTACTCGACGACTGACATCACTCATTTCACTCGCAAACGCCGGAACGCGAAAGGGGCCGAAGTCCCGATTTCGCGGGGACGTTCGTCTCCGCTGCCGAGGCGAACGTCCGAAGACTGCGTTTCCGAGCGGCCCGGCGCTTCTCAAGGATTGGCCCACAAGTTGCGGACCTTCAACCTCTTGCGGCGGCGCTAAATCCGGTGGTGCAATAGACATATCACTCGAACACGGCAGCTGCCCGAGTCGACAGCCACCGCCCCTTCCAGGAGGCACCACACATGTCCCATCGCAGCAAGCACAAATAACAACGCCTATGTTCTCGGGGCCTACCAGGGCCATTCTGGGCCGTCGGTAACCATGTCGCCGCTGTGCGCGGCTCCGAGATACCCAAGTTGCTCTCCGGTGCGCACCGGGAACGACACGCATAAGCCACAAACAGTCCCGGCAGAGACACCCTCCACCGCCCAGCCCGTTTTCGTCTACCTGGGTCAATTGTCAACGCAGGCAACGGTGGCAGCGGCCTCCCCATCCCGATGGGTCGGCGGCGGGCACGGCCCGTAGACAACGGAGATCCGTTCATGTTTATCCGCGGCGCGACCTACTCTGGCATCGTGTTCGCCGCTATAGCGGCCACCGCTGCTGTGCAGCAGATCAGTACAGCCTCAGCAGATCCGAGTCAGGACGATCAGTTTTTGGCCGTCCTCCAGAACAACCAGATTCCCGCTATCGAGAACGTACCGACGGTGGTTGCCGCTGGCCATACTGTTTGCCGCAAACTCGACGACGGCATGCCAGCGGCCAACATATTGGACGGATTGACCAACGATGCGTTCCAAATGGACCCGCTCTTGCATGCCCAGTCGGCCCGACTCGCTGCCACCATGAGCCGATTCATCGCGGCCGCGGTAGAGGTCTACTGTCCGGGCGATCAAAGCAAGATCGCATCGCTCATGGTCAGCCGCGCTGGACCATCAAGTAGACCGACGCGGCTTTTTACTGTGGTCAATTACCACGCGACGACCATGTCAGGCAGCAACACAGCCGGCACGCACGGCGCGGCGCTCGGCTCACCGGTCGGTGCAGTGGCCACCGGAGACATGTCCCAGCCCAAACCGCCCGAAATTCCGCCACCAAAGTCACCGAAGGCGAAGATCCCGCGTTCGCCCCACGTCGTAACGAAACGACCTCCGCCGCAACAGCCGCCCCCACCACAGATCCAGCCCCCACCGCCGCAACAACCACCGCCGCAACAACCACCGCCCCCACCACAGGACGAACCTCCAGCCGGAGGCCCGCAGCCGGGCACTGCAACCGGCGGGAGCGGGGACGGTGGTGGTAGCGGCGGTGGCAGCGAGAACCGAAGTGGTGGCGGTCCAGCAGAGCCTCCGCAAGTACAACCCAGGCCGCCGGGAATGATCCAACTCGTGCCGTGGTGAAACAGCTATTAGGCCGGGGCACAAATGCGTGCCCGGTGAGTACTAACGGCCCTAACGCCGGCTTCGGATTCGCGCCACCATGGATGGCAGGTAGAGATCGGAGGCCAAGATGTCTGCCTCGCTGGTAGAAACCAAAACGGTCCAGGACGCGGTATGGGCTGCCTGCCGCGCCCCGTCGATTCACAACATCCAGCCCTGGCAGTGGGTCCTTGAGACCGATGAACTTCGGTTGTATCTCGACCGCAATAGGGTCCTGCCGTCCGACGGCGCCGGGCGTGAGGCGGTCATAGGTTGCGGCGCGGCGCTGGATCACCTACGAGTGGCCATGTCCGCGGCCGGCCTGAACTCCAACGTCGAGCGGTTTCCCAATCCCAACGACCTCGACCACCTCGCGTCGATTCAGTTCTCGCCGATGAGCTATGTGACCGACGGGCATCGCAGTCGCGCGGACGCGATTTGGGCGCGCCGCAGTGACCGGTTGCCGTTGGATCCTCCCCCGGACTGGGCAGCATTCGAGCCAGTGCTGCGCAGCCACCTCGATCACTACGACGCGCACCTGGATGTGCTGGCCGAGAGTACGCGCTCCCGATTGGCGCAGGCGTCACGATTCACCGAGTCGCTACGTCTCTACGACTCGGTATACCATGCCGAATTACACCGGTGGACAGTGCCATTCGGGTCGTCCGCGGGTATCCCGTACAGTGCCTTGGCCTCGGCCGCCGAAGGTGAACGAGTCGATGTCGGCCGCCGGTTTCCCACACCGCACCACCCCGAACGCCGGACCCAGATCGGTGCGGACCTGTCGACAGTTGTCGTGCTGTCCACCGAGACCGATACCCGCGCCGACGCCTTGGCCGCCGGTGAGGCGCTCTCCGCGGTACTGCTGGAATGCACCATGGCGGGCTTGGCCACCTGCCCGTTGACACATCTCACCGAAGTTCAGGTCGCCCGGGACATTGTCGAGACCCTGGTGGGTGGCAACACGATTCCCCAAATACTCATTCGGATCGGGCAGGCTCCCGCCACCGAAGAACTGCCCCCGCGCACGGGTCGGCGCCCGCTCGATGACGTTCTGGTCATCCGCGGCAGATAGGACGCGCTGTGTACGGACCACACTGTTCGGCTCCCCGTGTTGTCGTCGGTCTCGACGCCTCACGTGCAGCGATGCAGGCTGCCACGTGGGCCGTCGACGAAGCCGTCGATCGGGATATCCCGTTGTGGCTGCTCTACGCAATCGATGAGGCCGGCGGTCCCCACGATGCGGCGGCTGAAGTCGCCACTGCTGAAAAGACAGTTCGCAGCGCGATCTCGGCGATCGAATCGCTGGGAAAGCCCGTCCGGGCGGAAGCCGAGATCGTGCGCCGTCACCCGGTGCCGGCGCTGGTGGAAGCCTCGCGGTCGGCGGCCCTGGTCTGCGTCGGCTCCATCGGATTCGAACACGCGGCACACGGTCGCATCGGATCCACCGGGTCGGCGGTGGTGGCGTCGGCACATTGCCCGGTTGCGGTCGTGCCGCGGACCCGGCACCTCGGTTCGCGCGGAACCGGGCTGGTGCTTGCCGTCGTGGATGGCTCCTCAGCCAGTGACCGCGTCCTCGAGCTCAGTGTGGCCGAGGCACGCCTTCGCGACGCACCGCTGCGCGTCTTCATCGTGAGGCGGCCCCACCGCAGCCGGCCAGGCGATACGCTGTCGCCGTTGGACCAACGCGTCGTCGCGGACGTCGAACGCCGCGTGGCGAATTGGCGAAGCAAGCAGCCGGCGTTGGATATCGATTGGGTCAGTGACCACAACGGTCTGCTCAACTACCTGGAGCACCTGCAACGCAACGCCACACCGATCCAACTGATCGTCGTCGACCCGCGACGCCCGGGTCCGGTGGATGTTCTGCTAGGGGCCGCCGCTCGCGCGCCCCTGGAAGCCGCCGGCTGCACCGTGATGACCTGCGATCGGACCGGGTGGTTGTGATCCTGGTGCGCTGCTGGGTCGTTGCCTAACCGACGTGCAACGGGTCGATCTGCACCCGCACCGGGTGGTGCGACCCACGCGCACTGAGCACCCCGATGCCGTGGCGCAGCGCCGAAGCCAGCGCCGGGCCGTGATCGCGGCCCACCCGAACCAGCATCCGGATGACATTCAGCTCGTCGGGGACACCGGCCGGCCGCCGCACCCCCGGCGGCAGCGGCACCGGCCCGAGCAGGTCGACGCCGTCGGGCAGCCTCGCCTGCTCCAGCAGGGTCGTCACCGATTCCGGGTCACCGTCGAGGGCCGCGATGTGCACCGCGGGCGGCAGCCCCACCTCCGCGCGGGTGGCCAACTCGGTGTCGGCGTGGCCGACCGGATCCCACCGGATGAGCGCCTGCACCGTCGGAATCGACGATTCGGCGACCACCGTCACCAGCCCGCCGGATCCGCGGTCGCGTACCAAGGCCGCCGCGGCCATCCAGCGGCGCAGCGTGTCCTCGGAGGCGCGCAGATCCTGACGGCCCAGCAGCGCCCAACTGTCCAGCAGTAGCGCCGCACCGTAGCCGTGTGGGGCGACCGGTTCGGCGCCGGGCGTGGCGATCACCAGGGCTGCGCCGTCGTCGATGCGGTCGACGATGGTGTCACCGGCCGAGGTGACGACCGGGGTGCCCGGGAAGGCGCGGCCGAGTTCCTCGGCGGTGCGCCGGGCACCGATGACCACCGCACGCACGGCATCCGAGCCGCAACGCGCACACCGCAGGGCCGGATCGACCCGGCCGCACCACCGGCACAGTGCCGCACCACCGCGCTCCGGCAAGGACAACGGTCCGGTGCAGTGCCGGCAGCGGGCGATCGTTCGGCAGCGACCGCAGGCCAGCGACGGCACGTAACCACGTCTGGGCACCTGCACCAGTACCGGCGCTCCGGCCGCCAGTGCGCTGCGCGCGCTCTGCAGGGCGACCGTCGGCACTCGGGCACTGCGCGCCGCGGCGTCGCGCTCCTCGGCATATCCGGTGTCGTCGAGGGCCACCACCCGCGGCGCGGCGGTGCGCAACACCGCCCGCGGTGCCACCACGTCGTGCGCCCAACCGCTGCCCACCAGGGCGTGCGCCTCGGCAGTGCGGGCGAACCCGCCGACGAGGGCGGCGCAACCCGCCAGGTGCGCCCGCAGCATCGCGACCTCGCGGGCATGCGGATAGGGCGCCCGCGGCTCCGCGAGCGAGTCGTCGCCGTCGTCCCAGACCATCACCAGGCCCAGATCGGCCAGCGGGGCGAACACCGCACTGCGGGTGCCGATCACCAGCCGTGCCCCGCCGCGCAGCACCGACAGCCAGCGCCGATAACGGGTGGCCGGACCCAGGCCCGCCGACAGCGCCACCACCGCCGACTCGTCGATCCGGGACGTCGCGGCACGGTGCAGCGCGTCGACATCCCGCTGGTCGGGCACGATCGCCAGGGCGGTGCGGCCGGCGCGGATCGTCTGGGCGGCGGCGTCGACGAACCGGTCAGTCCAGGTATCCCCGGGCAGCACCTGCCACACTGCGCGCGCGGCCCGGCCTTCGCCCAGCGCGGCCAGGAACGATCCGCCCGCCCCGTACCGCTGCCAGCCCGCGGGATCGACCGGGGCGACAAGCTCGTTCGGGGGCGGTAGGGGTGGCGTCATCGCTTCGCGTTCCACCCGGGCGTGCCGCGGCGGCACCGCCAGCCGCAGTACGTCGGGCCGGCTGCCGGCGTAGCGCGCCGCCACCGCCTCCACCAGCCGACGGACCTCGCCGGTGAGCACCGGCTCGGCCGAGACGACCCGCTCCAGCCGGCCCAGCCGGCCGACATGGTCGGTGTCGGCGCGGCGCTCCCAGACGAAGGCATCGACCAGCCGGCCGTGGAAGCGCACCCGCACCCGCGCCCCGGGCTTCGCTTCCTCGGACTGCTCTGGTGTGACCAGATAGTCGAACTCACGGTCCAGGTGCGGCACCGAGAGCATCGGCAGCACCCGGGCGATGGGTTCGCCCGGTTCCCCGGGCTCGCCGGGTTCGCTGTCGACGCTCACCCCGCAGGTCTAGCAGACGCCGCCGACCCCGGCAGACGGCGGACCACAGGCGACGCGGGCTGTGCATCGGCGAGCACGCTCCCGGCTGCGCTGAATTACCTTGCTGCGGTATGCCCGAACAGTGCGGGACCCACGCGGTCGCGGCCCGAGGCCGTGAGGCGGACCTCGTCTCACGGATGCAGATTGCGGGAGCGGCCGATCGTGTGCTGGGTGCCACGGTCCGCGACGCCGCCGACCACGCCCGCGCGAGCCGCCGACACCTCGACGCGATCCACGGCGAGATCCGTGACGCGCTGGCCGATCACCGGGAACCGGTGTGGGACACCCCGGCGGGCGCCCGCCAGTTCCAGCTCTTCCTGGCCGCCAAGGCCCGGGAGATCTACCGGGTGATCGCCGACGCGGTCGCCGACAACCGGCTCCAGACGAGGCTGTTGCGGTCGGCCGGTGCCGGTTACGGCGTCCCGGCCCGGCTGCGCGACCGGATCAACCGGCAGGCGCTGGCCGACGACATTCGCCGGGTGGCCGACGCGACCTCGGCGATCAGCGCCGCCGAGATGGTGCGCTACCAGAACGCGCTGCGGGTCCGCGACGGGCTCGCGGTCAACTCCGGTGACGGCGCGGACCCGGTGCTGCTGCTCACCTACGAACCGGCGGCGTTCGGCGGGCGCGGGCGCGCCGCGATCGCAATCGGCGATCCGGACGCCGCCGACAACGTCACGGTCTTAGTGCCCGGCGCACGCAGCAGCGTCCGCGACGGCTACCTGTCGCACCCGGACGGGCGCACTGTGTATCGGGAAGTGGTCCGGTCTGATCCGGACCGCACCAATTCGGTGATCATGTGGATGGGGTATCGCGCGCCGGACAGCCTGCTCGACCGGACGGTGACGCAACCGGCCGCCGCCCGGGCCGGGGGCCGGCTCCTGGCCGCCGACATCGGCGCTCTGGCTGCGTCGCACATCGGTTCCTCACACGTCACCGTGATCGGCCATTCCTACGGCTCGACCGCGGTGGCTGACGCCGCGGCGTCATCGGGGTTACGCGCTGACGACGGTGTGCTCGTGGGCTCACCGGGAACCGACCTGGCCCACAGCGCCAACGACTTTCACCTGCCCGCCGGAGGACACGTGTACGCGGGGGCGGCATCCTCGGATCCGATCACCGGTTTCAGTGGCGAGCCGCAACTGCCGCTGCCCGGAACCTCGGCGACGGTTGGCCTGGGCGTCGACCCGGCCGCCGACGGTTACGGGTCCGTTCGATTCAAAGCCGAAACCCGTGGCGTGACGTTGCCGATGACCGGCCACAGCTCCTACTTCGACCCCGGCGGCGAGTCGCTGTTCAGCATCGGCGACATCGCCTCGGGCCACGGCGATGCGCTGGCAAGCCACCACATGACCGCGCCGCACCGCCACCGACTGCCCGCCTTCGACCCGGAACGACTGCGCCCCGGAAGCGGAAATCACCGGCACTGACCGATCTGGCCCGGCGGGCGGATTTCAGTCCGCCGCCGCCTGTTCGGTGCCGGTGGACCGGCCGAAGAAGAACCCGGCCGTGATCAGCAGCTGTGCCGCCGCATAGGCCCACCAGATCGGCACCGCCAGCAGTTCATTGCCCAAGACGAACTGGCTGGCTCCGATCATGGCGTCCGACACCGCGAAGCACACCGCGCCGATCGCGGTCCAGGGCGTGGGCAGCTTGGCCAGCAGCGCGGCGCACACCATCGCGCCGAGCACCAAGACATACACCGTCACCGGCACGGTCATGCCCTCACGCACCATGCCCGGCCAGAACCATGCCAACAGCACCAGGCAGCTCACCCCGACCACGCCCGCCCCGATCAGCCGGCCGCGCGACACCACCGCCAGTGGCAGCAGCGCGCCGAGAAAGCACAGGTGCGCCACCAGGAACGCGGCCAGACCCGCGACGAAGGACGGTTCCCACCACGGGATGGCCAACAGCCAGTCGCCGGTCGCCGAGAAGATCAGGGCCGGGATCAGCCAGCGCGCCTCCCGCAGGATCGGGTGGGCGGCCGCGGCGAATACCAACAGCACCGCCATCGCCGCCTTGAACGCCGGCTGCCCGACCCATTGTCCGGTCAGCGCCTCTCCCGGCCCCGAGCGCAGCGCCACCACCGTCAGGAAGATGCCGTAAGCCACTCCGAGCCATCCCGCCGCTGCCCAGGCAGTGAAGACTCGTCGGGTTGCGTACGGTGTTTCTATGCCAGCAATCGACCCCATAGTGCTGAAGGTACTGGACGCCATCCCGTTCCGACTGACACTGGACGACGGCGCCGAAGCGGCGCGTCGCGCGATGCGTGACCTGCCACATCGCCCTGTGCACCCGGAGCTGCCCAGTGAGGACCGGGTGATCGACGGACCGGGTGGTGACCTGCCGATACGCATCTACCGGCCGGCGGGCACCGAGTCTGGTGCCGCCCCGGTGGTGGTGTTCTTTCACGGCGGCGGCTTCGTCGCCGGCGACCTCGACACCCACGACGGCACCGCGCGAATGCATGCCGTCGATGCGGGTGCGGTGGTGGTGTCGGTGGACTACCGGCTGGCCCCCGAGCATCCGTTTCCGGCCGCTGTCGAGGACGCGTTGGCGGCCACCGAGTGGGTGGTGGCACACGCCGCCGAACTGGGGGTGGATCCGGGCCGGCTGGCGGTGGCCGGGGACTCGGCCGGTGGCAACCTGGCCGCGGTGGTGTCCCAGCTGGCCCGTGACGCCGGTGGACCGGCGATCGCCTTCCAGCTGCTGTGGTACCCGGCCACCACGTACGACGGCAGCTTGCCGTCGTTCACCGAGAATGCCCACGCACCGATCATCGACAGCGATGCGATCGCGGCGTTGACGCTGGCCTACGCCGGACACCTCGACCTGACCAACCCGCCGGCGATGCTGGCCCCGGCACGCGCTGAGAATCTGGCCGGCCTGCCACCGGCCTACATCGCGGTCGCCGGCCACGATCCGCTGCGCGACGACGGCATCCGTTACGGCGAGTTGCTGGCCGCGGCCGGGGTCCCGGTGCAGGTGCACAACGCCGAGACCCAGATTCACGGTTACCTCGGCTACGCCGGAGTGATCCCGTCTGCCACCGAGGCCGCCGATCGCGGGCTGGCCGCTTTGCGGGCCGCCCTGGCGTGATGCGATGCGGCTGAACCAGATCACCGTCGGCAGCACCGACCTGGACCGCACCGAGCGGTTCTACCTGCTGCTGGGTCTGCGGCTGATCGTCAAGACGGACGACTACCTACGGTTCGAATGCCCGTCCGGGGACAGCACCTTTTCGGTGGAGCGCGTCAGCGACGTCGCGGCCGGTGAGCAGGTGCTGATCTACTTCGAAGCCGACGACCTGGATGAGCAATACCAGCGGTTGCGCGGTTCGGTTGAGTTCACCCAGCCACCGACCGACATGCCGTGGCTGTGGCGAGAGGCCCGGCTGAATGATCCCGACGGGCATCGGCTGTGCCTGTTTCATGCCGGCGAGGCCCGCCGGAATCCGCCGTGGCGGCTGGGGCCGCAGGATTTGCCGTAACACGACCCCGATCCCCCGGCGTGCGCGCTACCGTCGACCTCGATCGATACCAGCGACGAGGAGCAGAGCGTGACCGAGCAACCCGACCACGAGATTTTGATCGTCGGAGCCGGCTTCTCCGGAATCGGGGCGGCGATCAACCTCGACCGTGCCGGGATGTCGGACTTCTCGATCATCGAAGCCGGCGACGGGGTGGGCGGCACCTGGCATTGGAACACCTATCCCGGTATCGCAGTGGATATTCCGTCGTTCTCCTACCAGTTCTCGTTCGAGCAGAGCCCGGACTGGTCGCGCACGTATGCACCCGGCCGGGAACTGAAGGCCTACGCCGAGCACTGCGTCGACAAGTACGACCTGCGCTCGCGAATCCGGTTCGGCACCAAGGTGCTTTCGGCGGAGTTCGACGAGGAACGCGGCTGGTGGCGGGTGCAGACCGATCCGGGCGGCCCTGTGACCGCGCGGTATCTGATCAATGCCAGCGGCGTGCTGACCACGCCGAACCTGCCCGACATCGCCGGCGTCGATACGTTCGCCGGAGTGACGATCCACACCGCGCGCTGGGACCACTCGCAGGACCTGACCGGCAAACGAGTGGCGGTGATCGGCACCGGAGCCTCTGCGGTGCAGGTGATCCCGGAGATCGCGCCGATTGTCTCCTCGCTCACCGTTTTTCAGCGGACGCCGATCTGGTGTTTCCCGAAGTTCGATGTGCCGCTGGCCGCTCCGATGCGCTGGGCGATGCGGCTTCCCGGCGGCAAAGCACTGCAGCGGCTGGCCAGCCAGGCCTTCGTCGAGGCGACCTTCCCGATCGCGGCGCAGTACTTCACGGTGTTTCCGCTGGCCAAGCGGATGGAGTCGGCCGGTCGGGCGTATCTGCGCAGGGAGGTGCACGATCCCGTCGTGCGTAAGCAGCTCACACCGCGCTACGCGGTCGGCTGCAAGCGCCCGGGTTTCCACAACGCCTACCTGTCGACGTTCAACCGCGACAACGTGCAGCTGGTGGTCGATCCGATCGAACGGATCACCCCCACCGGCGTGGTCACCGCCGACGGCACGGCTCACGAGGCCGACGTGCTGATCCTGGCCACCGGGTTCAAGGTGATGGACAGCGACAACATTCCGACGTTCGCCGTCACCGGGGCCGGCGGTCAGACCCTGAGCCAGTTCTGGGACGAGCACCGACTTCAGGCCTACGAGGGCGTCAGCATTCCCGGATTCCCGAACATGTTCAGCGTGTTCGGCCCCTACGGCTACGTCGGGTCGTCGTACTTCGCGCTGGTCGAAGCACAGACCCACCACATCGTGCGATGCCTGAAGCGCGCCCGCGGCCGCGGCGCGACCCGTATCGAGATCTCCGAGGCCGCCAACGCCCGCTACTTCGACGAGATGATGAGCAAACGGCACCGGCAGGTGTTCTGGCAGGACAGCTGCAAGTCGGCCAACAGCTATTACTTCGACAAGAACGGTGATGTTCCGCTGCGGCCCACCACCACCGTGGAGGCCTACTGGCGCAGCCGGCGCTTCGATCTCGACGACTACCGGTTCACCGCCTGAGTTTTACTGCGCGGGCAGACGCAAAAGCCCCCAAATCCGGCCGGAAATGGGGGCCTATGCGTCTGCTCGGCGAAATTAGATGGCGCGCTTGAGGTCGTCGACCTTGTCCAGCTGCTCCCACGGCAGGTCGATGTCGGTACGGCCGAAGTGACCGTAAGCCGCCGTCGGCGCGTAGATCGGGCGCAGCAGGTCCAGGTCGCGCACGATCGCGCCCGGACGCAGGTCGAAGACCTCGGGCACGATCTTCTCGATCTTGACCGGGTCGACGGTGGCGGTGCCGAAGGTCTCGATGAACAGACCGACCGGCGCGGCCTTGCCGATGGCGTAGGCCACCTGAACCTCGACGCGCTGCGCCAGGCCGGCGGCGACGATGTTCTTGGCCACCCAGCGCATCGCGTACGCGGCCGAGCGGTCGACCTTTGACGGGTCCTTGCCGGAGAAGGCGCCGCCGCCGTGGCGGGCCCAGCCGCCATAGGTGTCGACGATGATCTTGCGGCCGGTCAGGCCGGCGTCACCCATCGGCCCGCCGACGACGAACTTGCCGGTCGGGTTGATCAGCACACGGGTCGACGAGGAGTCCAGGGTCTCGTGGCCGAGCTCGGCGAGCACGGTGGAGATCACGTGCTCCCGGAGATCGGGGTCCAGGGTCTTGACCAGGTCAATCCCGTCGGCGTGCTGGGTGGAGATCACCACGGTGTCCAGCCGGGTCGGGACGTCGTCCTCGTACTCGATGGTGACCTGGGTCTTGCCGTCCGGACGCAGGTAGGGCAGCGTGCCGTTCTTGCGGACCTCGGTCAGCCGCCGCGACAGCCGGTGCGCCAGTGCGATCGGCAGCGGCATCAGCTCCGGGGTGTCGGCGATCGCGTAGCCGAACATCAGGCCCTGGTCGCCGGCGCCCTGGGAGTCCAGCGGGTCGGCCGCGCCCTCGACGCGGGCTTCGTGGGCGGTGTCGACGCCCTGGGCGATATCGGGCGACTGCGCGCCGATCCCGATGTTGACCCCGCAGGTCACACCGTCGAAGCCCTTGTCCGACGAGTCGTAGCCGATCTCCAGGATGCGCTCGCGCACGGTGTTGGTGATGTTGGCGAACGCCTCGCGGGCGCTGGTCGTCACCTCACCGACCACGTGCACCTGGCCGGTGGTGACCAGGGTTTCCACCGCAACCCGTGAGCGGGGGTCATCGGCGAGCAGTGCGTCGAGCACCGAGTCGCTGATGGCGTCACAAATCTTGTCGGGGTGGCCCTCCGTCACCGACTCACTGGTGAACAGCCGTCCCTTTTCGCTCACAATGTCGCCTTCCGGGTAATCGATCCAAAAGTTAGCTCGGGCTAATATAGCCGTGCGGTCCTCGGGAGAGCCTGGCAGCCCGCTGCCCATCCGCCCGTGCCGCGGGGCGGTTGCTGGTTGCGCTGCCCCCGCGTCCAGTTCTCGACAACGTCCCCCACGACGAGAATCCCGAACGACTCGGCCCTGCGAGCGCCTACTCTACCGTCCTGTCGCCGACGTCGCCGTCTCGACCCGGACCGCCCAGCCGACCAGTGACCGCAGATAACTCAGTACCAATTCGTCCGGGTGTGCCCGCGGGTCGGTGAGATGGAGCAGCGCCAGTTCTTCCAATGCGGACAACAACAGCCGCATCGTCACACCGTCGGCGTCGATCGGGTGGCCCGCTAACCGGGACAGCCGCCCGGCGGCAATGGTCCGTGCATAGCGACGACCCGCTTCCGTGCGGGCCCCCAACTGCGGCGGGGCGCCGGCCGGCGGGCTGAGGATGATGCGCCAACTGGTGGGCGCCGCATGAAGATAGGCCAGGATGCCGCGGCCGAGCGCATCCGGGTCGTCTCCGAGCGGACCGTCCACGCTGCGCATTCCGGCAAACGCGATCGCCGATTCGCGGTCGAGCAGCGCCGTCATCAGTCCGGCCAGATCGCCGAAGTTCTGATACACCACGGTCCGGGTCACCTGCGCCGCGCGGGCCACCCGTTCGATGGTCACCGCGGCGAAACCTTCGGCGGCGACGATGTCGCGGGCGTGGTCGAGCAGCTGCATCCGCCGGGCTTGTGCCGACATCCGCCGCTTCGGTTCCGGGCGCGCGCTCATGGGGATTCCGGCAGTTCGAGCAGCAACTCCACGGCGCGGGCCGCACTCTGCGCGGCGCTCTCCATGGTCGCCGACCAATCGGTGCGGGTCCAGTCGCCGGCGAGCACCAGGCTGGGCACCGAGGTGCGCTGATCCGGGCGCAGCCCATCGGTGCCCACCACCTGCGAGAAGGTGGCTTTGGGCATTTTGACCACCTGTGCAGCAACGACATTCGCCTCGGCCGCGGCCGGATAGTAGCGGCGTAGCATCTCCATCTGCTCGGCCACGATCTGCTCGTTGGACCGGTGAATCTGCTCGTAGGCGCCGCTGGTGGTCAGGCAGTACAGCCAGGCGCCGTCTGGATCGCGGCGCTGCATCCGCTGCCGGTCGAACACCTCGTCGATGACGCCGGTGCCGCCGATCACCGACTCCATCGCCGCCTCGGTGCCCAGCGGCCGGTCCAGGTAGAGGTTGGTGCTCACGATCGGTGTGTAATGCAATTTTTCTGCAGCCGCGTAAATTTCGGCATGCTCGGGCAGATCGTCGAGCAAGCCGGCGATATTCGAGTTCGGCACCGCGCACACCACCGCATCCGCCGCCACTTCGGTGCCGTCCGCCAACTGCACGGCGCGAACGGCGTTGTCCTCCACAACGATTCGCCGGGCCACTGCGCGGTAGCGCACGTCGACGCCGAGCCGGTCGAAAACATTGAGCGCGCCGGAGATATAGAGCGTGTCGAGATCGGTGGTGGGATAACCGATCGTCACCGCACTGCGGTGGCGCAGCCCGAGTCGGATGCCGGTCGCCAGAACATCGGCGAAGACTTTGGCCGAACCGCGGTCCACCGGCTCGGCGGCGATTCCGAGCGCGAGCCAGTCCCACACCGCCTCGCGGGCCCGGGCGGGCATCCCGACGCGTCGGAGCCACTGGTCGGTGCTGAGATCGGGCAAGTCGGCGGGTTGAAACAGCGCCTCGCCCGCCAGGCGCACCGTCGCAGCAGCGGTCCGCAGCCGGTCAAGCAGGCTCGCGTCGGGGTGCGGCCCGAACAGCGTTCGCACCGCGCCCAGTCCGCGAGTCACCAGGGTGGTGGTGGCCCCGCCGGGCCAGCGCAGCGTTCCGCCGGTCGGAAACTCGACCATCGACCGGGTCCCGACGCTGGTCAGGTACCGGAACAGGTGGTCGTATCCGCTGGCGATCACGTGCTGGCCGTTGTCGGCGAGGTCTGCGATCCCCGGCACCTGCATCGCCTGGGTGCGCCCGCCGAGCCGGCCGCGCCGCTCCAGCAGCGTCACTTTCTTGCCCGCCTCGGCCAACCAGACCGCCGCGGCCAGCCCGGCCAGGCCACCGCCGACCACCACGTAGCGTCGATCGTCCATGCCCGGCCCCTCTCGACTAACTTACGGCTCGAAAGTTAGCTCAGGAGGGACGCGGGGTCAACGGTCCGACAGCCCTGCGGTGGTGGGCGCGTCAGTCGCGGCTGCCGCCGAGGAACGCCACGACCGCGTCCACAATGCGGCTGGCCATCAACGTCTTGGAGCCCGACTCCAGGGCGGACTCCGTTCCGTCCGCAGCCAGCAGCCACCCGTCGTTGTGGTCGACCTCGAATGCCCGGCCGTCCCCGACCGCGTTGACCACCAACAGGTCACATCCCTTGCGGCGCAGCTTTGCCCGGGCGTGGAACAGCACGTCGCCGTTCTCGTCGCCGGTCTCCGCCGCGAAGCCGACAATGGCCCGCATATTGGGCAGCTGCCCGTCGGCGCGGGCACGTACCGCGCCGGCCAGCACGTCATCGTTGCGGACCAGTTCTATGGTCGGCTCCCCCGCACTGTCGGGGCCCTTCTTGATCTTGGCCTGCGCCACCCGCACCGGACGGAAGTCGGCAACGGCAGCAGCCATCACCAGCACGTGCGCCTCGGGGGCGTGCTTGGACACCGCGTCATGGAGCTGCTGGGCGGAGCTGACGTGCACCACGTGGACCCCGGCCGGATCGATCAGGCCCGCGGTGTGCGCGGCGATCAGGGTGACCTCGGCGCCGCGCTGGGCGGCCACCCGGGCCACCGCGTAGCCCTGCTTGCCCGAACTGCGGTTGCCGATGAAGCGGACGGGGTCGATCGGCTCGCGAGTGCCCCCCGCGGTCACCAGCACCTTCTGCCCGGCCAGGTCGTAGGGCAACGCATCGGCCCGCTCCAGCAGCAGCGACGCGAAGGTGTTGATCTCCTCGGCCTCGGGCAGCCGGCCGGGGCCGGTGTCGGTGCCGGTCAGTCGGCCCGATGCGGGCTCCAGGACGACCGCGCCGCGTTCCCGCAGCGTCGTCACATTGGCGACGGTGGCCGGATGCTGCCACATCTCGGTGTGCATGGCCGGGGCGAACAGCACCGGACAGCGGGCGGTGAGCAGGGTGGCGGTCAGCAGGTCGTCGGCACGGCCGGCAACCGCACGGGCCAAGAGGTCGGCGGTGGCCGGGGCTACTACCACCAAGTCAGCCTGCTGACCGATGGCCACATGGGGTACGCCGGGGACGTCGTCGAAGACCCCGGTGTGCACCGGCTGGCCGGACAGCGCCTCGAAGGTGGCTGCCCCGACGAACCGCAGGGCGCCCTCCGTCGGGACGACGCGAACCGAGTGGCCGGCCTCGGCCAGCTGGCGGACCACGGTGCACGCCTTGTATGCGGCGATGCCTCCGGAGACACCGACGACGACCCGTTTCTGGCCCACCGGCATGACCCGTCCTGCCCGGCTCCGGCTACTCGCCTTCGGTGTATTCGAGCAGGTCGGCGTGGATCTCACGCAGCGCGATCGACAGCGGCTTCTCCTGCAGGCCGGGCTCGACCAGCGGTCCGACGTATTCGAGGATGCCCTCGCCGAGCTGGTTGTAGTAGTCGTTGATCTGCCGCGCCCGCTTGGCCGCGTAGATCACCAGCGCGTACTTGCTCGACGCCCGCTGCAACAGCTCGTCGATGGGCGGGTTGGTGATACCGAGGGGCGTGTCGTAACCGCCGATCAACGCCGGGTCGAACTCGTCGGCGTCGGTCACCACGGCCGAGTCGGTCTGCGAGGTACTCACTTAAGACAATCTCCTGAAGCTCTTTGGCTGGGGGCGGGTCGCGCCTGCTGGTTGTCGTCCGGGCAAATCAGACCGCGCCCGATGCGGTATCCACCAGCAAGGATACCAATTCTGAGCAGGCGGTTTCCAATCGACCGTTGACCACGACCGCGTCGAAGTCTCCTTGTGCCGCCAACTCGGTGCGTGCGGTGGCCAACCGGCGTTGCATGACGTCCGCGGATTCGGTGCCGCGGCCGGCCAGTCTGGCCTGCAGCGTCTCCCAATCCGGCGGGGCCAGAAACACCGTGACCGCCTCCGGCAGGGCCTTCTTGATGGCCCGGGCCCCGGCCAGGTCGACCTCGATCAGAACGGGCCGGCCGGAGCGGGTGGCGGCTAGGACGGGGGCCGCCGGAGTACCTGACCGCTGCAGCCCGCCGTGAATGTCGGCCCACTCCAGGAGCTCATTTTGCTCAACCAGCCGGTCAAACTCCGCCGGCGTAACAAATCGGTAGTCGACGCCGTCCACCTCCCCCGGCCTGGGTGCCCGGGTGGTGGCCGACACACTGAAATACAGGTCCGGAACCCGCTCTCGCAGGCACCGGACCACGCTCGACTTACCGACCGCGGATGGACCGGACAGCACCACAACGCGTCCCGCGTGCCCGCTGCCCGGCCCTCCACCGGTATTCACTGCCGGGTCAGGAGAAGTCGAACTTCTCCAGCAGCGCCTTGCGCTGCCGGTCGCCCAGGCCACGCAGCCGGCGCGTGGGGGCGATCTCCAGCTCGGTCATGATCTCCTGCGCCTTGACCTTGCCGACCTTCGGCAACGCCTCCAGCAGCGCAGACACCTTCATCTTGCCAAGGACCTCGTCGGTCTCGGCGTCCTTGAGCACCTGCTTGAGATTGGTGCCGCCACGCTTGAGCCGGTCCTTGAGCTCCGCTCGGGCCCGACGCGCGGCCGCCGCCTTCTCCAACGCGGCGGCGCGCTGCTCGTCGGTCAACTGGGGAAGGGCCACGATTCCTCCGTCTCGTCATCATCGACAACGTCGATGTTTTCCTTGTCCCGGCCAGGTACTTCGGCCAGAGACGACGACCGTACCCACGCCGTCTGACGAAATCTAACCCCACCCCCCCGTTTCCGGCTACAAATGCCCAGCGTATGGGGTCCGGGCGCGCGCCATCCACCCGAGTCAGCCACGATCGGTCTGCCCTCCCGGGGTGAAGCGCGATCCCCGGCGGCGCGACCCGAAAAACCACTCTGAACTAGCCTTTTGCTTCTTCTCGCCGGCCGGATGGGACGCCGCGCCGTGGGCACGGCGGTGGACTTCGGGATGGGACCGGACATTCATGCCATTGACTTCGCACCTCGCGGCGTGTCGGGCGTGTCGAGGGCGGCTTCGGCCACCTACCGGGGATCCATCGCGACGAACGCCGGCTCCGGCTTGATCCATCGGCCACCCGGGGACCACGTCCGGGAGGGGGTTTGGCGACCGAATTCGCATGCCAGCCTCTCGCGGGCCCCCGCCATTCGCTGGCAGCTGAATACCCCGTAAGCCCGCAGCCCGTTATTGCTATGCGAAGGCGTAAGTGGCGCATCAAGACGCCGAAAAACCGGGAACCCGATGGACTAACAGCAACAATTCAGGGAGTTTTTACACTTAAACGGCCGAAGTCGTGGGTTGGCTACCTAACGTTCCGGCCAGGTGGGTGGTCCACCCGGGGGTGTTTATGGGGGGGGGGTATGACTATGAACATTTCCGCTGAATACCGTTTCGGTAGAGAAAGTGGGAATTCATGACAATGACGACAGTTGGCCGTGCTGGCCGGTGGGCTCTTGCAACGGCCGCGGTGTTGACCCTCGGCGCTTTTGGGATTGGCGCAGCCAGCGCCGAACCCAATGACGGAATCACCGGTGGCGCCGGCAACAACGGCGGCGTGAATGTGAATATGGGGCCGTTCGGCGGCGGCATGAATGTCGGCAGAAACGGCGGCTTCAACTTCGGCCCCAACGGAATCGGCGCCGGCGGCGGACAGAACAACAGCGCCAACGTCAACATGGGGCCCTTCGGCGGCGGCATGAATGTCGGCAGAAACGGCGGCTTCAACTTCGGCCCCAACGGAATCGGCGCCGGCGGCGGACAGAACAACAGCGCCAACGTCAACATGGGGCCCTTCGGCGGCGGTTACAGCACGAACGCCGGTGGCGGAGTCAACTTCGGCGGCCGGTAGCTGACAATCCAGGGCCTGCGGCGGCGCCCCCCGAACGGGCGCCCCCGCAGGCCCTGGTGCGTCGAGCCTCGCTGGGTCTCCGGAGCTATCCCGCAGCCAAGTAGGCCACGGCGTCCCGCAGCCGTTCGGCCGCGGCACGCAGCGCGCCAGTCTGCGGGCCGACACGCAGCACCTCACGCGAGACTGCCGGCAGCAAGGCGCCCGGAGCGGCCCCTCCCAGCCCGGCAAGGGCCTCTGGGCGTCCGCCCTGGGCACCAACGCCCGGCACCAGCACCGGACCGCCCAGGGCGCTCAGATCGGGCACCTCGCGCAGCGTGGCGCCCACCACGACCCCGGCTGAGCCCAGTCCCGCCACGCTCTCGGCCCGATTCGCTGCCGCGGCCGCGTCGACGACCGCCTGAGCCACCGTGCGGCCGTCCTCGCCCCGGGCTCGCTGCACGCTCGCCCCCTCCGGGTTGGAGGTGGCCGCCAGCACGAAGACACCCCGCCCATGGGCCGCCGCGGTCTCCAGCAGCGGCTGCAGTGACCCGAAACCCAGGTAGGGCGAGGCCGTCACCGCATCGGCGGCCAGCGGCGACTCGCCCGCCCAGGCGGTTGCGTAGGCGGCCATGGTCGAGCCGATGTCACCGCGCTTGGCGTCGGCCAGCACCAGCACACCGGCCTCGCGCAGCGCCGCGATGGTGCGCTCCAGCACGACGAACCCGGCCGACCCGTACGCCTCGAAGAACGCCACCTGCGGCTTGACAACCGCGAACCCGGCGAACGCCGTCACGCAGGTCTCGCTGAACGCCGCCAGCCCGTCCGGCGTGGCGGGCAGGCCCCACGAGGCCAGCAATTCGGGGTGCGGGTCGATGCCCAGGCACAGCGGCCCGCGGGCCGCCGTCGCCTCGGCCAGCCGTGCACCGAACCCCGGTATCACTAGTGCCCGCCGAGGGTGCTGTGCAGCTCCTGCAGGGAACGCACCCCGATATCGCCCCGGATGCCGGCCTCGATGCCCTGCACCGCCGCGGCCGCACCTTGAACCGTGGTGATGCACGGGATGTTCACACCGACCGCGGCAGAGCGGATCTCATAGCCGTCCACCCGCGGGCCGGAGTTGCCGTACGGGGTGTTGATCACCAGATCCACCTCACCGGCCCGGATCGCGTCCACCGCGGACAGGACCGGCCGGTCGGGGCTGGGCTCCTCGAAGTTCTTGCGCACCACATCGCACGGAATCCCGTTGCGGCGCAGCATCTCCGCGGTGCCCTCGGTGGCCAGAACCCGGAAGCCCAAGTCGGCGAGCCGTTTGACCGGAAACACCAGGGAACGCTTGTCGTGGTTGGCCACCGACACGAAAACCGTGCCCTGGGCGGGCAGCGACCCATAGGCGGCGGTCTGGCTCTTGGCGAACGCGGTGCCGAAGTCGCGGTCGATGCCCATCACCTCACCGGTGGACTTCATCTCCGGGCCGAGCAACGAGTCGATGCCGGAGCCGTCCGCGCGACGGAACCGGTGGAACGGCAGCACGGCCTCCTTGACCGCGATGGGGGCGTTCGGGCCGACGGTGGCGCCGTCCCCGGTGGCCGCCAACAGGCCCTCAGACCGCAGTTCGGCGATGGTGGCGCCCAGCATGACGCGCGCGCAGGCTTTGGCCAGCGGTACCGCGGTGGCCTTGGACACGAACGGGACGGTGCGGCTGGCCCGCGGATTGGCCTCCAGGACGTAGAGCACGTCGTCCTTGAGGGCGAACTGCACATTGAGCAGCCCCACCACCCCGACACCGTGAGCGATCGCCTCGGTGGCACGGCGCACCTTTTCGATGTCGCTGCGCCCCAGCGTCACCGGCGGCAGCGCGCACGCCGAGTCACCGGAGTGGATGCCGGCTTCCTCGATGTGCTCCATGATGCCGCCGATGTAGACCTCGGTGCCGTCGCACAGCGCGTCGACGTCGATCTCAATGGCGTCTTCCAGGAACCGGTCGACCAGCACCGGGTGCTCCGGTGACAGCTGGGTGGCCCGGGTGATGTAGCCCTGCAGGGTCTCTTCGTCGTAGACGATCTCCATGCCCCGCCCGCCCAGCACGTACGACGGGCGCACCAGGACCGGGTAACCGATGTCGGCGGCGATCCGCTTGGCCTGCTCGAACGTCGTCGCGGTGCCGTAGCGCGGCGCCGGCAGCCCGGCGGTGGTCAGCACGTCGCCGAACGCACCGCGGTCCTCGGCCAGATCGATGGCTTCCGGGCTGGTTCCGACGATCGGCACCCCGGCGTCGGCCAGCCGCTGGGCCAGCCGCAACGGGGTCTGCCCGCCCAGCTGCACGATCACGCCGACCACCCCGGGGCCGCCCTGCCCGGACTGCTGTTCGGCGTAGTACACCTCGAGCACGTCCTCGAACGTCAACGGTTCGAAGTAGAGCCGGTCGGCGGTGTCGTAGTCGGTGGACACCGTCTCCGGGTTGCAGTTGACCATCACCGTCTCGAACCCGGCCTGGCTCAAGGTGATCGCGGCATGCACGCAGCTGTAGTCGAACTCGATGCCCTGACCGATCCGGTTGGGCCCCGAACCCAGGATGAGCACCTTGGGTTTGGTGTCCTGCGCGGCCACCTCGGTCTCGGCGGCGGGGTCGAGCTCGAAAGTGCTGTAGTGGTACGGCGTCTTGGACTCGAACTCCGCGGCACAGGTGTCGACGGTCTTGAACACCGGGTGGATGCCCAGCCGGTTCCGCAACAGCCGCACCCCGTCCTCGCCGGCCAGTTCCGGGCGCAGTACAGCGATCTGATGATCCGACAGGCCGCTGTATTTGCAGCGCCGAAGCAGGTCCGCGTCGAGCACCGGGGTGTCGACGACCTCAGTGCGCAGCGCCACCAGGCCGTTGATCTGCTCGACGAACCACGGGTCCACCCCGGAGGCCTCGGCAACCTGTTCCACGGTGGCGCCCAGCCGCAGTGCCAGCTCGATGTCGTAGAGCCGGCCCTCGGTGGGCGTGCGCAGCCGCTCCAGGGCGGCGGCGGGCGAGTCTTCCTCGGGGTCGGGTTTGGTCCAGAACCCGGCGCGATCGGTCTCCAGCGAGCGCATCACCTTGCCGAGCGACTCGATGAAGTTGCGGCCCAACGACATCGCTTCGCCCACCGATTTCATGGTGGTGGTCAGCCGCGGGTCGGCGCCGGGGAACTTCTCGAACGCGAAGCGCGGTGCCTTGACCACGACGTAGTCCAGCGCCGGCTCGAAACAGGCCGGGGTCTCTTTGGTGATGTCGTTGATGATCTCGTCGAGGGTGTAGCCGATCGCGAGCTTGGCGGCGATCTTGGCGATCGGGAAGCCGGTGGCCTTCGAGGCCAGCGCACTCGATCGCGACACCCGCGGGTTCATCTCGATCACGATCAGCCGGCCGTCTTGGGGGTTGACCGCGAACTGGATGTTGCAGCCGCCGGTGTCCACGCCGACCTCGCGCAGGATCGCGATCCCCAGGTCACGCATCCGCTGGTATTCCCGGTCGGTCAGCGTCATGGCCGGTGCGACGGTCACCGAGTCACCGGTGTGCACGCCCATCGGGTCGACGTTCTCGATCGAGCAGACCACCACGACGTTGTCGTTGCCGTCGCGCATCAGCTCGAGTTCGAATTCCTTCCACCCGTAGATGGATTCCTCGATCAGGACATTGGCCGTCGGCGAGGCGGCCAGTCCGTCGCCGGCCATCCGCTCGACCTCGTCGAGGCTGGCCGCCAGACCGGAGCCCAGGCCGCCCATGGTGAAGGAGGGCCGAACGACGACCGGTAACCCGAGCTCGGCGACGGTCTCGGTGACCTCGGCCATGGTGTAGCAGACCCGGGAACGGGCCGACTCGCCGCCGACTTTGGCGACGATGTCCTTGAACTGCTGGCGGTCCTCGCCGCGCTGGATGGCCTCGAAGTCGGCGCCGATCAGCTCGACGCCGTAGCGCTCCAGCACCCCGTGCTCATGCAGGGCCACCGCGGTGTTGAGCGCGGTCTGCCCGCCCAGGGTGGCCAGCAGGGCGTCGACCTTGTTGTCCCGCTCGGCTTGCTGGGCGAGCACCTTTTCGACGAACTCCCAGGTGATGGGCTCGACGTAGGTGTTGTCGGCGTACTCGGGGTCGGTCATGATGGTCGCGGGGTTGGAGTTGACCAGGCTCACCTGCAGGCCCTCGGCCTTGAGCACCCGGCAGGCCTGGGTTCCGGAGTAGTCGAACTCACAGGCCTGGCCGATCACGATCGGCCCGGAGCCGATCACCAGAACATGGCGCAGGTCGGTACGGCGCGGCACTAGCTCTCTCCTCGTGTTGCGCGAGCGTGCGCAGATGTGCGCTCGCCCGCGGCGTGTCGTGTGCAAACACGCACACTCGCGGCAATGTTGTTCACTGCCCGGTCTCCATCAGGTCGACGAACTGGTCGAACAGGTATTCCGCGTCGTGCGGTCCGGCCGCGGCCTCGGGGTGGTACTGCACCGAGAACGCCCGGCCGTTGGCGAGCTTGACGCCCTCGACCACGCCGTCGTTGGCGCAGGTGTGGCTGACCACCGCCGGACCGAAGTCGGTGTCAAAGCGCTGGCCCGCTTCGCCTTCGAGTGCGAATCCGTGATTCTGCGCGGTCACCGCCACCCGGCCGGTGGCGTGGTCGATCACCGGGATGTTGATGCCGCGGTGGCCGAACGTCATCTTGTAGGTGTTCAGCCCCAGCGCACGCCCCAGGATCTGGTTGCCGAAACAGATTCCGAACAGCGGGATTCCGGCGCCGAGCACCTCGCGGGTCAACGCCACCATCGCCGCTGCGGTGGCCGGGTCCCCGGGTCCGTTGGACAGGAACACCCCGTCGGGCTTCAACTCGGCGATCTGCGCGAAATCCACCGACGACGGCAGCACGTGGCTGCGGATTCCGCGGCGGGCGAAGTTGCGTGGCGTGTTGGTCTTGATGCCCAGGTCCAGCGCGGCGATGGTGAACCGGTGGGCCCCCTCAGGTTCCACCACGTATTCCGCATCAGTGCTGACCTGCCCGGCCAGGTCGGCGCCAAGCATCGACGGCTGCTCGCGGACCCGGGTCACCAACTCCTCCGGTGATGCCAGCGCGTCACCGGAGAACACCCCGGCCTTCATCGAGCCGTGATTGCGCAGGTGGCGCACCACGGTGCGGGTGTCAACACCGGCGATACCGACGATGCCCTGACGGACCAGCTCGTCGTCCAGCGTGCCGGTGGCCCGCCAGTTCGACGCCCGCGGCGACGGGTCGCGCACCACATAGCCTGCCACCCAGATCTTTTCGTCGCGGCTCTCCCCGTCCTCGCGGTTCCAGCCGGTGTTGCCGATCTGCGGGGCGGTGGCCACCACGATCTGCCGGTGGTAACTGGGATCGGTCAGGGTCTCCTGGTAGCCGGACATCCCGGTGGAGAACACCGCCTCACCCAGGGTCTGTCCGACGGCCCCGAACGGTGTTCCGGTGAATGTCCGGCCGTCCTCGAGAACCAGCACCGCACGCGCGTTCATCTGTCGTCTTCCTCTTCTTCTAACCAGCGGCTGTGCTCGGCGCGGTCGTCCGCGCGGAAGCCGGTGTCTATCTCGGTGCCCGACGGCAGTCGCCATCGGATGGCCAGCACTCCGTTCTGATTTCGGGTCGGGATGGCGCGCCCGGCGATGCCGCGTTCGGCGCGAACCGCGATCACCGCCTCCTGAGGGATCCAGATCGGCCGGGCGCCGCTGCGCTGCACCATGATTCCCTCGGGGTAGCGGGTCAGCACCGCTTTGGTCCGATAGCCCAGGTCGCCGACCACCACCCGGTCGTTCCACTTCGGGGCCAGCGTGCAACCCAGGTACTGCCCGCGGGTGGCCTCCACGGTGGGCGAACCCACCGTGTCGGGCACGCTCGGCAGCGTCCCGATCAGCGCGTCCTGCAGCTGGCCGCGGCGGCGCCAGCCGCGCATCATCAGCCGGATCACCACGCCGATCAGCACCGCCAGCAGAAAAGCGAAGACCAGCGAGCCGATCAACGTGGGGGTGTTCATGCCGGACTCTTCCCGTCCCGGGCGGTGATCCGACCACGCAGCAGGGTCGCGGTGACGGTCGCCGGCAGCGTCATCTCCTCATAGGGGGTGTTGTCCGAGCGGCTGGCCAGCTGCCCGCCGGTGACCACCCAGGTCGTGTCGGGATCGACCACGGTCAGGTTGGCCGGCTCGCCCACCTCCAGCGGGCGGCCCTGATCGGGCAGACCGACGATCTGCGCCGGCCGCTCGCTCATCACGCGGGCCACGTCGCGCCAGGTCAGCAGGCCGGTCTGCACCATCGTGGCCACCACCACCGACAGCGCGGTCTGCAGGCCGAGCATACCGGGCCGGGCAGCGGCGAACTCGCAGGTCTTCTCGTGTTCGGCGTGCGGGGCGTGGTCGGTGGCCACGCAGTCGATGACACCGTCGGCCAATGCCTGCCGCAGCGCCTGCGCGTCGGACGCCTCCCGCAGCGGCGGGTTGACCCGGTTGCGGCCGTCGTAGTCGGCGAGCCGGCTGTCGTCGAGCATCAGGTGGTGCGGGGTGACCTCGGCGGTCACCGAGATCCCTTGCCCTTTAGCCCATTTGAGGAGTTCGACCGTTCCGGCCGTGGACGCATGGCAGATGTGCAGGCGGGCGCCCGCGTCGCGGGCCAGCAGGACGTCCCGGGCCACGATCGACTCTTCGGCGGCGCGCGGCCAGCCGGCCAAGCCCAGCCGGGCGGCGTTGGGCCCCTCGTGGGCGACCGACCCGACGGTCAGCCGCGGCTCCTCGGCGTGCTGGGCGATCAACACTCCCAGGCCGGTGGCGTACTCCAGCGCGCGACGCATCACCAGGGGGTGGTCCACACAGACACCGTCGTCGGAGAACATCCGAACGCGCGCGGTACCGGCGGCCATCATGCCCATCTCGGTCAGCTGGGTGCCGCCCAGTCCGACGGTGACCGCGCCGACCGGGTGCACGTCGACCAGGCCGATCTGCTGTCCGCGCTGCCAGACATGGTCGGTGACCACCGGGGAGTCGGCGACGGGATCGGTGTTGGCCATCGCGAACACCGCGGTGTAGCCGCCCAGAGCCGCTGCCGCCGAGCCGGTTTCGATGTCCTCGGCGTATTCGCGTCCCGGTTCACGCAGATGGGTGTGCAGGTCGACAAAGCCCGGCAACAACACCTGCCCGGGCGCGTCGACGATCTCGCAGTCGTCCGGGACGGACAGGCCCGCACCGATCTGGGCGATCTGGCCGCCCTGTACCAGGACATCGACCTGGTCGCCTTCGCCGTAACACCGCACTCCGCGAATCAGCACGCTCACAGCGCTGCTTCCTCTCCCGCCGACCCCGAATCCGTCGCCGGCCCCGCGGACTCGCTACCCACCAGCAGATGGAACAGCACCGCCATGCGCACATGTACCCCGTTGGAAACCTGTTGCAGCACCGCGGATTGGGACGAGTCCGCCACCGACGAGGAGATCTCCATGCCGCGCAACATCGGGCCCGGATGCAGCACCACCGCGTGGTCGGCGAGCATCGCCCGGCGCTTCTCGCTCAGCCCGTAGCGCACCGAGTACTCCCGCGTCGACGGGAAGAACCCGCCGGTCATCCGTTCGGCCTGCACCCGCAACATCAGCACCGCATCGGCGGCCGGCAGCTCGGCGTCGAAGTCATGCGAGACCGTCACCGGCCACTCGGCGACCCCGACCGGCAGCAGGGTCGGCGGCGCCACCAGCACCACCTCGGCGCCCAGCGTCGCCAGCAGGCTCACGTTGGAGCGGGCCACCCGGCTGTGCACGATGTCGCCGACGATGACGACGCGGCGGCCCTCGATGCCGCCCAGGCGCTGCCGCAGCGTCAGCGCGTCCAGCAACGCCTGGGTGGGGTGCTCGTGGGTACCGTCACCGGCGTTGATCACCGACGGGCCGGTCGCATCGGTGGCACCGGTCCACTCCGACAGCAGGTGCGCCGCGCCCGACGACGGGTGGCGGATGATCAGCGCGTCGGCACCGGCGGCCCGCAACGTCAGCGCGGTGTCGCGCAGCGACTCGCCCTTGCTGACCGAGGATCCCGACGCGGACACATTGATCACGTCGGCGCTCATCCACTTGCCGGCCACCTCGAACGACACCCGGGTCCGGGTGGAGTTCTCGTAGAACATCGTGATCACGGTGCGCCCGCGCAGAGTGGGCAGCTTTTTGACCTCGCGCCCCACCAGCGCCTGAGCGAAGCGGTCCGCGTCGTCGAGGATCGCGGTGGCCTCATCACGGCTCAAGTCGCCGGCCGCCAGCAGATGCCTGGTGCTCATCGGGTAATCACCACCTGGTCGCGACCGTCATGTTCAGCCAGCAGGACATGCACGCTTTCGCCGCGAGATGTCGGCACGTTCTTGCCGACGTAGTCGGCGCGTATCGGCAGCTCGCGGTGGCCGCGGTCCACCAGGACGGCCAACTGCACGATCCGGGGCCGCCCCACGTCGCGCAGCGCGTCCAGCGCGGCGCGCACCGACCGGCCCGCGAAGAGCACGTCGTCGACCAGGATCACGCACGCGTCGTCGATGCCGCCGGCTGGGATAGAGGTGGGCTCCAGGGGCCGCGGGGGCTGACGCATCAGGTCGTCGCGGTAGAGGGTGATGTCCAGTGCGCCGTGCGCGACGTCCACGCCGCAGAATTCGCTGATCTTGCCGGCCAGCCGCTGGGCCAGGGTGACGCCGCGGGTGGGGATGCCCAGCAGCACGACTCGCGGGGCGTTGGTTCTGTCGGGGTCGTCTAAAGCGGTCTTCTCGATGATCTGATGTGCGATACGAGAAACAGTGCGACCCACATCCGCCGAGGACATCAATTCCCGGTCGGTGCTGGAATTACCGGCAGCGCCCATGCGAAACCGCAGGACCTCCTTCTCCGCCTCGCAGGACGGATCGTTAAAGGATGTCGAACTGCCGCGTAGCCTAGCATCCGCCAGCCGCTGGTCCGGCGCGAGTGTGCGCAGAATCGCGGTCGACCGCGGCGTGTCGACCCCAGACACGCACTCTCGGCACATGAGGCCCGCCGTTAGCCTAAGCGGGTGAACCTCGACCCCAACCAGGCGCCGCTGCGCGAAGCCTGCGATACCGGCCTGCTCGCCGGTGTGGTGACGCTTGTCTGGCAGCGCGGCACGGTGCTGCAGGTCAACGAGATCGGCCATCGCGATGTCGGCGCCGGCCTGCCGATGACCCGCGACACGGTGTTCCGGATCGCCTCCATGACCAAGCCGGTCACCATCGCCGCTGCGATGACCCTGGTCGACCAAGGCCGGCTGCGGCTCACCGACCCGGTCGCGCACTGGCTGCCGGAGTTCGCCGCACCGCGGGTGCTCCTCGACCCAGCCGGATCACTGGAGGCCACCACCGCGGCGCGGCGGGCGCTCACGGTCGACGATCTGATGACGCACCGCTGCGGCATCGGCTACGGCTTTTCCGTGCCCGGTCCGATCGCGCGGGAGTACCAGCGGCTGCCCTTCGGACGCGGCCCCGAGGCCTGGCTGACGGCGCTGGCGGCGCTTCCCCTGGTGGACCAGCCCGGTGAGCGAGTCACCTACGGCCACGGCACCGACGTGCTGGGCGTGCTGCTCTCGCGGATCGAGGGCAAACCGCTGCCGCAGGTGCTCGAGGAGCGGATCCTGGGCCCGCTGGGGATGACCGACACCGGATTCTGTGTCACTCCGCAGGCACGCGGGCGCAGCGCCACCATGTATCGCGTCGACGGAGACACCCTGCGCGACGATGCGATGGGGCCCGTGCCGATCGCGATGCCCGCGTTTCCCAACGCCGGGGGCGGCCTGATGTCCACCGCCGACGACTACCTGGCGTTCGCCCGGATGTTGCTGGCCGACGGCATGTTCGACGGCACCCGGGTGCTCTCCGCCGAGTCGGCCCGAGCAATGCGCACCGATCAGCTCACCGACGACCAGAAGCGGCACCCGTTCCTGGGAGCCCCGTTCTGGATGGGACGCGGGTTCGGGCTCAACCTGTCGGTGGTGACGGACCCGGCGAAGTCCCAGCCGCTGTTCGGGCCGGGCGGTGCGGGCGCGTTCGGCTGGCCGGGAGCCTACGGGACGTGGTGGCAGGCCGATCCGGCCGCAGACCTGATCCTGATCTATCTGGTGCAGAACTCCCCGACGCTGTCCACCGACATGGCCGTCGCGGTTGCCGGCAATACCTCGATCGCCAAACTGCGGGTCGCGCAGCCGAAGTTCGTCCGCCGGACCTACGCGGCCCTGGGCTTGTGAGTCTGGGCCGACGGCAAACCCGTTGAGCCTCAGGCGTGCATCGAGTGTGCGGTTTGGTAGGCCAGAACGCGATTTCGCCGACCAAACCGCACACTCGGCACGTTTCTGCGCTAGCGGCTCTCCCCCGCGAGGCTCTTCCCGGCCAGGCGTGCCTTCTCGAGAGCGGCCTCGCGCATCTGTTCGCGCTCCTCGGGGGTCCACCGCGTGGTCGGCTCGAACACCAGGGTCTGCACCGTGTAGCCCAACATGGTGAATACGTACTCCAGGTAGGGCCGCTGGAAGTCCTGCAGGTCGTGACGGGTGCCGTCGTAGGCGCTGGAGCGGGTCAAGATGAGCTGCACCGGTTTGCCGTCGCCCAACGTGCCCACGTGTTCCCCGCGTTCGTTGACCGTGAAGCTGGCCATCGGTTGCACGATGACGTCGATCCAGGCCTTCAACGCATGCGGCACATGCCAATTCCACATCGGCGACGACACCACCAGCCGGTCGAATGAGCGCACCCGCTCAATCTCGGCCAGCACTTTCGACCAGATCTGCTTCTGCTCCGGTGTCCGGCGTTCGCCGTAGAGCGGCGCGAACTTGGCGAAGGCGGCATCCCGCCCGAAGATCACCATCTCATCGGTCCACACCGAGAACCGTTCGACGTCGCCGACCGCGGCCACGGGCGCGGCCTGCAGGAACGCCTCGGCCAGCGCCGACGACAGCGAATGTTCTCCCTTCGGGCTCGCCTGGACCCACAGGGTTTTCATGGCGGCCATTAGATCATCGAGATCGGCGAGATCTTGACGCCGACTTCCAGTGCGCCGGACAGTTCGCGTGCGGTGTCGTAGTCGTAAACGACATGCCCGCAGATGATGTCGACGTCACGCTTGGCGCGCTGCATCGGGTTGGTCAGGAAGTGCACGCTGGCGCCGGAGGCTTCGAGCAGATCGGCGATCACGGCGCGGGATTCGTGCACGATGTGAGCGGCCGCCGCCCGGGCGTCGGCACGCATGGAGCGGCTGATCCGTTCACGTGCGTCCACCGCGTCCTGGATCCCGCTGACGGTGTTGTCGAACAACCCGTGCAGGGCACGCAGCCTGACCCGCGCATCACCGAGCCGGATCTGCGCGGCAGGCTGATTCTTCTGCGCGGCACCGGAATACGCCAGCATCCGCTCGCCCAGGCGCTTCGCGAACAGATCGGCCACCCGTTCGGCCGCGCCGAGGGCGGGCATCGCCGCGACCAGCGCCAGCGCCGGAACCATCGGCCACCGATATGCCGAGGAGTCGTGCAGCGCGGCGCCCGGTGCCGTTCCCGAGTAGATGTCGACCACCGTCACCAGGCGGTGCTGCGGCACCCAGGCATCGCTGATCACCACGTCGTTGGATCCGGTCGCCCGCATCCCGGCGGTGTGCCAGACATCCTCGACGACGATGTCGCTTGCCGGCAGTAGAGCCAGCGCCGGGTAGGGAGCGTCGTCGGGCCCGCAGATCGCTCCGACCATGATCCAGTCGGCATCCATCACCCCGGTGGCCCAGGACCACCGCCCGGAAAGCCGGATCCCGTCGCCGTCGGGCACACCGCGGCCGGTGGGGGCCAGCGGCGCCGGGCACAGCACCGGCCCGTCGGCGAACACCTCGTCCTGGGCCTGCTCGCCGAAGAGCGCCAGCATCCAGTTGTGCAGCGTGTAGAACGCCAGCGTCCAGGCACTCGATGCGCAGCCGTGCGCCATCCGGCGAACCGGGTCGAAGATCTGCGGGAAGTCGGCCTGTTGGCCGCCGTAGCGCGCGGGCAACAGCAGGCCGGCCAGCCCGGACTTGCGATAGTCGCTGATGGTGTCGGCCGGAAGCCGGCGCAGTTCTTCGGCTTCCGCGGCACGTTCGGCCAGGCCGGCGATGAATTCCTCCGTCACACGCGAGTCCGCAGCGGTCGTCATGTCCGGACCGTACCATACCTTTTGGTATGGAAGTCAGTGCCGAAGCATCACGTCCAGGAACTGCTCCCGCCAGCCCACCGCACGCGGGCTCGGCCGCGAACCGGACAGGTGCAGGATCCCGATCCCGGTGGCGAACGTGGCGTTGGCCCGCATTTCTGCCTCGTCCTCGTCGAAACCGTCGTCGAGAAAGACCTGCCGGACCGCCTTGAGCACCCGCAGATCCGAGCTGCGCACCGCCGCGGCAACGTTGTCCTCCGAGCGCGCCCACTCCCGCATCGCCCGTTCGAGCATCCAATGGGCGGGCCCGACCAGCGAGGTCATCATGCGGGACAACCGCTCCCGGGGTGGTAGCGCGGCCAGCGCATCGAAGTCGTCGCGGTCGGAGTCACGCGCAGCCGCCCAAGTGTCGGTCAGGACTTGCCGGTAGGTCTTCATGTCGGCGAAGTGCCAGTAGAAGCTGCCTTTGGTGACCCCGAGCCGCTTGCAGAGCCGGTCGATGGTCAGCGCCTTGACCCCGTCCTCGGCCAGAATCCGGAAGCCGGCCTGCACCCAGTCCTGCACGGACAGCCGGGGATTGCCACCCGGCCCGCCAACAGCGTCGGACGTGGCCATGGCCAGTCAGCGTACTGACCCGGCCGCTTCCTGCAAGGCCCGCCGCGCGTAGGCGCGCACGTCGGCGTCGTTGTCCTTGACCGCGATCCCCAGCGCATCGCGGGCAGCGACGTCGGATTCGGCCCAGCGGGTCAACCCCAGCACCGCGGCTTTGCGCACGTCGAGATGCGGGTCCTCCAGGGCCACCGTCAGCAGCGGCACCGCCGCCTCGGCGTGCGCGCCGGCCAGGGCGCGGGCCGCCCCGACCCGCACCTGCCACGCCGACTCGCGCAGCGCCGGTGTGACGACGGCCAGGTCCTGCGGCCCGCAGCCGATCTCACCGAGCGCGGCCAGCGCGGCCGCACGCACCAGCGGGTCGGGGTCGGCGATCAAGACCCGCACGGTATCGGCCCCGGCGCGCAACGTCGCGCACGCGTTGGCCGCTGCGACACGCACTTCGCGGTTGCCGTCGCCGGCGGCGACCGCCACCGTCGCGGCATCGTCGACCGAGACCAACGCACGCACCGCCTCGATGCGCACCCGGTGGTCGGGGTCGGCCAGTGCGGCCCGGTAGTCCGCCGGGTCTCCGGCCCGCCGACTGGACAGCAGGTACACCACGCAGGCCCGCACCACCGGGTCCGGCGAGTTCAGCTGCGGACCGGCCGCCGACGGGTCGGGTACCACCTCGACCAGTTCACGCACCCCGTCGGCGGCGGTGCGGCGCACCGCGGCGTCAGCGTCGGCGAGCGCGCCGAACAGCGCAGCGGCGTAGCCGTCGGGAGTGTGCTCGCTCAACGCGGCGACCGCGGTCCGCCGCACCGCCGGATCGGGATCGGCGAGGAAACCGGCCAGATCGGCCAATGTCGGCTCCTCCAGCGCGACGACCGCCGCGATCCGGGGCGACGGCGGGTGCGCCGCGGCCGGTGCCGCAACCCGCGACCCCGCGGTCGCGGGGGCCTGGCCACCCAGCAGCGGCGGCTGCGACACCGCATGCACTGACTGGTCGGCCGGCGGCAGGCCGTCCAGTTCGGGGACGGCCACGAAGTAGGGGGCGACCGGCCGCTTGAGGAATTCCATTGCACCGTCGGCACGTTTGCGCACGTTGAGGTGATAACCCCACTGCGCGTCGTCACGGCCGGGCAGGTCGGCGCGGTCGTGGTAGAGGCCCCAGCGTGACTCGGTGCGGGTCAGCGACGACCGAGCCGCCAACTCCGCGCAGTCCCGGATGAAGGACACCTCGACCGCGCGCATCAGCTCGTGCGGACTGCGCGCACCCATCTCGGCGATCTCCCCGCGCATCCGCTCGAAGGTCTGCACTGCCAGCGACAGCTTGGCAGCCGTCTTGGGCGGCGCCACATAGTCGTTGACGAACCGGCGCAGCTTGTATTCCACCTGCGGCTGCGGTGGGCCGTCGAGGTGACGCAGCGGGCGATAGATCAGCTCGTGTGCCTCGGCGAGCTGATCAGCCGGAAGCTCCTGCGGTGCCGTGATTTCGGCCAGCGTGGAGGCCGCGTGCGCACCGGCCAGATCGCCGAACACGAAGGCCCCGATCATGTAGTTGTGCGGCACGCAGGCCAGATCTCCGGCCGCGTACAGCCCGCGCACCGTGGTGCGGGCATGCTCGTCTACCCACACTCCCGATGCGGAATGCCCCGAGCACAAACCGATCTCGGAGATGTGCATCTCGATGTCGTGGGTGCGGTAATCATGGCCACGGTTGGCGTGGAAGGTACCGCGGGTGGGCCGCTCGGTGGTGTGCAGGATGTTCTCCAGCGCCGACAGCGTCTCGTCGGGCAGGTGCGACACCTTGAGGTAAATCGGCCCGCGCGCGGAGTCGACCTCGGACTTGACCTCGGCCATCATCTGCCCGGACCAGTAGTCGGAGTCGACGAATCGCTCCCCCAGCGCGTTCACCTGATAGCCGCCGAACGGATTGGCCACGTAGGCGCAGGCCGGGCCGTTGTAGTCCTTGATCAGCGGGTTGACCTGGAAGCATTCGATGCCGGACAGCTCGGCGCCGGCGTGATAGGCCATCGAGTAGCCGTCGCCGGCATTGGTCGGGTTCTCATACGTGCCGTAGAGGTACCCCGACGCCGGCAGCCCGAGTCGCCCGCACGGCCCAGTGGCCAGGATCACCGCCTTGGCGCCGACGGCCACGAATTCGCCGGTGCGGGTGTGCAATGCCGCGGCCCCCACCGCCCGGCCGTCCCGGGTGAGCACCCGCACCGGCATCAGCCGGTTTTCGATGCGGATCTTCTCGCGCATCGCGCGTTGCCGCAGCACCCGGTAGAGCGCCTTCTTGACGTCCTTGCCCTCGGGCATCGGCAGCACGTAGGACCCGGAGCGGTGCACGCGGCGCACCGCGTACTCGCCGTGCTCGTCCTTTTCGAACTTCACCCCGTAGCGTTCCAGCCGCTGCACCATGGCGAAGCCCCGGGTGGCGGTCTGATAAATGGTGCGCTGGTTGACGATTCCGTCGTTGGCACGGGTGATCTCGGCGACGTAGTCCTCGGGTTCGGCCTTGCCGGGGATCACCGCGTTGTTGACGCCGTCCATGCCCATCGCCAGCGCCCCGGAGTGCCGTACGTGAGCCTTCTCCAGGAGCAGCACCTGCGCGCCGTGTTCGGCGGCGGTGAGCGCGGCCATGGTGCCGGCGGTGCCCCCGCCGATCACCAGCACATCGCAGTCCAGCCGCAGCGGTGTCGCGACATCCGGTATCTGCAAGGACGTCTGCGTCATGATGAGTGCTCCAATGCGGCGAGAACGGCGGCACGCAGTCCGGGTTCGGCTCGGCCGCTGCGTGGTTCGGGGACCTCGATGAGCGCCCGCAACGGCTGTCCGGCGCGCCCCAGCACCGCCACCCGGTCGCCGAGCGCCAGTGCCTCGTCGACATCGTGGGTGACGAACACGATCGTGGTCGGGTGGGATCGCCAGGTGTCGATCAGCAGCGCCTGCATGGCAGCTCGGGTGGCGCTGTCCAGCGCCCCGAAGGGTTCGTCCATCATCACCGCCCGGGGTGCGCCGGCCAGGCCGCGCGCCAACTGAACCCGTTGCCGCATCCCGCCGGAGAGGCTTTTCGGCAGGTAGTCGCCGAAGCCGGTCAGCCCCAACTCGGCGATCCACCGGTCGGCCTCGGTCCGTCGCCCGGTGCGCGGCACGCCGCGCAGCCGCAGCGCGAGCTCGATGTTGGAGCGCACCGAACGCCACGGCAGCAGCGCGTTGTCCTGGAACACCACGCCACGGTCTCGCGAGGTGGTCCGCACCGCGGCGTCGTCTGCCAGCACCCGCCCCTGCTCGGGGAGCAGCAATCCGGCCAGTGCGCGCAGCACCGTCGACTTGCCGCAGCCGGAGGGACCGGTCAGCACCAGGATCTCGCCGGGGCGCACGGCCAGGCTGAGCTCGTCGATCACCGGAGAGTCGGTGTAGGACAGCCGGACCCGGTCCAGGGTCAGGCTCATGCCAACCGTCATCGCCGGTTCTCCTCGCTGCGCGGCAGCCAGCGGGTCAGCCGGCGCCCGACCGTCTCCACCACCGCCGAGGTGACGAACCCCAGCACCCCGATGGTGATGATGCCGACGAACACGTCCGGGTAGGCCAGCACGGTGTAGGCCTGCCAGGTGCGATATCCGATTCCGAGGCGCCCGGAGATCATCTCCGCAGAGATCACGCAGATCCACGACACCCCCATGCCGACCGAGAGCCCACCGAACACGCCCGGCGCGACGCCCGGAATCACCACCTGGCTCAACACATCCCAGCGTCCGCCGCCCAGGGTGCGGACCGAGTCCTCCCACAGCGTGGGCAGGGCACGCACCGCGTGGCGGGTGCTGACCAAGATCGGGAAGAAGGCGGCCAGGAACGTGATGAACACGATGCCCTGTTCACTGGCCGGGAACAGCAGGATCGCGACCGGAACCAGCGCAATGGCAGGGATGGGCCGGATCAGTTCGGTGAGCGGGCCAACGACATCTGCGGCCACCCGCGATCTGCCCAGCAGGATGCCGGTGGCGACGCCCACCGTTGCCGCCAGGCCGAATCCGGTGAGGATCCGGATCAGCGACTGGGCCAGATCGAGCCAGTACGCCTCGGTGGCCAGCCGGCGCACCAGCGTGGTGAAGACCTCATCGACGGTGGGCAGCGTGTCGAACCGCAGCCACCACCGCGCATCGGCGACGGTCAGCAGCTGCCACAGCCCGAGCGCTGCCGCCACCGACGCCAGCCGCAGCAACCATGACCACCGTGGTTTCCGTGCCCGGCGCGGCACTGCGTCGACCGGAGCAGTCGCGGCCGGGGCACCGGTCAGGACCGCGGTCACGCCGCACCCGCCAGGGCCTGCCGGTAGTCCAGCACGATGCCGCCCGGATGCGCGGCGACATAGCGTTGCGCCCCCGCGGTCGTGTCGAAGGGCAGGTAGTGCGCACCGTCGCGAACCCACGCGGATTTGTCGGCGAACCAGCGGGTGCCCAGTTCGGCGTCGTGGACATAGGCCGCCCGAAGGTGATCGCCGCGGGCGGTCGCGGCCCGCACGGCGTCCAGCAGGGTGTCAGCGTCCGGCACGGTCACGGTCGTTTCGGATCCGTCCAGCCACAGCTCGCCGCCGACCGTCGTGGGTTTGTCGATCGCGCCGAGCACCTTGTCGTAGTCCAGCTTTCGCGCGGCGAACGCCTCCCGCAGCGGCTGGTCATTGACGAACCCGTCCACGTCGAAGTCGGCCAGTTCGGCGAAGTCACCGATGGACTTGAGGTAGGGCACGTCGTTTTTCAGCGCAGCGACCAGCTGCGGTTTGAGAGTGGCGTCGAACGAGGTGCCGCCCGGCCCGTTGTAGAGGTAGACGACCTCCTGCGGCAGCCCGCTGCCCTCGGCGACGATCCGGGCCGCCTCCAACGGTTTGCGTTTCAGGAAGTCGGTGGCGTCCAACTGGGCTTGCAGGAACGCGTCGAGCACCTCCGGGTGGGCCCGCGTATAGCTGCGGCGCACGACCACCCCGTGCAGGGTCGGGTAGTTGAGTTCGGCGCCGTCGTAGAGCAGGCGTGCCCGGTCCTGGTACACCAGCAGTCCAGGCCAGGCCACGAATTGTGACAGGCCTTGGACCTGACCGGATTCCAGCGCTGAGGCGCCGACCTGCGGCTGCTGGTTGAGCACCTCGACGCCCGTTCCGGTGCCCGCCAGGGCCCGCAGCAGGGTGCCGTGGCCGGCCGAACCCACGCTGGCGGACACCTTGACGCCGGCCAGATCGGCCAGCGTGGCCGCATCGGAGTCGGGCGCCACCACCACCATGTTCAGCGCACCGGCGGGGTGGTAACCGGTCACCGAAACGATCTCGGTGCGGGCCTGTTCGTTGGCCCGGGTCCGGACGCCGTTGACCAGCATGGGGTAGTCACCCATCGAGCCGATGTCGATCTTCTCGGCGAGCATCTGCGCGGTGATCGGCGCCCCGGTGTCGTAGTCCTGCCAATCGACCCGGTACCGGGTCCCGGTCCGGTCGGTGATGTCGGCGAGCCGACGCTCCAGGTAGCCGCGGGCGCGCAGCAGCGTACCGGCGGTCGCGGTGTTGATGGTCTTGGACTGGTAGCCCACCACCACGTCGACGGAATCACCCGCCGTCGTGGAGTCCAGCGAGCATCCGGCCGCGGCGAGGACGACGCTGGTCAGCAGGACGAGGGATCTCTTCATGAAAAACCTTGATGGTCAACGCATTCAGCGAATGAGATAGGGCATGTTGACGGTGACAGCACCGGTCGGACAGCGTGCGGCGCACGGTCCGCAGTACCAGCACTCGTCGACGTGCATGAAGGCCTTGCCGTTGTCCGGGTTGATCGCCAGGGAATCCAGCGGACAGATGTCGACGCACAGCGTGCAGCCGGAGATGCACAGTGATTCGTCGATCGTCACGGGGACGTCGGCACGGCCGTTGACCAGTGTCATGGATAGCTCCTTGTCAGGGTGCCGCGCATGGTGACGCGGTCACCGCGCATCCGGATGTATTCGAGATCCACGGGCCGGCCGTCCTCCAGGCTGGTGAGCCGTTCCAGCATCAGCAGCGCCGCGCCGCCGGGAAGCTGCAGGATCGCCGCGGTGTGCGGGTCGGCCGGAATCGCCTCCAGCGCCAAAGTCGCGTCGCCCAGGCGTTGCCCGCTGATCTGTTCGATCAACGGAAACACGTCGGTGGACTCCAGCGGATGGGCCAGTACGGCCGCACCGATATCGGGCGCCAGATAGGTCTGGTCCAGGCTCAGCGGCACATCACCCAGGTAGCGCAGCCGTTCGACGAAGACCACCTGGGCGCCGACACCGAGTCCCAGCCGCCGGGCGACCGACGGCGGGGCGCCCACCGTCGTCGCCACCCGCACTTCGTTGCGCACTTCTTGAGCATCGAAGGTCTCCTGCAGGCCGCGCAGGGCGTCCAGTCCGTGGTCGTATTTGTGCTGCGCCACATGGGTGCCCGTTCTCGGCCCGCGGTGGATCAGCCCTTCGGCCTTCAGGGCGGCCAGTGCCTCGCGAACGATGTTGCGGGAGACGACGAACTCAGTGGCCAGTTCCGGTTCGCCGGGCAATCCCTCGTCGTAGGCGCCGGCGTGGATCTGATGGCGCAGCACGTCGGCGACCTGCCGCGCCCGGTCCGCGCGGCGAATCGGCTGCGATGCGACGCGGGCTTCGGCCATGCAGACACGCTAAAGGCCGCCGCCTCGGCCACCCCAGACCTGGGAATTCCGCTGATCGGGGGGCGAAACTCATTGCGCCACCCAAGCGCTGCGGGCTGCCAGCGGAAACCGCTCGGTGCGGGCACATTGCGCCGCCGCGGCGCCCACGGCCCGGGTAACAATCGCGGTGAGGCTAATCGCCCACATCCGATGCCCGCGCATAACGGGCCAGGGCCTCCGGAGTGAACACGGCCAGCCCCAGTTCGGGGTTGTAGCCGTGGATCTCTTTCACGTCGAGTTCGGCCAGGAAGTACAAGATCTCCTTGGAGATCACCTGACCGGGAACCAGCACCGGGAAGCCGGGCGGGTATGGCACGACGAAGGTGGTCGAGACCAGGGTCTTACCGTCGGCGACCCGGCGGCCGGCGTCCCCCAGCAGCACGTGCTCGCGGTCGGCCTCCTCGTAACCGCCGTAGAACGCCGCACGCATGTCGCCGATCGGGCTGGTGCCGCCCGGACGGAACGCCGGCGCGAACGCGCTGAAGTCGGGCAGCGGCGGCAGGTCCTCGGTGATCTCGGTGACCCGGCGGCGCTGCAGCGCGCGGTCGTCGGTGCTGGCCGCGTTCCAGGCGCGGTCCAGTTCGCCGGCGACCCGGCGCAGCGCGTCGAGCAGGTAGTGCACGCTGGACCAGGTGACGCCGATGGTGAATATCAACAGCACCGAGTTGATCGACGTCTTGTTGATCTGAATTCCGAACCGCTGCATCAAGATCTTCTCGCGGAAGTCGTAGCCGCTCATCCCGGTCTTGCCGACATACAGGGTGACCCGGGTCGGGTCGAGCACGAACTCGTCGGACCGCCAGGCCTCGTTCCACTCCTCCAGCGCGCCCTGACGTACCTCCCGGTAGGAGCTGACCGTCGACTCCCGGAATCGGTCGGGCACCAGATCGCTCTCGTCGAGGATGTGGAACCACTTGCCGATCAGCCGGTCCTTGCGGACCCGGTGGCGAAACACCAAGGCCATGTCGTAGACCCGGCGGACCATGTCGAAGCCTTCGATGTCCACCTGCCGGCGGGCCAGGTCCAGGGAGGCCAGCAGCTGCTGGTTCGGCGAGGTCGAGGTGTGGGTCAGAAACGCCTCGGCGAACGACTCCCGGGCCAGCGCGTTGAAGTCCTGATCCCGGACGTGGATCATCGAGGCCTGCCGCAGCGCCGACAGCGACTTGTGGGTCGAGTGAGTGGCATACACCCGCACCCGCGCCGACGGGTGCGGCAGCAGGCGGTGCTCGCTCCACTGGTCGCGATCGATGCCTTCCATGCTGTCGTGCCACGCCTGGTATTCCTGGGCATAGTGGGCCGAGCCCAGCGTGGCCTCCAGCCCTTCGGCGGCGACCATCGCGGTGCGCTGCCGGGCCCACGGCACCGCGGTCGCAAACGCGTACCACGCCTCATCCCACAAAAAGCAGATGTCCGGCTTGATCGCCAGGATTTCCTCCATGACCCGGCGGGGGTTGTAGACGACTCCGTCGAATGTGCAGTTGGTCAGCAACAGCATCCGGACCCGGTGCAGCTGGCCGGCGGCCTCCAGGTCGAGCAGGGCACGTTTGATGGTGCGCAGTGCCACCGCCCCGTAGATCGCGAACGGCGCCAGTGGGTAGGCATCCAGGTAGAGCGGGTAGGCACCGGCCAGCACCAGCCCGTAGTGGTGCGACTTGTGGCAGTTCCGGTCGATCAGCACGATGTCGCCGGGCCGGGTCAGGGCCTGCACGACGATCTTGTTGGCAGTCGAGGTGCCGTTGGTGACGAAATAGGTGTGGTCGGCGTTCCAGGTCTTGGCGGCCTTGTTCATCGCCACTCGGATGGTGCCGTGCGGGTCGAGCAACGAGTCGAGGCCGCCGGACGTGGACGAGGTCTCGGCCATAAAGATGTTGCGGCCGTAGAACTCTCCCATGTCTTGCAGCGAACGGGAGTTGAAGATGCTGGCGCCGCGCGCCACCGGAAGCGCGTGAAACTGCCCCACCGGCTCGGCCGCGTAGGCGCGCAGCGCATCGAAGAACGGTGTGGCGTAGCGCTTCCGGATACCGGCCAGTACGGTGCTGTGCAGGTCGGTGACGTCGTTGAGCCGATAGAAACTTCGGTCATAGACGTCCGGCTCGTCTGCGGTGTCGGCGGCGATCGATTCGTCGGTGAGCAGGTAGAGGTCGATGTGCGGTCGCAGCAGACGCATCCACTCGCCGCATTCGATGGCGTCGCGGCCGCTGCCGACGTTCGTCGGGTCGTCGTCGGCACCCAACAGGGTGGTCATCAGCGGCACCCGGTCGCGTGACCGCAGCGGCAGATCGTGCCGCACGATCGCGGCCTGAATCTCACCGTTGAGCGCGACGGCGGTGACGGCGTCCTCGACGCTGGACACCACCAGCAGTTCGATCTGCACGTCGTCATCGGGGCTGCGCAGCCGGCGCAGGCTTTCCACCAGGCTCTCGGGCACATCCGCCGGCGAGTCGTCGGCCAGCAGCACGGTATAGAACTGCTGTTGCCGAGCCTGGGCCACCAGTTCCTGATCAGACAGCGGCAAGCCGAGATCGAACAGCGCCGCCCGGTCACCGTAGTCCGACAGCAACCGCACCACCAGCGACACCCGCTCGGACAGCGACACCGTCGCCATCGACTCCAGGTAGCCGCGGAAGGCCGCCAGGTTGGCCGCGCCGGGGAACAGCCAGTACCGCTCGTAGGCGCCGAGCCGGTCGAGCAGGCGTTTCACCCGCGCGGCTTCGTGGGTGGTGTCCAGGCCGGCCCGGTTGACCTCGGCCAGTTGCCGGCAGGCGTCGTCGAGCAGGTTCCAGGTATCGAGGCGCGAATACGACGGGTTGGCCACCGCCGCCAACGCCGATACCCGCAGTCTCCGATTCGGTGCGTCCCAGCCCTCGCCCATAGGGCAAGTGTGCCCGTGCTGCGGCGGCCCGGGGCGGGTTCAGTCCGCTGAGTCGAGGTCCGGCTCCGCGTCGACGTCGGCGTCGACGTCGGGGTCGAGAGACGCTGTCGCCCCCCGCACCGCCAGCGAGGCGGCCCGCAACTGCGGTGTCACCAGCATCACCTGGCCGAGCACGCCGTTGACGAACCCGGGCGACTCGTCGGTGGACAGCTCCTTGGCCAGTTTCACGGCTTCGTCCACGGCGACCGGCTCCGGTACGTCGTCGGCGTGCAGCAACTCCCAGATCGCCACCCGCAGAATCGCCCGGTCCACGGCCGGCAGCCGCTCCAGCTTCCAGCCCTGCAGGTGCGAGGTGATCAGGTCGTCGATATGGGCGGCGTGCTCGGTCACCCCGCGGGCCACCGTGACGGTGTACGGGGGCAGCGGCGACACATCGGGCTGCTCACTCGCCAGTGCCGTTCGCAGCTCCGCGCCCTGGGCCGGGGTCAGTCCCCGGGCCTCGGCCTCAAAGAGCACGTCGACGGCGCGTTTACGGGCCTGGTGCCGGCCTTTAACCGGCTTGCCAGCAGGCATGGTCAGGAGTTGACCCGTCCCAGGTAGCTGCCGTCGCGAGTGTCGACCTTCAGCTTGTCTCCGGTGTTGATGAACAACGGCACGTTGATCTGGGCGCCGGTCTCCATGGTGGCCGGCTTGGTGCCCGCGCTGGACCGATCGCCCTGCAGGCCGGGCTCGGTGTGGGTGACCTCCAGCTCGACGCTGACCGGCAGCTCCAGGTACAGCGGCACCCCGTTGTGGAAGGCGATCTGCACCAGCATGCTCTCCAGCAGGTAGTTCGCCGAATCGCCGACCAGCGATTCGGGCAGCGGGTGCTGCTCGTAGTCCTCGCTGTCCATGAAGACGAAGTCGTTGCCGTCGCGGTACAGGTAGGTGGCGTCGCGGCGGTCCACGGTGGCGGTCTCCACCTTCACGCCGGCGTTGTAGGTCTTGTCCACGACCTTGCCCGACACCACGTTCTTGAGCTTGGTGCGCACGAAGGCCGGACCCTTGCCCGGCTTGACGTGCTGAAACTCGGTGATCTGCCACAACTGGCCGTCGATCACCAGCACCAGCCCGTTTTTGAAGTCAGCAGTTGAAGCCACGGTCGTTCACGTCTCCTAGAGAATGGTCAGTTCCTTGGGGAACCGAGTCAGCAGGTCCGGGGCCTGCCCGGCAGTATCAGCGACCACGAGCGTGTCCTCGATACGGACCCCGCCACGATCAGCCAGATAGACGCCGGGCTCTACGGTCACCACAGCACCGGCAAGCAGTGTACCGTCGGCCGCCGCATTGATTCCGGGCGCTTCGTGAATCCGCAACCCGACCCCGTGGCCGAGGCCGTGGCCGAAGGTCTCGGCGTAGCCGGCCTCCGCGATCACGGTGCGCGCGGCCGCGTCGACCGCACGCAGGTCCGCACCCGGTTGCAACGCCTCGCGACCGGCCCGCTGCGCGGCCCGCACCACTTGGTAGATCTCGCGTTGCCAGTCGGCGGGCGGCCCCAGCACGAAGGTGCGGGTCATATCGGAGTGGTAGCCGGCCACCAGTGCGCCGAAGTCGATCTTGACGAAGTCACCGGCGGCCAGCACGGCGTCGGTGGGTCGGTGATGCGGAATCGCCGAGTTGGGGCCCGCGGCCACGATCGTCTCGAACGACGCGGCCTCGGCGCCGTGGTCGAGCATCAGGGCTTCCAGTTCCCGGCGGACCTCACGTTCGGTGCGCCCCGGCCGCAGGCCGCCGCGCTCCACCAGATCACTCAGGGCCGCGTCGGCGGCCTCGCAGGCCAGCCGCAGCAGGGCCACTTCGCCGGCGTCTTTGACCTCGCGCAGCGCCTCCACGGTGTTCGACGCCCGGACCAGCTCAACGGCGTCGTCGACCCCGCACAGCGCCGCCGACAGCGCGTCGAAGCCGTCCACGGTCACCACGTGAGCCTCGAAGCCGATGCGGCGCGCGCCGGCCGCCGCGGCCTGCGTGACGAGGTGTCGGGGCCCGCTGCGTTCGATCGCGACCTGCAGGTCGGGGGCCTGCCGGGCGGCCTGGGTGCGGTAGCGGCCATCGGTCGCCAGCACCGCCGGCCGGTCGTCGGCATAGACCAGCAGCGCCCCGGCCGACCCGGTGAACCCGGACAGATAGCGCACGTTGATCAGGTCGGTGACCAGCATCGCGTCCAGGTCTGCGGCGCAGATCTCGGCACTCAGACGCGCCCGACGGGAGGAATGTGTCACGCGGTGTGACGGTACTCGCTACGCTGTGGCCCCATGAGCAAGTGGTTTCTGCGCGGGCTGGTCTTCGCTGCACTGATGGTCGTGATCCGCCTCATCCAGGGGGTGCTGATCAACGCCTTCGAGGCGCAGGCAGGTCTGATCAGCCTGGTGTTGATGATCTTGTTCGCGATCGGCGTGTTCATCTGGGGCCGTTCGGACGGCCGTGAGGACGCCAAGGCCCACGCCGACCCGGACCGGCGCGATGACCTCGCGATGACCTGGCTGGGTGCGGGACTGGTCGCCGGGCTGCTCAGTGGGTTCGTCTCGTGGGTCATCGGCCAGTTCGACAAGGCGCTCTACATCAGCAGCTTCTTCAACGAGCTGACCAGCTTCGCGGCCTTCACCGCGCTGCTGGTGTTCGTGGTGGCGGTGGCCGGCGTGGCGCTCGGGCGCCGCGCCGTCGACAAGGAGTACGAGAAGCATCCGGAACGTCGCCCGGTCCCGGCCGCCGCCGAGGAGAGCCAGCCGGCGACCGACGTGTTCGCCACCGTCGGCGCTCCCGTGGTGGCCGCCGAGGAGACCGGCGCCGTGCAGACCGAGGCCGCCGCACCCGCCGCCGACGCGACCCTGGCCGGCCCGTCGGCGGGCTTCACCACCGAAGAGTTCCCGGCCGATGCCGACGCCACTACCGAAATCCCCGTGATCGAGGACAACGGCGGCACCGAGGTTCAGTCCGAAGACTCGGCGCCCGACGACTCGGCCAAGTAGCGCAGCGCCAGCAGGTAACCGCGCACCCCGAAGCCGACGATCACGCCGTTGGCGATCGGGCTCAGGTAGGAGTGCCGCCGAAAGTCTTCGCGGGCATGCACATTGGAGATGTGCAGCTCGATGAGCGGGGCGGGCAGCTCGGCGCAGGCGTCCCGCAGGGCCACCGAGGTGTGGGTCAGGCCACCGGCGTTGAGGATCACCGGTTCGGCGGCGTCGGCTGCGGAGTGAATCCACTCCAGCAGCTCGGCTTCGCTGTCGCTCTGGCGCACCACGACGTCGACCCCGAGTTCGGCCGCTTCCCGCTCGATCAGCGCCTGTAGGTCCGCATAACTGGTGCTGCCGTAGACATCAGGCTCACGCCGGCCCAACCGCTGCAGGTTGGGGCCGTTGATGACGTTGATCCGGTTCATCGCCGCTCCAATCGGAATCGCCGCCCCACCTCGTCGTAGGCGGCCGCCAGCAGCATCGGGTCGGGCCCTTCCAGCCGGCCCGGCTTGGCCAGACCGTCAAGCACCACGAACCGCAGCACCCCGGCCCGAGTCTTCTTGTCCCCCATCATGTATTCCAGCAGCGCCGGCAGCGCGTCTTCGTAGTAGCTGACCGGCAACCCGAGCGACAGCAGGATCGATCGATGCCGGTCCGCGGTCGCGTCGTCGAGACGCCCGGTGATGCGGGCCAGCTCGGCGGCGAACACCAGCCCGACGGACACCGCGTCGCCGTGGCGCCATTGGTAGTGCTCCAGCGCTTCGATGGCGTGCGCCAAAGTGTGGCCGTAGTTGAGGATTTCGCGCAGATCCGACTCTTTCTCGTCGGCGGCGACCACTTCGGCCTTGACGGTGATGGCACGCCTGATCAGCTCGCCGAGCACCTCCCCCGCCGGATCCATCGCCGCCACCGGATCAGCCTCGATCAGGTCCAGGATCACCGGATCGGCGATGAAGCCGGCCTTGACGATCTCCGGCATGCCCGCGACGATCTCGCGCTGCGGCAACGTCTCCAGGGTGGCCAGGTCGACGACGACGGCGGCGGGCTGGTGAAACGCACCGACCAGGTTCTTGCCGGCTTCGGTGTTGATGCCGGTCTTGCCGCCGACTGCGGCGTCCACCATGGCCAGCAAGGTGGTGGGCACATGCACGATCGAGATGCCGCGCAACCAAGTCGCCGCGGCGAATCCCGCGACGTCGGTGGCAGCGCCGCCGCCGAGACTGACCAGCGCGTCGCGGCGGTCCAGACCGATGCGGCCCAGCACGTCCCAGATGAAACCGAGCACCTGCAGCGACTTGCCGTCCTCGGCGTCCGGGATCTCGATGCGGTGCGCCTCGATCCCCTTGTCGGACAGGTACGTTCGGATTCCCTCGGCGGTAGCTTCCAACGTGGGCTGGTGCAGGATCGCGACCTTGTTGCGCCCGGCGAGCAACCCGGCGAGATCACCGAGCAGGCCTTTACCGATCACCACCGGGTACGGCGGGTCGGTGGCCACCGTCACGGTGATCGGCTCGGGAATGTCGGTCACTTGCGTCCTCCGGTCTGTCGGGCGGCCAGGGTGGCGGGTGTGGGCGGCGAGTCGGCGGGTGTCGGTGCCGCCGGTCGCGGGTGCGTCCGGCCGGCGGGTGCGCCGGCCTCCAGCCGAGACACGATATAGCGCACCACCGCACCCGGGTTACGCCGGTTGGTGTTGACCCGGATGGTCGCGAGCCTCCGGTACAGCGGCACCCGCTGCGACATCAGCTCGCGGAACTTCTCGGCCCGGCCGGGACCGGCGAGCAGGGGCCGTACCGTACTGCCACTGGTGCGCCGCACGCCTTCGGCGGCACTGATCTCCAGGAACACCACGGTGTGTCCGGCCAGCGCCTCGCGCACGCCGGGGGTGGTGACGGCTCCCCCGCCGAGCGACAACACACCGGAATGCTCGGCGAGCGCTTCCCGAATCACCTCTTCTTCAATGCGACGGAATTCCGGTTCGCCGTCGGTGGCGAAGATGTCGGCGATGGTGCGACCGGTGCGGGCCTCAATGGCGGCATCGGTGTCGAGCATCTCCACGTCGAGGGCCTTGGCCAGGCGCCGTCCTATCGTGGACTTGCCCGCCCCGGGCAATCCCACCAGAACCGCCTTGGGTGCCATGGGCTATCCCGATGCCCGTTCCTGGTCGCCCGCCGGCACGCGATCGGCCACCGAACGCCGGTAGGCCTCGATGTTGCGCCGGGTTTCGGTCAGCGAGTCTCCGCCGAACTTGTTCAGCGCGGCGCGGGCCAGCACCAACGCCACCATGGCTTCGGCCACCACACCGGCGGCCGGCACCGCACACACGTCGGAGCGTTGATGGATCGCCACGGCTTCCTCTCCGGTGGCCATGTCGACGGTGGCCAGTGCCCGCGGCACCGTGGAGATCGGCTTCATCGCCGCACGCACCCGCAACGGCAGGCCGTTGGTCATGCCCCCTTCGAGCCCGCCGGCCCGGTTGGTGGAACGCACCACCCCGTCGGGACCCGGGTACATCTCGTCATGGGCCGCGCTGCCGCGCCGGCGGGCGGTGGTGAAACCGTCGCCGATCTCGACGCCCTTGATCGCCTGGATGCCCATGATCGCGGCAGCCAGTTGACTGTCGAGTCGGTCATCACCGCTGATGAACGACCCCAGGCCGATCGGCAGGCCCGACACGACCACCTCGACCACGCCGCCCAGGGTGTCGCCGTCGGCCTTGGCCGCCTCGATCTCGGCGATCATGGACTCCTGGGCGCCGGCGTCGAAGGCACGCACCGGGCTGGCATCGATGGCGGCCAGGTCGGCCGGTTGCGGCACCGGACCGTCGTAGGGATCGGACGCGCCGATCGAAATGACGTGGGAGATCACCTGAACACCCAGAGCCTGGTCCAGGAACGCCCGCGCGATGGTGCCCGCAGTCACCCGGGCGGCCGTCTCCCGCGCGCTGGCACGTTCGAGCACCGGGCGGGCGTCGTCGAAGCCGTACTTGAGCATGCCGGCGAAGTCGGCGTGGCCGGGCCGTGGCCGAGTCAGCGGCGCGTTGCGGGCACCGCCCTCGCTGTCCAGCACCGCCGGGTCGACGGGATCGGTCGACATCACCGTCTCCCACTTGGGCCATTCGGTGTTGCCGATCTCGACGGCGATCGGGCCGCCCAGGGTCACACCGTGCCGCACACCCGACAGGACGGTGACCGCATCGGCCTCGAACTTCATCCGGGCCCCGCGGCCGTAGCCCAGGCGCCGGCGGGCGAGCTGGTCCGCGATGTCAGCCGAGGTGACGGCCACTCCGGCGACCATGCCCTCGACCATGGCCACCAACGCGCGACCGTGCGATTCCCCGGCGGTTATCCAACGCAACACGTGTCCCATCTTCCCATGCCGGTCAGGCCCGCCCGGGCTTGGAGGAGTTAACGGTTGCGCACACCGGCCGCTCAGGGCAGCGACAACCGGGATTCGGTCCCGCCCGCCAGGCTTGGCCGGGTTCAGGAACCGTTTTTGAGGATCAGGTAGGTGACGGCGTCAGGGCCGTTGCTCGGCGAGGTCACCGCGTTGAGCTGACTGCCGGCATTGCCGACGATGCCGTCGAGGATCTGGTCGAAGTCCTCCGCGGAGGCCTCCGGGTCGATCAGCACCAGGGGCGATTCGCCGGGTGGGACAGCGGAACTCGGGTCCAGCAGGTAGCCGCCGAAGGAGTCCGCGTTGGCGGCCGAGGTCTGCGCGAACAGGTCCAGCCACTGCACGGTGGCGTCGTTTCCTTCGGCGCTGGACAGCTGGATCGCCGGAACCTGCACGTCAGGCAGGGACGGTGACGCCATGTTGCTGGCGAGTACGGTGCCGCCGACGATAACCGCGGCAGCCGCCGCGCCCCCAATCACAGCTCGCTTCACGGTCACCCCCTCTGGCTACGCACCGGTCAGCAGCAGTTCAATACGGTCAATGTTACCTAATAATGGGCTGAGCGGCAAACGTTTCCTGACAAGGTCACACTCGACGTTAATTTGTGTTCCCTGAGCTTCACAGCATCCCCAGGCCCGCCGCCACCGCGCTGGCAAGGCACATCGACGGTCCGTGCGGCACCGTCCGCCCGCCACCCGCCATGGCCACCGACAGCCCCCACAGCCCGGTCAGCAGCGGCGCGGACACCGCGGCCAGCAGCCACACGTCAGCTCCGAAGGAACCCGTCAGCGCCCCGAGCGCGGCGGCCAACTTGACGTCGCCGGCCCCCAATCCGGCCGGTGCGATCAGGTGAACGACCAGATAGACCCCGGTCAGAGCCGCCGCGCCGGCCAGCGCCGCGGGCCCCCGGCCGGCCGCGGCCGCCACCGCCGGGACCAGCACCGCCGCAGGCAGTGTCAACCAGTTCGGCAGCCGGCGCTGCCGGATGTCGTAACCGCTCAGCAGTGACAGCCACGCCACCGCCAGGCCCGCGACCACCATGGCGCCATGCTCAGGCGAGGTCGGCGACCGCGCAAGTCATCTCCGCGCGGGGCGCGGGCCGACCGGTGAACAACTCGACCTGAGTGAACGCCTGGTGCAGCAGCATCTGCAGTCCGCTGATCACCGTGCCGCCGGCGGCGCTCACCGCAGCTGCCAGCGGCGTCGGCCACGGGTCGTAGATGGCGTCCAGCAGCACCGGCACGCGGGCCAGGACCGGCGCATATCCGGCGGCGACATCGGCCGGAAGCGTGTTGACCAGCACCGCGGCGTCGGCGGCTGCGGCGGCCAGGTCGGGGTCGTCGAGCGTGTAGACGCGCGCCGGCACACCGACTTCGGTGGCCAACGCCGCCACCCGGGCGGCGTTGTCGGCGTTGCGGGCGGCCACCGTGATGTGGCTGGCGCCCAGTTCGGTCAGCGCCACCACCGCGGCCGGGGCGGTGCCGCCGGAGCCCAGCACGATCGCTGACCCCGACACCGAACCGAGCGCCCCGCTCACCCCGTCGACGTCGGTGTTGTCGGCCAGCCACCCGGTTGCGGTGCGTACCAGCGTGTTCGCCGAGCCGATGCGCTCGGCGCGCCGGGTGCGTTCGTCGGCGAACGCCAGGGCCGCGAATTTACCCGGCATGGTGACCGAGACGCCGACCCATTCCGGCCCCAAACCGGCGACCAGCGCCGGCAACTCCTCGGCGCCGCACTCGATGCGCTCATAGGTCCAGTCCTGCAGGCCGAGCGCCCGGTAGGCCGCCAGGTGCAGCTGGGGTGACCGCGAGTGGGCGATCGGCGAGCCCAGCACCGCGGCCCGGCGTGGCCCGGGGTCAGCGGGAGCTGTCGAGGACACCGTTGTCCAGCGCCATCTCGATGTTGTTCAGGTGCTGCTGGTAGTTGTGGGTGAACAGAGTGGTGCCGTCCTTGTCGATCGTCACGAAGTACAGCCAGTCGCCGGGCTCGGGATGCTCGGCGGCATGCAGGGCGTCCATTCCCGGTGAGCAGATCGGGGTGGCCGGCAGACCGTCGGAGGCATAGGTGTTCCACGGCGTGACCTTGGCCCGGTCGGCGTCGGTGGTGGCCACCTCCTGGCGGTCCAGCGGGTAGTTGACCGTCGAGTCGAACTCCAGCCGCTGCGGCTCACCCAGCCGGTTGTCGATAACCCTGGCTACCTTGGCGAAGTCGTGCGGCAGGGCTTCGCGTTGTACCAGCGAAGCCACCACCAGCATTTCGTAGGGAGTCATGCCCAACTGTTCGGCGGTGCCGGGCAGGCCGGACTTGTCCAGCTGCGCGCTGCTCTGGCTGATCAGTTTCGAGAGCACGGTGGGTGCCGGTGCGGTCGGGTCGACGTTCCAGGTGCCCGCCGTGATCAGGCCCTCGATGCGGCGGTGGTCGCGACCCATCTTGGTGACCGGCCCGAGGGCCCACTCCGGCACGGACAGTGCCTGCGGCGTCTCGATCTCCGCGGCCCGACGCAGATCTGGGGCTTTGAGACAGGTGCGATCGCCGTTGAGGTCCAGGCAGCTGGCCTCGGCGATGAGTGTGAACACCCCCGGGGTCACCCGGTCGGTCTTCATGTCGGTGGTGTCGTCGAGTTGACGGCCCTCCGGGATCACCAGCTTGCCCACTCGATTGTCCGGGTCGGCGAGCTGCTGCACCGCGGTGGCGGCCGGGATCTCGGCCCGCAACCGGTAGAAGCCGGGCTGGATCGCCGCGATGGCGGCGTTGCCCTGCGCGGCGTTGAGGAACGTTCCGACGTTGGCGATCACCCCCGCGTCCAGCATCGTTTCGGCGATCGCGGTGGTGAAGTCGCCCTCGTGCACCTCGATCAGCACCTGCTGGCCGCCGTCGCCGGTGTAGTCGAGGACGGGACCGCTGGAGTGCCAGAACTTGGAGCCCAGGAAAACGCCGGCGATCGCGACCAGCACCACCAACGCGACGCCGAGGCCGCGGGCCACCCGGCGGTGCCGGTTGTGCTGGCGCCGGCGCCGGGTCTCACGGGCCCGCTCGGTCCGGCTCATCCGCCGCCGCGGCGGCCCGACCGCCACCGGCTTGGCCTTCTTCCCGGGCTGGTCGTGGGCCGCCCCGGGCTCTTCATCAGGCACTGTTGTCCTCCGTCGGCACAGCCGGGGCCGGTGCGGCCAGAGCCCGGCGCTGGTCGAGCCAGCTCTGCAGGATCGTCACCGCGGCAGCCTGGTCGATCACCGAACGCTGACGTTTGGAGCGCACCCCGGCCGCGTGCAGGGACCGCGCCGCGCTGACGGTGCTCAGGCGCTCGTCGGCCAGCCGCACCGGGGCGGGCCGACGGCGTTGGGCCAGCACCCGGGCCAGGGCGTCGGCAACCGCGATGGCGTCCTCGGCGGCCGAGCCCGCCCGGTCGGCCAGGGTGCGGGGCAACCCCACCACCACTTCGACGACGTCGTATTCGTCGGCCAGGTCGGCCAGCCGGCGCAAGTGCGAACCGGATGCGTGTCGTCGCACGGTCTCCACCGGGGTCGCCAACAGTCCATCGGGGTCGCTACATGACACCCCGATACGCACACTGCCCACATCCACCCCGAGCCGTCGTCCGCGGCCGGGATCGTCCCGCCCGCCGGGCCGGTCCGGGGTGCGATGGTGGGGTGGGGTCACGCCGGCGCGCTCCGGGCGACCGCCGCGCGCACCGCCGCGAGCGCGGCATCGATCCCGGTGGAGTCCTTACCCGAGCCCTGCGCCAGATCGGCCTTGCCGCCGCCGCGGCCGGAGACCGCCGCCGCCAGGTCTTTGACCAGGTCATCTGCTCGCAACCCGAGGTCTTGCGCGGCGGCGTTGGCGGACACCACATAGGGCACGCTGTCTGGGCCGTCGGCGATCAGCGCCACCACTGCCGGCTCCTCGCCCAGTTTGCCGCGAATGTCGCCGACCAGCGAACGCAGGTCGCCACCGCCGACACCACCCGACATCCGCTGCGCCACCAGGCGCACGTTACCGATTTGTTCAGCGCCGGCGGCGGCATTCGAGGCAGCCGCTCGCGCACTCGCCAACCGGGCGCGGTCCAGTTCCTTCTCGGCGGCGCGCAGCCGCTCCACCAAGTTGGCCACCCGGGCGGGAACTTCCTCCGAGGGCACCTTCAGCGAGGAGGCCAGCCCGGCCATCAGCGCCCGCTCCTTCGCCAAGTGCCGGAACGAGTCCAGCCCGACGTAGGCCTCGACGCGGCGCACCCCGGAACCCACCGACGATTCGCCCAGGATGGTGACCGGGCCGATCTGCGCCGAGTTGTGCACGTGCGTGCCGCCACACAGCTCCAGCGAGAACGGCCCGCCGATCTCGACGACCCGCACCTTCTCGGGGTACTTCTCGCCGAACATGGCCATGGCGCCCATCGCCTTGGCCTTCTCGAGTTCTTCGGTGAACGTGTGCACCTCGAAGTCGGCCTGTACGGCCTCGTTGGTGACCTCCTCGACCTGGCGGCGTTGGTCATCGCTGAGCGCGCCCTGCCAGTTGAAGTCGAACCGCAGATAGCCGGGCCGGTTCAGCGAGCCGGCCTGAACCGCGTTGGGCCCCAATACTTGCCGCAGCGCGGCGTGCACCATATGGGTGCCCGAGTGGCCCTGGGTAGCGCCCTTGCGCCAGGCTGGGTCCACCGCGGCGGTGACCGTGTCACCCTCGACGAATTCGCCGGACTCGACGGCGACCCGGTGCACGAACAGCGTCTGGGCGATCTTCTGCACGTCGGTGACCGTGGCCTGGGCAGTTCCGGCCCTTATCGTTCCGGCGTCGGCGATCTGCCCACCGGCTTCGGCATAGAGCGGGGTGCGGTCCAACACCAGCTCGACACGATCTGCGGCGACGTCTTCGTGGGACACCACCGGCACTCGCTTGCCGTCGACGAAAATGCCCAGGATGCGGGCGTCGGTGGTGAGCTCGTCGAACCCGGTGAACTCGGTGGGTCCGGCGTCGATCAGGTCCCGGTAGGCGCTCAAGTCGGCGTGGGCGTGCTTGCGCGCGGCGGCGTCAGCCTTGGCGCGCTGTCGCTGCTCGGCCATCAGCGTCCGGAACCCCGCCTCGTCGACCTGCAGTCCGGCCTCCGAGGCCATCTCCAGGGTGAGCTCGATCGGGAACCCGTAGGTGTCGTGCAAAGCGAAGGCGTCGCTGCCGGACAGCACGGTGATCCCGGCGGATCGGGTGGCTGCGGCCGCCTCCTCGAACAGCTTCGAGCCCGAGGTCAGGGTGCGGTTGAACGCGGTCTCCTCGGCTACCGCGATCCGGTTGATCCGGTCGAAGTCGGTGACCAGTTCCGGATACGACGGGCCCATGGCGTCACGCACGGTTGCCATCAGGTCACCGACTATCGGGCCTTCGATGCCCAGCAGCTTGGCCGAGCGGATCACCCGGCGCAGCAGCCGGCGCAGCACGTAGCCGCGGCCGTCGTTGCCGGGGCTCACGCCGTCGCCGATCAGGATGGCCGCGGTGCGGGAGTGGTCGGCGATGATCCGGTAACGCACGTCGTCGGCGTCGTTGCCGGTGTTATAGCCACGCGGCGCGCGGGTGGCGACCAGATCAATAACCGGCCTTACCAGGTCGGTCTCGTAGACGTTGTGTACGCCCTGGAGCAGGAAGGCCACCCGCTCGATGCCCATCCCGGTGTCGATGTTCTGACGCGGCAGCGGCCCGAGGATCTCGAAGTCCTCCTTGGAGGTGCCCTCGCCGCGCTCGTTCTGCATGAACACGAGGTTCCAGATCTCGATGTAGCGGTCCTCGTTGGCGACCGGGCCGCCGTCGACACCGAACTCCGGGCCGCGGTCGTAGTAGATCTCCGACGAGGGTCCGCAGGGTCCGGGGATGCCCATCGACCAGTAGTTGTCGGCCATGCCGCGGCGCTGGATCCGCTCCAGCGGCAATCCCGCGATCTCCTGCCACAACGCGATGGCCTCGTCGTCGTCGAGATAGACGGTGGCCCAAAGTCGTTCGGGGTCCAGTCCGTAGCCGCCGTCGGAGACGCTGTTGGTCAGCAGCGTCCAGGCCAGCTCGATCGCCCCGCGCTTGAAGTAGTCGCCGAACGAGAAGTTGCCGGCCATCTGAAAGAAGGTGTTGTGCCGGGTGGTGATGCCCACCTCGTCGATATCCGGGGTACGGATGCACTTCTGGATGCTCGTGGCGGTGGCGTACGGCGGAGTGCGCTGGCCCAGGAAGAACGGCACGAACTGCACCATGCCGGCGTTGATGAACAACAAGTTGGGGTCATCAAGGATCACCGAAGCGCTCGGCACCTCGGTGTGGCCCGCTTTCACGAAGTGATCGAGGAAGCGTTTCCTGATCTCGTGTGTCTGCACTATCTATCGCTTCCCGCCGTCTCGCCCGTTTAGACGGCACTACAGTACCGGGCTGCCGATCGCGTTCTCTGCAGGCAAGGATCCTCAGGTGGCGCCGGCGCCGACAAAGCTCAGTCGCACGCTGCGACGAGGGTTGTCGCGGTTCAGGTCGACCAGGACCACCGACTGCCAGACTCCCAGCAGCGGCTCCCCGTCAGCCACGGGAACCGTGATCGAGGGCGCCACGATCGCCGGCAGCACGTGATCGGCCCCGTGTCCCGGCGAGCCGTGCGCGTGCCGGTAGCGGTCATCGCGCGGCAGCAGCCGCTCCAGCGTGTCGACCAGGTCGGCGTCGGACCCGGCACCCGTCTCGATGATCGCCACCCCGGCCGTGGCATGCGGCACGAAGACGTTGCACAGCCCGTCGCCGTGGCCGGCGCAGAACGACCGCACCTGCTCGGTGAGGTCGACGGTGCGACGCCGGGCCGTGTCGATGTCGAGCACTTCGGTGTTCATAGCTCCAGGGTAGGAGCCAACCCGCTTAGCGCTTGCCGTCGATCAGCGCCACCCGCGCCAGGGTGTTCTGCGCCATCTTCACGTGCGCGGCGTCGACCAGTACGCCATCGACCCCGACCGCGCCCAGCCCTCTCGCCTCGCCCTCGCGGTAGGCGGCCATGTTGCGTTCGGCCAGCGCGACCTCCTCGGCGGTCGGCGAGAACACCGTGTTGGCGACCGGGATCTGGGTGGGATGGATCGCCCACTTGCCGGTGTAGCCATACAGCGCAGACCGGCGGGCTTCCGACTCGTAGCCGTCCAGGTTCGCGTAGTCGGGGTAGGGCGAGTCGATGGCCTCGATGCCGGCAATGCGGGCCGCGACCAGCACCTTGTTGCGGGCGTAATGCCAGAAGTCGCCCGGGTAGTCCCAGATCGGCACGAAGTTGGTGTCCACCCGCGCGCCCTGGGACAGTGAGAAGTCGCCGACCCCGAAGATCAGCGCATCGATCCGCGGGCTGGCCGTGGCGATCTCCTCGGCGTTGGCCAGTCCCTCGACCTCCTCGATGAGCACTTCGAGGCGGATCTGGCGTTCCAGACCGAGTTTGGCCTCCAGCTGGGTGAGCAGCAGGTCGACCCACCAGACGTCGCGGGCGGTGCAGGCCTTGGGGACGACGATGGTGTCCAGGTTGGCCCCGGCAGCGGTGACGACCTCGATGATGTCGTCGTGGCACCACTGCGTGTCCAGACCGTTGATCCGGATGGCGCGCGCGGTGCGTCCCCAGTCCAGTTCGTTCAGCGCGGTGATCACCTTGGCGCGGGCGCCGACTTTCTCGGCGGGCGCGGTCGCGTCCTCGAGGTCGAGGAAGACCAGGTCGGCCTGCGAGGCGGCCGCACGCGCGAACATGTGGTCGTTGGCAGCGGGCACGGCCAACTCGGAACGGCGCAACAGCATGGGTGTCTTCTCCTCGGTGTCAGAGCACGCCGCGGGCGTGCAGGTCGTCGATGTCGGATGGGGTGAGGTCGAGCAGTTCGCAATAAACCTCGGTGTTGTGCTCCCCCAGGCGCGGGCCCAGGTGTTCGACGCGCCCGGTCACCGCGGAGAAGCGCGGCACCGGTGCTTGGACGGTCATGGCGCCGAGCTCGTCGTCACCGACCTTCACGAACACCTCGCGATGCGCCAGCTGCTCATCGGCGACCAGGTCGGTGATGTCGTACACCGCTGCGGCCGCGACCTGTTCGGCGTCGAAGACGGCCATCGCCTCGGCCAGGGTTTTGCTCGCCACCCAATCGGCGACCACCTGGTCGACTTCTCGGGCACGGGCCAACCGGCGTTGCGGGTCGGAGAAATCGGCGTCGTCGACCAGGTCGGCCCGCCCGATCGCCCGAAACACCCGCAGCGCCAGCGCCGGTGAGCTGCCCGACATCGCCAGCCAGCGGCCGTCCGCGGTGCGGTAGGTGTTGCGCGGCGCCGAGATATCCCAGCGGTTGCCGGCCCGGGTCGGCACCAGCCCGAGCTGGTCGTAGCCGAGCAGGGTCTGCTCCAGCAGGCGGGCCAGCGGGTCGATGAGGTTGACGTCAATCAGCTGACCCGAAGCACCGTGCACGTCCCGGTGATACAGCGCCATCATCACCGCGTAGGCGGCGTTGAGCGACGCGACACCGTCGGCCAGCATGAACGGCGGCAGCGTGGGTGGGCCGTCGGCTTCACCGGTGATGTTGGCGAACCCGCTCATGGCCTCACCGAGGGTGCCGAAGCCGGGCCGCTCGCTTTTCGGACCGGAGAGCCCGAAGCCGGTGATGTGCAGCATCACGATGCGGTCGTTGACCGCGCGCAGCGCCTCGTAGTCCAACCCCCAGCCGCGCAGCGTCTGCGGGCGGGTGTTGACGATCACCACATCGGCATGGGCCACCAGCTTGCGCACTAACCCCTGGCCTTCGGGCACCCGCAGGTTGCAGGTGATGGAGCGTTTGTTGCGCGACACCGACTTCCACATCAGCCCGACGCCATCGCGCTGGTTGCCCCAGCTGCGGATCGGGTCCCCGATCCCGGGTTGCTCGACCTTGATGACATCGGCACCGAACTCACCGAGGTAGGTGGCCACCAGCGGCGCCGCCGCCAGGGTGGCCAGGTCGAGCACCCGGACGCCTTCGAGCATCGCGCCGGTCATGCCGGTACGGCGGCCGCGGCGGGCCGGGGCAGGCCCAGATGATCGCGCAAGGTGTTGCCCTCATAGTGGGTGCGGAACAGTCCGCGACGCTGTAGCTCGGGGACCACCATCCGGACCACGTCTTCGTAGGATCCCGGCGAATGCGTTGCGGCCAAGACGAAGCCGTCGCAGGCGCCGCTGTGGAACCACTCCGCCATCTGGTCGGCGACCTGGGCTCCGGTGCCGACGAAGCGCGGGCCCTGCAGCAGCGTGGCCCGATGTCGGGCCAGGTCGCGCAGCGTGACGGTGTCACCGCCGATGTGGGTGCGCAGGTTCTGCACCAGACCGCGGATTCCCGACGCCGACGCGATCAGCTCGTCGGTGATCGGGTCATCGAGGTTGTGCTGCGCGAAGTCGTAGTTCATCAGCTCGGAGAGCAGCGTCAACGACGCCATCGGGTGCACCAGGTCGTTGAGCAGGATCTGTTCGCGGTCCTTGGCCTGGGCCTCGGTCTCGCCGACCACCGCGTAGGCCATCGGGCAGAGCTTCACCGTGGCGGGATCACGACCGGAGTCACCGATGCGTTCCTTCTGATCGGCGTAGTGGCTGCGCGCCACCTCGATGCCCGGATCTCCGGTGAAGATCAGATCCGCCCAGCGTGACGCGAAGTCGCGGCCTCGACCGGACGACCCGGCCTGCAGGATCACCGGCCGGCCCTGCGGGGTACGCGGCACCGTCAGCGGGCCGCGCGAGGAGAAGTACTCGCCGATGTGGTTGAGTTCGTGCACCTTGGACGGGTCGGCGAAGATGCCGGCCTCCCGGTCGGCCACGATCGCGCCGTCTTCCCAGGTGTCCCAGAGCCCGGCGACGACATCGAGGAACTCATCGGCTCGGTCGTAGCGTTCGTCGTGACTGAGGTGGCTTTCCAGGCCGTAGTTCTGGGCCTCACTGTCATTGACCGAGGTCACCACGTTCCACGCCGCCCGGCCGCCGGAGAGGTGGTCGAGGCTGGCGAAGGTGCGGGCCACGTGGAACGGCGGGTAATAGCTGGTGGAGTACGTGGCACCCAGGCCGATCTTCGAGGTGGCCTGGGCGAGAACGCCGAGCACGACGGACAGATCGAGCTTCACCGGCCGCGCCCCGTAGCGAACCGCTTCGGCGACCGAACCACCGTAGATGCCCGGGATCGCCAGCCGGTCGTCGAAGAACATCAGATCGAAGCAGCCCTCTTCGAGCTGGCGGCCGATCTTGGCGTAGTAGGAGGCGTCGAGATAGCCGTGCTCGCTGGCCGGGTGGCGCCACGATCCGGCGTACACCGAGGCGTTGCCGGCTTGCATGAAGGCGACCAGCGCCATCTTGTCGGTCCGTTTCGTCATGCCCAATACCTACCATCTGATATATCAGATATCAACTATTGGATTTCAAAGCGTGTACGATTCGCCTGTGGCGGCCAACAATGTCGACATCGGGGGCACGGTGCGCGAGCGTGCCGCCCGCGAGCTGCGCAACCGCATCCTCACCGGCGAGCTGGCGCCCGGCACCCGCCTGGATCTGGACGCCATCACCACGGAGTTCGCCACCAGCCGTACGCCCGTGCGCGAGGCGCTGCTCGAACTCTCCTATGAGGGCCTGGTGGAGGTCGCACCGCGCAGCGGTGTCACGGTGATCGGGATCCGCCCCGAGGACGTGCTGGACAGCTTCACCATCCTTGGGGTATTGACCGGTCAAGCCGCGGCCTGGGCCGCCGAGCGGATTTCCCCCGCCGAGGTCGATCGCCTGCGCACGCTGGCCGCCGACGTCGAGGCGCTGCGCGGCTCGGACGGTATCGGCGACGCCAACTGGCAGTTCCACCAAGAGATTCACCGCGCCGCCCACTCCCCCCAACTGCTCATCCAGATTCGGCACGCGGCGCGGGTGGTCCCGACGAACTTCCTCACGGTGTTCCCCGAACACGAGCACCATTCGCTGGAAGACCATCAGAAGCTGGTGCAGGCGCTGGCCGAACGCGACGCCGAAGCCGCGCGCGCCATTGCCGAGCGACACGTGCTGGACGCCGGACGCTCACTCGCCGACTGGCTGGGCCAGGCCGGCGCAGGCTGACCCTGCGCGTTTGCTGGCAATACCCGCCGCGGCCACTGAAAGCTGCGGTCGTCCCCGACTCGCATTGCTACCGTCACCTGAGTTTTTCATTAGCCGATGCCGTGCCATAGCTGACGACTGGGGGCCCAAAATGCCGGAGATGCGCTCTAGCTGCACCGCCGCGGGAATCGCGCTGATCGGCGCCGGCCTCATCGCCCCGATCGCAGCGCCGCCGCCCCTGCTGCCGGCATCCGTGATCGCCGACATCGCACTGACCGCCCAGGACATCGTCATCGACATCGTCCGGCACGCCGAGGACCTGGCGCCCGCCAACTCGCGGATCCCGTTCTCCCCCGAGTTCCCCGGGGCAGGGATCAGCGACCTGGGCAAGCAGCAGGCGATCGACACCGCCAACCAGATCTTCGGCCAGGTCGGCGGTCCCGGCCACGTAGCCGGGCTGTTTTCCGGGCCGGACACCGACGCCCAGGAAACCGCAGTGCCATTCGCCGCGCTGGAGGACCTGCAGCCGCAGATCCTCAACGGGTTGGTCGAGGTCGACGGCGGAATCTTCGCCAACCAGCCGGTGCTGAGCCTCGGCGGCATCTACTACGACGTGGCCGTGGTGCTATGGATGTTGGGTCTGGTCAACGCCTTTCCGATTCCGGGTGCCGACGAATACAACGGAGTGGTCGTCAACGACAACTACACCGAGGCCATCAACGCGATGTATGCCGCCGCGCTGGCCAATCCGGTGGTCGGAGACGACGGCAATATCACCGCCGTGGGCTACACCAGCGAAGCCTCGATGATGATCTGGACCATGCTCAATGTGAAGAACCCCGATCCGACGGCGCTGGTCAACGAGCTGATCTCGTCGTTGCAGAACGGCGGGTCGCCCGGGCTGGTCCCGAACGCCGGACTGATCCAGCTCGCGGGCAACCCCGAGGACGGCTGGACGCTGCTGAGCTGGGCCGGACAGCAGGTCCCGGAGAATCCGGGCGTGCTGGGTGATCTTTTCCTGATCTGGCGTGACCTGGTGCTGCCGCCGCAGGTGGCGGTCGACCACGTCCTGGACGCCCTGGTGTCCGGTGACTCGGCGGCGCTCGCCGCGGCATTCCAGGACGGGCTGACCGGCATCTCCGCGGCGCTGGAAGCAATGCCCGACACGCTGAACAACCTGTTCGCCGACCTCGCCGCCGGCACCTGGTGATCAGCGGCGACGGATGATCGCCCGCAACCGCGCCAACCGCCCGCCGATCTCGCGCTCAGCTCCCCGGCCGGTGGGCTGATAGTAGTCCACACCGACCAGATCGTCGGGTGGATACTGTTGCGGCACAACGCCGTCCGGATGATCGTGGGCGTAGCGGTAGCCGACCGCATTGCCCAGCGCCTGCGCGCCCGCATAGTGCCCGTCGCGCAGGTGCGCCGGAACCGCCCCGGCCTTGCCGGCCCGGATGTCGGCCATCGCCGCGCCCAGCGCGGTGGTCACGGCGTTGGACTTCGGCGCGGTTGCCAGGTGCACGGTGGCGTGCGCCAGCGTCAGCTGCGCCTCGGGCATACCGATCAGCGCGACGGTCTGCGCGGCGGCCACCGCGGTCTGCAGCGCGGTCGGGTCGCCCATCCCGATGTCCTCGCTGGCCAGGATCATCAGCCGGCGGGCGATGAACCGCGGGTCCTCCCCGGCCACCAGCATCCGGGCCAAGTAGTGCAGTGCGGCATCGACGTCGGAGCCGCGCACCGACTTGATGAACGCGCTGATGACGTCGTAGTGCTGGTCGCCGTCGCGGTCGTAGCGAACCGCGGCCTGATCCAGGGATCCCTCGACGATCTCGACGGTCACCCGCCCGCCCGCCTCAGCCGCCACTTCCAGTGCGGTCAAGGCCCGGCGGGCGTCCCCGGCGGCCAGCCGGACCAGCAGATCGACGGCGTCGGGCGCCACCTCCACGCGTCCGCCCAGGCCGCGTTCGTCGTCGATGGCGCGACGCACCACCGTGGCGATGTCCTCGGGCCCGAGCGGACGCAGCTGCAGGATCAGCGAACGGCTCAGCAGCGGGGCGACCACCGAGAACGACGGGTTTTCCGTGGTGGCTGCCACCAGCAGCACCACCCGGTTCTCCACCGCGGCCAGCAACGCGTCCTGCTGGGTCTTGGAGAACCGGTGCACCTCATCGATGAACAACACCGTCTGCTCGCCGTACGCCGCCGCGCGCCGGGCGGTGTCGATCACGACGCGCACCTCTTTGACCCCGGCACTCAGCGCCGAGAGCGCCTCGAATCGGCGTCCGGTGGCGCCGGAGATCAGCGAGGCCAGCGTGGTCTTACCGGTGCCCGGCGGACCGTAGAGAATGACCGACGCCGCCCCGGAGCCGTCGACCAGCCGGCGCAGCGGCGAGCCCGGCCCCAGCAGGTGATCCTGGCCGACCACCTCGTCGAGGGACGCCGGACGCATCCGCACCGCCAGCGGCGTGGAGGTGGCACCGGACTCATGCGGCTCATGCGCCGGGGCGCCGGTCAGGTCGAACAGTCCATCGGACACGCCTTCAGGCATACCATTCCCGCCTGAGCACCGTGACGTCAGCGGTGCACGATCACCCCGCGGATGTTCTTGCCGTCGCGCAGGTCCTGGTAACCCTCGTTGACCTGCTCCAGCGTGTAGCGGCGGGTGACCAGCTCGTCGAGCTTGAGCTGGCCGGCGTCATAGAGGCGCAACAGCCGCACGATGTCGTACTGCGGGTTCGCCCCGCCGAACAGCGTGCCTTTGATCGTCTTTCCGAACAGCGCCAACATCGTGCCCGACACCTGCACATCGAGGTCCTCCAAGCGGGCCATCGCCGCGATCACGACGGTGCCGCCCTTGCCCACCGTGTTGATCGCGGCAGTCGTGACGGCCTCACCCAAGTCGCCGACGGTGATCAGCGCCTGGTCTGCCATCTGTCCCCAGGTCAGCTCGGCGATCTTGGCCATCGCCTCATCGGCGGTGGCGAACGCATGCGTGGCACCCAGCTTCAAGGCAGTGTCGCGTTTGAACTCCACCGGGTCGACCGCCACCACGTACTTGGCGCCGGCATGCGCGGCGCCCTGCACGGCGTTGATGCCGACCCCGCCGATGCCGTAGATCACCACGGTGTCCCCGGCTCGCACTCCGCCGTCGTAGTTGGCCGTCGCCCAGCCGGTCGGCACCCCGCAGCCGGCCAGCACCGCAGTCTCCAACGGCAGCCAGTCGTCGACCTTGACCACCGAGTGCTGCGAGACCGTCGCACGCTCGGCAAAGGTGCCCAGCATGCAGAACCCGCCGTAATCGGTTCCACCCGAGTGGAATCGGAACGTGCCGTCGGGCATACAGCCCTCCAGGATGGTGGCGCCCATATCGCACAGGTTCTGCCGTCCGGTCGAGCAGTACCGGCAGGCGCCGCAGCTGGGGATGAAGCAGCACACCACGTGATCGCCCGGTTTGACCTTGGTGACCCCGGGGCCGACGTCCTCGATGATCCCGGAGCCCTCGTGCCCGCCGACGATCGGGAACCGCGCCGGCCAGTCGCCGTCGGCCAGGTGCAGGTCCGAATGGCACAGCCCGGCGGCGGTGAACTTGATCAGCACCTCGCCAGGGCCGGGCCCGTCGAGGTCCAACTCCATGATCTCGAAAGGCTGGTTGGGCGCATGGGCCACGGCGGCAATTGTTTTCATGCCCGCCATCCAACTCGCTCAGGCGGCCCCGGTGGCCCGATTCAGCCGGATTCAACCGGATCGTCACGCCGGTCCAGCTTCGCCTCTCCTGCGTCGAGGCTCGCTAACCGCCGGATTGCGTCACGAAGTCGATCAGCTCCTCGACCCGGCCGATCAGCTCGGGCTCCAGGTCGGTCCAGTCCCGCACCCGGCCCCGGATGCGCTGCCAGGCAGCGGCGATGTCGGCCTGGCCGGTGTGCGGCCAGCCCAGTGCAGCACAGATCCCGTGCTTCCACTCCACGTTGCGCGGGATCTTCGGCCACACCTCCAATCCCAGCCGCCCCGGCTTCACGGCCTGCCAGATGTCGACGTAAGGATGTCCCACGATCAGGGTGTGCGCACCGCCCGGCCCACGGCGCACCGCCTCCGCGATGCGGGTCTCCTTGGAGCCTGCGACCAGGTGGTCGACCAGCACCCCGAGGCGTCGGCCCGGCCCGGGCTGGAATTCGGCAACGATGCCGGCCAGGTCATCGATGCCGCCGAGGTACTCGACCACCACACCCTCAACGCGCAGGTCCTCACCCCAGACCTGCTCGACGAGTTCGGCATCGTGGCGGCCCTCCACGTAGATCCGACTGGCCAGTGCGACCTTGGCGCGGGTGCCCCGCACCGCCACCGAACCCGACGCCGTTCGGGCGGGTGCCGCCGGCGCCGTGGGCCTGGCCTCGGTCAGGATTACCGGCTTGCCGTCGATCAGGTAGCCCGGGCCGACCGGGAATCCACGGGTGCGTCCGTGCCGGTCCTCGAGGTCCATCCGACCGTAGGCGATCCGCACGACGGCCCCGACGTAGCCGCTCTGGGCGTCTTCGACCACCATGCCGCGTTCCACCGGCACCTCCACCGAGCGGACTTTGCGGGCGGCGTGCGGGTTGCTGGAGAGGATGTCGGTTCCATAGCGGTCGGCCACCCGAGGCAGCCTAGGGGCGTCTGGCCATGCCCCCGGGGAACCGGGCGCGCGATTCCAGCGATTTTTTCTCGGCTGGGTCAGCTCGGGGCGCCCGCGCGCCGGGATCGCCCAACTACCACTCTGACCTCAATAGTCACTTCAGCAACATTAGTAACTCAAAATTCTCTTAATTTCTAAGAGATCTCTCGCAACATACGTAACAATCACAACTTCATTAACTCAAACAACTGTTGTTTACTTTTACCTCAACTTATAACAACAAACTCATTTGCATCTTTAGGTGACCAAAATGTGCAATTTCATCATTTATCGCGTTATGCTCGGAAACCTCACTGATAGACACCTATCACGGAGGTTGTGATATGTACCGGAACACGGCACGGCGTGTCGTGCAGTTCGGACGGCGGCAGCTGACTTGGGCCACGTCCGGGCTGATCACCGGGGGGATTGTGGGCACGCTGCTGTCCTCGGCAGGAGTGGCCCACGCGGATAACGTGGCGATGGGCTGGGATGCGGTCGCACAATGCGAATCGGGCGGCAACTGGGCCGCCGATACCGGCAATGGTTTCTATGGCGGGCTGCAGTTCAAACCGTCGACCTGGCGTGCATTCGGCGGTGTGGGATCGCCGGCGAAGGCATCGCGGGAAGAACAGATCGCCGTCGCCACTCGGGTTCTCGACGAGCAGGGCCCGTATGCGTGGCCGAAATGCGGACCGGGACGGGTATTCCCGTCGTCGGTGAAAGGCTGGGTTCCGCCGGCGATGCGCCAGCTGCTCAAACCGTTCTGGTGAGTCCGGCTACTGCGGCTTCGGCGACAGCACCGCCTGGGTCTGGGTGACCCTGGCGACCAGTTTGCCGTTGTCGTCGCTCAGGTCGGTCTGCACGACGATCGTCGTGCGCCCGACGTGCAGCGGAATGCTGGTCGCCGTCACAGCGCCGTCACGCACCGCGCGGAAGAAGTTGGTCTTCGACTCGATGGTCGACGTGCTGGCGCCCTGCGGCAGGTTGACCACCGCGCACACCGCCCCTGCGGTGTCGGCGAACGCCATCAACGCTCCCCCGTGCAGCATCCCGCCGGTGGTGCAGCGCTCCGGCGCCCACGCCATGGTCGCGCGAACCTCTTGCGGTGACAGCTCAGCGATCTCGATCTGCAACGCCGCCGCGAACGGCATGTTGGCCACCACCAATCGGGCGAACTCGGCCGAATCCATACCCGTCAGCCTTGCCGACCGTCAGGCCGCTGTCTAGCGCCTGCGCCTCAGCGCTGGTGGGGCACCGCGTCGATGCCGGCTTCCTTGCGCTGAGCCGCGGTGATCGGCGCCGGTGCGTCGGTCAGCGGATCGATGCCGCCGCCGGACTTCGGGAACGCGATGACCTCGCGGATCGAGTCGACTCCGGCCAGCAACGCCACCACCCGATCCCAGCCGAACGCCAGGCCGCCGTGCGGAGGCGCGCCGAAACTGAAGGCGTCCAACAGGAATCCGAACTTCTCCTGCGCCGCCGCCTCATCGATCCCCATCACCTTGAAGACCTGCTGCTGGATGTCGCGGCGGTGGATACGGATCGAGCCGCCGCCGATCTCGTTGCCATTGCAGACCACGTCGTAGGCGTCGGCGAGCACCGCGCCGGGATCGGACTCGACGCTGTCGGCGTGCCCCGGCTTGGGCGCGGTAAACGCGTGGTGCACCGCGGTCCAGGCGCCCGCGCCGACCGCGACGTCACCGGCCGCGGTGGCGTCCCCGGCGGGCTCGAACAGCGGCGGGTCGACCACCCAGGTGAACGCCCAGGCTCCTTCATCGATCAGGCCCAGACGCCGGGCGATCTCGCCACGAGCGGCCCCCAGCAAGGCCCGAGACGGCTTAGCCGGTCCGGCCGCAAAGAAGATGCAGTCCCCCGGTGCGGCACCGACGTGCCCGGCCAGCCCGGCGCGCTCGGCGTCGGTCAGGTTCTTGGCCACCGGTCCGGACAGCTCGCCGTCCTCGCCGACCAGCACGTACGCCAAGCCCTTGGCGCCGCGCTGTTTGGCCCACTCCTGCCAGCCGTCCAGGGTGCGGCGCGGCTGCGACGCCCCGCCCGGCATGACCACTGCGCCCACATAGGGGGCCTGAAACACCCGGAACGTGGTGTCGGAGAAGAACTCCGTGCACTCCACCAGCTCCAAACCGAACCGCAGGTCGGGCTTGTCAGAGCCGAACCGGCGCATCGCGTCGGCGTAGGTCATCCGGGGCAGCGGCAACGGCAGGTCGTAGCCGATCAGTGCCCACAGCGCCTTGAGCACCTGTTCGGCGACGCCGATCACGTCCTCGGCGTCGACGAAGCTCATCTCCAGGTCCAGCTGGGTGAACTCCGGCTGACGGTCGGCGCGGAAGTCCTCGTCGCGGTAGCAGCGGGCGATCTGGTAGTAGCGTTCCATGCCGGCCACCATCAGCAGCTGCTTGAACAGCTGCGGGCTCTGCGGCAACGCGTAGAACGAGCCGGGCTGCAGCCGTGCCGGAACCAGGAAGTCGCGCGCCCCCTCGGGGGTAGAGCGGGTCAGCGTGGGGGTTTCGATCTCCACGAAGTCGTGGGCGGCCAGCACGGCGCGGGCGGCGGCGCTCACCTTGGAGCGCAGCCGCAGCGCAGCACCGGGGCCGTCTTCACGACGCAGATCCAGGTATCGGTAGCGCAGCCGGGCCTCCTCGCCGGCCGACTCGTCGAGCTGGAACGGCAACGGCGCAGCCTCGTTGAGCACCGTCAGTTCGGTCGCGTTGACCTCGATGGCCCCGGTGGGCAGGTCCGGGTTCTCATTGCCCTCGGGGCGGACCTCGACACCACCGGTGACCGCCACGCAGAACTCCGCCCGCAACCGATGCGCCTGCTCCAGAACAGCGGCGTCGCGGAATACCACCTGCGCCACCCCGGAGGCGTCGCGCAGGTCGATGAAGATGACACCGCCGTGGTCACGTCGGCGCGCCACCCAACCGGCAAGCGTGACGCTGCGCCCGGCGTCGGTGGCCCGCAGTGAGCCGGCGTCGTGGCTGCGCAGCACAAATACCCCCTTGGTGCGGATGATTCGATAACGGTTTGACGGTCGCCAAGTCTAGAGGCCCTTCGTGGCACTGCCCCGCGCCGGTCGGTGCTTTAAGCTGGCTCACTGTGACCAATGGCAGTGATGACCTCGACTTTGATTACGACGACGAGGACGAGGACGAGGACTACGACGACGACGAAGTCGCTGCCCCTAAGCAGAACAAGAGCCTCAAATGGGGGTTGGCCGCGGTAGTCGTGCTGGCGGTGGTTGCGCTGGTGTTGGTCGCGGTGGTGCTGATGGGCGGCGACCCCGGTAAGGGTTCGCTGGACGGCTCGGCCTCCAGCCGCAACGCGGCGGCTTCGGGCATCGCCAGCGCGGACGACACCGGCCCGGTCTCGATCATCATGAATGACCCCAGTTGCACCGCGTGGATATCGATCAGCGGCAATTTGTCCAGCACGCTGTCGATGCTCGGACAGGGCAAGTGGAACGAGCGTGATCAGTCGATTCCGGCGTCGGCGTGGAACGACGAGCAGAAGAAGCAGTACCTGGCCGCCGGCCAGGTGGTGCGCAACGCTGCCGCCCAGACCGTGGGTCTGGTGAAGCTGACTCCGCACCGGGTGATGCGCGAACTCTACGAGCAGTTCATCGCTTATGCCCGGACCTTCGTCGAGCACATTCCCACCTACACCGAGCGGGACGCTGCTCTGGCCGGTACCGCGCACAGCGCCGCTTCGGCGCTGGCCGCGATCTGCGCAGCCGCCAACAACGGATCGGCAGCGACCCGCGCACCGCTGGTCGAAGCGCAGGCCTCACCCACCAAGACCGCCTCGCCGGGCAACCCCGCCAACCCGCAGCGCTATTTGACCGGGTCCAATCCGGTGTGCGCGGACTGGAAGGCCACGCTGGAAAAGTTCGGTGTCGATGCCGCCGAATGGCACGGGATCGACCCCAGCATCCCCGGGACCTACTGGAACCCGCAGCAGAAGGCGATCAACCTGGCAGTCGGGCCCATCATGATCAGCTTGGCCAACAAGATGCAGCAGCTGGGCCGCCGCAGCAACAACCCCACCCTGCAGGACTTCGCGGAGCTGTCCGCCCAGTACCGGCGGGCGTTCGTGTTGGCGCTGCCGACCTACGACCCGACCGACAACTATCTGGCCAATGCCGCGACATTCCTGTCCACCACGGTGCTGGGCGCATGCTCGGCGGCAGCGACGACGGGGTAACGACAGTGCGGTAGACAGACCGGCCCGCCCGTTCTCTCTCCCCTGGAACGCAAGAAACCGGCGCAGCCTGCAGGCTGCGCCGGTTTCTTGATCGAAACTGGCTTGGATCAGGCCCAGCTGGAGCCCACCGAGGCGTCGGTGTTGGCCATGTTGTTGCCGGCCGACTGCACCTTCTGACCGTGAGAGTTGGCCTGCTCGTAGATCACCGCGAAGTTGCGGCCCAACTGCGCCACA
>NZ_LDPO01000020.1 GCF_001021505.1 Mycolicibacter heraklionensis
GGCCCCGCCCATCCTCACTGAACTCGGTTGAACGCAGTTGGGAACCAAACCCGTTTGACGAACTACGTAGAGACGAGGACAGGGCAGGCCCCCCAACCCCCTTGACAAAAACCACTTACGAAGGTGTCTGTACGTCTTGTCCCGGTGTGTCGCGTACAAGTACGCACCCTCATGGTCGGGGAACGGACCCTATCCAACGCTGAAAGGCGTCAACGTCGACGTTGCTGCCGCACACGACGGTGACCACGTGTCGGCCGGCGAAGCGGTCTCGGTCCTCGAGGATCGCCGCGATGCCCAGTGCGGCGGACGGTTCCACCACGAGGCCAGCATGGGTGAAGAGCATCCGCATACCGGCGACGATCGACGACTCCTGGACTAAGACGGCGTCGTCGACGACCAGCAAGAGATCATCCAGGACGGCCGGGATGGGACGCCGGGCGGCGACGCCGTCGGCGATGGTGTCGGTCGAGTCGGTGGTGACGACTTGCCGTTGACGCCACGACTGTGTCATCGCCGGGGCGCCGGCGGGCTGAACGCAGATCACCTCGACGCCAGGGGCGAGAGCTTTCAGTATGTGGCCGACCCCGGTGGCCAGCGCTCCACCCCCGAGAGCGATCAAGACGGCATCGAATGATCCCGGGGAGTCCAACAGTTCAAGGCCGATGATTGCCGCAGCCTCGCAGGTCTCAACGTCCTGGCTGTCTTCGACCAGACGGATCCCTTCGCGTCGGGCGATGGCCGCCGCTTGTTCCCGCGCGGTGTCGAAGTCGCCGTCGGACAGCTGCAACGTGGCGCCCAGCGCGCGGATCCGGTCGAGTTTGGCCACCGGCGCCGTGCGGGATGCCACGACGGTGATGTCGAGTCCGCGGCGGCAACCCGACCAGGCCAGGGCATGGCCGAGATTGCCGGCACTGGCGCACACCGCGGCCTCAGATCCGTTGCCGAGCAGCCGGCTCGTGACCACCTCGGTGGCACGCGCCTTGAAGCTGCGCACCGGGTTTGCTGTCTCGAGTTTGATGCTCACCGTGCAGCCGAGGCCCCTACTCAGCGCCCCACAGGGATACAGCGGAGTGTCGAGAAACATCGGATCGATCAACCGGCGCGCCGCCCGGATCCGTCCGGTGTCGAGCCGCGTCCCCGTCATCCCCGGAGCGTAACGGCGGCGGGCATCTCAGACACCGCCGCGAAGGTGCATCGTTGTACGCCGCACCCGGAGTGTCGCGGGCCAAACACGCACGCTGGGCGGATCGGCGACCAGGACGCTGGGCGGATGGGCGATGAGCACGCTGGGCGGATATGCGGCACGAATTTGGTGCTGGGCGATACGTCACCTAAGCTCTAGGGGTTGCCGTGAGCAGACCTCGGCCAGCGCAAGTTGGCCCTGCGTGCTCATCGGCTCCGTAAGAACTGCAAGACCACGCACGTCCGGGGAGATTCCGGCTGGCACCGCCATGCCGCGCGTCGACCCGATTATTGAGGAGATCTGGTGATTCAGCAGGAATCGCGGTTGAAGGTCGCCGACAACACCGGCGCCAAGGAGATCTTGTGCATCCGGGTGCTCGGCGGCTCGTCGCGGCGCTACGCCGGCATCGGTGATGTCATCGTCGCGACCGTCAAGGACGCCATCCCGGGCGGCAACGTCAAGCGGGGTGATGTCGTCAAGGCCGTCGTGGTGCGCACCGTCAAGGAGCGTCGCCGCGCCGACGGCAGCTACATCAAGTTCGACGAGAACGCGGCCGTGATCATCAAGGCCGACAACGACCCGCGCGGAACCCGCATCTTCGGGCCGGTCGGTCGCGAGCTGCGCGAGAAGAAGTTCATGAAGATCGTCTCGCTGGCACCGGAGGTGTTGTAGATGAAGGTCCACAAAGGCGACACCGTCCTGGTCATCGCCGGTAAGGACAAGGGCGCCAAGGGCAAGGTCCTGCAGGCTTTCCCCACCCGCAACCGGGTCCTGGTCCAGGGCGTCAACCGGATCAAGAAGCACGTCGCGAACTCGGCCAACCAGGCCGGTGCGTCCTCGGGCGGGATCGTCACGCAAGAGGCCCCGATCCACGTTTCCAACGTGATGGTCGTCGACTCCGACGGTAAGCCCACTCGGATCGGCTACCGGGTGGACGCCGAGTCCGGCAAGAAGGTTCGCGTCTCCAAGCGCAACGGCAAGGACATCTAGAGATGACGACTGCAGAGAAGATCCAGCCTCGGCTGAAGGTGCGCTACCGCGAGGAGATCCGGGACGCGCTCAACAAAGAGTTCAACTACGCCAACGTGATGCAGATCCCGGGCGTGGTGAAGGTCGTGGTGAACATGGGCGTCGGTGAAGCCGCCCGGGACGCCAAGCTGATCAACAACGCGGTCACCGACCTGGCCGCGATCACCGGCCAGAAGCCGGAGATCCGCAAGGCCCGCCTGTCCATCGCGCAGTTCAAGCTGCGCGAGGGTATGCCGATCGGCGCCCGGGTCACCCTGCGCGGTGACCGGATGTGGGAGTTCCTGGACCGGCTCACCTCGATTGCTCTGCCGCGTATCCGCGACTTCCGCGGATTGTCGGCCAAGCAGTTCGATGGTTCCGGCAACTACACCTTCGGGCTGGCCGAGCAGTCGATGTTCCACGAGATCGACGTGGACTCCATCGACCGCCCGCGGGGGATGAACATCACCGTCGTCACCTCGGCGACCAACGACGACGAAGGACGAGCGCTACTGCGGGCTCTCGGCTTTCCGTTCAAGGAGAACTGACCATGGCTAAGAAGGCGTTGGTTATCAAGGCGGCCCGCAAGCCCAAATTCGCGGTGCGCGCCTACACCCGCTGCAACAAGTGCGGCCGCCCGCGCGCGGTGCTCCGGAAGTTCGGCCTGTGCCGAATCTGCCTGCGCGAAATGGCGCACGCCGGCGAGCTGCCCGGTGTGCAGAAGAGCAGCTGGTGAGGGTGGAGGAGCAGCCTAAATGACTATGACGGATCCGATCGCGGACTTCCTGACCCGTCTGCGTAACGCCAACTCGGCGTACCACGACGAGGTCACCCTGCCGCACTCGAAGATCAAGGCCAACATCGCCGAGATCCTCAAGCGCGAGGGTTACATCACCGACTACCACGTCGAAGACGCCCGGGTGGGCAAGGCGCTGGTGGTCAACCTCAAGTACGGCCCGAACCGGGAGCGCAGCCTCGCCGGTCTGCGCCGGGTGTCCAAGCCGGGCCTGCGGGTCTACGCAAAGTCGACCAACCTGCCACGGGTGCTCGGCGGCCTGGGCGTGGCGATCATCTCCACGTCCTCGGGTCTGCTCACCGACCGTCAGGCGGCCAGGCAGGGCGTGGGCGGCGAAGTCCTCGCGTACGTGTGGTGAGGGAGTAGCAGACATGTCGCGTATTGGTAAGCAGCCGGTCCCGGTTCCCGCCGGGGTCGACGTGACCATCGATGGTCAGAACGTATCGGTCAAGGGACCCAAGGGCACCTTGGAGCTCACCGTGGCGGAGCCGATCAACGTCGCCCGCAACGACGACGGGGCCCTCGTGGTGACCCGGCCGGACGACGACCGGCGCAACCGGTCCCTGCACGGCCTGAGCCGCACCCTGCTGGCCAACCTGGTCACCGGTGTGTCGGAGGGCTACGTCCGCAAGATGGAGATCTTCGGCGTCGGCTACCGCGTCGCGCTCAAGGGCAGCGACCTGGAGTTCGCGCTGGGCTACAGCCACCCGGTGCTGATCAAGGCTCCCGACGGCATCACCTTCGCGGTGGAGACGCCCACCAAGTTCTCGGTCTCGGGCATCGACAAGCAGAAGGTCGGCCAGATCTCGGCGAACATCCGCCGCCTGCGCCGCCCCGACCCCTACAAGGGCAAGGGCGTGCGCTACGAGGGTGAGCAGGTTCGCCGCAAGGTCGGAAAGACAGGTAAGTAGTCATGGCGCAATCACAAGCAGACCCCGCGGTCCGCAAGCCGGTCGGGCAGAACATCTCCGAGGTTCGGCGCGCGCACCGGATTCGCCGGCACGCGCGGCTGCGCAAGAAGGTGGCTGGCACCGCCGAGCGTCCGCGTCTGGTGGTGCACCGCTCCTCGCGGCACATCCACGTCCAGCTCGTCGACGACCTGGCCGGCCACACCGTGGCTGCGGCGTCGTCGATCGAGGCCGACGTGCGGGCCGTGGACGGCGACAAGAAGACCCACAGTGTGCGGGTCGGCCAGCTGATCGCCGAGCGCGCCAAGGCCGCCGGTGTCCAGAACGTGGTGTTCGACCGCGGTGGCTACACCTACGGCGGGCGCATCGCTGCACTGGCCGACGCGGCGCGCGAGGGCGGATTGAACTTCTGATGACTGACGTGAAGATGACTGGAAGGACCGCATGATGGCGGAGCAGCCGACAGGGGCCTCCTCGGCAGGTCCCGACACGGGCAGCCGCAGCGACGGGCGCGACAACCGTGACAACCGGGGCGGACGCGGTGGCCGCGACGGCGGTCGTGGTGGCCGTGACAACCGGGACGGCGACAAGAGCAACTACCTGGAGCGCGTTGTCGCGATCAACCGGGTGTCCAAGGTGGTCAAGGGTGGTCGCCGGTTCAGCTTCACCGCGCTGGTGATCGTCGGCGACGGCCACGGCCTGGTCGGCGTCGGCTACGGCAAGGCCAAGGAAGTGCCTGCCGCGATCGCCAAGGGCGTGGAGGAGGCTCGCAAGGGCTTCTTCCGGGTCCCGCTGATCGGTGGCACCATCACCCACCCGGTTCAGGGTGAAGCCGCCGCCGGCGTGGTGTTCCTGCGCCCGGCCAGCCCCGGTACCGGTGTGATCGCCGGTGGTGCGGTGCGTGCGGTGCTGGAATGCGCCGGCGTGCACGACATCTTGTCCAAGTCGCTGGGCAGCGACAACGCGATCAACGTGGTGCACGCCACCGTCGCCGCGCTGAAGATGCTGCAGCGTCCCGAAGAGGTGGCGGCCCGACGTGGTCTGCCCATCGAAGACGTGGCTCCGGCCTCGATGCTCAAGGCTCGCCGCGAGAGCGAAGCGCTGGCTGCCGCTGCGGCGCGGGAAGGCACGGCGTAACCATGGCAAACCTGAAGATCACCCAGGTCCGCGGCACCATCGGTGCGCGTTGGAAGCAGCGCGAGAGCCTGCGCACCCTGGGCCTGCGCAAGATCCGCCAGTCGGTGGTGCGTGAGGACAACCCGCAGACTCGTGGGCTGATCCGGGTTGTTCACCACCTCGTAGAAGTTGAAGAGGCCGGGGAGAAATAATGACGCCCATCAAGCTGCACGACCTGCGCCCCGCGCCCGGGTCGAACACCAAGAAGACCCGCGTCGGCCGTGGTGAGGGTTCCAAGGGTAAGACCGCGGGCCGCGGCACCAAGGGCACCAAGGCTCGCAAGAACGTACCGGTCCGGTTCGAGGGTGGGCAGATGCCGATCCACATGCGGCTGCCCAAGCTCAAGGGCTTCCGCAACCGGTTCCGCACCGAGTACGAGGTCGTCAATGTCGGCGACATCAACCGGTTGTTCCCCGAGGGTGGCACCATCGGCCTCGACGAGCTGGTCGCCAAGGGCGCGGTCCGGAAGAACACGCTGGTCAAGGTGCTCGGCGACGGCAAGCTGACGGTCAAGGCCGACGTCACCGCCCACAAGTTCAGCGGCAGCGCCCGCGACAAGATCACCGCAGCCGGAGGCACCGCCACCGAGCTGTAGATCTCGTCGCGCCGCGAGAAGTCACAGAATCGCACTCCACCGCTTGGTGGGGTGCGATTCTGCGTCTGGTCGCGGTGTCGCACGGCGCCGGTAGGCTCAAAATCATGTTCTCCTTGCTGACCGGCGTGCCCGGCCTGGACGACCTGCGCGGCGTCGCCCGTCGCATCGACACCGCCCGGCACCACGGCGTGCCCAACGGCGTGATCCTCGAACTCGACCTGCAGGAGCTGCCCCACGAGACCGGGGCTTTCGACCCGCTGGCGCTGATCCGTTCAGGTGGCCGGCCGCCGGTGCTGCGCGATGTGGTGGCCGCCATCCACCGTGCTGCCGAAGACCCGCGAGTAGCGGGATTGATTGCCCGGGTGCAGCTGTCGTCCGCGGCCGCCGGGCCGGTGCAGGAGCTGCGTGCTGCGATCGCCGAGTTCACCGCCGTCAAACCGTCGCTGGCCTGGGCCGAAACCTACCCGGGCACGCTGTCCTACTACTTGGCCTCGGCGTTCGGTGAGGTCTGGATGCAGCCGTCGGGGACGGTCGGGCTGATCGGTTTCGCCACCAACGCGACCTTCCTGCGCAGCGCGCTGGACAAGGCCGGCATTGAGGCGCAGTTCGTCGCCCGGGGCGAATACAAGTCGGCGGCCAACCTGTTCACTCAGGACTCCTACACCGAGGCGCACCGCGAGGCCGACACCGCTCTGGTGCAGAGCCTGCACGCTCAGGTGCGTGCGGCCGTCGCCGAGTCCCGCAACCTCGACGCCGGCGTCATCGACACCCTGGCCGACAAGGCGCCGCTGCTGCGTGACGACGCGGTGCAGTCGGGCCTGATCGACCGGATCGGATTCCGCGACGAAGCCTACGACCGGATCGCCGAACTGGCCGGAGCCGAGGACATCGCCGGCGCCGACGACGACAACGCGCCACCGCGCCTGTACCTGGGGCGCTACGCCCACGCCACGGCCGGCGGGTCTGGTCCCGCCTTGCCCGGGCGTAAGCCCAAGCCGGCGATCGCCGTGGTGACGGTGTCCGGTGCGATCGTCAGCGGCACGGGCGGGCCGCAGCTGTCGCCGTTGGGCAACCGCAACGTCGGTGGCGACACGATCGCCGCGGCGCTGCGTGAGGCCGCGGCCGACGATGAGGTCGCCGCGATCGTGCTGCGGGTGGACAGCCCGGGCGGTTCGGTCACCGGGTCCGAAACCATCTGGCGGGCGGTGCAGCAGGCCCGCGCGGCGGGCAAGCCGGTGGTGGCCTCGATGGGCGCGGTCGCGGCATCCGGCGGCTACTACATCTCCGCGGGTGCGGACACCATTGTGGCCAACCCGGGCACCATCACCGGATCCATCGGGGTGGTGACCGGCAAACTGGTGGCCCGTCAGCTCAAGGACCGCCTCGGGGTCGGTACCGACTCGGTGCGCACCGGTGCCAACGCCGACGCCTGGTCGATCAACGCTCCGTTTACCGCCGAACAGCAGGGGCAGGTCGAGACCGAGGCCGACCTGTTCTACGACGACTTCGTGGCGCGGGTGGCGCAGGGCCGCAACCTGACCACCGAGGCGGTGGACGCGGTGGCTCGCGGGCGGGTATGGACCGGCGCCGACGCGGCCGAACGGGGGCTGGCCGACGAGCTGGGCGGGCTGCGCACGGCGGTGCGACGTGCCAAGGTGCTGGCCGGGCTCGACGCGGACGCGCAGGTCCGCACCGTGTCCTACCCCGGCTCGTCGTGGTGGGAGTTCGTCCGGCCGCGCCCCTCTTCGCAGCCGGCGGCGGCGCTGTCCGATGCGGTCGGCAACCTGGTGGTGCGGTCCCTGACTGGGCTCGTCGACCAGGTCGAACGCTCGGTCAACGGTGCGCAGGTGCTGTGGCTGGGGGAGTCGCGCTGGTAAAGCACGTAACGCAGAATCAACAATTCTCTTCGCGGCAGTAAAAGCTCGGTAACACGTCTTTAACGGGCCCCGGCCATCCTTAGAGCCATGAAACGGTTACTGCTGCTGGCAGGTCTGAGCGCGATGGTCGGCCTGGCCGCTCCCGCCAACGCCGCGCCCGCCGGTATCGATGGCCAGTTCCTGGCCACCCTGAGCGGAGCCGGACTGAGCCACCGGGCCAACGACGAGGCCACCGTGTCGGCCGGCCACGCCGTGTGTCAGCTGATGGACGCGGGGCTGTCGCCGATGGACACCGTCGTCGCGGTGCAGACCACCAACCCCGGCTTCACCATTCACACCGCTGCCCAGTTCGCCGCGATCTCGACGGCGCACTACTGCCCGCAGTACATGTAGTTTGCTCGCCGTGGGGCGCTAGGACTGCAGTCGGGCGCCCAGCACGTCCCGGAACAACGCCTGTCGCAGCGCGAGTTCGCGAGGGTCGCTGTAGAGGTGAAAACCCAGGCGGTTCATCACATATGAGTAGCCGATGCCGGTGTCGGGGTCGGCGAATCCGAAAGAACCTCCGAAACCCGGTGTGCCATAAGCCCTTTCTGAGGAACCGAAGGCGGACGCGAACGCCGGTTTGGACAGCCCCAGCGAGAACACCACCTCAACGCCCAACACTTTGTCGCGTTCGCCGCGAGACGGCGATGCCGGCATGGCAGTGAGCTCATCGCGCACACCGGGACTCAGCGGCAGCGCCGGATCTGCGGTTGCCGCGGCGCCGTAGAGTCGCGCGATCGCCGACGCGGAACCGATTCCGTTGGCCGACGGGATCTCCACGGCCCGCACGTCGTCCCGGTTGTAGTCTCCGTCCCAGGGCTTGATGTCGCGTGGCATGGAGCTCGCTCGTCCCAGCAGTCCGAACGGGTTGAACGATGCGGCCACCAGGGCGGCCGGCATCACATTGAGGTGCAGCAGGGACTCGGCGCGTTTCCACTGGTGCAACAGCGCCACTTGGTCGCGGGTGACCGAATTCGGCAGGCCGATGTGCAGGTCCAGCCCCAGGGGGCCGGCGATTTCGTCGGCGAAGAACCGGCCCAGGGTGCGGCCTGCCGGGTCGGTGCGACGGATCAGCTCGGACTCGTACCAGCCCAACGTGATCGCGTGATACCCGTGCCGGGTGCCGGGCGCCCAGAGCGGCTTCTGGGCGGCGAGCATGGGCGCCAGGCGATCCGGGGCGGCGACGTCGGCCAGGGTCGGTGCGGGCTTCAGCGCGCTCAACCCGGCCTGATGGCCGAGGAGCTGGCGGACGGTGACATCACCCTTGCCGGCCTGCGCGAACTCCGGCCAGTGGGTTGCCACCTTGTCGTCGTAGCCGAACAGGCCCCGCGAGACCGCCAGCGCCACGGCCAGGGCCGCCACGCCCTTGGTGCTCGAGAAGACGTTGACCATGGTGTCCGGCTGCCATGGCTCGCGCGCAACCCCGTCGCGGTAGCCGCCCCACAGGTCGACGACTTTGACGCCGTCGCGGTACACCGCGACTGCGGCGCCGACCTCGCGGCCGCTGGCGAAGTTGGCCCGGAACGCGTCGGCGACCTTGCCGTAGCCCACATCGACGTCTCCACCGATCAGATCTTGGGGAACCGCGACCTTGAGCACCATGGGGTGGTTATACCGCTGCCGGTCACCCGGCTATCCCCGAATGGTGAAAGCCGCGCTCCGAGCCCGCGCGGTCGTCCCGTTCAGGACACCTCGGTGCTCGGGGATCAGGAGTCCCGTCGGCCAGTGCGCGAGTTTGCCCGATGGGCCGCGTAGTCATTTTTATGGGGGTCTCGCTATTTCGCATATGGGGGCCAATATGTAAGCAATATTACCTACTTGTGGTGACGGTCACACGCATCGGTAAACAATGATGTCGCCCATATGACCCAGCTCTCAATTTCGGATAATTCTCAGGTCAATCATGGTTTATTGCCGCAGGAGGCTCCGCAGATACCTAATTTTCAATTCGTCGCAAGCGTCAAATTCGGCTAACTTGCAGCGCGGGCAGGCCAAGTCGCGGTTGGCGTACTCCAGCGGAACCGACGACTAATTGGCGTGAATTCAGGAATTGAGGAATTCGGCATGAGGCAGAGTCGTGAAGGTCGGCAGGGTAACCGTTCAGGTGGTGTCGCTCGGCGGGTGGCCGGCGCGGGTAGCGCAGTCGGCGCCTTCCTGGCTTTCGGAGTGGGTCCGGTGGCAGGTGCTCCCGCTGCCACCGCTGACTTCGACGACCTGTTCTCGCAGCCGATCCTGGAGATGTTCGACTCCTGGTCCGTGGGCTCGGACTTGTGGCTCACCGGGTCATCGGCCGACATGCTCGCCGGCCTCGACGCGGGTGCCGCGTTCGACTCGAGCATTTTCGCCTTTGACCCCACCCAGCCGTTGGGCCCGTGGCTGGCGGAGCTGGACCACCTGCTCTACTCGGGCTTCCAGAACTACGTGTATCTGCCGTTGTACGCCATCAGCCAAGACTTGATGGGCTACGCCGAACCGTTGCTCAACATCGTCAACCAGCCCTTCGTCGACCTGTTCGGTCGGGTGCTGATCGGCAATGGCATCGACGGCTTCGACGGCGTCAATGACTCGCTGCTGGGCAGCTCGGGAATCTTCGGCAACCTCGGCGATGGCGGGTTCCTGTTCGGTGACGGTGGCGCCGGGGTTGCCGGTAACGCCATCAATGCCGACGGCGGGATCGGTGGAGCGGCCGGACTGATCGGCAACGGCGGCGCGGGCGGCGCCGGGCTCGATGGCGTTGCCGGCGGCGACGGCGGTGCCGGCGGGGACGGCGGTGCCGGCGGCTGGCTGCTGGGCAACGGTGGCCTGGGCGGCGCTGGTGGTGCCGGTGGAATCGGTGGTGGCGCTGGTGGTTTCGGTGGTGCTGGCGGTGCGGCCATCTTCATCGGCAACGGTGGCGCCGGCGGCGCCGGTGGTGCCGGAGGTTTCGGCGGCGACGGTGCCGACGGAGCCACGTTCGGCGCGAGCGGTGACAACGGCGGCTTCGGCGGTATCGGCGGCAACGGTGGTACCGGCGGCCGGGCGGGCTTGCTGTTCGGCGCCGCAGGCAACGGCGGCAATGGTGGAATCGGCGGCGACGGTGGTGCCGGTGGTGACGGTCAGAACGGCCTGCACGGCACCAACGCCGGCGGTGCCGGCGTCAGCAGCGGCCTTCCCGGTCAAGACGGTATGGACGCCGGCGACGGTGGTAACGGCGGAAACGGTGGTGCCGGTGGTAACGCCGGTAAGGGCGGCGCCGGTGGATTCCTCGGTATTCACCCGGCTGGGGCTTCCGGCGTGGCCGGGGCCGGCGGCAGCGCCGGTGACGCCGGCAATGCCGGCAACGGCGGCAACGGTGGCAACGGTGGCAACGATGGAACCGGCCTGTCCGCCGGTGACGGTGGTGACGGCGGCGCGGGCGGTGACCGTGGTATCGCCGGCGTCGCGGGCCTCGGCGGCCTGAACAGTGACGGCACGCGTGCCGCCTCCGGCGCGGCCGGCGCGGTGGCGATCAGCGGTGGCAACGGTGGTCACGGCGGCAATGGCGGCAACGGCGGCGTGCTCAGCGACGGCCAGGGCCAAAACGGTGGTGCCGCCGGAAACGGTGGTGCCGCAGGGCGGATCGGCGACGGCGGCAACGGTGGTAACGGCGGGCACGGCGGCGACAGCGCCGCCGGTGCCGACGGCGCCAACCCCGGCGACGCCGGAGTGGACGGCAAGGTCGGCGGTTACGGCGGCCACGGCGGTAACGGCGGTGCCGGCGGTCGAGACGCCGGCAACTCCGGCAACGGCGGCAACGGCGGAAACGGCGCGGACGGCGGCGACGGCGGTGCGGGCGCCCACGGTGCCGACGGAATCTTCCCCGGCCAGGACGGCCAAGACGGTGGCCACGGCGGCAGCGGTGGCGATGGCGGCGCCGGCGGTAACGGTGGCAACGCGGGCGTGGTCTACAACGGTGTGGTCGGACTCAACGGCAACGGCGGCGACGCCGGTAACGGTGGCAACGCCAACACCCCCGGCAACGGCGGCAACGGCGCGGCCGGCGACGCGGAGAACCCCGACGGCGGCAAGGGCGGCAACGGCGGTAACCCCGGCACCGCAGGCAACGCCGGTATTGGCGGTGTGCACGGCACCGGCGGTAACCCGGCCAGCGGCGTCGACGGTCTCGACGGCGTCGCCGGGACCGGAGTGACCGGAATTCACGGCAACGGCGGTAACGGCGGTGCGGGTTATGACGCCTCGACCGACCCCGACGCCGTTCCAGGCGCGGACGGCGGCTCCGGCGGTGCCGGAGGCCACGGCGGCCTGATCGGTAACGGCGGCAACGGCGCGGCCGGCGGTAGCGGCGCGCTGGGAGCGCAGGGCGCTGATGGCGATGTGCCCGGCGCATCGGGCGGTACCGGCGGCGCCGGGGGCGCTGGTGGTGCCGGGGGCGCCGGCGGTAATGGTGGCGCGCTGGCCGGTAACGCCGGTGACGGCGGCAACGGTGGTAACGGAGCCACCGGTGGTGTCGGCGGCACCGGCCAGGACGGTGCAACCGGCGTGGCCGGTGTCGACGACGGCGCGGGCGGTAACGGCGGCGACGGCGGTAACGGCGGTGTGGGCGGTAACGGCGGCGTGGGAGGTAACGCCGGCACCGCGGCCAACGGCAACGGTGGCCGCAACGGCGACGGCGGGAATGCCGGTGACGGAGGAAACGCCGGTAACGCCGGCAACGGCGGAACGGGTGCCGCCGGTGACGCCGACAACCCCGACGGCGGCAAGGGCGGTGACGGCGGCAATCGCGGTGAGGCCGGCCTGGGCGGAACCGGCGCCGGAGCCGGCACCGGTGGCAGCGGCGGTGCCGCCGGGAGCGACGGCACCGCCGGCGCGGACGCCACTGCAGGTGGTGACGGCGGTGACGGTGGTCGAGGCTTCGACGCCACCGCCCCGGGAACCAACGGCGGCAACGGCGGTGCCGGCGGTAACGCCGGAGCCGTCGGCACCGGTGGTGACGGCGGCGCGGGGGGTACCGGCGCCAACGGCCTGGCGGGCGTGACCGACGGCAACGGCAACGGCACCCTCGGCGGCGATGGCGGTAAGGGCGGCAATGGTGGTGCCGGCGGTGCCGGCGGAACCACCTCCGGTGACGCCGGCAACGGCGGGATCGGCGGGGCCGGTGGCGTCGGCGGGATCGGCGGAAGCGGCGCCAACGGCACCGCCGGTGTCGACGCCACGGTGCCCGGCGGCAACGGTACGGCCGGCGGCGACGCCGGTGACGGTGGTGTCGGCGGTACGGGCGGTGGCGGCGGCAACGGTGGTGCCGGCGGCACTGCCACCAACGGCAACGACGGGCAGGCCGGCGCGGGCGGTGTTGGTGGCGCGGGCGGAAACGCCGGTAACGCCGGCAACGGCGGGGTCGGTGGCGCCGGCCTGGGCGGCGGTGCCGGTGCGGCGGCCGGCAACGGTGGCGACGGCGGCGACGGCGGCGTGCGCGGCACGGCCGGGGCCGGCGGCCAGGGCGGAACCAGCGGCGACGGGACCACCCAGGCGGCGAGCGGCGCCACGGGCGCCAATGCGACCGGTGGTGACGGCGGCGCAGGCGGTAGGGGTGGCGCGGCGACCAACGCGAACCAGACCGGCGGCAACGGTGGAAAGGGCGGCAACGCCGGCCCCGACGGCCGCGGCGGCGACGGCGGTGTGGGCGGCAAGGGCTTCAACGGCGCCAACGGCACCAACTCCACAAACCCGAACGTGGACGGCACCAACGGCGGCAACGGCACCGCCGGCGGCGACGGCGGTGCGGGCGGTCTCGGCGGAACCAACTCCGGTGTCGGCGGCAACGGTGGAGCCGGCGGTGCGGGCGGCAACGGCGGCAACGGCGGCCACGGCAGCAACGGCACCACCGGAGGCAACGGCACCAGTGCGAACCCGGACGGCTCCGCCGGCGGCGACGCCAGCAGTGGCGGTAACGGCGGTAACGGCGCCGCCGGCGGCAACGGCGGCGCGGCCGGTACCGGGGCCAGTGGCAGCGGCACCGCCGGCGCCGGAGGCAAGGGCGGTAACGCCGGTAACGCCGGCAATGCCGGCAACGGTGGTAACGGCGGCGACGGGATCCAGACCAACACCACTGGATCGGGTGCACACGGCGGCCACGGGGGCAACGGCGGCAACGGCGGGGACCGCGGTACCGCAGGCACCGTCGGTGCCGGTGGTATCGGCGGTGACGGAACCCAAGCCGCGAACGGCTCCGCCGGATCGAGCGGTACCGGCGGCAACGGCGGTAACGGCGGCAAGGGTGCCGACGCCACCAGCACCGGCCAGTACGGCGGCAATGGCGGTAAGGGCGGCAACGCGGGTGCCGACGGCAACGGCGGCAACGGCGGTGACGCCGGTAAGGGCGCCAACGCGCCCACCGGACCCGGCGCGACCGGGGGGACCGGATCGACCGGTACCGACGGAACCCAGTCCGGCGACGCCAACGGCGGCACGGGCGGTACCGGTGGTAACGGCACCGGGATCGGCGGTAAGGGCGGCAACGGCGGTACGGGCGGTACCGGCGCCGACGGCGGCACTGTTCCTGGCCAGTCGGCGGGTGCCGGCGGCACCGGCGGCACCGGCGGCAACGGCTCCAACGGCGCGGACGGCGGCTACGGCGGCAAGGGTGGCGACGGCGGCCTCGGCGGCAGCAACTCCGGTAACGGCGGTAACGGCGGCAAGGGTGGCGCCGGTGGCAATGGCAGCAGGGGCGGCGACGGCGGGGCTGGTGGTGCCGGCGCCAGCGGCGGTAACGGCAGCGACGCCAACCCCAACGGCGGCGCCGGCGGCAACGGCGGTAGCGGTGGTAACGGCGGCAGCGGCGGGAACGCGGCCGGCGGCAACTACGGCGGCAAGGGCGGCGCGGCCAACAACCCCAACGGCACCTCAGGCCAAGACGGTGCCAACGGCACCGACGGCACTCCGGGTGGTCCCGGAGCCGCCGGGCCGGGTGGGCCGGCCGGCGGTGGCGGCGCCGCTGCCGGCGGCGGCACGGCGGGCCCGCCCGGACAGCCCGGTGAGGGCGGCAAGGGCGGCGGGGTCATTCCCCCGAGCTGATAGCGGGGCGCCCCGCAACACGCCTATGGCCGCCGGTCCTTCGACCGGCGGCCATAGGCGTTGTCGTGGCAAGGTGCCGTTTAGAGCCGAATCGCCTCGATCGCAACCGAATTGCGCAGCCGCGCCACGATCTCACCGTCGGGAAAGGCGCGGCCGTAGTCGGCGAACACCGTCTCTCGGCCGCGCTCGCGCACCTGCCACCCGCGCTCGCGCAGGTATGCCCCGACCGGGTTTCGCTCGCCGGCGTACACCAGGGTGGTGATGTCGAGATCCAGACCTTGGTCGGCGAACCGCTGACCCAGCGACTGGTTGGAGCCGCTCAGCGCGGCCGCGCCGTCGGGGTGGTATTCGGTGGCCAGCCGGCTGCCCGGGGCGCTCAACGCGGTGATGTGGTCGAACAGCCGGTCCTGCGCTTCCGGCGGCAGATAGATGAGCAGGCCCTCCGCGCTCCACGCGGTGGGCTTCGTCTCGTCAAAACCGCTGTCGCGCAACGCAGCCGGCCAGTCGTCGCGCAGATCAACGGCCACGGCGCGGCGATCGGCGATCGGCTGGGCTCCCAGGTCGGCCAGCGTGCGGGACTTGAACTCGATCACGTCCGGCTGGTCGATCTCGTAGACCACGCTGCCCTGCGGCCAACCCAGCCGGTAGGCCCGCGAATCCAGTCCGGCGGCCAGAATGACCGACTGCCGGACGCCGGCGTCCGCGGCTTGCAGAAAGAAATCGTCGAAAAACCGGGTGCGCACCGCCATCACGGCGGTCATCGGGCCGGCGGCGGACTTGGCCTCCGCGGCCACCGCCGGGTCCAGCGTGCCGTCGACCATCTTGGTGAAGAAGTCGATGCCGACCGCGCGCACCAGCGGCGCCGCGAACGGGTCGGAGATGATCGGCTCGGCCTCCGCGGTGGCCAGCGCGCGGGCGGCGGCGACCATGGTGGCGGTGGTGCCCACGCTGGAGGCCAGGTCCCAGCTGTCCCCAAGGGATCGTGCACCGCCGGTGCGTTCCATCACTGTCCTCCTCCCCGGACCGCGCTGATGTAGGCCAGCTTGCCGAAGCCGGGCTCCTCGTCGATATCCAGCGGTGGCAGCCCGTACTCGGCGAACAGTGCGTCGACGCCGCGGCTGTCTACCCGCCAGTCGTGGCCGGCCAGGTAACTACCGGCCTCGTTGCGGTCCCCGAAATAGAGCAATTCGGCCATGTCGATGTCCACCCCGTGGCTGCGCATCCGTTCCGCGGATTCCTGCATGCGACGGCGGGCCTGTTCCTCGGTGTCGGCGTCGAGGCCCGGGATGCTCTCGGTGGCGATCCGGCTGCCCGGTGCACTCAGTGCGGTGACGGTGTCCAGCAGCCTGTCCTGTGCGTCCGGTGGCAGGTAGCCCAGCAGGCCCTCCGCGCTCCAGGCGGTCGGCAGGGCGGGGTCGAAGCCCGCCGCTCGCAGCGCCGCAGGCCAGTCATCGCGCAGGTCGATCGAGACGGTTCGCCGGTCGGCTGTCGGTTCCGAGCCCTGCTCGGCCAGCACCCGGGTCTTGAAGTCGATCACCTCGGGCTGGTCGACCTCGTAGACGACGGTGCCAGACGGCCAGTCGAGGCGGTAGGCGCGTGAGTCCAGCCCGGACGCCAGGATGACCACCTGCCGGATGCCGGCATGGGTCGCCTCGGTGAAGAAGTCGTCGAAGAATCGGGTGCGCGCTGCCATGTTGTCGGCCATCCGGGCGAGGCCCGCGGGTGCCTCGTCACCGAAATCTTCCGGGGCGATCTCACCGCTGGCCAACCTGGTGAACAGATCCACGCCGACGGCGCGTACCAGGGGTTCCGCGAACGGGTCGTTGATCAGGGGACGGTCGGCCCGGCTGGCGACCGCACGAGCCGCGGCCACCCCGGTGGCGGTGATGCCCACACTGGAAGCCAGGTCCCAGGTGTCTCCAGGAAATCGGCCGGTACTTGCCATGGTGCACACTCCTATCTCTCTAGCTTCTATCTAGCTACGCCGGTCGAGCGCCGCGGGAAGTTAGTTAGCGTATTTAACGAGCTATCGATGACTGTACGCCGCTACGCTGATCGCACGCTGGCAGTGCCGCCAACGCCCGCCCGGCCCGCGGTGCGCAGCTGTTACTCTCGTAGACTGCTGACGCGCCTAAGACACGCGTGGCCTCGTCATGATCGGCCGGCACGTGTACGCGAAAACGCAGGACTAACCCAGGACTAACCGGGGCTGGGACACCAACAGCCCATTGGAACGCCGCGACCGGACCTCGGCTGCGCAGGAGGAGAAGAGTGTTCTCGGCTTTCATCTCATCACTGCGGACGGTCGACCTGAGGCGCAAGATCTTGTTCGCGCTGGGCATCATCGTCGTGTACCGCCTGGGAGCCGCGATCCCGTCGCCGGGCGTGGACTACCAGAACGTGCAGCAGTGCATCAAGGAAGTCAGCGGCGGCGATGCCGCGCAGGTCTACTCGCTGATCAACCTGTTCTCCGGTGGCGCGCTGCTGCAGCTGACGGTGTTCGCCATCGGCGTGATGCCCTACATCACCGCCAGCATCATCGTGCAGCTGCTCACGGTGGTGATCCCGCGCTTCGAGGAACTGCGTAAAGAAGGCCAGTCCGGCCAGAACAAGATGACGCAGTACACCCGCTATCTGACGGTCGCGCTGGCCGTTCTGCAGGCCACCAGCATCGTGGCACTGGCCGCCAACGGCGGACTGTTGCAGACCTGCAGCCTGCGTCACGACATCATCTCCGACCACAGCATCTTCACCCTGATGGTGATCGTGCTCGTGATGACCTCCGGCGCGGTGCTGGTGATGTGGCTGGGTGAGCTCATCACCGAACGCGGCATCGGCAACGGCATGTCGCTGCTGATCTTCGTCGGCATCGCCGCCCGCATTCCGATCGAGGGCAAGACCATCCTCGACTCCCGCGGTGCCGTGGTGTTCACCATGGTCTGCTTGGCCGCACTGGCCATCGTCGTCGGTGTGGTCTTCGTGGAGCAGGGCCAGCGCCGTATCCCGGTGCAGTACGCCAAGCGCATGGTGGGCCGGCGCATGTACGGCGGTACCTCGACATACCTGCCGCTGAAGGTCAACCAGGCCGGCGTTATCCCGGTCATCTTCGCCTCGTCGCTGATCTACATTCCGCAGCTGATCACCCAGTTGGTCCACAGCGGCAGCGGTGGCCCCGGCAACAGCTGGTGGGACAAGTTCGTCAGCACCTACCTGTCCGATCCGTCCAACTTCGTCTACATCGCCATCTACTTCGGCCTGATCATCTTCTTCACGTACTTCTACGTGTCGATCACGTTCAACCCCGACGAGCGGGCCGACGAGATGAAGAAGTTCGGTGGCTTCATTCCCGGCATCCGGCCGGGACGCCCGACCGCGGACTACCTGCGCTACGTGCTCAGCCGGATCACCCTGCCTGGCTCGATCTACCTGGGCGTGATCTCGGTGCTGCCCAACCTGTTCCTGCACATGGGCAGCTCCGGCACCGTTCAGAACCTGCCCTTCGGCGGCACCGCGGTGCTGATCATGATCGGCGTCGGTCTGGACACGGTGAAGCAGATCGAGAGCCAGCTCATGCAGCGCAACTACGAAGGGTTCCTCAAGTGAGAGTCGTACTGCTGGGACCGCCGGGAGCAGGCAAGGGCACCCAGGCGGTAAAGCTCTCGGAGAAGCTGGGTGTTCCGCAGATCTCCACCGGTGACCTGTTCCGGCACAACATCGCCGAGGGCACCGAGCTGGGCAAGCAGGCCAAGCAGTACCTCGATGCGGGCGACCTGGTGCCGCCCGAGCTGACCAACGCGCTGGTCGAAGACCGGCTCGACCAACCCGACGCCGCGGGCGGCTTCATCCTGGACGGCTACCCCCGCTCGGTGGAGCAGGCCGAGGCCTTGCACGCCATGCTGGAGCGCCGCCAGACCAAGCTGGATGCGGTGCTGGAGTTCCGGGTCACCGAGAGCGAACTGCTCAAGCGGCTCAAGGAACGTGGTCGCGCCGACGACACCGCTGAGGTCATCCACAACCGGATGATGGTCTACCGCGAAGAGACCACGCCGTTGCTGGACTACTACCAGGACGAGCACGACCTGCATGTGGTGGACGCGCTCGGCACGCTCGACGAGGTGTTCAACCGCGCCCTGAACGCCCTGGGACAGTAGTGGTCGGGTGGGCGAAGCGGCGCAAAGCGGTGCCGCATCGCAGTCCGGGTGAGCTCGACGCGATGGCCGCGGCGGGCGCGGTCGTCGCCGCCGCTCTGGCCGCAGTCCGCGAAGCGGCGGCCGTCGGCGTCTCGACCCTGCAATTGGATGAGATCGCCGAATCGGTGATCCGCGAGGCGGGCGCCACGCCGTCGTTCCTGGGCTACCACGGGTTCCCGGCGTCGATCTGCAGCTCGGTCAACGACCGGGTGGTGCACGGCATCCCGACGGCAAGCGAGGTGCTGGCCGCGGGCGATCTGGTGTCCATCGACTGCGGCGCGATCCTGGACGGCTGGCACGGCGACGCCGCGGTCACCTTCGGGATCGGCACGCTGAGCGCCGCTGACGAAAACCTGTCCGCGGCGACCCGGCAGGCGCTGGAGGCCGGGATCGCGGCGATGGTGGTGGGCAACCGGCTCAGCGACGTGTCGCATGCCATCGAAATGGGCGCCCGGGCCGCGTCGACCGAGTTCAAAAGCTCGTTCGGCATCGTTGCCGGCTACGGCGGCCACGGTATCGGCCGTCAGATGCACATGGACCCGTTTCTGCCCAACGAGGGATCACCGGGCCGCGGGCCGCTGCTGGTGGCGGGGTCGGTGCTGGCCATCGAGCCGATGCTGACCCTGGGGACCGACCAGACGGTGATCCTCGAAGACGAGTGGACGGTGGTCACCGCCGACGGGTCGCGTGCCGCGCACTGGGAGCACAGCGTCGCGGTGACCGAGGACGGGCCCAGAATTCTGACCAGCCCGGCCGCGAGCTGACCAGTAGGGCAGTGAACCAAACGCTCGGCTGATCCGTGTCATCACGGTGAGGGTGCGAGCCTTGAACGCGCCATCAGCCTTGCGAGTCCTTGTCATCGGCGCAGGCGTGGCGGGGATCTCCCTTGCTCGCGGCCTGCTGCGTGACGGCCACGACGTCACGGTTTTTGAGCGACGGCCACATCTTCAGCCGGGCGGCGGCGCGGTGACCATCTGGTCCAACGGCGCCACGGTGCTGGACCAGCTGGGCGTTGACATGGCAGGAGCCGGGCAGACGTTGTCGGCGGTGCAGGTAACGACGTCCACCGGGCACCCGCTGGCCACCCTCGACATGACCGCGATGGCGTACGGGCTGGGCGCGCCGGTCCGGATGGTCCCGCGCCGGCTCCTGCTGGAGCGGCTGCTGGACCAACTCCCGGCCGAGCGCATCCGGTGCAACGCCCGCGCGGTGGGCGTGCGCGATGCCGACGGCGGGGTACGCGTCGACTTCGACGACGGCAGCTCGGCCAGTGGTGACCTGTTGATCGGCGCAGACGGGCTGCATTCCATGGTGCGGGATCTCCTCGGCGTGCCATCGGCCAAGCCGACCGGCTGGTGCAGCTGGCAGGGCCTGGTCAGCCTCCCGGACGTTGTCGCCGACAAGCGGGTGGCGCTGATGATGGTCGGCAAGCACGGGAACCTAGGGCTGTGGCCGGCCGGTGGGTCCGAACTGCAGTGGTGGTTCGACCTGCCGTGGTCACCGGACTTCGTTCGGCCGGCCTGTCCGATCGCCATGATCCGGGAACGGTTCGCCGGCTGGTCCGAACCGGTCGATCGGGTGCTGGGCGCCCTGACCGACGACGACCTGGCCGGCTCGCCCTACCCGCACTTTCGTCACCCGGTGGCCGGGGCAGGTCGGGGTGCGCTCACCCTGATCGGCGACGCGTCGCACACCATGCCGCCCACCTTGGCGCAGGGAACCAACCAGGCGCTGCTCGACACCATGGTGCTGTGCAAGGCGCTGGCGGATCTCCGCGCGGCACCGTCGCACGGTGACCTGGCGCGCGCGCTGCGCTGGTATGAGAACACTCGCCGGCGCAAGGTGGCGGCGGTGTCTCGGGTGACGGCGCTGCAGCTCTCCCACAGTGAGCTGGTGCTGCGACCGGCGGCGTTCATCCCGGACCGATGGCACACCTGGGGGATGACCATGTTCCTGCGCTGGGTCAGCCATCGCGGGATGTCGGCCGAGATCAGCCGCGGCCTCGGGCTGGCGGACATCGGTGAGATCGCCGGCCAGACAACAGATCGCAGCCATTGAGGAGGGCGGGCCGATGTCGCTTCCCGCGCATGACGATGTGGTCCCTCGCCCCGTCGCGCCGGCCCCGGCCGACCCGGTACGGGTGCGCGGTGAATTCGACGGCCCCTCGCGCTGGCTCTGGCTGGTCAAATGGTGCGTGCTGGCCACCCCGCACTACCCGATCCTGATCGCCCTCTATCTGGCCTATCTGCCGCTGACCGCCGTTGCCGGAGTGGCGATTGCGATCACCGGGCGATATCCGCGACCGATCTTCGACTTCAATGTCGGCGTGCTGCGCTGGTCGTGGCGGGTCATGAATTACCGGTTTCCGATGAACAGCACCGACAGGTACCCGCCGTTCACGCTGGCGTCGCGGCCCGACTATCCGGCCGATCTGCAGGTCGACTATCCCGAACGGCTCGAGCGCCGGGCTGTGTTAGTCAAATGGTGGTTGTTGGGGCTGCCGCAGATCCTGATGTGCTGGGCTCTGGAGCCTGCGCTGCAGTTGCTGTGCGTGATCACGGCGGTGACGCTGTTGATCACCGGCACGATCCCGACCGGCATGTCGGACCTGCTGTTGGGCATCGTTCGGTGGCGTTACCGGGTGGCTGTGTACGTCTCCTTGATGCGTGACGAGTATCCGCCGTTCCGGCTGGATCAGGGCGAGCTGTGGGCTACCGATGGCGCGCCGTAATCCGCTGTTCCCGTACGTGTATCGACTCGGAATGCCGTGCTTCGACCGGCTTTTCTATCGCCGGTACCGACGTACCGCCATGAGTTACGCAATGGGCCGGCTGCTGATGATCGGCCTCGGGCCCGGCGCGGACCTGATGTTCCTGCCCGCCGCGGTGACGTCGGTCGCCGCCGTCGAGCCGGAGCCCGCCATGCGCCGGATGGCCGCCGCATTCGCCCGCCGCAACGGCATTACGGTGGACATCGTCGACGGAGTCGGCGAGTCGATTCCCTTCCCGGACAACAGTTTCGATTCGGTACATGTCGGGCTCGTGCTGTGTTCGGTGGACGACGTCGATGCCACCCTCGGCGAGATCCGCCGAGTGCTGGCCCCCGGCGGCCGGCTGGTGGTGCTCGAGCATGTCCGCGGCGACGGCATGATGGGCCGATTCCAGGACCTGATCGCGCAGCCGTGGGCATGGCTGGCGTCCGGCTGTCGGCCGAACCGCCGGACTCTCGACGCCATCGCCGCAGCAGGATTCGACACCACCGGTCTGTCCAGCATTCGACGTACTCCGGTACCGCCGCCGTGCACACCGCAGCTGCAGGGGTTCGCCACCGTGCGGCAGGGTGACCCGGGTGGCCAACAGCGTGGGTCTGAGTAACAACGAGAGATGGGAGTCCCACCATGAGTAATACCGTTGCCAATCGGCGCCGGGCAGTGATGGTCGTCGGCGCGGCCTTGGCCGCCTGGCTCGGCCCGTTGGCGTTCAGCGCCCCGGCTTACGCCGACGGGGGTTCTCGTGGCACGAGTCCCGACCCGTGGTTCATCGGTGATCCCGGCGACCTGAGCGCTGTGCTGTTCGGGACGGCCGATGATCCGGACTTCATCAGTCACACCACCGATTTCGGGTTGTTCACCCTCACCTCGGCGGGGGACCCCTCTGACGACAACTACGTCGCGGTCGTCCTTCAGACGTCGCTGTTCACCGACATTCTGACGTCGGGAACCGATCCGGAGGACAACCTGGGGTTCGGTGCGGCGAGTATCGGGGTGGCCGGGGAGACGGTCAATACGTTTATCGTTCCGGACAATCCGGACCTGGACTTCACGTTCTCCCTGCCGTTCACCGATCCTTTCGCCGAATTCTTCATCGAACTCATCCAGCTCGGCATCGTCTGAGCCACAACTCTATTCGGAGGAAACCGCATCGATGATGTTGAGCCTCGCGGCTCGTCGCGCGGGTGGCACCGAGCCGAGCAGGCTGATCGCCACCGCACCCAAGGCGTAGGCCGGTGCCACGGCGCTCGGCCGGAATGTGACGGTGAAATTCATGATCTCAGCGCTGACCAGGCTGTAGAGCCACTGATCGGTCAGGCCGATCACCAGCCCCGCCAGGCCGCCGATCACGCCGATACCTGCCGCCTCGGCCAGCACCATCTGGACGGTGAAGCGGCGGTCGGCGCCGATTGCCCGCAGCACGCCGATCTCGCGGCGTCGTTCGAGCACTGAGAGCGTCAGCGTGGTGAAAAGGGCGACCGCGGCCACGAACACCACGATGAGCCACACCGCGTTGGCGATCACCATGCTCTGATGCAGCGGCGCCTCCAGGCCCGCCAGCGCGGTGCGACCGTCGTAGACGTAGTTCGGCTCGGGGACCACTCGGCGGATATCGGCCAACAACCGCCCCGGATCGACATCGTCGCCGGCGGTCACCTGCAGCGTCGTCACCGCCGGGCGATCGAACCAGGCTCGCAGTTGGTCGAGTCCGATCCCGACGGTCCCGATGACGGTCGAGAAGTACGGCACCAGCGCCAGCACCGCGGCCTGCCGCGGGCCTCGCGGTGTCTGGAGACGCAGTTCGTCGCCGAGTCGAACACCCAGAGTCGTGCCCAGGTTCTGTGACAGCACCACGCCTCGGCCGGCGAGCACCTCGCGGCGCGTCGGGTCGTCGAGTGCGCGAAACAGCGGGTCGGCCGATCCGGGGGAGAACCCGTCGAGCATCACCCGGGTGCCGCCGATCACCGCAAATCCGTAGGCACCCGCGCAGACCCGGGCCACCCCCGGTACCGCGGCCACTCGCTCTTCCAGACCCTGCGGCAGCGCGTCGGTGGGAAAGCTGTCCGGAGCGTTCGCGCTGACCCACACGTCGACTCCTGCGATGGGTGCGAAGATGGCGCGGGCGGAGGCGATCATGTCGTTGTCGGTACCGGTGATCACCACAGTGGTGACCACCGCGATCAGTACGGTCATCACGGTCGCCCACACCCGCCGCGGCGCACGTTCGATGGTCGCCGCTCCGACCGCGCCGACCGTTCCAAAGGCCCGGGCGGCGGCGACCAGAGCTGCGGTGAGCGCGAAACCGAGGGTGATCTCGGCGCAGAACACCGCGATCATCGCCGCCAGGGAGGTGGCGCCGCGATGGCCGACGATGATCAGCAGCGACACCGCGATCACCGCGACGGCCGCGATCCCGCTCACCGTCCGCAGCCGGCGGGGCACGGTATCGGCGGCGGATGCGCCAACCGGTGCCAATGCCTCGATCGGCGACACCTTGTACACCTGCCGCGCCGCCATGGCCGCTGCAGTCACGCTGCTGAGCACTGTCGCGGCGATGGCGACCGGCAGTGCGTAGCCGGGCAGCCAGTACTCGACCCGGGCTTCGAGTCCCTGCGTGATAGCCGGCGGCAGTCGGCGGATCGCCAAGTGGCCCAGGAGTATTCCCAAGACCGCTCCGACCGCGCCGCCCAGCACGCCGAGGGCCGCGGCTTCACCGATCAGATCCGCGACGATGGTGGCGCGCCGGCCCCCGATCGCGCGCAGTGTCGAGATGGCCGGGCGGCGCTGGGCGATCGCCATAGTCATCGTGGTGTAGACCAGGAACGCGCCGACCACCAGAGCAACCGCCGCGCCCATCAGCGCCATGTAGTTCATCAGCCTCACGCCGTCGCCTGCCCGAGCGGCCCGCATCCGGGGCTCGGCGACGATCGCGCGCCCGTTGACGGCGGAGGTCACTGCGGTACGAACCGCGGCGGGGTCCGCCCCCGGCTTGGTGGTGATCAGTATCGAATCGAGCTGACCCCGCCGTCCGGTGATGTTCTGCGCCAAGGCAAGTGGAGCCAGCACATAGTTTCCGCCGTTGAGGTCGGCGAGATGCTTGCCGGTGAGTACCTGGGCCACCGTCACCCAGGTTGTGCCCAGCCGGAATCCGTCGCCCTTGGTGTGGCCGACGCCAGGCCCGACCTGGACGCCGCTCGGTGTCGCCGACGGCCCCGTCGGCGGATGAGCGAGCGCGTCGGCCAAGGCGCCGGCCAGGGCGACGCTGCTCGCGTCCGCGCCGAACAACAGCATCGTCCCGGCGGCCGTGGGAGTGACCGTCCGGATCAGCGGCGCCGCGGTCGCGACGCCGGGAACCCGGGCTACGTCGGCTGCCAGTGAATCGGGAAATCCGGCGTCGGTGACGCCGGACACCTCCAGTGTGGCGATCCCGGCGATCCCGTCGGAGAGCCGGTTCACCGAACCGGTGATCGACCCGAAGATGCCCAGAACCGCAACCAAATACATCGCCGACACGGCCATGACGGTGATCGAGGCGAGGGTGCGCCGCCGGTGCACGGCCAGTTCGCGCAGACTGAACAGCCGAAGGCGGCTCGCGGTGGCCGCGATCGCCGACATCATCGCGGGACCGTCGTCCGTTCGTTGCGGTCGGAGCCGACCCGACCGTCCTGCAGGCCGATCACCCGGTCGGTGGCCGCCGCGGCATCGCGGTCATGGGTCACCATCACCACCAGCCGGGCTCGGCCGCCCTCGTGTGCCACCTCGGCAAGGAGCCGCAGAATCGAAGCGCCCGTTGCGGAATCAAGGTTGCCGGTAGGTTCGTCGGCAAGAATCAGGGACGGGTCCATCAGCAGGGCCCGCGCGATCGCGACGCGCTGCAACTGGCCCCCGGACAGCTCCGCCGGCCGGTGCTCGACTCGATTGCCGAGCCCGACCCGCCCCAGCAGTCCGATCGCTTCGCTTTTGACCCGGTCCAGTCGGCTGCCGTCGAGGAGCTTCGGAACGGCTACGTTCTCCCAAGCCGACAGGGTCGGCAGCAGGTTGAAGAACTGAAAGACGAAGCCCACCCGGTGCCGGCGAAACGCCGAGGCCTGCTCGTCCCCGAGTCGGCCGATCTCGGCACCGTCGAAGATGATCGAACCGCTGTCGGGGGAGTCCAGTGCACCGAGCAGATGCAGCAGCGTGCTCTTGCCCGCGCCCGACGGCCCGACGACCGACACGAACTGGCCGCCGGTGAGTTGCAGGTTGATCCGGTCGAGAGCTCGTACCCGTTGGCCGCCGATCCGGTACTCGCGGACGACGTCGCGCAGTTCGATGGTCAGCTCATGCGGGCGCGACTGATCGCGGTGAAGACGAAGATCGGTGTGCAAGGGCGTCACTCCCTATCCGCGGGTTCTGATCCTTGACACGCTTGGCGACGCCGCGTGGTTCAGCGTGGGGGACGGGGTGCGGGGAATTGCACCGACGGGCAGCTAGGACGCCGCGGCGTCGAACAGTGCGCGCAAGGTGGTGTGGATCTGGCGGACGGCATCGTCGATGCTGCCCATCGGCTGCAACAGATGGCTCAGCGTCAACCGGACGTCGACCTCGACGATCGAATTCAGCTGCCGGTCGATCGCGTCCGGCAGGTCGTAGGACGACCGGACCGCAGCCGCCATGGCCTCGATCGCACCGGCCAGGATCGGGTTCGGTCCCGCCGTCAACAGCGGCGTCAGGCCCGCTTCCGCATCGTTCTCGCGGGTCAGCGTCGCGGTGACCAGGGGATCGTCGGCGGCGGCACGCAGGGTGAAGGCGGCGCCGGCAGCCAGACCGGCGGCCACGTCGTCGGGGTGGGACTGAATAGCCGCGATGACCCCGGCGATGAATCGGCTGGTCTCCCGCTGAACCAGGGCCGCGCCCAGCGCCTGCTTCGCGCCGATTTCCTTGTACAGCACCTGCCGGCTGATGCCGACTGTGGCGGCGATGCGCGACATGTTCACCGCTTGCCATCCCTGCTCGCAGACCAGCGCGTGGGCCGCGTCGAGGATCCGGTTGTGCAGCATCTGCCGGACCTCGGCCTGAAAATTCGGCACGGCGGGCATGCCTCAAAGGATAGGTGACGAAAGTATAGGAATGTCTTGGGGCGGACATCTATAGTCTAGATGTATCGGTTCCATACACATACTGGCTAGTTGTACTAAGTCGGAGGCGGATCGGGATGGTGCCGTCTGGTGGTGCGGACCAGGTCAAAGGTGCGCTGACCCAGTTGTCGGGCCGGTACCGCGCAATGATCTACCGGTCCTACTACCTGGGCTGGACGACAGCGCAGATCGCCGCCGACCTCGGGATCGATGACGACACCGTCAAAGGCGAACTGCACGACGCGTTGTGCGCATTGCGGGCCGGTCTGCGGCCCGGGGCGGCTCAGGCGTAGCCCAGCGCCGAATTCTCCAACCGGATCCGGACCCGCAGCAGTGCGGCGTTGGCCAGCGTGAAGATGGCGGCGGTCAGCCACGCCGTGTGTATCAGCGGCAAGGCCAGACCCTCGAGGACCACCGCCACATAGTTGGGATGCCGCAGCCATCGATACGGCCCCTGGTGCACCAAGGGAACATCGGCCAGCACGATCACCCGGGTGTTCCAGCGTCGTCCCAACGTCCGCACGCACCACCAGCGCAATGCCTGGCTCAACGCCGCCAGGGCTAGCATCGGCCAGCCCAGCCATCCGATGAACGGGCGGTGCAGCAGCCATACCTCGGCCGCGCAGGCGACCAGAAATCCGGAGTGGAGGATGACCATTGCGGGATAGTGGCCGCGGCCGTACTCCCGGCCGCCTCGGGCGAAAGCCCAGTTGGCATTCGAAGTGGACACGGCCAGCTCCACCAGCCGTTCAAGACCGACGGCCAGGATCAACAGGTAGTACATCCGGCTACCAGCCGAGCAACACGAGCTCGGAACAGAATCCCGGCCCCATTGCGACCATCAGGCCGAACGAACCCGGCGGCGGCGGATCGGCCATGGTGGCCCGCAGCACGTCGAGGACCGAGACCGAAGACAGATTCCCATTCTCGCGCAATGACTTTCGGGTTCGATCCAGCGCGTCGGCAGGCAGGTCCAGCACGTTCTGGACCGCTTCGATGACCTTCGGTCCGCCGGGGTGGCAGATATAGGTCGACACGTCGTCGACGGACATCCCACAGTCGGCGAGAAAGTTGCGAACATCCTCGGCCAGATATTTCTCGACGACGGTGGCGACCTCGACGGACAGCTTGATCCGGAATCCGCCGGTGCCGATATCCCAGCCCATCACGTCCTGGGTGTCGGGGTAGAGCCGGCTGCGGGTCGCCAGTACTTTCGGCAACTTCGGTCGGGCCGGGCGCCGGTTCGCCCCGGTCGCGATCACGGCGGCCGCGCCGTCACCGAAGAGGCTGGCCGCCACGAAGTTGGCCATCGAACGGTCATCGCGCTGGATGGTCAGTGAGCACAGTTCGACCGCGACCAACGCCGCCACATGGTCGGGGTAGGCGCGCAGATAGTCGTACATCCTGGCCACCCCGGCCGCACCCGCGACGCAGCCCAGGCCGAAAAGCGGCACCCGTTTGACGTCGGGCCGCAGCCCGACTCGGGCCGCCAGCCTGGCCTCCAGCGTCGGTACGGCAAGCCCGGTCACGGTCGTCGACACCACGACGTCGACGTCGGCAGGTTTGACCTTGGCGGCGTCCAGGGCTGCCAGCAGCGCCTGCTCACCGAGGTCGAGGGCTACGTCGATGAAGGTGTCGTTCGCCTCCGTGAAACCGCTCAGCTCGGCGTAGCGTGGCAGCGGCAACGCCAGGTGGCGGGAGGCCACTCCGCTGGCGTCGAAGAACCGCCGAAATTCTGGACCGGCGAAGTCGCCCAGCGCTTGGGCCGATTCCTCTTGGCTGTATCGGTTCGGCGGGAATTCAACGGCTGCCGCGGCGAGCGAAGGCGTGGTCATGGTCATGCCGGTGTCACGTTGCCGAGTGCTCAACGGTTCAGTGCGCCGAACTTGGCAATTGCCGCACACCGACGTGACCGCGCCGCCCGGTGCGGTAAGAAAAGGGCGTGGCAGCTTTCAGTCCCTCCGGCGACGCCGACCCGATCGCACTGGCCCGCGCCAACTGGGAGCGGGCCGGCTGGGGTGAGGTCGCCGACGGGATGGTGGCGGTGACATCGGTGATGCGCGCCCATCAGATCCTGCTGGCCCGGGTGGAAGCGACCTTGCGGCCCTACGACTTGAGCTTCTCCCGATTCGAGTTGCTGCGGCTGCTGGCGTTCAGCCGTTCCGGCGCGCTGCCGATCACCAAGGCCTCCGACCGGCTGCAGGTCCACGTCACCAGCGTCACGCACGCGATCCGGCGGCTGGAGGCGGCCGGCCTGGTGGAACGGCTGCCGCACCCCACCGACGGCCGCACCACGTTGGTGTCCATCACCGAGTTGGGCCGCGCCACCGTCGCCGACGCAACGGTCAGCCTCAACCGGGAGGTGTTCGCCGACATCGGGATGTCGGTGGAGGAGTCGCGGACGCTGTCCTCGGCGATCGAGACGTTGCGGCGCAACGCCGGGGACTTCTGAGACCGGGGCCACCACCCGCCGACACAGCCGATACGAGGGAGCAAGCAACGTGAAGTACCGGACCGGCACAGTGGTGTCAGCCGACGGCACCGAGGTGTCGCACCGCATCGTCGGCGAGGGCGGCGCCCCGATCGTCCTGGTGCACGGCGGAATTCAGGCGGCACAGAGCTTCCAGCGGCTCGCCGAGATGCTCGGTTCCCACTACACCGTCTACCTTCCCGACCGGCGCGGTCGGCGACCCGAAGTGCCGGCCGGCGCGGACTACGGGCTGGCGCGCGAAGGCGAAGACCTGCACGCGCTGCTGAGCTCGGTCGGAGCGCGCCGCGTCTTCGGCTTGAGCTCCGGAGCTGTTATCGCGCTCTACACGGCGATTGAACACGGTGGCATCGACAGTCTGGTGCTCTATGAACCGCCGCTGACCATCGACGGCGCCACCCCGGCGGCGTGGCTGCCGAAGTATGAAGAGGCGCTTGTTGCTTCGGGACCTGCCGCCGCGGTGACCGAGGTGTTGAAGGGCACCGGCGACCGGACGCCGCTGCAACTGCTGCCGAGGTGGGCGCTGACCGGCCTGGTGCGAGTCGCACTCGGCATCGACGCCAAGACCCACCCTCGCGGGGACATCGCCCTTCGTGATCTCGTCCCGACTATGCGTCTCGACGGCATCGCAACGCTGGAATCGGTGGAAAAGGTCAATCCCCGTATCGAGGAACTGCGTTGCGAGGTGCTGCTGCTGGGCGGGGCGAGGAGCGCGCACCAACTCCACCTCGGGCTCGACGCGCTGTCCCGGCGGCTGCCGAACGCCAAGCGCATCGAGCTCAAACGGGTCGGACACATCGCCGCCGACAATCGCGGCTCGCCGCGCAGGGTCGCGCGGCTGCTCGAAGACTTCTGGGCGGACTAGGGATCCGCTCGCACGACCGGCGGCACCGGGATGGTGGCGGTGACGGCGGTGCCTGCCCCCGGGCGCGACCGGATGTTGAGCCGGCCGCCGACCAGCTCGGCGCGCTCGGCCATCGACAGCACGCCGTAGCCGCCCATCTCGTCGCCGCCCACCGGGTGCTCGAAGGTGTCGAAACCCACCCCGTCGTCGACGATCTCCAGCCGCGCGGTATCGGGGTCGGCGGTGATCGCGAATCCCAGCCGCACCGTGGTCGCCGCCGCGTGTTTGACCACGTTCTGCAGGCCCTCCTGCGCGATCCGGTACAGCGCCAGCTCGATGTGCTCGGGCAGCCGGGTCTCGGCCAGGTCCAGCTCGATCTTCAGCTGCGGGATGGACCGGGCCAGGCTGGCCAACCCGCCGGCCAGGCCCAGGTCGTCGAGGACCGGGGGCCGCAGCCCGCTGATCGCCACGCGGGTCTCCTGCAGCGTCAGCCCGGCCAGTTCGCGGGCGGCTTCCAGCTGCACCGACGCCTCCTCCGGGTCGCTGCCGACTGCGCGTGCGGCGGCGTCCAGCCGGTAGGACAGCGTCACCAGCCGCTGCGAGATGCCGTCGTGGATGTCGCCGGCCAGCCGGCGACGCTCGATCTCCTGGGCTTCGATCACCTGCTCGACGAAGAGCTCGTGGGCACGTTCGCGGGCTACCAGCTGCCGGTGCAGCCGGGCCTGGTGCATGGCGCCGGCGATGAGCCGGCCGATCACCCGCAGCAGCTCGACATCGCCGGGGGTGAACTCGCGGCGCGTCACGGTGTGCACGTTGAGCACACCCACCAGCCCGCCCGGATCGGTCTCCATCGGCACCGACACCATCGAGGTGAAGTCACGCCCGCGCAGCGACTCGATCGGCAGGTAACGCGGGTCCGCCTCCTTGTCGTGGCTGATCACCACCGGCTCGCGATGGCGGGCCACCCAGCCCGACACCCCCGACCCCAGCGGCAGCCGGATCTTGCCCACCTCGGTGTCGAACGGCGGGGTCGCGCCGGTCAGCGTCAGCGAGCGTTCGGTGTCGTCGAGGACGTGCACGAAGCAGACGTCCGTACCGGTGGCCGCGGTGATCATCCGGGCCGCCGCGGCGGCCAGCGGTTCCACTCCGGGTCCGCTGGACGCGGCCTGGATGAGCTCTCGCAGCAGCGCCAGCTCATGGTTGGCGTCGACGAAATCCCGTACCGCGTTGGGCTTGCGGGTGCGGGACCGTTGTCCGCCCGAGGAGCTCACCGGTAGATGCCTTCACGCAGCGCGGTGGCCACCGCGCCGGTCCGGTCGGACACCCCGAGCTTGCGGTAGATCGAGCGGAGATGAGATTTGACCGTCTCGTCGCCGATCACCAGCTTGGTGGCGATTCCGCGGTTGGACAGCCCGCTGACCATGTAGGCCAGGATCTCACTTTCCCGCTGAGTCAGCCCCTGCCGGGCGCCGGGCCAGAACTCGTCGCGCTGCAGCCGGGCGGCGGTGCCGGCCGCGCGCGCCGCCAGCCCGGGGTCGATCACCGTCTCGCCGCGGTGGGCCAACTCGATCTGGTGCACCAGGTCGTCGCTGCTGATGCTCTTGAGCAGGTAACCGCTCGCACCGACCCGCAGCGCCTCGAACAGGTACTGCTCGTCGTCGTAGACGGAGAGCATCACGACCTTGCGCTCCGGGTCGCGTTCCCGCAGGGCCAGGCAGAGGTCCAGGCCGCTCTCGCCGCGCATCCGCACGTCGCAGAGCACGATGTCGGGGTCGGTCTCGGCGATCACGGCCATGGCCTGCTCGGCGTTGATCGCCTGGCCGACCACTTCGATCCGGTCGGCGAACGCGGTGAGCATGGCCCGCAGACCCTCGATCACCATTTCGTGGTCGTCGACGAGGACCAGGCGCACGGGCATAGCAAGACAATAGGGGCACCGGGAGGGCTCCCGAATGAACCCCGCGGGTGATTACCCCGCCCGGATCCCCCCAATGGGGGAGGACACCCGCGCCCGTTTCCGGCACCGTGTCTGTTATGCAGATCACAACTGAACTCGCGACATGGACCGGTCCTGGCCGCCCGTTCTGGTGGGACCAGGTGCGCCCGGATGCCGAGGTCTACCCCCTACAAGCGGTGATCTTTGATCTCGACGCGCTCGCCGACGCCGACGGTGAACCTCGGTCGGGCCTGGTGGACCTGGTGTTGAGCCTGTTCGCGACCGGTCTGTGGATCGCGGTGGTGGGCGCCGGCCCGCGTGCCTGGGTGCAGGAGCGGGTGCGGGAACTGATCGGCGACGGCATGGCCGAGACCGTGGTCAGCGCCGACGACCTGACCGGTCCCGCCGGTGATGCCGAGCTCTACCGGCTGGCGCTGTGGGAGCTGGGCATCGTGGCCGGGGAGGCGCTGGTGATCGCCGGCTACGAGTCCGGGGCCCGCACCGCGGCCGCGATCGGCCTGCCGGTGATCTACGCGGGTTCCAGCCGTTACGACGGGCTGCTGGCCAACGGATGCCGGGAGTTGCAGGCGCAGCGGGTGGTCGCCCGGTTCAGCTGTCGCGAAGCAGGCTGATCACGGCGCTGGTCACCACGCCACGCCGCAATCGTTGTTTGCGCTGACGCCACCGGTCACCGACCATGATGTGGTGCGTCGACTGGTGGTTCTGCTGTGCGCAGCGCTGTGCGCGATGGGCGTGACCTCGGTGACCGCGCCGCGGACCGCGGCGGTCGTCGAACCGTGGTTCGGAAATGCGGTCGGCAACGCCACCCAGGTCGTTTCGGTTGTCGGAGTGGGGCATTCGACCGCAAAGATCGATGTCTATCAGCGGACGCCCGGGGGCTGGGAGGCGGTCGCGGCCGGGATTCCGGCACATGTCGGCTCGGCGGGCATCACGCGAGGGACCAAGGAAGGTGAGCCGTCCACCCCGATGGGGTTTTACACGCTCGATTCGGCGTTCGGCACCGCTCCGAATCCCGGCGGTGGCCTGCCGTATGTACAGGTCGGATCCGACCACTGGTGGGACAGCGACTCCAACAGCCCGACCTACAACACCATGCAGGTCTGCAAAAGAGCCCAGTGCCGGTTCGACACGGCGGCCAGCGAGAACCTCGACATCCCGCAGTACCGGCACGCGGTGGTCATCGGCGTCAATAAATCCCGCACACCCGGTGACGGCTCCGCCTACTTCTTTCACACCACCGACGGCGGGCCTACCGCGGGCTGTGTGGCGATCGACGACGCCACGCTCGTGAAGATCATCGGCTGGCTGAGGCCCGGCGCGGTGATGGCAATCGCGAAGTAGTCGGTTCAGCTGCCGCGCAGCAGATTGATCACGGCGCTGAAATCCTGCGCGCCGTGTTCGGCGGCGAACTCGCGGTAGATCTGTGCGGCGTGGCTACCGAGCGGGGCAGCCGACCCCGTCGCGGCGACCGCATCCATCGCCAGGCCCAGGTCCTTGTTCATCAGCGCGGCGGCAAAACCCGGCTCGAAGTTCCGGTTCGCGGGCGAGGTGGGCACCGGCCCGGGTACCGGGCAGTTGGTGTGCAGCGCCCAGCAGTTTCCGGTGGCCCCGGTCATCACGTCGAACAACGCCTGGTCGGCCAGGCCCAGCTTTTCGGCCAGCACGAACGCCTCGGCGACCGCCACCTGCTGCACGGCCAGCACCATGTTGTTGCAGATCTTGGCGGCCTGGCCGGCGCCCGCCGCGCCGCAGTGGATGATCTTGGCGGCCATCGGCTCCAACACGGGGGTCGCCCGCGCCACTGCGGCGTCTTCGCCGCCGACCATGAACGCCAGCCGTCCGGCGACCGCGCCGGTCACCCCGCCGGACACCGGCGCGTCGAGCTGGGCGATGCCGTGGGAGCCGGCCAGGGCGTGCACCTCGCGGGCGTCGGCGACCGAGATGGTCGAGCTGTCGATGAACAGGGTGCCCGGGGTGGCCGCCGGCAGGATCTCGGCGTAGCAGCTCTTCACCGCGTCCCCGTGCGGAAGCATGGTCACCACCGCGTCGGCGCCGGCCACCGCCTCGGCGGCGCCGGTGTGGACGCTCACGCCGTGTTGCTCGGCGGCTGCGCACGCCGCCGGCACCGGGTCGAAGCCGCGCACGGTGTGCCCGGCAGCGACGAGGTTCGCCGACATCGGCCCACCCATGTGGCCGAGGCCGAGAAACGCGACGATTGCCATATGTGCTCCTTTGGCGGCGGGTTACTGGCCGGAGCGGACGCGGGCCGCCTCGGCCCGGCCGATCACCAACCGCATGATCTCGTTGGTGCCCTCCAGAATGCGGTGCACCCGAAGATCCCGGACGATTTTCTCCAGACCGTATTCGCGCAGATATCCGTACCCGCCGTGCAGCTGCAGCGCCTTGTCGGCGACATCGAAGCACGCGTCGGTGACGTAGCGCTTGGCCATTGCGCACAGCTCCACCTTGTCGGGCGAGTTGTTGTCGAGCGCGGTCGCCGCACGCCACAGCAGTAGCCGCGAGGTCTCCAGCGCGGTGGCCATGTCGGCGAGGGTGAACCGGATGGTCGGTTCGTCCAGCAGCGCCTTGCCGAATGCCGTCCGGTCGGCCAGGTAGCTGCCGGTCTTGTCGAACGCTGCCTGGCCGCCGCCCATCGAGCAGGCGGCGATATTGATCCGGCCGCCGTTGAGGCCGTTCATCGCGATGTTGAACCCGTTGCCATCGCCTTCGGGACCGCCGAGCATCGCCTCGGCCGGAACTCGCACGCCGTCGAAGATCACCTGCGCGGTCGGCTGGGAGTTCCAGCCCATCTTCTGCTCGGCGGCACCGAAACTCAGCCCCGGCGTGTCCTTTTCGACGATGAACGTGGAGATGCCTCGCGGTCCGTCACTGCCCGTTCGGGCCATCACCACATAGACGTCGGAGACGCCGGCGCCGGAGATGAACTGCTTGACGCCGTCGAGCACGTAATCGCTACCTTGGCGCACCGCGCGGGTGCTCAACGCACTGGCGTCCGAGCCGGCGCCGGGCTCGGTGAGGCAGTAACTGGCCACCGCCTCCATCGACGCCAGTCGTGGCACCCAGCTCTTGCGCTGGTCTTCGGTGCCGTAGCTGTCGATCATCCAGGCGCACATGTTGTGGATCGACAGGTAGGCCGCGATCACCGGGTCGGCGATCGAGAGCTGCTCGAAGATCCGCACCCCGTCCAGCCGGCGCAGCCCGGAGCCGCCGACGTCGTCGCGACAGTAGATCGCCGCCATCCCCAGCTGGGCCGCCTCCCGCATCACATCGACCGGAAAGTGGTGGGTGGCATCCCATTCCAGTGCATACGGGGCCAGGCGCTTGTCGGCGAACGCCGCTGCGGTGTCGACGATCACCCGTTCTTCGTCATCCAAGATCGTGTTCATCGGCGCGGGCCTATTCCATTGTGGGGATGTGGAATTCGGCGCCGTCCTTGATGCCCGACGGCCAGCGCTGAGTGACGGTCTTCACCTTGGTGTAGAAGGTGATGGACGCCGTCCCGTGCTGGTTGAGGTCGCCGAAGCCGGACCGCTTCCAGCCGCCGAAGGTGTGATAGGCCACCGGCACCGGAATCGGCACGTTCACCCCGACCATGCCGACCTGCACCCGGGAGGTGAAGTCGCGGGCGGTGTCGCCGTCGCGGGTGAAGATCGCCACCCCATTGCCGTACTCGTGTTCAGACGGAAGCGCCAGGGCTTCTTCGTAGTCGTGGGCACGGACGATGCACAGCACCGGGCCGAAGATCTCGTCGGTGTAGATCGACATGTCGGTGGTGACGTGGTCGAAAAGCGTTGGCCCGGCGAAGAAGCCGCCGGTCAGGTCGGCGTCACCGAACTGGGTGTCGTCGCTGGCCCGTTCGCGGCCGTCGATCACCAGCTCGGCGCCGGCGGCCGCGCCCTGGGCGATGTAGTCGTTGACCCGCTCGAGGGCGGCCCGGGTGACCAGCGGCCCGTAGTCGGCCTTGGGGTCCAGGCTGTGGCCCACCCGCAGGTTGTTGATCCGCTCCACCAGCCGGGCCCGCAGCCGATCGGCGGTCTGCTCGCCGACCGGCACCGCCACCGAGATCGCCATGCAGCGCTCGCCGGCGCTGCCGTAGCCGGCGCCGATCAAAGCGTCGACGGCCTGGTCCAGGTCGGCGTCGGGCATCACGATCATGTGGTTCTTGGCGCCGCCGAAGCACTGCGCGCGCTTGCCGTTGGCCGTGGCGGTCGAGTAGATGTACTGCGCGATGTCGGAGCTGCCGACGAAGCCGATCGCAGCGACGCCCGGGTGGTGCAGCAGGGCGTCGACGGCCTCCTTGTCGCCGTGCACCACCTGCAGCACTCCCGGCGGCAGACCGGCCTCGACAAACAGCTCGGCAAGACGCACCGGCACCGACGGGTCGCGCTCGGACGGCTTGAGGATGAACGCGTTTCCACAGGCCAGGGCCGGTCCGGCCTGCCAGAGCGGGATCATCGCCGGGAAGTTGAACGGGGTGATCCCGGCGACCACACCCAGCGGCTGGCGCAGCGAGAACACGTCGATGCCCGGGCCGGCGCCTTCGGTGTGCTCACCCTTGAGCAGGTGCGGGATGCCGACGCAGAACTCGATCACCTCGATGCCGCGTTGGATGTCGCCGCGGGCGTCGTCGAGGGTTTTGCCGTGCTCGCGGGAGAGCAGCTCGGCCAGCTCATCGACATGGCTGTTGACCAGGTCGATGAAACGCATCATCACCCGGGCCCGGCGTTGCGGGTTGTAGGCGGCCCAATCGCGCTGGGCCACTGCCGCGGAGGTGACCGCGGCGTCGACGTCGGCTTGGTTGGCCAGCGGCAGGGTGGCCTGCACCTCGCCGGTGTTGGGGTCGAAGACGTCGGTGGTGCGCTGCGAGGTGCCGGCGTTTCGGTGGCCATCGATGAAGTGCGGAATCTGTGTGCTCATGCGGACATCCCGGGAGTGTTCGAGTGGCGAGTGGGGACCGGATCGGCCCGGCCCCGAGAATACTAGGATGTCCTAGTAATTACCAGAGGGGGTCCCCGCGCCGCACTCCAGCGCGCCGCCGCTGTTCGCCCGCCGGATCCGCCGAGTTTTCGACGACGGCTGCGATGGGATTATCGGTACAGTCGTAAAAGTCATTTCCCGCTGTTCTGATGCCGGAATTTCATCCGTCGACTATTCTTGGATTTTAAATCTGACGCTGGCGGAGGAAATAGCATGGGGCGACGGAGAATTATCTGCACGCTGATGCTGGTGGCCGCCTGGGCCATCGCCGTACCGGTCCGAGTGCCTCCGGTGTCGGCCGAGCCCGGCGCCGCCGGCGGCTACGCCGCGATCCCCGACGTGATCGCCGGAACAAGCCCGGATCATTTGGGCACCTGGGAAGTTCGATATCAGCGTGTCGCCGGGGGTGATGAGAACGTTGCGGCCGCGATCAACGACGTGATCGATGCCGAGGCCCGCGGCCAAGTCGCGACGTACGAGCCCAGTGCAAGCAAGACCGTTCCCTGGACGTTCAATTCCACCGGCACCTTGTCATTCCGTCCGATCACTGTCTCAGAGCTTTTCGTCGGCGAATACAACACCGATATGCCGAATATGCCTTTTCATGCGGTGGCCACCCGGGTATTCGACAAACGCAGCGGCATCCTGATCACTTGGGAAAATTTATTCGTCGACAAACCGGCCGGCCTGGCCCGGCTGGCCGAGCAGACCAAGCTGATCCTGCCGACCGAGTACGCGCCGCCCAGGCAGGGCACCTGGCAGTTCGGCAACGAGGTGGCGCCGCTCGACATCAACTTCAAGTACTGGATCCCCACCGCCGACGGCATCGAGCTGCACTTCGGCGACTATCAGTTCGGCCGTGGTCTCGCGGTGATCACCGTGCCGTGGGCGCGGGTGGCCGACCTGATCGCCCCGGAGTTCGCGGCGATCACCCAGTAGGCTGCGCCACCCGCGGAGTGAAACTGCCGTGGAAGGTGAGCGGCAGGTGATGCCGCAGCCGGCCGGTGTAGACCGGCCCGGCGTCGACGTGCTTGGCGTCCAATACGGCCAGGGCGGCACGGTTGTTCACCCCGTCCTGGGTGGCCACCAGCAACCAGCCGTCGTCCTCGTCGGTGCCGCCGGGACGGGCGGCGAAAACGGCCTCGTGCGGTTGGTGGCCGTACGGGAACTGGTGGGTGACCACCGCGCCGGTGGTGTTGTCGACCTTGGCCACCGCATTCGGGTAATTGCTGCCGTCGGCGTCCGCGGACAGATAGGTGTAGCGGTTCGGCCGGCTGGTCCGGAAGATATTGAACGACGGGAACTCGCCGCGAAGCTCCGACAGCGGCTCGTGAATAACCTTGTCGGATTTGGTGATCCGAAGTCGCAGCAACGTCCCCCCGTAAGACCCGACCTCACTGGCCCGGTCCGTGCTCAAACTCGAGAGCTGACCGTTGAGTTCTTCCCAGGTCGAGTCGTAGTGCACCAGTTCCACGATCGTGTCGGTGCCGTCCTCGTAGGTGTTGGCCAAGTGCAGGTGCAGCAGCGGATCGGTGTACAGCACCCGCGGTTTGCCTCCGTCGCGGGGCACCAGGCCGATCATGGTGCCGCGGGAGGCGTCGTATTCGATGGCGTCGATGAAGTTGCGCAGCCCGAATCCGGCGCCCATCAGCTTGGAGGTCGGGAAGATCAGCGGCGGAATCGCGAACACCATGTGCTTACTGGTCAGGCCCATGTCGTGGTTGAACATGGCGAACGGCAGCTTCAGCTGGCCCAGCCGGTGCAACGCGCCTGTGCGGTCGACGCGATAGCAGATCAGTTTCGGGAACGGCACCATCGCCAGCCCGAAGTTGAACATCTCCTTGGTGTCCGGGTCCCACTTGGGGTGCGCGGAGAACGCGCCCAGCCATTTCAGCTCGCCGTCGAAGTTGTGGATACCGATGGTGTCGAGCGTGTCGGGATTGAGCTCGGTGGGCGGGCCGCCCTCCCACAGCGCCAGTAGCTTTCCGGCGTGCATCACCACGCTGGTGTTGGCCACGTTGGCCGGGAACCGCAGTGCGTTGGTCAGTATTCCGCCCGGGCGCATGGTTCCCAGTGCACGGTAGGGCGCACCGTGGGAGGTCAGCGATTTGCGGTAATGCTTGGTCCGCACATACCTGTTGCGGTAGTGCACCGATCCGCCCGCGATGGAGAACAGCGACAGCATCCCGTCGCCGTCGAACAGGTGACCCAGCGCCTGCCCGCCGGCATCGAGCTTGCCGGCGCCGTTGCGGTACAGGGTGCCCTGCAGCTCCTCGGGCAGTTCACCGTCGTAGTCGTCGATGGTGTAGTCGTATTCCTCGTAAAGCGGCGTGTACGCGGCGAAGTCGGCGCCGGCAGTGTTCGAGTTGGTCACAATCGGTCCTATCTGTTGGGGTGACTCGCGGCGGGGTGAACCCGCAGCGTGCAGGACAGTCCGGGCAGATGGGGGTCGAACTCCAAGGGCATGGCTGAATCTTTGTCGAACACTTTCTCGCAGGCGGCCTTGCAGGCCATCAGGCACGAATGCTCCTGCGCCACACCTGCCTCCGTGGCAGTGTGCATGGCGCACTCGGGTATCTCATATACCAGAGTGCCGTCGGGTTCGACGCCGGACCGCTGGATCGGGCCGACCAAGAAAGTCGCGACGGAGACCCCGGCGTCCATGACACTCGGGTACAGCCCGCGCGGGACCAGGGTGACCGTGTTGAAGGCCGGCAGCAGGATCCGCAGCCACCGACGCAAGCGGCTCGCGACGGCGTCGGAGACCAGGTGTTCAACATCGTCTCGTGGCAGTACCTCCACCAACCCGGTGATGGCCCACTCCAATTCTCGGACGAACTGCCCGTAGCGCCGCCGCCACGACTCGCGGGGGGCCAGCCGTGCCCGGGGGCGGATGCGTGTGGCGATCAACGCTTCCCACCCGGCGTCCACTGCCTCGCTGTTGTCGGCGAGTTGGCGCAGCATGGGCAGCAGCACCGACTCCGGGATGTCACCCACCCGGGACAGCATGGAGCGCATGATCCAATCGTCGCGCAGGGCAGTGATCTTGCTACTCATGGCAACTCTACTTTCGCGGCTTTCCATTGACCGCCGATCTGCTGCATTGTCATCACGATGCGGCTGCGGTCTATGCGCGGGTCCGGCACGTCGGTGTTGGTCACGGTCTGATCGACGAACAACAGCACCACGACTTGGTCCTTGGTCGCCGACTTGATCGCGGAGTCGATGACGACGCCGTGCCCGGTCGCCTTTCGCGCGAGCAGCATCTGCCGCAACTGGGCGCTGGACTGACGGTACATGTCGTGGAACTCGCCGGTGGAGCCGTCCAGCACGGCGGCGAAGTTCGCGTCCAGGTTGTTGCTGTCCACCGACGTCAAGGTGGCGGCATAGTCCTGCGCAACGCGTTGGGCCGCCGCGCCGGCAGCCTCGATGTCGCGATGACTCTTGTTCTGCCAACCCAGGTATCCGCAGCACGCGGCGAGCGTGACGACCAGTAGTGTCAATGCGCCGATCACCAGTTGCGGCAGCAGCTTTCGCGACACCGTCGCTGTCCCGTCATGCGGGTGGGCGCCTCCGTCGGCAGGAGTGCTGTCGGCTGCGCCGTCGGGGAGCTCGGCAAGCTCCTTGGCTTCGGTCGGCAACTGCGTGTCGAGCATGCGTTATCTCCTTGTCAGTTCCACGGGATGCCCTGTCGGTGCGGCTCGGATTCCGGCGGCATGGCCGGGCCGCCGTAGGGCAGTGGGATCGTGTGCGGGCCGACCGGAGTGGGATCGGTGCGCCGCAGCGGATCCCAACCGGGGGGAGGATTGGCGGTGTCGTCGCCGGGCGGGCGGGGAGCGTTGCGGGCGCCGCGGATCAGTAACCCGGGGTCGTCGTTGAGGCAGTACGTGTTCAGGTAGGGCTCCGGGTAGTTCGGGATGAACGGAACATCGCGGGGGTGCGAGTAGTCGCACATATACCGCGGGTAGATGTCGGCGATCGCCCATATGCCACCGCCGTGCATCAGGCTGGCGACCCCGTCGAGCAGCGGCGGCCGGTCGTCGCGGAACAACTGCTGCAGCGCCGGTACTCGTACGTAGGACAGTTGCGCGACGGTGGTCAGGTTCCCCAACAGCTGCACCGCGGTCTCGGAATTGTCGGCGATCACCTGATCGACCGTGGCGAGCACTTTCGGCGTCTCGTCCAGCATGCGGCGCATTCCGGCGTCCTTGTCACTGACACCGGCCAGGGTGGCTCCCAAATTGCTTGCAATAGAACGCATTCCATTCGATGAATCGTCGAAGATCTTGAACAGCGGGCGGCTGCTGCGCAGCAGCGTCATGGTTTGCGGCAGCACACCGTCCAACGTGGAGATGAGCAGCTGGCTACCGGTGAGCAGCTGCCGCAACTTCTCGGGCCCCTGCTCGCTGACCGCGAGTTCATCGAGGACAGCCTTGAGCTGAACCGGATCGGTCTGCGCCAGCAGGCCGTCGACATTGCCGAGCAACCGCCAGATCGGGATCGGAGCCGCGGTGTTGGCGCGGTCGATCACCGCTCCGTCGGTGAGTGGCGGGCCGGTGGTATCGGTGGGCTCGAAGTTGAGGTACTGCTCGCCGGCCGGCGACAGGCCTGACACCCGGGCAATCGTGCCGTCGCGCGGGATCTTGGCGCGGGCGTCGATGCGGGCGATCGCCCGCACCCCGTCGCCGGTGAAGTCGACCGAGGCCACCCGGCCGATCGGCACTCCTCGCAGGGTGACGTCCTGGTTGGCCAGCAGCCCGCCGGACTCATCCAAGTGCACCGCCACCGTGATCTGATCGGCGAACGGGTTGTCGCGCAACGCGCCGAAAAGCAGATACGTCACCCCGACGACGACCAACGCGATCTGCGCCAGACCGGAGATCAGCAGCCGGTGCGCCACCCCACTACGGACCGTCCGCAGGATCAGCGCGGCGATCGGTTCGACGACGTTCATTGGTGTGGCCCCCAGATTCGGCCGCGGTCGGTACCCCAGACCCGATCGCCCAGCTGGGTGATCACGTACCGTAACGACCCGACCAGGTTGTCCCAGTCGGCCCACTTGGGGCCGTGGAACTCGGGATCCCCCAGGTGGTTCTTGTCGGGGATGTGGCCGAGCGCCAACTGCTGTAGGTCGACATCGGAATGGGCTGCGTTGGCGCTGAACAGTTTCAGCACCGGCGGCAGAATTCGCACGAAGTTGTCCATGGTGACTTGCGGATCCACCGCGGTGTCGTTGAAGGCGCGGGACAGTTCGTTGAGGTCGTGGATCAGGCTGCGGGTGTCGACGCCGGCGATCGACGGGAACCGCTGCAGTTGGCTGGTTACTGCACCCATCTGGTTCAGCAACGCGACGATGGTGGCGGTGTGGTCGGCGATGACGCTCAGTGCCGGCGCCGACGACGCCAGCACATCGTTGATCGAGTCCCGCTGGCTGTTCAGCGTGTCGGCCAGCGCGGCGGTCTGCTGCATCACCGCGCGGATGTCGTCGGTGCGGGACGACATCGTGGTCACCAAGGCGCGCGATTCCCGGATCATCGCGGCCAGCCCTTCGCCGTCGTGCCCCACGGCGGAGCCCACCCCGTTGAGAACTCGGGTCAGGTTGCCGATCACCCCGCCGTTGACAAGCATCGACGTGGAGGCCAGCACCTCCTCCACGGTCGCGGCGGCCAGGGTCGAGGTGATCGGGATGCGATCGCCGTCGTGGAGAACCGCCGCACCGTCGGCCGGTGCGGGTTGTCGCAACGCGACGAAGATGTCGCCGAGCGGAGTGGCCGACCGCAGCTCGGCGGTGGTTCCGGTGGGCAGCCGGACATCGGCGAGGATCCGCATATCGACCACGGCGGTGTAGTCCTTGGCCGTCATCGACACCACTTCGCCGACATCGGCACCGCCGAGGCGAACCTTGGCTCGGTCCGGCAGGTTGAGGGCGTTGGAGAACACCGCGCTCAGGTGGTAGCTGTCGCCGCCGATTCCGGGCGCGGGCAACGGCAGTTGCTCCACTCCGACCGAACATCCGGCGAGCAGCATTGCCGCCGCCGCAACCGGCAACCCGACGAGCCGACGCCCGGTCACTGCCCCAACCTCGTCATCGCATCGAGCACGGACGTGATTCCGAAATCCGGGCCCAGGTCGCGGATGGTGCCGGTGCGGCACCCCAACTGCCGCAGACCCAGGATGTTGCAGACCTCTTTGGTCATCGAACTGTCGAAGAACACCGAATCGAAGTGCGCACCCACTCGCAGCATGCCGTTGTCGGTGTCCATCGCATTGACCACGTTGTCGATCGCCAGCGGGGCGACGTCGAACACCTCGGAGAGTTCGCGGCGATAGTCGACCAGGGCCTTGGTCAGCGCGTTGCTGCTGCGCAGTGTTGCTGTCAGGTTGTCACCGTTGTCGGTCAGCAAGGCGTTGAGCTGTTCGAGCACCTGGTTGAGCGCGCGTCCGGTAGCGCCCCGCCCGAGACCCTCCTGGGCCACGATGTCGCTGAGCGCCCGGATGTCGGAGCCGAAGGCACGCACCACGTCTTGGTTTCGGGCTGCCGCATCGGTGAGCCTGCTCAGATTCGTGATGATCGTAGTGATGTTGCGCCGCGTTGCCTGCCCGTCATCGTCCCCGGTGCGCAGCGCTGCCGAGAGCTGGCCGAGCGCGGTCTTGAGCTGCTGCCCGCTGGTGGTGGTGATATCCGAAGTCGCGGAGAGGATATCGGCCATCGGCCCGCCACCATGGCCGTCGCCGCCCAGCGCGGTGCCGAGCTTGTCGACCATCTTGAGCACCCGGTCGAATTCGATCGGCGTCTTGGTTCGGTCCAGGCGCAGCGTGGCACCGTCCGGCAGAGCCGGGCCGCCGGCATACGGCGGGGTGAGTTCGACGTGACGATCGGTGAGGATCGACGTTCCCACGGTCACCGCCTGCACATCGACGGGGAGCACAACCTTCGGGTCGACCTGCAGGACCACTTCGACGTAGCTGCTTTTGGGGCTGATCGAGGCCACCCGACCCACCGGCATGCCGAGCACCGCGACGGTGTTGCCGGTGTAGAGACCGATGACGTTGTCGAACTGGGCGGTGATGGTGCGCGGCCCGGTACTCACCACCGGCCGCAGCGTGTACCCCGCACCCAACACCGCGGCTGCGGCGGCCATGATGGCTGCGACGAGGATGGTCCGCTTGGTCATTCGCAGTCCTTGAAATATTGGTAACGCTCCGGCCACCTGTATTGCTCTGCGCGGCCGCTGATCGCGCACATCCAGGAGTCCACCAACAGACCGCCGGGCAGGGCGAAGTCAAGGAATGGCCCGGACCCGGTGGCGTTGGCCACGTTTCGCATCGACAACGGCATCGCCTGGAACAAGTTGCGGAGCAGGTCGTCGTGGTCGCCCACCATCGCGGTGACCTGCCGGATGTCACCCAGCAGCCGGTCGAGCTGGGCGTGGTCGCCGACCGTGATGTCGCGGGCGGTGCTGACCAGCGTTGTCGCGGCCTCCATCAGCCGCTGCACGGCGTCCCGTCGCGCCACGACTTCGCCGAACAGCTGGTGGCCCTGGTTGACCAGGGCGGCAAGGTCGGCCTGCTGGCCGCCCAGGATTTCGGCGATCTCGGCGGTACTGCGCAGCAGCCCGGCGATCTGGTCGCGTCGTTCGGCGATGACTTGCGAGAGGCTCTGCACGCCTGCCAGCGCATCCGGCAGGATCGATGGAACGTCGCGCAGCTGGGTGGACACCAGTTGCATCGACTGGGCAAACCGCTGCGCGTCAACGTCTTCGAACGTGTTGGTGGAATCTTGCAGCAGCTTCTGCAGGTCATAGGGGACGCTGGTGTGCGCCAGGGTGATTCGCCGGCCGTCAAGAGTCCCGTCGCCGGCCGGCTTCAGTTCGACATAGCGGGCGCCCAAGACGGTGCTCAGTTTGATCGCGGCGCGGGTCTGCGAGCCCAGGACCACGTCGTGACGAATCTTCATCGACACCATCACGTGGTCACCGTCCAGCGCGGTGTCCTCGACCGTGCCGACCGGGACGCCGGCGATGCTGACCTCATCGCCCGACCGGATGCTGGCCGCCTGCAGGAAGTCGGCGAAATAGGTTGTCTTTCCGAGGTTCAACGTGGTGAGCAGTGTCGTAGCGGCGATCACCGCCGTCAGGGTCAGCACCGCGAGGGCGCCCAGCCACGCTTGGCTGCGGTCCTCGAGGACCCGTTTGCGGACCTGCGTGGCTGCCACGGCGGTCACCTGCACTGCGCCGAGTATTTGCGCCAACCGCCGGGGGTCGCCGCGTTGACGATGCTGGGCACGATCGGTTTCATGAAGTTGAACAGGGTGAAGTTGAAGTCGCACGCCTGTGCGCTCATCGCGGTGCTGTCGCCGGTGATCCGGGCCAGCCCCTTGAGCACCGCGGGCAGGTTGGCGCCCATGGTGGCCCACTGATCCTGGCGGGCAATCATGGTGGACAGGAGCCCGGGCTGGCGGTCGAGCAGGTCTTCCAGGTCGGGGCGCACCGCGGTGAGAATCCCGGAAAGACGACCGACCACAGTGGAAATGGAACCCGCGGCCGAGATCAATTCGTCGCGGTGCACATTGAGGCCGGCGACCACGGCGCGAACCTGAGTCAAGGTGGTCTGCAGAGCAACGCCCTGGCCGGCGAGGTTCTGGGTGACCGCGTTCAGGCTGGTGATCAGCTGACCCAGCAGGTCGTCGGGGCCGGCAAGGGAGTGCGCCAGGCGGGAGGTCTCAGCGATCAGCACCGCAAGCGAATTCGAGTCGCCTTGCAGAGCCTTGATCAGCGCGTTGGACAAGTTGCCCCGGTTGTCCGGGTCCAGCAGGGTGAACAGCGGTTCAAAACCGTTGAGCAGGTATGTCACATCGAACGACGGCTCGGTGTGTTCCACGCCGATGGTGGCACCGTCGGGCAGCTTCTCCGGGCGGCCGAAGTCGGCGAGGGTCAACCCGATGTAGCGCTGTCCGATGATGTTCTGATACACCACGGACGCCTTGGTGTTGCCGTAGACCGGCTGGTCGCGCTGGATCCGGAACCGCACCCGGGCGCGATCGTGGTCCAGGTCCACCGAGTCCACCCGACCCACCCGGACCCCGGCCATCCGGACGTCGGAGCCGGGCCGCAGCCCGGTGACATCGGTGAACATCGCGGTGTAGCTGTTGGTGGGCCCGATCACGTCGCGGCGCAGTGTGACCAGAATGGTCCAGGTGAGCGAGAAGCACACAACCAGGAACACGATCAGCCAGGCCAGCCGGCGCCGGTGGGCGGTCATGGCGTGCCGCCCGGTTCGAAAGTCGGCTCTGGTGAAAGGTTTCCAGCAGGAGCCAGCAGTACTTGGTCGGCGGCATTGGCGGGCTCGGGCAGGGTGATGCCCGGCGGGGGTACGTAGGCGCGGGGGTCGGGGATCCCGTGCGTATCGACTACCGGGGTGGTCTCGGGTGCCGTGTCGCAACTGGGGCCGCGCAGCTCGCCGTAGACGGGACAGTCGCTGCGGGTGTAGAGGCGCAGCGGGGCCAGCGCGACCACCAGCTTGAAGGTGAAGCTCAGCTTGGTGCCGGTGCGGGTCCACAACTCGTCGAAGAATGTGTTGACCACGTTGTTGATGCCCAGCGCGATCGCCGGGAACTTGCCGGAGCTGTCGGCCAGCACACCGACGACCGGGGTCAGCTGGGTGCCGATGGCCACCAGCTCATCGGTGTGGTTGTCCATCGCGGTGCGCACGGTGCCCACGGTGCCCTGCGCTCCGGTCAGCAGATTATGCAGGGCCGCTTGCCTTTCGGCGACGGTGCGCATCGGCACCACGGCGTTGTGCAGCGAATCCAACAGTTCGGGTGCGGTGCCGCGCAGCGCCTCGATGGCCGATTCCCAGGTTCCCAACGTGGACGGCGCGCTGTCCTCGATGCTGAGGTTGTTCATCTCGGCGACGATTCGGTTGAGCCCCTGCGCTGCCGCGCTCAGCGTCGGTCCCTGGCCGGCAGTGGCGTCGGCCACCAGCCGGATCAGGCCGAGGCTCTGATCGTTGCCGCGACGAGCGACCGCCGTGATGAGTTCACGCAGTTTGGCCAGGGTGTTCTGGAACAACTGGGTCGCCAGGGTCTGGTCTTCGGTGATGACATCGCCGCCCCGCAGCGCGGACGCCGGCCCATTGTCGACAAGCTGCACCGACGACACCGCAAACGCGTTGCTCGGGACGATACGCGCGGTCACGGTCTTCGGGATACCGTGCGCCCGATCGGGTTTGAGATCGATATGTACCACGTTGGGTGCGTCCCCCGCGGCTGGTATGACGTCGCGGACCATGCCGACCAGCACGCCGCGGAACTTCACATCGGACTTGGGGGGCAGGCCGTCACCGACACTGCGCAGTACCGCGGTGACCTGGACACGTGGGTCCAGCTTCCCCTGTGATTTCTCCATCAGCAGCCAGCCGGTCAATGCGCAGACCAGGAGAAAGGCGATTCCGCTCGCCACCAAAGCCGGCGTGGACGGGCCCCGGCCGTCGAAATCGAATCGGTTCGGCATCTACCCGCCCAGCCGTCCGCCGGCGTCAATGCCCCAAAACGCCATGGTGAGTAGCATGTTGACGCTGACCATGATGGTGATGCTGGCGCGCATCGCCCGGCCCGCGGCGATGCCGACACCCCGCGGTCCGCCGGTGGCGTAGAAGCCGTAGTAACACTGCAGGGTGGACATGACGGCGACGAAGATCGCGACCTTGAGTACCGCGAAAACCATGTCGCGCGCGGCGAGCATCAATCCGAAGTAGTGCAGGTAGGTGCCAGACGCCTGCCCGCTGACCAAGAAGATCACCAACTGGCACACCAGGAAGTTCAGGCACAGGCAGACGACGAACAACGGCACGACGGCCAGCGCCGAGGCGAGCACCCGGGTGGTCACCAGGTAGGGGATGGGCCGGATGGCCAGTGACTCCAACGCGTCGATCTCCTCGGAGATGCGCATCGCGCCCAACTGTGCGGTGAAGCGACAGCCGGCCTGGATCGCGAAGCTCAGTGCGGCCATCATCGGCGCTATCTCGCGCACGGCCGCCAGTGCGGTGATCAACCCGGTTGCCGGGCCCAGGCCGAGGAGATTGAGTGCGTTGTAGCCCTCGATTGCCACCACGGCTCCGCCGGCGGCGCCGTTGAGCAGCACCACCGCCGCGGTGCCGCCGCCGACGACGATGGACCCGTTGCCCCATGTCACATCCGACAGCAGCCGGAAGAACTCCCGCGGGTACCGGCGCAGCACCAGCGGAATCCCGGCCAGGGTCCGGAAGAAGAATGCCACCATGTGCCCGATCCGTGCCGCCTGCTGGACCGGCGCGTCCGCGGCGGCGAGCACGGGCCGAACGCCGGCAGGAAGAAAGGCGGTGGCCGTCATGGTCAGAAGCTGGTTTTCGGGAACAGCACCAGATACATCTGGCTCATCAGGACGTTGGTCAAGAGCAGCAGCAGGATCGATTGCACCACTGCGGCGTTCACCGAATTCGCCACACCGGCCGGACCGCCCCGGGTGTCCAGTCCCTTGTAGCTGGAGATGATCGCGACGATGACACCGAACACCACCGCTTTGAGCAACGTCAGGACTAGGTCGTCGACGGTCGCGAAGGACGAGAACGTCGCCGTGTAGCTGCCCGGGGTGCCGCCTTGCAGCATCACGGTGAACGCGTATCCGGCCAGGAATCCGATGAAACAGGTGAATCCGGTGAGGGCGACCGAGATCAGGACGCTGGCCACCAGTCGCGGCACCACCAGCCGCCGGATCACCGACACCCCCATGACCTCCATGGCGTCGGTCTCTTCCCGGATCGCGCGGGACCCCAGATCGGCGCCGGTCGCCGACCCGACTGCGGCCGCCATCAGCACGGCCGCCACCAGTGGTGCGCCCTGCCGGATGACGGCCAGGCCGTTGGCCGCCCCGGCCAGTGACGTCGCACCGAGTTGTCCTGCCAGCAAGCTGAATTGGATGGCCAGCGTGACGCTCAGCGGTATGGCGACGAACATCGTCGGCACAATCGCGGTGCGCGCCATGAAGGTGGCCTGCTCGACGAATTCGGTGAATGGGAAGCGTCCGCGGGCGATATCGATGACCAGGTATTGCGCAGCGCGTACCGCCAGCACGCATTGGCCGCCCACAGTGCGCAGTGCCGTCACCGGATGCCGGGCGAGGTAGCCCTTCGACCACCGTCCGATCGTCCGGCTTGCCGGGTTCGGCGCGTCATCGATTTCCGGAGCCTGCACCGTCATGCGCAGCCCCGTCAGGCCTGATCGAAGATCAGGGAGAGTCGTTTGAAGCCGCGCAGCATGAAACTGGGCTCGTAGGTGAAGTCGTTGTCCTCGGCGGACCTGATCGCGCTGAAACGGCGGGCCAACTCACCGAATGCGATGCTCGCCTCGAGTCGGACCAGCGGGGCCCCCAGGCAGGCATGGATGCCGTGACCCAGCGCCAGGTGCGTCCTGGCGTTGTCCCGTTCGGGATTGAACTCGTCGGCCCGGTCGAACCAGGCCTCGTCGCGGTTGGCCGACCCGAAGGCCAGCACCACCAGTGCACCGGCCGGGATGGTGTAGCCGCCCAGTGTGGTCTCGGCGGTGGCGATCCGGAACATGCTCTGAACCGGCGTGGCGTACCGCAGTGCCTCTTCGGTGAACGCCTCGACGCGCTCGGTGGGGTTCTCCCGCAACCAGTCCCACCATTTGGGTGATTGGGCTGCCATATGCATCGTGCTGGTCAACAGCTTGGTGGTGGTTTCGTTGCCGGCGATCAGCAGTTGCTGAATGATGCTCAGGCAGGCGGCGGTGCTCAGCGGTTCGTCGCCGTCGGAGGCATCGGGGGCGTTGACCAGGCCGGTGATCAGATCGCCGCGGGGGTTGGCCCGCCGATCGTCGAGTTCGGCGGCGAAGTAACGCTGGAACTCCAGCAGGCTGCGCGCTTGTTCGAGGCGACCGACGTCGTCGAGTTCGGCCCCGACAGTGAGAGCGAACTGATCTGACCACCGCTTGAAGTCGCCGATCCGGTCGTCGGGAACATTGAGGATGTGCGCGATGATCCGCAGCGGCAACGGTGCGGCGAACGCCGGGATGAAGTCGACCGGTTCTCCGGCCGGCAGCGCGTCGGCGACCTCGGTGGCGATCCGGCGGATCGCCGGTTCCTGCTGGGCGATCAGCCGCGGTGTGAAGGCCTTGGCCACCATCCGTCGGTAGTAGTGATGCTCCGGCGGGTCGGCGGTGAGCAGGGTCGGCACCGCCGGCCAGCCTTGGGCTTCGATCTCGGCGACCTGGGCGGCCACCGATTCCGGTGCCGGAAGCTGCGGTACGCCGAAGTTCGACGAGAACACCTCGTGATTGGTCAGTGCCTCGGCGACCAACTCGCGCGAGGTGACGAACCACATGCCCCGGCTGGCCACGAAGTGCACCGGTGCTTCGTCGCGCAGCGTCTCGTACCACGGGTAGGGGCACTGCAACGTCTGCGGTGCGAGGGGGTCGAAGTCGTTCACCGGGCAGGTCTTCGGTTCAGAGGTTGTCTCGCTCAACGCCGCCTCCAGGCATTCGCATCACGCTCTTGACTAATTGGTGCACTAATATAATAGTGAGCTGCGTCATACGCAAGCGTCGTGCGGGGGCCAAGCGGGCAGCGCGCGGAAGTGGAGGACGGGTGGCGGACGCAGCTCCGAAGGCAGTGGTAACCGGCGCCGGAAACGGCATCGGACGTGCGATTTCGCGTCATCTGGCGGCCGCTGGAGCCGATGTGGTCCTGGTCGACGTCGACGGCGACGCGGCGCAGCGGGCCGCCGACGGCATCGGCGGGCGGGCGGTAGCGTGCGACGTGTCCGACGAACGCTCGGTCGCCGAGTTGGCCGTCGCGATCGAGTCGGTGGACGTGCTGGTGAACAACGCCGGCATCTGGCGGTCGGCGACGCTGGACGACAGCACTGCGGCCGACGTCGACGACGTGCTCGGAACCAACGTGCGCGGTACCTGGTTGGTCACCCGCGCGCTGGCGCCGAAATTCAGTCCCCGCGGCGGGGCCATCGTGAACCTCACCTCGGTGCTCGCCGACGTCGGGGGAGCGGGGCGCGGAATCTATCCGGCATCCAAGGCCGCGATCGTCGCCCTGACCAAGCAGATGGCGTCGGAGTACGCGCCGCGCCGGATCCGGGTCAACGCTGTCGGCCCGGGTCTGGTCTTGACCGAGGGCACCGCCGGTGAGTTCGGCGACCCCGGGCTGCGCGACGCCGTCGGAGCCGCCATGCCACTGGGGCGGATCGGCGAACCGTCCGATGTCGCCGCCGCGGTCGCGTTCCTGGCATCGGCGGCAGCCGGCTACATCACCGGGCAGGTTCTCTACGTCGACGGCGGCTGGGCCATCAACGGCTCGGCCTTCATCGGCGACGCGGTCGTTTCGTACCTGACGAGCAAGGAGGCGCTATGACCGAAACCAGTGCGGGGCGTCCGGCGCCGGGTGCGGCGCGTTCACCTGGTCCCACCGTGCAGGAGCTGTTGGCGACCGACACCCGGGAGGTGCCCAAGCCGCTGCTCGAGGAGCACTACGAGTTCCTGGGCTCCGACGATATCGACACGCAGCGCTACACCAGCAGCGAGTTCCACTACCGCGAGGTGGAGAAGCTCTGGAAACGGGTATGGCAGATGGCCTGCCGGGAAGAAGACATTCCCGAGCCCGGGGACTACGTCGTCTACGACATCGGCGACATGTCGCTGATCGTGGTCCGCACCCCGGCTGGGGAGATCAAGGCCTATCACAATGCGTGCCTGCACCGGGGGCGGCGGCTGTGCGACGACTCCGGGCGCGCCAACCAATTGCGTTGCCCGTTCCACGGTTTCACCTGGAGTCTGGACGGCGCCCTGACCGACGTGCCCTGCCGCTGGGACTTCCCGCACATCGACGACACGAAATTCGGGCTGCCCGAAGCGCTGACCGCGACCTGGGCCGGATTCGTCTTCGTCAACCCCGACCGCGACGCGGTCCCACTGGCCGACTTCATCGGCGAGGCGGATCGGCACCTGGAGCCGTTCGGGTTGCAGGATCGCTTCAAAGCCGTGCATGTCGTCAAGGTTCTCGACTGCAACTGGAAGGTCGCACTGGAGGCGTTCATCGAGTCCTACCACGTGATCGCGACGCATCCGCAGTTGCTGGAGTACCTCGGCGACTGCAACACCCAGTACGACGTCTACCCGCGCGGCGACGGATTGCCGGGGTTCAACCGGATGATCACAGCCCAGGCCACCAGCAGCCCGCACCTGGGCGAGCCGCTGGAACCCCAGGACGTGCTGGAGGCGATGTTCCGCGACTTCTACCCCGACGGCGTCGGCAGCATCACGGTGCCGGAAGGCCAGGAGGCCCGCCCGGTGGTGGCCGAGGCGATGCGGGCCCAGCTGGCGGCGACCACCGGGGCCGACGTGTCGCAGGTCAGCGACAGCGAGATCCTGGACGCCATCGAGTATTTCGTGTTCCCCAACCTGGCCCCGTGGGCCGGCGTGGGTGCACCGTTGACCTACCGGTTCCGGCCGTACGGCAACGACCCGGACCATTGCGTGTTCGACGTGATGATGCTGATTCCGCTGCCGGCGGGCGTGCCGAAACCGAAGGCGGCGCCGCCGCACGTGTTGGGACCCGACGAAGATTTCAGCGCCGCACCGGAGTTGGGCGGACTGTGCGCGGTGCTCAACCAGGACCTGACCAACCTGGGCTGGGTGCAACGCGGATTGAAGTCGATGACCAAACCGGGTGTGACGCTGGCCAACTATCAGGAGGTCAGAATCCGTGCCTTCCATCAGGATCTCGACCGGTATTTGGACCGGTAGCAAGTCCGTGACGAGATCCGTCCGCAACGGCGTGTTGCGGCTGACGCGAGACGTTCGGCGGCGTCGGAGTTTGCCATGATGGTCGGGTGAGCGACACAAAGGTGAAGTCCGGCCCGGGGCGTCCGGCCGGGGCGGACAGCGGCGACACCCGGCAGCGGGTGATCGATGCAGCGTGCCGTTGTTTCGCCGAGCACGGCTACGGCCCGGCAACCAACAGTCTCATCGCCGAGTTGGCCGGGGTCACGGCCGGTGCGGTGTACTACCACTACGGAACCAAGAGCAAGCTTTTCGACGCCGTCTGTGAGGACGTGTACGGCAAGATCATCGCCCGCTCGACGGCGGTGGCGATGGCCACTCCGCAGTCCGTGCACGGGCTGCTGCGGTCGGTGCTGGCGGAGTCGATGCGGATCAACCACGAGTCGCCCGCCCTGGCTGGTTTCGTGGCCACCGCTCCGATCGACGCCCGTCGTCACCCCGAACTCACCGAGGCGTTCGGCAAGCAGGCCGTCCGGATGACCGAGACCCTCGCCGCGGCGGTGCGAAACGGACAGGACCATGGACTGATTCCCGCCGACCGCGACCCCGTTGCGGTGGCCCACCTGATCGGCGCCATCGTCGACGGCTTCGCGCACGCCGCCGCAGCGACCGACGCCGCGGCGATGGACGCCATGACCGCACTCTTCGATTCGCTGCTGCTGAGCGCCAGCGAGTAGCTGCCACCCCCGCCTCGCCACCGCGCCTCTGACGGTCATTGACAGTGGATCGTGACCGGTGTTACAAATTAATTATTGAACCAACTAATAGAGGGGAGCGCCGTGGCCGCCTCCGAAAACGTCGCGGGTCCGGACAACTCCACGCTGACGCGGATCTTCACCACCGCCACCCGGATCAAACTGTGCGACGAGAAATTCCGCTCGCTGATCCTCACCGGGCAGGTCAGCGCCCAGTACTACTCACCGCGCGGCCAAGAGATCATCCCGGCGTCGATCGGCGCCCTGCTCAAGCCCACCGACTACGTGGTCACCACCTACCGCGGGCTGCATGACCACCTGGCCAAGGGCGTGCCGATGCCGGAGCTGTGGGCCGAGTTCATGGGCAAGGCCACCGGCACCTGCAAGGGCAAAGGCGGACCGATGCACATCACCCATCCGGCGTCGGGGCTGATGGTCACCACCGGCATCGTGGGAGGCGGCCTGCCGATTGCCGCCGGGCTGGCCCTGTCCGCGCAGCTGCAGGGCGGCGACCGGGTCACGGTGGTCAACTTCGGTGACGGCGCCACCAACATCGGGGCCTTCCACGAGGCGTGCAATCTGGCCGGCCTGTGGAAACTGCCGGTGGTCTTCTGCTGCCAGAACAACCGGTACGCCGAACACACCTCGTTCGAGGACGGCACCAGTGTGGAGCGGATCGCCGACCGCGCCGCCAGCTACAACATGCCCGGTGTGCGGGTGGACGGCAACGACCCGATCGCGATGTACGCCGCGGCGAAGCGCGCCATCGAGCGAGCCCGTGCCGGGGAAGGTCCCACCCTCATCGAGGCGATGACCTTCCGGTTCTACGGCCACCAGATGTCCGACGGCAACGAATACATGAAGCCCGGCGAGCTCGACGAGGCGCGCGCCGCCGACCCGGTGCTGGCCTTCCGGGAATGGCTGATCGACAACGACGTGCTCACCGCCGCCGACGTCGAGGCCATCGAGGCCGACGCCAAGTCCGAGATCGCGGCGGCGGTGAAGTTCGCCCTGGACAGTCCCGAACCGCCGCTGTCGGAAGGGCTGACCGACGTGTACGAGGAGGCGCTGGCGTGAGCGAGCAACCGATGTCGGGGTTCCAGGCGGTATGCAGCGCGCTTGACGACGCGCTGGGCCGCGACCCGTCGGTGATCCTGCTCGGTGAGGACATCGCCGACCCCAGCGGCGGGGTGTTCAAGACGCAGGTGGGGTTGTCCACCAAGTACGGCGCTCATCGGGTGCGGGCCACGCCGATCAGCGAGCAGGCCATTGTCGGTGCGGCGATCGGCGCCGCGATCGGCGGGATGCGCCCGGTCGCCGAGATCATGCTGATGGACTTCCTCGCCGTCTGCATGGACCAGCTCTCCAACCACGCCGCCAAACTGCGCTACATGTCCGGCGGGCAGACGACCGTGCCGCTGACCATCCGCTGCGCCGCCGGTGCCGGAATGCAGTTCGGCGCCCAGCATTCGGAGATGCTGGAAGCCTGGCTGACCCACATTCCCGGCCTGAAAGTCGTGGTGCCCAGCAACCCCGCCGACGCCAAAGGACTGTTGACCGCAGCCATCTTCGACCCGGACCCGGTTGTGGTGGTAGAGCAGAGCCTGCTGTATTTCGGGCCACCGCAACCGGTTCCGACCGGCCACCACCTGGTTCCACTCGGCAGTGCCGCCACCGTGCGGCCGGGCAGCGACATCACCCTGATCAGCTACGGCCGGCAGGTGCACGACGCGCTGGCCGCCGCCGAACGGCTGGCGCAGGACTCCATCGACGCCGAGGTGATCGATCTGCGGTCCCTGGTGCCGTTGGACGAGAACACCATCCTGGCGTCGGTCGGGCGCACCCGGCACGCCGTCGTCGTCCATGAGGCGGTGCGCCGCAGCGGCTTCGGCGCCGAGCTGGCCAGCCTCATCACCGAGAACCTCTTCGATGAGCTGGGTTCCCCGGTGCAGCGAGTGGCCGGCGCCAACACCCCGATTCCGTTCGCGAAAGTTCTCGAGGACGCGTTCGTGCCCCACCCCGATCAGATCGTCGCAGCCGCCAAGGCGACGCTGGCCCGGTCGCGGACCGCGCTGAGGGGATAGCCGGTTGGTCTACGGGATTGCGCAGCATGCCGAGCGCGACGACGGAGTGGCCCTCACCGATGGGGTCGCCGCATGGACGTGGCCGCAACTGAATTCGCTGCTCAACCGGGCCGTTCACTGGCTGCTGTCGCTGGGGGTCGAACCCGGACAGCGGATTGCGGTGATGGCCGAGAACAGCGCGCACACCGCGCTGGCGCACCTGGCGACCACCTACGCGGGACTGTCAGTGGTGCCGGTGAGCTACCACCTCGCCGCCGGCGAAGTCGGCTACATCCTGCGGGACGCGTCGGTGCACACCGTGCTGTGCAGTGCGCGCGCCGCGGCGACCGTGCGTGAGGCGGATCTGGACGTCGCCGTAGTGGACTGGGACGAATTCGACCGCGCTGTGGCGTCGTATTCCGGCGCCGAGCCGTCGGACGCGATCACACCGGCGGCTCCGCTCTACTACACCTCCGGCACCACCGGGCGGCCCAAGGGTGTGGAGCTTCCCCCGCAGATGTTCCCGGGTGGTGCATCCATGGTGGACCACGTCGAGCAGATCAGAGCGTCGCGGATCCGTCCGGCCGGAAAGCATCTGGTGGTCGCGCCGATGCACCACACCGGCCCGATCACCGGCGTGCGCGGCCTGATGGTCGGCACCACGCTGGTCATTGCGCCCAAGTTCGACGCGGAGGCGGTGCTGGCCGCCATCGACGCGCACCGGATCGCGTCATCGATGATGGTGCCCACCCATTTCTCACGAATGCTGGCCCTGCCCAAGAGTATTCGGGATCGTTACGACGTCAGCAGCTTGCGCAGCATCATTCATACCGGCGCGGCGTGTCCGGTGCACGTGAAACGGGCGATGATCGACTGGTTCGGGCCGGTGTTCATCGAGGCATACGGGTCTACCGAGGCGGGCACCATCACCATGATCGACTCAGGCGAATGGTTGGCTCACCCCGGTTCGGTCGGGCGGGCGCTGCCCGGCTGCGAGGTGACCATCCGCAGCGAAGACGGCACCGTGTTGCCCAGCGGCGAATCCGGTCTGGTCTGTGTGGAATCGACTACCGGGCACCGGCCCAGCTACCACGGTGATCCGGAGAAGACACGGCGCAGCTACGTCGCTGACGGGGTCTTTGCGATCGGCGAGATCGGCTACCTCGATGCCGACGGCTATCTGTATCTGACCGATCGGGCCTCCGACATGGTGGTCAGCGGCGGAGTGAACCTGTATCCGGCCGAGTCCGAGGAGGTGCTGCGCACCCACGCGAGCGTCCGCGACGTCGCGGTGATCGGCATCCCGCACGACGATCTCGGTGAACAGCTCTGCGCGCTGGTGGTCGCCGACCCCGGCACCGACCCCGCCGAGCTCGTCGCCTGGTGCCGGGCCCGGTTGTCGCACTACAAGTGTCCAAGCGTGGTGGAGCTGGTGGAGTTCGAGCTGCGCTCGGCGATGGGCAAGATCAACAAGCGTCAGCTGCGCGACGGCTACCTGGCTGCGCGCCGAGCGTCCGAAGCGGTGAGCTCCTGATGCCGGCGGCCGGGCTCGACGCCGCGCGGATGTTCGCATTCACCGACGAACACGACGCGCTACGCGGTGTGCTGCGTGACTACTTCGCCGCTACCGCAGATCTGGAGCGCGGACTCCGGTGGCAGCGCCTGCTCACCGAGATCGGCCTGGACGATCTGCTGTTCAACGACGGTGGATCGGCGGTCGAATTGGCGATCCTGGCCGAAGAATCCGGGGCCGCCTTATTCGACGGACCGCTGCTCTCGGCGACGGTGGTGGGCCCGCTGGCCAATGCGCCCGCATTCGACCGAGTGCGCAACGGGGAGCGCGGGGTATCGGCGGCGGTCTCACTGACCCGGGTCGACGGCGAGCGTTCCGATCACTGTTGGGATTTCAGCGACGACACCGTCGTGGTGGGTGCGACCGACGGCGGACTGGTGCTCGGCACAGAGCTGCGGGCCCTGTCCGGTTTGGACCTGTCTCGGACCATGGGCCGCGGCACCGACGTGGGAACACCGCTGGATTGTTCGCCGGAAACCGTGACCGCGATGCGCCGCCGCGGCGACCTGGCGCTCTCCGCGGAGCTCCTCGGGGTGGCGCAGCGGGCGCTGGACGGCACCGTCGACTATGTCAGCCAGCGCGTGCAATTCGGCAGAACGATCGGATCGTTCCAAGCCATCAAACATCGGCTGGCCGACCTGCTCGCCCAGGTGGAGCTGACTCGCTCCGCCGTGTACGCCGCTGCCTGGCAGTTCCCGGACGGCACTGCCCAGGCCGAGCTGGACCTCGCCGTGGCCGCCGCACTCGCGCGGCAGACCGCCGTCGAGATGACCAAGGCCGCCGTTCAATTGCACGGCGGAATCGCGATCACCTGGGAGCACTGGGCGCACCGCTACCTGCGCCGGGCCCACGCGGTGACCGCTCTCACCGGAACCGCGGCACACCACCGGCGCCGGCTGGCCGCGCTGATCGGCACGGGGGAGTGTGCCGATGGCTGACCAGAGCTTCGACCCCGACACCGCTCGACGCTGGTATGAGTCGGCCAGCGCCCAAGCCGATCTGCCGGTGCACCATTTCGTACCGCTCACCCTGATCGGCCCGGCCGTCATCGAATGGGGCACCGACGAGCAGCGCCGCCGGTACCTTCCCGGGATCGTCTCCGGTGACGACATGTGGTGCCAGTTGTTCAGCGAACCGGGCGCCGGGTCCGACCTGGCCAGCCTGGCCACCCGCGCGGTACCGGACGGCGCCGGGGGCTGGATCGTCGACGGGCAGAAGGTATGGAGCTCCTTCGCTGACCTGTCTCGGTACGGAATGCTGTTGGCGCGCACCGATGTCGACCAGCCGAAGAACGCCGGCATCACCTGCTTCGTCGTCGACCTGGCGGCTGCGGGGGTGACGGTGCGGCCGTTGCGCCAGATGACCGGCAGCGAACACTTCTGCGAAGTCTTCTTGGAAGGCGTCGCCCTGCCCGCCGACGCCATGCTCGGACCGCTGAACGGTGGCTGGCGGGTGGCGATGTCGACCCTGACCGCCGAACGATCCGGCCTGTCGGAGTCGTCGGCCGCCAGCGGGGTGGAGATCGGCCCGGTGGTGGAGCTGGCCCGGCGCCGCGGTGGCTGGCAGGACGGGATGCTGTCCGACCGGCTGGCCTCGCTGATCGCCACCGAACGCGCACTGTCGCTGACCAACCTGCGACTGCACAACACCGGCGACGCCAAAGGATCCATCACCAAACTGCTGCAATCCGAGCTCTCCCAGCGCATCAGCGAACTGGCCTTCGACCTGGCCGGGCCGTCGGCCGCGTGCTGGGACGGCGACGAGGAACCGGCCGAGACCTACGGACTGCTGGACAGCCGCCGGCTCACCGTCGCCGGTGGGACCTCGGAGATTCAGCGCAACATCATCGCCGAGCGGGTACTCGGACTCGAGCGCGAGCCCGACCTCGACCGCGGCCGACCCTGGCGCGAACTGCGGCGGGGCTGAGATGGCCACCGTCACCGTCCAACCGTCCGGCGTCCGATTCGGCGCCGCTGACGGGCAGACCATCATGGCCGCCGCCGAAGCCGCCGGTTACCGCTGGCCGACGATCTGCGGCGGTAACGGCGAATGCCTGGTCTGCCATGTCGAGGTTCTCGCACACCCGGATCGGCTGGCCCCGCCGAGTGAGACCGAATCCCGTGCGGTTCGCGGCATCTCCGGTGATCACGGCGGGCGCGGGGACCAGGTCCGGCTGGCTTGCCAGGCCGCCGTCCATGGCGACGTCGTCATCCGCAAGCGCGGGGTGCGTGCCCGCAGACAGGAGCCCAGCGCATGACCGCCGAACCGATCGACTCCGCGATCATGGAACTCGTCGACGGCGAAGTCCGGCTGCTCGGCGGGCGATGTGCGGACTGCGGGGAGATCAGCTTCCCGCGCGCGGACAGCTGCCCGCGCTGCGGCGCCGGCCGGGTCGAGCCGGTCCGGCTGGCCGACCGCGGTGAGCTGTGGAGCTGGACCATTCAGCGCTTCCCGCCGCCCAGCCCGCCGTATCTGCCAGCCGGTGACGAGTTCACGCCCTTCGGTGTGGGCTATGTCGAACTGCCCGGCGAGGTCATCGTCGAGACCCGACTCACCGAATCCGATCCGGACCGGCTGCGTATCGGGATGCCGATGCGGCTCACCGGGATCGAGGTACAGGCCGAAACCGGCACCGCAACCACGTTCGCGTTTACACCGGACGAGAAGGAGGGACGCTGATGTCATCCGTGGCCATCATCGGCATCGGCTGTCGGCCGTTCGGCCGCTACCTCGACACCACCGCCCGCAAGGAGGCCGTGCGTGCGGTGCGCGCCGCGCTCGACGACGCCGCGATGTCCTGGGGTGACATCGATTACGCGGTCGGCGGCAGCATGGACGGCGGTTCGGCGGACACTCTGGTCGCCGATCTCGGACTGACCGGGGTGCCGTTCGTCAACGTGCTCAACGGTTGCGCCACCGGCACCAGTTCACTGGTCGCTGCGGTGCAGGCGATCGGTTCGGGGGCCGCCGAGACGGCGCTGGTCGTCGGTTTCGACTCGCATCCGCGGGGCGCGTTCGCGATCCGGCCGGAAGCACTGGGCCTGGGGCGGTGGTACGGCACCACCGGATTGGCCATGACGTCACAGTTCTTTGCGTTGAAGATCCAGCGCTATCTGCACGAGCACGGGCTGCCCGCGCGGCTGCTGGAAACAGTAGCGAGCAAGGCGTTCCGCAACGGGGCGCTGAACCCGAACGCCTGGCGGCGCAAGCCGCTGACCGAGGCCGACGTGCGTGAGTCGATGATGCTGTCCGACCCACTGCGCCAGTACATGCTCTGCTCGCCCGGGGACGGCGCCGCCGCTCTGGTGCTGTGTCGGGCCGACCGCGCCAAGCAGTATCGCGCCGATCCGGTGTACATCGCGGGCGCGGCCGTGCGGACCCGGCGGCCCGGATCTTTCGAGGTGCTCAGCCCGTCGCTGTCGGTGCGCCGCGGTGTTAGTCCGAGTGTGGATGCGGCAGCAGCGGCGTTCGCGGCGGCCGGTATCGGTCCCGGCGAGGTCGACCTGGCCCAGCTGCAGGACACCGACGCCGGGGCGGAGCTCATCCACCTGGCCGAGACGGGCCTGTGCGAACACGGCGCGCAGACCGACCTCATTGACGCGGGCGCCACCGAACTCACCGGCCGGCTGCCGATCAACACCGACGGCGGCTGCCTGGCCAACGGCGAGCCGATCGGCGCGTCGGGGCTGCGCCAGATCCACGAGAACGTACTCCAGCTGCGCGGCGCGGCGGGCGGTCGTCAGGTCGGCGGAACGCCCCGGGTGGCGTTCTCCCACGTTTACGGCGCGCCGGGGCTGAGCGCCTGCACCGTCCTGACCCGGTGATCGGAGGAACCGTGAAAGTGCTTGTCGACCAAGACCGCTGCGTCGGTCACGGAATATGCGAGATGAAAGCCCCGGACGTCTTCGCCATCGGCGACGACGGCGTCTCACACGTGCTTGTCGACGAGATCTCCGACGATCACCGCGATGCGGTGGCCGACGCGGTGGCGTCCTGCCCGAGCCAGGCGTTGCGGCTCACCGACTAGGAAGGTTGCGATGGATATCCGAATGCCCAAACTGGACGTCACGATGACCGAGGGCATCTTTATGGGTTGGCTGGTGCCCGACGGTCACCACGTGGGCGAAGGCGAAGACCTCTACACCGTGGGTACCGACAAGGTGGAGACCGACATACCCGCACCGTGCGCCGGTATCCTGCGACACGGTGCCGTTGAGGCTGACGAAACCTACCCAGTAGGCACTCAACTGGGCACCATCGAATGAACGGAGGCACCAGTGGCTAGCCCGCGCTTTCGCGAAAGTCCTTTTCTCACCGGGCATCACCAGCCCAATCGAATGGAAGTGACAGCGCCGGACCTGTTCGTCGAAGGTGACCTGCCGGAAGATCTCGCCGGGGTGTTCTATCGCAACGGCGCCGAACCGCTGTACCCGCCGACTGCCGAGGACTACCACTGGTTCGACGGCGACGGCATGGTCTACGCGTTCTTCATCGAAGACGGCCGGGTATCGCTGCGCAGCCGTTGGGTGCGCACCGAAAAGCTGGAGCTGGAACTCAAACACGGACGGCGACTGTTCGGGGTGCTCGACAACCCGGCGACCACCGACCCGCTCGCCCGCGGCACCCGGTACAACACGGCCAACACCAACATCATCCTGCACGGCGGAAAGCTCTTGGCGCTGATGGAGGGCGCGCCGCCGGTCCGGCTGGAACCACGCACCCTGGACACCATCGGCGAGGAACACTACGGCGGGGTCATCACCACCACCTTCTCGGCGCATCCGACCGTCGACTACGCCACCGGTGAACTGATCAACATCGGGTCGGTCCCGTATCGCCCGGGCGCCGTGCCGGAAATCCACTACGAAGTCGTGGGTTCCGACGGGGAACTGCTGCGCTACGAAGTGATACCGATACCGCACCAGACATTGATGCACACCTTCTTCGTCACCGAACACCACGTGGTATTTCCGGTGACACCATTGGATATCAGCGTGGAGCGGGCGATGTCCGGCGGTCCGATGGTGGCCTGGGACCCCGACCGGCCGACCAAACTCGGCGTCATGCCGCGCAGTGGGTCCGCTGCCGACGTCCGCTGGTTCGAAGCCGCGCCGCGGCACATGATGCATCAGGCCAACGTGTGGGACGAGGACGGCCGTATCGTCGCCGATGTGGCCGCCGCCGAAGGGACCGCGCTGTTCCCCGACATTCACGGCAACCGCCGCTCGCACGCCGAAACCCAGCAGAGCCTGCGCCGTTGGACGATCGACCCGGCCGCCAGCACCGACGTGGTGGCCGAGCAGATACTCAGCGACCACGACATCCAATTCCCCCGACCGGACGACCGGATGATGACCCGCCCGAGCCGAAACGTGTTCGCCAACAGCAACCTGCACTCGATTGACGGTCGCGCCGACGGTATGGACGCGGTGCTGCGAGTCGACACCCAGACCGGCGCCGAGGACTTTTACCACTTCGGTGACGGTGCCGCCGCGGGAGAGCTCATCTTCGCCCCGCGCATCGGAGGCCGCGACGAATCTGACGGCTACGCCGTGACACTGGTCCACCAGGCCGGTGCCGCCGAGACCGAGCTGGTGGTCTTCGACGCCCAGAACCTCGCGGCGGGGCCGCTGACGCGGGTGCGCATTCCGTTCCGCATCCCGAGCGGATTCCACTGCAATTACTACAGTGCCGACAGTCCGCTGTACCGGCAGGCCCTGGGAGAGCCGTGACGACACCCACGATCGAAGTCCGCAACCCCGCCGACGGTCTGGTGGTGGGCCAGGTCCACGACCACCCACCCGCCGTCGTCGCCGACACCGTTCGGCAGCTACGCGGACGGCAGCCGGAATGGGAGGACCTTGGCACCGCTGCTCGCGCGGAATGGCTGTTGCGGCTGCTGGATTGGTTGATGGACAACTCCGCCCGGTTGACCGACCTGGTGCAGTCGGAGACCGGGAAGACGCGGTTCGACGCGGAGATCGAAGTGCCGGCGGCGATCGATCTGGCCAAATACTGGGCGCGGCATGCCGGCGGATTCCTTGCCGAGGAACGGCCGAGGCCGCACAGCCCGATCGGGCTGACGAAGCGGTTGGTGACCCGATACCAGCCCTACTCGGTGGTCGGCATCATCACGCCATGGAATCTGCCGTTGCTCAACCCGTGCTTCGACGCGTTCGCGGCGCTGATGGCCGGCGCCGCGGTCTTGGTGAAGCCGTCGGAGGTGACTCCGCTCAGCGCGTGCGAGTTGGCCCGCGGCTGGGCGGAGATCGGCGCCCCTCCCGTGCTGCAGGTGCTGACCGGCGGTATCGAAACCGGGCGCGCAGTCGTCGACGCGGTCGACTATGTGCAATTCACCGGCTCCACCGCGACCGGGCGGGCGATCGCCGCCGCGTGCGGTGAGGCTCTGAAACCCTGCAGCCTGGAACTGGGGGGCAAGGATCCGGCTATCGTGCTGGCCGACGCCGACATCGACCGGACGGCCGCGGGCATCGTCTACGGGGGGCTGTTCAACTCCGGGCAGGTATGCATCTCAGTGGAGCGGGTCTACGTCGAGGCACCGGTCTACGACCAGTTCGTGGCCAGTCTGCTCGACCAGGTCCGGGCACTCCGGCAAGGCCACGACGACCGCGGGTTCCGCTTCGACATCGGCGCCATGGCGACACCGGCGCAGTGCGACATCGTGACCCGGCACGTCGACGACGCCGTTTCGCGCGGCGCGCGAATCCTGATCGGCGGCAAGGCCACCGGGGCCGGTGCGTTCTTCGAGCCCACTGTTCTCGTCGACGTTGATCACTCGATGACCTGTATGACCGAAGAGACCTTCGGGCCGCTGTTGCCGGTGATCAAGGTCGCCGACGAGGACGAGGCGGTCCGGTTGGCCAACGATTCCGACTACGGCCTCTCGGCCACGGTCTGGTGCGGCGAAAGGCGGCGGGGTGAACGGGTGGCGCGCCGTCTGGAAGTCGGCGCGGTCAACATCAACGATGCATTCGCCAATCTGGTCAACTTCGCCGTGCCGATGGGCGGTTGGAAGAACTCCGGGATGGGCGCCCGCTTCGGCGGTCCAGCGGGAATCCGCAAATACTGTCGCCAGCAAGCGATTCTGGTGCCCCGCGGTCCGGTGTTGAAGCGCGAACCACTGTGGTACCCCGCGTCCAAGCTCCGATCCCGCCTGGTGACGACGCTGATGCGGGTCTTCGATGGGCGGGGCCGGCGCAGGTTTTTCGCGACGAGAGGATCTTGATGGACTCCGCATTGACGTGGGTGCCCGCTGAGCTGCTGCTCGGTGGGCACGAGAAGCCGGCGGCCAGCGGACGCCGTTTCGCGGTGCACAACCCGGCGACCGAAGAGATCCTGCTCGAGGTCGCCGACGCCGGGCCCGACGACGCGGCGCAAGCCATGGACCTCGCTGCTGCTACTCAAGCTGACTGGTCGGCTACGCCACCTCGGCAGCGAGCCGAGATCCTTCGCCGGGCATACGAACTCGTCGAGCACCACCGTGACCGGTTCGCGCTGCTGGTCACGCTGGAAATGGGTAAACCGTTGGCGGAGAGCCATGCCGAGGTCAGCTACGGTGCGGAGTTCCTGCGCTGGTTCAGTGAGGAGGCGGTGCGGATCAACGGCCGCTACAGTGCCGCCCCGTCGGGCAACGGCCGGATCCTGGTGACCAAGCAGCCGGTCGGGCCGACGTTGGCGATCACCCCGTGGAATTTCCCGCTGGCGATGGGAACCCGAAAGATCGCCGCGGCGGTGGCCGCGGGCTGTACCGCGATCGTCAAACCCGCACCCGATACCCCGTTGACCATGCTGTTCCTCGGGTCAGTGCTGGCTGAGGCAGGCCTGCCCGACGGGGTGCTGTCGGTGCTGCCCACCATGGATGCGGCGGCGCTGACCGCGCCGCTGTTGGCCGACCGGCGACTGCGCAAGCTGACTTTCACCGGATCCACCGCGGTGGGTAAGAGCCTGCTGGCGCAGGCCGCCGGCAAGGTGCTGCGCACCTCGATGGAACTCGGCGGCAACGCCCCGTTCGTGGTGTTCGCCGACGCGGATATCGACGCCGCGGTCGAAGGAGCTCTGGCGGCGAAGATGCGCAACGGTGGCGAGGCCTGTACCGCGGCCAACCGCATTCACGTCGACAACGCGGTGCGCGACGAATTCACCGAGAAACTCACCGCCCGAATGGCGAAGCTGAACGTCGGAGACGGGACGCGCCCCGGCGTCGACGTCGGACCGCTGATCAACGAACGGCAGTGCAGCAAGGTCGGCGAACTGGTCGACGACGCGGTCGGCAAGGGGGCGGCCCTGCTGTTGGGTGGGCGGCCCGAGCCGGGGCGGGGCTATTTCTACCCCCCGACCGTGCTGTCCGAAATCCCTTCCGATGCCAGGCTGCTCACCGAGGAGGTGTTCGGTCCGGTGGCGGCGATCGCCGGATTCGACGGCGAAACCGCCGGGGTCGCCGCGGCGAATGCCACCGAATACGGGCTGGCCGCCTACATCTACACCCGTGACCTGGATCGAGCGCTGCGGGTGGCCGAACAGGTCGAGTCCGGAATGGTCGGCGTCAACCGCGGCGTCATCTCCGATGCCGCGGCGCCCTTCGGCGGCATCAAGGAATCCGGGCTGGGCAGAGAAGGCGGCGCGGAAGGAATCGAGGAATATCTCGAAACCAAATACATCGCCCTGGCCTGAACGGCTCTGCCGGACGGACAGCCGTGCTTACCGTTGATCCCAGCTGGGCAGTAACCCGGCTTCCCGGACTTCGGCCAGCGACGGCGCAGCCGCATCCCGCTCGGAGAGCACCAGCGGGTGCTCGTCGGGCCAGTCGATATTGATCGCCGGGTCGGTGGCACAGATGGTGTGCTCGCGTTGGGGGTCGTACTCCGCTGAACACAGATACATCACCGTCGAATTGTCTTGCAGTGCAAGGAATCCATGCGCCAGCCCGGCGGCGAGATATATCGACCGGCGATCCCGGCCGTCCAGCAGCACCGCGTCCCAGCGCCCGTAGGTCGGGGAACCGACCCGGATGTCGACGACCACGTCGAAGACCGAACCCGACACGCAGGTCACGTATTTGGCCTGCCCAGGCGGCAGCTGGGCGAAGTGCAGGCCGCGCAGCACGCCGGCGCCCGACACCGAGCAGTTGGCCTGACGCAGGTCGAAACGGTGCCCGGCGAACGCGGTGAACTCGCGGTCGGTGAACCACTCGAAGAAGACCCCGCGGGAATCGGTGTGCTGAGTCGGGGTGAGCTCCCACGCCCCCGGGATGGTCAGTTCGCGCGCGTCCATGTCAGCGTCCCAGCGTCGCGTAACGCGCTTCGGCGGCCTCTTTCAGTGGGGCCCACCAGGATTCGTTGGCGCGGTACCAGTCAATGGTCTCGCGAAGGCCGGCCTCGAAGTCGGTGTGCTCCGGCTTCCAGCCCAGTTCGTCACGCAGCGCAGACGGGTCGATCGCATACCGCAAATCATGACCGGGGCGGTCGGCGACGTGGTCGAAGTCATCGGGGTCGTGGTCCATCAGCCGCAGAATGGTCTGCAGCACACTGCGGTTGTCGCGCTCCCCGTCGGCGCCGATCAGGTAGGTGCGCCCGATATGGCCGCCGGTCATGATCTGCCAGACGGCGCTGTTGTGGTCGTCGACGTGGATCCAGTCGCGGACGTTGGCGCCGCTGCCGTACAGCTTGGCCCGGCGACCGGTGAGCAGGTTGGTGATCTGGCGTGGGATGAACTTCTCCACGTGCTGATACGGCCCGTAGTTGTTGGAGCAGTTCGAGATCGTCGCGCGTACCCCGTAAGAGCGCACCCAGGAGTGCACCAGTAGATCGGCGGCGGCCTTGGTCGATGAGTACGGGCTGGAGGGGTGGTACGGCGTCGTCTCGGTGAACCGGCGCGGGTCGTCGAGGGCCAAGTCGCCGTACACCTCGTCAGTGGAGACGTGGTGCAGTCGTACCCCATGGGCGCGCACCGCCTCCAGCACGGTGAAGGTGCCGATCACGTTGGATCGCAGGAACGGCTCCGGGTCGGCCAGCGCGTTGTCCACGTGGGTTTCGGCGGCGAAGTGCACCACCGCGTCGGTCTCGGGATCCAGCTCGGCGATCAGCCGGCCGACCAGCGCAGCATCGGTGATGTCGCCCTGCACCAACCGGAACCGGCCAGCCTGGGAATCCAAGCCGGCCAGCGATTCGCGGCTGCCGGCGTAGGTCAACGCGTCCAGCACGGTGATCGCGGTGCCGGGGCGCTGCGCCAGCGTGCTGTGCACGAAGTTGGCGCCGATGAACCCGGCGCCACCAGTGACCAGCAGATGCATGGGGCAACCCTATCGGTGCCGGTTCGCTGCCATCGGCTAACGCGGCGTCAACCCCAGCGGACCGGCCAGCTCCGTCAGCGTCGGCAGCAGGTTCTTCCAGCCGCCCAGCACCTGGATCGTCACCTGATCCGCGCCGGCGTCTAAGTGCTCGCCCAGGCGGGCGGCGATCTCGTCGGCGGTGCCGTGTGCCACGACCGCGTCGATCAGCCGGTCACTGCCCGGCGCGCGCACGTCGCGGTCGGAAAAGCCCAGTCGGCGCCAGTTGTTGACGTAGTTGGACAGCCGCAGGTAGAAGCCGACCGCCTCACGTCCGATCTCGCGGGCCGCGGTGGCATCCGTGGAGAGAACCACCTTGTGTTCGGGCGCCAGGAACACCGACGGTCCGACCAGCTCGCGCGCGCTCGCGGTGTGCTCGGGAGTGGTCAGGTAGGGGTGCGCACCGGCGCTGCGCTCCGCCGCCAACTGCAGCACCTTGGGACCCAGTGCGGCCAGCACCCGGCGGCTGGTCGGGACCGAGGCCTCGTCGAGTGCGTCCAGGTAGTCGGTCAGGGCGCGGTAGGGGCTGCGGTACTCGGCGGTGGCCTCGGAGTGGCCGACGCCGATGCCGAGCAGGAACCGATCCGGGTAGGCGGCTTCGATACGGTGGTAGGACTCGGCGACCTGCCCGGCCGGCGCCGACCAGATGTTGACGATCCCGGTGGCCACCTGCAGGGTCGAGGTCGCCGCCAGCAGCGGCTCGACGAACGCCAGGTCGGCGGCCGGCGAGCCGCCCACCCAGATCGCGCCGTAGCCCAGCCGCTCGATCTCGGCGGCCTGCTCAGGGGTGGGGGATCCGAAGGTCCACACCGCGTAGCGGCCCAGGTCGGGTTTGAGTGCGAACGTGTCCGACATCGTGACTCCTGTGCTCCTGGTAGTTACTCGCTGCGCTGCGGATACGAGTTGTCGACCGGTGGGGGTTCGGTGGCCTTGGGGCGCAGCATGGCCGCCACGTCCACCCCGGATGCCTTCAGCGTCTCCAGCACCTTGGCAATGCCCAACGGACTGATACCCAGCAGACCGCCGATCGCATCCTGGGCATCGCCGGCACCGCCGACGATCGACAGCCGCTCGATGTCCGACAGCGGCGCGGCCGCGGCCTGGGTGGCCGCAACCACCGAGGCCAACACGTCGGGGAGCATCAGCATGCGGGCCGCCTCCGCGGTGTAGCTGTTGAGGGCGTTGGCGATCTCCTTCTTACCCTCGGCTTCGGCAAGCAGCTTGGCCTTGGTGCCCTCGGCCTCGGCGACCAGACTCGCTTTGGCGCCGTCGGCCTCGGCCTGGCGCTCCACCCGCAGCGCCTCGGCGGCCGCCTTGCGCGCGTCGGCTTGGGCTTCACCGGCCTGTCGGGCCGCCTCCGCCTGGGCCTGAGCCGCCAGGATCGCGGCCTGGCGCTGCCCCTCGGCACGGGCCACATCGGCCTGCCGCTGCGCCTCGGCGGGGGCGATCACGTCGGCCTGCAGCGCGGCCTGGGCCTGCTCGGCGCGACGCTGCTCCACCTCAATGCGGGCCTGCACCCGGGCGGCCTCGGCCTGCTCGACGGCGATCCCGACGTCCTTCTCGGCGCGAGCGTGCGCCAGCGGACCGGCCTGGTCGGCCTGGGCGTTCTCGGCCTCGGTCTGGGCACGCAGCCGGGCCAGCTCGACGTCGCGCTTCTGATTGGCGGTGGCGATCGCGGTGTCGGCTTCGGCCTGGGCGACCGCCCCCGCCTGACGGGCCTTGGCCGACTGGATCTGGGCGTCCCGCTCGGCTTCGGCGGTACCGACCGTGGCGTCGCGTTTCACCTCGGCGATGCGGCGCTGACCCAGCGATTCGAGATAGCCGTTGCGGTCGGAGATGCCGGCGATCTTGAGGACGTCGACTTCCATGCCGATGCGGGCCAGGTCGGTGCCGGCTTCCTCGACCACGCTGCGGGCCAGCGTGTCGCGGTTGGAGTTGAGATCCTCAACGGTCATCGTCGCGGTGATGCCGCGCAGGCTCCCGGCCAGGATGTCATTGATCTGGCGCTGTAGCTCGTCGAGATTCGACGTCAGAAAGCGCTGCACCGCGGTCTGCACGGCTTCGTCGGCCGAGCCGATCCGGACCAGACCGACTGCCTCCACGTTGACCGGCACCCCGTTGTTGGACAGCGCGTTCTGCAGGTTGATGCTGACGTTGAACGGCTCCAGCGACATGATGTCGACCCGTTCGATACCCGGCATCCGGAACCTGGCCCCGCCACGCACCACCTTCGGCTGGCCGCGCCCGGTGAACACCGCGACCTCGTTCGGCGGGACCTTGATGTAGTTCTGGACGTAGATCATCGGCACCACGACCAGCAACAGCAGTGCTGCGATGGTGCTGATGGTCACGATCAAGACAAGCGACACGATTACTGCCTCTCCGGCTGAGTTACTGAGCGGGTACTGCGACGACGTGCAGGTAATCGGCGTCGACATCGGCGATGTAGACGCGGGTGGCTTTGGCAAGAGTCTGCGGTTCCGGGCTGATCGCCCGGGACCGGACCCGGTTACCGTCGGGGTCGACGAACGCGACTTCGCCCCACCCGCCGGGCGGCACGTCGATCGTCACCGTGCCCAACAGGCCGATGTAGGCCGACCGCCCGTGCTGGGAGTTGGATTCCTGTCGCCGCAGGTAGGGCAGCACAACGCCGTGCAGGATGAAGGCCAGCGTGACTCCAGTGCCGAGCCCCAGCGCACCCGCGGGCAGGGCGCCGAACCCGGCCCAAGTCCCCACCAACCCGCCGGCACCCGTTCCGACCAGGGCGGCGGACATTCCGGTGAGGCTCAGGAACGGCATCCCATCGTGCCCGATATCGGTCAGCAGCAAGGCCGTGAGCAGTGCGATCGCACCGACGGCGAATGCCGCCAGGTACACAACCGTCACCACGCCTCCTGTAGATCGAACGGCGCCACTTCACCGATTGTCAGGGCCATCCTCGCATGCCGCTGTCGCGCATGAACCCGGCGCTTTAGCGAGGCTCGACGGAGGAGAGGCGCAGCTGGGAGCGCCGCATGAACCCGGCGTTTTAGCGAGCCTCGACGGAGGAGAGGCGCAGCTGGGAGCGCCGCATGAACCCGCGTTTTTGGCGTGGGGGCCGGATGCGGGTATCGTAGGTCGACGGTGCGGCGTCCGTCGTCGACTCTTGCGTGCCCAGTCTGAGATTCTTGGGGTTCTACCTGGAATTTCCTGTCACCGGCCCACGTTTTGCAGTCGTAGTCGATGCTGCGCTGTGGCGGGCGCATGCACACGCGACAAGTAAGTCAGACACGGAGGATCGCCGGAGAGTAATGGCCAAAAAAGACGGTGCAATCGAGGTCGAGGGTCGAGTGGTCGAACCCCTGCCCAATGCGATGTTTCGCATTGAGCTGGAGAACGGTCACAAGGTGCTCGCCCACATCAGTGGCAAGATGCGGCAGCACTACATCCGGATCCTGCCCGAAGACCGGGTGGTCGTGGAGTTGTCTCCCTATGACCTGTCCCGGGGACGCATCGTCTACCGGTACAAGTAGCTCCCGACCGCCGTCGAAGTACGTCAACCAGCGATTAGAACAGGACCACAGCAGCCGTGAAGGTGAACCCCAGCGTCAAGCCGATCTGCGACAAGTGCAGGGTGATCCGTCGGCATGGCCGGGTCATGGTGATCTGCTCGGACCCGCGCCACAAGCAGCGCCAGGGCTAGCAGCCGCCGGCCCGGCGCAGCCGGGCACCAGCCACAACTGAATGCAGACCTCCCAGTACCAGTGAGCGGATAGGCCGCTCACACACGCCCGGATCGGAGGCCGGGCCCCGGAGCTTTTAGCCGGGAACGGGCTGGGATCACAACCTCCGTAACGAAGATGAAAGGGGCATGCCCCCATGGCTCGACTTGTGGGCGTCGACCTGCCGCGCGATAAGCGCATGGAGATCGCGCTGACCTACATTTACGGCATCGGCCGTACTCGCGCAGGCGAAATCCTGGCCGCGACCGGTATCGACAAGGACCAGCGCAGCAAGGACCTGACCGACGACCAGCTCACCCAGTTGCGTGACTACATCGAGCGCAACCTGAAGGTTGAGGGCGACCTGCGCCGCGAGGTGCAGGCCGACATCCGTCGCAAGATTGAGATCGGCTGCTACCAGGGTCTGCGGCACCGTCGCGGTCTGCCGGTGCGCGGCCAGCGGACCAAGACCAACGCGCGCACCCGTAAGGGCCCGAAGCGCACCATCGCCGGTAAGAAGAAGGCCAGGTAATCGTCATGCCACCGAAGAAAGCGACCGGCCCCAAGAAGGGTCAGAAGACCCGGCGGCGGGAAAAGAAGAACATCCCGCATGGTGCCGCTCACATCAAGAGCACCTTCAACAACACGATCGTGACGATCACCGACCCGCAGGGCAACGTGATCGCATGGGCGTCGTCGGGCCACGTGGGCTTCAAGGGCTCGCGTAAGTCCACCCCGTTCGCCGCGCAGCTGGCCGCCGAGAACGCGGCCCGCAAGGCGCAGGAGCACGGCGTGAAGAAGGTCGACGTGTTCGTGAAGGGCCCGGGTTCGGGCCGCGAGACCGCGATCCGTTCGCTGCAGGCCGCCGGCCTGGAGGTCGGTGCGATTTCTGACGTCACGCCGCAGCCGCACAACGGCTGCCGTCCGCCCAAGCGGCGCAGGGTATAGCCAGGTCTAGGGAGGATTAGCAAAGATGGCTCGTTACACCGGACCCGCCACCCGCAAGTCCCGCCGGCTGGGCGTTGACCTCGTCGGCGGCGACCAGGCATTCGAAAAGCGGCCCTACCCGCCCGGCCAGCACGGTCGCGCGCGGATCAAGGAAAGCGAATACCGGCTGCAGCTGCAGGAGAAGCAGAAGGCGCGCTTCACCTACGGCGTGATGGAGAAGCAGTTCCGTCGCTACTACGAGGAAGCCGTCCGTCGTGGCGGCAAGACCGGCGAGGAGCTGCTGCGCATCCTGGAGAGCCGGCTGGACAACGTGGTTTACCGCGCCGGTCTGGCCCGCACCCGTCGGATGGCCCGTCAGCTGGTCAGCCACGGCCACTTCACCGTCAACGGTGTGAAGGTCGACGTGCCCAGCTACCAGGTGTCGCAGTACGACATCATCGACGTCAAGGACAAGTCGATCAACACGGTGCCGTTCCAGATCTCCCGTGAGGTCGCCGGCGACCGCCCGATCCCGGGCTGGCTGCAGGTGGTCGGGGAGCGTCAGCGCATCCTGGTCCACCAGCTGCCCGAGCGCGCACAGATCGACGTGCCGCTCACCGAGCAGCTGATCGTCGAGTTCTACTCGAAGTAACACAGCTCGGGGTCCCACCCCGAGTCCCCCAACCGGCATCAAATAGCGGGTGCCAGAAGGAGAAAGAACACCATGCTGATCTCGCAGCGTCCGACCCTGTCCGAAGAGGTCGTGGCCGACAACCGGTCGCAGTTCGTCATCGAACCGCTGGAGCCGGGATTCGGTTACACCCTGGGCAACTCGCTTCGTCGCACCCTGCTGTCGTCGATCCCCGGCGCGGCGGTCACCAGCATCCGCATCGACGGTGTGCTGCACGAGTTCACCACGGTCCCCGGCGTCAAGGAGGATGTCACCGACATCATCTTGAACCTCAAGGGCCTGGTGGTCTCGTCCGAGGAGGACGAGCCGGTCACCATGTACCTGCGCAAGCAGGGCCCGGGTGCGGTCACCGCCGGTGACATCGTGCCGCCGGCCGGCGTGACGGTGCACAACCCCGACATGCACATCGCCACCCTGAACGACAAGGGCAAGCTCGAGGTCGAGCTGATCGTCGAGCGCGGCCGCGGTTACGTCCCGGCCGTGCAGAACAAGGTGTCGGGCGCCGAGATCGGCCGCATCCCGGTCGACTCGATCTACTCGCCGGTGCTCAAGGTGACCTACAAGGTCGAGGCGACCCGTGTCGAGCAGCGCACCGACTTCGACAAGCTGGTGCTGGACGTCGAGACCAAGAACTCCATCACCCCGCGGGACGCGCTGGCCTCGGCCGGTAAGACCCTGGTTGAGCTGTTCGGGCTCGCGCGGGAACTGAACGTGGAGGCCGAGGGCATCGAGATCGGGCCGTCGCCGGCGGAGGCGGACCACATCGCGTCGTTCGCGCTGCCGATCGACGACCTGGACCTGACCGTGCGGTCCTACAACTGCCTCAAGCGTGAGGGTGTGCACACGGTCGGGGAGTTGGTCGCTCGCACCGAGTCCGACCTGCTCGACATCCGCAACTTCGGCCAGAAGTCCATCGACGAGGTCAAGGTCAAGCTGCACCAGCTCGGCCTGTCGCTCAAGGACAGCCCGGCCACCTTCGACCCTTCGCAGGTGGCGGGTTACGACGTTGCCACCGGCACCTGGTCGGCCGACGCCGGATACGACGAGCAGGACTACGCCGAAACCGAGCAGCTTTAATCGAATTCCGTCCCGGCCCTACCTGATACGGGGGCCGGCCCCATTTAGGAGAAGTCGCAATGCCCAAGCCCACCAAGGGCCCCCGCCTCGGCGGATCGTCCTCGCACCAGAAGGCGCTGCTGGCCAACCTGGCCACGTCGCTGTTCACTCACGGCCGGATCAAGACGACCGAGCCGAAGGCGCGGGCATTGCGGCCGTATGCCGAGAAGCTGATCACGCACGCCAAGAAGGGCACGCTGCACAACCGGCGTGAGGTGCTCAAGAAGATCCGTGACAAGGACGTGGTGCACTCGCTGTTCGCCGAGATCGCCCCGCACTTCGCGGACCGCAACGGTGGCTACACCCGCATCATCAAGGTGGAGCCGCGTCAGGGTGACAACGCCCCGATGGCCGTGATCGAGCTGGTTCGGGAGAAGACCGTGACCTCGGAGGCCGACCGCGCTCGCCGCGCCGCGGCCAAGGCGGCCAAGGCTGCCCCCAAGACCGAGAAGGCCGAGAAGCCCGCCAAGGTCGAGGAGAAGGCCGAAGAGCCGGCCGCCGAGGCTGACGCTGTCGAGGCCACTGAAGCTCCCGAGGCTGCCGAAGCCACCGAGGCCACCGAGGGTACCGACGAGTCCTGACGGCAGGGCCGAAGTCGTCCGGCTTCGGCTCGACATCGCCTACGACGGCACGGAATTCGCCGGCTGGGCGGTTCAAGCGGGACAGCGCACGGTCGCCGGGGTTCTCGACGAGGCTCTGACGACCGTGTTCCGCACTCCGGTGCGGTTGTTCGCGGCCGGACGCACCGACACCGGCGTGCACGCCACCGGGCAGGTGGCGCACGTCGATGTTCCGGATTCGGCACTACCACATGCCTATTCGCGGACTCGGCGGGATGGCGAACCGGAATTCCTGGCGCTCACACGGCGATTGGCGCGGTTCCTGCCGACCGATGTGCGGGTGTTGCGGGTACAGCGCACCGTTGCTGACTTCGACGCCCGGTTCTCGGCGCTGCGGCGCCATTACGCCTACCGGTTGTCGACCGCGCCCTACGGGGTGGTGCCCCAGGAGGCTCGCTACGTCACCGCGTGGTCGCGTCCGCTGGATGTCGACGCGATGGCGCAGGCCTCCCGAAACCTGTTGGGGCTGCATGATTTTGCCGCCTTCTGCCGACACCGCGAGGGCGCGACCACCATTCGCGACCTGCAGCGCCTGGACTGGGTCCGCGACGGCGACCTGATCACCGCCCACGTCACCGCCGACGCGTTCTGCTGGTCGATGGTGCGCTCCCTGGTCGGGGCGGTGCTGGCGGTCGGGGAGCACCGGCGCGATGCCGCGTGGTGCGCTGATCTGCTGAATGCCGCCCGTCGGTCCAGCGACTTCACCGCCGCGCCGGCACGCGGGCTGACCCTGGTCGGCGTGGACTACCCGCCGGACGATCAGCTGGGCGCGCGCACCGTCATCACCCGGGACCTGCGTAAGCCGCGCTGATCGTCGCGAGATCGGGCTGACGCAGGTGGCTACTCGCACTTTTCCTGCGAGAGCGGGATTTCGCGGTTGCCAGCGCTACAGCAGGCCGGCGACGAACGAGGCGGCCTGATTGGTCATGCCCGGGGTGTAGCCCGAGTGCGCGGAGAACATGCGCCCGGGGGAGCAGACCGGGTCACCATCGGTGCACAGGTCGATCGTCTTGAACCCGTACACGGGGCTATTGGTCAGCGGTTGCCCGATCTTGTTCGACGGGTTGCCGAACACGGCGATCGCCGCGACGTGGTCGGCGGCCTCGGGCGGCAGCGGTGCGGTGAAACCGAAGCCGGGCACCGGTGCCGCGGCCACGATGTCGATGATCGCCGCGCCCTGCGAGTACCCCCCGAGGACCAGGCGAGTGTTCGGGCAGTTCTCCACCATCCACATGATGTGGCCGCTGGCGTCGTTGGCGCCGTCGGCGGCCCGGCCGAAGTCATAGCTGGCCGGATAGTTCACCGCATAGGCGCCGACCGACCGGGACGTCTGCCCCCGCAGGGCGCCGACCAGCCCGTCGCCCACCCGGCCCAGACCCGGCGGCTCGCTGGTGCCGCGGGCGAACACCACCTCGACGTCCGGGCAACCGTCAGCGGAGGCCGTCGGCATCGACGACGCGTTGGGGACCACCAGCAGCGCTGCGGCAGCGGCGCCGGCCGCCACAATTCGGAGTGCCTTCATGGTGAACGATAGTAGCGAAAATAAGCCTTGACTAGCTAACTAAACCGGGGTGGGCCCGATCACGGCGCCAGGGTCAGCGTCGGCTCCGGGCCCGCGGCCCGCAGCCGTCCGGCGATGAAGTTCGCCGCCTGGCTGGTCAGCGCCGGAATGTAGCCGTCGGTGTGATCGGTCCATTCGTTGCCCGGGCCTTCGTGGCAGATCGGGTCACCCGGGTTGCACAGGTCGAGGGCCTTGGAGCCGAACAGGGCGCTCTGCACGCTGATCGGACCGCCGGTGCGGTCGGCGGGGTTGCCGAACGTGGTCACCGCCACCACCTGATCGGCATACTGGGCGGGCAGCTGGTTGCCCCAGCTGATGCCGCCGACCTGTGTACCGGTGACGATGTCGATGACCGAGGCGCCCTGCGAGTAACCGCCCAGCACCAGCTGGGTGTCCGGGCACACGTCGGCCGCCGCCTTGACCCGCTTGATCACGTCATTGGCGCCGTCGCCGCCACCCAGCTGCAGCCGGCCGGCGGGGTAGTTGACCGCGTACTCGTCGACCTTCTTCGAGGTCTGCTGGCGCAACGAGTCGATCAGGGCCCGGCCGACCCGGCCGACGCCCGGGGGCTCGCTGGTGCCGCGGGCGAAGATGACCTCGACGTCCGGGCAGTCGTAGGCAGACGCCACCGGGGCGACGCTCGGCGCTACGGCCGGGAGCGTCAGCAGTGCGCCTGCCATCAATGTCGCGGAAAAGATGCTGCTCAGCTGAACAAAACGCATACCCGAGATCGTACCGAAGCCTGAGTTCGATACCGACGGGCCTGTGGATGGCCGAGTACGGCCGCACCGGTCTCACGATTAGCGTGTGGCCGATATGGCCGGGCGATCGACGACGCAGCTCCAGCTCAGCGCACACCGCTTCCTGGCCCGCCGGATGGAACGGGCACTGCGGTGCGGGCAGGTCACCGGCGCCACCGTGCCGGGCCGGGGCGCCCTGGGCCTGGGGTGGCTGCTCAGTGTGGTCGCGGCCGCCGGCGCGGTGGTGCTGGCAGCGGTATGGCCGCAGCCGGCCCTCGGCGACGCGCCCATCGTGCTGGACCGCGCGACCGGGGCGCTCTATGTCCGGATCGGCGACACGATGCATCCGGTGTACAACCTCGCTTCGGCTCGGCTGATCACCGGTACGGCCGACCCGCGACCGGTGGACGGCAAGGCGGTCGGCCTGGCCCGGCGCGGGCCGCCGCTGGGCATCCCGGGTGCGCCGAGCGTGCTCGGGGCGACACTGCCGGACGCTGTGACGTGGTCGCTGTGCCAGGACTCCGCGGGCACCACCCTCATCGTCGGAGCCGACCCGCTGCCATCCGCCCGCCTTGACCCGCAGCAGGCGGTGCCGGTCAGCTCCGAGTCCGGGGCACGTTATCTGCTCGTCAACGGACGGCGGGTTGCGGTCGACCCTGCCGGCTCGGTGCTGGACTCCGCCGTGCCGAGACGTGTCTCGGCGTTGCTGCTCAACGCGATCCCCGAAGCCCCGCCGGCCGCGCCGGCCCGTCACAGGGTGGGCTTCAGGGTGGGCTCGGCCCCGGCCACGCTGTGCGCGCACTGGCGAGCCGACGACCCGACAGGGGCCACCCTGTCGAGCGGGGTGCGCCTGCCGGCCGGGGAAACGCCGACAGTGCTGGCCCAGGCAGACGGGCCGGGCCCCGCGCTGGACGGGGTCTACCTGCCCGCGGGGCACAGTGCCTATGTGCGCGCGGCCGACACCTCCGGTCGCGCCGGCGGGGTCGGCTATCTGATCGCCGACAGTGGGGTGCGGTTCACCGTTGACGACGACGATGCCGCGCGCAGGCTGGGGCTGCCTGCGGTGGCCGCCGGCGTGCCGTGGCCGATGCTGGCCGGTTTGCCGGCCGGCCCCCGGCTCAGTCGGGATCAAGCGCTGCTGGGTCGCGACGTGGTTTCCGGCCCGACAGCGCCCGGCCGGTGACGGCCGCCAGGAGCAACGCCAGTAGGGCAGCGGTGCCGGTGATCGCGGTGCGCAGCCCGGCGGGGGAAGCTTCGGCGGTGGGTTCGAGGTCAACCGGGTCAGGGCTCGGCGGAGGTGCGGCCGGCCGGGACGGTTCGCGGGCCATTTCAAAGGTGAGCGCCGCCAACGGGTCCACCACACCGGCGCCGACAACGTCATCGCGCCCGCCCGGTGGGTGGTGCGCGGTGGCCTTGATCCGGTCCATCACCTGCCGCGGCGTCCAATCCGGGAACCGGGAGCGGATCAGCGCCGCCAGGCCACTGACCACCGGCGCGGCGTAACTGGTCCCGCGCAGCGCCGACCCGTCGAGGGTGTCGGCCATCGCATCGCCCACGGTGCTCAACGAGAGCACGGCCTCGCCGGGAGCGGCCACGTCGACCCACGGGCTGGGCAGGGTGAACGCCGAGGCAGCGCCGCGGGCGTCCACCGAGCCGACGGTCAGCACGTAGTCGTCGTACCAGGCCGGAGTGACGATCATGGGTTCCTCAGTGCCGCAGCCCTCGTCGGTGTTGCCCGCCGCCGCGACGACGACGCTGTTCTTGACCTCGACCGCATACGCCAGGGCGGCGCCCAGCGCCCGGTCGTCGAGGCCGGAGCTTGCCGGCCGGCAGGCCACCGCGGAGATGTTGATCACCGACGCGCCCAGGTCGGCCGCGGTGCGCACCGCCTTGGCCAGCGTGTCGACATCGCCGATGCCGGGGGCATTGCCGGGGGTGGCGAACCTGGCGCTGGACGCGCGAATCCCGATCACGGTAGCCAACGGCGCGACTCCGCTGAACTGGTCGGCGGCGGGATCCGGTGCGGCCGCAGCGATTCCGGCGACCAGGGTGCCGTGCCCGTCGCAGTCGCGAGTGCCGTCGCCGGTGGAGACGTAGTCGCCGCCGCCGACCAGGCCGGGCAGCCGCCGGTGCGCCGCAACGCCGGTGTCGATCACCGCGACCCGCTGGCCGGCCCCGCGGCTGAGCGCCCAGGCCGCGGCCAGGTCCAGCCCGTCGAGCTGAGCCGTTGTCCCACCCGGCCCCAGCGAGCCCACCGTGCACACCGCACGCTGCACGGTGGGGTGTGGCGGAGCGGCCGGCGCCGGGGCGGGCAACAGGGCGCGGTCGACGGGCGGCGGTGCGACCGCGTTGGCCGGTGGTGCGCCCGTTGCCGCTGCGATCGTGGCGGCCGCTACCAGCCGAGCGATCCGGGTGCGCGGCACGGGTCAGCCCAGACTCAGTCCGCGGGCCACGCTGTACAAGCCGCACAGCCAGCAGGTCAGCGGCGCCAGCGAGCCGAGCGCCACGGCCTCCGCGACTTCGGCGCCACGCCGGATCAGCGGGGACGCGGCCGGCGCGACGAAGCCGAGACCGATCACTGCCGCGGCCAGCGCCGCGGCCAGCACCGCCGGCCACTGCCTCGCCGTGGTGCTCGCCGCGCCGAGCAGGCCGATGGCCGATGTGGCGGCACCGCCGGCGACCAGCGCCGCGATCTGCACGCCATCGGTGTGCGAGCGGGCTCGCAGTGCTACCGCCATACCGGCCGTCGCCGCGAACGCCGCGCAGACCATGGGGGGCGCCCCGGCAACCGGTGCTCCGGCGACCACCGCGGCGGCACCCAGAGTCACCAGTGCCGCGGCCGCCGCCACCAATCCCGTCAGCAGATCGTGCGCCTGGCCCACCTGCGACGGCACGGAGTCTTCCCGTCCGAACAGCCCGGTGGCCGCGGCCGCCACTCGGCCGGCGACGCGGATCATGCCGACTCCGGCGGCAGCCGCCACGGCTCCCACCCGGGGCAGTGCGATTCCGGTCGCCGTGACGGTCATTCCCGCGACCGCGCCCAGTACCGCCAGCCCGGCCAGGCAGCACAACGTCGTGCGTACCGGTCCGCCACAACCACTGGGCGGGACGGTCAGCAGGGCGACCACCCCTGCCGTCGCGACCGCTAGCAGTGCGTGGGGGGCGCCGGGACCGCCGGGTATTACCACGAAACCGGCCACCCCGGCCAGCCCGGACGCCGTCAACGCGGCACTGAGCCGGCGCGCCGCCGGACTCCAGGGCCGCTCCATCGCCCGGACCGCAGCTGCCACCTGTTCGGCCGGATCGTCGAACCGCACCCGCGGAGCGCGGCATTCGGCGTGGGTCAATACCAGCGTCGAGCCATCGCGGATACCTTGTTGGGAAAGGGTTTTCGTTCCGTCCAGTGCATTTCCGCCCGGCTCGGACAGGCGATAGGGGCGCAGCAAATCCGGGCTGGTCCGGTGCGGCATCAGGTCCAGGACAGCCGCGATCAGGGCCGCCACCGGCACCCCGGACGGTAGCGTCAGATCGGCGTGCGCGGTGTCGGCGTGTACTGCGACCCGGTACAGGCCGGAATCCGGAATCGACACGTCGCGTTCCCCTTTCGGCTTCGTTGGTCGCACGCTACTGACCCGGCGGGCGAGAGGTTTTCGGCTATCCACAGCTGACTTGCCGGTGGAATTGGCGCTGTCTACGGTGTGCCGATGACCGGCCCCGCGCCGACCGTGATCCCGCCCCCGCCGCCATCGCGGGGTGAAATTGCTGTCGCTGCGGCGCCACCACTGCCGGAATCCGAGCCGCGGATGATTCTGACCCGGTTGCTGCCGGCCGTCATGGCGGTGGGGATGCTGGCCGTGACCGCGGTCGCCTACCGCTCGGGAGTCGCGGCCCCACGCAGCCCGGTATTCGCACTGTTCCCGCTGATGATGCTCACGTCGGCGGTGGCGTCCTTATTGGCCGGGCGAAACCGTGGACGTGGCAACGACATCGATGACGACCGCGATAGTTACCTGGCCTATCTCGCCGGGTTGCGTGAGTCCGTGGCCGGCAGTGCTGCGGCCCAGCGCGCATTTGCGCTGTGGTTGCATCCGGAGCCGGATGCGCTCTGGGCGTTGGCCGGCGGGCCCCGAATGTGGGAGCGCGGACCCGGTGACCCCGAGTTCGGCTCGGTGCGGGTGGGGATCGGCCCAGCGGTCCCGGCCCGTCGACTGGTGGCACCACCGCGCGATCCGTCGCGGCGGGTCGATCCGGTCACCGATTCCTCGCTGCGACGTTTCCTGGACGCCTACGCCGCGGTGCCCGACGTACCTGTCGCTCTGACGGTGCTGGGACCGGCCCCGCTGCTGCTGGTCGGCGATACCGAGCGCGCACGCGGACTGCTGCGCGCGCTGCTGTGCCAGCTGGCTGTGCTGCACGCGCCCGATGCGCTGCTGATCGCGGCCGTGGCCGGCCAGCATACGGGTGACTGGGATTGGTTGAAATGGCTTCCGCACCACCAGCATCCGTCGGACACCGATGTCGTCGGACCGCTGCGGCTGAGCTACCCCGATCTGGCTGCCGCCGAAAACAGCCTGGCCGGTCGCAGGGCCGTGGTGGTCAGCGACGACACAGCCGGTCTAAGGGTGGCCGAGTTAGGCGCCCGAGGCGACGCTCGCCGCCTGCACGTGACCGCGACAACGTTGCGTGACTCCGACGGCCACCTTGGTCGGCCGGACTTTCTCGCCCTCGCCGACGCGGTGGTGTGCGCGCAGCGACTGGCCGCGCACCGGGCTGTCGGCTCCGGCGGCGGCCAGTGGGCACACCTGTTGGGCATCGGCGACATCGACCGCTTCGACCCGCCGGCTCGATGGTCCGATGTGTCCGCACAGCGGTTGTGCGTCCCGATCGGCACCGACGCCAGTGGAGACCCGGTGTGGCTGGACATCAACGAAGCCGCCGAGCGAGGCAGCGGGCCGCACGGACTGTGTGTCGGCGCCACCGGCTCGGGCAAGTCGGAGTTCTTGCGCACCCTGGTACTGGGCATGACGACCCAGCATTCACCAGCGGACCTGAACCTGGTGCTGGTCGACTTCAAAGGCGGCGCAACCTTTCTCGGCTTCGAGCAGACCAACCATGTCTGCGCGGTCATCACCAACCTCGGCGAGGAGGCCCCGCTGGTGGAACGGATGTACGACGCGCTGGCCGGCGAGATGCAGCGGCGCCAGCAACAGCTGCGCGACGCTGGGGTGCCGGGCGTCGCCGCATACCGGCAGGCCCGAACCGCGCAGCCGCAGCTACCGCCCCTGCCGGCACTGCTGGTCATCGTCGACGAATTCTCCGAACTGCTCCACCAGCACCCTGATTTCCTCGACCTCTTCGTCGCCATCGGCCGGCTGGGCCGGTCGCTGGGAATGCATCTGCTGCTGGCCAGCCAGCGGCTCGAGGAGGGCAGGCTCCGCGGTCTGGAATCGCACCTGTCCTACCGGGTGTGCCTCAAGACCATGTCGGCCGCCGAATCCCGAATCGTGCTGGGCACCACCGACGCGCACGAACTGCCCACCACCCCAGGAGTCGGGTTCCTGCGAATCGCCGACGGTACGGTGCGGCGATTCCAAACCGCCTACGTCTCCGGGATGTACCGGCCTACCCGGTCGGATCCCGTCGCGGTACGCCCGTTCACCGCTGCGCCGCTCGGTGCCGTCCGGGAAGCGGCCGACTCGGCGGGGCGCACCGTGCTCCAGGCAATGTTGCAGCGATTGTCCGGACACGGTCCCGCGGCGCGACAGATCTGGCTGGCGCCCCTGGGAGATTCGCCGACTCTGGGATCCCTCCTCGCCGCGGACTACGCCGATCTGACGGTTCCGGTCGCAGTCGTCGATCGGCCCTTCGAACAACGCCGGACTACCTTGTCGCTCCGGTTGGACGGCGCCGCCGGACATGTCGCCGTGGTGGGCGCCCCGCAATCGGGCAAGTCGACCGCACTGCACACCCTGATCGCCGCGCTGTGCGCCACTCACGACGCGACCCGGGTCGCGCTCTACTGCTTGGACTTCGGTGGCGGGGAGCTCTCCGCGGTCCGGGCCCTGCCGCACGTCGGGGCGGTCGCCGGCGTTGGGCAACCGGACCTGGTCCGGCGGGTGATCGCCGAGATGGAGGCCATCGTGGCGCGGCGCGAAGCCCAGCGAGCCGGCCGTATCGCGGACGACGCAGGCCCGGCCCCGGACTTCTTCCTGGTGATCGACGGATGGGCTGCGCTGTGCCGGGAATTCGACGTGGAAGCCAGGATTGTCGCGCTGGCCGCCCGCGGCCTGTCGTACGGCGTGCACGTGATGCTTGCCGCGTCGCGGTGGGCCGAGGTGCGGCCCGCGTTGCGGGACCTGATCGGCACGCGCGTCGAGCTGAGGCTGGGGGATCCAGCCGAATCGGAACTGGACCGGCGCCAGGCCCAGCGGGTGCCGCACGGCCGGCCCGGACGCGGCCTGACCCGCGATGGCATGCACATGCTGCTGGCCCGTCCGCACGGCTGGGAACCGAAGCGGCACCCCGATGACGCCGTCGCCCCACCGATCCGGCTGCTACCGGCCATCATCGACCGGACCGAACTGGCCGTCGGCGATCAGCCGGTGCTGGGACTCGACGAACGCGGACTCGATGTCGTCACAGTAGATTTCGGCCGGCAGCCGCACCTGCTGATCCTGGGCGACAGCGAGTGCGGCAAGACCTCGGTGCTGCGAACGCTGTGCCGGGAGCTGGTTCGGACCCACCCCGCCGGGCAGGCTCGACTACTGCTGGTCGACTACCGGCGCGGCCTGCTCGGTGTCGTTCCGCCCGGATACTTGGCCGGCTACGCGATGTCCCGGCCCGCGCTGACCACGCTGCTGCCAGACCTGATCGACCAGCTGTCCGAGCGGATGCCCGGTGCCGACCTCAGCCCGCAACAGCTGCGCGCCGGGTCCTGGTGGTCCGGCCCCCAGCTGTACGTGGTGGTCGATGACCACGACCTGGTGGCCGCCGCCACCGGCAATCCGCTGGCACCACTGCTGGAATACCTGCCGCACGCCGGGGATCTCGGGCTGCACCTGATCGTCGCCTGCCGCGGCGGCGGAGCGGCCCGGTCGATGTACGAACCGATGCTGACCGCGCTGACCGATCTGGGCGCGATGAGGCTGGTGATGAGCGGCTTGGCCGGCAATGCCGCGGACACCGCGTTTAACCCGGTTCGTCCGGCTCCGCTGCCACCCGGGCGCGGCACCCTGATCACCCGAGCCGACGGTGAGCGGCTCGTGCAGGTGGCGTGGGAACCATGAGCCTCGGGCATCGGGCGGTGATCGAGGCCGGTCCCGCAACCATCCGCCGACGGTGTTGTGGCGGTGTCGAATCGGCCGATGCTGCGGCGGCGCTGGAGTGGATCGATGACCCGGTCGGGCTGGTCGACGGGCAACCGGTGGCGGTGCCAGAGCTGCTGCGTGAGGTGCTGACCTGCCCGCTGCCTGTTGAGTCGGTCGAGCTCATCCACCCGTCGTGGTGGCCGGCCCGACGGGTGGACCTGCTCACCACCGCGGCGCGCGGCATAGCCGGTGACGTCATCACCCGGACACGGTCAACGTTGCTGGCCAACGTATTTCAGGCAGCGGCGGTTGTTGAGATCGCCGCCGGCCTGGTGGCCGTCACCGGCGATGGTAGCGCCGACGTGGTCGCCGAGCCGCGCATCGGTGCTCCCGACGAGGTCGCCGACGCGGTGGCGCACCGGGTGCTGGCGACGGCTCGGGACCATCCCGGCGCCGTCGTGATCGACGCACCGGCTGGAGTCGGTGGTGTGGCGGCGCTCGCGACGATGATCGAGCAGCGGCTGCGGCCGCGGCTGCGCGCGACCGTGGTCGATCAGCTGCCGCCGATCCACCGCACGGTCGATGCGCCGGTCGCCGAGCCGGCCCCCGCCAGGCGGCGGCTGCGGCTAGCCCCGGCCGCCCTGGTGGGCGGCGTGGTGGCGCTGGCCGTCCTGATGCGCCACGACGCTCGGCCGCAGACCGCGGACCCCGTGACGTACCTAGTGGAAAACCATGTAGCGGTGCAGGTTCCGGCGGACTGGGCGACACGACGGGTGACCGGCGGGCCAGGATCGGCTCGGGTGGAGGTGGTCTCGCCGAGCGACCCGCAGCTGGTGCTGCACCTCACCCAAGCACCGGCCGCCGGCGATACCCTGACCGCCATCGCAGAGCCGCTACAGCAGGCATTGCAACTCGCCAACGCCGAGATGCCCGGAGTGTTCACCGGTTTCGACCCGGCCGGCTCCAGCGCGGGACGGCCCGCCGTGACCTACCGCGAGATTCGCGACGGTCATCACGTCGACTGGGCCGTCTTGGTGGACCACGCGGTGCGCATCGGCATCGGGTGCCAGAGCGGACCGGGAGACGACGACGCGCTGCGAGCGGTGTGCGAGCAGGCGGTGCGCTCCGCGCACGCCGTCAGCTGAGGGCGGGTGTCACCGGGAACCGGTGCGGGACTTTCGCCACTGGCTGGGCGAGACGCCGTGTGCCTGGCGGAACTGCCTGGTGAAGTAGGCCGCGTCGGGCAGTCCGACTCGCTGGCCGATCTCGGTGATCGGCAGTCGGGTGTCGGTCAGCAGGCGGCGGGCCTCGCGCATGCGGCGTTGGTTGATCCAATCCAGCACCGTACGTCCGGTGCGGCAGCGCACGACGGTCGTCAGGTGCCCCGGTGACACCGAAACCTCGCGTGCTACATCGCGCAGTGACAGCGGCTCGGTATAGCGCTGGTCGATTGTGGCGAATACCTCGGCCAGCAGGGGTTCGTCGCCGTGGCGCAGCCCGGCGACTTTCTCGCCGGCGAGTCGGGTGAGTTTGACCAGCAGCAGGGTCAGAAGCGCTGAGACCGCTTCGCGGTATCCGTCTTGTCGTTGTGCGAGTTCGGCTTCCATCGCATTGAGGATGTTGAAGAACGGCGGACGATCAGCGGCGGGCAGCTCCACCCGCAGCAGGCCGTCTTCGTGTTCATGCAGGAACAGGCACAACAGTGGATGTGATCGCCAGGAGAGCCATGGCGATGCCCCGTCGTCGCCGACCGCAGCCGGATCGAAGAACACCGCGACGCCATCGCGGGTGCTTTCCACTCCGGCCGGGGTAACAGTGGCGCCCATCGCCACGACGTAGACGACTGCGGTCGCCCGGTCGCACCACAGGGCCGGGAAGTTGTGGATCTGACCGTGCTCGCACAGCCGCTTCTGACCGGCCGGAACCACCACCACCGGCAGCATGTGTGGAGTGAGCGGATACTCGTAGACCTTCACGCCGTCGCGCTGACGCACGAGTCGAGCTGAGCGAAGCATGGCGCCGACAATAATCCAAGCCTGCGAAAAAAGCTCCTAAGTTTACGGAAAATCGGTGGATAGCCTTAACGTGTGCTGAACCGAGATCCGCTGGTGTACCTGGATATTGATGTGCAGGACAACCGGGGCCCTGCCAGATTCCTGTGCGCGCCTGAGCTGTACCTGTGTTCACCTCGACCTTTCTGCAGCGCTCCAGCTAGTGCCTGAACCCCTTGTTTGTTGCCAATAACCCATGAGGAGATGTCCCTTGCGCACAATGATCCGTCCCTATGTCAGTGCTGGTGTTGCGATCGTGGGCGCTGGCGTGGTTGCGGCCACTCCGGTGGTGGCGCCGGTACCTCCGATCGGCGCGGTGCGCGATGTGGCCCTGACCGCGTCCAGCGCTTGGGATGAGGTGTTCAACGCTGCCTCGCAGAACCTGACCCAGATCCTCAACAACTACTACCTGGCGCCGGGGATTGCGTTTCAGCAGTTCGCCGCCAACCAGAATGGGTATGCCCAGCAGTTGTTGGATGACCCGACGAATCTGACGTATGTGACGGAGCAGATCCGGCACAACCTCGATGGGTTCTTGACCGGGTACACGTTGAGCAATCCCAGCGAGGAAACCCTCAACATCGTGCTGAGTCACACGTTGGCGGCCGGTGATTCGTCGACGTTTGCGATGGGTTGGTATGACCTGTTCGCTGGGCCGTTGGCGTCGCTGGCGGGGGGGATGTTCCCGGCGGAGATGATTCCGATCATCCACTTTTTGTCGTCGCCGTTGAGCGGGTTGATCATGGGGTCGTTGGGGCCGTGGATTGCGCCGTGGGTGGCGTTGGCCAACAGCATCACCGATCACGACAGTGTCTCTGACACGTTGGCGAATATGTTCGGCGCCTCGCTCAACGGTGCCACTTTGAATCTGGACAGTTTGCTGCCGATCATCAATGAGGCCGCCGGTGACTTCTTGCCGGCTGGTGCCAGCATCGGTCATCTGGATATTGCGTTCGGTGGGTGGTTGACGGCCGGCAATGTGGCCATTGACCCCTACCAGGTGCTCGGTGCCAACGGGGAGGTGGTGGCCGAGACGCCTGCGGTGGGCGGTTCGATTCTTAACAGTGTGGGGTTGACGCTCAACGGTATTCCGGTGCTGGGGGCTCTTGAACTGCACAGCAATGCGGTCGGGCCGATCGCGGCGATGCAGGCGTGGGGCCAGACCATCGGCGCGTTGTTGGGTTCGGGCTGGGACGGCAAGGGTGCGGTGCCGGTGACTCCGCCGCTGGCCGGGACCGACCTGCCGCTGATCAGCGATCTTGATGACGGCGGCGCTGGCGCCGGCGCGGCCACTGACTGGTTCGCCGACCTGGTGGCGGGGCTGGGCCTGTAGTCCCTGTCAGACGGCTATCCCTCAAAAGACCTTCCCAACATGACTTTTCACAACGAGAGGTATTCGCTCATGAGTTACCGCAACCGGATGATCGGTACAGGCAGTGCTGTGGCGGCGTTTCTGGCGTTCGGTATGACGCCGCTGACGCCGGCGCCGGCCGCCCAGGCCGACTTCGAGGATCTGTTCAGCTTCGATTGGCTGGTCCCGGCCGCCAACGTGGATGTCCCCGGGCCGGCCGAAGGCTTCGACTTCGGTGACATGTCCGCTGCGTTCGGCGATTTCAACGTGGCCACGCTGTTCGACCAGCTGTTCTACTCCCCGTTGCACATGGTGACCGAGTTCTGGATCAACAACCCGTTGGGTGAGATGGTCAACGGCGCCATCAACACCATGGCCGGGCAATACCTGATCGGTGATGGTGTTGACGGCACTGCGGAGAACCCCGATGGGGGCCATGGTGGCCTGTGGTTCGGTGACGGCGGCGACGGCTGGAACAGCGACCTGGACGGGGTCGCCGGCGGCAACGGCGGTAACGCGATCGGCTTCGGAAACGGCGGTGCCGGCGGTGACGGTGGAGCCGGTGCCGCGGGTGGCAACGGCGGCATCGGCGGGGTCTGGATGGGCAACGGCGGTGACGGTGGAGCCGGCGGCGCGGCGACGGTGGCGGGCGGCTTCGGCGGTGCCGGCGGTGACGGTGGCGCGGCCATGGCCTGGATGTTCGGCAACGGCGGGGCCGGCGGGGCCGGCGCGGCCGGAATGGACGGCACCCAGAATGCCACCGGAACCGGTATGAGCGGGGGCCAAGGCGGCAACGGCGGCAACGGCGGAGTCAGCGGTTACCTGTTCGGCAACGGCGGCAAGGGCGGCGCCGGCGGCGCGGCCGGCAACGGTGGTAACGGTGCGACCGGTGACGCCGATGGGCTTGCGGGCGGTGTCGGTGGCCGCGGCGGTACGGGTGGCCTCGGCGGTGCCCGCGACTCCTACTTCTTCAACTCCGCGCTGAACGGGCAGGCCGGCCAATCCGGCGACGGCGGGCACGGCGGCAACGGCGGCGCCGGTGGCGAGGCAGCCAAGGACGCCAGCGGCCACTACGTCGGTAACGGCGGTATCGGCGGCGTCGGCGGCGACGGCGGCGCCGGCTACGCCGGCGGTGACGGCGGTAACAGCGGTGACGGCGGCGACGGCATTAACGGCGGCAACGCCGGCGGTTGGGGCGGAAGCGGCGGATACGGCCTGGGCAACGCCGCCACCACTGACGCAGCCACCGGTATCGGCGGTCACGGCGGCAACGGCGGTGTCGGCGGAAACGCCACCGGCGCGGTCGGAGTCACCGGCACCGCCGGCAACGGCGGGTCCGGAGGCCAGGGCGGCTACGGCGGTGGCCTGGAAGGCGGGCGCGGCGGAGACGCCGGCCAGGCCGGCGCCGGCGGTAACGGCGCCACCACCGACAACACCATCAAGACCATCGGCGGCCGCGGCGGCTACGGCGGTGGCGGTGGCAACGGCTACACCACCGGTGCCAGCACCGACGGCGGGGCAGGCGGAACCGGCACCTACAAGGGCGGCGACGGCGGCGGCGGCGGCAACGGCGCCGGCGGCGTCAACGGCGGGGCAGGCGGCAACGGCGCCGACGGCGGGGTCGCCACCGGCTGGAAGGACGCCGACGGCACCATCTGGAGCATCGGCGGCAACGGCGGCTCAGGCGGTGGTGGTGGCCAGACCACCACCAATATGCTCACCGGTGGCACCGGTAGCGGTGGCCAGGGCGGCCAAGGCGGTAACGGTGCCGACGGCGCGACCGGCCCCGGTGTGGTCAGCGTCGGCGGCAACGGTGGCACCGGGGGTAGCGGCGCCGCCGGCAACGGCGCTCCGGGTGGTGCTGGTGGCTCCGGTGGCGACGGCGGCAACGGCACTGCCTCGGGCGGCAACGGTGGCGCCGGCGGCAACGGCAACATGGGCAACGTCGGCAGCGACGGCGGTAACGGCGGTAACGGCGGCAACAGCGGTGGCGTAACCACCCCGACCAACACCCTCGGCATCGGGCCCAGCCACGCTGGCAATGGCGGTAACGGCGGCTACGCGGGCGCCGGCACCGACGGCACCGCCGGCGCGGCCGGTACCGGCGGTAACGGTGGCAACGGCGCCGGCAACGTCAACGGCGGCAATGGCGGCGATGGCGGCAAGGGCGCCAACGGTGTGAACGGCGCCGAAGGTTCGACCGGCAACAACCCGCTCACCGGCGCCCCCGGCAAGACGGCCGGCGGCAACGGCGGCAACGGCACTAATGCCGCGGTCGGTGGCAAGGGCGGCAACGGCGGCAACTCGGAGAACGGTGTCGGCGGCAACGCCGGCAACGGCGGCGCGGGCGGCAAGGGCGGTGGCGGTGGCGGTGGCGGCGCCGGCGGCGTCAACCCCGACACCGGCGCCGGCCTGGCCGGCGGCAATGGCGGTGACGGCGGCAACGGCGCGGCCGGTGGCGCGGCGGGCACTGCCGGGCAGGGCGGAGCCGGTAACGGCGCTGCGGGTTCGGCGGGCGCAGGCGGTGCCGGCGGTGCCGCCGGAGCCGGTGGCGCCGGTGGTGCCGGAGACCCCGTCGGACCCAATGGTTCCGACGGCAGCCCGGGCAACCCCGGCTAGCCGGTACCCCCTCCACACGGTCGCCGGGTCCCTATATCGGGCCCGGCGACCGTGCCATTTGTGGCTGTCCCCTCTACCGCGAGGGAGCGTAGTAAGAGAGCTATGGCGCGTGTCGTTGAAAGTCTGGATGTAGAAGACGTCCTCCTGCTGTCGTTGACGGGCTTGGTGTCCCAAAACAGCGAGGAGGACGTCGTGGTTCAGGGTAGTGGATTG